>CAJYTK010000006.1 GCA_913777615.1 uncultured Agrobacterium sp. | reverse complement strand
CCTGCGGCGAACATCACCCGTCAGCAATTCAACGTGTCGGTACTCGTTAGACATAAGCCTATACCCAAGCCTGTGCTTGAGCCTTTCTGCTTACGCCGACTGTCCGGTCGAAATGGGGGGCAGTTCAAGTCCATACAAGACCCTCGGCCACGCGCAGAGCAGCAAAGACACGCAGCCGCGCAAAAAGTCTCTCAATCGAGAAAGCTTCAGACGCTGCAAAACCCAGTTATCGATCAAAGCCCGGGCCGAAACCCAAGCTCATCGAAGAGTTCCCGGAACCGCTCTTTGAGAGTTACGACTAACCGGTGTCTTTTCAGGCGGCTCTCCAGTTCCATATCGACCGCTTGGGCGAGAGTTACTACCATTTGCATCGCGCCATATTCCGGGACGGTGATGCGCTTGAAGCAACAACCTTGTTGAGCTGGTTGAAGGGAACGAAAGCGCCACGCAGCGTGGCAAACTTGGAAATCCTCAATCGAATAGAACGCCGGTACCGATTGCCATTCGGTTACTTCAAAGAAAAGCTTCCGCATCAGTCTCGTGCCGGGGTCGGATATGATGTTGGTGACGATGTATCTCCTGCAGAGCGTCGACGTCTGGCATGGCATCTGCCGGATGACTTCAATTCATTGCCGGAGGAAAAGCGGGCCGAAATTCTTGAATGGGTAAGGCGGGTCATCCTAACCGGTGCGACAGACTATCGCCGTTATCAGGCGCTGGCGACCAAACAACGTTATGCCATCCGATTTCCTGGCGTAACCTACGGCGGCTCTCACAGACCGATGACGTCACCACATAAGATAGTCGATGATTGTAAGGACGAGCTGGAAGACCCCGATATGGTTTCAGGGGTAATCGACGCACCTGCTCAACTCGCGCTCGAAATGGCTACTCTCATGTCGTTCAAGACCGCGACCCTGACTGCAGTGGGCTTCAAACGCAATGGAGTGTGGGGCGAGGAGACGGCATCTCAGAAGCTTGAGCATCTTGGGTTGATGTTCGGTGCTCTCGCCGCTTCACCTGAAGGAGAGGTCGCTGGCCGAGGCGTGCCGCTAGGTGCGTTGACCTTCGGCCTCCTGGTTTTTCCGGGTGTCTGGGATTGGTATCTACAGTGGCGTGAGCGACGACGCGGCTTCTACACGGCCTGGGAAGCGGACATGCTCAGCATCTCATTATCGCTCACCCGGGAGGAAACCGGTTGGATCAGGCAGCATCCCGAACTCATCGAGCGCGTGGTGCCGGTAGATGGCTTGGTAACAAAGGAAGAGATCGCCCTCGCCAAGCGTGATTGGCAAGCTTGCTGCGATGCCTTTCATTCCCATGCAAGAAACCGTATCAGGGAAATCCACCGGGTCATGCGGGTCCACCGAGACCCCTTCGAGCCGATCATGTGCGTGCTGGAGGCACCGAGCCCTCTTGCCGAATATCGCAAGATCACAGATGAAATCCTTCTCCGCATGCCTGATAAAGACCGCTATCCAAGAGCTGCTGCAGAATCCGTACGCTCGTTTCTCATGCTACGACTAGGACTTCATCTCGGCCTACGGCAAAAGAACCTGCGGCAACTGCTGTTTTGCCCACGCGGTCATTTCCCTACCTCTGAAAGGCGTCTTGAAGAAATGCGGCGCGGAGAAATTCGGTGGAGTGACAGAGAAAATGGCTGGGAAGTGCTGATTCCATCAGTCGCATTTAAAAATGCCAACTCTTCGTTCTTCGGATCGAAGCCATTCAGGCTGATCCTGCCCGACCTGCTCGACCTCTATCACTACATCAACGTCTACATCGAACGTCATCGAAAAGTCCTGCTCGGTAAGGCTACCGATCCGGGTACGTTCTTCGTCAAAACCGTCAAACTTTCAAGCGCTGATGCGGCCTACAACCAGACGACGTTCTATGAGGCTTGGCGTCTCATCATCCAACGCTACGGCATCTATAACCCGTACACCGGTCGCGGAGCGATCAGTGGCTTGCTGCCACACGGCCCGCACAATGTTCGAGACGTTTTGGCGACGCACATTCTGAAGCTCACCGGGTCATACGAACAGGCGAGCTATGCCATTCAGGATACCCCGGAGATGGTTCAACAGCACTACGGACGCTTCCTTCCACAAGACAAGGCAGCACTGGCTGCAAAGATTTTGAACCAGGTCTGGGAAGCCGCTTGAACATAAGTGGGCTGGCGATGCCGTAAACATCGTCAGCGCTCCAGTGATTAGATCCGCTGATCCAGCGAACTGCTTTGTCACTGATTGCACTGCGAGATATGGATTCGAAAGAGGCGTGGGTTCGCCTTGAACAGAATTGAACTTTTGGCACCCTATTCGTGCGCGCCGCTTTGAACGCAATCACCAACCTGGCGTTCAATGGAAAGGCGGACTATTCGCTAAATGGAAGTTCAATATTTTCGCGGTTTTTCTTTGCGCCGTCGATTAGCACCGTTTTGAACCGGTCCGCATCTGGTGCTGGCAGCATCCCCGCCCCGGTTCGAATAGCTTGTTGCCAAGCCGGCCCGCGCTCCCATGCTTCGTTGTAGACGAGGGCCAAGTCGGCAGATCGCCTCGTCTGCTGCAGCGCTTCAAAAAGCAGCGCGGCTTGGCGAAGGTCCTTCTCACGCTTCGCTGGCCCCTGCCCGTCAGTTTGGCGGCGGCTGGCGACTATGAGCTTGTGGACCGCATATCTAGTTGTATCGGGGACAACGACTGGGATGCCGCTTCGGTGGAGAAGTATTGTCCTTACGGGTTCCCTGATAAGAAAATCGAGAAAGCGTAGTGGATCCGCGCTGGCGCCGCCAAGGGCGGGCATCTTCGCCGGCTGATCGATGTAGTCGTCCGAGCCGCGGTTCGATGTCAAAAATTCCACCCTGTAGCCGCCAGCATTTTGAAATGCGGACGAAGCCGCTGATCCCGATCTATGTGGAACGGGCCGGAAACTGGCGTCGACGTCCTGCAGCAGTTTTACGATCGGAGGCAGACTATCCTCAACCTCTCGACTGATGGCATAATCCTGAGCGATGTGCGCATCGCCGGTCAGTATCGCGGCCATGGGAAGGCGCACGCCCAGCAGCCCTGAATAGCATTGAAAGGCCACCGTACCGATGAGAACGCCACGAAGTCGAAAGAGACCCCCGTTGGCTAAAGCTTCAACGATATCGCCTGACATTGCGTCGGGGGATATCATCCCGCCTTCACGGGTCAGGGTGTTTACCAAGCGCCTGCGAGCGCGTAGATCGTCCTTGTCTCGCTTATGATCAGATACGCGCTGGGCTATATCCGGATCGTCAGCAGGACCAACATAACGACGTTTCGTACCACCGTGTCCATCCGGGATGTCGAAATACCAATACTTGCGTCCCTTGATGTTCGCGGGCGTAAATCGACCCTCTGGAGGGAAATCAGCCGTCCAAGCGGCGTCGAGCGAGCGCTGACCTAGAGCGCGTCCATTGAACGCGGAATCGCATTTGGGATTTCCTTGGCTTCCGAATTCTGATTCCATTGCCCCGGCTGTTGATTTTGTCGGAGGCAATATGACCCGAGCTTTCAGTGATGATCTGCGTAGCCGCGTTCTGGCTGTGTCACGTGATGGCATGTCAGCGCGATCAGCGGCGGCCAGATTTGGAATTGGCATTTCAACGGCCATCGCCTGGATCGCCAGCGCGCGGGCGGGTCAGTTGACGCCTTTGAGGCAGGGCCGGCGCGGTGGCTCACGCCTCGATGCTCACGAGGAGTTCATCATCGGCATGATCGAAGAGGAAAAGGATATCACGCTCAACGAGATGGTTCTGCGATTGCGTGAGGACAAAGCCGTATCGATCGGCCGCAGCGCACTTGACGTCTGGCTGCGAAAGCGCGGCTGGACTTTCAAAAAAAGACCGCACATGCACTGGAGCAGGAGCGTCCTGACCTCCTGAAACGCCGCCAGGACTGGTTCGACGGCCAACTTGATCTCGATCCGGCGAGGCTCGTCTTCATCGATGAAACCGGCCTAAGCACGAAGATGTCTCGGCTTCGTGGACGAGCCCCTTGCGGAGATCGATGCCGCTCGCCGGTCCCGCACGGCCATTGGAAGACAACGACGTTTACCGGAGCGCTCAGGCTATCTGGAATGACCGCACCCATGGTCTTGGACGGCGCGATGAACGGGGTAGCATTCCAGGCTTATGTCCAGCAGGTTCTCATTCCAACCTTGGCACCAGGCGACATCGTAATCATGGACAATCTGCCTGCACACAAAGCGGAAGGCGTGCGTCACGCAATCGAAGACGCCGGATGCCGGTTGCTTTACCTTCCTCCCTACAGTCCCGACTTCAACCCCATCGAGAAGGCATTCGCAAAGCTCAAGGCCGTCTTGCGCGCCAAAGCCGAGCGAACGATCGACGGCTTATGGAATGCCCTCGGCCACATCCTCACACTGTTCGAACCACAAGAATGTGCCAACTACTTCAAATCGTGCGGATATGACCCCGAATAAAGCGGACGCGCTCTAGCTTGGCGAGCATAGTCTGGTACATGAGGTCGACGGATTTCATAAGCTCGATTCCGGCGTTATACTGTTTTTCAAAAACAGTATAACGTTCGAGTTGAACCGTCACAACAGGTAACTCGATTCTGTCGTTCTTGAAGGGAATCGAACCGGCGACAGGTCGTTCAGATATCTTAACTTCCTGAACAGACATACTTCGTCGCTTGAGGCCAATTTACGGCCCTCCACCGATCGCCGCCGCCGATTATCATTCTTATCCTGGACCTGGAACCCGCGCCGGGTAGATTTTCCTTTCGGCAAGCCTCATGAAGGCAGTTCGCCGAACTTCGCGGTGCGCGGTGCGCGGTGGGAAAGTTGGCGAGACATTTAAAGGTCTGTCAACCGGAGGCAGCCTATCCCTCCTCAATTACCTGCTCTCAAAGCCTTCCAGCGCTCGCATGAGATGGTACGCTTCGCAGACCTTGGCCTCAAAGAGCTTATGCAGCGCTTGGTTGTCATCGATGTCGAAGGACTGGACCACGCCGCCGCTAATGGCGAAGACCTCGTGCGGTTCTATCCCTGAGTTGTCGATCAACAAAACTTCGTCGGCGATCCTCAGCGCTTCGGTCAGCTTCTCGAAGGATCCATCGTGCCGCCTGCGGATGGTTTCCTCCGGGATGTCGTGACCGCCCTTGAGGACACGCTGTCTAACGCGCTCGAGGTTTGTCTCAACGGAATCCAAAGCAACATAGTACAGGCCGACCTTGAACCCGGCCGCCTTGGCCACCCGCATCATTCTCAACGATTGGTTGCTGCTCAGCGTCGTCTCGAAAATAAAAGACTGCCTAGTGTCGATCATCTCGTCAATTTTCAGGAGAGCCGATCGACCAGCTTGGATTTCGGTCGATCTGTTATCAGCGGCCAGCATCGCTTTGGCGATCTCGTCCGCGTTGATCCAAACACCCTCGAGCTTCAGCTTCGCGAAGGCGGAAGTTTTGCCGGAGCCGTTCGGCCCTGCGAGGAGGATACACCACAACTCGGGCATGAAGCGATTGCTACCTCACGGTAGCCGGAGCACGTTCCTTGCGCTCATGCTGGGCCTTATCCTTCGCCTCGTTCTGCCGATCCTTGGCAGTGATCGTTAGGCCCATACGGCGGCTCTCGGCGATGGCCTCCCGGCCGATCTGCTTCAAGGCTTGCTTGTTCTCGCGGTATTTCTGCAAAAGCATCAGCGATCTCCTTTCCATTCTTCCATAACATAATGCGACAGGCCGTCGGCTGCAAATATAGCTTGTGCCAGGTGCCACCGACAGCAGCACTGAAGGCAACGGGCCGAAGGAGACAGCCTTCCGCCTTGATGGGATATGAACCGTCGACGTTGCGGTCCAGCTCAGAAGGAAGCTGAACGCATTTCAAAATTACGACGCCAATCTGGCAATCGCCTGAAATTGTCAGGGCTCCAACACCGTTAGTTCAAATATCTGCGAGCTCTCGAGCATAACCTGCAGAACCTTGAACACTTCCGCGACATGCTTGGAAGCAACATGTGCGTCCAGTGCGGCTTGGCTTTCCCACTCCTCTGTGAAGACGAAGCGACGCAGATTTTCCCGATCCCTGTGAAGATTGTAGTAGGTCGCTCCCGCCTCGCCCCTGCTGGGAGTCACAAGCGTTTTCAGCAGGCGTTCGACTTCCGCCTCGTGGCCTGGCTTGGCAACAAAAATGGCGACTCCAGGGATGGCCTCGGTCATTGGATATTCCTTCATGCTCAACGGGAAAAGGCGGCCCGGATTTCCCGAGCCGCCGAAAGGTCACATCAGAAATTGAAGCTTGCAATATTATCCTTGGTGAAGACCTTCGGCGCACCGAGCAGGATCTCGCTCTTGTTGGCGATCTGCAGGTCGCCGAGCTTTCCGGCCTTGAAGGTCTTGTCGCCGGGCTTGAGGGTCCCGTCAGCCAGCGCCCGAAGCGCGGTCGCAGCGGCGTAGCCCATGTCGTCCGTGCTCCACAGAACGGCCGACTTGACGCAACCGCTTGTAATGTAGGGCTTCATGGCATTGGGCAGCGCCAAGCCGACGACCGAGACCTTGCCGCAGAGATTGTTCTGCTGCACGGCTTCGGACGCTGCAGGCGTTGCCACGCTGGTCATGCCGACGATGCCATTGAGTTCGTCGCCGTACTTGTTGATCAGCGTCTGCGCCTGGTTGAAGGACAGGATGTTGTCTTCCTGAGCTTCGACGGTTTCCAGGAACTTGATCTTCGGATGGCACTTTGCGGCATAGGCGGACATTTCGCTGATCCATCGCGCCTGGTTCGGCGTGGTAAAGGTCGAGGTGACGATGGCGAAACTGCCGTCTTCACCGATCTGCTGGGCCAGCTGGTCGATCAGCGTCTTGGCGACGCCGTTGGCCGTTGCCGGATTGATGAACCACTGGCGCGCATCGTGCTCGGCATCGGCGTCGTAGGTCACGACGTTGATGCCGGCGGCCAGCGCTTTTTGAAGGACAGGCGCGACCGCGACGGGATCGTTGGCCGAGAGCATGATGCCGTCGACGCCGCTGGTGATGTAGTTGTCGATGAAGGTGATCTGCTCGTCGATATTGGCCTTGGTCGGACCATCGGTCGTCACGGTCATGTTGCCGATTTCCTTGGCGCTCGCCTGTGCGCCGGCAGCGCTGGACATGAAATAGCCGATGCCGACGAGCTTCGGCACGTCGACGACCTTCAAAGGCTTGCCCTTGCGGTCAGGCGCGCCAGTCGGGCTGCCGCCGTCATACTGGCCGGGATCGACGGATGCAGCCGTCGCATCGCAGGCCAGCGGGTTGGTCGGCGCTCCATCCCCGCCCGTCCAATCCGACTGCTGCGCATGGACTGCGAGCGGCAGCATGCTGGTGAGGCAAAATGCGCTGGCATGAAGTGCGGTGATAATCGATCGCATGAAAACTTCTCCTGTTTCAGATCGTTGTAGCCCCCGCGGGGTCGTACCCTTGGATGTCAGTCGTTCGAAAAGCGGCTGACGAAATTCGAGACGAGAACGGCCAGGATCAGCACCACGCCGATGACGACGATGGTGCCGTCGCCCTTAACGCCGGACAGCGACAGGCCGTTTTTCAGAACCTGGATCAGGATCAGCCCCAACAGCGACCCCAGGATCGACCCGCGCCCGCCGAAGATCGAAGTGCCTCCCAGCACCACCGCCGTGATGGCATCCAGCTCGAGGCCGGTGCCCATGTCGGAGCGGGTCGTCGAAACCCGGCTGACGAAGACGATGGCGGCAATGCTGGAAAGCAGACCGGAACTGGCGTAGATCCAGAGCTTGATCCGGGCGGCATCGACGCCCGAGTAGCGGGCTGCAGCCTCGTTGTTGCCGATCGCATAGATCTTTCGGCCGATGGCCGTGAAGCGCAGGACGAAGATGCCAATGCCGGCGCTGATGGCTAGAAGCCAGAGCTGCGTCGGGACGCCCAGCAGGTAACCCTGGCCTATGCTCAGGAACCAAGCCGGATAGCCGCGCACGGACTGCGCCTGGCTGATGCCTTCCGCGAGCCCGCGGTAGAGCGCAAGGGTGGCAAGGGTCGCGATCAGCGGCGGCACCCGGAACCGGGTGATGACGACGCCATTCGCGATGCCGCCGGCAACGCCGACGAGGATGGACAGGAAAGCGGCCAGCGGCAGCGGCACCCCTGCCTTCCAGAAGACACCCACCAGGATCGCCGAAAGACCGACGGTCGAACCGACGGACAGATCGATGCCACCGGTGATGATGACGAAAGTCATGGCGACCACGATAAGGCCAACCTCCGTCATCAGGCGACCCTGGTTCAGGAGATTGGCAGTCGTCAGGAAGCGATCGTTATAGAAGGACAGCGTCGCCATGACGCAGACGAGAATGATGAAAAGGATCGTCTCGTGACGATAGAGGAAGCGAAAATTCATGACTTTCTCCATCAACGTGAACGGTGGCGACGCGCCACGTCAGCGAGCACTGTCGCAAGGATCAGTGCCCCCTGCACCGCGCGGAGCCAGTAGGCCGAGACATTCAGAAAGATCAGCGACGAGCCAATCGTGGCAAACAGGATCGCGGCCAGCGTCGCACCTGTTACGGTACCGATGCCGCCCAGGATGGAGACGCCCCCGACGACAGCCGCCGATATGATCACCAGCTCGAGGCCATTGGGGACCGTGGACTGGATGACCTGCAGCTGGGTGGCAAAGAGAATGGCGGCTATGCCGGCGAGAACACCATGAATGGCAAACACCTTGACGGTCATGGCGCGGTGCGAAATGCCGACTGCCTCTGCCGCGTCAGGATTGCCGCCGACTGCATAGATAGCCCGGCCAAACGCTGTTGTCCGCATGGCAAAGGCGACCAGCAGCGTGAGGATCACCATGAAGAGAATTGGCGAGGGGATGCCCATCAGTTTAAACTGTGCCAGCTGGAAGGCAGGCGGGAGGCCGGAGATCCAGGCGCCACCGGTGACGGTGATCAGCAGCCCCCGCAGGATGGAGAGCATCCCTAGCGTCGCGATGATGGAGGGGACCCGCATATAGCCTATGAGGATACCGAGGGCGGTGTTGATCAGGCATCCGACGGCAATCGGCGCCAGCCAAGAAAACCAGACCGGGTAGCCATGGGTCACCAGAAGCCCGGAAATCGTCGCCAGCACGCCGATCAGCGCGCCGATAGACACATCGATATGGCCGGAAATGATCACCAGAGACATGCCTATGGCGGCAACCGCGATATATGCATTGCCGACAAAGATGGTGGAGAGGTTGTTGGACGCCATGAATCGCGGGTTGTTGAGGCCGACCAAAGCCAGCAGCGAGACGACCGCGACGGCCAGAAGAACCTCCTGGTTGAAAATCCTGGCGAGTGAAAGACGCTTCATGCGGCATGTCCCCTCATCATTGCAGCACCTACGGTTTCGGGCGTCGCCTCATTGCGATCGATAATCGCCACCATGCGATGGGCGTTCATCACCACGATCCGGTCGCTCATGCCGATCACCTCGGGGAGTTCGCTTGAAATCATGACAATCGCCATGCCCTCGCGGGCCAGCTGCACCATGAGTTTGTGGATTTCGGATTTGGCGCCGACGTCGACGCCGCGCGTCGGTTCGTCGAGGATGAGGACCTTCGGCTTGCTTGCCAGCCATTTGGCGATGACGACCTTCTGCTGGTTGCCGCCGGAGAGTTCACCGACGACCTGCGATGGGCCCCGCGTCCGCACGGCAAATCTTGCGATCGCATCGCTCGCCAGCGAATGCTCCTTGCGCGTATCGACCAGCCAGCCATTGGTCAGCTTGTCGATGACGGTGATGGCGACGTTGTCGCGGATGGTCTGCTTCTTTACCAGGCCATGCTGGGCCCGATCCTCCGGCACGTAGGCGATGCCGTTGTCGATCGCCTGCCTGACACCCCCGACAGTCACCGGCTGCCCGTCGATCCTGATCACGCCGGATGACGCCGGGGAGATGCCGAAGACGGTTTCGGCAAGCTCGGTCCGACCGGAGCCGACCAGTCCGGCAATTCCGAGTATCTCGCCGGCCCGCACATTAAAGCTGACATTCTCGACGCGACCCGTACAGGATAGCCCCTCCAGTTCCAGCACCGACGCACCAAAAGGCACGGTTTCCTTCGGAAACAGCTGGCTGATCTCGCGACCGACCATGGCCGAAACCAGGCTTGCTTCCGTGACCTCAGCGATCGGCTTGGAGGCCACAGTTTTGCCGTCGCGGAGAACCGTGACACGGTCCGATATACGGAAAACCTCGTCCATGCGGTGGCTGACATATACAATCCCGACGCCATCCTTCTGCAGCGCACGCACCACATCCAGCAGCCGCACTACATCGGCCTCGGCAAGGGCTGCCGTCGGCTCATCCATGACCAGCACACGGGCATTGCGCGACAGCGCACGAGCGATCTCGACGCGCTGCCGGTTGGCAACTGAAAGGGTTTCGACCGGGGCGTCGATGTCGAGTTCAGGGCAATCGAGTCTGGCAAGCAGTGCTTTTGCACGGTCGCGCATGGCGCGCCGATCCAGCAGCCCCAGGGCCGTCTTCGGCGCGTGGCCGAGGAAGATGTTTTCCGTCACTGTCAGCGCCGGAAACAGCAATAGCTCCTGATGCACCACCGATATGCCGGCCACCTGGGCGGCACGTGGTTGGCCGAAGCGCGTGATCTCCCCGTCCAGCAGCACATCGCCGGCACTCGGCTGGTGGGCGCCGGACATGATGCGGATCATCGTCGATTTTCCGGCACCGTTCTCGCCCATGAGAGCATGGACCTCACCGGCACGGACGTCGAAATCGACGCCCTTCAGCACCGAGACCGGGCCGAACGATTTCTCTATGCCGCGCAGGGCCAGGATAGGTGGATCCGATGCACCAGTGTCCGTTTTCGATTGCATTTTCCTTAACTCCTCCCGGGGCAGCATGACGTCTCCGCGCCTCAGGCGAGGGTGTAGGCAGTCTTTACGGTGGTGAAGAACTCGCTGGCATAGCGACCCTGCTCGCGCGAGCCGAAGGAGGAGCCTTTACGGCCACCGAAGGGCACGTGGAAATCGACGCCTGCCGTCGGCAGGTTCACCATCACCATCCCGGCCTCGGAATTGCGCTTGAAGTGCGTCGCATGTTTCAGGCTGGTGGTTGCGATGCCCGCCGACAGGCCGAAGGACGTGTCGTTCGCCGTGGCCAGCGCTTCGTCGTAATCCTTGACACGGATGACCGCTGCAACGGGACCGAAGATCTCCTCGCGGGAAATACGCATCGTGCTCGTGGCTTCGGTGAACAGTGTCGGCTGAAGGTAGAAGCCGGGCGTGTCGCGGCTGAGGACCTCGCCCCCGAATGCCAGTTTTGCACCCTCCTGCTTGCCGATGGCGATGTAATCCAGATCGGTCTTCAGTTGCTTCTCGTCGACGACGGGCCCGATATGGGTGCCCGCTTTCATCGCGTTGTCGACATTCAGTCCTTTCAGCCGTTCGGTCAGCGCCGCGACGAACCTGTCATGGATACCTTCGGTGACGATCAGGCGGGAAGAGGCCGTGCAGCGCTGGCCCGTCGAGAAAAAGGCGGAATTGGCGGCGGCCTCGACGGCGACCGTCAGGTCCGCATCATCGAGCACCACCATCGGGTTCTTGCCGCCCATCTCCAGCTGGTACTTGCGGTTATGCTCGACGGAAGCAAGTGCAACACGTTTGCCCGTTCCGACGGAGCCGGTGAAGGTTATCCCCGACAGGACAGGGCTATCCAGCATGGCCTGTCCAACGACGGAACCCTTGCCCATGACTAGGTTAAGCACGCCCTTCGGCAGGCCGGCCCGATGGAGAATATCGACGATAGCCCATGAGCAACCGGGAACGAGATCGGCGGGTTTGAAAACAATGGTGTTGCCGTAGCAGAGTGCTGGGGCGATCTTCCAGGCCGGGATCGCGATCGGAAAATTCCAGGGCGTGATGATGCCGATGACGCCGAGCGGATCGCGCGTGATCTCCACGCCGATGTTCGGGCGAACCGACGGCAGGACCTCGCCCGCCAGACGCAGCGCCTCGCCTGCGAAAAAGTCAAATATCTGCGCAGCGCGGATGGTTTCGCCGATTGCCTCAGGAAGCGTCTTGCCTTCCTCGCGCGCCAGCAGGGCAGCGAGCTCCTCCTTGCGGGCCAGGATTTCGTCGCTGGCTTTCCTGAGAATGGCGTGGCGCTCGAGTATGCCGGAGCGGGACCAGGCCGGAAAGGCTGCCTTTGCCGCCGAGATGGCATTGGCCACGTCATCCGCCGTGGCGGCGGCATAGATGCCGACAACCTCGTTGGTATCGGATGGGTTGATATTGTTGGTGCCGGCTGCGCCATTCCACTCGCCGGCGATCAGGTTCTGATGAATTGTCATTGTTTCTCTCGATGTAAGGTTCGACAACGCGCGTGAAGTTTCAGACGCCGTAGAAGTGCGCCGCGTTCTTTTCGAAGATGGTCTCAAGCTCGGCCGGGCCGAAATGTGCTTGCAGCAGGGTCCGCGCCAGATTGCAGACCTCGGCATGGCTCGCCGCCAGAAGGCAGACCGGCCAATCGCTGCCGAACATCAGCCTTTCCGGGCCGAAGATATCAGCGACATGGTCGATGTAGGGCTGGAAATCGGCAGGCGCCCAGTCGGATGAGGCTTCCGTCACCATGCCGGAGATCTTGCAGGAGACATTCGGGAAAGCCGCGATCTCGCTGATATGCGACTTCCACGGTTCGATGGCGGAAGCGGCAATTTCCGGCTTCGAGATATGGTCAACCACGGCTTTGAGATTAGGCACCTGGCGCAACGCTTCCGCGACATGCGGCAGGTGGCGGGTAAAGGTCAGGATGTCAAACGGCACCCCGGCCGCTTCAACGGCCTTGAGGCTCCGCAGCACCTGAGGGCGTAGAATGAAGGCGTCGTCATCCAGCCCCTGCAGCATGGGCCTGATGCCGACAAACAGCGGATTGCGCCGATAGTGCGCAAGACGGCTTTCGAAACCATCCGCATCCATATCCAGCCAGCCGACGACGCCGGCAATGAAATCCGTCTTTGCCGCAAGGTCCAGAAGGAAATCCGTTTCCGCTTCCGTCTCGGCCGCCTGCACCACGATGGTTCTCGTGATGCCGGCGCGCTTCATTTCGTGGCGCAGACCGTCCGGCATGAAATCGCGGTAGATGACACCGAGATCGGGCGTCATCCATCCGTAATCGCCCCGTTCGATCTTCCAGAAATGCTGATGGCTGTCGAGCATGGTCCCCTCCCCTCCCTTTCGGTCTGGTTTACGCGCGCACGACACCCTTCTTGAGGATGATGTTACCATAGAGCCGGCGTTCGCCGGAGGAGATGACGGCAAAAGCCGACTTGGTCCGATCGTAGAAATCGAAACGGTCAATCACGGCCAGTTCCAGTTTGCGGCCTTCCTGCGCTGCGATCACAGCCTCGAATTCCGAATACATCGCAGGCCGGTCGCCCGGTGCATCCATGACGCCCGCCGGCTGGTCGACGAAGTCGTCGAGCGGGAAGAGCGACAGCACGGCATCGAGAACGGCCGGTGCAGTCTGGCCGGGAATCTGGATCACGCGGTTGGTGACGGTGGCTGCCGGAAAGTTGCAATCGACGATCGCAATCTCGTCGCCATGCCCCATATCCGCAAGGATCTGCAACAGCGGGCCGGTGAGTAGCGGATTGAGCGTTTTCAGCATGGGAATACTCGCTTTCTAGTGGAAGTGAAGTTTTCGGCAGCCTGGTCGGATCAGCCGATAAGGCCCTCGGTCTCGAGCGCCCTCCAGAGTTCCTCCGGTATAGGCTGTTCGAACCACTCGACATTGGTGGTCACCTGGGCCGCCGTCTTTGCGCCGATGACAACGCAGGTGGTGGCCGGGTGGCGCATGGGGAACTGAAGTGCTGCGGCCGGAAGTGGCACGTCGTAGCCTGTGCAGATCTCCCTCAGACGGTCGGCACGGGCGATGACCTCTTCCGGCGCGTCGGCATAGTTGAACTTACGGCGTCCGGGCGTCGTGGAGGCGAGGATGCCGGAGTTGAAGACGCCTGCGATGACGAGTGCCATGCCGCGCTTCTGCGCCAGCGGAAGAAATTCGCGTGCCGCATCCTGATCGAGCAGCGTATAGCGACCCGCAAGCATGGAGCAATCGAGGTCGGCCTCATCAAGCGCATCGCGGATGACCTGCCACTCGTTGACGCCGAGGCCGAAGCCCTTGATGTCGCCGGCAGCCCGCAGTTCGGTCAGCGCCTTGAAGCCGCCGCCCTTGGTAAGTGCGCTCCAATGATGGTCATGCAGGTCCGCATGAGTCACTTGTCCTATGTCATGGACATAGAGAATATCGGGATTGGGGAAGCCGAGGCGCTGCTGGCTATCGTCGAAGCTGCGCATCACGCCGTCGTAGCTGTAGTCGAAGACTTCGCGAAACTGTAGGCCGTTGTACCAACCGGGATCGAGCGGGTTCTTTGGCGGCTCCGGCGGCAGCGCGCGTCCGGCCCGCTGCGTGGTCATCAGCCGGCCGACCTTGGTGCTGAGCGCGAAGTTTCGCTCGCCCTCCATCTTTTCGCGCAGGACCTGGCCGACCAGATGCTCGGAGCGGCCATTGCCGTACATGGGCGCCGTATCGAAATAGCGGATGCCGGCTTCCCAGGCAGCAGTCAACATGGCGACGGCATCGGCCGTTGCCACCGGGGCGTAGAGGCCGCCAAGCGGTGCGCTACCGACACCGAGTGCCGTCACGCTGAGGCCCGTGTTGCCGACCTTGCGCAGTTCAGTGGTTTTGCTGTTCATGATCAGACCTTCATTCAGATATGTGCGCGGTTCTTGCGCCGGGCCCAGACGACGATGGCGACGCCGACCAAGAGCAGTGCGCCGCGAACGATCTGTCGCTGGGAATCCGTCCAGCCAAGCAGGGCGGCGCCGCTGAGAAGCGAAGCTAGCAGCGCCACGCCGGCGATCGTCCCGATGACATTCGGCTTGCCGAATTTCAGCGCCATGCCGCCGAGCAGCACCGCGGTTAAGCCGTCGATAAAATACGAGCTGCCGATGTATGGCTGGCCTGAGGATAGATCCGCCGTGAGCAGGATGCCGGCGATCGAGGAGAGCACGCCGGAAAGGATGTAGAGCAGGAAGAGAATACGGTTTACCGGAATGCCCGCTTCGGACACCGCTGCGCGGTTCTGCTCCATAGCGTAGAGATAGTGGCCGAACGTCAGGTGTTCCTGAAGGTAATAGGCCAGCGCATAAAGCAGGATGACGATGATCGTCAGGACCGGCACGATGCCGATATTGGCATGCAGCAGCGCGCCGACAAAACCGGTTGAGGACAGCGAGATGGATGTGCCGAGACCAATTGCCGCGGCGATCGATCCCGCCAGGCCTCCGGTCGCGATGGTGCTGACCAACGCCGGCAGCCGGAAGATGGCAACCAGGCCGCCATTGATCACGCCGAAGACAATACCGGCGGCAAGCCCTGCGAGCGATGCGACGGGCCAGCCGTATCCGTGGCTGGCAAGGCCGGCAACGATCATGTTGGCGAGCGCCGCCACTGACATGAAGCTGACGTCGATCTCGCCGGCTGCGATGATCCACGTCAGGGCCAGGAACATGATCGCAGCGATGCTGGCCGAGCGCAGCATGTCGTTGATATTGCCGGCGCTGACAAAGGTCGGACGTAGCCATGCAAAAGCAATGAAGGTGATGGCGAGCAAGAAAAACAGCCCGTAGCGCACGAAGAAGGTCTGGTAGTCAAAGCCCGGGCGCTGGCTTCTGATGTTTTCGGACAATGCGGTCATCCCGTATCTCCTCAGCGAGCCGGCCGACTGGAAAACAGCCCGCCGATGAAAGACGTGAGTTTTGGATCGAACATTCCGATGGCGACGATCAGCACGGTGCTGACGATGGCATCGCTGTAGTAGTAGGGGATGGCAAGCAAGGTGAAGCCGTTCAGCATCGCCGACATCAGCAGGGTTCCGGCCAGCGTTGCCGGGATCGAAGGCGCCCCGAAAAGGGCCGCACCCAGGTAGACGGCCGCAAACGCCGGCATCAGCAGCTGGCTGCCGGCCGTCACGTTGGCGGCACCGGAAGATGCGACCAGCAAGGTGATTGCGAGACAGGCCATGGCCCCACAGAGTGCGAACGCCGCGAGCACATAGGCCTTGACCCTGACGCCGGAAAAGACTGCGGAAAGCTTGTTCTCACCGGTCGCGTAAAAGGCACGGCCGAAGCGCGAGGCGTGCAGCACGACGAAGGCGATGATTCCAGCGATCAGCAGGATGACGACCGGCATATCCAGCGTCATCACCTTCGCATCGTTGAGATCAAGAATGCCCGAGCCGAAGAAGTTGTCGGAAAGCGACGTGCCGTTGCTGTAGAAATAGGAGAGGCCGACCGAGACGCCGCCGGTGGCAATCGTCGTGACGATATCCGGGAGACGGAAATAGGAGATGGCCGTGCCGTTGATCAGGCCGACGAGAAGGCCAACGGCAATGCCGCCGCCGATGCTCTGGTAAAGACTGTAGTCATTGGCAAGAAGCCAGCCGATCGTCATGGCGCCGAGCGATGCAATGCCTGGGAACGACAGATCGAAATGGCGCACGACGATGACGAAGGTGAGACCAATCGCCGTGAGGCCGTTGACGGACATGTGGCGCAGCAGCGCATGTAGATTGCCATTGCTGAGATAGGACGGCGCGAAGGACTGGAACACGCCTGCAATGATGGCCAGCAGCACGACGAACGCACCGAGCCGGAGAACGACAGGAGGCACCTTGAACTCCTCTTTCATGATCTTACTCCCATGATGCCGGCGGCAAGAAGCTGGTCGCGGGACGGCGTGTCTGCTGACGTCGCAGGCTGGCCCTTGTAGAGCGCGATCGTTCTGTCGGCGACGCCGTAGACCTCGTCGCAGTCCGATGAGATGACGAGCACAGCCGCCTTCTGCGAAAGCTCGCGCATCAGCCCATAGAGCGTCGCGCGCGCGCCGATATCGACGCCGACGGTGGGCTCGACGAAGATGTAGATCTCGCTGTCGCGATAGAGACCCTTGGCAATGACGATCTTTTGCTGGTTGCCCCCGGAGAAGGCGCTGGCCGGACGATCGAGCTTCAGCGGTTGCAGCGCGACCTTCCTTGCCAGTTCTTCGGCGATCGCCTTGTTACGACCGAGCTTGAGCAGGCCACCGATCCAGGACGCCTTACCGAGATGGGCAAGCGTGGTGTTGAAGACCACGTCCTTCGTCATCGTCAGACCTTCGGTGCGCCGATCGCCGGGAACGAGAAAAATGCCCCGACGCAGCGCATCGTGGGGGTCTTTCAGCACGACAGGCTTGCCCTTGATGGTCATCGAACCGCCATCGGGGCGGATGACGCCGAACAGCGCCTTCGACAATTCGTCGGCACCGGATCCGATCAGCCCGAAAATGCCCAGTATCTCGCCACGCCGCAGGGTGAAGCTGACATCGGAGAAGAGGCCGCGCTTTTCGAGACCCTCCACTGTCATCATGACTTCACCCCCGGCCCGGTCATCCCTGGGAGGGAATATGGCCCCGCTCTTCTGGTCCAGCATCAGATCGGGAATGGAGACGGCATTGGAACGCGCCTCGGCAATCGTCATCGTCGCCACATTGCGGCCACCGCGAAAGACGGTGAAGCGATCGGCGATCTCGAAGACTTCCTCGAGGCGGTGCGTGATATAGATGATGGCGATGCCGGCCGCCTTCAGCGTCCGCATCAGCTGGAACAGCGACGCCTTCTCGCGCTCGGTCAGCGTCGAGGTCGGCTCGTCTAGGATGAGAATGCGGATGTCCTCGCGGCGCAGCGCATGCAGGATCGCGACGATTTCGCGATCGACGGCAGCCATTTCACCGACGCGGGCATCGAGGTCGATCTCGATGGGAAAGCGCTTCAACAGCTTCTGCGCAGCCATTTGCATGGCCTTGCGGTCGATACGACCCGTCAACCCGGCCCGCTTCGATTCCTGGCCGAGATAGATGTTCTCGACCCCGGTGAAGTCGCCCACCAGTTCGGGATGCTGCTGGACGGATGCGATACCGCAATCGATGGCCGCAGCCGGGCTGCCGAGCTCGACGCTCTGGCCACCGATCTCGATGACGCCTGAATCCTTCTTGTAGACCCCCGAGAGGATCTTGATCAGCGTCGACTTGCCAGCACCGTTGACGCCGAGCAAGGCGTGGATCTCGCCGACCTCAAGATCGAAGCTGACGGCATCGAGTGCTTTGACGACCCCGAAGCGCTTTTCGATAGCGCGCATGCTGATTACATTTGCCATTGTCTCGTCCCAACAGTCTGCAGGCGCGGCGAATGCCGCTGCCTGCTTTCCTCCGAAAAACGCGCCGGTACCGGGCCGGCGCACTTCGTTCTGCCTTACAGCGCGCGCGACCAGCCGAGCTTGATGGCTTCGCCCGGCTTGTCGTAGGTGTCAGGAATAGAAGGCAGGCTCTTCAGGCTCTCCTGTGTCACCGCGTAGCTGGGCGTGATGACGAAGCGGGGAGCCTTGCGGCCGGCGATGACCTCATGGGCATAGAAGGCGTTCATGTAGGCCATTTCGTAGAAGCTCTGAGCCATGGTGAGGGCGAAGGGTGAGCCGGCCTTGATATATTCGAACGACTGCCTGCCACCGTCGATACCGGTGATGAAGACATCGCGGCGGGCAGCACGGATGGCGAGAGTGCCTTCAGAGGCAGCGCCGTCCCACGCGCACCAGACGGCGTTCAGGTCTGCATTGGCCGTCAGGATGTTGTCGACGACCTGGCGAGGCGTGGTCGTGCCGCCCAGCGCAAAGGCGATTTCCGAAACGATCTTGATGTCAGGAAAGCGGGCGAAAACCGACTTGGCTCCCAGCGTCCGCTGATCCCAGGATTCGTTGGACGGCAAGCTGACCAGCGCGACGCTGCCCTTGCCGTTCAGGCGCTTGGCGATGTATTCCGCGCCGGCGGCACCGAGACCGAAATTGTTCGACATGGCGGTCGAGGTGACCGTGGTGTTCGGAACGTAGCTGTCGCCACAGAAGATCGGGATACCGGAGGCAACGGCCGCCTGCACCGCAGGCGAGATCGCAGAAGCGTCGGCCGGGGTGATGAAGATGGCCGCGGGCTTGGACGCCACGAAGGCGGCGATCTGGTCGGCCTGCTTCTTGATGTCGTAATTGGCGTCGGCGATCGTCAACTTGCCGCCAAGCCGCTCGACGGCGTCCTTGTAGCCGTTGACGATGTGACGCCCCGATTCCCAGACGGTCCAGCCGAGCGAAGCACAAAACTGCAGGTCTGCGGCCTGGGCGAACTTCGGCTTCGACAGCGCCGCCGCCACGGTCAGGGCAGCACCGGCGCTCAACACGCCGCGGCGCGTCAGCTTCAGGGACGACAGGTAGGATGCCTGATCATTGGTTTCATTTTCAAATTCGGACATTGATTTGATCCTCCCGATCGATGGCCGGAACAGCCCAGCCATTTCCTCTCCATCGCACTCAACGAGAGTCGCGCATGATCTCCAGATACTCCTCCTGCGTCGCGAGACGCGGATTGGTGCCATGGCAATGGTCCTTGAGCGCTTCGCCCGAAACCTTCTCCATCATCGCCTGCGTCACGCCCATCGCTTCGAGGCCGGACGGCATGCCGATTTCCTTGTTCAGCTGCGCAATTGCCTCGTCCGGGACGCCGCCAAGCATTTCGGCCAGCACATCCCACTTCTTCCCGATGGCCTGTCTGTTGAAGCGCAGGACGGCCGGTGTCAGGACGGCATTCAGCGTTCCGTGATGGAGATTGAGTTCGCGGATGGCTCCGAGCGGATGGGTCAGCGCATGCACGGCGCCAAGGCCTTTCTGGAAAGCCATGGCGCCTTCCAGCGCAGCCATCATCATGTTCCAGCGGGCATCCCGGTTTTGGCCTTCCTTGACGGCGGTGCGTAGCGCGGGAAGGCCGCGCTTCAGCCCATCGAGTGCAATGGCTTCGGCGGGCGGATTGACGGATGGTGCCATGTAGGTTTCGAGGCAATGCGAAAGCGCATCCATACCGGTCGCAGCCGTCAGGAACGGCGGCAGGCCGTAGGTCAGCTCCGGATCGCAAAGCGCAATCGATGGAAGCATGAAGCCGCTGAGGATACCGAGCTTGCGGCCCTCCGCCGTGATGATGACCGCAGCGCGGCCGACTTCGGAGCCTGTACCGGACGTCGTCGGCACCGCAATCATTGGACAGATCTTGCCGTGGATCCTGGAAGCACCACCGGCAACGGCGGTATATTGCGCCAGCGGCCCCGGATGGCCGCTGAGAAGACGAACCGCTTTTGCAAGATCCAGGGATGAACCACCACCGAGACCGACAATGCCGTCGCAATTCTCGCTCTTGAATATCTCGTAGGCGGCGAGAACGGCGTCCTCCGTCGGGTTGGCCGGCGTGCCGTCAAAGACGACGGGGCGCGTTTCGAACAGGGCAAGTACCTTTTCGACGATGCCTGTTGCGACCAGTCCCTTGTCGGTGGCAATCAGCGGACGCTTGACCCCGAGCTCGGCCAGAAGCGACGGAAGACGCGATATTGCGCCATCGTCGAACTCGATGCGTGTCAGGTAGTTGATCGTTGCCATGGCGATATGTCCTGGTTTCCGCTTTTCAGGTGATCGCGATCCAGCAGGCGGCTGCGGCGTTACCGCACCTGCCTTGACCAAAGTCGCAACGGGCCGAAAGGCCGTATTTCGTCCTGGAAGCACCTCGGTGCGTCCGCACCTTGGCTTTTCCTCTTCATTGACGGCGCCAATAACTTTTCCTCTTGCGCCGCCGACTAATATATGAGTTATAAAAGGCAGAACATCGAATTGCTGTCAACGGCAAATCGTAAACTTTCCGAAGGCCCTACAAGACGGCAGTTACGAAGAGAAATCAACGAGCATACGGACTATGAGACTAATCCCAAAAGCAGAACACATATATGGGTTATTGCGACAAGCCATCGTCCATCTGGACATGCAGCCGGGTGCGGTGATCTCGGAGAAGGATCTTTGCACGGAGTTCGGCGTGTCACGGACACCGGTCCGCGAGGCGCTGCAGAAGCTTTCCGACGAGGGGCTCGTCGATATCTTTCCGCACTCTGGCACCTATGTCAGCCGGATCTCGTTCAATGTCGCGGAGGAAGGTTTCGTCATCCGCCGCTCGCTGGAAATCGAGAGCGTCCGGAAGGCTGCATCGCGGATCACGGACGGAGATCTCGCACGCCTGCAGACGATCATCGGCGAGATGCGGGGGATTCTGGAGCGTGACACGCTGGCAGACTATCTGGACGCGGACGACGCCTTGCATGGCGCCATCGCCGGCATCAGCGGATATCCACGGATCTGGAAGTTCATCACGCTCGCCAAGGTCCACCTGGATCGCATGCGGCAGCTGAGTGCACCGGTACCTGGCCACCTGGCCATGGTGACGGAACAGCACGAGGCAATCGTCCGCGCCCTCAAGAACCGGAGCGCCGACCAGGCTGAGCTGGCCATGCGGATCCATCTGGATTCCTCGTTCGAGGTGATGGCCAACATGTACGAGGACAAGGTTTCCCTGTTTGAGAAGAAGGACGCCTGACATGACAGATTACTCGACGTCGTCCCCCCTGCTGCGGCTCCACGCGCGCGACAATGTTGCCATCGCCCGCGTTCCCCTGGAACCCGGAAACTGCGACGAACTCGGCGGTGTCTTTGTCCATACGCGCATCCCGCAGGGCCACAAGGTCGCGGCAGCGGCACTCGGCAAAGGCGAAAAGATCGTGAAATACGGCCAGGTTATCGGCTTCGCTACCGCTGACATCGCCGTTGGCGACCATGTCCATACGCACAACATGGCGATGGGCGACGTGGTGCTGGAGCACGAATTCTGTGTCGACGCACACGAGCCCTATTTCCTGGCACCGGAGGAGCGCGCAAGCTTCATGGGCTACGCACGCCCCCACGGGCCTGCGGGCACGCGAAACTACATCGCCATTATATCGTCGGTGAACTGTTCGGCCACTGTCTCAAAGGCCATCGCTGCGCATTTTTCCGTTCCGGGTCGCCTTGAAGCTTATCCGAACGTCGATGGCATCATCGCGCTGACCCATGCCGGTGGCTGCGCCATCAACACCAATGCCGAAGGTTATCGCTACCTGACGCGGACGCTTGCCGGATACGCCACCCACCCCAATGTCGGCGGTGTCGTGATGATCGGCCTCGGCTGTGAAACCAACCAGATCCCGGCCATCCTTGCCGCCCACGGCCTGACGGAAGGCGATACCTTCCGCACGATGACGATCCAGACAACCGGCGGCACCCGCAAGACCATCGAGCAGGGCATCTCGGTCATCGACGAGATGCTGCCCAAGGTCGATGCGATCCAGCGCACTCCGCAGCCGGTATCGATGCTGAAGCTGGCGCTCGAATGCGGCGGCTCGGACGGTTACTCCGTCATATCGGCCAATCCTGCGCTCGGCTACGCTGCCGATCTGCTGGTGCGCCATGGCGGAACCGCATGTCTGGCCGAAACGCCGGAGATCTATGGCGCCGAACACCTTCTGACGCGCCGTGCCGCAAGGCCGGATGTCGCCAAAAAGCTTTTGCAGCGCATCGAGTGGTGGCGCGACTACGCGGAGCGCGGCAAGGCCGAACTCAACAACAATCCGTCGCACGGCAACAAGGCCGGCGGCCTGACGACCATTCTCGAAAAGTCGCTCGGCGCCGTAGCGAAGGGCGGCACGTCTCGCCTCAACGCCGTTTACGAATATGCCGAGCCAATCACCGAAGCCGGCTTCGTTTTCATGGATACGCCGGGCTACGACCCGATCGCAGTCACGGGCCAGGTCGCAGGCGGATGCAATATCATCTGCTTCACCACCGGCCGAGGCTCCGTCTCGGGCTTCAAGCCGGCCCCATCGCTCAAACTCGCGACGAACACGCCGATGTACGAGCGGATGGAAGAGGACATGGACATCAACTGCGGCACGATCGTCACGGGTGATGAGACGGTGGAGCAGGTCGGGGAGAGGATCTTCCGGATGATCCTCGACACCGCCTCCGGCAAGCAGACGTCCAGCGAGATCTTCAACTACGGCGACAACGAGTTCGTGCCCTGGCAGGTAGGCGCGATCATGTGATTTGGAGGAGCGGCATCTGAGCGCGAAAGCCATGAGATGCCCGGGAGAGAGAAGATGACAGAACTGAAGAACTTCTACGACGTCGTGATCATTGGCGCCGGGGTCGGCGGCGGAGCTCTGGCAAACCGTCTGGTCGAGACCGGGCGCAGCATCCTGATGATCGAGCGTGGCCCGCGCCTGCCGCGCGAAGCCGACAACTGGAGCGTCGACGCCGTTTTCCACACGAGGAAGTACGTGGCCAAGGAAGAGTGGCGCGACAAGGACGGGGTGATCTTCAACCCCAGCACCTATTATTATGTCGGCGGCAACAGCAAATTTTTCGGTGCTGCGACCCTGCGCTTCCGCGCCGAGGACTTTGGTGATCTTAAGCACGAGGGCGGCATTGCCCCTGCCTGGCCGGTTCCCTATTCGGAATTCGCACCCTATTACGATGTCGCCGAGCGGCTGATGGGAACCCACGGTACGGCCGGCATGGATCCGACCGAGCCGCCCCGCTCGGGCCCGATGCCTTATCCGGCGATCGGCCACGAGCCGGAAATCGCCTTCTTCGAAAAGAAGCTGCGCGAAAAGGGCCTGAAACCCTTCCCGCTGCCGATTGCCATCGACTATCATCAGGGCGGCAGCTGCATTCGCTGTCGGACCTGCGACGGGTTTGCCTGCAAACTCGGCGCAAAGGGCGATGCCGAAGTCCGCCTCATCGACCCGGCCATTGCCAAGGGCAATATTGATCTGATCACCGAGACGCTGGTGCACCGCATCCTGACCGATCCAACCGGCAAGCGCGTCACCGGTGTCGAGCTCACCCATCAGGGCGAGAAGAAGATTGTGACGGGCGACACCTATATCTGCAGCGCCGGCGCGATCAACTCGGCAGCTCTCCTGCTGCGCTCCGCCAACGATGCCCACAAACGCGGTATCGGCAACAACATGTCGGACCAGCTGGGCCGAAACTATATGGCCCACAACAACACGGCCATGATGGCGGTTTCGCCGTTCAAGAAGAACCGCGTCACCTTCCAGAAATCGATGGCGGTCAACGACTATTATCTGGCGAACAGCGAGAAGCCCTACCCGCTTGGCAATGTCCAGGGGCTTGGCAAGCTGCAGGGCGGCATGCTGACGGCCAACGCCAAGTGGGCACCGGAATGGCTGATGAACCAGTTTGCCGAACGCAGCGTCGACTGGTGGATCATGTCGGAGGATCTGCCGGATCCGAACAACCGCGTCACCGTCGATCCGGATGGCAAGCTAAGGCTGAGCTATACGGAGAACAACCTGAAATCCCATAGCGAACTCGTCAAAGTCTGGGGACGCCACATGCGCTCGCTTGGCTACCCGCTGATCATCACCCAGAAGATGGACATCAAGGTCTCCATGCACCAGTGCGGCACGGCGCGCTTCGGCAACGATCCGAAGACTTCCGTTCTCGACCAGCATTGCAAGGTCTGGGATGTCGACAATCTCTACGTCGTCGACGCGTCCTTCCTGCCATCCTCTACCGCTCTCAACCCGTCGCTGACGATCGTCGCCCAAGCGCAGCGCACCGGGGAGCAGATTTTGAAGCAATGGGGAGAAATGGCAATGGCCCCTATCACCATGACGACAGCTTCGCCGACAACCGCCTGATCCAAAGACCTACAATCGGGAGGAGAAACCGATGGATTACAGCAAGATCTTCGATCTCAAGGGAAAGAAGGCAATCGTCACCGGCGGATCGCGCGGGATTGGCAAGGCGCTGGCGGAAGCGCTTGCCAGCCATGGCGCCGATGTTGCCATCGTCGTCCGCTCCACCGTGGACAGGGCAGAAGGTGTCGTCGCCGAGCTGCGCGACATGGGCGTCGACAGCTTCGCGATCCAGGCCGATGTCGCCGATGAGGCGGACGTCGAGCGCATGACGGAAGCCGTGCTGGCACGCTGGGGCCGGATCGACATTCTCGTCAACAATGCCGGCATCATTTTTCCCGGTAGCGCAGAGGAGTTTTCACTGGATCACTGGCGACAGACCATGGCCGTCAATCTCGACGGCGTCTTTCTCGTCTCCAAGTCAGTCGGCAAGGCGATGATCAGGCAGAAGGATGGCTCGATCATCAACATCGGCTCCATGTCCGGCCGGATCGTCAACTGGCCCTTCCGACACACCGCCTACAATGTCTCGAAAGCAGGGGTGCACATGCTCACCAAGGGCCTCGCCACAGAGTGGGCCGAGCACAACATCCGCGTCAACGCTATCGCTCCCGGCTACATCATGACAGAGCTGACGGAAGACGTGCTGAAGGATCATCCCGACGTCGTCCGCGACCATTGGGCAAAGGGCGCCGTGCAGAACCGCATCGGAACGGTGGACGAACTGGCCGGCGTCATCGTCTACCTCGCAAGCGGCGCTTCCTCCTTTACCACGGGAGAAATAATCACAGTCGACGGCGGTCTGACGCTTCGCTGATCGGGTTCATTTCCAGGAGATTTTCACCATGACACAACGCGGTTACGGCGGCCCATTGCGCTATGTGCAAGGCCCAGGCGTTCTGGCCGACCTTGGCATCTATATCGCTCCGCTTTCGAAGTCTGCACTTATCATCATCGATGCCTTTTTCTGGAATAGCCTGCGCCCGCAGATCGAGCGGAGCCTCCAGGAGCAAGGCGTCAAAAGCCGCTTCGTCAAATTTTGCGGCGAATCGACTGACAAGGAAGTCGCGCGCTGCGTCGACGAGGGCAAGGCCGGCGATGCCGGTGTCGTCATCGGCGTGGGAGGCGGAAAGGCGCTCGACACCGCGAAGATCACCGCCTTCAACATCGGCGCCCGCATCGTCACCGTGCCGACCATCGCCTCTACGGATTCGCCCACCAGCTCCATCGGCGTCATCTACTCGGAACAGGGCGTTTACGATCGGGTCGTGCGCTGCGGCCGCAACCCGGACGTCGTGGTCGTCGACAGTTCGCTGATCATCAAGGCGCCGGTACGCTTTCTGGTGGCCGGCATGGGCGATGCCCTCTCCACCTGGTACGAGGCTCGCTCGAACATTGAGTCACGCAGCAAAAACTATATCGGCGACGGCTATGCCACAACGGCAGCCGGCATTCACATCGCACGCGCTTGTCACGAAGTACTGATGCGCGATGGCCGCTCGGCCTTCGCTGCGGCAAGGGATGACCGACTGACGCCAGCCGTAGAGAACATCATCGAAGCCAACACGCTGCTGAGCGGCCTTGGCTTCGAGAACTGCGGCGTTTCGGCCGCACACGGCGTGCACGACGCCCTGACGGCGCTGGAACCTACGCACCACTTCTTCCATGGCGAAAAGGTTGCCTTCGGCGTCATCTGCCTCTTGGTGCTGGAAAACCGCTCGCCGGAAGATCTCAACGAAGCGCTGGACTTTTGTATCGACCTCGGCCTGCCCACCACCCTATCGGATCTCGGTCTTCAGGATGTGACTGCAGAAGACATGGCGGAAGTCGGCAAGCTCGCCATGCTACCGTCAAACGTCATTCATTCGGTTCCGGTGAATCTCTCAGAATCGCTCGTTGCGGATTGCATCTGGACTGCCAGCCGATTGGCGGAAACGCGGAAAATTCGAGGCTATAATGGAGCTTAAGCCCGGATCGCTCGGCAGCAATACGGGCACTCTTGCCGACAATTATGATGGATTTTATATTCTATCTTGAGGAGTGACAGTTCATACTTCGAAGTGAGCACTTCCCGCTGACTGGTGGTCATGCACAAAGAATGCCAATTCACAGACAGCAAAGCACGGGCGTAACGAAGTGGGTTCGCTCGACCCCGCAGGCTCCGACCGGCGAGCGGGCGAAGCGCCCACACGAGACGCGTGAGAGATTGTCGCTTTTACTTTGGAATTTCAAACTGCAGAACGTCATACGTCTGTTAGAGTTAGCGCGCAAAAATAGCCCAGATTTTCGCTAACGATTTGGGGTCGGAACAAGATGTGTTCTTGGCGACACGCTAAGATCGAACGGACCGTGAACCTTCGTCGCGAACCCGCATAACCGTCTGTCGACTAGTCGTAAATTTTCGCGCAATAGCCGAAACGCTCATTCCCTTTGCGAGATCATCGCGTACATCCATCTTCTGCTCATCACTGAGTGTAGATGGCCGACCGAGGGTCTTACCTTCCGACTTTGCACGCTTGAGGCCGGATTGGGTTCGTTCGATCAGCAAGTCGCGCTCGAACTGCGCGACAGCATTGAGCACCTGCATGGTCATCGTGCCGGACGAACTGGTCAGGTCTGCGCCGCCGAGGGCAAGGCAGTAAACGCGTACGCCCATCTCGGCGAGAGCCTTCACAGTGGTGCTGACATCGATCGCGTCACGGCCGAGGCGGTCGAGTTTGGTCACTATGAGAATATCGCCGGACTCCAGCTTGTCCATTAACCGTGAAAAGCCGCGGCGCTGTGCGATTGCGGTACTGCCGGAGATCGTCTCAGTAACGATCCGGCGCGGCTCGACATGAAAACCGGCGGCAAAGGCTGGCAAGCAGGTCGAACTGCCGTGCCACCATTCCCTTGAGGCCTACCTGGATGATTATCTCGACGGCGCAGGCCTGAGGGACGCTCCTCGTGCGCCGCTGTTCCAGACCTTCCATCGAGGCACGTCTGAAATGTCCGGCAAGGCGCTGCCCCAGGCCAACGCCTACGCCATGATCCAACGCCGCGCCGTCGCGGCCGGCATTAGTACCGCCGTGTGCAATCACACGTTCCGTGCCACAGGGATTACGGCCTACCTTAAGAATGGGGGAACGCTGGAGAAAGCCGCGAACATCGCCAACCATTCATCCACCCGGACTACACAGCTCTACGACCGCCGGAGCGATGATGTCAGTCTGGACGAGGTTGAGCGGATCCTGATTTGATCGAGCCTATGACAACGCCATCTCCCCAAATGATCCGCGAATTACGTAGCGACATCGCAAACGTCATTTCTGACTTCAAAGCTTATGACGTGCCGGGCGTTTGTACCCGCCTGGGCCTCGCAGATGGGGACGGTTCAGAAGCCTTCAATAGCAAGTACAAGTATGCCATGAGCAGGCTGTCGGCCGTACCAGCTGAAGGTCTTTTGCCTATGGCAAAAAAGCTGCTCCTAGAGGTCACCAACTACCGTCTCTCGGAACAGGTCGCCAAATTTGAAGAGATCGACCAACCCGCAGTCACAGAGATTACTCGCAGGCGAATCTTGTCTGTCCTCAAGACGCGTCCCCTGACAACGGAGCTGCATGAAGTCGAATCCATCCAGCGTATCTGGCCAGTAGCCGAAATTCCCTCTCCTTACGGGTCGTCTGGCGGTCTCCTAGAGGATATCTATCAGCATACGGTTCGCAACTACGACTGGGGAACCGACGAGATGCTGATCCACCTTGGGTTTCTCAGCTGCTCCCAACGCCAGCTATTCCGGTTCCTGGAGGAACTGACAGCGCCTGTCGTTCAAACCCTCGAGGCGCAGGCGGCCTTGGTCGCTGACCTAAATTCTCATCTACAACACGATGGTTTCCGTCTCGCCATGACCGGCAAGGTATCAGGCTCGCCAATCTACAAGATGCAGCGCGCGATCCTTGGCAGCCCGGCCGACCATGGCATCAGTGCTGCCCTGCAGGCCTTTGACCCGAACGATGTTCATGGTCGGTGGATCGCGGCAGTGGAAAGGCGTGCAGACGATCCCCACGGCGCTATCACTCTTGCCCGCACCCTCCTTGAGGACGTGTGCAAATGGATCCTGGATGAAGCAGAAGCCGAATATCCAGATAATGCTGATCTACCTGTTCTTTACCGTAGGCTTGCCAAGGTTCTTCGCCTCGCACCGGATGACCACACGGAGCAGACTTTCAAGCAGCTCCTCGGCAGCTGTCAGCAAATCGTTGAACTTCTGGGATCCCTTCGAAGCAAACTTGGCGACGCCCATAGCCCGGGCCCCAAAAAAGCAAAGCCGCAACCGCGACTCGCTGAGCTCGCTGTCAATCTATCCGGAACCATGGCGACTTTTCTTGTAGAAACCTGGCGGGCTCGTAAAGCAGAAGGCGCTCTCGCGCCGACAGATGCTCCTGTCAAACCAGTAGCCTGATAGGAATTTTCCGATACCCGGGTGAACCGGGAGACGGGCGGTACCTATATACTGTTACTCTGCTGCTGGTTCTTCCTGTTTTCCGAATATCCTGATTATCAGTATATCTACTTTGGGTGAACCTGCGTTCGTACCACCCTGAACTCAGAAACAGGGGGCGTGCGAACCTGAATTCGCCCACTCCCGAACCTAGGTTCGCCCCGTAGCGTCTCGCCAATCGCGCGAAACAGCCTGATATAGAGGGCATACGCAAACACGGGAGACCGACATGGAAGAAACTGTAAAAGCAAAGTCGCCGGATGTCCAGGCGCTCAAACAGAATGAAAAGAAATGGACGCCGACGCTGATGAAGGCGGGGTGGAGCGCCATCCCGAACATCATTATCGAGAAACAACGCGCCTTGGGGTTGGACGCTCTAGACGTCAATATCCTGCTGCACCTGATCCAGTACTGGTGGACCGACGACAACGTGCCACGTCCTGCGGTCGGCACGATCGCGGAAGCGTTGAACGTGACGCCCCGGACGATTCAGAAGCGCATCACCGGAATGCAGAAGATCGGGCTGATCACGCGGGACGAGCGCCGGCACAGCAAGTTCGGGAGCCAGACCAACCTTTATCGCTTTGACGGGCTGATCGCGGCCTGCACGCCGCATGCGCTTGAGAAGATCGCGGCTGCCAAAAAGAAGTCTGAGGACGAGAAGGACAGGGTGAAGCGCAAAAAGCCCAAGCTTGTCGTGAACAACAACGCGCCGAACTCTTGAGCGGGCGAGGCCGCAATCGACAGGAAGGATTGTTGACCTCACTGTCCGTCAGACGAGACAGCTGGCCCAGTGCTGTGGCAGGCTCATAAAAAGCAATGCCCCGGGCGCTTGCAATGCAGAGGCGCTACCGAGGCTCACGAAGACAAGATGGAATAAATTGAGGAGATATTCAAGTGGTTTTTGAGTATACGCCGACGATTATCGCGAATCTGGAGTCATCCCACTCCCCCGAACGGCTGGGACCTTACTACGCCCTTGCCGGTAACGACAAGGTGCTGGGGCTCCAGCTGTATGCCTGGAACAGCGCATTGTCTCAGGCGCTTTACACGCCGTTGCAAGGGCTTGAGATAACTTTACGCAACGGGCTTGGCGACCGGTTGAAGACTGCATTTGGCCCGACCTGGTTTGATCTTAATCCCGGGCCGGCGTTGCAATACCCCCTGCCCGACATGCTCCTGAAGGTACGCACCGATCTTGGCCGTCACGGAAGCATCGCGAATCACGGGCGCGTGGTGGCAGAGTTGAACTGGGGGTTCTGGACGGGGCTTCTTGCCAAACGCTACGAGCAATTGTGGCGCTCGCACTTCCGCAAGGTCTTCCAGTCAGAGGGGCCCCTCACCCGTGCGCAGATCTTTCAGCCGCTTGATGATCTCCGCCGGCTGCGTAACCGGATCGCGCACCACGAACCGATCCTGAACCGCAATATTGCTGCAGACTACGCATCGATCATCGAGCTGATCAGCTACATTTCGCCGGACACGGCCCGCTGGATCGACGAACATAGCCGGGTTGCAGCGGTGATCACTGCTAAGCCTTGATATGGCAGTGGGTGCGATGTGCTGCGACCCTTTAAATCATGGGTCAGTCGCGCCTGTCTGCGTTGAATTTCGTCGCTACAGCAACTAGAACTGACCAAGATTGATCGCGTGGGGATCCGGGTATGTGGTTTTGGCTCAAACGAGGCATCGCGGTCGCTGTGCTAGGATATGTGGCTTACGGTGTATGGGACTACTACCGTGCCGGCTACTTCACCCGCCCGGATATGCCTGAAGGGGCATTTTCGATCTCCTACAAGAGCGGTCTCAGAGCGATCCTGGTTGATGTCGAAAACCACCAGGAGAGCCGCAGATATCTCGGGTATCCCATGGATGTCCCGTTCTATCTGAAAGATGCCTGGGTGAAATGCAGCCCTCCGACAGAGGAGGAAAAACCGAATGTCGAGACATTCCTGGCCGAGCGTAGTATGCCGGGCCAGCGGTTAGAGGCCGTATGCCGCATTCAGGCTGACAACGATACCGTTGTCCGGGGACTGATCACCAGCGTTCCGCGTCTGTAAAGCCTCTGATTCCCACGCTTCCTGAGAATTTAGCGGATGTAGATCTGCATGTTTTCTGGACCATTCGCGGCTGTTCGGAGGAGCCGGAGATGACCGAAGACCAGATCCCCTGTTCCTGCGGGCAATAGCGAACGGCGCGGTCTACTACGATACGGCCCTGAAAATCGACCCGGCAACCGGCCTGAAAAGGCGAAGCCAGTTCCGCATACGTCATGACAAGCTTGTACGGATGTACCATCAGAGCGAGTTTGTTGAACTGGATGTGGGGCTAGGACACACATCAATGTAGTCGACGGAAGCTGGATCTTACCTGACGCTGTTGCGATTGAGTGAGCTCTGGACCAATAGGCTCTGTTGTATCTGCTTCTCGTCCAGCTTCAAATTCAGCGGGCATCAGTATTGGCTTTTGCTCTTGAAAGGATCAGGACCGTCGGCCCTGCCATTGGAATGGAGCTAACACGCTGAAATTGCTTATCCACGGGCCGACAGTTCGTCTTACGCCAATAGATGGTATAGCGCGTGTTGCAGATATCAATCCCGCTTCGGCAACGCTATAGAAGAGATGCGTTTCGCTGGACCGAATCGGTCCAAAGTGACGCAACTTTTTTCTCAGATCGCATTGTTCGCTCTTCAGGCTTTCAAATTATCGCATTTTGAAAACAAAGATGCTTTCTGACGCTGTAAGCCGAAACGGACGCTGATGAAGCACTCAAGGCGGCCGCAATTCCAGCTGCTTGACCGGTGACAAAGGCTGTACCCATGACTCTCAAAGAACCATAGGCAGCAGCATCTGCGCCAGCGACCCTACCCGCGAGGAACAGATTATCCGCACCGACAGCTTGGATGGCTCCCATTGGTATATCAGCAAAGCCGTCGCCGCCAAGATCGACGAAATGTGCCCGACCGGGTGCCTCGTGAACCTCCATGGGCCATGCAGCACGCCCGATGCCATCTTCGCGACGGTCACCTTCGCGTAAAGCGGTAGCGGTCAAATCGTTACGCGAATGCGGACGGCGTGTCTCGCGAATACCTATCTGTGGCCCCGTGGCCGAGATGAACGCGTTTTCGAAGCCAGGCATCTGCCGGAGCAATTGCAAATTCCGCCAAGCTTGCCGTCGTGCCTCGCGTTCCGCATTGCCCAGACTGGCACCGCTCAAACCATCGGTCACAAGATCGATCGTCATCCACCAATAATCGTTCGACGTCGGCAGCCGCAACATGACGCCGCCGTCGGTTCGATGAATTGGAACATCTGAGCAAGCGTTGTGCTCGGCGATCAGTTGCGTCATCTGCTCGCGGTCGAATGTCACACCCGCTGAAACGCCACCGATACGAACGGGCATTGACGCGGGTTGGACGTGATCACCAGCGCGGCTGTCGGTCGTCATCTCAAGTCCCGCATGCGACGCTAGAGCAGCTTCACCGCTGGCATCTACAAACGCGGCTGCGGTGATCCCGTAGCTACCGGCATGGTCAGTCACCGTGATGGCGCCAATTCCACTCGGCTTCGTGGACACCGCAGTGACGCGACTGTGCAACAGGGTTTCGAGGCCATTCATGTCGGTCAATTGGTCGAATGCAAGCTTGACCGCCTCGGGGTCCAGCATGACAATCCAGTTGCCGCTGCTAGATCGTATCGGAGCGATATCCTGGCCAATCTTCGCAAGCATAGCCAGCAGTTCGACACCGATTCCTCCAACTGCAAAAACAGGCTCAGGACCTTTCAGGAAGAAGCCGCAGTAGGCTAAAACCAACGAATTGGCAGCCGCTCCGCCCAGGAAACCGTATCGCTCGATGAGTGCGACTTTCGCACCCATGCGGGTAGCAGCTACAGCCGCGCTCATTCCGGCCGCGCCACCTCCAACGACCACGACGTCGTATCGTCCACCTCGGGCTTTAGACATCAGTTGGCACTCCACCGAATATGCCCATCACTTTTCCAAGCGCAAAAAGTTGAGATTTGGCCATTTCCTCACCCGTCTGAATTTTCAGCAGCCGAGCTTTCGCAAGTGTGAGCATCGGCGTCATTTTCGGGCTCGTCACGACATCAGCCACCAGACCTTCTGGTGGCACCAATGCCAGCGTTGAGTAAGGTACCGGCAGTGGATCGTCATGCTGCATACCCGACGAAGACGCGTTGACGATAAGATCGAAGGCGCGCTGGGGTACTGCTCCTGCCAAAATAGAAACGGCTGGGAAAGCGCTGGACAGACGAGCACAGAGACTGGCGCCACGAGCCTTGTCGCGATCGGAAATAAACAGATGCGAAACGCCTTCGCGTGCAAGCGTGTAGCTAATCGCACTGCCAGCAGCTCCTGCTCCGACCACCAGCACGACTTTGCCATTGGAAGCGAAACCCTGCGCCCTTAAGGCTGTGAGGAAACCCTCGCCGTCGGTCATGTCGCCAGAAAGCCGTCCATTCGGGTGACGCCTCACCACATTCGCAACACCGAGAAACTGCGCTGTTGCACTGAGCTCATCGACCAGCGCGGCGACTGCTGCCTTGTGCGGAATGGTGACGACGAAGCCATCCATATTCTGCCAGCCACGCACCGTCGTAACGAAATCGGCAACGCGCTCCGGGGCGAGATCGATGGGGATCATTACCCTATCCACACCCTCATCGGCAAAATATCGGTTGAAATTACCCGGCGATTTCACTTGGACAATGGGTGATCCGATGATCGCCACCACCCGTGTTTCGCTTCCGATCACAAAGCTCCCTCCCAATTTCGGAGCGACGATATGAGACCATTGCCTATTGACGCCAATATAACTTTAAACCCATCCTATAACTTGGATTTATAGAAGCAATGCGAGCACGGATGCCAAATCCCAAACTCAGAGAGCGGCAGATCGAAATTTTTCGCACGATCATGGCGACGCATTCGTTGACGGCAGCAGCCCGTCACCTTGGTGTTTCGCAGCCGAGCCTGTCGATTGCCATCAAGCGTCTCGAAGACCAACTTGGTATCGCGCTATTTGCACGCATTTCCGGCCGACTGGTGCCGACTCAGGAAGCGGAACTGATCTTTACCGAGGTCGAGCGCGTCCACCAGCAATCCGAAATGCTGTCTGATGTCATCTACTCGATTGCTCGAGGCGACGCCTCTGTCTTTCGGTTCGGCTCGACGCCAAGTCTTGGCATGCGATTGGTTCCGAAGGCATTGAGACGCCTGCAACTGGAAGGGGCTGCGGGCACCTACTACAGTGACTCACTATCGCAGCGCGATGTTCGCGACTACCTGCTGTTCGGCCAGGGTGCCTGTGTTGCAACGATCGCAGAGGTCAACGATCCGGTGATAGAAACGGCGAAAATAGCCAGCGCCGGTCTCGTCTGTGTCCTCCCGAATGATCACGCGCTGGCTGGCTGTAAATCAGTAACGCCGCTGGCGCTTGCTGGTGAACCGCTGATCTCTTTCGGAACCACCACCACACATGGTCTTCTGATTGACGAGACCTTTCGGCGTTGGGGCATATCGAGAAACACGGCGGTCTATGTGCATTTTGTCGAGGCCGCACTATCATTCGTCACAGAACGCATTGGCATCACGATACTCGACGCATTTTCCGCTATCGATTGCGAAGCAAACGGGCTCGTGGCAATACCGATCGAGAAAAGCGTCAGCGTTTCCGCCTACGTCCATATCTGCCATCTTCGCCCGCGACAGAAGGGCGTAGACAGACTGATCGAGGCGCTGAGGAACATAGCCGCAGTGACCTCACACGCTTAAAAGGTACAGTTAATCAATGTATAGACGCGCCAACGAGCTGTTTCCAGGCTTTGAAGAAAATCGCATCGAAACGCCCGACATCAGTTTCGCCGTTCTGACAGCCGGCAGCGGTCCCGTGATCCTGCTTTTGCACGGCTATCCGCAAACCCGCTCGGCATGGCACCGGATCGCGCCGGTACTTGCCGAAAACTATACCGTCGTTGTTCCAGACCTCCCGGGCTATGGTGAAAGCCGCGTCACTGGCAACTGGCAAGGAATGGGTTCCAAACGTCGCATGGCGAAAAGCCTGGGAGAAATGATGCTGGCGCTAGGACATCTCCGGTATGCTGTCGTTGGTCACGACCGTGGGGGCAGGGTTGCCTATCGCATGGCGCTTGATTTTCCAGAAACGATCACGGCACTCGTCTCGGTCACCGTCGTCCCCACACCGGAAACGTGGGAAGGTGTCAGCAAAGCCTTCGGCATGGGAGCATGGCACTGGTTCATGATGGCCCAGCCCGCGCCTCTACCCGAAAAACTGATGGCCGCGGATCCGCGTTTTCTCATCGATCTCACGCTCGGCAAAATGGCTGAGAATATTGAACGGATCGATCCACTGGCGTTGGAAGACTACAGGTTCGCATTCGACAATCCCGATGTTCGCCACGCCATGTGTGAGGATTATCGGGCTGGTGCCGCAACAGACGAAACTGACGATCTTGCTGATCGCATGTCAGACCGCAAAATCCAGGTACCTGTCCTTTTATTCTGGGAGAAGGATAGGCTCTATGGCGGCGGTCGCGAACCACTCGATATATGGGCAGACTGGTCATCTAAGGTTCAAGGGAAGGGCATTGGTGGTGGTCATCTGCTGCCGGAGACCGCCGCCAGCGAAATGCTCGAAGATCTCCTGCCATTCCTTGAAAAGGCGATCGATGTCCCAGGACAATTATGAAACTTCGATGGCCCAACGGCCTGATGACGGTCTCCTCAGCCTTCGGCAGATGGAGGTTTTCCATGCGGTCATGCAGGCGCGCTCCATCACTGGTGCCTCAAAGGTTCTTAATGTCTCTCAACCAGCGCTGAGCCGTACGATCCGTCGAATCGAAGACCTGCTTGGCATTGCGCTTTTCACACGCGACCGCAACGGTCTTGTCCCTACATCCGAAGCACTTGAGATTTATGCCGAGATCGACCCGCTGATACGGCAACTGACGGGCGTCGGCACCCAGATAGGCCGCATCGCACGCGGTGAAACGGCTGTATTCCGGGTTGGATCGACAGCCAGTGTGGCGCGCGCGCTGGTGCCACAGGCTCTAAGAACATTGTCCGTCGAGGTGCCCGGTATCGAGCTTTTCTTCGACGTACTTCCGGTAGACCAGATCGAGGAATACCTGATTACCGGACGCGGAGAAGCGGTTGTGACGATCGCCACGCCAGATCATCCGCTCATTGCTATCGAGCACGTGGGGCGGGTCGATCTGGTCGCGGTCATTCACAAGGATCATAGCCTTGCAATGACGCCTGTCATACGAGCGGCCGATCTGGCGGATATGGATTTTATAGCTTTTGCCCCAGGCGGCGCTCATCAGACAGTCGTCGATCGATTTCTCAATCGCGAGAAATTGAAAGTCAATACGCGTGCTGTTGCGCGATTTTCGGACACCGCACTGGCGCTAGCGAATGAAGCAATGGGCATCGTGCTGGTTGACTACGTCACCACGCTCGGACCCGTCGGCAGCAACCTCGTCGTTCGGCCCATCGAAGACGCCCCACAATTCTCGATATCGGTTCTATGGAACCGCCGCCGCTCGCATTCCGCCAATCTGCGCAAACTCACTGAAATTCTGTCTCGCAGATTGGCCGACCTGCCGCCGCTCGCCTGATTGAAAACAACCATCCGCATGCCTCAAGGGCATGGGAGACATAATCATTGTTCGTTGTCTTGCTTTTCAGCCGGTGGCAATAAGAGCGAATGGCGTCTCGGACACGTCATCTTTGGGAGGAGAAACAGAATGAATATATTTTTGAGCCGCCGTCAGGCGCTTATCGGCATGGGCGCACTCGGCAGCGCTGCGGCTTTCGGTCTGCCCGCACGCGCTGCAACCCGCAATCTTGCAGTGCTTCACCTTGCCAGCCATGCGCCAAGCTTCATTGCTTTCGAGCGCGGCTATTACAAGGAAGCTGGACTGGATATACAGCTGAAGTTCTTCGAAGCCGCTCAACCGATGGCCGTCGCGATCGCCTCCGGTGATGCTGACTTCGGTGTAACCTCAATGAGCGGTGGTCTCATCAGTCTTGCCCAGAAAGACGCCATCAAGGTTATCGGCGGCGCATTGACCGAGGAGAAGGGCGTCACCGGCGCAATTATACTTGCATCGAACAAAGCCTATGAGGCGGGTCTCACTGACCCGTCCAAGCTGTCCGGCAAAAGCTTCGGCATCACCACGGCAGGCTCCTCGTTCCACTTCATGGCGCACAAGATTGCCATCGCAAACAACATCAAGCTGTCGGATATCGAACTGCGCCCGTTGCAGAAACTGGGGGCCATCGTCGGAGCCCTGACCACAGGTCAGATCGATGCATGGGCGATCCAGCCGAACGTCGCCAAGAAGATGATCCGCGAGGGTGCCGCGAAGCAGATCGGTCTGGTTTCGGATTACGCGCCGGATTATCAGGTCACCACCGCCTTCACCTCGACCAAGAATGCGGCCAGTGAACGCGAGATGACGGCAGCGTTCGTCAAAGCCTATTCACGCGCAATTGACGATTACAACGCCGCCTTCGTAGACAACACGGCTGACGATGCGGAACGCGACGCTCTGGCGAAAATCGTCCACAAATATGTCGAAAGCGATAGCCCGTTCGACGCTGCCAAGCAGAATCTGATCGATGGCGCCATGCGCATCAATGCAGGGTTGGCACTGTCGCTTGGCAGCTGTGTCGAGCAGCTCGAATGGTTCAAGGCAGAAGGCATGGTCAAGGACGCAATTACGAACGAACAGCTGTTCGAGACGTCCTACGTAAAAACCATTTGATCAGCCAGTTATTATCGCGGAGGCCTAACGGCCTTCGCATGGAGGAACCATGGATCTGAAGCTGAAGAACATCAGCCATTTCTACGGAGCCGTAGAGGTTCTGAAAGATATTTCACTCAATATTCCGCAAGGGCAGATCATCTGTCTGATCGGGCCATCCGGTTGTGGCAAATCGACATTGCTTCGGTTTCTCGGCGGCCTTGAACGACCAAGTTCAGGCGAGGTGCTGCAGATCGGGAATCCTCCACCCGGCTCACTCAATCCCCTCACCTACGTCTTCCAGCATTTCGCCCTGCTGCCCTGGCGCACTGTAGAAGGCAATATCCGGCTTGTGCTCGAAGATCACAAGCTCAGTCGGCTCGAAATGGACGAGATCGTCACAGACGTTCTTGACCGTACCCGCCTGACGGATTTCCGCACGGCGCTTCCCAAGCAACTTTCGGGCGGCATGCGCCAGCGTGTCGCGATCAGCCGGGCACTGGCAGTCCGTCCCGCGGTGATGCTGATGGACGAGCCGCTTTCAGCACTCGACAGCCAGACGCGCGAGCTTTTGATGGATGACCTTGTCGCGTTGTGGACACGTCAGCCGTTCACGTCCGTCTATGTGACCCACAATCTAAACGAGGCAGTGCGGCTTGGCCACCGAGTCGTCGTCCTTTCCCGTCGACCAGGCCAAATCCGCGAAATCGTCGATATCGATATCCCGCTGTCCGACCGCCATCTTGGCGATCCCGTGCTGGAAGAGAAGCAAAAGCAGCTCTGGGACCTGATGCGCGAAGAGGCCATGGCCGCAGACAAGGAGTTGGTCAATGTCTAACGTCACCACACTTGCCAACGCTGCCGGAACATCCGGCGACGACAGGAAAGAAATCAGAACTGCTCCGGTACGCCCCGTCGCATTTCGCGGCGGCGGCTTTGCGCCGATCCCAGTGCGCGGTTTGGGCATCGCCGTGTTCGTGGTCCTGATCACCCTTGCTGAGATTGGAACGCGCAGCGGTTTCATTTCAAACCTGACACTGCCGCGCCCCTCCGCCGTACTCGATACTTTCGTGCAGCTCTGGCAGACTGGATTGCTCTTGAAACACCTGCTGCCATCGCTTCAGCGGCTGTTCATCGGCGCATTAATGGGCATCGCTGTTGGTATATCGATCGGCGTGATGATCGGCCTTTTCAGCTACTTTCGCGCAGGGCTGGTGCCGCTGGTCGCGGCGCTGTTTCCAATCCCGAAGATTGCGCTTCTGCCGCTATTCGTGATCTGGTTCGGCATCGATGAGACGTCGAAATACGCCCTGATTGCTTTCGGCACATTCACGCCAACCGTGGTCGCGACTTACGGCGCCGTCGACAATGTCGATCGCACCCTGATCCGTATGGGCCAGAGTTTCGGGCTAAGCTGGTGGTCGATCGTTCGCAAGATTGTCCTGCCTGGTGCGTTCCCTGCCATCCTGTCGGGCCTACGGGTGTCGATCTCGATTGCCATTATCCTCCTCGTCGCGGCCGAAATGCTTGGTGCCCAATATGGTGTCGGCTCCTACATTCTCGAGGCAGGTTCGCTCTATGATCTCGAAAAGCTGTTTGCCGGTGTCACTATCCTCTCTGTCATGGGCCTGATCGTGAACTTCGCAATCGGACAGGTCGAGAAGCGCTTTTTAAGCTGGCGCGGCTAATACCTGCACCTTATCAATGGAGATTGAATATGCTGGCATTGCAAAAAGTCCGGCCCGGCAGTGGCGTGCACTTCAATACGATAGCCAAGCCTGAAAACATTGCCGCTGGCGAGGTGTTGATCCGTGTGCATTTCGCCGGCATCTGCGGGACCGACCTGCATATCGCCCAATGGACGCCGGGCTACGAGTCGATGGAAAGTGCCATGCCCGTCACGCTCGGCCACGAATTTTCAGGCACGATAGAACAAGTCGGAAAAAACGTCCCAGCCGACGTGATCGGAACCCGTGTCACCGCCCGACCCTCTACAACATGCGGCCATTGCGAGGCCTGCCTGAAGGGCGACGAAGATAATTGCACTTCACGCAAGGGCGTTGGCATTGGCCGAAACGGTGCGTTCACCTCCTATGTCTGCGTTCCCTACAGCAATTGTCACACGCTGCCGGACAGTCTCGATATGGATATCGCTGCGCTAACGGAACCGATGACTGTCTGCGCAGAGGCCGTCGCGACGACCGAGGTTGCGGCAGGTCAGACCATACTCGTCATTGGGCCGGGCTTCATCGGCCAGGGTATAGCAATCCTGGCGCGCTCGCGCGGCGCGAAAGTCGTCATCATGGGCCGCGATGATGGGCCACGTCTCAAAAACCTTGCCGCTGCTGGTTTTCAGCATCTGATCGATACTAGCGATGTCGACATTGAAACCGCGCTTTCCAAATTTGCTCCGTTCGATGCGATCATCGAAGCGGCAGGTGTGCCGACGCTGGTCGCCGCTACCTTGCCATTTCTTAAGAAGCGCGGAATTTTCACCGTCGTCGGCATCCATCCCAGACCCGCCGAGATCGATCTTACAACACTTGTGCGCATGCACCAGCAAATACGTGGATCCTATCGAGCCCCCGCAGCCGATTGGGACGGCGTCATCGCCTTTCTTGATGGCCATCAGGATTTGATACGGCAACTGATTTCGCACACCCTGCCACTAATTGACGCTCTCACCGGCTTTCAGGCTGCGCATGATCATGTCGCCTCCAAAGTGATTTTACATATGGGAGAGGTTTGATGGTCGCAGCCATTCTCGCGCTCTGGAACGATTATCCGGCAGACCTCGCCGAAGAGTACGCATCATGGCACACGTTCGAGCACGTGCCCGAGCGTTTGACCGTACCAGGCATGGAGGCCGCACGCCGTTACGTGTCGGCCAGCCAAATCGAAACCTATTTCACGCTCTACGATCTTGAGGATATTAGCGTGATCGAACACCCCGCTTATATCGACCTCGTACGCAACCCCACCCCCTGGTCGCTCAAGATGCGTCGAAATTTCTCAAAGGTCCTTAGAATTCCAGGCAAGATCGCGGCAACTGGAGGAAAAGGAATTGGTGGAGCCGCGAACGTTCAGGCTTACTCCGTAGATCGAGGCAAAGCGCAAGCATGGGTGCGCGCACTCGAGACAGAGTTGTACCATTTGATCACGCAGTCCCGTCTAATTAGCTTCAGAGTAGCTCTCGCCGAACCAAACCAGATTTACGAGGTTTTTTCGCAGGACGAGAAGACCGACCCGGACACTCTCAACGTGGTGGTAATCGCCGAAGGCGAATCCGTTCAATCGCTTTCTGCCGTGCAGAACATATTAACTGAGCAGATCCTCGCCACGCTCGAACCTCAGAAAATTCTGCGCAACGACCTTTTCACGATGTTAATCAGCTATCGCGGCGACGAGTTTCCAACAGACCGATCGCAAATCGATTCGACCAGAGTTTCAAACCGTCAGTCAGATTTTACGGACCCATGACCTGTCCGTTCATACGTATCGCCTTGAGCCGAATCGAACTTACGACAGCGCTGTTGTTTTACGTCGATCTCATCCAGACTCTTCAGGTTGTCAGAGACTCAGAATCCCAGTTCTTAATCGCGTTCGTCGGTGCCTCGTCAATCATAAGAGGACCGCCTCGAATTTCGGAATGCTGTTGTCCTCGCATATCTTCTTTCGTCTCGCTGCAAAAGTGTGGGTCTGCACAAGGTGAAAACAGCAGTGTAGTGGCTCACGATCAACCCGCAGACCTGACAAGCTCTGCCCTTCTATCCCGCTACGGCACTTGCGGTCTCTCTGGCCACAGCTTCCGCTCATGACGTCGTCAAGCCTGGACTTGCGTACCACACGAAGAATGCAAAGGTGACGCTGGTTTACCAGCATCCCCTCCCGGACGTTTCCGGAAAGAGCGTGAAGGGCGTCCTCGTCGAATACGGCCCCGGCGGCTACAGTTCGGCTCATACGCATGCAAAATCCGCCTTGACCTATGCGACGGTTCTCGAAGGCGCCATCCCAAGCGCCGTGAACGGTGGCGAGACGAAGACTTTCATCGCCGGGCAGAACTTCACCGCGCTGCCGGGCGACCGCCACAACGTCAGCGCCGACGCCAGCAAGACCGAGCCGGCGAAGCTACTCGCCGTCTTCGTAGTCGACACCGATGACACCGCCCTGACGACGCCGCGCAAGCCGTAACGCTAGCTACCAGACCTACCTAATAAACTACTGCACAAGCAACGACGGTTTACTCGGCGAACGGAGAACCGTGTCCACGAGAAAGGAAAACGATATGACCCGCATGAACTGGTCCGAAGTCGCCCCGGACGGCGCAAAGGCGCTCTTCGGCGTCCATCACTACGTCACCAAGAAGACGAACCTGCCTGAAGAGCTGATTCATCTCGTCTTCCCGCGCGTGTCGCAGATCAACGGCTGCGCCCGTTGCATCGACATGCATAGCCGCGACCTACGCAAGACGATGTCGGTAGACAAGATCACCTCGTCCCGGTGTGGGACGAGGTGCCTCACCTGTTCAGCGACCAAGAACGTGCCGCTCTCGCCTGGGCCGAGGAGGTGACCAACGTCAGCCAGACCCACACCTCGAACGAGGCTTATGCCGCGGCCGCGACAGCCTTCGAACCGAAGGATCTCGTCGATCTGACGATCACGATCGCCGCGATGAACGCCTTCAACCGCTTGGGCGCGCCATTCCGGCGTCCGGTGGCGGCCAAGGCCTGATCAGCGTCCGGTCATCGCTCGACGAGCACCCTGCCGTTCCGGACAGGTCGACAGGGTGTTCCGCTCACAGAGGCAATCCCAGCATCCGCGTCGCCATCTCCCAGAGCCGGACCGCGTTGTCCTCATCAACGGCGTATCTCGCCACGCCTTTGAAGGGCCCAGGTCCCCGCTCGTCAACGACCGAGGCCTCCTGGCAATCGTCGAAATATCGACCGGAAATGCCTTCAACGAGCGGCGAACCCGCCAGCAGCACCGACGTGGCTGCCCCCTGCTCTATTGTCTTGCGCAAATGCTCGGGGGTTCGCAGGCCTCCGGTGTGCTTCTGGAGCCCCGTGGCAATCGCTCCGGGATTGAGCGCGTTGGACGTTATCCCGTCGCTGACCCAGTTCTTGGTGATCCCGACGGACAGCAGGATGCAGGCTGTCTTCGATTGCCCATAAGCAAGCAGCGGATCGTATGGAATGAAGCGGAAGTCCGAATCGTCCCAGAACACGGGCGCGAACAGGTTGCCGGTCGAGGCGACGGAAACGACACGGGCACCATTTGCCTTGGCCAGATGCGGCCGCAGGCCAAGGGTCAGCGCGAAATGCCCCAGATAGTTCGTGGCAAACTGCATCTCCCGCCCTTGCGCAGTCCGCTGCAATTCCGGAATGGCCATGACGCCCGCATTGTTGACGAGAAAGTGCAAAGGCTCGTTCCAGTTCTCCGAGAATTGCTGCACGGAAGACAGATCCGCGAGGTCGAGGCGCCGAACGCGCAGTTGAGCCTCGGGCATACTCTTTTTCAGCTCAGCGACTGCCTTCTCCGCCTCATCCGGGCGGCGGGCCGCAATCGTCACAGCAGCTCCCGCGGCCGCGAGAGCGCGGCTCGTCTCCAGCCCGATGCCAGCGGCGCCACCGGTTACGATGACGTTCCGGCTGGCGAGGTCGACGCCTTCCAGAACGTCGGCGGCCGTAGATGAAAAGCCAAACTGTATCGGTAAAGTCATGGTTTTACTCCTTCAGTAATCGACTTGTCCCGAAGATAAGCGCATGGCATTCATGAACTAGATGACCACCGTTATACGCAATGATGAGATAATTCGAACAGTGGGCTTGCTCCCTCCTGGCGAGCTAGCGGCCTTCCTTGCCGTCGCCGAGCACGGAGGTTTTCGCGCTGCGTCCCGAGTTCTGGGCCAGACGCCGTCGGCACTAAGTCACGCAGTCGCCGGACTGGAGAAGCGTCTCAAGGTAAAGCTCTTCCACCGTTCGACGCGGAACGTATCGCTGACTGAACCGGGCCGAAGGCTTGCAGAGCGGCTTTTGCCCGCGATCGGGGAAATAGGACTGGCCGTTGAGGAACTGCACGAACAGGCCGCCTCGCCGTCCGAGCTTGTTCGGATCAACTGCGACGCCAACGCCGCCGAGCAAGTGCTGATGCCGCTGCTGACCCGCTTCATGAAGCTGCAGCCGGCAATGCGGTTTGAGATCCGGTCCGAGGGAAGACTGGTCGATATCGCTGAAGGAGGTTTCGACTGCGGCATCCGCGCGGCCGAACTGGTTCCTGGAGAGATGGTTGCCATCCCGATCGGTCCGGACCAGCAGCATATCGTCGTGGCGTCGCCCGCCTATCTCGACAATGCGCCACCCGTGGAGAGTCCGTCCGACCTAGCACTTCACCAATGCGTCCAACTCCGCTTGGCGGGCGGGTCGATCTATCGCTGGGAGTTTCAGCGCCGCGCCGAGGAGGTCGTCGTATCGACGACCGGAAACCTGGTCGTTGACCAGTCCAGACTTCTTCTCGCGGCGGCACTGGACGGTTGCGGGCTTGCCTATGTGACGCGGTGGATGGCGGCTGACGCACTCTCCGACGGGAGACTTAGGCAGGTGCTAGCGGAGTGGACGCCGCCCTATCCTGGCCTCTGCCTTTACTATCCGAGACACCGCCATATCGGAGCGGGAATGCGCAAATTTCTCGACTTCCTGAGGAAGGCAACGGACATACACGCCAAAAATGGTTGAAATATCACACAGTTCATCTCGGGGAACATGTCGGCTTACGTATATTATAACCCGCTTACGAGCGCCGACCCACAACCGCCGTCAAATCCGACATGCGTGACCGCCGTTGGGGACCTATCGTCGGACATTCAGAAATTCGCCTCCTAAATCCCGAAAACAGTGGTGTCTACGGTGCTCGGCCCTTTTCCTCCATGTTCTGGGGCAACAGAAACAAACCTGTCTCAACCAGTTCAGGTCGAAAAGACAATACAATGGCTCTCAAGGATATGTTGGCCAGGTAATTTTTTAGACGGCGGCATTTTTCTGTGAAGTCATGCCTGACCGACAGATTTTGGCCGATGTCGATCGGATCAAGCGACATCGGCCTTTTTTTCAGGCACCGACGGGGATCGGGTTATCGACGATGCTGCGATTGAACGCTTCAAAGAAGCCATGTTCTTTCGCGCCCGGATTGTCGCGCAGGGGCTTGATGGCGTCGACGATCACTTCGGGCGCATCCGTGCCAAGCGCGGCGAGCGTCTGCTCGATAAAATCTGGTAGCGGCATGGCGCGCGGATCACCGCTTTTGTATATCAGATCGGTGTCCACCCATGGCGGAGCGATTTCCTGCACGCGAACGCTGGTGTCGCGAAGCTGAAAACGCTGCGACAGGGCGAACGAATGGAGTGCCGCCTTCGTCGCCGAATAGATCGCATTTGTAGCGATCGGAACGAAGGCAAGCACGCTGCTAGTATACAACACGGTTGCCTCTGGCCTCGTCTTCAGATGTTCGATCAGCGCCGAGGTCACACGGATGGGTCCGAGCAGGTTGGTGGCGATCAGGTCCTGCGCGACGGCGTCGTCAACCGGGCCAGAAACATCGTCAAAGGGCATGAAGCCGGCATTGTTGAACACCACATTGAGGTCGGGATAGTTTTCGATCAGTTGCCGCGCGGCGGACTGGATGCTGTCGAGGCTAGACACATCTAGCGTGATCGCCGCCATGCCGGGGTTGGCTGAGGTCACTTCGTCCAGCAACGCGGTACGCCGCCCGGAGATGATCACCTTGTTGCCGAGGCGATGGAGAGCTTCCGCAAGGCCGCGTCCGATACCGCTCGTGCCGCCGGTGATGAAGATGGTATTGCCAGTTAGTTTCATAGGATCAATCCTTCATTCTGGAAAGGGTTCGACGCGTTCAGGCTGCCGTCGTGAAGCGCGGAGCCGGCCGGGTGGCGGAGAGCTGTGGGCCAAGGGCGAGACGTGCCGCCTCATAGGCGTTCCACAAATCGATATCCCGAAGCGCGGGGATTGTGCTGGTTTCGCCCTGATCGAGCCCGGCAAGCGCGGCATCGACCATGTCTTCCGCCTGCATCACGATTTCGGTGGGAAGATGCTCGACCGGCAGGCCGCCGAGAGCCCAGAAATCGGTCCGTGTCGCGCCGGGCAGAACAGCCTGGGCGCGGATGCCGCGGCCTGAAAGTTCGTGGTTGAGCGAAGTTGTGAACGCCTGGACGAAAGCCTTTGTCCCGCCGTAGACGCCGTTGAGCAGTTCGGGCGCAACCGCCACGATCGAGGCGATATTGATCACCGTGCCGCCGCCGCGCGCTACGAAGCCGGGCACTGCCGCGTAGGTCAGGCGCATCACGGCGGTCACGTTGAGGCGCACCATTGCTTCCATGCGATCGACATCGCTTTCCAGCAGCGTCGTGTGGGTGCCAATACCGGCATTGTTGACCAGCGCCGTGATGCTGTTGTCTTCGCGCAGCACCTTCTCAACGCCCGCCAGATCGGCGACGTTGCCCAGATCGGCGGCAAGCACTTCGACGGCACGGTTCGTCTTGTCCGAGATCGCCGAGGCAAGCATCTGAAGCTTGTCCCTGTTACGGGCAACGAGGATCAGGTCGTAGCCGCGCGCGGCAAGACGGTCGGCATAAATCGCGCCGATGCCGGTGGAGGCGCCGGTGATGAGTGCAGTTCCCTTGGTGGTCATCGGTCTGTTCCTTGTTTGTGGAGAAAGCGCCATCGCTTTCGACAAGGACGTTATGGACCAAATGACATTTGTCCGATATGACGTATAAACTACGTTTTTCGGACATAGAGTTTGGAGGGCCGAATGCCTCACGTTTCCATGGTACTGACGCCGGGCTTCCAGTTTCTGGCGCTCGGCGTGCAAGCGGCTTTCGAGCTGGCCAATGTGTTGAGGGATGAAACTTATTACACCCTTTCGATCACCTCGGTCGAAGGCGGACCTGTCATGTCATCCAGCGGTTTTTCCGTGCCAACGACCAGGCTCGACGATGTGGGACAGGTGGATACGCTGCTTCTTCTGGCGGGTCTCGTCCCCCCTCCGCAGCAGGATGAGGCGACTCTTGCGACGTTACGCGATTTGGCCAAGGGATCGCGACGGGTCGCGGGGCTCTGCACCGGATCGTTTCTGCTGGGGCAGATGGGCTTTCTCGACGGTCGGCGCGCCACCACCCACTGGTCCTATGCCAAGGAGATGCGCAGGGCCTTTCCAAATGTGCGGGTTGAGGACGACCGCATCTTCATCAACGAGGGACCGGTCTGGACATCGGCCGGCCTGACTGCGGGCCTGGACCTAGCCGTGGCATTGATCGAGAAAGATCTGGGACGTGACGTGGCAAGCGCTATCGCCCGAAGACTTGTAATGCATCATCGCCGCGCCGGCGGCCAGTCGCAGCATTCTGAATTGCTTCAACTTTCACCCAGCAGTGACCGCATTCAAAAGACGTTGATCCATGCGAAGACCCATCTCGCCAACCCTTTGACCGTGGAGGAACTGGCCGAGGTTGCGGCCCTCTCGCCTCGCCAGTTCAGCCGGGCGTTCCATGCGGAAACCGGCCAGACGCCCGCCAAGGCCGTCGAGCAAATCCGCCTTGAGGCCGCTCGCCTTATGATCGAGGAGACCCGTCATCCCATGGAGAAGATTGCGCAGGAAAGCGGTTTCGTTGATTTAAGGCGAATGCGCGATGCATTCATGCGCCAATACGGACAACCGCCGCAGACGATCCGGCGGCTGGCAAAAGCCGACTGAGAATAGCTGCGGAGGTGAAGCTCTTGAAAGGAATCGAACCACAAAACTCTGATCCGACCCGAAGGGCTCCTCTTCACCACGTCTACGACACTCGCTTCACTCCAGTTGAATGAAATATATAGATGCGGTCGGCCCGGCCAAGCTGGTCGTAGCTGCAGCAATTGACTTGGCTTTCTAAATGTTTCATCTGAAGAGCCGTGGTCAGGCTAAGCCGATGTCAGTTCCATTTTGATCGTCTCGGCCATCATGCTCATGACCGTCGCAGAAACCCGATCGCGACCAGTGGCTTTTGCTATGTACAATGCCTGATCGGCAGATTGAAACAGTGCCTCCTGTCCAGCTTCGCCTAGAGCAGTGGTGACACCGAGGCTGATCGTGATGTGCCCTTGCTCATGTCCGGTGTGGGTTATGTTCAATGATGACACAGCTGCCCTGATGACCTCCGCACAGTGTAGAGCACCGGAGGCGTCGGTGTTCGGCAGGAGCACGCAGAATTCCTCGCCTCCATACCGGGCGCAGCTATCGGCTGGTCGGCGAATAGCGCCGGAAATTGCAGAGGCAATCTCCTTCAGGCAACGATCGCCTTCCACGTGGCCATACACGTCGTTAAACGCCTTAAAATGATCGACGTCGATGAGAATGACTGAAAGTGGTGTGCCCTCTCTCGCGCTCCGCGTCGCCTCAAATTCAATAAGGCGGTTGAGCTCGCGACGATTGTTAATGCCGGTCAGCTCGTCAGTTATCGCCAATCTGGAGAGTTGTTGATTGACAGTTTCCAGCTCAGCTTCAATCGCCTTTCTCTTGGAGATATTGCGCATTGTGAAGACCAAGCCACTTTCGTCAAACATCCTTCGCCCGCTTACCTCAACCCACAGAAGCTTTCCATCTTTTCGGATGACACGGTACTGCTCCGAGCCACCGCTGGCGTTGTCACGCGTCCGTCGGAACAGCTCTCGCACACGCTCGCGATCTTCCTCAAAGACCAGGTCTAAGGGGGCACCGCCGATCAATTCATTCGGCTCATAGCCTAAAACGTCACGGGACGCGCCGGATACGAAGGTGCGGCGGCCAGCAAGATCAACTGCTGTGATCATATCGGCGGTGTTTTCAGCAACGAGTCGAAAGCGGCGCTCGACGTCTTGGGCCGCTCGCAGCTTTGCTGCCGTTTCATTCAAGCTTGTCGCAAGACTGCGAAACTCTTGCGCCTGCCAGTCCTCCATTACCACTCGGCTAGAAAACTCACCCTCACCAAGGCGCTCAGATTTTTGAACCAGCCTCATAAGTGGTCTAAGTTGTGTGTAATAGGCAATAAATGCAGACAGTAAAATCGCGGTGATGAGCGCAACGACAGCGAGGATAATTGACCAACTTGCTCTTCCCTGAACCGCCGCGAATGCATCGGCCTCAGGCTGGCCCAAGGAGACTGTCAGTGAGCTTCCTGTCGCGTCAGCAACCGGCGCAAAGCCAAAGAAGCGATGAACATTGTCAAAGCCTACTGAGAACGTGGTGCCGCCTCTAGGCTGATCCGCGATGGCCTTAATAAGTGGGTGGTTGGAAAATTCGGTTCCAAACGGAACGATTGCTGGCCAGCGGACGAGGACCCGCTGATTGGAAGGCTCGATTAGAGCTACAGTGTGGTTCGTTTCTCCTGCGATAGCTTGAGCGATGTTGTAGAACGCGTCGAGATTGAGTGCACCGAATATAGAAAGCTGTTCGCCGCTCGACGTCGCAGGGAGACGCATCGCGACCGCAACTGTCGGCTTCTTACTGATCGGTCCTATCATAAAACGCCCGACAAGTAGCTCGTCAGGACCGGCCTGTGCAATGCGCAACGCGAGGTCCATATCGCCAAACTGACCTTCCGTCCCCGCTTTGTTGTGGCAAACAATCTTACCCGTCGCGTCTAGCACGCCCATGGTTATGAACATTGGCTGGCCAGCTAAAACCTTCTGGATGAAACTGTCGCAGCGGAGGCGGTCGCTTGCCTGCAGGAGCGGCATGCCTCTAAGGGTGCCTAGGACGACCTTGGCATCCCGGAAAACTCGAGAGAATTTTGCAGCGCCGAGTTCTGCATCGAGTGCCACGTTGCGCCGGGTGGCTTTATCCGCCTCGCTGTAGGAGAAAATAATGCCCGCAGCGATCAGCGCCAGAAATGGCGTAATGGTCGCAGTGATCAACGCCGCCATGCGCGAACGCACGCCCATAGTATTTAGTATCGACATTCCTCGCCTCGAGCAGAGCCTCAAATTCGTCTTTGGTAACACCATCGAGTCAACGAACGGCTAAAATGTTATTCTGGCAGCGATGTTAGCTTGCGTCGAATGCTGCCTTTGTTGGACATTTCTCGCCGCGGTGCTTGCTTGCCTTCACAAACCGGGAAGCCTACTCCTTTCACATCAATGATCATTCGCATCACTGTTTCTCTAAAGGCTCGTTGAGTACCGACCCCTTGTGAACTTGTGCCTGACAGCACTGTATTGGCTGATGCAACTTGAGGGTCCCGCTGTTGGGGAATGGCTGGACCTCCTGCCACCGGAAATAGGGTGAGTGTAAGGGTGTCTGCTCAAGCCAGCGCTCCACGGGATTTGATTACCATATTGCCGGAATCGCTAAAGAACCTAGCCGTAGACGCAATCAAGACGGGCTGATATCAAGCCGAAGAGGTCGTTGTGAATTTTTCTTTAGGGCATGCGCATAAACGATCGTATTAAGAATATATCAATCGACGCTTTGCTGCGGTGGTCCTTTGAACACTCTCTGCGACCATTTTATCGATATCTGATCGTTGCTTTCGTCATTGCGGTCGTTGCTGTCATTCGCAATGTTTTTATTACTGACCTTTTGCCATGGCTTCTTTTCTTACCCTTGATTTTGTTCTGGGGGCTGCTGTTCGGTCGGAATGAGGGCTTTTTCGCCAGCGTCGCCTCTTCGTTAGCAGCCGCGTTTTCGATCGGGAGCCTAACGAACCCTTTTTGGTTGACCGGTGCGCAATGGACAGGCAGCAAACTGTTTGTCGCTGTCACTTCATTGCTTGCGCTGTTCACGACCGAACTGAGAACAGCATACGCATGCGCGGCCAAGCTAGGGCACGTCCATTGAACGCGGAATCGTTTTGAGGATTCCTTTGGTGACGAAATTCTGATTCCTTGCTCCGAGTGGTGATTTGGTCGGAGGGAACATGACTCGAGCTTTTAGCGACGATCTTCGTAGCCGCGTCTTGGCTGCTTCGCGTGATGGTATGTGGGCGCGCTCTGCGGCGGCTCGATTTGGGATCGGAATTTCGACAGCCATCGCCTGGATTGCCAGTGCACGGCAGGGGCAGTTGACGCCAGCGAAACAGGGACGACGCGGCGGCTCGCGGCTTGATGCCCACGAGGATTACATCGTGGGTATGATAGAGGAGGCAAAGGACGTCACGCTCAATGAGATGGTCCTGCGGCTGGCCGAAGAGCGGGCGGTCTCCATTGGCCGCAGCGGGCTTGATGTCTGGCTGCGAAAGCGTGGCTGGACATTCAAAAAAAGACCGCACATGCATTGGAGCAGGAGCGCCCCGACCTTGTGAAGCGTCGTCGGGACTGGTTCGAGGGACAACTTGATCTCGATCCGGCACGTCTCGTCTTTATCGATGAAACAGGCCTGAGTACAAAAATGTCCCGGCTTCGCGGGCGGGCTATTTGCGGAGAGCGGTGCCGTTCCCCGATCCCGCACGGACACTGGAAAACGACGACATTCACCGGAGCACTCAGGCTTTCGGGCATGACTGCACCCATGGTCATCGACGGCGCGATGAACGGGATCGCGTTTCTGGCCTATGTTGAGCAGGTTCTCGTTCGAACCTCGGCACCGGGCGACATCGTCATCATGGACAACCTGCCTGCGCATAAAGCCGAAGGCGTACACCGGGCAATTAAAGCGGCGGGATGCCGACTGCTTTACCTCCCGCCGTACAGCCCAGACTTTAATCCGATCGAAAAGGCGTTCGCTAAACTGAAGGCGCTCTTGCGCGCAAAAGCCGAGCGGACCGTCGATGCACTTTGGGATGCGGTCAGCCAAGTCGTCACAATGTTCGAACCGCAAGAGTGCGCTAATCACTTCATATCCTGCGGGTATGATCCCGAGTAAAGTGGAAACGCTCTAGCCGCCGATGGGAGTCCTTGCGGCCGTCGTGCGGCGTCGCTGCGTCCAGGCGGCTACTAGGATGAGGATTTCTTTCCCCTCTCCCGCCCCAACGTTGAGCAACGACATCGAAGAAGCTGTACGCAGCGTCGCCCAAGAACTCGGATGCAGCCGCGAAGAGATGCTGCGGGTTATCGTCAGAGAATGATTGGAGCAAAACGCCTACCTACCGGTCCTTGGATCTAAACGACGAAGGAGAGGCTGACTGCAATCCCTAGCGGCTGATGGCAGCCCGGATGAAGGCCGCCATCCCCCGTTTCGGCTCAGTTCACAGGTGTGGCGCCGGCGGTGCCGCACTTGGCGAACCTACCTTTGGCATCCTTGCACTGAACCTTCTTCTTCGTCGTCTCGCACTTGACGAATTTGCCTTTGGCGTCTCGGCACTGCTCTGCGCTCGCCGGCGCAGCGGCAAAAGTCGCGAGGGCAGCGACAATCAAAAGTGACTTCCACATTCTCGAATCCTCCTGACCCTAAATTTAATGGTCGAAGGCATCGTTACAACAAGCTCAGAAAAGCTGAAGCCGCGACCCTGCATGCAGTGAACGACGACGTTGCCGCGTTGATGGCTCACGCTATTGCTTGGGGGAACCTTAGAGGTGCTGCGTATGTTCAATTCGAGACTGGGTTGAGAGCGAAGTTGTTTGAGATCGACGGCGAGGCGAAAAAGCAGCAGCATGAAATCGCCGTTCTTGCCGATCAGACGGTGCACCAGGAAGCGCAGATGGGACAAGCTCACAGGGACGCAGCCTGTTACTCAATCTAACTTTTCAATCGAGAAGTCGCGTATATTAAGTTCAAAACCATAACCATCTAGATCTTTTAATATTAACTTATTGTCTGATTTCAGCATCGCAGAAATAATTATTTCGCCGTGACTGTACTCCTTGATCCAAGCTAGCTGATCAAGCGATCTTTCAACAATAGTTGATTCAGTTTTTATAATAACCTTGTCGCTTAAAAACCAAATAGCCCCAATTTCCTGGTTTTCGTCTATCCTTCTCAAATTTTGGAACTTTTGATAAAAAAAAGCGGAGCTACTGCCGTAGACGGCAAAGCTGCCATCGCTACCAACAGAAAAATTTGGAGTTAGGTGTGAGGGGAATTCGCAAGTCCCCACGAGGGACGAGTTTCGATGGAGCTCGTACTCTCTGTAGTCGGTAAGCGCTCGGGTTTCGAACAAACTAAATATCGCGTTATGCGCGACACAGGAAAAGGCTACCACGTCTCACCTCTCAGTGTGGGCCAGGTAGAGCTGTCACGAAACTCACAGACCCATCAGCTCTTATTTGCCATGCAGATTTGACATTGGCAGTGACACCATTCGGACCGGTAATAGGGGCGGTCACTTCAATTTTACTATTTTTTACCAGAGCGCTGCCAAAATTTTCTTTGAGATGATTTTGCATGGCTTTTGCCAAATCATCACCTGAACTGAAACCCAAATAACCCGCAAAGTAACCGCCTTTGCCCTTACTATCGGTACTACCTGGAACCTTGCCCAGCAGATAATCGATCTTCCCGTAAGGTGAGTTAACCGGCCCAGGTATCGTTATCGAAGCGGTGTCTGTTGATTTTCACTGAGAGCTGACCCGGGATTTGCGCCGAGAAGTGACCCGCCTTGGGTATCGTCCGTCGTGGTTGGGGTGGTCAAGTTCCTGCGTTTCTCCTTCGTCGTTTTGGGCTCATGGGCTGAACTGTTTTTGAAGCGGAAGCTGTCGTTGCCGGTTTCGAGGACGTGGCAATGATGTGTGAGGCGGTCGAGCAGCGCGGTGGTCATCTTGGCATCGCCAAACACCCTGGCCCATTCGCTGAAGCTCAGGTTGGTGGTGATGATGACGCTGGTGTGCTCGTAGAGCTTGCTTAGTAGATGGAAGAGCATCGCACCGCCTGAAGCACTGAATGGCAGGTAGTCCAGCTCGTCGAGGATGACGAGATCGGAGTGTGCCAGGCGGTTGGCGATCTGGCCTGCACGACCTTGGGACTTCTCCTGCTCAAGCGCGTTGACCAGTTCCACGGTTGAGAAGAACCGAACCCGCTTGTGATGATGTTCGATGGCCTGGACGCCGATGGCCGTGGCAATATGCGTCTTGCCCGTGCCGGGACCGCCGACCAGGACGATGTTGTTGGCGTCGTCGAGGAAGTCGCAGCGATGAAGCTGACGGACCAGTGCCTCGTTGATCTCGCTGCTGGTGAAGTCGAAGCCGTTCAGATCACGATAGGCTGGAAAGCGTGCCGCCTTGAGCTGGTAGGCCGTCGATCGCACTTCACGTTCCGCGGTCTCGGCCTTGAGGAGCTGCGATAGGATCGGGATGGCAGCCTCGAACGCCGGCGATCCCTGCTCGGTGAGTTCGCCAACGGCCTGGGCAATGCCGTGCATCTTCAGTTGCCGCAGCATGATGACGACAGCGCCGCTTGCCGGATTATGACGCTTGGCGAACCTCCGTCTTTCTCAGCGCATCGTAACGTTCGACATTGGCCTTGGGCTCATTGGTGAGCGTCAAGGCCTGAGGCGCGTCGATGGTGGGCGGTGTGAAGGATTTGCCGTCGACGAGGCGATGCAGCAGGTTCAGCACATGCGTCTTGGTCGGAACGCCGGACTTCAGCGCCATGTCCACGGCCGACAACACGGCCTGTTCGTCATGCTGGAGAACAAGGGCCAGGATATCGACCATCTCGCGGTCGCCACCCGGCTTCTTCAGGAGATATTGCTGCAAGGCCCGGAATGCCTCCGGTAGCTCAACGAATGGAGCGCCATTGCGAAGAGCACCGGGCTTGCGCTGCACCACCGCCAGATAGTGCCGCCAGTCGTAGATGGTCTGTCCTGGCCGATCGTGAGAACGGTCGATCACGCGGCGATGCTCGCACACGATCTGCCCCTCCGCTGCGACGACGACACGATCCGGGTAAACCCGCAGGCTCACCGGTCGATTGGCGAAGGATGCCGGGACGCTGTAGCGATTGCGCTCCAGATGGACGAGGCAGGTTGGCGTGACCCGCTTTGTATACTCGACGAAGCCGTCGAACACGCGGGTAACAGGCATCAGCGCCAGAGCTTCCTCAGCCCAGATGTCAGCAATGGTGCCGCGCATCTGTCCGTGTGGGATCTTTAACCAGAACTCCTTGCATCGAAGCTCCAGCCAGTCGTTCAGGGCATCCAATGATGGAAACCGTGGAACAGGTTGGAAGAAGCGATGACGCGCATCCTGAACATTCTTCTCGACCTGTCCTTTCTCCTAACCGGACGCGGGATTGCAGAACTCGGGCTCGAACACATAGTGACTGGCCATTGCCAGGAAACGGACATTGACGTCGCGCTCCTTACCACGGCCGACCTTGTCGATCGCCGTGCGCATGTTGTCGTAGATACCGCGGCCGGGAATGCCGCCAAACACGCGGAATGCATGATTGTGGGCATCGAACAGCATCTCATGCGTCTGAAGGAGATAGGCCCGAACAATGAAGGCACGGCTATAGCTTAGCTTCGTATGTGCGACCTGCAGCTTGGTGCGCTCGTTGCCGATAATGGCCCAGTCTTCCGACCAGTCGAACTGGAACGCTTCGCCTGGCTCGAAGGCCAGAGGCACGAACGTTCCGCGCCCTGTCGTCTGGAATTCCCTCTGCCGGTCTGACTTCCATTCCCGGGCAAAGGCTGCAACGCGGCAATAGGAGCCGTCGTAACCGAGGCTCATCAGGTCGGAATGGAGTTGCTTCAGGGTGCGCTTCTGCTTGCGGCCCTTCTTCGATTCCGTCTTCAGCCAGGCCGACAGCCGATCCGCGAAAGGATCAAGCTTCCTCGGTCGCTCCGGGACCTTGAACTTCGGCTCCACGCCGTCCAGGCGCAGGTATTTGCGGACGGTGTTCCGGGACAGGCCGCTCCTGCGGCAAATCTCCCGGATCGATAGGTGCTCTCGAAAATGCCAGCGTCGTATTACGCTCAGTAACGCCATGTCGATCACTCCAGAGCCCCCGCTGAACCTCGCGAGGGATGATTGAAACATGGGGCAAATCTCAGTGGTAATTTCCCGCAATCCCGGGTCAGCTCTCAGTGCAAATCAACAGGCCGTCGATTTGAGCAGCGTTGTAGTCAGCATCCAACCGCAAAAAGGATCGTGCTGCCCCTGCCTTTCGGCTGACCAACGCGCTTGGCGAAATCCATGGCGCTTTTCGCGTTTGCCGTTCCAGCTTGGCGCGAAAAGTTGGAAATATCACGGCTGCTGTCCTGAAAGACCGGAAGAATGCCAAATCCTTCCTTGGAAAGGAACTTGGCCTCTTCGGCGGTGATCATTTTTGGACGGGCTGAACTTGCACAATATCGGATGAGAGTGTCGACGCCGCTCTGCTTGAGAAAGGACAAAAATCCACGCCCGGCATTGTTGTTCAGTCGAATGCTGATATCGACAACAGACCAGCCAGCAGCATTCGAGAAGTCATCTCGATAGGACATCTGTATTCTCCCAAAATTGTCTTAAAGCACTGCATCGCTGATGATCACAGCGGTGAAAGTGGCCTGTTACTTCTATGGAGCTTCAGATGGCGACCATACGATCCTCCCATAAACCGAGCTCGATATGCGATGCCACACAAATAATAGGGTAAGAAGGGAAAGTCTTTTGTCACGCAGACGCCACCAGTACGCAAATTTCTAGCGTTACCTGGCAAAAAGTCGCATACCACTTCCACGAGTTGCTTGGGTAACTAGCTATAATCCGACGTTTTGCTAAGAATGCAGAATACGCACACTTACACGGAATGCAATACATCCCGCATCGAATAAAACACGTTCTAGGGGTATTTGTGTTCCCGCGCTGAGAGTGCTGTGCCGCACATCTTGAACACGTGGGGCTCCACTTGTATTTGAGCGGCGTGGCGGAGACTATCCCGACGGCCGCCGTTCAAATTGCGCTATTTCTCGCTGAGCTTTAGAAGGTAATCCCGCAACAAAATCACCCGCTGGGGACGAAAACTGGCCCCGTTGCCTGAAAGGCTCTCGACCCGGTCGACCCTGAACATCCGGAAATCATCACGCAGACAGCACCAGGCCAGAACTGTCAGGACATGATCACTGTATATGATGGAAAGGGGGCGAATAGTACGCTGGCTGGCAGTGCCCGCCTGATCTCGATAGCCTATTTCGATCTCCTGCTCCTCCCAGCACGCCTTCCGTATCGCTGGTAGATACGGATGCAGGCCGTAGCGACCCTTTGGTCGATAGACATGGGATATTGAATGCAGCAATTGCTGCTCGCGATCGTCAGGCAAGGTTGCGGCAATCTTGGCGAGCACAGCCTCGGCGGCGCGCGCCAGGTCCGGGTCGCCCATCTCGCGCACTTCGCCCAGTCCCACGGTAATCGCTTCGATTTCAAGACGATCAAATGTTTGCGGCGGCAGAGCATAGTCCTCGATCAATCGATAGCCATAGCCGCGTTCTCCCTCAATTTGGGCGCCCGACAGCCGCAGCAGTTCGATATCGCGGTAGATTGATCGTACGGATACGCCGCGTTCGACCGCCAGACGCTCCGCCGTAATCGGGGGCGCCATGACGCGCATAAGCTGAAGAAGGCGCAGCAATCTATCGGGTCCACTCATCATCCAACTGCCGTGAAGTGTCAGTTGGGTACATGTATACCCGTTTCATCCATTTCACATAGCCAAGGGGCAAAAACGATAAGCATCGGGACCACAACGATACCCATCGAGCGTTCGTGGCGAGATTTTTTTTCACAGGAAAGTGAACTATGGTTTTCGGTACATTTGCCCAGATCAGTGTCTGGGGCGTTCTTGCGGCCTCCGCATTCGGTTTCGTCTTCGGGGGCGTATTTTACGGCGCCCTGGTACCCAGATATTACGCGATAGCGTTGGGACGTGAGACCATGCCGGCCGCCAAGCCGGACATACTGACCATTCTTGGCCCCTTCGTGTGCAATGTCGTCATGATCGTCACGACGGCCGCGATCATGCGCATGATCGGCATTGTCTCCCTTGCCGACGCCCTGTCGCTCGGGCTGGTGATCGGCGTTGGTTATCTCCTGGCGATGTGCATGACTATTGCGATCAATCCCAATTTCCCCAGGCCGTTCTACTACACGATGGTGAACGCGCCCTATTTCCTGGTCAGCAGTTTGGTGACGAGCGGCGTGTTATTTCTGTTGCAATAGGCCTGTTATGCGCATGAGCGCAGACGATGTGAGGATTTTCGAGGTGCCGAAACAAACGCAGGCGTGGTTCTGGAATTACCACGCCTGCGTTTTGCCAAGATGGTCAAGGCGACCTGAAAGTGCCTTGACCTTTCTTGGTGGGCCACGCTTGAAAATGAGCGGGCCCTGGCCCGTCAAACCAGCCATTGTGTCCGCTTTATCATGTCGCCGTTTGGAGGCTGACGGTCCACTATCCACTCCAAAACGGTCGACACTTCGCCTTGATGGGAATCGAACCGTCGCTCCTGCGCGAACGTAATCATCAGCTTAGCGGCAGTTGTTCTGGCCATTCCTGCGCGCCATGTAGTACGCGGAGAATTCGAACTGTTGTTTGGGTAATCAAATAAGCGGCGACATAAGGCGTACCATTGATGACGAGTTCGCGTGTCCCGGCAATTCTGCCAACGCGCCCACTGGCAGGAAAATCGAGCAAGCGACGGGCGGCGGCGGCTATTCGCTCATCGATCAATATGGCTGCTGCAGGATTGTCTGCCTCGATGTATGTGAAAATAGCGTCGCGATCCGACAACGCAAACGCAGACCAAGTCAGTTTCATGTTTTTGGCAAACCAGCTTTAAGACGGGCCGCCGCTCGACGTGTGGCAAAGTGCGCCTCGACCTCGTCATCCGATAAATCCGGTCTAGTATCGTTCAATGCTTCTAGTACCTTGGTCCGAAACCAAGCATCGTGTGCTTCACTGCCAGAAAGAAGCTCAAGAGGCAGCGCGCCTTCGTTAGCAGTCCGGGTGAGCATGATACGAACCGCATCAGATACCGTGAGGCCCATGCTTTCAAGCACGGCGGAAGCACGGTCCCGAATTTCGGAATCAATACGTGTTTGTACAAGAGCGTTTGCGGCCATAACTATCTCCGACGTTTTAAGAGATGGTAATTCATTTGCATGACAATTCCCAGAGTGGAGTGTCGAGAATTCGCTCGAAGCATTTCTGCTCTTGATGGGATATGAACCGTCGACACGTTCCTGCGCACCTTGAGGACGCGAAGAACCGCACACTCGTCTGCTTAATCTAGGAAGTGGTGACGCCGTAGTTCACGCGTGCCGGCGACTCCCACCGAAGGAAGTTGAGCAAACGACCGGTGGAGGATACTTTCCGCTCATCTCTTAACATAGTTTCCGTTGGGTGCGGACCGCTAGTGGCTCTTGTTGCTGACGACAATGCGAAAGCCGTTGCCGCGCCAGAAACCGTCCGGCTCCAGACTGCCGCGATAGGTGCAGCACGCTTTCAGCTTTCCGCTGGAAAAGCACCCGCCTCGCAACACCCGCCTGATGGATGGAGCGGCGTCGCGGTCCTCGCGTCCATCATTTAACCAATACGGATATCGGAAGCTCGGCGTCGCCATATCATCGCCCCATAAGGTGGTACACCATTCCCACACTTGGCCAGCCATGTCGTAACAGCCATATGGCGAGCGGCCTTTTGGAAAAAGACCTACAGTACAGGTATCGTTGAAACCGGTTTCTTCGGAGTTGGCGACGTCATGTGCCCAGAGATGGCCCCACGGATAGACGACCGCCGCCCCTTCTTCCATCTGGTCGCCCCGCGCGGCACGTTCCCACTCAGGTTCGGTTGGAAGGCGCACGATCTCGTCGGTCCCGATACGCCCATGAGATCGCCACTTTCCGGTGAGCCAATCGCAGTAAGCTCGCGCATCGCGCCACGTCAAATCCGTTGCCGGGGCCGATTGCCTCTCCGCGTTGGAGCGATCTTGGCTTTGCCACAGGCGCCCGGTCTCTTCTATGAAGCCCGCATAGGCACGGTTCGTAACGGGATAAAGACCGATCTTGAATCCCGCCACCTCGACACCGTGTGGCGGAGCGGAGTTTGGATGCGTTGAAGAGCCGAAGGTGAATGTGCCGCCCGGAACGTCCGCCAAAGCTTCTAGATCCCGGGTATCGCCCCAACGCGAAACGATGCGGCCTGCCACCTCCCGCTCTGCCGCGCTGAGAAGACCCCGCTCGATGATATCGAGAAGATGCGGCATGATCTTCTGTTGCAACGGGCTCTGCCCACTCAGCAATCCGGCTGACAAAAGCACACCGCGGAGATCGCCACTGGCGACCAAGGCTTCGATAAGACTGCCACTCGTGAATTTTGCATTGAGACGCGCCGCAAGGCTTAGAACGACCGGCGTCCACAGATCAGGGTCCTTAGTGAACTGCGAGGCGGCGATCTCGGGCGCCTTCTCGGCGAGATATCGTGCGGCGAGCAATTGTCTGGCGCGAACAACCGGGAAAAGGCCTCCATCATCTGAGTGGCCAGCCACGGAGTCGTAAGCCAGACCGCACAGTAAATCTGCGGTCTTTTCGTCCTCTGTGAGCTTTTCGAGCCAACGATCAACGATGCCTTCAGTTGTATCCTCTTGCCCGCCGCCCTTCATTGCCATGACGAACTGAGCAGGGTTGGCCGCCCCTTTTGATAGCACGCTTGCATTTCCAGCCGGAGCACATCCGGTGAAGCGGGTCACAGCCTGAAGTCTCTGAGTCTTTAGAAAGGGAAGCAGTTCGTGGCGGGCAAATACCGAGGGAAGCGAGATGCGTTTTGCAGCCTGCGATTCGATCAATGCGAGAATGCGCGTCTTCGGATTATGCAGCTGAAAAGCGGCTGCGTCTTCCAGAATGACAGACGCCTCCCGCCCTGCCGCCTCTACACCATCGAGAATGATGAGCAATGCCTCATCCGGTTCCTGCAAGGCGCTCAAATCCGGCGCGGCGTGAGCAAGCTGAGTGTAAAAACTCAAGCCTGCCGTGACCTTGACGAAAATCGGCAAGACTTTCTCTGTGCTCCATTCTTCAGGGTGAACCGCGCCCTGATCGTTACGGACAACAACATTTCTCGGGATGTCGCCTTGGGCAAGGGAAAAGGCCAGATGCTTGGCGAATGTGCTCTTGCCGCTCCCCGTCTCGCCGATCAGCGCAAGGGTCGCGTTATCGCGCACAAGTTCCAGCGCAGAAAAATAGACGGCAGGCTCCGGCTCGGCTCGATCCTTCAATTTGCGTAAGCCTTTCGCGGCCTTGTCTTCTAAGCTGAAGTTCACCAGCAATGGGATATAGCCTTGCTCAAGGGTCGCGACCGCGCCGTTCGGCAGCGATAGAAGCGGCTCCTCCCCGAAGGCTTTCGTGTTTAGCAGCACTTTCGCGCGTAACGCGGCTTTGTCGCCTCTGGTATCGCTCATCATCAGAACAGCTTTGCAACATCCGGGTTATGAAAGCGCTGGATTTCGATGGCGTAGCCAGCGGGATCCTCAAAGAAGAAATGGTCGCAAAAGCGACCGCGCAACAGGTCAGACTGTCCCTTCACGCCAGCGTCCTTCAACCTCTGGTGCCACCCTTCCACATCCTGCGCGACGATCGTCAGCAGGACAGCGCTCTTCTCCTGGTGCTTCAGATGGCCACGATTGCCGTCTACGATACCGAAATAGCACCTGCCCGCAATACGATAGATTCGTGCCAGTCCCTGATCAAGTACCAGTTCAAAACCCAGCACATTCTCGTAAAATGGCACCACGGACATGATGTCATCGTAATAGAAGAAGGTAATCGAGTAATCTCTTTCCATGTCATACGTCCTTAGCGAATATTAAGTGTGCCTTTGTTGTCGATGGACAGGCCTCGCAGATCCTTCCGCGCGGCAAAAACATCGATAGGATGGACGAGATAGAGCCAAGGCGGGTTTTGCTGCAGACGCTTGAGGCAGAGGGCGTAAGCCTCTTCCCGGTCCGCATCCTCGACCGCCATGTTGGCATCGGCAATCAGCGCTTCCGTCTCCTCGTCATCGTAACCCTGCCACCAGACGGCCTGGGTCGCGCTCGATATCTTGTCGTTCAAGATGCGGTAGGTGCTGTGCGGCGACGAGTCAAAAATCGCCATGTCGCCCATGTCTTTGCGACCGATTTGACGAGCATATTCCGGTCTATCCAACTGCGTGGTAACGTTCACTTTCAGGCCGACTGCCTCAAGCGACGCGGCAACGAATGCACTCATCTCCGGCGCTCGCTCAGGCATGAAGGTTGGCGTGCGAAGTTCGACATCGTTGCTCGTATCCAATTCTCCCAGCAGACGCCTTGCTTTTTCCGGATCGAAGGGGATCGGTGAGAGGTTGGCTTTGGCAGCACCCAAGTGAAAGGGGCTGACGATGGTCGCTGAGGGAACTGCGAGGCCGTGGAAAATGTCTTCGGCGATTGCTTGCGTATCGACCGCATAATTGACGGCAAGTCTGGCTGCGGGAGAGCGAAAAATGCCTTTTCTGCAGTTCAGGTAATACATCACCGACAGTGTGTTGACGGCTTTTCCCCACTGATAATCTGGAGAAAAATCGAGACGTTCTTCCACGCGCTCCAGATTAGATGCCGCATCGACATATCCGTAGCGCAGGTGCTCATACCGGACATCTGCATGCTTCTCCGCCAGTGCCGTAATATGTTCGGGGCCGGTTACGCCAGTCGCCCTCTTGAGGATAACGCGTCGCTGCGTTTCATAGTCCTGAACCAGGTAGCGCCCTGTGCCGAGAAGCGGGTGGCCCTCAGCGTTAAAGCGACAAATGTAAAACTCTGAAAAGATATCGAGAATATCAGCAATGGGCGTTGGATTGGCCACGCGCACCGCCTCATCCCCATCGGCAAGAATTTCGGCATGCTCTAGGTAGCGGGCATAAGACCATTTCATGCCGAACGTATCGACCGCATCAAGAATGCCGTCGATGAACAAGATAACATCTTCGGCCACACACCGCTTTCCATCATGGAAGACAGCGCCTTCCCGAATATGGAATGTCCAGAGACGTCCATCGTCCGTGCGTGTCCAACGCGAAAACAGTCCGGGCAGCACATGTCCGTTTTTCCATCGCAGCAGAGGTTCGAAGACGAGGTTCTTGAGCGTCAGCACGCTCGTGTCGTCTGTCACCCGCGTCGGCGGAAGGAAGTCGATTTTTTCGAGGCTTATGGTCAACATCGCTGGATTTACTCAAGCTCACTTCGGCGACGTGGGTTGAACCAGTCCGCCAGACTGTCACCGATTAGATTGAACGACAAAACCGCAAGCAGGATTGCCATGCCCGGTGCTAGCGCCACCCATGCCGCACTTCGCACATATTGAAGATTGGCGGAGACGTCGGCACCCCACTCAGCCATAGGGGGCTGTGCACCAAGGCCAAGAAAACCCAGGCTTGCCGTCTGCAGGATCGCGCTACCCAGCGCCAGGGTCGACTGCACCAACAGCGGACCCAGTCCGTTGACAAAGATATAGCGAAAGAGGATTCGCTGAGGCGGCAAGCCCAATGAGACGGCGGCTTCGACATATGGCTTCACCGAGACGCTCAGAGCCTGGCTCCGCGCAACGCGCGCGAACTGCGGCGCCAACGTGATCGCAACAGCAAGCATGGCGTTTTGCAGGCTTGGGCCGAATGCCGCGGCGAGCGCAATGGCCAATACCAAGGCCGGAAAAGCCAAAATGGCATCGACAATGCGCATGATGATGCTATCGACCCAGCCTCCGGTAAACCCGGCCAGCATGCCGAAGAACACGCCGATCACGAAGGCAATCACCACCACGCCGACCCCAATCGTGAGCGTTGCCCGCCCGCCATGCATGATCCGGGTCAGCACGTCGCGACCGAACGCATCGGTTCCGAGCCAATGAGCGAATGTGGGACCTTCAAGCTTGTGCAGGATATCGAGCTTCGTGGGCGTGTATGGCGTGATCCATGGGCCGATGGTAATGGCACCGACCAATAGCAGCAATATCAGGAGACCGACGAGCGCCAGCGTGTTGCTTTTCAGAAATAGTAAAACGTCTCGCATGGCTCTACTTCATCTTCTTGCGCACACGCGGATCCAGAACGCCGTACAGCAGATCCACCACGATGGATGTCAGCACAAAGAGCAACGCAAAAACGAGCGTGGTGCCCTGAATGACAGGATAGTCCCGGTTCTTGATGGCCTCGAACATGTATCGTCCGATGCCGGGCCAGGCGAAGATTGTTTCGGTCAGGATGGCGCCGCCGAGCATTTCAGCAAATTTCAGACCTATGACGGTGATGGCAGGCAGCAACGAGTTGCGCAGGCCATGCCTGAGAATGACATCGCTGCGCCTCAAGCCCTTGGCTTTCGCCGTGCGGATGAAATCCTCGCCCATGACATCCAGCATCGTGTTGCGCACAAAGCGCCCAAGTGTTGCGGCGAGGAAAGCGGCAAGGACGGCTGTCGGCAATATCAGGTGCTGGATAGCGCTCCACGCCGCGTCAAAGTTTCCGGTCACGATACCGTCCAGGACAGCAAACCCGGTTATTCGTTCAGCCGTAATGAACGAGCTCATCCGACCTGAAACAGGCAGCCACCCAAGATAAGTGCCGAAGATCAGCTGTAAAATCAAAGCCAGCAAAAAAGCTGGCATCGAAACGCCGACTAGCGACGCAATGCGGGTGACGTGGTCGAAGATCGAGTTTGGCCGTGTAGCGGACAGGACGCCAAGCGGAATACCGATGATGATGGCTACAATAACCGCGAGAACCGAAAGTTCGATGGTCGCGGGCAGACGAGAGAGAATTTCATGTGCGACCGGCTGGCCTGTCTTGAGCGAGATACCAAAATCGCCGCTGAAAAGGCCCAAGACATAATGGACGAACTGAAGAATGACAGGCCGATCGAGATCGAGTTGGGCACGTAGCGCCAAAATCTGCTCCTGCGTCGCACCCGGTCCAAGGAGTGTGACTGCCGGATCGCCCGGTATCATGCGAACGAGCGAAAAAACGATGACCAGCACAATACACATCACAGGTATCAATGCGATCAATCTGCGTATGATGAAACTCGCCATCTTCTCGCTTCACTCAATATTGGAGGACGTCATTCCAGATGCACGACGTCATTTAGGCGTGATCAGAAGGCGGACACCCAAGGCGCCCGCCCTCCGTGAAGTGTATTACTTCTTGGAGACCGACCAGTATTCGTTCAGCGGCGGTGCACTGTTGACGACGAGCCCTTCGACGTTCGCGCGCGCAAAGACGATCAGCTTGGGGCTGAAGAGATAGGCTGCAGGCACGCGCTTGGCGATTTCCTCCTGAACCTGGAAGTAGAGCGCTTTGCGGGCTTCCATATCCGGCGTCTGCTGTGCCTTGAGGATCAGATCATCGAGCGATTTGTCCTGTGGCATGCGGAAGGTCATGGCCGTATCGGCAAGCGATGACAGATAGCCGATGGTAATATGTGCGTCAGGATCATTGTACCAGGGCTGCCGTCCATCCAAAGCCACGTCGAACTGACCGGAGGTCTGCAATGCGCGAAGAGCCGGGAATTCGGTCTGCTCGATCGTTGCATTGATGCCGATATCTGCGAGGTTCGCCTGAACGAAGGTCGCGACTGCGCCCCAGAGCGGGCCTTGGAAGCTGTAGAGTTTGAGAGAGATGGACGATGGATCTACATTCGCCTGTGCAAGCAGCTTCTTTGCCAGTTCCGGATCGTAAGTCGGGGCCAACTCTTTCATTTTAGGATTGAAGGCCCAACTGTTCGATGTCAGCGGTCCATAGACGCGCTCCGCTGTACCTCCGAAAACGCCCTGCAGGAGTCCGTCATAATCAATTGCGTGGGTGATCGCCTCACGAACCTTCACATTGGCGAAGGGTCCATTTGTCTTCTTGTTGTTGAACTCAAGCTGACGGATGATCTGACTGGGGCTTTCAATGACCTTCACGTCCTTGTTGGACTTTAGCGCTTCGATATCCTCGGCTGCGATGGCCGAGAGCTGACCTTGCTGCTGAACAATGTCGACGCCGCCACTTTCCAGCTCCAGCCTGCGCGTGGAGGCATCTGGAATGACGCGGTAGATGATCTTCGAAAGCTTTGGCGCGCCACGGAAGTAATCGGGATTGGCTTCGAGCACGACATTGGTATCTGCCTGAGCAGCCTTGAAGACGAAGGGGCCTGTGCCGACCGGATTTGACGCGAATTTATCACCGAACTTTTGAACTGCGGTCGGGCTGACGATGGCCGACTGAGGCTGCGCCAGAATAGAGAGAAACGCCGGATAAGGCGCCGATAGCGTGATCTTGACCTCCGCCGGCGAGACGACGGCAATATCCTTGATCAGATCGAATGTCGCTTTTACGTAAGGGTTAGAAGCTTTGGTACGCTCGAGCGAGAACTTCACAGCGGCAGCATCGAACGGGGTTCCATCCTGAAACTTCACGCCCTCGCGAAGCTTGAAGCTGAACTCCTTGCCATCAGGCGACACCGTCCAGTTGCTCGCAAGTCGGCCTTCGAGTTTGGTGAAATCTGGGGCCGTCCAAGCGACCAACGTGTCGAACACATTCAGGATAACTTCACTGCCAATGGGCTCGGCCTTGTTAGTTCCTGGCTCAAGACTGACCGGGTCGGATGGCACAGCCACCACCAGGGTCTTCAGTTGTTCCTGCGCATTTGCGACAGCCGCACCCGCCAAAATCGGCAAAGCCACGGCCGCTGCTGTAAATCCCTTCCAGATCTTCATTCGCCTGCCCTTTCCAAGTATGGAGCACCAGCCCCGTTCCCGCGTTGAGCGCGTTCAATCGCACCTTATCTATGTAGTATACTACGAGATATATCAGCACGAGCGCAGCATGTAAAGTAATCCGCCTCGACTTTAAACAGAGAGAAAATTCGCCTATTTTTTGCGCATGGGTGAGAATATCCTGCCCAAATTTCTCAGTCTGCCGTCGCGATCCTGCTTATGAAAGCAGAACGTCAGACCGGAGATGCGCCCGAAACGACAGGCCGGGACGGGTCCGCAACCCAAGCCGACCAGGACCCAGGATACATGGAGGCGCTGACCCCAATCGCCGCGAGCGCCAGCACCGTATGGGCAGCGGACATTCCGGCTCCACAATAAACGCCCACTTCCTTAGAGCCATCCACACCAAGCGCACGGTACATTTCCGTAAGCGTCGCACTATCGGCGAAATTGCCGTAGTCGGTGACGTTGTCTGGCGCTGGCGCACTGACCGCAAGGGGAATATGCCCTCTCGGGGGTTGCCCCTCGACAGTTGGACCTCCGATGTAGTTTGGACGGATGCGTGCATCCAGGAGTACCCCACGCCTCGCAAGCGCAAGAGAGCCATCGGCATCGAGTTCCAGCATGTTGCCAGCAGAGAGGCTGATCTCGCTGGCGACGGGCGTCGCAATCGCTTCTGTCACGGGAAGTCCGGCAACCTGCCAAGCGCGAAAGCCACCATCCAGAACCCGGACGTCCGGTAGCCCTGCCCATTTCAGCACCCACCAGGCGCGCGCGGCCGTCATGCTGCGATCGCCATCATAGACGACGATCGTGCTCTGCTTGCGCAATCCCCACTTGCGCGCCTTCTGCTCCAGGACCGCGATATCGGGTAATGGGCGCTGGCCACCTTCGACCGTCGCGGGCGATTGGAAATCGGTGTAGGCTTGGGTATCGATGGCGCCTTCAATCCGAAGGCCCTTGAAAGACGGCTCACTTGTGTAGGGATTGATGGAATGGACAGCCAGAATCGTTGCGTCGTTGCCTGCCTCTCTAAAAGCTTGAAGCTCGACAGGCATCAGAAGAACGGATTTGCGGATATCATCTGCCATGCCGCGTTTACTCCTCGTGGTATCTGACGTTTCAAGATCCTCCCCCATAAGAACACGCTTGGCAAGTTCAAATATCTTACGTAGTATATTACGAAAGTCCGTTTTTGTCCGGCATGTCATTCCTCGTTTGGAGCAACCTGCGTGTCCATTCTGACCGTTGAAAATCTCACGACATCCTTCCGGCGAAATGGCATCTGGACGCCGGTCGTCAACGATGTGAGCTTTACGGTCAACGCTGGTGAAACGGTGGCTATTGTCGGCGAGTCGGGTTCCGGCAAAAGCGTCACTGCCATGTCGATCATGCGCCTCCTGCCTGAAAAGACTTCACGCGTCAGCGGCAGCGTCAAGCTCGGTGATCGTGAGCTTTTGACGCTCTCCGAGAAGGACATGCAGGACGTTCGCGGCAATCAGAGTGCCATGATTTTTCAGGAGCCGATGACTTCGCTGAACCCTGTCATGACGGTCGGCAGGCAAATCGCCGAAGCCATGCGACGCCACCGTCAGATTGGACCAAGCGAAGCCAGGGCAGAAACGATCAGGCTTCTTGACCGTGTTCGCATTCCTTCGTCTGCGAAACGCTTCGATGAGTATCCACATGAGCTTTCGGGTGGCACACTACAGCGCGTCATGATCGCCATGGCACTTTCTTGCCGTCCCAAGCTGCTCATTGCCGATGAGCCGACGACTGCGCTCGACGTGACCGTTCAAGCTGAAATCCTGGAACTGATAAGGCTACTGCAGGCTGAAGAGAACATGGGCGTGCTGTTCATTACGCACGACATGGGCGTCGTTGCGGAAATCGCGGACCGCACGCTGGTCATGTTCCGCTCCAGAGTGTTGGAGACGGGCCCCACCAAGCAAATATTCGACAGCCCGGCTAATGGCTATACGCGCGCGTTGCTTTCTGCGGTGCCGAAGCTCGGGTCGCTGGCGGATCATCCACAGCCTGCCACCTTCCCACTGGTCGATGTCGAAACGGGCAAGGTGATACCGGAGAGACTGACCTCGCTGCCACTTGAAACGCCAGTTTTGGAAGTTCGCAATCTGGTAACACGATTTGCGGTCAGAACCGGAATTCTCGGTCGCGTCACGTCCCGCGTCCACGCGGTGGAAGACGTATCGTTTGACCTGAAAGCGGGAGAGACACTGGCTCTGGTCGGTGAATCGGGCTGCGGCAAATCCACGACCGGCCGTTCGGTCCTGCGCCTCGTGGAACCCGTCAGCGGCACGATCAAGGTGGATGGTGAAGATGTGAGAGCGATGCCGAGAAAGCGCCTCTCACGAGTCCGTCGCCAGATGCAGATGATCTTTCAAGACCCGTTTTCGAGCCTTAACCCGCGCATGCGCATTGGCGACGCCATTGCTGAGCCGATGATTGCACACGGCATTGCGAGAAAGCGGGAAGCGCATGACAGGGCAATCAACCTTCTGGAAAAGGTTGGACTGAAGCCCGATATGGCAAGCCGCTTCCCACACGAATTTTCAGGTGGCCAGCGTCAGCGCATCAGCATCGCTCGTGCGTTGACGCTCAATCCCAGTCTCATCGTCGCGGATGAGGCCGTTTCGGCTCTTGATGTCTCCATCAAGGCGCAAGTTGTAAACCTGATGCTCGAGATACAGGAGAGGCTGAATGTCGGCTATCTCTTCATCTCCCACGACATGGCTGTCGTGGAGCGTGTCAGCCATAGAGTGGCCGTCATGTATCTGGGAGAGATCGTGGAAATCGGCTCCCGATCGCAGATTTTCGGCAATCCACAGCACGATTATACCAAGCGGTTGCTGGATGCCGTACCGGTTGCGGATCCGCACAGACGCCAGCAGCGCAAACTCAGGATCGGCGCTGAAATCGGCAGCGCTGTTCGGCCCGTCGATTACGTGCCGGAGAAGTCAATCTATCGCGAGGCCGCACCCGGCCATCTGGTCAAGCAAAACTGAAGCATCGCCAGAACATCGGCCTTGATGCCGATAAGCTCAATGCTCCACATGAGGGTTGCATCACATCGCGATCACCGCACGTCGTTATTGCCGAACCACCTGTGGCTTTCGCGCGGCACGCCTTAGAGGGTCAGTCTGACCTGCGAATTGGAGATCAACGCATCCAGCAGCCCTTTGCGCGTATTTTCATTGTGATCCAGCATAGCCTGCTTGGCACTCTCGCCATCACGCTTGCGCAGGAATGCGACGATGCGCAGATGGTCCGCCTCCGTCTCGGGATTAAGGTCGCGAACCCGCGTGCCCATATAGAAGAAGCGGGCACATTCCTCGAGATGGCTGATGACCAGCGAGGCTAGGCGCGTGTTGCGTGATCCTCTCGCGATAGCAGCGTGAAACAACTCATTGGATGTCACGAATGTCTTGGTGCTGTTATCCTCACCTACAACATAGTTTGCCTGCGCCAATTGATCGAGTGCACCCAATTCCTGCTCCGTCAGGTTCTGAGCGGCAAGCGCGGTGGCTGTCCCTTCCAAAACACCACGAATAGCGAAAAGATCGTTCACGTCCTTCAGTGTTACAGGCGTGACACGATAACCGCGCCTTGGGAACGCCTCCATCAAACCTTCTACACAAAGGCGCCCCAGCGCTTCGCGCACCGGCGTTTTGCTCATCTGAAGCTGTTCGGCTAGCTCCGGCTCGGAAACCTCGACGCCTGGAGCAAGTTCACCGACAATGATGCGCTCGCGCAACGTGACGTAAGCCTGCTCAGTCAGCGATTTCGCCCGCTTCTCTTGAGGGGCAGACCTTTCAGAAATGTTCAAACATGCCTCCATGCGCAAAGCGCGCTGTTTCGTCTTTGTCAGTCATGTGCAGCCTGCGAGTCAAAGCTTTTCAAATCCAGGTTCGTTTTTCCACATCGTGCGAAAGTCGCTTTGACAAGCTTGAGATGCGTAATATACTACGTGGTATATTTTAAATCTGCAACACCATCACGGTGTGCCATGTCGCGGGTGTAGGCGTGTCAGAAATCCTCATCATCAATCCGAACAGCTCGAAGGGCGTCACGCAATCGATGGAGGCGTGCCTTGAACCTGTCCGGGCGCGCTCCTCTCACGCGCTTCATTGCGTTGAGCTGGCAAAATCGCCGGCGGGTATCGAAACCGACGATCACGTTACCCAAGTGATACCGAACATCATTGAAGCCGTATCGACATCGCAGGCTGACGCCTTCATTCTGGCCTGCTTTTCCGATCCCGGCATTGCTGAGGTCCGCAAGCATGTGGACCGCCCGGTCTATGGCATCGCGGAATCGGCTTATCTTGCCGCGCACGCACTGGGCAACAGCTTTGGGATCATCTCGCTTGGACAATCCTCGATCGACCGCCACCTTCGCTACTTGAAGACTCTGAAACTGGATCAACGGCTGGCGGGCGACCGTTCGATCGACAGGACGGTCAGCCAGCTTGTCGCCGCGAACGTGGTCGACATCGTCTCACAAACCGCGCGTCTGCTGCGGGACGAAGACGGCGCAGATGTCGTCATTCTCGGTTGTGCGGGTCTCGGCGGTTACAGAGATGCGCTTCAGCAGAACCTTGGGATCCCGGTCATCGATCCGGTTCAGGCCGCAGCCACCCTGGCCGTCACCCACCTTGATTTGGCATATGGAAGGACAAGACGATGAGCTTCGACCTTATTGTACGCGGCACCGCAGTACTGCCTGAGGGCCCGCTAGACCATGCCTGGATCGGCATCGGCGACGGCAAGGTCCAAGCCATTGGAACCGGCGATGCTCCACCATCTGCCGAACTTCATGACGCGGGCGGCGACCTCATCATTCCCGGCGTTGTAGACGGCCAGACCCACGCATGCTCCTATGGCGGGCTTCCGGGCATTCGCTCCACGACGCGATCTGCAATCGCTGGCGGTATCACGACCATCGTGGATATGCCCTATGACAACCCTGCTCCCCTCAACACAGTCGAGCGCTTGAACGACAAGGTCGAGGCAATACGCGAACACGCGCATTCCCATGTCGCGCTATATGGAACGATTTTGCCGGAGCAAACCACCGACGACATCAAGCCTTTGATCGAAGCAGGTGTGGTTGCTTTCAAGATTTCGACATTCGAAAGCAGCCCGACCCGTTTCCCGCGGATCGCAGCACAGCAGATTCTTGCAACATTTCAGGCATTGTCCGACACGGTCATTCCGCTTGGCGTGCATAATGAGGACCAGGAAATCGTTCGTGCACACATCGCTCTGGCGAAAGCTGCCGGGCGAGACGGGATCGAGGCCCATTCGGAAAGCCGTCCGCCAGCTGCGGAACTGGCGGCAACTGCACAGTTTCTCGAGCTGGGGGCGTCTGCCGGTGCCCATGCCCACATCGTTCACCTGACAACGGCGCGTGGTTTTCAACTCGTCGACAACTATCTGGCAGATGGCTACGCGGCGACCGGTGAATTATGCGTGCATTATCTCTGGTTCGACCCGGACAAGGACGGCCCTGAGCTTGGCGCCAAGATGAAGGTGAATCCTCCTATTCGTCCAGGCCAGATAGATGCGCTATGGGACGAAATCATCGCTGGCCGCGTCGCCTTCGTCAGTTCAGATCATTCCAGTTGGCCAATCGACAATAAGTTCACACCCTCCATCTTCGACGCAGGCGCTGGCGTTCCAGGTCTCGAAACACTTCTTCCCGCCTTCTACACGGCGGCAGAAGCGCGGGGACTGGACGCGCCGCAAATGACGGTCGAACAGCTTTGCGAACGTCCTGCGCGCTTCTTCGGCCTTTGGCCAGAGAAAGGCGCGATCCGCGTCGGCGGCGATGCAGACCTTACTATCCTGTCGCGCGAAAAGACGATCTGGGATTCATCCAAGGCTCATGACGAACTGAACTGGAGCCCCTTCGATGGCCGTGAATTTTCGGTCAAAGTCGTGCGCACCTATCTTTCAGGCCAACTGGCCTTTGATGGTAACGACGTCCTCAATGAGCCTGGCTCGGGCCACTATGTCCGCCGTGGCCAATCCAACTGGTTTGAAGAGGATTCCTGACCATGCCCCTTATCAATTCTTCAACCAAAGGCGTCTTCGTCATTGCCGTTACCCCATTCAACGAGGACGGTTCGCTGGATCGTGCCAGCGTCGATCGAATGGTCGATTTCTATTATGAAAAAGACGCAGATGGTCTGACGATCCTTGGCATGATGGGTGAGGCGCCGAAGCTCACCCAGGCGGAGTCGTTAGAGGTCGCACGACAGACGATAAAGCGCTCCGCGGACAAAGCGGTCGTCGTCGGCGTGTCAGCCCCCGGTCTCGCTGCCATCGGCGAATTGACCAAGGCGGTCATGGATCTGGGTGCTGCGGGTGTCATGGTTGCGCCGCCGTCTTCGCTCAAAACGGATGAGCAGATCATCGGCTATTATCGCAACGTCGTGCAAACGGTTGGCGCCGATGTTCCGGTTGTGCTGCAGGATTTCCCGCTTTCGACCGGCATACAGATTTCATCCAAAACGCTTGGGGTCATTCTCGAGGCACATCCGAGCATTGTGATGGTGAAGCACGAAGACTGGCCGGGACTTCAAAAGATTACCGATCTTCGCCAGGCCGAAGCCAACGGACGCCGACGCACCTCTATTCTCTGCGGCAATGCCGGTGTCTTTCTCACCGAGGAAATGCAGCGAGGTGCAGACGGCGCGATGACCGGCTTCCCCTACCCCGAAATGATGGTCGGCGTCTGCCGTCTCAGCCAGGAGGGCAGGTTCGACGACGCCCAGGATCTGTTCGACGCCTACCTTCCGCTTATGCGCTACGAGCAGCAGCCGGGCCTTGGCCTTGCTGTGCGCAAATACATTCTGATGAAACGCGGCGCGATCGCAAGCGCCGCGCAGCGACGCCCGGGTTCTGCGCTGAGCAAGACCGCGATTGCGGAAGTTGAAAAGCTGATCGAGCGTCAGACGAAAAAACTGGAGTTGTTGAACTGATGGATCTCGGAATCTCTGGAAAAACCGCTCTCGTGCTCGGTGCAAGCCGCGGCCTCGGCGCCGCAATCGCCTCAAGCCTCGCTGCTGAAGGCGCGAAGGTCTATGCTGCCGCGCGTAACGCGGACAAAATAGAGAACTTGGAAAACGTGGTGCCTCTGACGGTAGATCTTTCAGACAAGGCATCCGTTGGTGCTCTGATCGAGAAGCTTCGCGCAGCCGGCGGCGTTGACATTCTGGTCAACAACAGCGGTGGCCCGAAAGCCGGTCCCGCCCTTGGTCAGAGCGCCGATCACTGGGTATCTGCATTCGAGATGATGGCCACATCGATCTTCACAATTACCGATGCGATGCTTGAGGGCATGATTGAGCGTAAATGGGGCCGCATCATCACCATCGGTTCATCCGGGGTGGAGCAGCCCATTGCTAACCTCGCGCTATCCAACGGCGTTCGCGCAGCCGTCGCAGGTTGGTCGAAGACGCTCGCATCCGAAGTGGGTCAACACGGTGTCACCGTCAACATGATCTTACCCGGACGCATCGACACAGATCGTGTTCGCGAACTCGACGGCATCAAGGCGAAGAACACTGGCGCCGATATCGAAGCGGTGCAAAATGCATCGAAGAAAGACATTCCGATCGGTCGTTACGGCAAGCCTGAAGAATTCGCGGCAGTCTCAACATTCCTTGCCAGCACAAAAGCCAGTTATGTGACAGGCTCCTCCATCCGTGTCGATGGCGGGATGATCAAGGGGATTTAGTGACGATGACCGATTTCGATTTGGTGCATGACCGTCTAGGCACCGGCAGCTCCAAGTGGAGTAAATATCCCGCCGATGTTTTGCCCATGTGGGTTGCGGACATGGATTTTCCAGCAGCGCCGGAGATCATTGAAGCCATTACGCACAGGCTGCAACATCCAATCCTCGGATATGGTGTTGCGAAGGACGAATTGCGCACTGCCATCGTTGAAGACCTTGAAACCAAATATCAATGGACAGTCGCTCCCGAAGAGATAGTTTTCCTTCCAGGTGTAGAGCCTGGTTTCAACATGGCGATGAAGGCGTTTCTGGAGCCTCGCGATGGGATCACTGTGCAGACGCCAGTCTATCGCCCTATCCTCAGCGCTCCCAGTCACTGGGGCCTCATGCGTCGCGATGCAGCTCTGACCCCCGGTGTGTTCGGCTGGGAGTTGGAGCTAGAGCCCTTCAAAACTGAGCTTGGAAAGTCAAAGGCATTCCTCCTTTGTAATCCACAAAATCCCACTGGCAAGGTATTCAGCCGAGAAGAACTCACATCAATGGCTGATGCATGCCGGGAACAAAACGTCTTGGTCATTTCTGATGAAATTCACTGCGAACTTCTCTTCGATGGCCGCCACCACATTCCATTTGCCTCACTGTCGGATGACGCTGCCCAGCGTACCGTCACGCTCATGGCTGCAAGCAAAACCTACAATATTGCCGGTCTGAAAACCGCCTTCGCCATTATAAAAAATAGGCGGATGCGCGAGACCTTTTCAGCCTCACGGCTTGGTATGGTGGACAGCGTCAATATTATCGGACTTGAAGCAACGCTTGCGGCCTACACGCAAGCTGGTGAGTGGAAGACTGCGATGCTTCGATATCTCGAATCTAACCGAGACTTCCTGTCGGATGAGATCAACCGCCGCTTCCCATCGATCAATGTGATCAAGGCCGAAGGCACGTTTCTTGCCTGGCTGGACTGCACTGCCCTTAAGCTGGAATCTGATCCACAAACCTATTTTCTCGTGAATGGCAAAGTCGGCTTTAGCGCCGGTTCCGAATTTGGTCCCGATTATGCCAATTTTATTCGGCTGAATTTCGCCTGCCCACGCGCAATTCTGGTAGAGGGCTTGGATCGTATCGAGAGAGCGTTGAAAGCTACCAACAGTCGACCCTAACGCCGAGACACTTATCCGGAGGGGACTTCTCCCTCGTTTGGTCCAGCAAGCCAAGCACCGACCGCTGCTCATGGTGCTCGACCTCAGCGAGACGGTCGTCATCCGCTACACACCTCTAAAAAAACCAGCCTGCAAGTTCGTCGCAACATATGCGACAATCATGAGATCGGCGGAAGGCATCGACGCGAAGCAGCGTCGGCTTTTGGCAAGGCCAAATAGCGTCCATTTCGTAAAGGTTCACGCTCAGTGTTGCCGGCAATCAGTCAATATCCCCCGGTTAGGAGTATGCTCTCCCCGGTCATAAAACTGCACGCCTGAGAGGAAAGGAAGATGGCGGCGCCGACTAGTTCCTCCGCCTGTCCTGCACGGCCCATCCAGTTCAGCGTCCGCACGTAATTTTCCCAGCCTTCCGGATCCTCGTCACGACGGTGGGCGTTGCGGTCGGTGTCGATAAGACCAGGGGCAAGTGTGTTGAGCAAGACATTATCACGCGCGTAATCACGCGCCTGGCTTTGAATCAGATTATGCTGCGCAGCCTTTGTCGCTGCGTAGGCGGTAACGATACCTTTTGGTCGAACTTGATTGACCGAACCAATAGAAACCACCCTGCCCCATTTGCGAGCCGCCATACGCGGGAGAACGGCTTGCAGCATCTCCACTGTCGAGCCCAGATTGACCGCCAGCTGAAAGGCAAGATCTTCGGACGTCAGTTCTGAGAGCACGGCGTTGATCTGCGCGCTGGCATTGATCACTAGAATATCGATAGGAGCAATTGCTTCGGCCCGCTCAACCAGATCACGACCGGCACCGGGCTCGGAGAGGTCGCCTGCCAGTTCATGCACTGCACCGCCGCTTGCGGCGATCTGGCGTTGCACGGCTTCAGCAGCTCCTGGCTTCACGCCATGGAGGATGACGCGAGCGCCCGCTCCCGCCAACCCCTGCGCAATGGCGGCGCCGATGCCGCGGCTCGAACCCGTGACGAGTGCCGTACGGCCTTTCAGTCCAAAGACACTTTCGAGCTGCATCTATTTATCCTTTGAAGACAAATATGCCGGCGCCGGTGGTTCCGGGGCGGCAGGAGAATAGTCCGCCGGAGAGCGGCGCGTCGGCAAGCGTGGACGCCGGCAGGCGCGTACGTGCACTTGTGATGAAAAGTGTCGACAAATCTGGCCCGCCGAAAGCGATGCTGGTTGGGCGTGGAACCGGCATATCGATCACCTGATCCAGCTTCCCGCTAGGAAGGTACCGGCGCACCGACCAGCCGTCCCAAATCGCGCACCAGACGCCTCCCTCTGCATCGACAGCAAGACCGTCGGGCCGACCGTCAGCGACAGGGATGCGCGCGAACTCGCGACGGTTCGACAGCGACCCGGTCAATGGGTTGCAGTCGTAGGCATGTATCAGACCAGGGACAGTGTCAACGAAGTAGAACGTCCCCCCATCGGGGCTCCAACCGAGGCCGTTGGAAACTACGATTCCGCTCTCCTTTGGTTCGAAAGCCCCATCGGAATTAATACGATAGAGCGCACCCGTAGGCTTCGATGCATCGATGCGCATCGATCCGACCCATATTGCCCCATCGGGCCCGCATTTGGCGTCGTTCAGACGATTGTCGGCAATGTCCGCCTCCGGGCTGACAAATGGTGTCAGCCGTCCGGAAGCGAAATCGAGCCACTCTAAGCCGTCCTGCGACGCCACGAGCAATCGTCCTCCATTGACCGGGATGACCGCACTGACAAGCTTCCCGGTCTCACAGGTTTCGTTGCGCCCAGTGGCCGGATCAAAGCGGTGCACGGCCGGATGGAGAATATCCACCCAGTACAGGGCTTGTTCCGCTTCGTGCCAGGCTGGGCTCTCCCCCAGCTGGGCACCCCAGGGTAGCGTGCAACTGAGCTCAGCGTTAGGGCGACCCGTTGCTGAACGCGGGCGTGGTCGTGAGCTGATTGCCACTGCCCCGGCTGCGCCTGTGATCCGCCGAGCAGCGGCAATCAGTTCGCGACCAGTGGGATGAATATTGGAGGGATCGAGCCGCGATGACGGCCCCAATGCGACGAGCACGCCCATCGGGGTATTGTCGCGGCCCATAACAGGGGCAGCCACCGAATTTACTCCGGGTAGATGCTCCTCATAAGAAATTGAATACCCTCGCGCCCGCGTCAATGTGAGATCGGCCTGTAGCGCCTCAAGGGTGGTGATGGTTTTGGCTGTCTGCAAGTCGAGCGCCAAGCGATCCAGCAGGGTACGACCAACTGCAGGATCCTGGAAGGCGAGTAGCGCCTTGCCGGGCGCCGTGCAATGAAGCGGAACGCGACGCCCCACTTCGACGCGCACCGAAAGACCATTCGGCGAGCGCTCCGCGAGATACTGCGTCATCGTGCCGTCAAGCTTGCAGAGCGCCACCGTCTCCCCGAGTTCGGCCGCGAGACGCTCGAGTTCCGGCGTTGCCGCAGAGACGAGATCGAAGCTCTCCCAGACCTTGTGGGACATTTCCAGAAAGCGCTGGCCGAGAACATAGGTGCCACGTGCCTCATCCTGGCGGACGAGACCATAAGCGATGAGCGTGCGTAGGATTCGCGCAAAGGTCGGCTTTGGCAGACCAGACGCGCGCAACAGATCCGCAAACCTTAACGGCTCCGGCGCGTCGGCAACCATGTCAAGCAGCGTCAGTCCCTTGGACAGCGCTGCCGTGCCACCCGGCGTCTCCGGTTTCATTGCCCCTGCCCCATCGCGCCTCGCCGCCGCCTTGCGGCCGCCGCGTCGTCCAGCATCCGGTCCATCGTCCATTGCGCTTCAAACCCCAAGGTGTTTCTGATCCGCTCGTTGGACGTATGGTAATAGACGCCGTCGCCGGGAAAATCGACTGTTACGATGGGAAGGCCGGTCAGCGACGAAATCTTCGGCAGAAGCTCCGCAAAATCGGCCGGTTCATCGGCACCCAGATTGAAGGTGCCACCTGCGGCCTTCGGATGGTCGAGAGCGAGCAGGATGCCCGCCACCATGTCACGTGTATCGGTCATATGCATGCGGAACGGTCGGCCGTTTTCATTTCGCGCGAGTATATGCGATGGCTCACCGATATCGTGAGATTGCAGCAAGTCGGCGATGGCTGTGTTTCCAAAACTCAATTGCTGGCGAATACGCGGGCGCAGGAAAAACCGAGGACCGGAAAAGAAACTCTCCTCATCTAGCAGTTCCCCTGCATCCTGCGTGTGAGAGAAACGCAGGATAACGGTTTCCATGCGGCCCAGCCGCTGATGAAAGTGGACCAGCTCTTCTCCCAGCAGCTTCGTAAGACCATAGGGCGAATTTGGCCGAAGCGGGTGATCTTCGGTAATTGGTAGGAACTCCGGACGGTTTTCCGGGTAAACCTCACCGGAAGAAGCAAAGATGAACCGCCGCACTCCAGCCAATGAGGCCGCGTCCAGAAGCCGACGTGTGCCCTCGACATTGACAGCGAACATGCTGTCGCGATCAGCGGCCAACCAGGACATGAAGGCTCCTAGATGCAGGACATCGCTCACGCCGTCCATGGCTTTGAAAATAGCCTCGGCATCTTCGAGCGAACCAACAATTTCCTCGCCCCCGGTTCCAGACGGCCTCAAATCAAGGCCGCGAACGATGCGGCCCCGTGAGCGCAATGCCACTACCACGGCGCGCCCGACACGGCCTGCCGATCCGGTGACAAGGATCATAGCCGTACTCCGGTCTTCGCGTCGAAGAAGTAAAGCTGAGCAGGATCGAAACCAAGCCTTAGGGCCTCATTGCCAGGAAGATTGCCGGTGTGCGAGACGCGCGCTATCAGCCCCTTCGACTTACCGTCCTCTCCATCGGCTATCCTTGCGGCTTCGTCGTCGAAGTAAACGTACTTCTCCGACCCCAAACTTTCCACCAGTGTCGGGCGGACGGTGAAAGTCACGGGCGCGTCGCCCAGGGTCAGGTGCTCAGGTCGCAGACCGACAACCACATTGCCCTCACGGGCCTTCGCAGATGGCATGGTGATTGTTTGACCAAACAGTTTTAGCGCACCGTTGTGTAGCTCCGCATTCAGAAAATTCATACCCGGCGAGCCGATGAAACCGGCAACGAAGAGATTGGCCGGATTGTTGAAAAGCTCGTCCGGCCCAGCGATCTGCTGAATGACGCCGCCCTGCATGATAACCACGCGGTCCGCCATGGTCATGGCTTCCACCTGATCATGTGTGACGTAAACTGTGGTGACGCCGATGCGTTTGTGCAAAGCGCCGATTTCGGCACGCATGTGGACACGTAGCTTTGCGTCGAGGTTGGACAAGGGCTCATCCATTAGGAAGGCCTGCGGCTGGCGCACGATAGCGCGACCAAGAGCGACGCGCTGACGCTGCCCCCCGGAGAGGTCCTTGGGCTTACGATCAAGATAGGGCGTTACTTCCAGAATGCGCGCCGCATCGTCTACACGGCGGTCGAGCTCAGCCTTATCGGTGCCGCGCATCTTCAGACCGAAGCCAATATTCTGGCGCACGGTCAGATGCGGGTAAAGTGCATAGTTTTGGAATACCATGGCAATATCGCGGTCTCCGGGCGCAAGATCCGTGACCTCGTTATCACCGATAAAAATTTGTCCCTCGCTGGCCGGCTCGAGACCAGCAAGGATTTTCAGCATTGTCGACTTGCCGCAGCCCGATGGCCCGACCAGCACCACGAACTCTCCGTTCTCGATTTCGAGCGAGAACGGCCTGAGCACATTAAGGGCACCATAAGACTTGCTGACGTTGCGAATGGAAATATTGGCCATGCTTATTTCTCCGCGCCAGCGGTCAGGCCGCCGACCAAATAACGTTCAAGGAACAGGTAGATTGCGATGATCGGCAGCGCGATGAACACGGATGCGGCGGAAATGTCATTCCAGTAGGTGACGTATTCGCCTTGCATCGTGGTGATGCCGAGATTAGCCGTCCAATTGTCCGGCGAGTTGACGAGAAAGGTGCGGGCATAGGCATAGTCGGCCCAACTCAGCACGAAGGCATAGAGTGCGGTGGCGGCCAGACCGGGCGTTGCGATGGGAAGCACAACGCGCACCATCGCGCCAACTGGTGAACAGCCGTCGACCATGGCGGCCTGTTCCAGTTCTTTAGGAATCGTATCGAAATAGCCTTTTAGCATCCATGTGGCGAACGGAATGATCATAGTCGAATGCGCCAGCACCAGCGTCCACAGGCTACCGATCAGGCCGAAGCTGGAGAAGATCGAAAACAGCGGTATGACCAGCAAGGTTGCGGGCAACATCTTCGCCGTCAGAACGAAGAGACCCATAGTCGCGCCGCCCCTCATGGAATAACGCGATAGCGCGTAACCGGCGCTGACCGAAACCAGCATCGACAGCGCCACAGAACCGATGGCCGCCAGCATCGAATTCCAGAGCCAGAGCAGGATAGGTTTTGCGGCCCAGACACGGGCGAATATGTCCCACTGCGCGTCTTCCGGCCAGAAGGTCGGCGGCAGTCGGTATAGCTCATCAGTGGTGGATAGCGCCGTGACGAGAAGCCAGTAGACCGGGAAGAGGATCATGACCAGCGTGAAGATGACGGTCGCGTAGAGAGCAAGGCTCTGTAAAAATGTCCGTTTCATCAAAGCCCCCTCAATAGATCGATTTCGAACGCCGGCCGAGCATCAACAGGCTCGCGACGATGCAGATCACCAGCGTCAACACGCCGACAGCGGCGGCGCGGCCGAAATTGTGATACTGGAAGGCCTGGTCATAGGTCATGATGGACAGCGTCTGCGTCGAACGCAGCGGCCCGCCACCGGTCAGAACCTTGATAATCGAAAAGTCGCGGAACACCCACAGCAGCGTCAGCACCAGCGTCACGCCTAGGACCGGCATCAACAGCGGCATTGTGATCCAGCGGAACCGCTGCCACACACTCGCGCCATCTACCTTGGCGGCCGCGTAATAATCAGCGGGAATGGATTGTAGACCGGCAAGGCACATGATCGACACGAAGGGAAAGCCCTTCCACACCATGGTAATGGCAACGGCCCAAAAGGCCGCCGTGGAACTACTGACCCAAGGTATCATCTGGTCGGTAAAACCGAGCTTGATCGACAGCCAGCCGAACAGGCCAAAGGACGTGTCGAACATCCACGCAAAGATGACAACCGCAATGATCTCCGGCACGGCCCAAGGCAGTGCCATTCCCAGCCGCGCAACGGCTCGCCCCTTGAAGCGATTGTTGGCGAGAAGCGCCGTGCTCAGACCAACGGCAACGCTGCCTGCGGTGACGACAATCACCAGCTTCAGTGTTACCCAACACGCCAACCAGAATTCCGGCGACGAAAACAGCCAATTATAATTGGCAAGGGAGAATGGACGGCCAGCCCCGCCGAGCCGCGGTATCTTGACCTGCTGAAACGACAGGTCGATGGCCAGAACGAGCGGCCAGACGATGATGGCGGCAACCATCAGGACCGCGGGCGCGATCAGAATATAGCCGAGGAGATGTTGTCGGCTAGGACGCGCAAGATCGAAAAACTTGCGACGCCCAGCCTGAACGGGTTCGGTCATGGATGGTCCTCCTGCCGGATGCGAATGGTGGCCAACAGCCCTTCAAATGGGCAATGGCAAAACGACGGGATTAACCCTTAATGGCTTCGGCCTTGGCCTGCATGGTTTTGGCCACTTCTGCCGGATCGAGATCCTGAATGATCATCCTCTGGCTTTCTTCCATCACCATCTTGCTAAACTCATTGTAGAAGAGCTCAAGTCCAGTCGGGATGCGGTCGATCCCCGCATCGGATGCGGCCTTCATCGTCTCGATCAGCACAGGAAAATGTGGGATGGTCTTCTCCACACCCGAGACGTCGGCAGTCGGGCTTGGCGGCGTATTCCCGCCGAGGGTGGCGTAGCTGCGCTGGAATTCTGGTGACATCGTCAACTTGATAAAATCCCATACAAGGGCTTTCTGGTCGTCGGGGATATCAGCCGGCATGGCCAGCACGTTGGATGAACCGCCGAGCGGCGGGTGAAGCGGCGGAGCGACATAAACGATGTCAGCCTTGGCCGAACCCTTTTCGGTTGTACCGTAGAGCCACGGTCCATCGAGGCGCATCGCCATTTTGCCATCGGCAAAAAGCTTGCGCACGTCGCTGGCGCTCATATCCACTGGGCTGACGCCGCTCTTCATCACGGTTTTCCAGCGTGAAAGACCCTCGACCATTTGTGGCGTGTCGATGGTGATGTTGCCATCCTTGTCCGTCCAGTAGGCTCCGGCGTCGAGGATGTAGTTCAGCATCTCTGTCAGATATTGGCCCGGACCGCCCTTGGTTTCATGGCCAGTGCCGAACTGATCGACAATGCCGTCGCCGTTCAGATCTTTCGTTGTCGCTTTCGCAGCGGCCAGGAACTCATCATAGGTCTTCGGAACCGCGACGCCCGCCTCATCTAGAATCTTTTTATTGTAAGCCATCACGAACCCGAAATAGTTGGTCATGATGCAGACGGTTTCTCCATTCCATTCGCATTTTTGCTGTCCGGCCCAACCCTTCATGTCGATGCCGTCCTTCTTCAGCCAAGGATCGAGAGGCTCGAGCCACCCGCTATCGGCAAACATCTGAAACTCGAAAGACGCCAGATGCACGATTTGCGGTGGCTGATTGGCCGCAAAAAGCGTCGTCATCGTATCTGCGTAGGAACTACGCTCAGTTTTGGTGAACTCGATTTTCACGCCCGGATGCTGATTCTCGAAGGCGGCGATGGCGGAACGCCACCATTCGCCGGTACCGGCATCGTCGGTTTGCCAAGAGATGAATTTCAGCACCGTATCAGCCATGGCAGGCGCAAATGCGCCCATTGTCATCAGCATCGCGGTCGCTGTGCCAAGCGCCAGCTTCTTTATTCCTTTGGTCATGGGTTCCTCCTCCAGAAAACCAGTTCAGATACGTTCAATAAGTGCGAGTGCCGCCTCCGACGGCTTGACGCCAAGTCCCGGTCCGGAAGGCAGGTAGTAGCTGCCTTCGCGGCAATCCATGTCGCCAGCAAGCAGGCGGCGGTTGGGCTCGAATATCGAGTGCTGAAACTCGTGACCCTTCAGGGTCGCCAATGTTGACGACGCCTGCAGGCTGGCGGCGAGGAAGATGCCCGCACCAACGGTTGCGTGTGGGATGACATCGATGCCATGCTCGGCCGCAAGAGCGCCAATACGGACGAAATTGGTGATGCCCTTGTGTCCCATCTCCGGCTGCACGATGGAGATGCGGCAGCGCTCGACCCGGGCGCGCATGTCCCAATGGGTGCGCCATTCCTCGCCAACGGCAATCGGAACGTCTGTTCCCTTCGAAACCAATTCCAGTCCGCCTATGTCTTCGGTCCAGACCGGGGCTTCGGCAAACCAGGGGTCGAAAGGTTTCATTTCGGCAATGAGCTCCAGCGCTCGTTCCGGCGTCTGGTTCCAGTGCATGTCGGCGGCAATCTTTGCCTTTGGGCCGAGGACCTGCCGAAGGTTGGCGATTTCGGCCGCCGGGCCATCGTCAGCCACCGGTGTGGCGAATTTGAAAGCATCAAAACCACGATCCTGCCAGTATTTCGCAAGGTCGCCCCGCGCCTTCAATGTCTTTTCAGGCAAACCGGAAACATAGGCAGGGAAGCTTTCCACACCTCCGCCAAGAAGCTCGCGAACCGATTTCCCAGCTTCCTGCCCGGCGATGTCCCAAAGCGCAATGTCGAGTGCGGCAAGCGCATCGACGTAAAATCCTCCGGTATAACCGCGTGCCCGCATCATATCGTATAGGTCGTCATAGATCGCAGCTGGATCGGACGCATCGCGCCCAATGACGAAACCGGCCAGAAGATCGTTGATCAAAGCGGCCACCGCGCCGGGCGCTACGATACCGTAGGTCTCTCCCCAACCTACAATGCCGGACTTTGTCGTCATGCGGACCAACACGCTCCGGTCAAACGTAGGATATACGGTTCGGTTACCCTTGCGAACGATGTAACCATTGGGATTGACCACCTCCCCTTCCCGGAGCGCGCCGAGATAAGGAACCTTTCGCGGCTGCGTCAGCGTGAAAACTTCGATGGATGCGACGGGGCTATTCATGCGGCCTCCGGTGTAACAAGACCGAGTTCGACCAGATTAGCGTCAATATCGGTAATGGCTGCCGCATCAAGTTCGGGTGTTGGAGCGCGCACGCTGAGGCTATCGATCACGCCGCGACGGGCCAGCACGTATTTTGTCAGTCGCATACGGTAGACCGCCTGCAACACCAGAAGCGGCAAAGTGCGGACATAAATCCTGCGAGCCTCTTCCTGCCGCCCGGCAACAAGCGCCCGGTCGATGGCCACATGTTCCTCGGCGATCTCAAGCGCAGGCATCGCGGCCGTAGCACCTCGGGCATATTCGTCGAGAATGTAGCGAGCGCCACCGCCACCGATAACACCCTGAAGCGTCGACGGGGCATTTGCGATGATGTGGCTGATAGCTGGACCGGCGGGAAGGGTTTCTTCCTTAACGTACGTGACCTGCGGCAAGGCATTTACAATCTCCACGATCGCCTCAGGCGAGAGGTCTGAGCCGCGAGGTGCAGGTGCGTTTTGCAAGATGATTTGTACGTCAGGGAGTGCCTCAATGACTTTGCCGAGGAAGTCTATCAATGCCGATGCATCCGTGCCGACCGATTTAGGGGGTTGGACCATGAGGTACCGGATGCCAAGCGACGATGCAGCACTTCCATGCTCAACGACCTCGCGCCAGTCGGCCGCACTCGCGCCTGCCACCACCGGAACCCTTTCGGCCACCGCATCGACGACGATTTTCAGCAACGTGGCGCGCTCCACCGCATTGAGGGTCTCCACTTCACTTGCAAAACCAGGGAACACGACACCGTCCACGCCTTTATCCAGCGCGAAGGCCACGAGGCGCTTCATACCCACCTCGTCAACATTGCCATCGTCCAAAAATGGAGTCGGCAAAACGGGCAATATCCCTCTTAGGCCAGCAACCATGATCTACCTCCATATTAGGTATCATATATTGATACCTTGATTTCACTAATTGACACTACATATCCTCGCGCTTTATGACAAGCCCCAAGATGAACGAAAGAAGAGGGCGCGACATGGCGGCGGAAACAGCGACATCAATTATCGTGGATTGGGGAACGACCTCTTTGAGGGCAGCCCTCGTCGGAGAAGGCGGCCAAGAACTTGATAATCTTGAGACCGGCAGCGGCATATCGAGTCTCGTTGAAGGCCAACACGAGGCCGCGCTCATGGACGCACTTACGCCCTGGTTCTCAAGCCATGGGGCCTTGCCGGTCGCCGCATTGGGGATGATTACGAGCCGAAACGGTTGGGTCGAGGTTGCCTATGTACCGTGCCCCGCGGGTCCCAGTGAACTTGCTGCCGGCGCCATTCGAAGATCGCTACCAAACGGCTCCGATCTCTTCTTCTTACCCGGTCTCAATGACCCAGCCCGAATGCCCTTTCCCGATGTGATGCGAGGTGAAGAAACCCTGATCGTGGGCTATGGTCTAGAAGAGGACTCAACGCTCATCATACCCGGCACCCACAGCAAATGGGCGCGCGTGAAGGAGCAACGGATCGATGGCTTCCAGACATTCGTGACAGGTGAGATCTTCAACTTGCTCATCAATCATTCCTTCATCGCCCGAGGATCTACGCAGCCGCCAGTCGACGATCCGGATGCCTTTCGCTGGGGCCTGACAGAGGCCAAGCAATCCGGGGCCATGCTGTCGCTGATGTTTTCGGCGAGAACTGGTGGGCTTGCTGGCCGGCTTTCGCCGGAGCAGCTGCGCTCTTATGTGCATGGGCTGGTCATAGGGCAGGAATTTCGGCAAGCCCGCGAGGCAGGATGGTTCACGGAGGGAGATGATGGAAGAATCGTCGGAAATGACGGGCTAAACGATCTTTATCTTATTGCCGCAGAGGTTTTCGGGCTCAAAACTTCGGTCGCCGCAGATGACACTCTGGCGAAAGGAGCGCTGGCTATCCTTGCGCAAACGCCATCGTGACCTCGATAATTTGCTGGTTGGCAGCTCTCGCCGTCATTCTCCCAAACCAGAGGTTCCGAGGCTACGATGTACGACTTCCCAGCTAGTATAGGCACCAGTCGCCACGAAAACGATATTGTGGCTATTCTCGCCCGCCTGCAACGTATAGGTCTTCCAGCCAACCCGATAGCCTTGTATGGCTCCTCGTCGTTCCGGATATGGAGCTCTGTCACAGAGGACCTTGGCTCCCTGGATATCGTCAATCTCGGGTTTGGCGGCGGGACATACCTTTCTGCCAGCCACTACTTGGACAAGCTTCTTGTCCCACTGAATCCAACCCAGGTGCTACTGTATTTCGGAGAGAACGATATAGCCAGCGACGGCCTTAAGGCTGAAACAACGCTTCAGCACCTACAGGATTTGCGTTACCGTATATCCCAAGCGTTGCCACTTGCCGAGGTAACCGTGCTGGCGATCAAGCCAAGTCCAGCGCGCTGGATCTATCGCCATGAGTTCGGCCTCTTTAACGAGCAGGCTCAAGACTGGTGTCATAATTGCGAGCAAACAACCTGGCTAGACCCGAACGCCGGTCTCCTCGGAGAAAATGGGTTGCCAATGTTCCGCTATTACTTGCCGGATCTGGTTCATCTGAATACGGCAGGGTACGCGGTTTGGTCTGAGGCCCTCAAAAAATCTCATAGCTTGCTGAACTGAGGTCAGCCGACCCATCCACAATCTAGTCTTGGACAGGGATGGATCTGCAGTGTGCGGCACGGCCAGGATTGGTCTTCACTACCTGCGCCTGCACATTTTCTACGGGGGAGTGGTCCTGCGGCGTCGAGCGGCCAACGACGGGATGCCGCCGGATTAGGTTTTCATTTTATCGATGTTCCTAAGAGCTTCCCAATTATCTCCAAAGCCCAGGCCCTTTATCATCACCAGAATCTCACAGAAGAGAACGACGAAGCCTGCGCAGATCCCTGCCTCAAACCCGTCGAGCGATGCGATACAATGATCTCTGCGGGTGTGGTAGTTGGTCCATTATCCATTTGCACCAAAGATAGACCCCTTTCGTTCGCTGCTTGCCGCTCAGGCTCAACTCTAGAAATACAATCGAGCCAAGGGTCAGATTGAACGCATGCCGCTGCAACCACATACGGGGCTTCTTACATCCCGCTCGCATTTAACGTCGCCTGGCATTAAGGAGTAGTCGCGATAGTTCTAAGGTAATATTCGCCACTGGGAGGGAGCCTTCTACCTCGCTCCAATAAAACCGCTCATAATAGCTGCCTCTCATCGGGATGGTTTTACTGCAGCGCGCACCCGTCATTGGGTCGGTCAGTATGAACCTCAAGCCGTGCAAGCAGGAGACTTTCTTGCAAACCTTGTCAGCTGACAAGGTAGCGAGCTGTCGGGATATCACCTCGGGTCCCCTAAACCTTGTCACCTGACAAGGTTTACCCTCAGATGCTGCGAACCCGCCTACCCTGCACAGCGAATTATGCAAGCAGCTCCCCCGCTTCTATTGAAACCATCCGTGCTCAATCAATCGCGAAATTGCCCGCAACGACTATCCAGACAGTAGATCACGCCGGGACTGGCTCCTGTGACAACCAACCTACCTGGAGGCCGACTTCAGATTTTGACACCACGGAACACGAAGCGCACAAAAGCGCACCACGCAGATCCAATTTGACCGATGTAGGCAAACCTAGATCGCTCAACCTGACTACCAAGCGAATTAATCGGTCCAAATTGAAATCGATATTCGCAAAACCTAGAGCACTGGTTAATGCGACGAGCACAGTTGGCGACCCTTTGGCGAACGTCGCAGAGCCCTTCCTTCAATCAACCATCGCATTCCAACCCGCAAGGACGCGAGCGTTTGAAACATTTTGTAAAATTCGAAAACCGATTCGCATTTCTTCCATAACCCCTGCATCCGTCGTTTTGCGAGTGACCCTTCGCCACCTCATTGCGCGACCTTACAAGACGACCCCTCCACTCAAGATATTTTGCATTCTAGCTTTCCACTGCATCTTCGATTTTAGAATTTCTTGGCAATCGGGCCAAAACCGGCGAGACACTCCCCTCCCCAGCCCTCCACCGCCACTTGGATTTGAGAACCGCATCTAATGGGAATTGAGCCCTTGCGCTAATGTGGCGCCAGGTCGCCAAATCACGCGGCTGCTTTGCGCCACAAGCGGTCGTGCTTGACGATGGAGCCACAGGAAGCTAGCTTTGTTCTATCTAAAACAGGTTACGCTCGGGAAGGTTGGCCCGACCCCCACGGCGTGGGTCCTTCCGCGCTGATCTAGCGGCCCAAGACTACGACAGCATGAGCATGGTGTTCGTGCCGATAGTAGGAGTATGGGTATCAAAGCTAGAATATCAGTGCTGACGCTGGGCGTGTCCAACCTGGAAAAATCAATTTCATTCTACCGCGATGGTCTCGGGCTGCCGACTGAAGGGATCATTGGACAAGAGTTCAAACATGGCACGGTTGCGTTCTTTGATCTGGGTGGAGGTCTAAAGCTGGCGCTGAGCGACGTTGCTCACGACACTGGGTTGCTCTTACAGCCGCCTAGCTCCACGTCCTTCACCATTGGCCACAATGTGTCAACGATGGAGGAGGTCGAGGAGGTGATGGCTGCCGCTGAGCGGGCCGGAGCCGAGATCGTGAAGCGCCCCGTGCCCACTTTCTACGGCGGCTACGCTGGCTACTTCCGTGATCCCGACGGACATTTGTGGGATGTGGTTTGGAATCCTCATCTGCTCCCCCCAGCAGACTGAGCTTTTTGAACGGTGCGCCAACACCGGAAGGTGGACGCGTGACCTGCTTCGGCTTGTCCGCTTCGGGCCAAAGGCTGCCCAACTAGCAGCATTTCCATCACCTTCATGAATCGTCGCGAGCCGTCCGATTCAAAACTCTCATTGGACATACGTCTACAATGCGATGACAATCGCTAGCATGACGCCGATGCCCCGCCAATTCTACGCCGAACGTGTCGACCCAGCACGCAACATGGCGCGGTTCTACGCACTTAAGGTATCGGCGGATCTGTTCGGCGCGATGTGGCTCGAGCGTCGATGGGGCCGGATCGGGAGCCGCGGCCAGATCAAGGTCGAGCTTGTCGATGACGGCGGTGATTCATCGAAGCGCATCGAGGCCATTGCGCGTCAGAAGACGCGGCGGGGCTACCAGCCAAAGTAATGCCTGCCAGCATGGCGGACCGTTTTCCAACCCTGGACGGCAGGAGATGCCCCCGGCTTTTTTGGCGGGGGCGCTTTGATGTCAGTCCCAAGGAATGACTGCCATCAGATCCTCGTCGTCCTGTCCGGGGTAGCGGCCGAGATTGGCATTGAGCTTGCCGTAGCCGGTGTTGACGGAGAGTGTGAAGTAGTCGCCGCCGTTCTGGTTCTGCTTCTTCCAGATGCCGCCGATCTCGACGCGGCGGCCGCGCGGGGTCTTGGCGAAGAGGCGGTAGACCGGGGCCTTGGCGTTGGTGCTGTCGAACTCCTCTCCGAAGATGTCGAGGTCGTAGGCGACAGAGGCGATATTGCCGATAAGCGTGTTGTTGTCATTGAAGCGGATGAAGTTGACGAGATCGGTCATGGCAGTGTCTGCTTGGTTTGCGTTGCCGATGGTCACGACAAGGCGGACGGAAGACAGGCTGATTGCACCCGCAGGGGCGTAGCGAAAGCGGAGCGCCGCAGGTAGCAAGGAATTTGTTTCGCGAGGAATGGCGGTCGTCAGAGGAAATTCGTTCACGGCTGTGGTTGCTGTCAGGCTGGCCGGCCGCAGTGACCCAGCACTGAGGCAACACATACCAGGGAGATACGCAATAGCCCTCGATCACATCTCATCTGATGTCGTGACGACACGCTCCGGCAATATCGCCTCGGTCGCCTATGAGGTGTTGGGCGGTGGACAGGAGAGGTTGGCATCGAGGCCACGAGCTCAAATGTCCTCAAGCCGTCTCGCCCACGCTAACTGCGTGCTCGTTGAACCGGCGGCTTTTGCGGAGTGAAGGCCTGACAAATCCATTACGCGACCTGTTACGACATCGCGCTCACGTCACTGTCTTTGCTCTCAGCTTGCAGTACGGTGAGAGAGATGTGGCTGCTCTGTCGCGGAGGCGACCAGGCACGCTCTGCCACTCAGAAGTTAGTGGCATTCTCTGCCGTCAACAGATCCCAGATAATGGGCGGGCAGGGGAGTGCGAGGGGAAGGGCCGAAGGGGGTTCCCCTCGCCCCGAAGCTTCCGCTCTTCAAACTTCAATCACGCGAACCGCAGTGGCTTCCTGCTTGTGTGAGCGATGGTAATAATTTCAACGGCTTCGGGTGTGAGCCAAGGCAGACCGGAAACAATAAGCGCTCTTGAGGTTCCGCCATCCCATTTCGGTGCGATCTCAGGAAAGTCGACCAAAGTCTCCGCACTTTGCCGTATACGGATAATCACCCGCAAGGCTGTATTCAGGTCGGCATCAAGAGCTATATGGGCCTGAATTTCGCGCAACCCTCTGGCGGCGCGTGGAGAAATAATCAGTTTCATTCGAGACCGAGGTCCTGCCAAACCTCAGCAGCCGGAAGACCTTTACCGGCGTCGAGTTCCGCAACGCCCTCATTGATTTCTTCTGCCAGCCACGCGGCATAACCGGACTCCGGCTTGTCCTCTGGCTTCGCAGGTTTAATCCAGCGTTCGATTTCGGTGTTCTTCTCGATGCGCGTAGTCATTTCGTCTCCTTAAAAAGATATACTCGATTGGCTCTCATCATGCAATTCAGACGGATGCTGACGAGGGAAACCCCGCCGCACCGGGGAGACGCTGCGGCGGGCGACGGCTGACGTTACTCAGCCGCCTCGGGGAACTGCATTAGTTTATCTTCCAGCTGATCGACCTCGCCAGCGTCATCGGCTACACCGTGCGCCTCGTCGTCGCTGTCATCATCGACGCTCAACCGCTCAGCAACAATCGCCGCTGCCTTTGCTGGAAGGATGGGGGAGGGGAGCCATGCGGTGCCTTTGGTCTGGGCTTCGGCATAGGCTGCTGCCTCTGCCTTCTTCATCCGACCGACGCCACTTGCGAAGTTCGGTCCCTTGATGTCCACCAGCGCCGCTTCGATTCCATCGCGGGTGAGGTGGTTGAAGTAGCTCTCCGCCGTCGCCTCGAAATAGTTCGTCATGTCGAGGTCGAGCGCATCCGCCAGCATCTCGGCATGGGCACGCTGCGTCTTGCGAAAGTCGTATTTGTCCTTCACCGCATCGATGGAATGAGCTGATGCGAAGGCCAGAAGTTCGACAAGCTCGTGCTGATCGCGCTCAAGGCACCATTCGAAGATATCGGCGGGATTGCTAGGAACATGATCGCCAAAGCGCTCGGCCAGTTCGGCAAGGCCAGCGATTGCCAGATTGCTTGCCGGTGCCTTCATGCTGGCTTCAACCGATTTGCTGGTCAAGACGATATCGAGGCAGGAATGATCGCGGGAATGCGTCAGGACGGTCTGCAACAGGAGCGCATGCACCACACTCGCCAGGGCGACGTGATGATTGTTGGCAAATTCCAGCCGCAGGGCTGCTGTGCGCTGCACCGTCAGGTCTTCGACAAGCGATGCGAAGTGGAGGACGGTATGCACTTACACTACTCGGGCGCCGCGCATACTCCAAGACTCACGACTGGCGAGTATGTAGTAAACAGCTGCTGTGGCTTTCTGTCACAGCATCCGAGCTGCGCGACCATTTCGCCGTGTCGAACTGTTGTAATAACTTGATGCCTGCTGCACGGATCGATGCCGCGACTGCTCCATGGCTTCTGGCAGAGGAATGCCACGATTGGCGGCCTCGGTAAGATACCCTGATCGCAGCCCATGCGCGGAAAACTCTGCGGGGTCGAGACCAGCAAGCGCCGCGCGGTGCTTGACGACGTCATTGACCGACTTTGGATCGAGCGGTCGAGGAGACAAGTTTCCCCAACGATCAATTTTACGAAAGATCGATCCTGACTTGATGCTGGCTGCCTCCATCCAGGCATTAAGCGCTTCGACCGGTCGACCCGTGAGGTAGACGATCTCATCGTGATCAGCGCCAGAGGTTTTGGTACGGCCGAGATGGATGGATAGCGAGGCGAGGGGAGGGCCATCCGGCAGCTCGATCGACTGCTCCTCTGTCAGTTGTTCTTTGCGCAGTCCTGCAATTTCACTGCGTCTGCGGCCACCTGATGCGAATGCCACCATGAGAATAGCCGTGTCGCGGAGATCGCGCAGACTGTTACTACCGCATGAGGCAAGAAGCTTCGCCAGCACATCACCCGTCACGGCTTTTGCGCTCTTGCGCTTTCGTGGTCGCGGTGTCGCGCGAACCGCCAAGCGAATGGCTTGCTTCAGGGCAGGGGAGGCGAACTCGCCGGTGACACCGCGCCATTTGGTAAGAGTTGACCAGGACGCAAGACGCCGGCGCACGGTGTCCGGCGCATGCGGACCAAGTGACTTGAGAAACCCCTGATCACGCAGCAACCGATCGACATGTTGCGGCATGCCGTGGTCGGAATTTTCGACCCGGCGCTCCGGGTCCCACAGATGATGGGCAACGAACTTCAGGAGAAGTGCTTCCGGCGCGGGCCAGGGAAGGCTGTTTCCAGTCGACGCGAGGCACCACGCCTGCAGGTACGCCAGGTCCGACGTCAGTGCGCGAAGCGTGTTCTCACCCATTCCTTCATCGACAAGATGCTTGAGCGTTTCGATATCCTGATCGGTCAGGAGCTCAGCGAGTTCGTCGCGCCGTTCCATCGGGAGGACTGCGGCAATCGTGTCAAGTTGATGAGCACGGCTGACAAGACCATTCATTTGGGCAGCCCGTTTTCATCATAAAAATCGGAGTGGTCGGAGGTTGCCCCAACCGGCACGCTTTTGCGACCTTCTGCTGCTAAATCCAGGGATTTCTGAAAAGCGTCCACATTTTGGTGGATTGGTGTTAGCCTCGCCAAGGGTCTTTCGTCGCGGCAAATTACGATCTCATCGCCTAGGAGTGCCAGCTCAATCAATTCCTCAAGCCGCTCCGTCGCCTCCGTTACCTCGACAAGAATTTTCATTGCTCTCTCCTACCAGACCCGCTCGTGCAGGACCGCATCGAAGACGACGTCTGTTGAGACCAGTGCGCAGTGCTCCAGTCTGGTTTGCGCAGCAAGTATCCGGTCCCAAGGGTCGCGATGCTCCCAGTCGAACGCAGCTGCCAATTCTGCATGCACGTCGTTGATGGCAAGGGTTTGCAAGCCGCTGGCGGTGACAGCGGCACGCAATTCCTGGGGTTTGAGATCGAGCTTCTTCAGCCGCATCTTGTTGTCGAGTTCATAGAAAGAAACGGCGCTGACAAGCACGGTGTTGCTCTTGTCCTCGATGAGGGCGCGTGCATGCGATGAAAGGCGAGCACTGCCGATCGTCCACCAATAGACGGCATGGCTGTCGAGCAGGAGCTTCACGGGCCCTTCCCGCCATCGACCGGCTTACCGTGAAAGATCCCGATGTCATCATTCCAGTCACCGGCGTCGATTGCGGCCTGCTCGGCATCGTGCTCATTAAAGAGGTCGTCCGGAAGTCCCCGCTGCGCCAGCAGCCCAAAAGGTCGCTTACCGGATCGATCTGCGGGACCGACACGGGCATAGACCTCATTGCCGCGCATGATGATGATCTCTTCACCGTGGTTGGCCCTTTCAAGAACCTCGGCAAAGTTCTTGCGCGCCTCGCTGATCTTGTAGTGCGTCTGGGGCATCGTCGGCTCCGATTTCAAGGTTAACGTCACGATACCACGCTGGAAACAAGTGTACAATCGATATGTACATATAACTGCCGATAAGAGGTACTTATCGGGGGTCAGCGGCTGTGGCTTTTAGCTCCCGATTTCAATTGAAGCGCTAAGCGAGGAATTCGGCACTGAAATCTCCGCTTACGATTTCACGCGGAGGAGGGGAGGGGGCAGCTAAAGCCCTGATGCCTTGGTCAAATTCACGCGGAAGCGATCACGTCGTCTCTGATATCGGCGGGTCATCTCTGCGGACGCGTGCCCCAGTTGCTTCTGGACGTACCGCTCATCGACTTCGGCAGAAGAGGCGAGGCCAGCACGAAGGGAGTGACCGGAGAACTTAAACGCACGCTCGATCTCGCTGAGATCACCGCGAACGCCGGCCGCCAACGCAGCCCGCTTCACCAGCCGGGCTACCTCCTTGTCATTCAGCCGTTCTGGCCCAACTGCTTTGCCTTGTCCCGTCACGCGACGGAAGAGGGGACCGTGCGCAAGCTTGGCGAACTTGACCCACATCTCGATCGCGGCGACCGGGCAGGTCGCGTCAGACGAGCCGCGACCCACCTCAACCTCTCGCCATCCGGTTTTGCCGCGCAATGTGACGAGCATCCCCTTGTCGAGGATTTCGATCCAGCCGCGCCCGTCTTCGGTCTGGCCTGCCTTCAGATCAAGGCCAACGATCTCGGAGCGACGAAGACCACCGGCAAAGCCGACCAGCAACATAGCGCGGTCGCGCAGGCCGCGCAGAGAACCGCGGTCGAGCGTCTCGACCATGCCGATGATGTCTTCGGCCATGACAGCTTCCTTCTGGACCGGCGGCCGGGCATGGCTGTTGCGGATGCCGGCCATCACCGTCGCAATGTGACGGTCCCTACGATCGAGGGCGAGCCCCCGCTGCGCATAATTCCATGACAGGGACGAAAGGCGGCGCTCGATTGTGGAAACGGAATTGGCCTTGGCTCCTCTCTCGGCCGTCCCGGAGGCGCAGGCGGTGATATAGAGCCCAACTGTTTGCGGGTGCGGGGGGAGCGGAGAAAGATTGGACCGCCGGCACCAAGCAGCAAAATGCTTCCAGTCGGCGGCGTAGGCTTTGCGCGTATTGGCGGAACTGGCGGCTTCAACATAACCCCGGGCGCGATCAGCAAGGCTTGCAAGATGGGCGGGCGTCTGGTCCTGAACGGTGAGAGAGGGGAGGGGGCTTTCGCCCGACACCTCCGGAGCAGAAACATCGCGCTCAGGCGCCGTGGTGAGAGACGGCGCTGAGGTCTCCTCGACATGAATTTCGGTGTTCTGCTCGATGATTTGGGCCATTCTCTATATAAGGAGCAAGACGTCCGATAATGCAATATTATCGGACGTTTTATCTTCGCGACAGGCTGTGCGGTTTATTAGGAAAAAACTAGCAAAAACCGCACATCTGATTTATGCTGCTGCGCATGTATTCGATCACATCTGCGTCCTCTGCCACCTCCACATGGCCCGGCCACCTCCCAAGCTGGGCGCTGGCGCGTGGCCGTGACATTGACGAGCGGGATGCTGCTTTCGCCGCAGGTATCGCGCTGAAATCACTCGACGATTTGATCCGTTCGAATACACCATGGATAGGCTGCTGGCGTGATCGTCTTGCTCTCAAGTCAGCCGCCGTCGCGGCCAGGATGCTCGGTCGCAACGAGGAAGAGCCCGCGCTGCGGGACGCCGTTTTGTTGACGCCCGCGGACGGTGATCCCGGTCCTGCCGGGAAGCTGTTTTTGGCCACACGAATGCTATCCCGCCGGATCGGCATGCCGGGCACATCGTTTATAAAGGAATTGGCCACGCTTCTATCGATCCGGTGGGACGACAATCTTGCCTCGGTCCCTGATCTCGTTGATTCTGCCATCCAGTCCGGGCGTTCGGCACCTTTCGCGGTGGCGGACCTTATAATGGCGATTTCTACGGCTCGCCCGGACGCAGAAGTGTTAGCACTTGGTCTGGGCGAGATGGTGCTGGCTCAGAAGCTGAACTGGTCTCAACCAGTTCCCCTGGTGCTACCCGAGCGCTTTGGCCCAGCTTTCCGCACCATCGGTGGCCGGGGTCGCGTCAAGCCGGGTGAGTCAACCTATTCGAAAGCGATCTGCATGGCGATTGTCGATGGCGCCGAACTGGCACTTCGTTCCGCTGTGGAGATCGATCGCCGCGCTAGCCGTTTGTTGGCCATCGCAGCCAAAGTCAGGACCAGAGGAGCTGAACCGGTCATCCGTCGGCTGTTGAACGAAGACGCTGTATCCGCTTCGGCAGCCGGGGCCAGCCTGTCACGATGGGCGGCAAGCCGGCTGTTCGAGCGGCTCGAAGGCTTTGAGGCGATACGCGAGCTCTCGGGCCGGTCCTCCTTCCGAATATTTGGATTGTGACAATGGCAGGAGCGCGCGCAGCCAAACCCCGCCGTAAAGCCGAGGAACGCAAGCAGGAGATCCTGTATGATCGCGAGCTCCTGGACTTGCCGTCGGAAATGCGCTGGCGGGAATGGATGATGCGGGTCGAGGCGGTCATCTTTGCGTCCTCCGAGCCGGTCAGCCGCGAGACTCTGGCGCGGGTGGTCGGCAAAGACTGCAGCATCGACCTGCTGATCGACGACCTGGTCGGAGAGCTGCGAGATCGCCCTTATGAACTGGTCTCGGTCGCAGGCGGGTGGCAACACCGGAGCCGACCAAGGTTTGCCGAGACGATCCGTGCTTCGTCCGCGCCTCCGCGAGGCGGTGTGGCAGCGTTGTCTGAATCTGAGGCGATGGTGCTGATGGCTGTCGGATATTACCAGCCAATCACGCGCGGTGAGTTGTCAAAGATATTTGGCAAGGACGTCAGCCGCGATACGATCGGCGGTTTGCGTGGAGCAGGTTTTATCGGCTCCGGCCCACGGAGCCCCACTCCGGGCGCCCCATATACCTATGTCACGACGCCATATTTCCTCTCGGCCTTTGGCATGGAGACATTGCGGGACCTGCCAAATATCGAGGCGCTGGAAGACGCTGGTCTCTTAAGTAAGCAGGGTGGCTCGGTGGATACTGACCCGGCCATCGGGGACGACATGTTGGAAGATTGACAGCTTTCGGCTTGGTACCGCATTGCGCACTTCACAGGTATTGAAGGCGATCCTGCGGGCGACGATCGCTGCGCACGCCGTTGGTGCTTTGGCACAGCATTTTTATTTCCGGACAGATGTCCTGCGTCGCATGACAAGCGGCTAGCATCTGATCCGCGCCTTTCCGGCTGCCGCTGCAGCTTCGGCCATGTTGACGCGGCACCAGACTTCATCTACTCAAGTTTCCGGTAATGGATTCTGCCTGGCCATGGTGGCCGAACCGCTTCGCAGGATGAAGCTGATGACTCCTACTCAACTTGCCGCAGCCGGCAGAGGGGTAGAGTTGTGTCAGATTACCAACTATCGAATTCGATCGTCGTTGTGGCGTGCGCTTTTTCTGGAGCGCTCGCGTGATGATCCGTCAGTTTTCCAGCCTGCGCCTTCAGCAAATCCAGAGCATCGGCAAATGGGTTGCGGTCACCGTCCCGATGGCGATGATTGTCGGGTCCCTTGTCGCCTTTTTCCTCTGGAGCCTCGATCGCGCCACGGAACTGCGCTTCGCCTATCCCTGGCTGATCTTTCTGATGCCGATCGCCGGTTTTGCCATGGTCTGGGCCTACGGGCGCTTCGGCGGGACGGCTGAGGCCGGCAACAATCTTATCGTCGACCAGATCCATGAGCCAGGTGGCGGCGTGCCGCTACGCATGGCGCCCTTCGTCCTCGTCTCGACTGTACTCACCCATCTTGTCGGAGGGTCGGCCGGACGCGAAGGAACGGCGGTTCAGCTGGGCGGTAGTATCGCCAGCGCCTTAGCCAAACTGTTCAAGCTATCAACCGCCGACATCCGCATCCTGCTGATGGCAGGTATCGCGGCAGGGTTTGGGGCAGTCTTCGGAACGCCGATCGCCGGCGCGATCTTTGCGCTGGAGGTGCTGACCATCGGGCGCATGCAATATGAGGCCCTTCTGCCTGCTCTGATGGCGGCCATCTTGGCCGACTGGACCTGTCATGCCTGGGGAATCGGTCATATCCAGTATCATATCGCCTATCTGTCCAATTTCGATATCGGCGGCGCCTTCAATCTCGACGGTTGGCTACTGGCGAAAGTCTCTCTGGCAGGGGTGATATTCGGGTTGGTCGCCCATCTCTTTGCCGAGGCCAGCCACGATCTGTCGGCCCTCTTGAAAAAGGTGATCAGGTACGCGCCGCTAAGGCCCGTCCTCGCAGGGCTGGTCCTGATCGGCCTGACCTATCTTCTTGGAACTCGAGCCTATCTCGGCTTGGGGGTCTGGTCGCCTGATCCGGCGGACCCGACCATTCTCGGCTTCTTCCGCCCTGATCACGTCGATTACTGGAGCTGGTTGTGGAAGGCACTGTTCACGATCATCACACTCTCGGCCGGCTTCAAGGGTGGTGAGGTGACGCCGCTGTTTTTCATCGGTGCAGGGCTTGGCAGTGCGCTCGGCGGGCTTCTCGGCGCCCCGGTCGATTTGATGGCGGGACTTGGCTTCGTCGCCGTCTTTGCTGGCGCAACGAACACGCCACTTGCCTGCATGGTCATGGGGATTGAACTCTTCGGGGCCACCCATGGCGTCTATATCGCCACCGCCTGCTTTCTCGCCTACCTCTTCAGCGGCCATTCGAGCATCTATTTGTCTCAGCGTATCGGCGTCGTCAAATCGGCTGGTTCGGACCTGCCGACCGGTGTTCCGGTGCGCGCGATCCGCACGAAGGGCGGCAGAACGCCCGCGCCTGTGGCAACGCATGCAAATTCCCTCTCCATTCACTCCAATCTGACCGAAAGGCCTATCGTCATGACCCACACCGTCTCCTCACGCGAATTCGGCATGGTGCGCATCTATCTTCGCCCTGGGGAGAAAGTGAAGGCGGCTAAGCGCTGGTTCGGCAGCAAGCCGCTCTATCGTGAACTTGTGATCCAGGCGAAAGCGGCAGGGATCATCAATGCGGTCGCTCATCACACGACGTTCGGATACAGCAACCACGGCAAGATGCAGTCAGAAGGTGTGGAGATCCAGAACCCCAATCTCACCATGTGCGTCGAACTGATCGCGCCGAAGCAGGATCTCGAGACCTTCTGCCGGACGCACGGTGAGTTGCTATGCCGCAAGGTGGTCATCTACAAGCATATCGAGCAGTGGGAAGTCCTGGGTGAAGAGATTGCGGCGCAAGACGCGCTGTCGGGTCGCTTGTCGTCATCCAGCACGTTCTGAGGAAGCGATCATGGGATTTGTCATCGTATTTCTGGATGCAGGCGTCGGTGGTGCCGTCCGCCATGGTGTGAACCTTATAGTGGCCCATCTGCTCGGACTTGGTTTTCCATGGGCAACCTTATCGATCAATATCATCGGGTCATTGCTGATGGGTATCCTGACGGAGATTTTTGTCATGCGAACCGGGCTGCCGCAGGAACTGCGGTTGTTTCTGACAACCGGCATTCTTGGCGGTTTTACGACCTTCTCGACGTTTTCGCTGGATGCTGTAGGGCTTTGGGAAAGGGGAGAGACTAGCGCCGCCATCCTCTACGCCAGCGCTTCTGTCATCCTGGCATTCATTGCAGTGTTCGCTGGCATGGCGCTGGTGCGTGGTATGGTTGGAGGTCAAACGGCATGAAAAGTATTCTTCTTGGCTGGCCCTTCTGGGCGCTATTGTCGGCTGGCTTTGCGGCAATGACGGCTATCTTCGCAAAAGTCGGGGTCGAAAACGTCAATTCCGATTTCGCGACTTTCATTCGCACGATCGTCATTCTGGCCGCCGCCGGGATGATGGTCGATGTCACCGGAAACTGGCAATCGCCGGGTACGGTGTCCGGCCGTAGCTGGAGTTTCCTTGTTCTATCGGGCCTGGCAACCGGCGCGTCGTGGATCTGCTATTTCCGGGCGTTGAAACTCGGTGATGCCGCACGCGTTGCGCCGATCGACAAGCTCAGTGTCGTCTTTGTCGCAATCTTTGCCGTACTCTTTCTGGGGGAGCGTCTGTCGCTCCCCAATTGGCTTGGCGTCTGCCTGATTGCCTGCGGCGCTGTCCTCGTCGCTTACCGCGCCTAGAGCAGACCAGATGTCGAACCCACTCCGTCTCCCCATCTGGCAGGTCTGGTACGCGTGGCACGCAGTTCTACCAGAGGATGATCGTATATTCTGGCTGGAAGTCGTGTGGAGGCGATGGGAGCCGACGGATGGGCGATGGCGGTATCGCTCATTTCGAACACGAGACGAACGGGACGCAGAAGCTGCGTCGCAGGAAATCTGAATCAGGAGGAACACCATGCACGTTGTTGCGCTCATCCCACATCCTAAAACAGCCCTTTCCAGCCTGCTGATCGCCGACGCTGCATCAGCGGTCGAACCGGGATCAACAATCACGGCGCTCCATGTTTGCGTCGATCCCGCCAAGATCGGAGGCAGTGTAGAGGAAGTCGACATGCAGGAAATGCGGATCCGCGATGAGGGCACGGCCTCTCAGCGACGGAACGAGGTCAGAAAGATCTTCGAGGAGTGGTCGGCAGGGCGTGAACCGTCGCCGGCTGGCGCCAAGGTCGAGTGGGTGGAAGCTGATGGTGGAGAAGAAGACGGTGTCCGCAATCATCTCGGATCGGCCGATCTGGTGACCATCGCCCGCCCGCAATCGATGGACGGCGGCGACGCCCTGCATGCGGCGCTCTTCGATCATCATAGGCTGGTGGTTTTTACGCCGGATACTAACGGAACTGCGGTTTCTTTCGGCCGCTCGATTGCCATTTTCTGGAGGGACGATGACGAAATACGTTCTTGCCTTCAAAAGGCCAGAGCTTGGCTCCGCGCTGCTGATACATTGGTAATTCTCGCAGCACACGAGAACGAAGTCCCAGAGGCGGTTGGGTTCATTCAGTCACTGCATGTCAGCGGGACAGGGCGGCTGCAGACCTCCGTGGCGAAAAACGCCGACGAATTTCTGGAAAAGGCCAATAGGGGCGGTGCCGATACACTTTTGATGGGCGCCTACCGTCATGGCGCATTTCTTGAGGCCGTCTTTGGCGGGGCCACGAAGACAGTGATGGACCACACAAGTTTGCCCGCTTTTCTTAGCCATTAGGCCCAAATACGACGCATCTTCATGTGGAACTTCGCCCAAGGAATCCGTTCTACAAGCAAAAAAGAGTTCCATATCCTTGAGCGCAGTGAAAGAGTGAAAAATTATTTTGCTGCCGGGTGGAATAACGCGTGATTGCCAGCGTCTCTCTGCTGTCATTTCAACAAGGAGATCACACTATGCGCAAAACAGTTCTGATGGCTCTGCCGCTCGCTTTTCTCATGTCTACCGGTGCAGCCCTTGCTGGCCCTGCCATGGACATGGCCAAGACCCGTATCGAAGCGATTGCCAAGGGCGATGTCGCGACAATCACCAAAGACTACGGCAAGGATCCTTCCCTTGCCTGGATTGGTGGTCCGCTCGACGGCAGTTATGCGTCGGAAAAGGCGATTGCGGAAGTCTGGGCCAAATTCTCGACGGCACAGGGCGAACAGACCGCCACAGTCGGTGAACTCTGGGAGGCAGCCAATCCCAAGGGCGCGACCGTTGCCGCGAATGTTGTCTTTGCCGGCAAGAACAAGGTTCCCGTTCTTTACATCATGACCTATCGTGACGGAAAACTTGTCGACGAAATCTGGCAGGTCAACCCGCCTGCAAAGTAAGGCGACGGGTGGCCATGCCGGCTTCGCCGGTGTGGCCACCGATCCGAAGGGCTGATGATGTCGACAATGGCGATGCGACTGGAGGCTGAAATACCGGCATTGCGACGCTATGCCTTCGCGCTTCTGCGTGATCACAACCGCGCCGACGATCTCGTGCAGGATTGCCTTGAGCGTGCGATATCGCGCTGGTATCTGCGCCGGACTGATGGTGACCTGCGGGCATGGCTGTTTACCATCATGCGAAACCTGCACATCTCGGCTGGACGCCAATCCCAGCGCCGGGGTCCACACCACGACCTCGATACCGTTATGCTCCCCGGATCGCCAGCCGATCAGGATCATGGCATTGCCGTGCGCGATATACTCGAAGCGCTCGATAGGCTTTCCGACGATCAAAAATCGCTTCTGCTTCTGGTTGGCGTCGAGGATCTGTCCTATGAGCAGGCTGCTGCCGTCATTGGTGTGCCGGTAGGAACCGTGATGTCGCGGCTGTCGCGCGCCAGGCAGAAATTCCGATCTATCCTAGACAACAAGACGCCCGTGACCTTGCGAAGGGTAAAATGATGAACACCGGTTCGCCGATCGGCGAAGATGATCTTCAGGCTTACATTGACGGAAAGCTGCCGCCTGACCGTCAGGCGCTTGTCGACGCCTATCTTGCTGGTCATCCTGAAGTGAGCGCAAGGGTCACGCAACAGCTTGCGGACCGGGAAGCTTTGCGTGTGCGGCTGTCTGAAAAATTCGCAGAGCCCATTCCAGCGCGGCTGCGCATCGCCAACCTTCAGTCCAACGCAGCTTTGCGAAGACAAGGCTGGTATCGCTCCGCCATGACCGCTTGCATCTTCCTGGGAATAGGCCTGGCCGGTGGCTGGTGGCTAAAGCCTGAAGGCGTGCAAATCAACGCAGCGCGATTGTCCGAGGCGGGTTTTGCCGCGAATGCATCTGACGCCTATCGGACCTTCGTGGTCGAAGTAGCCCATCCGGTCGAAGTTGGAGCGGATGACGAGGCACATCTGGTCACATGGCTGTCGAAGCGATCCGGCCGGGCACTGACGCCACCGAACCTTTCGGCATTCGGGTATAAGCTGCTCGGCGGACGCGTCCTTCCGGGCGGTGGCGCTGCGGCTGCACAACTCATGTACGAGGATGACAAAGGCGAGAGGCTGGCCGTTTATCTACGCGCCGGCCAATCAGCGCAGACAGCGTTCACGTTTGAAGAGAAAAACGGCGTGTCCAGTTTTGTCTGGGTGGATCAGGGGTTCGATTTCGCGGTATCCGCCTCGGTCGATCGGGCAAAGCTCCTTCCGATCGCAACTGCGATCTATCAAGGAATGATTTGAATCCGGTCAATCTCAGTGCGGTGTCAAAAATGACTGCGGCATTGTAAGAACGCCGCAGTCAACTTGTTTTGGGGTTGCCCGTAACAGGTAGCCAAACTGTTAGTTGCTCTGCAAGACCGCATTTGCTAGCGGTTCTGTTCCCTCAACGAGGATAACCTTAGGTGTCTTGGAGGCTTCGCCCGGTTTAACGATGGAGCGGGTCGGACTGGTGGCAGATGCCATCGCGGCACCTTTGGCATCTGTCTTGAACGCCACGATCGGTTCCGGCTGACCTTCGAACAACAGCGCATAAGCCGTGTCCGGCTTCAATTTCGAAACGCTGAGATCTACGATATCGATCAGGCCAAGATTGCGCGAGACGACCATTCCGCCGCCTTGCGCATCTGCGGCAGGCTTCAGCATAAGTGTGATGTTCTCCGGCATGTCCTTGCGTGGTTCAAGGTTTTGGCGGCCATCGCCTGTCGGGACCGCATCCGGAACGTAGATCAGCGCTTGTGGGGCCTGGCCTGAGGGGATATGGGCGATCTTCTCATTCTTCTGAGTGTCGATCACGTCCACCGCGTCGCCATTTTCGAGGCCAACAAAGACGCGGCTGCCGTCGCCCGAACCCCAGACACCGTGCGGCAAGGCACCGACGGGAATGGTGGCTATCAGCTTGGCCTCGTCGTTCAGCGTGTAGACTTTTACGACGTTCTCGCCGCCGATGGTCACATAAGCCAATGTTCCGGCGGATGTTTTGGCGAACGCCAGATGGTTGGTGATCGGACCGCTATCGATCACGCCCTTGACTTTCAATGTCTTGGTATCAATCCGCGTCACCTTGCCGACATCCTTGTGGGTTAGCCAGGCTTCCTTTCCATCTGGTGTCACCTGAATGAACGGTGAGAATGGGGAGACCACCGGAATGGATGCGAGCAGCTTTTTCGACGCGACATCGAACACCTGAACGACCGAATTGAAGCTGTTGGCCACAAAGGCGCGCTTGCCGTCTGGCGTAAAGATCGTCATGCCGGGACCGCTCTCGGTCTTGATGCGATCGGTCTCCTTGAATGTCTTCGCATCAATGACCGAAAGGTAATCCTCGCCACGCACGGTTGCCCAGACGTGTTTGCCATCCGGCGTGAAGAAGGCCTCGTGCGGGTTGCGGCCGATATAGGCGACACCTTTGATCTTGTTTGTCGCGGTATCGATGAAGGTCACGGAATTGGTCACCGTCGAGACGGCGACGATGGTACGGTGATCCGGCGAGAAGCCAAGGCCGTGGACGTTGACCTCACCCTTGTAAAGCGGGCTCAAGACATTCGGGCGTGGGTCGCCGAGCTTGATCAGGCCGAGAAGCGTGTTGGTCGATGGATCGATGACAGATACGGTGTTGCTGTTCTGGTCAGCAGCATAGACCCGGTCCTTGGATTCGGGCAGGGCAAAGGCTGGCGTGCTCGCCATCAGGGCGATCAGCAGGGCTGCGGAACGTGTCATTTCGAAGTCTCCGGGTTGGCGGCGACGGAGCCGCGCTGTTGTGTGAGCATCGAATTCATCAACTGAATTTCGTAAGCCTGCTCTGTAATGATCGACTGGGCGAGGTTTCGGATCTGCGGATCTTTGGTGGTGAGCAACACAGCCTTGGCCATGTCGATGGCGCCCTGGTGATGCGGGATCATTTGCGCCAGAAAATCGTGGTCTGGATTGCCTGTTTCGGGGACCGCCATCATGCCGGCATGCATTTTGTCCATGGCGACCTTCATGCTTTTGGAGAACGCAGTGGAAGTGCCGCTATCTTCCATGCTCATCGCCGGATGGTGGTCGTGGGACTGCTCAGCAGATGCACTTCCCACAAAGACGAAACTGGCAACAAGTATGAAACTGTAGACGCGCATGGCAAAATCCTTTTGGCTTGAGTGGATAAGAACGCTGTGGGTCGCCGTTTATTCCATTGCTCATCCGTATTTGTTCTCACGTCGGCGTGAGCGGTTGGCACGCGCGGTACTTGCCGGTCTGCGCTAAGAATTATGGAAGGCGTATCTTGACACGAAGCGTGCCGAAATACTGCTTGCTCATATGCCGCCAAGAGGATCACGCGCGGCGGATCCAATCTGCCTGTGAACGATGTCTGAGGGCGATACCCGCAGCGGATTACGGTATGGAGAATGAACAGTCGGTTGGAACAGGGCGAAAAAGCACACATTCTAAGCCGTTCGACGACGGCGCCCAGTCGTCCGTCTTTTCAGAGGAAAACCAGCCTGGTCGATCGTAGGAAAACTTCCCACAGGGAATTCCGCCACTCTCAGATTTTGGTTTCACTCCAGGCTGGCGGTGGCTTTCATGACTGCTTTGGCGACCTCGTTGAAACTCATTTCAATCCGAACCTGGTGGCCGTTGACGAAAAACGATGGCGTGCCGGCGACTCCGAATTTTTTGTTCGCTTCGGTTGTCGCAGCATTGAGCTTGTCGAGATAGGCCTGATCGGCGACAGCGCGATCGAAACCCGCGCGGTCGATGCCCATGCTAGCGGCGATCTCGCGCAATGCATCCTCGGCATTGGCGGCGCCGGCAATCTCATCGAATTTCGTCATGAAGGACGATACCGTCTCGTCGAATTTGTCTCGGCCCCGCGCATTCGCCAGCATGAAGATAACGGCATCCACCGAGTTTCGCACGAAGGGCCGGTAAGCGATCTTCAACTTACCCGATGCGACATATGTATCATGCAGTTTCGGCAGGTCTCGTTCATGGAAGTCGATGCAGTGGCTGCAGGTTGGGGAGGAATAGACGACAAGCGTCACTGGAGCGGTCTTCTCGCCAACGAAGCTGTCTTGGAATACGGCCGGGTTCATCAAATCCTGCACGGGTTCGGCCTTGGCCGATGTCACGCATCCCAAAGCAATGCCGACGATCACGGCCATCATACGAAACGTCATGTCTTCTCCTGTTCGGTTACGAGAAAAAACACTCCGGCATGAGCAATGCCGGAGTGTTTCGATCATCAGTCGGCCTTGAGGCAGGGCGAGACGAAGAGCGAGCGGTCAAGAGTGCCCTTTATCGTCTTGGCCGCGACCAGCAGCCACATGCAGACAAGTGCAGTAACAAGAACCGCGCCAAAGATCGCGATAGACGACATCGGCACCATCGTTGAGAGACGAAGTGTGGCGACGGCAAACACGCCAAGCGGGAAGGTATAGCCCCACCAGCCGATATTGAATGGCAGGCCCTCGCGAAGGTAGCGCAGGGTGATCAGGACAGCAGTCGCCAGCCACCAGATGCCGTAGCCCCACAGGAGGATCGCGCCGAGGAAGCTGGCACCACCGAAGGCCGGAGCAACGCTCGCCAATCCATTCGCCGACAACACGGCGGGTCCGGTCTGGCTCATGACGAGAAGACCAAGGGCACCGGTTCCGATCGGGCCGAGAGCCAGCCAGCTCGAGGCGGCCATGTTGACATGCGGAAGCTTGTGGACCGCCATGCGCAGGAAAAGGATCACGAGCACGCTCATGGCCAGCGGAACCGAGCAGGCCCATAGGACCAGGCTGGTCATCAGCACCGTCAACTGCGTTTGAGCGTCGGCGATGTGGGGCAAAAGCAGGCCACCGCTGACGGCCGCCACCTCGCTCGCCACGATCGGCAGCAGCCAGACCGCTGTCATTTGGTCAATCGAGTGGGATTGGCGCGTAAACATCATGAATGGGATTGCAAGACCGCAGGCCAGCGACAGTGTGACGTCGATCCACCAGAGCGTCGTTGCGATTGCCACCGCCGTGTCGCCGATATGCGGGATGCCATAGATCAGGAAGCCATTTATAATCGTGGCCAGTCCCATCGGGATGCAGCCAAAAAACATCGACACGACAGAATGCGAGAAGACGCGGCTTGCCTCATGAAAATAGAGCAGCCAGCGTGCCGTGTAGAGCGTTGTGCAGGTGGCAAATAGCAGGATATTGAAGAGCCAAAGCGCCTGACCCATCGCGAAAAGCCACGGATGCCCAGGAAACTGTGCGAGAGCGACCGAAAGGATGCCGGTGCCCATCGTGGTCGCGAACCAATTTGGCGTAAAATTTCGTATGACGTAGCCCTGCATAGGAACGTCCGGGGCTGGCGTGACCGGCCTCTTGAAGGCAACAACCTTGTGCATCGAATTTCTCCTGATCGTTGAGGAGAAAATACGAGGGTACATCGATCAGTTCCAACGCATAGTTCAGGATATTTCGATCGCCGTTTTCGATTGATCGAGTTTTGCGGCGGCAGCTTCGAAAGCCGCGTGAAGGCGGTCGCGCAGCGTCGGCGAGGTATTGATCAGCGTCGGGCTCGGATGGGGGCAGAGTATCACCTCAATGCCGGCATCCACCAGTACCCCTTCAGCACCGCTCGCCACCGCGCCCGCCAGGATGGCGACACGTAGGTTCGGCAGCAGCGGCAGAAGGCCTGCAAGTCCCATGATGCCCTCGCGCCGCTCGCTGGCCACGATCGAGCCTCGGGTTGCGCGGACCCACGGGACTGTATTCCACAGAACGATGTCTCGGCGCGATATCCCTGCGCCAGTCAGCGCCGTGCGCAGGTTCTTCGCCGTGCCGGTCGGGTTATCGATCGAAACGAAACGCCGGCCGCGTTCGACCGGACTTGGTCCAGGCGTCTCCAAAAGGATCAGCAGTCTTGCGCTGATACCGCCATCGTATGGATCGAAGTTCGGCATATCCCGGTCGGAGTTGAGCTGAAGGTGCTCCCGGAAGGCGTTCAATGGCTGCATATGCGCGCTGTCAAGCGCGGCCAACCGCTTCTCGCGTCGATGCTCGTGCCAGAGCGTATCAGGTCCGCGATAGGTCATCGTGTCTATTCCGACAACAGGGCTTCGAACGCATCGGCCGCCTTGGAGCGATACCGCTCCTTATGCCGGAGCAGGAAGAATGGCCGCGGAAGCGGAGAAGCATTGGCCTCGACCAGCAGGCCGCTGTTGAGTTCGGTCTGGGCAGCACTTCGCGATGTCAGTGTTGCCCCCATGCCGGCCTCGACTGCGCCGAGCACGGCCTCGTTTCCGGGCAGGACAATTGCAACGTTCAACGCCTGCAGCTTCAATTTCTCTTTCGTCATCATCGTCTCGAAGGCGAGCCGTGTTCCCGATCCGGGTTCGCGAAGAACCCATGTCGCGTCTTCAAAATCGGCTTTTCCGAGCTTTTTGCCTTTGGTCCATGGATGAGTTGGCGACACGACGAGGATCATCTCATCCGTGGCGATCATGCGCGACGACAAGGCCGGTCTGTCGACCGCGCCCTCTACAACGCCGAGCTCAACCCGCCCTGCCTCAACCGCGTCGCCTACCGCCTCGGTATTGCCGATCCTGACGTCGAGACCGAGACCAGGATAGCGTGTGTGAAACTTCGCTAGCCTGGAGGGCAGCCAATAGGCACCAACAGTCTGGCTCGCCATAATCGACAATTCCCCGCGCAAAAGTCCGGCAAGGTCGCTTAGCGCAGACTCGGCGGCTTTCGCTTCAGCCAAGACCTGAAGTGCATGCTCGAGAAAGATCGTTCCGGTTTGGTTTAGGACGATAGAACGACCGATCCGGTCGAACAAAGCCACGCCGTGCCGTTCCTCAAGCGCGATGACCGCAGCACTGACGGCCGACTGCGTCATATTCATCGCTTTGGCAGCCTTGGTGATGTGCTGTTGGCGGGCGACTTCGGCGAAGATGCGCAATTGGTCGAGGGTCATGAGGATAGCAACCTTGAATCTGCTCCGAGTTATAATCGATTTATCCGAATGTTCGTAGCAAAATTATGCGATGGAACTGATGCAGAATGGCGCTAGTTTTCTCTTACCAGATACGGAGGAAATACCATGCTGAAATCCATCATCACCGGCGCGGTGATGCTTGTCGCCACGACAGCACCAACGCTTGCCGCCGATATCCACGTCTATGGTCCCGGTGGACCACTCCCTGCCATGAAGGAGGCGGCAGCCGCCTTCGAGAAAAGCTCCGGCAACACGGTGATCGTTACCGCCGGCCCAACGCCGCAATGGATCGGCAAGGCTAAAGACAATGCCGACCTGATCTTCAGCGGCTCAGAGACGATGATGTCGGATTTCGTGAAGGCGATGGACGGCCAGATCAAGGACGCCGATGTCGTACCGCTCTACGTGCGTCCTTCCGCTATCCTGGTGCGTCCGGGGAACCCGGAGAAGATCACCGGCCTCGCTGATCTGTTCAAGCCCGGCCACAAAGTGCTTGTCGTCAATGGTGCCGGGCAGAACGGTCTTTGGGAAGACATGGCCGGACGAACCGGCGACATTGAAAAGGTGAAAGCTCTTCGCGCCAATATCAAGACCTTTGCCGCCAACAGTGCCGAAGCCAAAAAAGCCTGGACCGAGGACAAGTCCTTCGATGCCTGGATCATCTGGAATATCTGGCAGGTCGCCAATCCAAAACTCGCAGATGTCGTCGAGGTCGAACCGGACTATCGCATCTACCGAGACACCGGGATCGTGCTGACCGAGCGCGGAGGCAAGAATGCCGACGCCAAAGCGTTTTCGCAATTCCTTCAGGGCCCTGAGGCCAAGGCGATTTTTGCCAAGGCCGGCTGGACCACGCCCTCGAAATAACCCTATACCGTCTCAGGAAAGATAACGACCATGCAATCCACTCCCAAAAAGATCGCTGTGACCGGTGCTGCCGGCCAGATCTGCTATTCCCTGCTGTTTCGGCTGGCGAATGGTGACCTTTATGGCAAGTCGCAGCCGATCGAACTTCGACTTCTCGATCTGCCTCAAGCCCAGGACGCCGTACGCGGCGTCGTCATGGAACTGGAAGACTGCGCCTTTCCGCTGCTGCACAACATCGTCATGACGGATGATCCCCGCCAGGCGTTCGAAGGTGTCGATGCGGCGTTCCTCGTCGGCTCCAGACCGCGATCAAAGGGTATGGAACGGCGGGACCTGCTTGCTGCGAATGCAGAGATCTTCAAGGTGCAGGGCAGGGCGATCAACGAAGTCGCCGGACGCCGGGCCAAAATTTTGGTGGTTGGCAACCCTGCCAACACCAACGCTTCCATCCTGATCGCCAATGCTCCGGACTTTAACCCAAGGCAGCTCAGCTCGATGATCCGGCTTGATCACAACAGGGCGTTGACCCAACTGGCGCGCAAGGCCGCCTGTGGCGTCGGCGACATCGACAAGCTCGTTGTGTGGGGCAATCACTCGCCGACCATGTTTGCCGACTGGACCTATGCAACGGCTGCCGGAAGGCCCTTATCCGAGACCATCGCCGACGACCATTGGTACAAGGAGGTGCTGATCCCTGAGATCGCAAGGCGTGGCACCGCCATCATAGAGGCGCGCGGCGCGTCGTCCGCGGCATCCGCCGCCAATGCAGCGATCGATCAGATGCGTGATTGGATGCATGGCACGGATGGGCGCTGGACATCGATGGCTGTTATATCGCAGGGGCAGTATGGCATACCGGAGGGTCTGGTGTGTGGCGTACCTGTGATGTGCGAGGACGGTGATTATAGCGTCGTTGAAGGTCTCGATCTGGACGGGTTTCAGAAGAGTAAGCTGGACAAAACGATAGAAGAGCTTGTCGGAGAGCGCGACGCCTTATCCTGATATGGTGGGATGGGGAGGCTGGCACAGAACCTGTGCGGAGATTGCACGCCTGTTCTCCGCAAAATTTCTGAGAATAGGCGCCAGCCTCCGAAGAGGCGAATGCCGCCACGACGATCAGCGAGCTGCAGCTTGACGGGCTGGTTCAATTTTATCTTTCATAATCCGCTTCGACCGCCGAATGGGAAGGACGAAGCCCTCATCCAGATAGGCGTCGTCGGGGATGAAGCGCTCGAACAAGCGTATCCGGCTGGAAACCGACATAGTCGGTAGAACTGCGATCAAATCTTGTCGCCAAGGCCATTTCGGCGGATTGTTCGTCGCCAGGATGTTCGCCACTGTACCGATAGAACGATTGATTATCTGTTCAAAGTATTGCGCTTCAATGGTCACCGGCACCTTGGATGCCCGCCGCAGGTCATAAGCGCAAGAGGTGCAGACATGCTGGCCGACAAGCCGTGGCTGAGCGAAGGCAGTAATTCCGCGGTGGCACGATGGGCAACGGTCGCGTAATCCGCACCTGTGGATAAAGCAGGAGATTCTAGTCGAGTGTCGCCATCCCCTCCGAAAATATGGGGGCTGATCAGAATCGAGGCACGCAGGACAGAATTGCAGCCACGTCGAAGCAGCACGACGGGCTTTGATGACCAGTGGTAGCGGCATGTGTCTGTAATCACATGGCTGCAAGGCCATTGACGACAATCGGTCTCTCGGAATTCCAGATCCCTCCGAGAGCTGGTCCAAGACATCGTCCTGAAGTTTTAAATCGAACCTGGCAGACCACATTCTGTGGCGCAGTCCAAGAACGCGCGCAAAATCTCGCGGTGCTACGCCATTGGCAGAAGCGATCCGATGTAACCAGCTCGACAGGAGTTCGTCGGCGTGTGGTTCTACTTTAACCGGCCACCGTTCATACACAACGTCCCGGTAGCGCTCCTGCGGAATGACCACCATCAGTGACGGCCCAAGCAGGCTCAAAGAAGCGCCTCACGAATGGGCCCATGCCGTCTTTTGGACAGCGGAATGTACCGCAGGTTATCGATGGAGGATCTGGTGATACGTTCGTCTCCCTCCTGGATTGCTGCAATCGCGGCCTTGGTCAGGATCGCGACGATCTCTCCGATCAGCCCCTCGGAAAGACCAAGAATGTGTCGGGCCTTTCGCTCCGCCGACAGATCCGAGCTGCGTGCGAGGGGCAAGGCGGCCTCGAGACTGTCCAACAATGACAGGTAGGCCTCATCGTACGACCAGCGCGGAATCGGAAAGAGTTCGAACCGACTCGCCATCTCGCTGGTTGCACATATGTAGTCGTAAACCGTGACCTCTCCGACCAGAACCGGCGAGATATCGTATTGCCGACCAATGCGACGCAGAAATGCGAAGACTGCTTCAACGTCACGCGGCCGGCCCCTAAGCGCGTTGTGGAATTCGTCAAAGATTAGGACCTTCGGCCTGAGCGCCGCAAGGAGATGGTCGAGCTGCTCCGCTTTGCGTCCGACAGTCCACACATCGCCGCCCGGCGCGTTGAGCGCGTGGAGAATGCTGGCGTAAAAATGGCCAAGTCCTGCACCTTCCCGGGTCTGGACGATCCAGACCTTCTGGTCTGCGGAGGCCTTCAGGCAATCCACGGCAAATCGTTCGACGATCATCGTCTTGCCATTGGCGTAAGGCCCGACAATCATCAGCCCTTGCGTGCGCAGTGAAGGAGGGCGTGACAACAAATCCGATAGCCGCTGATGGCTTTCGATCGCAGCTTGATGCCCGATCCACCTCGGAGCTCGGATATACGCGATCCGCTCCTCAATGGTGCGGTCGAGATAGGGGCGAACATGTTCGAAGAGGTGATCTTCCATAGCCGACTACCAGTCTTCGACCTGTAGTCGGGCCTTTGGCCGCTCTTGCTGGATCGTTTGTATCGGAACTGATTCCGATGTTTCAGCCATTCGTTTTTCCGCGGGCGCGGCATAAATGCCCCGCGCCGCATTGCGCAGCCGGCGCTTTGAAAGCCCGGCGGTGTTTGCAATCGTGGTCATTTCCCGGCGCAGCGAGACGATCTCGACGCTGGATCGGCCGCTCAAGTCGCGCCTCCGTGCCCTTTCGGCCCGATGCTCCCACAGTGTGATACTGGCGACCACGCCATCTCGCCGCTCCACTGCCCGAAACACTTGTGTTTCGGGGTCGCGAACAAAGATCTGGCTTATATTGCGGGGATCGTATCGCACTTCGAGCTTACTGAGCCGATCTCGTTCCGGCACCAGCCTGCCAATCCAACTCGAATAGTAGTGCAGCGCGAACAGACTGATCCCTTGAGGCGACAATTGCCTCTGACCGGCCGGCAAGAAGGAGAGCAGCACATGGTGCTGGTCGTCGATGATATGAGGGTGGCCTGACGCACGCTGCTCCCACTCCTTGACGGGAATGTTCAGCGTTTTCGGATTTTGATGGCGATTATGATCCAGGATCGCCAGGACCACGCACCGCTCCAATTCGGAAAATGAGAGGCGGGCACGGTGTTCGGCAGGATATTCGTCACGAGCTGCCACGGAACGTTTCGTGGTGCCCGGTAATGTTGCCAACACACCGTTCAGCTTTCCTAGAAGCCGTTCCACGACGCCGCCGTGGTGAACCCGAGCGCGATCCCGATATCGAATGCGGATCCCGTATTCGTCGCAGCCTCGCTGAAAAGCATGCCCCTTGAACTCCATCGCCGAGTCGGCCACAAGCAGCCGGGGCCTTCCATACATTGGCCAGTCATGGCGAATATCGCGCGATGCGAGCCAGCCATCCTTGGGGCAAATCGCCTGCGCAAGGCAAAGCGCCACCGACAGCACCGAGGGTTTTTCCAGCGATAGGCAAAAGCCCAGGATGGCACGGGTGGCAACGTCGGTCACCAGTGTCAGATACGCCCGCCCGACGAAAACCCCGGCCCCATCGATGACCTCGACGAAATTTACATCCGTCGGCGTGTGGTCGATCTGGCAGACATCTAATGGGTTTGTTGCATGGATGTATCCAGGCCGTGGCTTCAGCCGCAACAAATGTTTCGGATTGGCCGAGCGCTTCCTCGCGATCGTTTCGGCTGAAAACAATTCAGGGATCCTGCGCGCGACAGTGACATACGATGGCTGGGACAGGCCTGCCTCCTCGCAGCGCGCGCGGATTTCGGCGACGACCGGAGCCAATGGCGGCGCTTCGAGGGTGAGCCACTGCTCCTGCAAAGTTCTCGCAACGATAGCTTCGACGTCCGCCGAGATCCGCTTTCGCCGGGGGCCGGATGTGCGCGGCAGGAGCGCGGTCACCGTTCTGTCGGTTCGATATCGGGCCAAGAGATTGTATATTTGTCGGGACGACAGCCTCAATTCCGCAGCAGCGCGGTCAATGGCCGATTTGCGCGAACCGTATCCTTCCAGGATGCGATCCAGTTGGTCCGCGAGCCTGCGCGCAGCCGCCCAATCGGCTTCAGTAGATTCACGGGCAGGTGTCGATCGGCAATATTGAAATGGATTTGGCACATCTGGCCTCATCGAAATCGTTAGCGATAATCGTTCCTACCAATAACGCCTAACTCTAACAGCCTAATGACGATTTCCAGTTTGAAACCTCAAAGTAAAAGCCACACCGCCGTCGCGCTTGCCCGCCTCGACGAGCGCATTGCCCGCTCCCCCGTCGGTGAGGGCTTTCTCGAGCGCGCGCATTTCCTCGACGCGCATGCCTCGCTCTGGGTCGATGGCGAACTCGTTCATCTCGAAGACCTCGTCCTGCATGATGGGCTTCGAGATATCCGCGCCCCCACCCACGAACTCAACATCGCCCGCGACATCCTGAAAACACGCCGCCGCATTGCCGCCCATCCACCCGCCTGGGCTCTCTCGGCCCAAGGCCTCGCCTCCCTTCGCGGGCGGGCGTGGCCCGCGGCATCATCGGGAGGAGACGGGGAGGGGGTGCCAGATGGGAATGTTGAGGTGGGCGGCACTGGGGCTGGGCTAGGGGAGGCCGAAGATCCTGATGCCGACGGTCTGAGTGATGCGTTTGCCGCGATCGATGCGGTGCTCGCCCGGTCCGGGGCCGCGATCGAGGAGGCGAAGGCGCCGGGGCGTGTCAAAGCGGCTCCAGACAAGAATCCGTTCGTTTACGACCTTGACTGGGATGAGGACGAGCGGCTGGCGGAGTGGCAGGCCGTGCTGGCGCGCGCCCAGGATCTGCCGCCGGTTCTGCAGGCAACCGTCGCCCTCGATGCCTGGAATGAGATCGCTGTGCTCCAGCATGCGCCCTGGCTCGGCAGGCTGCTGGCCGCCTCAATCCTTCGTGAGGGCGGCATTACCAATGGCGTGCATCTCGCGGCGATTAATCTCGGGCTGAAGGCCATCCCCGTCGATCGGCGCCGGCATCGAGATCGGGAGACGCGGTTGCTCGCGATCGCAAGGGCGCTAACAATCTCCGCCGAGACGGGGCTGAAAGAACATGACCGGTTGGTGCTCGCGCGGCAGATGATGATGCGCAAGCTGGAGGGGCGGCGAACGTCGTCCAGGCTGCCGGAGCTTGTTGAGCTCGTCATGGCGCGGCCGCTGATTTCCGCCGGCATGGTGGCGAAGACGCTTGAGGTCACGCCGCAAGGGGCGAGGCGCTTCGTGCAGGAATTGGGTTTGAGGGAGATGACGGGGAGGGGGAGGTTTCGGGCGTGGGGGATACTTTAGTTCGCAGGCGCTGGCGTACCCCCTCGGCGGGGCTTTGCGAAGCCGTATTCAGGACAGAGTCTATCGCCGCTTTTTGGGCGGATAAGGCTCTCTAGCAATTGCATCCCAGTCGGCAACGTCCGCGACCCGTATTCTGGCCGTCACATCGCTGTTACGATCGACCAAAACTTCGAGGACATGCCCTCCATAGCATAGCCTACTATACATAGCGACGTTTTTGAATTCGCGTTGCAGCAGAGCATACTCGCCATATGGTGTGACATTCCCGAAGCCGGCAGAGTCGTAGTCGCCGAGGTCTAATTCGCCGCGGTTCGCTTATACCGACGAGACCCAATTTGGTGTCTCGATCAGACATGTGATCAGGGCCCCGACAACAGTGTTAAAGCGATTTTCCAGCTCTATATCACCAGCCTCCCGTAGGTAGTCGTCGAACTCCTGTGCGCGCGCCATGATCGAGTTGTAAGCGGCAAGGAGACCCCATCTGGCGCTGCGGATGCTGGGCAGGGTATTTCGGACATACGAATTCTCTGAATGTGATGATCTATGTCTAAACCTGCGGCTAGCCTTGGATTGATGCGGATGATCGAGGCGGTGCCTGATTGTCTTGAGGGCTCGCCGCGACAGTTGCGGCGTTTCTGGTCTGACGAGTTCAAGGCCACAGCGGTTGAGCAGGCCTGTCAGCCCGGCGTGAACATGTCGGCAATCGCGCGGCAGATCGGGATCCTGCCGTCTCAACTCTACCGGTGGCGCAGAGAACTGTTGGGCAGTGATGAGCCTGGGCAAGCAGCAGTGGTAGCCGATCCGCAGATCGGCGGATCTGACCACGACTCCGTCGTTGAGATCATGATTGGCAATATCGTCGTGCGGGCCGACCGGCATGTCGAAGAAGCGCATCTGCAGCGTGTCATCCGCGCGGTTCGCTAAGCATGATCCCCGCAGGTGTAAAGGTCTTCCTCGCCAGCCATCCCATCGACTTCAGGCGCTCAAGCTCGTCCTGCGCCGCATCGTAAGCCGTGGCGTCTTCCTCGGAAAGCTCCACCGAATGCCGATAGACCCGGCGCATCCCGTGGGCGTGGGAGAAGTCGAGATCGGCGGCGGTCCACTTCCAGCCCTCGGCCTGCTGCACTTGCGCCGCGATCCCTTCCAGCTTTCCGATGGCAAGCCGTTCCAGCAAGGCGGGGTCTTCAAAGAACCCTCCACGATCTTCGGTGAACAGGTCGCGGATGATGGTGCCGCCTGCCTCGGTATAGGCTTGCGCGCCGACCAAGACCGCGCCGCGATCCGTCGCCGCCACGTTTATCTTAATCAGGTTGCGCCGGATGATGGACGGATCGCGGTTGCAGGACAGGTTCTCAAAGACGTGTTCCTGCCGCGTGTGGTCGTCGGTGATGGCGAAGGCCATCAACTGGTCCAAGGTCAGGCCGCCATCTCGATAGACCTGCAACAGCTTGGGGCTGACAGCGCCGAGACGCATACGCTGCTTGACGACATGCGCGGTGACGCCAAACCGGGCGGCGATTTCCTCCGCGCCCCATCCCCGGTCCTCGAAAAGCTCGCGGAAGCGCTCGAACTGGTCAGCGGGGTGGAGGTCTTCGCGCGTGACGTTCTCGTCAAGGCTGATCTCGGCGGCATCGTTCGCCGTATCGATGACGCAGCGGATGGGTCCGGTCTTCTTGATCTGCTTGCGCTTCACGCGCAGCATCTGCGCCAGCCTGCGGCCTTCCCCGATGCTGACGAGATAGAAGCCGATCGGCTCGCCTTCGCCATTCGTTTCAGGCTCCCCCACTAGATTTTGCAGGATGCCCTTGGCGGCGATGCTCGCCGCCATCGCTTCGATAGACGCCTCGCTGTGCGGGGTCTTGCGGGCATTGTTGGGGTGCTTCTTGAGCTTGTTGAGCGGGATGAAAACGGTCGTGCCGTGTTCACCCTTCGGTCACGCTCGGCCGGGTGATTGAGGTGTGGTCGTTCGTCAGCGAAAGTTGCGGTTCTTCAATATGTGCGCGGCATCGGAGAGCAGCGCCAAGCTTTCAAAACCAACCCGCCGATTACTTCGGCGACGAGGTAGGTCGAGGTGAGCGCAAGCGCCCACCCCAACATTTCGCGTTCGCGCCGGCAGTGTGATCGTGACTGTAGCCGGCACCTTGATGGTCATGCGCCGTGGGGCATCTCCTCATATTGGCCTGCCGGACGTTCGTTGCGATCAGCAGCGCGTTGCCCAAACCGGGCATAGAGAGTGGGAAGAACAAACAAGGTCAGCAGCGTCGCCGACCGTCGGGCGGATCGGGCCCCACGATGGGCGCATACCGAAGGAGCCATACGGCGAGACGCTCAAGGGCCTCGGCGTCGGCAGCGGGATCAGCGTCCTGCACGATGAGGTCAGGCACGAGGACCTGCGCCTTGGTTACAGGCATGCCGGCGCGCAGGCCGGCGTCTGCGCCGCGGTATCTCATGCAACGCGCCAAGAGCGAGGCCGCCGCCTGGGAGCCGCGAGCCGACTTCGGCAATCCCGAAAGGGAGAACCGATTTCTCGCGCCGGCTCCGGCCTTCGATCTTTTCGATCTGCGCGTGCAATGACTCTATGGCGGGCTCGAGCCGCAAGCTTCCTGTTGACCTCCGGGATCGGATTCGGCATCATGTTCCTTATTTGTTCTAATTTTAATCGAGAGAGTCAAGGCCCAGTCGTGACGTCACCCACGGAACCTCCTAGCGCCAAAAATGTCTGTCGCCCGGCCGCTCGGCGGGCCGACTGCCGCAGCTTCGCGTCCCACCGGGCAAAAGAATGGTTAGGAACCTCTATGGTAGAGAGGAATCGATGGCACTTTGGTACGGATTCCGATAGCGTTAGCGAAGCAAGCGGAAGCCAAAAGCGTCTGAGCAGGCGACAATATAGCGAGGCCCAACCGAAGAAAGGAGGCGAGCATGTCCACTAAGCAAATTCTCGCCCTCCTGAACTCGCATATCGACGGGGATGAGGACCAGCTCCTGTCGATCGCCTTGCAGATCGCCGCCCAAGAGGCTCGTCAGGGCCGTCCCGAAGACGCCGAGAAGCTGAAACGACTCGTCCAAAAAGCGCGTGACCAGCGGGGCACAGGCAAGCCTGCCGGTGGCCAAACTCCGATCCCGCTCGCCCGGCCGCGCGGCGAATTGCAGGGCCTCGTCGAGAGCGCTTATCCCAAGGTTGCGCTCTCGAGCATGGTGCTCTCCGACGAGATCGCCAGGCGGCTAAGGCGCGTTGTCCGGCAGCAACAGGAGCGTGCGACGCTACGCGAGCACGGACAGACGCCCGCCACGCACATGCTCCTCGTCGGCCCGCCGGGGACGGGCAAGACGATGACAGCCTCGGCTCTGGCCGGCGAATTGCGGCTTCCGCTGTTCACTGTACGGCTTGAATCGCTTTTCAGCCGATTTTTTGGCGAGACCGCCGGCAAGCTGCGCCTGTTGTTCGACCAGATTGCGCAGACGCGTGGCGTCTATCTCCTTGACGAGTTCGACGCGATCGGTTCTCGCCGAGGCGACCCTAACGATGTTGGCGAAATACGCCGGGTTCTGAATTCGGTGCTGGCCTTCATGGAGGAGCCTAATTCAACCGACAGTCTCGTGCTGGCTGCGACAAACCATGTCGAGATTCTGGATGAAGCCCTGGCGCGTCGTTTCGACGAAGTGATCGAATACACACTGCCGGACACGGCCTCTGCGCGGGCGATCATTGAACGCCGGCTAGGTAAGTTCAAGTTCGCGTCGAAGGCGTGGGCTGGCATTGAAAGCGTGCTCGAAGGGCTGAGCCAGGGCGAACTGGTCCGCGCGGCCGATGCGGTCGTCAGGGACGCCATTCTGGAAGGCGCATCGAAGGTGTCGCCTGGTGCCTTGTACGACGCGCTTGAAAATCGACAGACTTTGAAGGGCAAGTTCCGTCGCCAATCCGGCCGTTAGGCAGGCTCCGCCGATCTGATCGAAATGGAACACGTATGAAGAAGTAGGAGCCTATGGCGGAGCCTGATAATTTCGACACGAGAGACCGCGCGCATATCTCGATCGACGTCTTTCGTGAAACAGCAGCCTACACTTTCCCCTCACGCAATCAGGAACGCAAACCCCTCCGGGGTGACTACGCGGCGCATGCGACGCAACTCCTCGATCAGCTCACCGTGGCGCTGGGGACGGTTCCGGCTGCCGCCGTTGACCCGCGGCTGTCCGTACAGGGGCTGAAATCAGGCACTGTTGTGGAGGTCACGACGCTGCCGCCGGCAGAGGGCTCTCGGACCAAGGCGGTGAAGGTGCCCGCGGCGCTGGAATTTCCCACCCAGGACGTGGTGATCCTGCGATCGGAGCGTAACGCGGATCGCACCGAAAGCGCGTTGGTGTTCGTGCCGGACGATGCACGCACCTTCCTACGCAATCGCATCACTGACTATGGCCGCGATCCGGGCAACCAGAGACGCCCCGATGTCGAGCGGTTCGAGGTGATCGAGGAAGTCAGGGCCGTGGAAGCCGTATCGCTGTTCACCGGCGCCGTGGACCTGGCTGCACCGGACATCCTGTGGTGGGAGCTGTGGGTTCGCCAACCGATCGCGCTGGCCGATCGCCTGGCGGCGGCGGCCCGCAATGCGAACATCGATGTGCACGATGATCGCCTGATATTTCCCGATACCACCGTCGTTTTCCTTCATGCCGCCGCTGCGGAAGTAGCAGCGTTCGCGGCGCGCGTGCCAGGCGCCATCACCGAAATTCGCCGCGCGACAGGAACGATCGAGCCATTTCTCGACCGCGGCGAGACCGGTCTTGGACAGCATGATTGGGTGGCCGAGTTGGCGCAGCGCGTGAACCCGCCGTCTGCTGATGCTCCCGTGGTCTGTACGCTCGACACGGGTGTCATGGCGGCCCATCCATTGATTGCGCCTGGTCTGCGCGGCGCTTGGGCTTACGATCCTGCCTGGGGCGCGGACGACCATCACCCGCATGGCGGTCACGGCACTCCGCTTGCCGGACTCGTCCTCTACGGCGACTTCGAACCTTTGATGAACGATGCGCGTCCTGTCGAGCTCACCCACGGCGCGGAATCCATGAAACTGCTGCCGCCCGGCGGTTTTCCGCCAACAAAGCCGCCCAGCTATGGGGTGGTGACACAAGGCGCTGTTAGCTCGGTCGAGATTGAGCGGCCAGATGCGGTGCGAAGCTTTTGCATCGCGACGTCCGCCACCGATTTTCCACCGAGCCGGCCATCGACTTGGAGCGGTGCAATTGACCAGATTGCAGCCGGTGCCATGCCAGGCGAGGCTGATGACGCGGTCCCGGCGGCCGAACGCCCCAAGAGACTGATCGTTGTCGCCACCGGGAACGTCTCGGGTGGCATGGCGGTGGACGTTTTGCCTTCGCAGCCCTTGGAAGACCCATCACAGAGCTGGAACGCCCTGACCATCGGCGGCTTTACACGCAAGGAGCAGCCGCCGGCTCCGCCGCCCGTCTTGCAGGCCGCGGTCCCGGCCAATCACCGCAGCCCGTTCAGTCGCGGGTCACAGTCGCTCCCCGACGACCTGACGCCTATAAAGCCGGAAGTGTTGTTCGAGGCCGGCAATATGATGTCGGACGCAACCGGCTTCTGCGGCTGGGACCCGGCGGTCTCCCTCCTGTCGGCCGGCTCCGATGTCGCGGCTGAACCGCTCGTCCCGTTCTGGGCAACGAGCGCTGCCGCCGGCATGGCCGGAAACTTCATCGGTCGCCTTCAAGCGGCTCGGCCCGACCTGTGGGCAGAGACGCATCGCGCGCTGACCGTGGATTCGGCCCGATGGCCCGAGCCGATACGGAAAAAGTTCATCGGCACCGGAGCCCACTGGAAGACCGGGAAAGCGGCCACCAAGGGCAAGAAGCAGGAGATGCTTCGCGAGTTCGGATACGGCGTGCCAGACATCGACCGAGCGATCCTGTCAGCGCGCAACGACGCCACGCTTGTCGCGCAGGCTGAGATTCAGCCCTTCGAGATCGGTGCGGACGGCCGGACGGGCGTGTTCAACGAGATGCATTTCTACGATCTGCCTTGGCCAAAAGCCGCGTTGGAGCAGCTCGAAAACGAGATTGTCACGATGAAGGTGACGTTGTCGTATTTCGTAGAGCCGAACTTGGCGGGCAAGGCGGCAACCCGACCTGACACATATCGTTCCTTCGGGTTGCGGTTTGACATGAAGAAGCGCACCGAGACGGCAGCTCGGTTTCGTAGCCGGATTTCCGCGAGTCAGGCCAAGGACGGCACTGAAGCAGATGGCGAGGCCAGTTGCTGGCTTCTAGGGCCAAAAGCTATCCAGGCGGGATCGCTGCATTGCGACCTGTGGCGCGGCAGGGCGATCGAACTGGCAGGGCACGACGCCATCGCGGTCTATCCGGTTGGGGGGTGGTGGAAGTCGCACGTCGGCCAAAAGCGCGTGGCTGACAAAGCGCGATACGCTCTGGTCATTTCAATCTCCGCGCCCGGTCAGGAAATCGATCTCTACACCGAGATTAGTACACTGGTCGAGAATAAGGAGATCGAGGTTCTACTCGGTTAGCACGTCGATGCAGAAACGAGGCGGGGGGGAATAATCGTGCGGATTTCGCGCATAAAAATAAGCAATTTCGCGAACTTTTCAGAGATTGATCTCGAGACGGGCGAAAATATCGTCATTGTCGGGGAGAACAAGGTCGGCAAGAGCAATTTCATTCGCGCTCTACAACTCATTCTCGACCCTGGTCTGTCTGAACGCGACCGTCAGCTCGGTCTGGAGCATTTTTGGGATGGCTTAGGCGAAGACAAGCTTGGCGAAACGATTGAGATCGCCGTCGAGCTGACAGACTTCACCGACGATGCGCGACTGATGGCGCATCTAAATGACTGCGTGGTCGACCCCGGGCCGCCGATGGTCGCGCGGCTTACCTACCGCTTTCAACCCAAGGCGAATCTCGGACGAGATCCAGAGAGCCTAGCGGACTATGAATACATCATCTTTGGCGGCGACGATCCCGAGATGTCGATTGCGCCGTCGCTACGGCGGATGCTGCCGCTCGACGTGCAGGTTGCTTTGCGCGACGCGGAGAAAGATCTGGCAAGCTGGCGCAACTCGCCGCTGAGGCCTTTGATCGAAGAGCTTTCGACATCCCTGGATGCGGATGCGCGTGCTGAGATTCAGGAGCAGGTTAACGAGGCGCAGGCCGAATTGGAGGGCCATGCCGAAGTCCTCGCCACGGCAGAGCGGATCAGCGAACGGCTTATTGCCATCGCGGGCGAGCAGCATGCCGTTCCGCTAACGCTCGGTCTTTCGCCGACCCGGATCGATGCGTTGCTACGCAGTCTGCGCCTCCTGATCGACAATGGTGCGCGTGGCATCGCCGACGCCAGCCTCGGCACGGCCAATCTGATTTTCATGGCGCTAAAAAGTCTCGAACTCGATCGGCTCGTCACCGACGGTGAACGAGACCACACATTCTTCGTCGTCGAAGAGCCCGAGGCGCACTTACATCCACACGTCCAGCGTCTCGTCTACCGTTATTTCCTCGGCACGGGTGCAGAAGAGGAGGAGGATACGCCACCGCTGACGACGATCCTCACGACGCATTCCCCCCACATCGCCAGCGTCACGCCGATCCGCTCGATCGTCCTCCTTCGCCATGACGCGGAGACGAATGCTACGATCGCCGTCTCGACTGCCACAGCGCCGTTCACCGAGCGCGACGAAGCGGACCTTCAGCGCTACATCGATGTGAGCCGCGGCGAGATCTTCTTCGCGCGCGGTGTTATCCTTGTCGAGGGCGACGCGGAGCGCTTTCTGGTGCCGGCTTTTGCCGAGGCGCTCGGCATACCGCTCGACATGCTCGGCATCACGGTTTGTTCGGTCAGCGGCACGAACTTCACGCCCTACGTGAAGCTGCTAGGCCCGGCCGGCCTGAACATCCCGCACGTGATCCTGACGGACCGCGACCCCAACGGTGAGAGCCATCCGCGCGTTCGACGGCGGCTCATCAATGTGCTGCAACTGCGGGAGCAAGGTGTCACTTACAGGCGTCTTGATGCGGACGCTGTGATCGCGCGCGCCGAGCCGTTTGGCTACTTCGTCAACAGCAACACGCTGGAACCGGAGCTGTTCACCGGCGGGCTTGCCGAGGCCATGCAGGAGGTCATCGAAGAAGAATTGAGCATCGGCGACGGCACCCGCGAGGAGCTGCAAGGATGGGTGGATGACCCAGACACGCTCGACGAGGATTCGCTGATCGCGCTCATTGAACGGGTCGGCAAGGGACGCTTTGCCCAGGCGCTCGCGGGCCACGCCGATGAAAATACATGTCCGGACTACATCCGGCAGGCGCTGGAGTACATCCGCGATGCCGTTGCGTAGTGTCAGCGCTGCATACCTCGCCCAAGCAGGTGATCTTGCTGGCAACCCGGGTCAGCAAGCAGCCTACGACTCGACTGGCAACTGTGTCGTGCTGGCAGGCCCCGGCAGCGGCAAGACTAAGACGCTGGTACTTAAGCTGGCGAGGATCATGGCCGAGGATGTGCGCGCGCCACGCGGCGCCGCGTGCATCACCTATAGTCAGGAATGCGCTCGCGAACTGACGCGTCGGCTCGAGCGATTGGGCCTTCGCGAGGCTTCCAATCTCTTCATCGGCACCGTTCACGGTTTCTGTTTGCGCCATCTCCTCATGCCGTATGGTCGGCTTGCCGATTTGCCGGTGCCTTTCCCTCTCACGGTGGCCACGACTCGGCAGAGCGACCGTGCCATGAAGCGGGTGGGCGATAGGCTGTTTGGTGTCGGTCACCCGAATAAGACGATGGACCTTGGGCGGCATAGGCGATCGGTTCTCGATCGAGCCTCGGTTGCCTGGACGAGCGAGGCGGAGCTCGCTGCGTGGGCAGAAGGATACGAGGCCGAGCTGCGGCGGATGGGCCTTATCGACTTTGATGATCTCGTCGTCTTCGGGCAGCGGCTCGTCTCGGAACACGATTGGGTGCTTCCTCTGCTGCAAGCGAAATTTCCCGTCCTCGCCGTCGACGAATATCAGGACCTCGGCGTGGCACTACACCGCATCGTCAAGCGCGTAGCCTTCGACGGGGGCGTTCGGCTCTTTGCGGTCGGAGATCCTGACCAATCGATCTACGGCTTTACCGGCGCCGATGGAGCGCTCCTGCAGGAGCTTGCCGAGCGTGACGACGTTGAGCGGGTGCAGCTCCAGCTAAACTATCGTTCGGCGTCGCGGATCGTCAGCACTTCTGAGATGGCGCTAGGCGAACCGCGCGGCTACCAGTCAAACGATCCGGACCGGCAGGCGGTTATTGAGTTCACGCAATGCGCGGGCGGTCTCGAAGGGCAGGCCGCGCATGCGATCGAAGATATAATTCCGGCGGCGCTCGCGGCGAAGCCAGGACGAGCCCTTGGCGATATTGCCATCCTTTATCGTGACTACCGGGCGGGCGACGTTGTGGCTGAAGCGGTCGCCGCCGCAGGTCTCGACTTTGTCCGCGTCGATACTGCCGCCCCTTACCGGAAGGTCGCTCTTACGAGCTGGATCGAAGATTGTGCTGCATGGTGCGCGGGCGGCTGGCGCGAGGCCCACCCGCAATTGCGCGGTCTTCTGGATCGTTGGTTGGGCTTCCATCGCACGCGAGTACCGGAAGCCCAGGCGCGTGATGAAGCGCAGCGGCTTACGCAGCTTCTCTGGTCACTTCGCGTCGAGCAGGGGATCGCTCGGGATTTCGTGGCGGCGCTCCGCGTCGGGATGCTCGATGCGCTAATGGCTGGCGAGCCCAGCCTTGCCGACCAGGGCGAGCAGGTGGATCGCATGACGTCGGCCCTAGCTGTCGGAGGCGCGCTTGCCGATCTCGATTTGGCAAGTTTGGGCGGTCGTGATGGCTCACCATTGCACCTGAATCTCCTGACGCTTCACTCCGCAAAGGGGTGCGAATATGACGTCGTGATCATGGTCGGACTGGATCTCGGCAGCCTGCCGTGGCGCAATGAGTTGCCCGCTGCTCGGCGGGAGAGCCGCCGGCTCTTCTACGTCGGTCTCACGCGCGCTCGAGACGAGATTCACATGCTTTATTCCGGCTACGTCGATACGCCCCGCGGGAGAATGCGCTGGGGGCGCTCTCCCTTCCTCGATGAGCTCGAAGCGCGCATGGAGGAGGCGGAGAACGAGTAGGCTATGATATCATTCAGTGAAGCTCAGGCGATTGAGGACCTGGCAGATCTCCTCTACGATTTTCTTCCCGGTAGCGGAAACACCAAAACAGCATTTCCGCTTGCCGCCGCACAGGCTGGTGTTGGCGACTTATGGGTCCCTGGGAGCAAGCGACCTGCCATTGTTCAGCTCCTGACCGCGACGCTGGAGAGGCGAAGGTCACACTTTACGAAATTGATCGTGGCGATCGTTCGCCAAGCGATGACCTACCGGCGTGGGAAGGGCAATCCCCTCAGTCGTGAAGAGATCGATCGTCTCAACAGTCTTTTACCCGGGGTGCAATTCAAGATCCCTGAGCTACTTGATCCAAGCTTCCTAAGCAGCTTTGGTTCGCCCAAGGCGGCAGAACCAGCGCCGCAGGCGTCGACCCTGAATGCTGAAGAGGCGCAGGAGCTGGCCGCCCACCTGATCGAGATCACCAAGCTCGACCCTCAAGCACGTGGTCTACGTTTCGAGGGCTTTCTGAACGATTTGTTCGCAGGCTTCGGGCTGGCGCCGCGCGGCTCCTTTCGGCTCGTAGGCGAACAAATCGATGGAAGCTTCAGGCTTCACGGTCAAACCTACTTGGTTGAAGCCAAATGGCATGGGCCTCAAATCGGCTTCGCCGACCTGATGACCTTTTCCGGTAAGGTCAGTGGGAAAGCGTCCTGGGCGCGCGGCCTGTTCGTGAGCAATTCTGGCTTCACAGCCGACGGGTTGGAAGCGTTCTCTCGTGGACGCCAGACCAACCTGGTATGTGCGGACGGACTTGACCTGTATGAGGTGCTGTCGCGCAAGGTGTCACTGATAACGGTTTTGGAAGCCAAGGAGCGCCGTGCGGCCGAGACGAACCGGGCGTTCGTTGCTGTGCGGGACCTTAATCTTTAGCGGCGATTGAGCTACGATGCGGAGACGCTTCTAAAGCGTCATGGGCGATAGATGGCGGAAGGTGCATTTCTCGGGGACGGCCTAAAAAGCCAATGATTTCAGCAGCGTGATTTTCTGACGGGTTAGCTTACGGTATAGCGAAACGTGAAAAATTTATTTCCTCATGATTTCAGAGCGTTATGCATGCAGGAAATAATCGAGTGGGAGAAGTCAATCGCTTCCGCCGAAGCCTAGATGCTCATCGCCCTGAATAGCCCCGAGTTTCGTAGACACCCTCGAGTTAGATTTTCTGCTGTTTCTCGAACTCGACGGGGGACAGCATTCCGTTTCTGACATGCTTCCGTTTCGGGTTGTAGAACATTTCGATGTAATCGAACACGTCCAGGCGGGCTTCGTCGCGTGATCGATAGACCCTGCGGCGTATGCGTTCGCGCTTCAGAATGTCACTACCGGATCAATACTCCCCAATAGTGCCGTTTGAATCTTCCCCAGGTGCTGCGACTGCCGGTCTTCCGGGGCGCGCCCCGGAAGACCGGCGGCGCGTCATCGCCGATACTCTTTCCGATGGTCGGAAGGGGGATGTTGGTGATCAAGCTGAGGGAGACGATCATGATCCTGGATCTGCATCAGCAGGGGCTGACGGTGTCGGCAATTTCCAGACAAACAGGCATCGATCGCAAGACGGTGCGCAAGTACATTGAACGCGGCCTTGAGGCTCCGGCCTATGGTCCAAGAAAGCCTCGGGCGACGGTCATCGACCCGTTCGCTTCTTACCTGCGGGAGCGGATCAAATCCTATCCCGGCCTGACCGGCAGTCGATTGTTTCGAGAACTGAGGGAGCGCGGCTATACCGGCGGCTACACGGCTGTGACGGATTTTCTCCGCGATGTGCGCCCCGCTGCAAGTCAGGGCTTTGAAGTTCGGTTCGAGACGCCGCCGGGTGAGCAGGCCCAGGTCGATTTCGCCCAGTTCCATGTCGTCTTCACCGATGAACCGATGACGCCGAGGATCGTCTGGCTGTTCTCCATGGTGCTGGGGCACAGCAGTCTGATCTGGGCACGCTTCGTCATGCATCAGAACCTGCCGACCGTTCTGCGTTGCCATATCGCGGCCTTCGAGGCTCTCGGCGGCGCTCCACGGGAAGTGCTTTACGACCGGATGAAGACGGCCGTCATCGGCGAAGGCCAGACAGAAGGCATCGTCTATAACCGTGCCCTCATAGGCCTGGCGCGCCATTACGGTTTCCACCCGAAGGCCTGTAAACCCTATCGCGCCAAAACGAAGGGCAAGGTAGAGCGGCCGTTCCGCTATATCCGCGAAGACTTCTTCCTCGCCCGCTCGTTCCGCAACCTTGACGACCTGAATGCTCAGCTTCGGCACTGGCTGGATACAGTCGCCAATCCAAGGAAGCATGCCACGACCCTGCGCGTCGTCAATGAAGCCTTCGCCGAGGAGCGGAAGCACCTGCGACCGTTACCTCTGGCTCCGTTCAAATCCGTTCTGAAGCTGGAGCGCCGGGTATCGCGGGAAGGCATGGTCAGCGTTGGCGGCAACACCTACAGCGTTCCGGATGCGACCCGTAGCCGTATGGTCGAAGTCCATTCGCTGGCCGACGAGATCCGCATCTTCGAGAACGGCATGCTGATCGCAGCCCATCCCGTCCTGGAGGGCCGCAAACAGCGTCGGGTTCAGCCGGACCATCGACGAGCGCTCGCGCCGCAACATCTCTCCAGGACGCGCGACGACGCCATTGTCGTCAAGCCCGCCGGCGACACCGTGCTGCAGCGGTCGCTCGCCTTCTACGATGCCGTCGGCAAAGTTCTGGCGCAGGAGAACCGCCCATGAGCGCGGCCCTTGACGCCATTCCGTCCATGATCGATCGTATCCGTCATGATCTCGTCGGCCTGAAGATGCCACGTGCACTCGAAGCTCTCGACCATGTCGTTCGACGCCTCGAGCACGGTGAGCTTTCTGCGCTGGAAGCCATCGATATCCTCCTGTCCGAAGAGTTGACCCTGCGTGAGAACAGCCGGATCAAGACAGCCCTGCGAATGGGCAGGCTCGGCACGATCAAGACACTCGCCGGCTTCGACTTCACCTTCCAGCCTTCGCTCGACCGAGATCGGATCTTCACCTTGGCGCAGCTTGGCTTCGTCGATCGCCATGAGGCCGTTCATTTCCTCGGCCCACCTGGAACTGGAAAGAGCCATCTTGCCACGGCGCTCGGCGTCGAAGCCGTCAAAGCCGGAAAGAGCGTCTACTTTACAACACTTGCCGATCTCATCGGCTCGCTTGCCCGCTCCGAACGCGAAGGTCGGCTCCAGGAGCGCATTCGCTTCTTCTGTAGGCCGAGCTTGCTGATTGTCGACGAGATCGGCTACCTGCCGGTCGTGCAAGGCGGCGGCAATCTCTTCTTTCAGCTCGTCAATGCCCGATATGAACGTGGCGCCATGATCCTGACGTCAAACCGCGGCTTCGCAGAATGGGGCGATGTGTTCGGAGACCCCGTCGTCGCAACCGCGCTGCTCGACAGACTGCTTCACCATGCCGTCGTCGTGCAGATCGAAGGTTCCAGCTATCGGCTGCGGCAGCACGCCGAGCTGATGCCAGAGCATGTCCGGTCCAAAGCCTTGATCGCACCCCCGGCGTTCGCGCCACCTCAAAAGCCACGCGGTCGGCCGCCGAAAAATCCCCAAATCTCCTTGGCGTCCACATCGGCATAATTGGGGAATTTTACTTCGGCGCTTCTGGGGAAAATTCAACCGGTATTGACACAGAAGGTTGAAGAAGCTTTCGACGACCGCGTTGTCGTGGCAGTTGCCACGCCGGCTCATTGAGTGGACCAGATTGTGGTGCTTCAGGAACGAAGCCCAGTCCATGCTGGTGAACTGAGAGCCCTGATCCGAATGGACCAGAACCTGATCCTTGGGCTTGCGTCGCCACACCCCCATAAGCAACGCCTGCAGCACGACGTCCGTGGTTTGACGGTTCTGCATTGCCCAGCCAATCACCCGGCGGGAATAGAGATCGATAACGACGGCAAGGTAGGCAACCCCTCGCAGGTCCGGATGTAGGTGATGTCGGTGACCCAAGCCTTGTCCGCAGCCTCGACGTCGAACTGCCGGTCGAGCGTATTGTCGACCACGACCGAGGGTCGGCCGCCATATTTGCCGGGACGGCGCTTGTAACCGATCTCAGCCTTGATCCCGGCAAGGCGTGTCAGACGTGCGACGCGGTTCGGGCAGCACATCTCTCCCTGGTCGAGAAGGTCATCATGAAGCTTGCTATAGCCATAGACCTTGCCGCTCTCCTGCCAAGCCTGAAAAAAGAGATCGGTCTGCCGTATGTCACTGGCCCGTTTGCTCAACGGGTTCTTCAGCCAAGCGTAGAACCCGCTCGGGTGAACATGGAGAAGCCGACATATCGTCCGCACAGAGAAGCTCAGGCGATGCAGGGCTATGAACGCGTTCTTCACTTTGCATCCCTGGCGAAGTACGCGGCCGCTTTTTTTAGGATGTCGCGCTCCTCGGTGACGCGGGCCAGTTCTCTCTTTAGCCGTCTGATCTCCTCGGCCTCGTCGCTAGCCTTGACGTTCAATGTGCCGAACTTCTTCTTCCACTCGTAGAGTGAATGCTGGCTGACACCGAGCCGCTGCGAAACCTCCGCTACCGGGTAGCCCCGCTCGGTGATCTGACGCACCGCGTCGCGCTTGAAATCTTCCGTGAAATTGCCTTTGCCCATGTAGGCCTCCTGCCTCAAATTTAGGGGAGAAGGCGTCTACAAATCTAGGGGCTATTCACCCACATCCGCATTCTCAGCCGAAGGCTCGCAAGATATTGCGTCTGTTGAGTTCTTTTCGAGTCAGGCTCTCGGAAATAACGGGTTGACGGTTCGACTCCCTTCAAGGCGAGGCTATGACACGCGTTGCGCCCCAAAATTCGGTCGTAAAGGTTGTGATCGCTGGTACCCTAAAGCGAACATATCCCCGTGGCAACGTCACGTCGCCTGTGCGCCTTCGTTTCTGACGTTGGAGGCTTGAGCAGTCGGCTACAAGAGCCGCTATTCGTTTGGGGCCGGCGACCGGATCGGCTGGCGAACGCTTGAAAGTCAGCCGTGGCACATCATGTCCATTGGACGCAGAGAATAGGCCCGCAGGTTCTGATCGACGAGGGCGCGTTTAAGGCGGTGCGGCAGACTTTCGACATTTGGGGTCAGCGAAATCATGTTGACGCTCGGACGTCTATGCCGACGCAGTCGCGTGTTTGCGCGACGCTGCGGCAACCGCGATGAATGCCAGTACGCTGATGATCGCAAGAAAGATGTTCGCGGCGAGCGCAAATTTCAGACCCAGGTACTCTGTCACTGCGGCAAATATGAACGGTGCTCCCGCACCTACTGCCAGTCGCGCCGCCGTCATTTTGCCCGTGACCGAGCCGAACAGATAGAGCGGTAGGTTTCCCTGTGCGATACTGTTGATGCCCGAACCCAAGCCAAGGCAGATCGCGAACGCGATAGCGCCGGGAAGCCACGTTCCAGCAACCGGATGTTCTTGCTCGTCATGGCCGCCGGGTCGATCCTTGGCGTGTTCATCGGCGGACAGCTTCTGGGGATTGTTCCGAGCGCCGTGCTGCTGCCAGGCCTCGCTTTGATCCTCGTGATCTCCGCGATCAAGGAATGGCGGCACGCGTGATCACCAGCGTCTGCCCGTAGTCGCATGATCTTCAGCGGTCCTGCGACAGGAATTTCCACGGCAGCAACTCGTCGATCCCATTCTGCTTATGGCCATTGACGATTGCGGTGAGCGTAGCGGTTAGCCAAGCCTGCGGATCAACGCCGTTGAGTTTGCAGGTCTCAACCAGCGAGGCGATAATCGCCCAATTCTCGGCTCCTGCGTCGTGCCCCGCGAAGCGCGCGTTCTTCCGGTTCAGAGCCATCCCCCGTTCATTCTGCCCATGTCGGCGATGAGGTTGAGGTTTTCTACCGTTGGCATCCCTATTTCGGCTAAAAAGGTTTACATTCGACGGGTCGATCAGAGGGCGATAGGTCAGTTTCTGCAGGTTCTGGGACCGGCAGATGTCGTGGTGTCGATAGCCGGCTGGATGATCGATCCTGTGGCATGACGATGGGCTCGGCGTGCAAGTTCAGATGTGTCCGAACCGGCATCGAGAAGCAATACAGTCCCCATCATCATCTGAGGACTGTATCAAATTCTCACATTACATTACTGCATAGGGCTTAAATGCTGCATCCAGCTCCGTGTCCGTCAGGTAGTTCGTGTAGTTGGAGATGACCTTCGCTGAGATCGCCAGAATGATACCAAGCACGTGGTTTTCAGTGTAGCCAGCGTTGAGAAACGCGTTGAGGGTGTCCTGTGACGGACGTCCGCGGCTTTCGACCATTTCTCTGGTCAACGACACAAGGGCGTGCAGCTTTGGATCGGCAGGCAGTTCGCCCGCGCGCAGCTGTGCGATGACGTCGCTGGGAACGCCCGAGACCATGGCGGCGACCATCGAGTGAGCGGCAGTGCAGTAGTGGCATGAGTTGGTCTGGCTGATCGCCAGGAAAATAGCCTCCTGTTCGAGGGGAGAGAAGCCGGCGCTGGTGCGGAAGGCGCTATAGCCTTTCGCATAAGTGGTTAGCAGCGACGGTAGTGCGGCCATATACCCATACATGTTCGGCGAGAAACCGAATTTCTTCTGAGCATCTCTCATTATATCCGCCGCTTCGGGTGCGGCATCTTCCACCGACAGCATGTTGATATCGAGTAGGGCATTGGAAGTCATCGCTTGGGTCCTTTCATTTCGAGCGAGGTGGGACGCCGCCGGTGTCTGGCCGGCGGGATAGGGAATCGGTGATCATTCAGCTTGCTTAGTGGCTGGTTAGCCGCTCATTCGGCCTGTCTTGAGAACCAGGCGCGCGGCGCGGTCCGGTCTGTCATTCGACGCCTCCAAAGCAGAGGTATTTCACTTCGAGGTAATCGTCCGCGCCCATGAACGAGCCTTCGCGGCCAAGCCCCGACTGCTTGATACCTCCGAACGGAGCAACCTCCGTGGATATCTGGCCGGTATTGATTCCGATCATCCCGACTTCGAGCTTTTCGGCCATGCGCCAGATGCGCGTGATGTCCTGAGAATAGAAGTAGCCGGCAAGCCCGAATTCGGTTGCATTGGCCAATTGCAGGACCTCTGATTCTCCTTGAAAACGAAATAGCGGGATCAGGGGTCCGAAGATCTCGTAACGTGCAAGATGCATGTCGGCGGATGCGCCGGTGACAAGGGTCGGTTTGAAAAACGTACCTGAAACATCGGTGCCATCAGTGCTGGCGACAACCGTCCCGCCCTTGCTCAGCGCATCCTCAAGAAGCTCGTCGAGCTTCCTGACTGCGGCCCGATTGATCATCGGTCCGATATCCGCACCGTCAGTAAAACCGTCAGCGACCCTTAGTTCGCCGATCCGTCGAGCCAGCTTATCTGCAAATCGGTCATGAATTCCGTCTTGAACATATATCCGATTGGCACAGACACACGTTTGACCACCATTGCGGAACTTAGCAGCAATGGCGCCTTCGACGGCTGCGTCGAGATCAGCGTCGTCGAAGACGATGAAAGGGGCATTCCCTCCCAGTTCGAGTGAGAGCTTTTTGATTTGGCCAGCGGCCTGTTGCATCAGGATCCGCCCGACCTTTGTAGATCCCGTGAAGGAGATCTTGGCGACGTCAGGATGGGTGCAGAGCGCCTTGCCGAACGCTTCGGCGTCCAGGCAGGTCACCACGTTGAAAACACCTCTAGGCAGCCCCGCACGCTCCGCTAGTTCCGCCAGGGCCAAGGCAGAGAGCGGCGTAAACTCCGATGGACGAAGAACGATTGCGCAGCCGACAGCCAAGGCCGGGCCCGCCTTGCGGGTCACCATGGCATTTGGAAAGTTCCAAGGTGTGACCGCTCCTACAACGCCTATCGGCTGCTTCAGTACGAGGATCCTCTTGTCACGCTGATGACCGGGAATGGTTGCTCCATAAATGCGCTTCGCCTCTTCAGAGTACCATTCGATGTACCCGGCCCCGTAGAGTATCTCAGCTTTAGCTTCAGCAAACGGCTTGCCCATTTCCGAAGTCAGGATGGTCGCGAGATCATCGACATTCGCTACGATCTCGCGATACCATCTATTCAACACGGCAGCACGCTCCTTACCGGTGCAAGCAGCCCACGCAGCTTGCGCGGTCTTGGCCGCGGCTATGACATGGCTGAAGTCGTCAGCCGAGACATCCGCGACCTGCGCAATCTCCTCGCCGGTGGAAGGATTGCGGACGACGAATGTAGCTTCTGGAGCGTGCCATGCGCCATCCATGTAGGACAGTGTCCTGAGAAGCTCGGGGTCTTTCAACTGCCGCATTGCGCAATCTTCTTTCCGTGGGCGGGGTAATCAGTGGTGGTTCCGTCAACCGAGAGGTTTCCAAGCTAGCCGGCATTTTCCGTCAGAAATGCCTCAACCACTGTGAAAAGCTCCGGCGGCGTCTCGAGCATGGGATAGTGACCGGCCCCTTCCAGCACCTGCATCCGAACATTGGAAAGGTGCTTGAGGTAGGTCTCGCGCTGGTGCTGCGGCCCCAGAGCTTCATCATGTGTTCCGGCAACGACAAGGAAAGGCACATCAAGTTTGGCCGCCTCGGCAGAGAAATCTGCGGTAGTCCAAGCATCCAGGTAGCCAAGGAAGGCCGCCTTTGTTGTCCCTGCGCGCGCCTTTCGAACCAAGTAGTTAAGGAAAGAGCGCGCATGGCGATGACCGGTCAGAGTATTGAATACTTCCGCCAAGGCCGCGTCGTCGTCTGCTGCCGACTGGAAAAATGAGAGCGTGGGCTCGTCGACGGCAAAGCCCGCCGCAGAGACCGGCGTGATTGCAGCCACCGACCGAACTCTGCCGCGAACCGCGAGGCAAACTCGCTGGGCGACGGTGCCAGCCATCGAATGGCCCACGATATGAAAGTGATCCCAATGCAGATTATCGGCGATCTCAAGCGCATCGCTCGCGATCTCTGGGATCGTGTATTCACCGCTGAGCGCTGTCGACGATCCATATCCACGATAGTCAACCAGCGCGAGCGTAAATGTCTCCGGATCAAACAGAGGCTTGATCGCGTCGAAGATCGAGCAGTCGCTTAGCCACCCGTGCAACATCATGACGTGGATCGGTCCCTGACCGTAGGTATTGTATGCAATTGGCATTGTTTCCTCCCTGCCATTCAGCCTTATATGCGTTGACAATAGCGGCACGGCGGATGGGCGAAGGCCCTGTTCCGGCTAAAGTCTCGCCTGAAACGTTCATGTTGAAGCACATGCCGAAGGATTTGACCGTTTCGAGCCAGAGAATGACTGTCTCCGGTCATCCGGCATTGCCAGTACTTTTACTGTGGTGGAAGGGGCGGCTCATTGTGTAGATTGATTTGCGCCGCCGGTGAGGTCGAAGCTGAGAGGGATCTGCCGGGATGAGCAGTCTGGGAAAGTCCGATGAGTTGATGCGCGCGGTGGATGACTTGCGTCTAGCCCTCACTGGGGAACCCAATCAGGAGGCAAGCTCCGGTCATCTCGGTTTCAATCGGTGTAAGTCAAAACAATCGCTCACCCGGATGTGTTTCTGGCACCCAACAATTATGCTGCCTGTGGTCGGTACCAAGACCGTGTTGGTAGATGGCAATGAATTTGTCTGTCGCCCCGGAAGCCTTCTCCAGCTTCCGGCGGGGGTCAGTTTCGACGTTGAAAACGCCCCCAGTTCCAACCTATCCTACTATTTGGGGATTGCGGTGCGGTTTGACCCTGAGACTGTGAAGCTTTTTGTCGAGCTTTACGGTAGCCAGTTCGATACCTGGAACCTAACGCCACAATGGCATGTCGCGGGGAAGGTCGAGCCCATTATGGCTCTAGTCGACTGGATACGCTGGACTCGCCGTTTCTCGCCTGATGTAACACAGATCAGGCACAGAATGGTCGAAGTGTTACTCCTGTATGCGCAGTACGGCCTCGCCGGCAATCTCCTCATGTCGCAACACCGCAGTTGGCGACAGAAAGTGAAGGAACTGGTCTCTCTGGATCCTTCGAGAGATTGGCAGATTGACGCGGTTTGTCGGAAGTTGGCAGCAAGCGAGAGTACGCTTCGCCGGCATCTACGTGCGGAAAATTCCAGCTTCCGCGCCCTGCTTGAAGAAGTACGTCTGGAAAAGGGCATGGGCCTCGTCATGGAAAGCGACATGCCCATTAGCCAGATTTCTCTTGCCTGCGGATACCTCTCCCAGTCTCGCTTCGCCGAGCGGTTTAAGTTACGCTTTTCAGTGACCCCAATCGAGCTGCGCAACACGCGAAATGAAAGCCAATCACCAAGAGACAACGTGGTTCGGGTTTCCTCGTTGACGCGTAGCTGATGCTGCGTATCTCTGCTCACTGGACACAACATTCCCATCGAGGACGGCCACGTTTGACGCGTGCATAGGGGGCTGCACCACTCGTTGGCATTTGATGATTGATCGAGGCTAGATTCTGGCTGCCGGGAGCGAGCAGTTAGGCGCCAACACTCATAGCTTGTCCAAGTTCGCTTATATCGAAAGGATGAGCATGAAAAACGTACTCAAGACAATCGCTGCGATGGGGATTCTGAGTCTTATCGTGAGCGGCGCTGCGATGGCGCAATCCGAAATCCTTCTTCCAGATCCGGCCTTCGCGCCAGAGGGAATTGCAGTTGACTCTGCCGGCAGTCTCTATGTCGGCAGCCTGACTCAGGGCCAGATCGTTCGCATCAATTCCGACAGCAAGCAGGTCGAGGACTTTGTGCCGCCTGGCGCCAATGGGATGGTCTCGACCATCGGGCTCCACGCTACCGCCGACCGTCTCTACGCGTGCTCCTCCGATCCTGGAGCAAGCGTCAGAACGAAGAGTGCACCTTCGGCCTTGCTGGCTTTCGATCGTGCCACGGGCGCGAATGCCGGCAGATACGAGCTGCCGAACGGGGGGGCCTTCTGTAACGACATCACCGAATTGCCGGATGGCACCATCCTTGCGACGGACAGCTTCGTTCCTCGGATCTACGCCCTTCATCCGGGTTCGAAGGCCCTTACGGTTTGGTTCGAAAGTGACAAATTCGCTGGCGAAGGTTTCAATCTCAACGGTATCGCATACGACGATGGAGCGATCTATGTCCTGCGGTATCAGACCGGCACCCTGCATAGGATTGCAGTCCAGGCAGATGGGACTGCTGGTGAAGTCGCCGACATTGCCCTCCCGAAGCCCGCCACAGGCGCCGACGGCCTGACGGCCTTGGGTAACGGTCGCTTCCTGATCGTATCTGGGGGCGGGCTCACAGCCGGTGCGCGGGGCGCACTATTGGGCGTGAAGGTAGAGGGTGGGGCTGCAACGATGGAGGTTATCGCCTCGGACCTCAATGTTCCGACCACCGTGGCCGTGAAGGACAACGCTGCCTACGTGGTCGAAGGTCAACTCGACCACCTGTTTGACCCATCTGCGGGCCCTGCGGATCCCTACCGTATCCTGGTGCTTGATCTGCCCCAAGACTACCGCTCGAAATAGGAGTTCTGCATGTCCTCTCACGTCGTTGTTTTTGCTACTCCACGGGTTGGCGCCGAGGAAAATGCTCGGAAATATTCCGAGGGGGTACAGCCACTGCTGGCGGCCGCCGGAATCAAGCCTTCCTTTCGCGGTCCTGTTGTCGAAGTTGTAGCGGGAGGGCCGGCTCCAAAGACCGTCATGGTTCTCGATTTTCCAGATGCGGCTTCGGCTTCGGCTTTTTTTCGTCAGGAAGCCTATCAGCAGCTAGTGGCCCTTCGAGGTAAGGGTTTCGAGCAGATGGAGATATACATCGTCGAGTAATATGCAAGGGCCGGCTGGGTGCTGGTCGGCCCTTGCTACGTCATCCCACGTGGCAGTTGGCTGGCGCATTTCACCACCCGCTTATGAGCGTCTGTACAGTAGCCATTGTCCCACCCGCACCTAGCCCGTCACGTCCTATTGGACGTGACGAGTTCAGAGCGAGATCTAATTGCAAAAACGGACAGTGTGAGCTAATTAGCTTCATCCACAAGGACCTGGTGAAACTCCGGGTGGCTCTTCTGGCCGCCGATCCGCCAGACAACACAGCAACGCAACCCTGTTCGAGGACCGAGTTTCGCTCGGCCCGTTGCATCAACTGTGAAAATTCATCGATGCCAATTTTTTCAAACTACCGTCAGGAGTGGTTCTCCAACATCCGTGGCGACGTGCTTTCGGGTATCGTCGTCGCTCTCGCGCTTATCCCGGAAGCGATAGGCTTCTCCGTAATCGCGGGCGTCGATCCTAAGGTCGGCCTCTACGCTTCCTTCGCTATCGCCTGCGTGGCGGCCTTTGTGGGCGGCCGACCCGGCATGATCTCTGCCGCCACAGCCGCGACCGCTGTTGTCATGATCTCGCTGGTCAAGGAGCACGGCCTTCAGTATCTGTTCGCCGCCACGATCCTCATGGGTATCATCCAGATCGTCGCGGGATGGCTCAGGCTCGGCCGCGTGATGCGCTTCGTCTCCCGTTCCGTCATTACAGGCTTCGTCAACGCGCTTGCGATCCTGATCTTCATGGCCCAGTTGCCCGAACTCGTTGGGGTTCCGACGCTCACCTACGTGATGATCGCAGGCGGCCTCGCCATCATCTACCTCTTTCCATATGTGACTAAGGCTATTCCATCGCCGCTCGTGGCCATTGCGGTCCTGACGGCCATGGCGTGGTGGTTTGGCATGGACCTACGCACCGTCGGCGACCTCGGTGAACTTCCGTCTTCGATCCCATTCCTCATGCTGCCGCAGGTTCCGTTGACCTGGGAGACTCTGCAGATCATCTTCCCATACTCAGTGACGCTCGCTGCCGTAGGCCTGCTGGAATCGCTGCTTACCGCGCAAATCGTCGACGATATGACGGATACGCCCAGCAACAAGAGCCAGGAATGCGTTGGTCAGGGCGCAGGGAATATCGCCTCGGCGCTGATCGGTGGCATGGGCGGCTGCGCCATGATCGGCCAATCGGTCATCAACGTAACCTCGGGTGGTCGAGGACGGCTTTCAACGTTCGTAGCAGGTGCCTTCCTACTATTCCTGATCGTCGTTCTCAACGACCTCGTCCAGATCATCCCTATGGCCGCGCTTGTTGCGGTTATGATCATGGTTTCCATTGGCACTTTCTCCTGGAGATCGATCCTCGACCTGAGACGCCATCCGCTTCCATCCTCCGTCGTCATGCTGGCGACTGTCATCACCGTTGTAGCAACGCATGATCTCGCGAAAGGCGTAATCGTTGGCGTCCTGCTGTCCGGCATCTTTTTTGCTGGCAAGGTAGCCCGTCTGTTCAGCGTCACGCGCCTGGAGGATGCCGAACAAAACAGTGTCACCTATGCAGTTGTCGGGCAGGTCTTCTTTGCGTCGGCGGAAGCCTTTATCCATGCGTTTGACTTCACGGATAAGGGGAAGCGGATCATCATCGATCTCACGAAGGCCCACCTCCGGGACATCACCGCGATTGGCGCGTTGGACAAGATCGTGTTGAAGTTCCGCCAAGCAGGTGACGAGGTCGAGGTTATCGGCTTCAACGAAGCGAGTGCTGACATGATTGACCGCTTCGCGCTGCACGATAAGGATGAGCGGCTTGCGGCAAGCGCTTCCCTACACTGAACGTACCCGCTATTTTCTTCCCACGTTGGACGTGGCCGTCTGACCTGTGATCGAGGTCGCATAGATGAGCGGGAAGGAGTGTCTCCATGGAGACCACGTTGAAGGTTCTCACAGCGCGCCGTGGACGGCGAGATGTCCATCGCCAATCGCTAGACTAGATCAAGCACAGATTGTGTCTGAGAGCTTCCGGCTGCGCACGACGGTGAATGATCCCTTCGCCCAACTGACGGCCGCCCTGACCGTCATTGCCAACGGCCATAAACTGAGCCGGATCAATGAGCTTCTGCCGTGAAGGAATGCGGCAACGTAATCTGCGCCAACCGCAGCGCTGTCTCTGACCCACCGTGGGCACCGGGCCGGGAGCCTTCTCAGCTATCGAGGACAGCCGTGCCGTAGGAATTGTCTACAGCGCATAGCCAGGTGCCAGACGAGTCCCGACGAAACACATAGGTGGCACGTCGTACCGTCGACGTCGCAATGCCGCTTTCGTCGACGGCATCCAACCACGTTTCCATGATGACCAACGCTGTGTCTCCGCCCTCGATCACCTCCATCCGCCCTTGGCGGACTTTCAATTTACCTTGGAAATGAGCAGAGATTGCTTCGAACGCTTTCCTGATCTGGTCTTTGCCTTTGGCGTACATGCCTGCTTTGACCACTAAGGTGGCATCATCGGTGTAGAATCGCATCAAGCTGTCGAAGTCTTTGGCCGATATGGAACGGTCTGCAGATTCGATAAGGGCTTTCAAGGGATGGTCAGACATTCTGGACTCCAAAATGGCCGCGAGCGGAAAAACAAAACCCGCCTCGCGGCGGGTTGCTTTGTCTGGAAATATGACGTGCTTAGCCCACCACTCGATGAATGGTGATAATAATCACAGTGAAAGCGCCAACAAATTCCATTGTGCATCTTTATCACCATCGTCAGCGACGGGCAAATGATTACGTCCAATTTTGCGCAAACTAGTCAAGGTGTCTGCGGCACATCTTTTCCACTGAACAACGTGGTAGCTGCGTATCTTAGTGCTCAGCCATCAGCCACCCCACAGTTGCCTGTTACTCCGCAATAAGGTCGGACTGTGCAACGACGGCAAAGAGCTATCTGTTTCGATCAGCAAGGCGATCTCAGCTCTAATCTCCGGTCCGGCATCGTGACCAGCAATGAGTGCGTTCTTCCGGCGAAGTAATTGGCATTAAGGCATTTTCCAGCCGAGTCTCAATGCATCGTTATGTCGTTAGCGACCACGATATCGCTTAACGAACCGCGTGTCATTCCAGTTTTTCCACCTCGCAACCCATCGCCCTGATCCCGCGAGCGCCCATTTGTCGGCGATTGCCCGCCCGTTCGCCAATGAGATAAGTGCAAGCCATCTCCGCTGTGGCCGGAACGGCTGCAACGTTTCGCCGGAGAGGCAGCGGCGGATGTTTTCGGCCAAAACGGGGCCCTGCCGGACCGCGAAAACTCCGGCCTTGGGTCTTGGGTCGGGAAGGCTGGCTACATCCCCGGCCGCAAAAATCTCTGGATGCGATATTGATCGCAGGAAATGGTCGACCCGGATGAACCCGCCTGCGTCGAGCGTGAGGCCGGTTTTGCCAAGCCAGGTTGGCGCTCCGCTCGAGGTCGTCCAGACCACATCATCCACAAAGAGCTTTCGTCCGTCACGGGCCACGAGCTCCCCTGCCTCAAAGCTGGTGACTTCAAAATTAGGGTAATTCATGATCCCGGCCGCGTTCAGCTCCCGCCGCAAAATCCATCGCGCCAAACGACTGCGCTCTGTCACAACATCATGAGCCCGACCGGCGAGCAAGATGTCTACGCGGTCGCGGCCTAGTCTTCGCTGCAGGGCAAAAGCCATCTCGACACCTGCAACACCCTGTCCAACCACGGCGAGACGCAACCTCCTTGTTTTTTCAGCAGCCCGAGCGTCGAGTGCTTCCAGCCGCAGCGTAAAACTCGCAATCGGCTTGACCGATATCCCTCCGGACACACCGGGCGGCAGGGCTGGCGTAGATCCAATGTCGATTGAGAGGATCGAATAGTCGAGCAACATGCCGTCAGCCAGGCTGACCCGCCTAGTGTTCGGATCGATCGCCGTGGCGCTCGTGGCGATAAAGGTGACCCCATAGCGGGTACACAGCTTCTCAAGATCGATGTGGAAATCGTCAAAACTGTACTGTCCGCTCACATATCCGGGAAGCATGCCGGAATAAGGCGCGTGGCGAGAGGGCGAGACCAGTGTGATCTGTGTGCCGAGACCGAGTTCTCCCAGTCGGCGAATGACTTCCACATGTGCGTGGCCCCCTCCCAGAAGGAGGATCGGCACGGCATCGCCCGTCTCAATCATGTGGCGCTCCCCTGGAGCCGAGACGGTGGACGGGACCGCCTGCGGCCTCGGCATCTGCCTCGTCATGGGTGACGAGGATGACCGGGAGGCCGGCGGTTCTTGCGCGCTCGAAAACCAGCAGCCGCATCAGGGCGCGCAACTCCATGTCGAGCTTGGAGAAAGGTTCGTCGAGCAGCAGGAGGCGTGGTCGCGACACGAGAACGCGGGCGAGCGCCACGCGTGCCTTCTGCCCGCCGGACAGGGTCGCAGGGTCGCGTTCGGCAAACCCGGCCAAATCCATTTCGGCCAGGATCTCCGCAGCCATCTGTCGACGTTGCCGGCGATCTGCGACATCGGCCGGGATGGCGAAGGCGACATTGGCACCGACCGACATATGGGGGAAAAGCAGCGGATCCTGGAAGAGAATGCCGGCCCGTCTGGCCTCTGCCTGAAGCGACAGGAGATCGAGACCATCGACGGAGACGGCGCCCCGGGCGTCGAATGCCGGATCAAGAAAGCCGCCGATATAGGACAGCAAGGTGGATTTACCCGAGCCGGACGGCCCCATGACGGTCAGCACCGAACCGGGCGCCACATCGGCACTCAGATCGATCAGGGTCATGCCTCTCAGGCGGATCAGGACGCCAAAAAGCGAGAGGCCGGTCGAGCTTTGTCTTTGCAGCATCATCAGACCTTCATCTCACGGCGGTTTCGGTGCAGCGCTGCGGGGATCAAGGCCGCGAGGGCGAAAGCGAGGAAAGGTAGGATGGTCTGCAGCAGGGCATAGACTCCGATGACACGGCGGTTGTTGCCGGAGGCGAGTGCGACCGCCTCCGTGGTGATGGTTGAAAGCCGCCCCTCGCCGATCAGAACCGTCGGCAGATATTGCCCGACCGAGACGGCGAAGCCAACTGCCATGGCCGTCAGGATCGGGCGGATCAACATGGGCAGGCGGATCGATATGAGCACAGACAGTCGCGACCGGCCAAGAGCGGTGGCGATGGTCTCATATCGACGATCGAGCGAGCGCCACGGGTCGGCCAGCGAGAGGAAAACATAAGGCAGCACAAAAACCAGATGAACGAGCACCAGCGCCGTCAGCCTGTGTTCGCTGCGGCTGCCGATGAAGAGCAACTGCAGGCCGAAGACGAAGGTGATCTGCGGCACGATCAGCGGCAGATAGAGCATCAACAGCGCCTTTTCGTCGACGCTGCGGCCCGTTTGAAGCTCCCGCTCCAGGCAACCGATCGTGAGCAGGATGGCGAGCAGGGCCGAGGCAAGGCCCGTCAGCAGCGTGGTGACCAGGGGATCGCCGATGCGCGGCCAGGCATTCATCCAGCTTCGCAAGGTGAAACTCTGCGGCAGGATGTCCGGAAACTGCCAGAGGCCGGCCAGCGACCAAATGGCGAGGATGGCAAGACCTGCGAAAACGATGGTGCCAATTAGGCCGACGAGGAGGATCGACACGCGGCGGACGAACCTGTCGGCCACCAACCGCCAGCCTTTGTCACGCACAGTCTTGAGCGCACTGGACGCAAGACGCTCCAGGACGAACCAGGATATCAGTGCCACGAGGGTAACGCCGAGCTGCAGCACGGCGCCGGCCGAAGCGAGAAAGCGGGCGGAGAGATCCGGATCGTTCATCCACTGGACGAGCCGTGTCGCAAGCGTGCCGGGCAAATTGGGACCGAGGATCAGGGCGACATCGACAACGGAAGACGAATAGGCGATCACGGCATAGACGGCAAAGCGGATCTGGCGGTAGAGCGCCGGCCAGAGCAGGTAGACGAAGCCGGCGATCCGGCCATAGCCGAAGGAGGCTGCAAGCCTGCGGGCAGCGACGAGGTCGACCTGTGGCAGGGCGGCGAGCGTCACGAGAAAGAGAAAGGGCGTCTCCTTGATCACCAGCCCCGCGATCATCGCCAGCCCCATGGGATCATGGGGAATGAGAACATCCGGCGGCCGATCGATCCCGAAGACGGGGGCGACCAGGCGGATCAGAAAGCCGGACGGTGCGATCAGAAAGGCGAAGCCAAAGGCCGCGGCAGCATGGGGAACGGCAAGCAGCGGCGACAGCAGATGCTGCAGGCGAGAGAGCGTCGGCGTGCCGGCATAACTCGCGACGAACACCAGCGTAATTCCGACAGAGATCAGCGACGCGGCAAGACCCGTCGCCACGCTCAAGGCTGCGGCGGCAACCAGCCCTGGCGTGGCGAAGAGATCTCGGAAGGGCCCGAGCCCCAGCTCAAAGCCTCCAAGAGCTGGCAGATAGCCGAAGGCCGGAAGGAGCGTGCCGAGCAAGCCGAAGGTGATCGGCAGAAGCAGGAAACCCAGCGTGAGTGCGACCGCAGCCCTCGGAAAGACTGTGGTCAAGCCGTTCCTGAACATGCGATCTACCGCTTCAACTGCCACGGCTCAGTTGCCGCTGGCGTAGCGTCGGCGCCATTCGACTTCGATACGCTCCATCCAGCTCGCATGGGGTTCTGCAATGACCGGTCCGAGCTGATCGGGCGCAAGCGTTGCCACACCAAGGTCGAGTGCGGCGAAGGCGGCACGATCCTCCTCCGGCAGTTTTCCCATGGCGAGAACGGTCGGATCGCCCCAGTAGGTCGGATCCTGCTTCCGTAGTTGTGCTTCGGGCGAAATCAGGAAGTTCGCCGTCAAAAGGGCCCCTTCTTTGGCATTGGCATTGTAGGGGATGGCGACGAAATGCGTGTTGCCGAGGGTGCCGTGGGAAAACGTGAAGGAGCGCACGGTATTAGGAAGCTCGCCTGCCTTGATGCCTGCTGAGGCTTCTGCCGGGTTGAAGGCGAAGATGATGTCGAGTTCGCCGTCCGCGAGCTTCTGTTTCATGTCCGGGTAGTTCTGCGGAAAGGCCTTGCCCTGACGCCAGGCCACCGGGTGCAGCTGATCAAGATAGGCAAAGAGCGGTTCGACATCCCGCTCGAAGGTTTTCTCATCGACCGGCTTTGCCAACTTGGAAGGATCATCGATGACTTCGCTCAACACCTGTTTCAAAAAGGACGAGCCGATGAAATCCGGAGGCGCCGGATAGGAAAAACGTCCCGGATGCTTCTTCGCCCAATCTAGCAGTTGGACCGCATTATCGGGCAACGAGGCTGAGTCAGTCCTGGCGCTGTCGTAGAAGAAGACCATCTTCGCGCCGCCCCAAGGGCTTTCCAGCCCATCCGTCGGCTCGGTGAAATCTGTGAGGATGGTCGGCTGGTTCTCGACGTCGACATATTGCCAGTTCGGCAGCGCCGTTGCCCAGCCCGGCGTCAGAAGCAGATCCTGCTGCTTCATCGAGACGAAGTTCTCGCCATTGATCCAGATGAGATCGACCGAGCCACCCTCGTTCTTGCCGGCCGCCTTTTCGGCGATCACCTTGGCGACGGCGCTTGCGGTATCCTCGAGCTTCACCTGCAAGACGGTGACGCCGTAGCGCGACTGCATTTCGGCGCCAACCCATTCGAGATAGGCATTGATGTTTTCAGATCCGCCCCAGGCGTTGAAATAGACCGTCTGCCCGGATGCGGCCTTCTCGATGGCGCTCCAGTCCTTTACATCGCGTTCAGCCGCCACTGCGTTGAGGCCACTGATCGCTGTAATAAGGCTGGCTGCCAAGACACTCTTGATGAAGCGCATTCGGGACTATCTCCTTCGTTCGGATCGGACCGAGCTCACTCGGAGTCACGTTCCACATGTGATTTAACTCCTGAGGCCCTCTCGGACACTTAGGTTTTGCCGATGGATCGCGCTCGCCTCAACGCGAGAGCGGCCTCGATCTCTGGGCCGATGTGTTGATCTTCCGACGCAACCGCCGCGCGCGTCAGGTCGCGGGTAATCCGCATTTGCTCGATGAACGCCCGGCATCCGCGGCACATGGCGAGGTGCAGCTTCATGTTGAAGCGTTGCCATGGTCCGAGCTCGCCATCGATGAGAAGGCTGGCGCGTTCGGCGACTTCACTGCATCTGAACATCAGATCAATCCTTATTCTGGACCTGTTGGACATGACTCGATCCGGGGGGATCCGTTACAGCTGACGCGTCTTTTTTCTGATGATTTAAAATATCGCGCACCGGTCATGGCAGACGGTTATAGATTGCGCTCAGCATGAGGCGCCCGGATAACCCCGGAAAGAAACGGCCGATACCTGCCATGAGACGCGCCGCCAAACCCGGCACGAAGATCCCTGCGCGGCGGCGATTTAGGATCGCGGCCGCTATCAGTTCCGGTTTTGCGCGTCGATCGCGTTTGCTGCCAGGCGGTGCATGGCGTTCGGCATGTGGCGTGTCCATTGGACCTGGAACCGCAATCTGTACTGTGATCGAATGTCTGCGCATGAACTCGGCTGCAATGCTCTTGCCGAAGGCGGTGACACCATCCTTAGAGGCCGCATATGCGCTGGCGCCAGGATAGCCTACGAAATGCGAGAGCGACGATGTCAGCACCAGGCGGCCACCGCGTGCAATCATCTCGCCGCGAATAAGGGCTTTCGTGACAATCATCGTCCCGGTCAGGTTGACAGCCACGACGCGCCACATCTCGGACAACTCCAATTCCTCAAACCTGCCGACGGCACTGATGCCGGCGGTAAGAACGACCAGGTCAAATGGCGATCGGCTTGCAAGTGAAGCAAGTGCCGCGCCCACACTTTCGCTATTGGAAATGTCGCAAACTGCTATCACGGCTTTGTCAGCCGGGGCTTCCAGCGCCCTTGCGTCCAGATCAAGCACGCTGACCTCGTCTCCACGCTGTATCGCGATCTCAACGAGTGCCCGGCCAAGACCAGAAGCGCCACCTACGACAAGCACCTTCATGTCGTCGACCTCCGCAAGAGGGTATCTGTCAGGATGCGAGGATAGGAAATCGTCCTGCGATAACCGCCATTCTCCTCGAGCATCGCCAGGATCGTGCTCGCGACCGCTTCAGGCTTAAGCATGATCCGATCAAAAAAATCCGCTGGTCGACCAGAGCGGACCGACATGCCTGTCGCGGTCGGTCCCGGATGCAGCGCCTTCACGGTTATTCTCCCCTGCCATTCCAGTGCGAGGGACCGTGCCAAACCATCGATTGCCGCCTTGCTTGCCGAATAGATGGGCATAGTGGAAGCCCCCTTTCTTGCAACCGAGCCGACAAGTGCGATCCGACCGCTAGCGGCCACGAGTGGCTGATAGAGGCCATGTGTCAGATGTATGTTCGCTCTGACATTGACCTCGACCACGTCGGCCATTTCGGAATCGACTTCTTCAGTCAACGCCCTGTAGTGACCTTTCCCGGCACACAGGATGGCGCGGTCAAGCGTTGCGGGCAGAGCCTCGACCAGCCGCGTGCGTGCAGCCACATCGGCGAGATCCGCCACGTGATACGGCACATCCGGGAAGCCTGCAGGAAGGTCTGCTGACTGTCGCCGTCCTGTTGCAATGACCTGCTCGCCACGGGCATCAAGCAGGCGAACAATTTCCAGCCCGATGCCCGACGAGGCGCCAGTTACGAAATAGGATATGGGGGCACGTGACGATCGATGCGTGGTCAAACGCCACCCCTGCGCTGACGGACCTGCTTGACGACCGTTGGGATGAGCGCGACGACGGCAAGTGTAAAAAATGCGATCGTGATTTCCCGCGTTACCAGATCCGATATTTGTGCCTCGCGTCCGGCGGCCTGCGCGGCTACCAGCACGCTGTCCACGCCTTGGCCGAGATAGGCATAGGCGAATGTGCCGGGTAAAATCCCGAGAAATGTTGCGGCGACGAAGCGTCCGAGGCTGATGTCGAAGAGAGCGGCTGCGATATTGACGACGAAGAAGGGGAAGACGGGGGCAAGACGTATGACAAAGAGATAGCTGAAGGCATTTTTGCGAAAGCCGTCGGCGAGCTTTTTGACCACTCCGTCGACCCTCTGGCGTAGGAAGCTCCCAAAGGCTGAGCGAGTAGCCAGGAACAGAATGGACGCCCCGATGGTTGCTCCAACGGCGACAAGCGCACCGCCTAACAGCCAGCCGAACAGAAATCCGCCGAATATCGTCAGGACGGATGCGGCCGGGAACGAGAAGGCGACGGCAAGGATGTAGGCGCCGACGAATAACAGTGCAGACCAAACCGCATTACCGTCAACATATGCTCTCATTGCCTGCCTTTGCTCGGCAAGATAGCCGAGGCTGAGGTACTTCTCCAGGCCCAGGGCATAACCAACCGCTAGGCCCAGCACGAGAATCCCAACGGGGGCGAGTCGTATGAGGCGTTCATGTAGAGACGTGGCCTTGTTTGACATGTGGTTGCTGGAGTTCTCATCAGACATCGTTGAGTGACCAATCGTAGACAAAAGAGCCGACAGAGGCTGTATCGATCCGTTTTGCCAGATCGACGCTTGCAAGTGATTTCCAGTGGGCCTTGAGTGCGCCCTTGCCGCCGAAGTCATCGGCGTACCAGGAATAGATTTTCGACGCGGTGATCTCGCCATCCGACACAGTTATGCCGCGCGGGTGGTTGACGTAGTCGCGGGCGTTTTCAGCGAGCAGGGCATCGACATTGCCGCCGGAGTAAGCCGTCGCTGACAGGTTCGGGCATGAGTAGGACGCGCAGTTCAAGCCGTAATGGCTCATCGGATCCTTGAACAAGCCCCGGACGATCTCGTGTTCGATATCATCCAGCGACAGCTCCGTCCCGCTGACCATGATGATCTTCTTCGACCAGGGGCCGGTTTTGAATAGACCGCCGCCGCCGAGCTTGATGTCCTTGATAGAGGCCACGGGATAATGATCGATTACGACCTCAAGGGTCTTGGCATTGTAGAGGTTGATCCAGAACGCGTGGCCCTCATTGCGTGAGAGACGACTGGCGTCGATACGGGATAGTCCGTCGAGATAGGATTTTAGCGCGGTGGCGCCCTCGCGCCGCAACGAGTTGTAATCGACGCGGTTATAGCGGCTTTTGTCCGGCTTGACATAACGTTGGAGCAGTTGATCGAAGCTGCTGTGATCGGCACTCGATGTGCCGACCGGTGCCAAAGCTGAAAAGCTTGAGGCAATTGCGGGTCGGGATGTGATCGCAACCAGGCCGGCACCAGCGAGGCTCAGTACACCGCGACGAGAGATGTTGTCGTGCATCGGGCTCATTCTGCCTTCCTTCTTGTTTTCTTGCGAGTTTCGCTCGGGACCCATCGGTTTCAGCGTCACGATGGCTTGATATGAGCAAAACTTGCTGGACTTTTAGAACGATTATTCTGTTAATACCTCTCGGACACTGTTCGGAGGGGCTGTGGGGAAATCGGAAATCGATGAACAGGACTTGCTGCGACGGCTGATCGAAGGGGATCAGGCTGCGTTCGAGAACCTGTTTCGGCGGCACAATGCCGCGATGATTCGTTTTGCGACCGGCATCGTCAGAAGCCGTTATGTGGCCGAAGAAGTCGTACAGGATACGTGGGTCTCGGTGCTCAGCCGGATCGATCTCTTCGAGGGACGAAGCTCCCTGGCTGGCTGGATCTACACTATCCTCCTCAACAAGGCCCGAACCCTCGCGAAACGTGATGGAAGAACCGTGTTTTTCGACGATGCAACCGACGGCGACGGCCTTGCAAACGCCTTCGACGGCCGCGGCCGCTGGCGAGATCTGCCCGAACTTTGGGATGAGTTGACACCGGACAGACACGTTGAGGGTCGCAGCGTCCTCAAGCATGTCGAGACAGCCATCGAGGCGCTGCCCCCGGCACAGCGCGCGGTGCTGATGCTGCGTGGGCAGCAGGAACTCGATCCCAAAGAGGTTTGTGCTCTTCTGGATATGAGCGAAGGCAACATGCGCGTGCTCCTCCACCGCGCGCGGGTGAGCATTCGCAACGCCCTCGATCAGCTTAACAAAAGCCTCTGACAAGGTGCTTGGCCATGTACAATCCCAAACCGGCGCCACGCTTCGCATGGCTAGTGCTCAGCCTCGGAGAAGGCGACCCACCCCTGTCGCCAACGAATGAGAGTGGTAACGGCGCATAGCGCTGCAAATCCATAAGCGATCACCGGGAAGCTCGCCGGCAGGAGGCACATGGCAACGAAGAGGGCGATCGTTTCGAAACCTTCTGCCAGTCCGCCGGAGTAATAGATGCCTTTGGTCGGAAAATCTGCGGCCTTCCTGCCGAGCTTTGCCGCAACCGCAGAAAAGGCGAGAAATGAGGAGCCCGTCCCCACGAAGGATACGATCAGCACGGCGGCCGGCAGCGCATGCGTTTCGGGTGCCTGCAGCGCAAATCCGAGTGGGATGAGCGCGTAAAACACCATGTCGAAGGCAATATCGAGATACGCTCCTCGATCTGTTGGCCCCGCAATCCGCGCGACCGCGCCGTCGAGACCGTCCAAAAGGCGATTGAGGAGGATGAGCGAGAGGGCCACGGGCCATTGTCCGAAGCATAAGGCGATAAATGCACCGAAGCCGGCCACAAACCCCGTAAGGCTGATTTGGTCTGCCCCTATGCCGCGATGGGCCAGAAATTCGGCGACCGGCTGAAGGGCGGCACGTTGCAGTGGCAGGATGCGAGCGTCGATCATCCACGCCTCCAGGTCTGGAAGCGCTCAAGCAGCGACAGGAGGAAGGCGTTGATGTGGTCGCGGCGCCACTGGCCGGCGACCATCTTGTTTGCCTCGGCGAGCGTCGGATAGATGTGGATCGTACCGAGGATCTTGCCAAGGCCATGCCCATGTTTCATGGCAAAGACGAATTCGGCAAGCAGATCACCGGCATGCTCACCGACGATAGTCGCACCAAGAATCTTGTCCTTGCCCGGCACTGTCAGCACCTTGACGAAGCCGCGGGCGGATCCATCGGCGATCGCCCGATCGAGATCATCTATTCCAAAGCGTGTCACCTCGTGGGGTATGTTTTTTTGCTTAGCCTCGGCTTCCGACAGCCCTACGCGGGCCACTTCCGGATCAGTGAAGGTGGCCCAGGGGATCACAGAATAGTCGGCCTTGAAACGCTTAAGATCGCCGAAAAGGGCGTTGATTGCCGCAAACCAGGCTTGGTGTCCTGCCACATGGGTGAATTGGTAGGGCCCGGCCACATCGCCGGCGGCCAGGATATTCGGGTGGAGCGTCTGCAAGTATTCGTTCGTTTCGACCACACGATCGACTTTGATGCCAAGCTCTTCCAGCCCAAAACCCTTTAGGCGCGGCGCGCGCCCGACAGCCGCGATAATCTCGTCAAAAGCAATTCGCCGCTTTTCGCCGCCATGATCGACTTCGATCCACTTCTCACCTGCCTCGACCCCGCAGGCGACCGCCTTATGGTTTGTAAGCACCTGGACGCCGTCGAACTTGAGGGAGGCTTCCACCAATGAGGCTGCATCTTCGTCCTCTCGGATCATCAGGCGCGGTGCCATCTCGATCTGGATGACCTCTGACCCCAGCCGTGCGAAACTTTGCGCCAACTCGCAGCCGATAGGCCCGCCGCCCAGCACCACCAGCCGTTTAGGCGCCGAGGGGCGGTCCCGAAGACGATCCCATAGGGTGTCGGAGGTGAGGTAACCCACCTCGTCTATACCGGGAATGGGTGGAACGAAGGGTTGTGCGCCGGTCGCAATAATGATCGCACGCGTGGTCAGTCGTTGACTGCCCCCATTGTTAAGGGCGACTTCAACCGTCCACGGATCGATGAGCTTTGCGTATCCTTGAAGAACTTCAACTCCCAATGAGGTGTAGCGCTCCACACTGTCATGCGGCTCTATTTCGGCGATGACGTTATGAACGCGCTCCATCACCGAGGAAAAAAGCACCTTGGGCTCAACCGGTTCAAGTCCGTAGCGGACGGCATGGCGCATCTGGTGAGCGATCCTAGCGCTTTTAATGAGTGCCTTCGAGGGCACGCACCCGAAATTTAGGCAGTCGCCGCCCATCCTGTGAGCCTCGATCAGGGTCACCTTCGCCTTTGCGCCAGCAGCGATATAGGCAGAGACCAGACCGGCAGAACCTGCTCCAATAACAATCAGATTGCGATCGAACCGCTTGGGTCGTTTCCAATCGCTGTTGGTGGATGCGGAGTTTTGGTCGGTCGACGCCATGCGAGCTCCTTGTCAGACTTCGGCCAAAACGGCCGGCTGTACCAAGGACTATTAAGCGTTCGATCTGTTACAAAGGAGGGAGAAAAAAATCGCTGGAGATCTTTCTCGGGCGCGGCGGGACGCCAAACAGAGTGACTATTTTTCTATATGATCAGCTAGCCTCGTTACCGCCATGAGCGCTGTTCGGGCGATAGGCAGAAGCTCATCAGCCGTCTGGCCAGAGCGCGCCTTGAGGGTCATCCCCCGCGCCACTGATGCGATCATTCCGGCCACAGCACTAGCCGAGATCTTCGCATCGACTGGCCACCGGGCCAGCAGAAGGCGTTCTTCTATCCGATGTTCCATCGCGGTAAAGCGACGATCAAGTTCTGCCGTGAAAACCGGGTTGGTTCCAGCGGCATCTGCCAATACGCAGGAAATCAGGCACCCTGGAGTGCCTCGATCCGAAGTGGCAAGATGGATCACTTCATCGAAAAAAGCGGACAAATCCTCAGCCAGAGACCCCACAGGTCCCAGCGCCGCTATGACACGCGACACACGCGTTTCGCCATATCGATCAAGCGCCGACATAAACAGACCCTGCTTGTCTCCGAAGAGCTGGTAGAGGCTGGCACGAGGCATATTCATTGCCCGACACAGCCTGTCAATTGAAGCCGCTTCGAAGCCTTCTGCCCAGAAAGACCGCATTGCCGCTTCCAACGCAGTTTGTCGATCGAAGCCGCTCGGACGGCCCCGCTGACGTATTGTTGGGCTGGTTGCTGACATTGATCACCTAATTCTGAACCGACCATTCTAAAATAGCTGTCCAATCTCGCGAATTCAATTTAAAGAACGAGTGTTCCGAAAATTAGAGGAGATTTTCCATGGCACGTATCCCGCTTCTCGATATGCAGCCCGAAACACTTGAAACTTCCACCGGCGAGGCTCACGCCTTGTTGGAGACAGCCAAGGCCAAACTCGGCTTTGTACCTAACATGTATGGATACATGGCCAAGTTGCCACCGGTTCTCGCCAACTACATGTCGAGCTATGACGCCTTCCGCAGCCAGTCCGGCTTCACGTCTGCCGAGCAGGAAACAGTCTTTCTTACAATCAGCCGCGTGAACGGCTGCACTTATTGCATGGCTGCTCATTCGATGATCGCCGACAAAAAGTCGCGTGTTCCATCGGCATCTCTTGATGCGCTGAGATCCGGGGAAGAATTGCCGGATGCGAAACTTCAGGCTGTCGCAGCCATGACCGAAGCGATGGTCGTTTCACGAGGAAATCCCGGGAAGGCCTCGATCGAGGCCTTCCTTGCGGCAGGTTATACCGAGCAGCACGTCTTTGGCATTGTGTTGGCGATCGCTGCGAAGACATTCTCCAACTACGTCAATCACTTGGCGGGGACACCGGTTGATGCGGTTTTTGCTCCGTATTCGGTCGATTGATACTCGAGGATGGGGACCTAGGAAGGGAGGCAGGGAGCTGTACTCACAGGCCTCCTGCCTTGCATGAAATCTGCGTCGGCCTAGGTTTCTTATTTTCTCAAGCGCCACAACTTGATCCGGCGCAGTACATCACGAAAGTTACCCAAACTCGTGCAATCTTACTGGAAAAATTCTGCTGTTGGGGGTCTAACAGCGCAACCGGCAATACCAAAGTTATAGCCTTGGGTGAATGTGGCATCAGTCCCGGTGCCTGACCATCAAGTTCACCAATGTGGGTAAGGCGACGGCAGCGCAAAGGCGATAAGTCGCCTGCCGATACATTGCAGCATCGACGGCACCCCAAAACCCGCTAGTTGTGATGGCGTCCTGGACCAGGTTCGGATCTCCGTCGATCAACCCTCAAGGGGTCGGCTAGCAAGCTGCCGCCGCTCCGTCTTCGCCTTCGCGGTGATCGCGACCGTCCCTGTTCCATCGAGGAGCCATCAGCGGGAATTGGCCCGCTTCCGATGGAGCACCTCAAGATGGCACACGATCTTTCTCTCGCCCAATCTCACGCCTTCCACCTCTGCAACGATCTGATGGTTCCCATCACCCTGTTCAAGTCCGGCGACGAATTCGGCGTCCTTCCGTCCGACGAACTCGATGACGAAGACGATCTTGAGATCGTGCACGAATACTTCCCGCGCGGGTCTCATTGAGACCCGCCTGTTCCTGCCGCTGGCGACTTGTCGGCCGCAAGGGAAGCGCCGCCGCAGCGCTTGCTGCAACTTTTGTCAGTTGCGCGCTGCGCCCTTGCACCCTCCGCTCTTCGCGGCGGGAAGGAGGTCTCCCGCGCATTGCGGGAAAATGAAAGGACGGCCGCCACGCGGCCGAAGAAAAATATGGAACGAAAAGACTTAGAGGCGCTGCGCGCCAGCGTCAGTTGTGAAGCCCTGCTGGAGAGGGCCGGATACGAACTCGATTTAAGAGAAAGCACCCGCCGAGCCGTCAAATACCGGCATGGTGGTAGCATCATCATTGTGACCCATGAAGGACGAGGCTGGTTCGATCCTCTCAGTGACGACAAAGGCGATGTCTTCGGCCTCGCCATGATTCTTGAGAACGTCACGTTCCCAATCGCGGCGGATCGTTTTGGAACTGGGCTTGCGTGAGATGACGGGGAGGGGGAGGTTTCGGGCATGGGGCATCGTTTGAGTATGCTTCTTCTACCTGTTCATCGGCATGTTATGCCTTAGATGCCGCCGTTGGCCACGGCGCGGAAGCCTCGGCCTGAGCGAAGACTAACGAGCGGTTCGAGAGATTTCTGCAATCGCTTGACCGCAGGTTCGCGGCTGGTGATAGAAACCACTTCTTTGTTTGCTGTGTGGTCATGGGCCGGTATGCGGCTGTGAAATGCTAGTCGATCGCGTCGGCAGCAGCGACACGATCGAATCCTTGAAGGCAAGCGCTACCAATCCCAGCAAGATCGGAGCGATTACCGAGATCATTACGGTGTTTCGCGTTTGAGCGTTCCGCAATTCGTGAATTCGACTATCTAGCTTTCGGTCTTCCTCATCCAGCCTTTTAATCCCGTCCTTTAGCCGCTGGTCCAGTGCAAAGAGCGTGTCGTTTCCTCCGGTAAGGCTACTAATCAATGTCGGTGGTATGGTGGCTGCGCCGGGCGTAGATTTATGCTTCTCAGATGGTTGATCGAGATCAGCATACCAAATCAAAAAAAGTGGAAGCCCGCGCTGAAGGTGTACAGGTGCAGGACCAGCATTGAACACGGCGAAAACAAGTGGTCCTTCCCAACCCGGATCGACGTGGAAGCCGGAAACATTGATCAGGCCCTTCATTTTAAATGTCGCCTTCATGGAAATGAAGGCCATGGCGGCCTTTGGCACCTTCACAATCTCCTCAGTCAAAAGGAAAGCAAATTGACCGGGAGGAATCTGAAAAGCCTCTTCTAGCTGCAACTGTTGCTTCGTAGTGGTGTAGATATCGGTGAGATTTGGCGTGACGTAGACCTCGCGCCCGATCGTCAACTCGATAGCATTGCAGTCAACTTTGGGTGCTCCTGCACCCGCAATCAACGCACCAAGCCGATTTTCAAGGGTCTGACTGCTCCAAAATGCCATAACATCAACCCTCGACGTAAAATTGTCGCGCTACCAGCTCTCTACGCCGCTCAGCAATTGCAACGTTCAGATCAAGCCCGCGTTCGGTCGCAGTGCGCAGCGTCCAGTTTAATACGTCGAGGTTGGCGGGCCGAGCGATCGATAGAAAGTCTTCCAGGTGGTCGATCTTTTCACAGGCATCGGCGAACCGGCCAGCCGCGTCCGCAAGGGAGCGAAGCGGATCCAGCTGATCAAATGGGTTCTGCGGGAAATTCACCATATCCTCCTGGATGCTTTGATGCAAAGCGTTTGCCGCGCTTAGGCATACCAAAGCCATGTCAACCAAAGTTCGATCGGCAGATTTTGTCTCGGTACCACCTCGCGCAAACCGACCAACATACTTCGCAAAATGGAGGCCGTAGTGCTTCAGCCGGTCTGATTTTGGAAGGCATATGATGTCCGAATGGTTGCCCTGATCGTGACGGAACTGCGCCTTTTGCATCGCCAAAAAATCGTATTGCTGGCTCATCTTACGTCCTTCCGCCTAGTCCCGCGCAATTTCCGGCTTTCAATTATGATCACCCGATCAAAGTGGCGATCATCAGTGCATAAATCAACAACGCTACGCTATCTGCCGAGCGCATAGTGTCACAATGCGCGAAATCAACTCTTTCGACTGAGACTGGAACGGTTGTGTGGGGCGACGAATTTCTGAATAGAAACGCTCTTTTTTCCGATTGTCAAAAGCCTAGGCCTTGACTCTACGTTGTGTAAGATTATCTTACTGCATGTAAGAAACGGAGGAAGTTATGGATCCGACCGATGTTCAAAAGCATTTGATGGACGTTCTGACGACGATTCAGACGATCAGCAAGGAAGCCTGCCCAGTGCTCGATCCGACGGCTCGACCTGCAGAGGAATTGCCGAAGTTCAATAGCAAGGTCTGGCCGGTTGCGGCCGGTATGCTTGGCGCCGCACTCGGCAAGGACATCCCGCCAGAGCTCAATCTTTTCGTCGACGATGCCACGAAGCAAGCGCTGACAATCGCGCAAACCGTCGCGTTGGTTTGCACTTTGATCAAGGAACTCGACGCACAGGCGGCGGTGGTGGCAGCAGCATGACGGACAACCCGACCGACCGGCGTACGTATCTGGCCGAACGCTTGAAGGAGGCGCGCAAGCTCGCGGGTCTCTCGCAGGGCCAGGTAGCGAAACTCTTGGGCCTCCATCGCCCTTCGGTAACGGAAATCGAAGCGGGCAATCGGCGCGTATCGGCCGAGGAGCTTTCGCAATTGGCGGAACTGTATGACGTGAGTGTCGCTTGGCTGATGGGGGATGTCCCCGACACGGTGGATGCGGCGGATCCACGATTGCAGCTCGCGGCACGCGAACTGACCAAATTGAAACCTGATGATCTAGAGCGTCTGCTGAAGCTGCTTGCGGCGATGCGTGACGAAACGTCTGACCCGAAGGAACAGTAACTCTATGAAGCTCAGGAGCGAAAATATGATGCCCGATCGCAATGCTTTGGCAAACCGGGCTATGACGGCTTCAATTGCCGCTCGCACCAAAGCTGGGCTGGACCTGATCAATCCGATTTGCATCTACGCACTCTGCAAGGCCCATAAAGTTCAGGTACGTTTCAACGCTATAAACATGGAAGGAATGTACCAGCGCGGTACCCCTTCCCGAATTCATCTGTCGGCTCGTCGACCTCTTCCGCGGCGAGCCTATAATTGTGCTCATGAATTGGGCCACCATGTCTTCGGACATGGCTCGTCGATCGACGAGTTGCGTGAGGACGCGAAGGAAAATCCGTGGGAAGATCCGAAAGAGTTTCTGGCGGACAGCTTTGCTGGTTTCGTGTTGATGCCGACCTTGGGTATGAGGCAGGCCTTTGCAAAGCGAGACTGGGAGCCGAACTCGGCAACGCCCGTGCAGATCTTTCAAATCGCGAGTGAATATGGCGTTGGATACACGACGCTCATCACACATCTTTCCCAGTCCTTGAACATGATCTCCCGCCCTCGCGCTACAGTGTTGAAGAAGCAAAAGCCGGCGGCGATCCGAGCGGCTATTCTTGGATCCTTATCTGCTGAGCCGCTCGTGTTGGTTGACAATGCCTGGAGCACCTCCGTCATCGATGTGGAAGTTGGCATGAGTGTGCTGCTGCCTTCAGATACCGAGCCAGACAGTGAAGCAATCACCTTCGTCAAGGATTTGCCTGCAGGTCGCCTTTTCGAAGCAGGTACTCCGGGCATCGTCAGGGTCATTCAGCCCGATACCGGTTGGGCTGCCTTCGTACGGATTGCCCGAAAGCAATATATAGGACTGGCCGAGTTTCGTCACCTTGAGGAAGACGCCGATGAGTAAATCAAATAGCATTGCAATGGAGCCATTTATCGTCACCGAAACGAGTGTTTCGCGCGCATACGCAAAAATCTTGCTTCGCGTGACCCAAGGGAGCGGCAAGGAGGTCAGTCCTCTGGTCTTGTCGATCTCAGAGTTCGAAAGCGAGGATAACAGACTGCGAGACGCGCTCGACATTTTATTGCAGAGCAAGGGCAAATGCGTTGTTGAAGATGTGGCCTACACAATCTTCCCTGAACGTCTTTGGCTGATGGCGCAGGGTGATCGGGCCAAGCTTTTCAGTTTCTACAAGATGGCCTTTCCCGCGTATCAGGCCATGAACCGAACCGCAAACGGTCGAGGACTGTACTTCGAACGGATGATGATGTACGGGCGGGGACCGTGCGATGGCAACCAGCTTGAGTACGTTATTTCGCAGTATGATGGGCGTGACGGAGTTCGCGACTCCATGATGCAGGTTACTACCTTCGACCCGGAACGCGATCACACTCCAAGCGCGCAACTGGGCTTCCCCTGTTTACAACACGTCACGTTCGTTCCTACCAAGAGCGGACTTGTACTCAATGCCTTTTATGCAACTCAGCAGATATTCGACAAGGCTTACGGAAACTACCTCGGGCTCAAACAACTCGGGGAGTTCATGGCATTTCAGCTCAAAATGCCCTTCGTCCGCCTCAATGTCACCGTCGGGGTAGCAAAGCTGGAGCGAATCTCTAAGACGGACGCCGGGTTGAAACCCGTCATCGCGGCCGCTGAGGCCGCAATCAGCGAAACACAAGAATTGGGCACTGCGGGGCAAAATCTGCACTTTGCCGCGACAGCGAATTGACGACGTGAAAAGTGACATCAAAAAACAAAATAACCGCAAGTCGCCGCTTCCTCGTGGCACGTCTGTTGAAATGGGAGCGCAGCTCCCACTGGACATCGACGGCGCAGGAAAGAGCCTTCTATGGGAAACGGCTGTCGGTGAGCAGGGACGCTTACACACACCGACCATCATCGTGCAGCACCTTAGTCCCCTCAAGGTGACGGCTGCGTATGAGAGTTATTGGCGGTTTGCCGCCGAGCGTCAGCACATCTTTTTTAAACGTGCGAAACAAGCAGCTCAGCCTTGGACAAGGAATTCCGTACTTTCAACGTATAAATTCACAAATGCATATCGCGCTTCGGACCGGGTTAGCCAGTATTTGATCCGCAACGTCATCTACCGCGAGGATCTACCAAGCTCGAATGGCGAGGTGTTCTTCCGCATCATCCTGTTCAAGCTATTCAATAAAATTGAAACCTGGAAGTTGCTGGAAAAAGAGTTTGGGGTTGTGGCTTACTCTGAGTACAATTTCGAACGATATTGCGATGTTCTAGGGCGTGCCATGCGGCGCGGCGAAACAATCTATTCTGCCGCCTACATCATGCCGCCCGGGAGCGCCGCCTTCGGTTATCCGGCAAAGCACCAGAATCATTTGCGGCTGCTCGAAGAAATGATGAAGGACCGCCTCCCGGACAAGCTCCAGGACGCAAATTGCATGCAAACGGCCTTCGAGCTTTTTCGAGGGTATCAGACGATCGGTGATTTCCTTGCCTACCAGTTCGCGACGGACATCAACTACAGCACAATCACAAACTTCTCAGAAATGGATTTCGTTGTTCCCGGACCTGGCGCCCGGGATGGTCTTCGCAAATGCTTCGCCGACTTTGGTGGATTGAGCGAGCCTGAGCTTATTAAGTTCGTCGCTGATAAGCAGGAAGAAGAGTTCGAACGCCTTGGTATCAACTTTCCTTCTCTATGGGGGCGGCGGCTGCAGCTTATCGACTGCCAGAACCTGTTTTGCGAGGTTGATAAATTCTCTCGTGTTGCACATCCGGACATCCCTGGAAGGACCGGCCGCATGCGAATAAAGCAAAAATTTTCCAAGAACGTCGAACCTATAGTGTTCTTTTACCCCCCTAAATGGGGTCTAAACGAGCGGATTCAGGCAGGTGCCTTTCCAAACGAGGTTTCCGACTGAATCGCGAGCCGCTCGATTAACAGATGAAAGAGGCCTCCGTTCAACAATATTCGTTAGGAGCGAGGAATGGACTTCAGAACCTATCAAGTTGAAGCACTAAGTACCGACGTGTCAGCCGCAACCGGAAAACTCGGCCCTGATGCCTTGATTATACCGATGCTTGGACTGGCGGGGGAGGCTGGCCAGCTTCTAAGCGAATATAAGAAGCACCTGCGTGACGGGGAGGCGCATAGGCTTTTCAAAGACCGAGTATCCGAAGAGTTGGGCGACCTATTGTGGTATCTCGCTAACGTAGCAAGCAAATTCGATCTCGACCTCGATGATGTCGCAAGGCTTAATCTCGTGAAGGTTAGGGAGCGTTGGAATGCGGCTAACAACCATAAACCCAGCTTCGATGAGGCTTGCATTGAGACTGAGCGACTTCCGCGTCAGATGGATGTCCAATTTACAGAAATAACCATCGGCGGTCGTCCGATGGTAGAGATTTCAGTCAACGGCGAGCGCATTGGCTCTCCATTAGGCGATAATGCTTATGACTCTGACGGATATAGATACCATGACGTGTTCCACCTTGCATATGCAGCCTTTCTTGGCTGGTCACCTAACTTAAGGGCCTTCCTGAAGCGCAAACGGAAGAGCCAGCCCCTGTTGGATGAGGTGGAAGATGGTGGACGTGCACGCATCCTTGAAGAGGCCGTTGTCGCGCTGACTTTCGACTACGCACGCGACCATAACTTTTTGGCGGGTGTTGATCAGGTCGACTATGGCCTCCTGAAAACGATTAAGAGCATGGTCGGCCACCTTGAGGTCGGCCACTGCGCTCTGGCCGACTGGGAAGCCGCGATCTTCAAGGGTTTTGAAATCTGGAGGCTGATGTTCGCGAACCGAGGCGGTTCGGTTCATATTGATCTTGACGCACGCGTCATCGCTTACAGTGCGCCGATTGATGGTGACGACCGCGATGAAGGCAATTTTGCTGAATTAGGTGGCAATAACGCTGGCAATGGCTTTCCCCCCATCGTGGCTTAGGCTCACGAACCAAGTACCCACTCCGAGACTTTGAGAAAGTTCGCGAGCCTTGCCGTGGAGGACCACAAATGGTGCTCCAGATTGATGGGTGAACACCTCGACATCTTGAAAGGATATGCCGTCCCCGAATCCCTTTCCGAGACATTTTAGGACTGCCTCTTTCGCTGCAAATCTTGCTGCGATACGCTCGGGAGAAGCCGCAATCTCGGTGAGGCGCCGACGTTCGGCCTCCGTGAAGCATCGATCAAGAAAATCGCCTGACAATTTCAGAAGTGCCGCGACCTCCTCAACGTCAACGAGATCAACGCCGTGTCCGATGACTGCCAAACCGATCTCCTTGCATTACGGCCCATTCTAAGCCATCCCAAAACCGGCCGCCATTGCAACCGCTGGACTGACCACTTTAGCGGTCGAAATCGGACCTGAACATCAAAAGGTTCGTGTCCGACCCGCAGCTCCACAGATTGGCTTAGCCTGTTGCAATAGTTCAGAAGACCGCGCCTTAGTCTCGGTCGCTTCTTTGCGCCTTCCGGATCCCGCCTTTGCCGAAATTCCCGGATTCTTAAACGGAAGTTCACTCGCTCAATGTTGTCGGGGATCGTATCGACTACTCGTTTCGCGGAGCGCAAGTGAGCATGCTAAAAGAAAACAAGCATTCGATGCACTGTCAAGCCACCAGCGCTTAATGCCGTTCCAGTACTCAGAAATTGTTCAACTTGGCCCTTTACCACCTTGAAAAACAACCTGTAGTCACCTTACAAGAATCTCGATCTGAGAAAGTTTGCCCGACAGAGATGGTTCTACAATACAGCAGGAAGACTAGGGCGAAGTAATCATCGACGGTTTCTCTTGGAAGAAGCCTGGATAAATTTACCTCCCAAGCAGCGTTGTATGGACATTGCCATTTGAGGGAATAACGCAAGCTCATAACCGAGAGGGAGTGGAGATGACTGGGATTTCGGGACATACGAGGCAATCGAGGTTCGAATTGGTGACATTGCTAATGTGCAAGCCTCATGTTGTTGGTATGGTATGACAGTCCCTATCTCGTTTGATGACTGGCTTCAGGTTGCACAGAGTCCTGCCGAGAACGGCCTCCATTTCATTGGAGCATTCGATAGGCGTATCACATTTTACTCGCAACAGGTGCGCGCGCTACGCCTTGCACACGCTCTAAGCCGTCCAGGCAACCTGAAGGCCAACGACAACATTGCCGTCGTTGGTGCCGGCGCTGCAGGCGTGACTGCAGCGCTTGGTTTAGCACTCCTTGGCAATGACGTGATGTTGTACGACCCGGCGGCGTCGATTTTACAGCTACAAAGTGCGTCCCCGCGACTGCTTCATCCCCATATCTATGAGTGGCCGGGCCTCGGATCGTTGGATGATCGAGCCGGTTTACCGATTTTGGATTGGTCGGCGAACAATGGCGGTGCGGTTTGCGCGCGACTTCAGGCCGATTTTGATGCCGCAGTGGCACGCCTGAAAAACCTTGAGTTCAAGTCGGCGCACCTTCTTACATCCTTAGATAAGGTAGGTGCACGGTGGCGGCTTGGACTGACGTTCAACGGCGCCGTCAATTATCGCCAATTTGACCATGTCGTCCTCGCGATCGGTTTCGGCGACGAGATCTCTTGCGGGGCGGCTGTACCCGTTCACTATTGGAAACAGAATTCGACTGGGTCAGCGGCAGCCGAACCGCACAGCCCAGCGACTTACATCGTCAGTGGCAATGGAGATGGAGGGCTTACTGACCTATTGAATCTCCTGGTTCAGGATTTTGACCATGTCGGCTTTACGCGACGGTTCTTGAATTACTTTTCTGACGATGCGCTTCGCGTCACGACAGAAGCGGCATGTGCCGGCGCCGCTGTTGGAGCTGACCTAGAGCCAGCGTTTAAGGCCCAACTCCTTCCGCTATTCGACGAGTGGGGCGTAATCGATAGACTCAGCCAAATCTTGCGATCTGATCGCCGGGTGACCATAAACAGTTCGGGTCCGCTGTTTGCTGCGACAAAAGCATCGCAGCTCAATCAGGTGATGGTGTTTGCGGTTCTGGAGGCCGCGAAGCAGGCGGATCGTCCAGTGCAGCGCAGTGCTGGACAAGTCACAGATGTCGTTGCGAGCGCGGAAGGTTTTCAGGTCAGCGGACTCACTGTCGGTGGAGTACCGCTGACCGAAACGCATGAGCATGTGATCCTGCGTCACGGTCCTAATCGGGCAGTGCGCTACGCCGCTGCTGGCGCACACTTCCAGGCATACAAGGCGCATGTGACGGAGCTATTGGCGGCACAGCCGCACCTCAATTTGCCCCCGGTTCTTGACAGCGAAACCTACGATTTCTTCGAGGCGCTGCGGATCGCGAAGCTCGAGGACCACGCATCGCAGCAGGCCTCGCTAGCCAATCTTGCTGCAGCACGGGCGACGCTAGTGATCGGCAGCGACCCGGCTGCTCACGTTCCGATCGAGCGAGGAAGTCGGCGTCTTTTGGAAATCGCCGAGCAATGCGAACGACTGGCTGGTAATGTCATTCTGCACCTCGCCGTGACGCCGGACAAGATCGCGGGCTCTTCTGACATTGTTCGGCTGGCGCGAGCAAGCGGTGGCCGCATTATGCTCGTGGCCGGGCCGGATGGGCTGGTTGAGTGGCAGAAGCTCGTTCCAACGATTGATCCCGTGCCGTCTGCAGTGTCACACTATCCTGCGATCACGCTTGACGTTACGGGGCTGGACCAGGCCATCGACGCCTGCCTACTTCGTTTATTGGACGAGCGGGTCAGAGCGGCCTTAGTCAGCCGGCAATGCGAGACACTGGGTCCGCTTCATGCGTCGATCGCGGATGCGATCGAACCGACTTGGACAGCTTGGCATGCCTCTTTGCGTGCCGACAAGGCGCTTCTGGCCGCTTTTCTTCGATGGCTCGCGAATGTCGAACAGGATGAGCGTTCGCCTTGGAGCGGCGATCATGCTACGATTCAGTATCTCGCGACGGCACTCGTGCTGATGCTCGCGACGCATTACGGAGAGCCTCTCAAGCCGGCCCTTGTTGATCGTGGCAATCTTAAATTCAGCCACAATGCGGTGGCGTTGGGCTCGGGTTGCCAGATGGTTGGGCAGCAGCCTATCGCGATTTGGGACCAGCCCGATCAGTGGGATGTCGATGCACTGATACTGTCGGGCTCGGCCGAAGTTGAAGTTTTGGATCCACCCGGCCGTGTTCTCGATGGTGGCAAGCCCGCGTTGGGAATGGCGGCGGCGAGGCGCGTACGCCCCGTGGTGATTCGTAATGACAAGCAATGGCGTGCACGTTTGACGGACGATGTAACGGTCTGGAGAGCCGCCGTGGAAGTCGAATTTGCAGCGCTACGCGCGAGGCAAGACAAGGAATTGGAGGAGCTTGCCAAATGACTCCTGACATTCTTCGAGACAAGCTGATTGCGTCAGCCCAAAGAATTGGATGGTTTGCAGCGATTGAGACAGATTTCGTTTCGCCCAAATTCAGAGGACGACAGGACGCATCTGCTGCATCGCTTCCTGAAAACGCGATCGGGCTGCGGCTTGGCGCCTACCCGGCGTTGGTCGCTCCGATTGCGCTTAAAAGCAGCGAGGAAATGCAGATATCGCTGAAGGCGTTGCATAACCAGATGGTGATCGCGCGATCCTACATGCGCGCTGAGGAGGTGATCAACGCACACATCATGTTGTGCGTGACAACGACTGGATCGCAAGCTGACTGGCGCGGTATCATCGACCTGGCTGAAAGGGACGAGACGGTCTGTCGGAAAGTGATCTGGATGCCAGACACCGATGATTTGGATGCTTCCTACGAGCATTTCCTCGCACGAACATTCCTGGCTCAACCCTGGCGCTCGCTTGACGCGGTACTTAACGCGCCACTCGACCATAACCAAGGGCTGGCTGAGCGGATCCTCGTCAGACATGGACTGTCCGAGCCAGCGGCCGGACGATGGGTCGAACTTGCCGATACCTACAAGGATGACCCTGACGGACTGATCTCGCAGTTGGTTGCCGCTCGGGGGGACGCCGAATGACACCACTATATCTGAAGCAAGTCTCACTTCGGCAGTTCCGCAGTTTCGCCACGCTCGATGTGGAGCTCCCGCCTGAGCCGGGAGTGCTTATCGTTCATGGCAGTAACGGCCTAGGCAAATCCTCTCTGTTCGATGCGCTCGAATGGGCTCTCTCCGACCGCATCGACCATTTCCGAGATGCGACCGGCGTGAACAAGCCAGGCACTTACCTGTGCCGGTGGCGGGAGGGAGAACCAGGGCCGACAAGTACGACGATGGTCTTTTCGGACGAAAGCACCATCGAACGAAGCTTGCTGTCCGCTAAATCGACTGCTTCACAGCTTGGCGGCAACGTTCCTGATATCACTGGCTTTCTGCGCGCTCCTGCATGGCAGCAACGTATCTCGGAGCTGCAGCGCTATCTCTTGCTGACCCATTTTCTCGGGCAGTCGACACTTTCGCGGTTGACCTATCGCAAGTCGAGCGAACGCTTCGATATTCTTAAGGAGGCCGCGCAGAGCACAGCAATCGAAGCAATTTCCAATGCTCTGCACGGTCAGGGAAATACATCGGTTGTTCGCGCCTACGCTCGGCAAATAGAAGCGTTTGAGCGAGACGCGAAGAGCTTGGGCGATCTTGTGGAGCAGGAGTCCGCGCTGTGGCTTGAAGCACGGATTTCAGGCGCTTTGGATGATGCCGCTGTGCGAGCGGAGGCTCGGCGGATTGCGGTGCAGCTCGCGCGGGCCCAATTCGACGCTCAAGGGGTTGACGCATCGCCTGCTGATCTCGACGTGCCGACAATTGAGAGGCTACAAGCTACGATCGATCGCATCGAGCGCGACTGTTTTTCGGCAGAGGCCCAGATCGAGGATGCGAGGCGGCTTCACGGTGAGCTTCAGCGCGTTCTGACGGACCTTGCCGAAGTGGCAGCATCACGCGCATCGACGCAGAAACGAATTGATGCGCTTGGAGACCAGCTAGCGCAGGCGCGAAAGCTACAAAGCGATCGCAGAAACGACGTTGCGACCCATCAGCAGCGGGTTGTCAGCGCATCAACGGCCTTATCCCGACTTTGCGCTCTGCATGACGCGCGAACCCTTGTTGTCCGGCTGGATAGTGAGTATCGCGACGCATTGATTGCAAGAGCGGACGCCGATCAGGCGAAGAGATCAACGGAGAGTGAGGTCACGATTGCCGAGAGAAGGCGACAGATCTCGCAACGGGTAAGTGGTGAGATCGAGCAATTCGATAAAGAGATAGATCGCTTACGTGACAAGGTGTCGACAGTCGAGCAGGCAGTTGTCTGTAAAGACAATATTGAGGGAACGTCGGCCGCGCTCGCTGAACTTGAAGCGAGCAATCCGGACGTTGATGCGGCCCTGACGCGTAGCGAACAAATGGTGGCAGCCGCGACTGACAGCGTCAACGCACAAGATGCTGTCGTCAAAAGTCTTCGGGAGACAGTCGACACAATGTCGATTGCAATCGCATCAATCGCTAGCCATCTGCCCTCTGATGGGTGCGACTGCCCGGTTTGCGCAACTCATTTTGACGACGCGGCGGCGTTGCAGGCTCGGGTTTCGACTGCTGCGGAGCGCCTTGCACCTGCGCTTTTTGCACAAGAAGAGACACTCAAGAGCCTGTCCGCCGCTCTAGCGGCTCGCAATTCCGAGCTCCAACAATTGCGTGTCGCGCGCGCGGCAATCCGTTCGGCGCGCGCAGACTTGAACGTCGAGCGAGAGCAGCTAGTTAGGCTGATTTCCCGACTTGATGGCGGTCCGAGTGAAACGCCAATCGATCTTGCCGTGACCCGGGGGCATTTGGTTGAAATGATCGCCACCGTAAGTGCGAGGCGCCGGCTAAAGCAGCGTTGGCAAACACACCCCGCCCTTGACGCTCAGACATCGAGCGCCGACTACTCTCGCGCAGTTCGCGAAAGAGATAAAGCCCAACGGAGACTCAATGCAGCCACTCGCGCGGCAGCAGATCTTGCCGTTTCGCTCGAGCGGGCCAGGGTAGACGAGGGAAGCGCCACTTCTGCTATGGGGACGGAGGATGCTATCGAGCCCCACGACCTTTCGAGGATGCTTCGGGAGGCCGAGGCAGAAAAACTGCGGAGGGAGGAGGCGTTCGCTTCTGCATCAAGGGCACTAACCGAGGCCGACACCGCTGCTGGTGCCTTGGAGGGGGAGTTCGCCGGCTTAAGAGCGCGGATGGGCGAGATTGATACTCGTAAGCACGACCTTGATGAGGCGCAGCGCAGGGTCAGCGACGATTGGCTTGGTCTTAAACAGTTTGGCCCGGTCCCAGATCTTGCGGCGGTTCAAGTTGTCGAGGGCTCCATCGGCACTTTGAGACTTGCCGTAAAAGAGGCGGCAGCGAACCTTGGGCGCCTGCGTGAAGGGCGTCTGGCTTGGTCACGACAGGTCAGCCACAGGGCGGTGCTCGACCAAATTCGAGAGCAGGTTGATGGCCCTCCCAACGCGACACGCGACGAGGTACTGGCGCGCGCCGCGGCGCTTCAAGCCGAGAAAAAGGCCGGCGCGGACGCCGTTCGTGAGGTCAAAGAGATTGCCAAGGCCGCGAGCGCCGATATTAGCGCTGAGCTGGAAGACTTTAACTCCGAATACATCAAGCCCTTGGGCTTCCTGATGTCACGTATTAATCAAGCAATTCTTTGCGACCCGCGCGTAGGGATCGATCTGCACGTAAAAAGGAAAAAGATTGAGCAGAGCGCTGTAAAGGGCGGTGAGGTGCCGAAGGCTGTCGGAGAGATCGATCCGGTGCTCGTCCATAGTGAAGGTCAAATGGCGGCTCTAGCGGTTAGCATGTTATGCGCCGCGAGCCTAACTTTCCCTTGGTCGCGGTGGAAGGCACTTATTCTTGACGACCCTTTGCAGCACAATGACTCAATCCACGCCGCGGCCTTCGCAGATCTGATGGGTAATCTCGTCGCCGGTGAGGGATATCAGGTTTTGTTATCTACCCATGACGTCGCTCAAGCCGAATTTCTGCAGCGAAAGTTTCGATCGCGTCGGATACCCTTTGTGACCCTGAGCCTGCTAGGTCTCGGGAAGGACGGCGTGGAGTGGTCTGTGCATTCCTCGGCCTCAGCGGGCGGGCGTTCAGCATCGGCTGGATGAGTGACCATAGTGGGCAACATCGTGTCCGAATGCCGTTTTTGAACACGCGGACTGTTGAATTGTAGCGGGAGAAGCCACTTCGCGACGCGAGTTCCAATATTAATATCGGATAAGCGTTTGTGAAGTGACTTCAATCTCTTACCTATCTTGAAAACAAAAACAGAAACACGTCTTCGGTTCGACTCCTTTCAAGTCGAAGGTTTGAGCCCTGTACCGTGGGGGCTAACAGATTGATAGAAGCCATCACTGCAGATGCCTCAAATCCGCATAATTGAGGGACCATCGCAGTAGAGCCCTCGAATCCAGCGTTAGCTGGACGAAGGGTGACGTAGCTGTAGGAATGCGATCACAGTTCCAAGCGTAAGATGGCGGCGCCTCCTAGTTGCTATTCGGTTCAACAGATACCGTTGCGGTCCTACCAGCAATTAGCCGAACGGCGTCTGGGACATTGTCGATTTCAATACGCACTGGAATTCTCTGGGCGAGACGGACCCAGGAAAATGTCGGAGCCACGCTTGCAAGCGAGCCCGTAGCTTCGCTTCGCTCCCGGTCTTCGATGCCGGCTGCGATACCCGCGACACGGCCGCCGACTGATTGCGGCTCTCCCATAATATCGACCTTCACCCGGTCGCCGATATGGATCTTTGGTATTTTCGTTTCCTCAAAATACCCCGCCACGTAGACAGCCTGGTTTTCGATCAGCACTCCGACCGCATTTCCGGCGGAGACATAATTGCCGGCACGGAGAGCGAAGTTCGTGATTTTCCCCGAGGCCGGGGCTCTCACAAGTGTCCGGTCACGATTTAGCTTCGCCAGATCAAGAGCGACGAGCGCCGATTGATGGGCGGCATCTGCCTGGTTCATCTGGCCTTCTGCATGTTGCCGCTCTTTCAAGCTCGCTGCTTCTTTCGACACGAGCAGCTGATATCGCTCAAAGTCAATTCTGGCGAGATCCGCCGCAGCTTTCGTACTTTCTACTTGAGCCTCTGCCTCTCGCACCGCAAGTTCGAAGCGGTCCGTTTCGATCCGAAATAAGGGCATTCCTTTCTCGACCTGAGAATTGTCGGTGACCAGAACCGCCGCAACCGGTCCAGAAACATCCGGTGCCAGTCGGACAATATCCGCCCGGACACGAGCATCCCGCGTCCACGGTGCTTCCATATAGAATGACCACAGGTGCCAGCTGAGAACTGCCGCGCAGCTCGCCATGGACAAGGTCAAAAGGGCTCTGCCCGAGGTGATCGTGAGGTTCTTCATGAATGCAACCAGTTGAGAATGGCGGATAGCCCGCTAACGAGGGTGACGTAGAGTGCGAGATTGAACAGGGATGGGTGCCACACGGCCCGATAAAGACCGATCCGCGTGAAAAGCGACGTCATCATGCGGAAGAGACCGTAGCCACCAAGAGCAAGCGCCGAAAGCCCCGGCAGGAAGACACCATAGAGGTCGAGTTGTCCGGTCACGCGGCGTTCCTTTTTGAGGGAGGCATCATTAAGGCCGGCGGATCCGCCTCCGGGGCGAGGCATACACGAAGAGCGGCCGCGTACACGAAGAGTGCCGTGTCGGCGTCGGTTGCGGTCGCATCCGCAGACGAAAGAATAAGGTCGTCCAGCAACTTCACTGTATGTCTCAGCGCTTCACCACGTTCGGCGGGCGCAAGCCGGTAAAGGATCTCAAGGCCCGAGAAGATCGACTCCGCCTTGAGGCGGGGTAGCGTTGACGCTTCTTCAGACAGCTCTTGCATCGCGTTGATATTTAGTCCTGTCCGCAAATCTCTTATGAGGTCGGCGTCGGCGGTGTCTGAGGTGGGAGGCAGTCTTGCCGCTCTGGCGGCGAACAGGCCCGCCACATCGATGACGCGGTGGTGTGTGACATACGGATCGGTGTGCCTGCCGGACGCGATGCTGACGATATGCCGCTGGACTACTGAAAACAGCCTCCGAGCATTTGTCTCAGCCTCGACTGATCGGAAGATGCTGCAGACCACGATCGTCCAGACCATCGCGAGAACAGTTGCGACACTCGAATTTGCAAAGGTCGCGAACTCACTATTCTGGTGCGTCTGGAGGGTGAGCAGAAGGGGAAAGTTTATGCATAGCCCCATCCCGACGACCGCGAGCGAAGGCACAGCAAGGCAAATTCCCGCCGGGATGAGGAACAGCCCGAGGGCAGCTACGAGGGTCAAGAAGCCGTCGATCGTTGGCAGAACTGCGAAACCGTAGACGAAGGCTGCGATGATCGAACCGATCGTTACGCTGACGAATTTACGCATGGCTGGAACTGGATCGTCCACGGTCGCAAGGAGGCAGCACAGCACGCCCGAAATCTGTGCGAAGGTCATTCCGTCGGTCCAGCCGCTTGCAATCCACAATGCCATGGATGTCGATAGGCAGATCGCGACCGTCAGCGCGGATAGCAATGCCATGCCGATATCACGATGTGGTGGGGGAACAGGGTCGGGAGATGTAACGCGGAGCGCGGCCCTTGCTGCATTGTCTTTCAGCAATGCGCCCCGCAGGGACTGACACGCGCGGGAGACCTCAAGAACATCCCGCAGGTTGCGCGCAACATTGGCAAAGAGCAGAGCGTCCCATGATCGAGGCGCTTCGAAAGAGGGCGGCAGATTAGTTTTGGCCGTCAAGATTCCAAATGCGCTTGTAGGCGACGATCCAAGTGTATCGATCACGGACATGGCCTGCTTTGCCTGCGAGGTGTCTAGCTTGGCCAGTGCACGTCGCAGATCCTCGATCTCGCTGAGCAATGGAAGGAAGGACACCATGCGTTGCTGTAGCGATCTTACCAGCGTAACGGCATGGCGATACCGAGATCCGTCATACTGAAGGTGGGTTGCGAATGACCGCAGGTCTGTCGCGTCCGCTACCAAAGCGTATCGTTCCGCTCTGCATCGAGCTTCGTCCTGCTCGGCAGTTGCGGTCGCGGCAAGGAGCGCTTGCGCCCTTGTCATCCAGCCATCGACCCGCGCAATAAGGATTGTTCCAACGTGAACCGGAAGAACAACGTGGCTGACGATCGCGGCGCACAGGATGGCAAGCCCGATCTCCTCGATGCGGGCGACGACCGTATCAAACGTATTTTCCGGCGCCGTGACCAATGGCAAGCCGGCAAGAAGCACGGTGTAACCGGCCAAGAGTGGCACATAGCTGCGTGGCGTGCGATCGAGAAGGCTGATGAATGTGCATCCTGACACCCAGGCGATGATCGCTGCTGACAACAGGATCGGCTCGTTCACGAGGTTCGGGACTAGAATAAGTGTCGCAACGCCACCGATTAGCGTCCCCAGGAGTCGATAAACTGATTTCGAAGAGATTGCGCCGGACAGCGGGTGAGCGACGATGTAGACAGTTGCCACCGCCCAGAACGGTCGCGGAAGGTCGAACCGGATGGCGATGTAATAGGCGAGCATGGCCGCCATGAATGTCTTCAACGAAAAGAGCACGTTCCCGGTGGTGACAACCGGTCGAGCGCTCATGAGTCCTCTCCGGACTGGTGGTTCCTTCGCGAGGCGCCCTGCTCATCTGTGGGGTCGATAAGACCGTAGAGTTCGGGAGACACGTAGCAGAAGAACGTCGCCGCGATGCAGGCATGCATATAGGCTTCGACTGGGTCTGCGTATGAAACAGACGTTCCAGCCGGCGACCGGTGGGCAAAGGACGCTTGAAGCTTTGCAAGAATGATTTTCCTCATCTTTCGTGCAGCGGCGATGAACCGGAACCGGTTGCGCCGATAGTCTGGAGGCAGGATGCCATCGCCACGATTGCGCTTCTGAGGCAGGCGAAAATCGGTCTGGAAGATATCAGACCACCAGTGGGAGGACGGGTCGTATAGTGCCATCGACATTCTCCGAATTCTTTCGGAGGACACTATCGACAAAGCGCCTAGCGGAATTTAGAGATATCATCTGATGATGACGAAATTCCACCAATCGCAGTTATCCCTGTCTGATGCTCTTGTTGAGGAGGATCCGGAACAATCGAGCCTGCGAGCGCATGCGGTGAGGATCGACGTCTCGCAAAATGAACGCGAGGCGCCTGAGCACCGGCATAGAAAAGGGCAACTGGTCATGGCGTCGCGGGGCGGCGTGACATGTCGTGTTCCGACCGGCATATGGATGGTCCCGCCCCAGTGCGGTGTGTGGGTTCCTGGTGGCATGCCGCACAGCAACGTGGCGACCGCGAACGCGCGATTGTTTTTTCTTTTTGTCGAGCCAGATGCTGCCGATCTGCCGGATCGATGCTGCACTCTTTCGCTGTCACCGCTCGTCAGGGAGCTCATCATCGAGATGGCTACTCAATCCGAGGTCGCGTCTGCTTATGGGGAGACGATGACAACGCTGCTTCTGTCGGGGTTGTCGCGGATGCCAGTAGAGGACCTCCATCTGCCTCTAACTGCCGAGGCAAGATTGAATCGTATCGCGTCTGCCCTGGTGAAGGACCCCTCCGACCGAAGCACCATGGCACAATGGGCCCAGCGAGTGGCAATGAGTGAGAACACCCTTGCCCGTCTCGTTCAACAGGAAACCGGCCTGACCTTCGGCCGTTGGCGACAGCAGTTGCAATTGATTATTGCTATCCGAAGCCTTGCGGCCGGGGCGACGGTGCAGCAGGTTTCGGGTGACCTCGGGTATGAATCCGTTTCCGCGTTCATTACGATGTTCAAGAAAGCACTCGGTACATCGCCTGCGCGATATCTGCGGAAATTCGAGCGTTGGACGTGAGTGAGCGCATTGACAGAAGCAACCGATTGGAGACGAAGCACGTTCGCTCACATCATGATTGGCAGCAATGACCTGAAGCGTGCCAGAAACTTCTACGACGCCACATTCGCTGCCTTGGGCGATCGTCGCCAGCCGGCCGGCCCCTACGCGGTTGGTGCCTTTTTCGTATTTCTGGATCTGCTGGAAGGAAATTTTGAGCTCTGTCGCGAGCGTTGTCTGACTAATACCGCACTCTTTGCGCCGCTTACGGAATCGCGCGCCGACAGCGACATCTATCGGGTTCGGCACCCTATTACCAACATTCATGTTGCCCCCTTGAGCGAAATCATTTCGCCTGCGGCCTTAACTACTGTGCAAATAGGTGAAAAATCGCTTCAAATAGATGCTGCTCATAAATCGTTACCGAGCTCGCCCTGTAAAGGGTCTTGCTTTGCTGGGCAGATGCCGCAGGCTTTTCCTCAAAAGCCCAAGCAACGGTGTAGCTAACTCAGTCCTTTCGGGGGCATTGCCAAGTTGTTTGATCGGCGGGTTGCAGCTATCAGTTTGGCATGAAGATGCCTTGCTCATTCCCCCGGCTGAAGGGGTTTCGCTTTCCGCGTGAGATCGTCGCCTATGCGGTCTGGGCCTACCACCGCTTTGCCCTGAGCACGGCCGACGTGGAGGATCTGCTCGCCGAGCGCGGGGTGATCGTGAGCCGGGAGACCGTTCGCCTCTGGGTCAACCGCTTTGGTCGGCATTTCGCAAACTGCATCCGCAGTGACCGGCCAAAACCTGGTGACAAGTGGCACATCGATGAGGCCGTCATCACGATTGGCGGCAGGAAGTTCTGGCTCTGGCGCGCCATTGATGCCAATGACGATGTTCTCGATATCCTGGTTCAGACTCGCCGCAACAGCCGGGCTGCCAGGCGCTTTTTCTCCAGACTGGTCAGGCAGTTTGGTCAGCCTCGGGTGGTCGTGACGGACAAACTGGGCAGCTACGTCGCGGCGATCCAGGTCATCGCTCCGAATGCCGATCACCGGGCGCACAAAGGGCTGAACAACCGCATTGAAAATTCCCACCGGCAGACCCGAAAACGCGAGAAGATCATGGGTCGGTTCAAGTCGACGCGACAGGCACAGCGCTTCCTGTCGGCCCACGATCAAATCAACACGATCTTCCGTCCCCGCCGCTACACGCTGACCGCCATTTCATACCGCCATGCACGGGCTGATGCGTTCAGCCTGTGGGCGCACTATGCCGCTGAAATGACAGTCTGAAACTAGCGACACGGCCGCATCTGCACCCAACGCAAAACAACTTGGCAATGCCCGACTAAGACCACCGACGTGACGGACGATAAACGTGACCCGGCGTCTACGTCACGGACAGATTGGATCGGAGGAGAGGCAACCAAACCTGGTTACCTTCCCGATTCTCACCGGCGATTTTTGCGCCAAGGTGCATTCTTCTGCCAGTTGCCGGCCATGATGCTCCCGAACGGAATCACTTCGTCGACTACTTCGGCAAGACCATAATGCTCGATCTGCGCCCGCACATTTGCGGCGCTCTTGTAGGCGCTGGGAAGCTCCGACACGTCGGCAAAGCCAGAGAAGAAGCGAACATCGAGACCGCTTGTCTCCTTCTCAAGAATTGCCGCGATGTTGTTCGGGCTGAGCCCACGTGAATCTGCTCCATATTCTGCCGACAACTGGCGCACATGGGCGCTGCGCGAAATATTGCGCCCCGCGCCATGCGGCGAGAAGCCGAGACCATGAGCGGCATTCGCTCCGCGAACGATCAATACCGGTTCCGCCATATTGAGCGGGATGATGGTCAGATCGGTCGCATCATGTCCCCAATTGTCGAACGCAGGCGTCGCGCCCTTGCCGTGATAGAATAGCCCGTCAGACTTCCGGAAAACGAAATTGTGCTCGTTCCAGAAGCGATCGGCGACCTTGACCGAGAGTTTCTCCGCCGCCATGTCGTGAAGCATATAGTGGTTTTCCTTCGTCCACTGGCGAATCGTCTGCAAGGCGGACCAATAGAGATCGCCTTCCTCGGTATCTGCCGGGATCCATGCATTCTCTCGATGGGTCTCGGGCGATAGCTGTTCGCGAAACCGGTTGGCGACCTTCATACCCTTGTCGTAGAGCCGTGCACCCGGAGCTCGCGATCCATGATGGGTGACGAGCGCCGTTTCACCGGTCGACTTCATTGTGCCGACGTAGGCGAAATGGTTGCCGTCTCCTTGGGTTGCAAAGTGTTCGATGCCGGCCTGCAAGCGGGGTGCCGAAGAATCTAAGCACCCTAATAGTTCTTACATCGGATGCTGCACTACGGCACCTCTATCCGGACGACCGCATCTACAGGTTTTGGGCATACTTCAGAAATGCCTTCGCACGCGACGCCGGCCTTTGGATCGACCACTTTCTGCTTAGCCCGGATCCCGTCGAAAAACTCGTGGGAGCCCAGGTCGACAAGCATGTCCGGGGCTGGGAGCACGCCAGTGATCACGCGCCAGTATGGATTGAACTGACTGAGAAGACTGCAAAAAAAGGAGAGAGAAATGATCGACGAGTGGAAGCGCGAGGTTGGCGCCAGGCTGGAGCAATTGGTTGATAGCCTGGTCGCTAACGGCGTCAGTTACGAGGACGCCTGCAGTATGATAGTCGTGCAGGTCAACGCCCTCATGGTGGCCCGTGAGCACGATCAGGATCCCGCTGACTATGAAAGCCGTCGATGAGCCGGCCAATGACTGGCCGGCGGTGGAAGAATGAAGACCCGTCGAATAGAACGTACCGCTCGATGCTTACTGGGGCGGCTGACCATTGGACGCCGATATGCCGCCATCGACAGGCAGGTTGACCCCGGTCACGAAGCGCGCATCGTCGCTTGCAAGAAATGCGATTACGGCCGCAACGTCTTCAGCCTCGCCGGGCCCCCTGAGCGCAAAGCGTTCGTTGAACTTCGAAATCAGCTTCTCGTCGTCCATCATATCCTCGGTCATGCCTGTTCGCGTCAGGCTTGGGCACACTGCGTTGACCCCGATGCAGTCCTTGCCATGGTCCATGGCCACAGCCCGCGTGAGATTGGTCACTGCACTCTTGGCGGCATTGTAGGCTGCCATTCCCCAATCGCCACCGGTGCCGGATACCGAGCTGACGTTGATGATGGAGCCCCGCGATGACTTCAGATGCGGGAGCGCCGCACGGCTGGCGTAGAAGACGCCATCGACATCCGTTGCCATTACTGTACGCCAATCGTCTGTGGTCAGGGTGCCGACGTCGCCTTCGGCGACGACGCCCGCATTGTTGACGAGAACGTCCAAGCGTCAGAACTTCTCGACGGTGCGAGAAATCAGCTCCTTTACTTCGTCCTCATTCGACACGTCCGCCTCGGCGATCATAAATTGATCATCACGGAAAGGCTTGGCGACCTCTTCGAGCTTCGATCTCGTGCGGCCGACCAGTGTCACGACAGCGCCTTCGTCGAGAAAACGCTCCGCTGTCGCCTTACCTATTCCTGAGCCTGCGCCAGTCACGACGACGACCTTGTCTGCAAATCGCTGCATTGAAATCTCCTTGAGTGCGCAGTGGTGCATCCGCTCGAACGGGAGATATGCGGGGTTGTTCCCGATCCAGGGGCTCGGCCGTTTTGAGGGACACCGTGACCGTAACGAGAATGTCAGTGCCGGTCTGGCAGCGAAGCGGAACGAACATTCGGAATGCAGGTTGATTGGATGCAACAGGAAAGCCCCATGACGTCGTCACATCTCGCGACCCTAGTCTCTCTTTTCATCATCCTTGTCGGCGCGATCTACCTTGTCGCGAAGCCGGATCGAGTATTGGCTGCGGACAGAGGAATCAGACTTATGTCCAAGGCGGTCGACCCTGCTGGGAAGCCTTTGCAAATTGTGCAGGCGGAACGCACCCAGAAACAAACCGCCTCTCAAAAAGGAGTGGTTCGCGCCGATCATCTGGTGATCCTGTTCCACGGGATCCGAGGACGAGGGTCCGTTATGCAAGCGGTGGGAAATTCCTGGCAGGCGACGCTTCCGGACACGGCATTCGTCGCGCCTGACGCGCCGTTTCCGCATAGGTCGGGCGGTCGTCAGTGGTTCGCCGTCGATGACCAGATAATGCGTCCCGAGCGGATCGACGCAGCGCGTCGAGCGTTCGACGGCGTGGTCTCCGAGATCGTCAAACGGGAAGGGTTCGAAAACTCGCTCGACCGGGTGCCCTTCGTCGGGGTCTCGCAAGGCGCCATCATGGCGCTGGATGCGGTTGCTTCGGGTCGTTGGAAGGTAGGATCTCTCGTCACCTTCGCCGGACTGTTGCCGTTGCCGCCGACTTCGTCTTCTGTCGAAACGGAAATCTTTATGATGCATGGTTCTGCGGACAGGACCATACCATCCGCTGCGACGACGACTGCGGCGAACCAACTCAAAGCGGCGGGGTTTCCCGTGACGTCAAAAATCTATCCTGGCGTCGGTCACACGATCTCTTCGGAAGAAGCCCGAGACGCCGCGATCTTTCTCCGCGACCGTTTCAAATAGGCGCTGGCGAAAGGGGGCGTCCAGAATCCCTATTGGAAGTCCCCAACCGAAAGGCGTGGTGTCTACAAGAGGCATCCTTGATCGCACCACGCTCGCCGCTTGAGCTTTCCTGATCATGTTGTAACCATGGCTTCGGCCAATTACGGCCAAGGAGGATTCGGGAATGTGGAAGTCGGTTTTGATTGTCGCCGCACTCACGTCTTTCGCCGCTGCGCCGGCAAGCGCCGAGCAGTGCCGCGATGCGAAAGGCAAGTTCGTCAAATGCGAGACGACTAAGAAGAAGGTCCAGTGCAAGGATGCCAAAGGCAAGTTCGCCAAATGCGGCACTGCCGGCGCCACGCCTGTGAACTGAGCCGAGATGGTGGATGGCGGTCTTCATTCGGGCTGCCATCAGCCGCTAGGGATTGCCGCCAGCCTCACCTTCGTCGTTTAGATCCAGGACCGGTAGGTATGCGTTTTGCTCCAACCATTCTCTGACAATAACCCGCAGCATCTCTTCGCGGCTCCATCCGAGTTCTTGGGCGACGCTGCGTACGGCTTCTTCGATGTCGTTGCCCAACGTTGGGGCGGGAGAGGGGAAAGAAATCCTCATCCTAGTAGCCGCCTGGACGCAGCGACGCCGCACGACGGCCGCAAAGACTCCCATCGGCGGCTAGATCGGACGGCGAGTAGCAGTTGCCAGGATACCTTATGGGACGCTGAGTGGCGGTGCACGCCGCCATCAGACAAGAGATGAGAATAAGCCCTACGGATCGAGAAAGAAACGTTTGCATGTTGTGCTCCCGAGAATCCTAGAAAACACAGCATTGTTTGGGAGTCGATCATAAAAGGACGCGACCGGCATGCTGGCCAAGCCCACCGCTGGGTTGGGCCCGCTTGTTCCAGCGGGCCGTAACGACGCTACCAGCGGTACTCGCGGTAATCGTACCCGCCTCTTCGCCATTCGCGCTCACGCTCCCAGGCTCTTCGTTCGCGCCACTCGCGCCGCGCCTGACGTTCTCGCCACTCACGACGAGCTTCCCAATCTCCACGACGACCCCACTCGCGTTCGTAGCGCGGTGGACCGTTCGGCCGGCAGAAGCCGCGGGGTGATAAGTGATACCCGCGCCCGCAGGCGTAGTCGACCGTCTGGAAGTCTGTCGTATCCCGCGCCAAAGGTTGCGCCATGGGCATTGCGTTCGCACTTGATCCCATCAGACCACTTAACAAAAGCACCGCGCCTAGAACTAACTTGCGCATTTCCATCACTCCTCGTTTGGTGGAGTGATTTAGCTCTCGATCCCGTGAACGGCGGCTGAATGAATCTTGATCGTTTTGTGGCAGCGTCCCAAAGCTCAACGAGCAGCGGATCTAGGAACGTCCCAATACGGATAGTGCTCCGAGCACCACCACTGCGGTGCGTCGATTTTGTTCTTGGAATAGCCGAGTCCGCCCCACTTCTTGCAGCCCGCATGCGAACAGTAGTGGTTGATATGGATTCCGTCTCCGGCTTTCTCGTCGCTTACAGCAGCGTTCCTTGTGGCGTCGCTTCCTCAATAGGCAGCAGGATCAAGCGCTCATCGGGCAAGGGCCGTTGAAGTGCCTTTGCCTCTTCCCATGGCGCATTCATCCATACGTCCACTTCCTCGCGCGTCGTCAACACCACCGGCATTGCCTTAGGGTGGATCGGCTTGACGATGTCGTTCGGCTCGCAGGTCAGGAAGCCGAATAGCTGATGATGGCCGTCTCGCGGGTTTTTCATCGATCCGCGCACGCCATGCCAATCGGTCCAGATGCCGGCGAAGAATGCGAGCGGCTCGCTATCATCGGTCGCGAACCAGCGCTTGGTTTTGCGGGGCTTCGTGTCTTCCCACTCGCAGAACCTTGTCCACGGCACCACACAGCGGCTCTCAGGCCTCAGCCAACGGCGCCAGTGAGGCGACGTGACATTGCGAATATTGGTAATGCCTGTGTCTGGTCGATCGCCAAGAATGTTTGGCGGGGTGGGCATGCCCCAGGTCAAAGCGACGAGCTCGCACGCATCGCCGTTGTTTCGAATGACCGGGGCAGGGCGGTCCGGGTAGACTTCCACCTCCGGCTCAAGGTTCAGCCTCTCGCTCATCGCGCCGGCGATATCTCGCATCGCCTCTTGGTTTGTCCGGACCTGATAAAGATTGCACATGCGTCACCTCGGAAGTTTGGCTACGGACAACTCCATGTGGCCCTCGTGGTTGCACTTGCTGCATCGGAGAAGCTTCTTAAGGCGTCAAGCGCCCTGCCTTGGGTCGTTCTCGACGTGATCAAGTCGGCGCCCTCGTACCTCCAGGCGAGCCCACGGCGATCAAGACGCCGCAGCACCTCGAGGCCCCGGAATTACGACGAAAATCTTCGCCTTAGGCGACGACCGCGTTGCTAGCCTTCAGCGGGAATTGCGCTCCTCGTCGGGCATCCATCCTCTCGTATATCCTGCGCTCATGGCCGCGGTTGCCAATGCAAGCTGCTCCCGCAGGTGCCGCACATCCTGCATCAACGTCTCGATCGCAGCTCGGTGGTCCCCATCGTGCCATGCTACGAGGTGGGCAACAGGATCTGCTACAGAATCTTTCCGCGTCGGGCGCACGTTCTCATCTCCGTTTTCGAAGTTCAATTTCCGCATGTCGTTGTCGGAAGCACGCCCCCTTCGTGTCATCTATGTTCTGTTTATGTTCTAGTTTGCGGAAGAGTCAACTACGATTCAATGGAGGGGGAAGGGTCTGTCGGAATTTAACAAATATCGGCGTCGACAACTTGGCACCCCGTCGTTTGCCTTTGCCTTTGTGGCGCTGAAGAGATAGTCCGCATGACGACGTAAGCGGTAGCTCTTGAGCTTTCTCTTCCACGAAAGGAACGGACTATCCCAAGCCTAGGCTCAATCTGGAACTATGACATGATCAGGACAACCTCGCTCGTATTGGCCTTGGCGTTCACTCCCTCGCTTGCTGCACCGGCCGATATCACCGGTCGTGCAACGGTCATCGATGGCGACACCATCGAGATAAATGGCGTGCGGGTTCGGTTCGAAGGCATCGACGCACCCGAGAGCCGGCAGATGTGCGAGAACGCTGCAGGAAAGGCGTACAGGTGCGGTCAAGCAAGCGCGAAAGCTTTGGACGCCTTCCTTGCCAAATCGCGTCCTACGAAATGCACGGCGACAGGTACCAGCTACGACCGCATCGTAGGCTATTGCGTGCGCGCCGATGGTGTGGACGTCAACACGTGGATGGTGCGCAACGGGCACGCCATCGACTGGCCGAAGTACTCCGGTGGCCGGTACGCCCCCCAACAGGCGGAAGCCCAAGCGGCGCATGCCGGTATATGGGCCGGCGCATTCGACCTTCCCTGCCTCGTACGCGGCGCGCGATGCGATTGAGGCACGGCGGCGGGTGATGGGTAGCCCGACCGCGCCACTCTTGAGGCGGTGGTTGTTTGGGAACGTTCTGTCGTTGGTCCGGTTGGATGGTCAGCAAAAGGAGAAAATCCATGAGTGACAGGAAGCCAGACCCGTCGAGCGACGCAGCCCGCACCGGTGAAGATGCGGATAAGGATCGCGAGGAACTCAAGAAGAAAGCCGAGAAAGGCATTGAAGACGCTACCGGCAAGAAGCCGAAGGGCGAGATCTAGACGAACAAATTGAGGTCGGGGAGGATTCCTGCACACCGAAATCTATGTTCTCCTCACTCTCAATTCGCGGATCTTTCAAAGAGGTCGGACGGCTAGCCATCTGCATCCAGCGACTGGAGACATCGAAACCTCATCTCGCAAAGGTCGCCGTCGGGATGGCATAGACGGTCACAACCCATGGCCAGGCGCCGGCGGAGCTTGGAGAAGCTCACGCTGGCGCCGAACTTCGCAACAACCGCCTTTCGTTCTAAGCTATCAACGCGTTCACACCGGATGCACTCGATTTCGATGTTGGGCAGCCGGACGCCCTTCAGCGTGTAGCTGCGCTCGCTGTCGGGCGTCTGTGTGAATTTAGGCGTCTTGGCCACCATACCAACTCCCTTCGGTACCTCTGAGGACTTTGGATATCCTCATCCCTCCATGACGACAAAAATATTTTAGACGAAAGGTGCAATGTAGAATCTAGTTACGGTTTTGATTCAACTTCACGAATCCGCAGTGTTGCTAATCTTGAGCCAAGATTCCTTATTTTCAGGCGTCTTGACGCCGGACAAGATACGGAACAGAAGGGGAACAATCAAGTTCTAGCGACATGATGTCGTCCCTGTTCAACTGCGATTTCGGAAGGATTCGTAACCGATGTCGGCTGCCCGCGATCAAGTGATTACTGATCTGCGAGATCGCATCTCTTCCATCCAAGGAGAGGGCGTGAAGAAGGCTGGGTGCCTACCTTTCGGCGTCGATGAGATCGACGCCATTCTTCCGGGAGGCGGCCTGGCATATGGCGCGCTGCACGAATTCGCAGGCGGTGGTTCAGGAACCGTTGACGGAGCGGCCGCCGCGCTGTTGGCAGCCGGCATTGCCGCACGCACGAAGGGTCCGATCGTCTGGTGCCTGACGAGGCCGGACCTTTTCTTCCCCGCGCTCGCTCAGGCGGGGCTGCATCCTCGCAGAGTAATCTTCGTTGAAAGCGACAAGGAAGAGGACGTCGCGGCCAGCATGGAGGAAGCCCTTTCATTCGGAGGTCTTGGCGCAGTTGTCGGGGAAATGGTCAGACTGCCGATGGTCGTCAGCAGGCGCCTGCAACTCGTCGCAGAACGTACAGGCACCATGGCGCTCGTGGTCCGGAGGTGGCGAAGGCAGACCGAGGCTAGTGATTTCGGTCAACCGACCGCTGCCACGACACGGTGGCGCGTGGGTGTACTTCCTTCAGAATCGCTCCCGGTCCCAGGCATCGGGCGGCCTAGGTGGTATTTGGAATTGCTTAGGTCGCGTGCGGGCGAGTGTAGAGAGTTTTGCGTCGGAGCGTGTGATGAGCAGGGTCGTATCGATCTATTTTCCGGATTTGGCCACGGACAGGATAAGGAGGGACGATCCCTCGATACCGGGTGAGCAGCCGATCGCGGTGATTTCCAGGCGTGGATCCAAGCGATGGGTGTCCGCGGCCGATGGCGCCGCAAGGAAGATCGGGGTCCGTGTAGGGATGCCTGCCGCGAAGGCGCAAGCAATCTTCCAGGGTCTTACATTGGTTGATGCTGACCCTGTCGCGGATGCTGTCGCACTCAATCGTATCGGTTTCTGGGCACTCGCGCACTATTCGCCGATCGTTGCAGTCGACGGCGTTGACGGTCTCGTCATAGATACCGAGGGCGCGGATCATCTCCAGGGCGGAGAGGTGCCGATGACGACCGGTATCGTGAACACCTTCCTCTCCCGGAAACTGACGGCGAAGGTTGCCGTGGCAGAAACCTGGGGAGCGGCGCACGCGTGTGTTCGGGCCATTAACCGCGATACGGTGATCGTGCCTCGCGGTGAAATAGTGCGCGCAGTCGAGAAACTGCCGATATCCCTGTTGAGGCTCTCCGACAAGATCGTCCAGGATCTCCGTGTTCTTGGCTTCCATTCGATAGGCGAACTCGCGAACACGCCGCGTGCGCCGCTGGCGCTTCGTTTCGGACCGGAAGTCGGCAGGAGACTGGACCAGATGTTTGGTCGAGTGTCGGAGCCGATCGACCCCATAAGGACAGCGGACCTTGTCGAGGTCTCCCGTTCTTTCCAGGAGCCGATCGGAGCGGCGGAAACGATCGATAAGTACGTCGGTAGGTTGGTGGTCCAACTTGTGGCAGAACTAGAGAAGCGCGGACTTGGCGCGCGACGAACCGATCTCATCGTCCACAAGGTAGACAACACCATACAGGCGATCCGGGCCGGCACGGCGAAGCCCGCACGCGACGTCGGCTGGCTGACGAAACTCTTCAAGGACCGGACCGAGAAGATCGAGCCGGGATTCGGTATCGAGAGACTTGTTCTTGTCGCCGTCGCGGCCGAACCATTAGTGGAGGAGCAGAAGGAATCGTCGCTCGTCGAGGAGGAGCATGGCGACATCACTCCGCTGATCGACATCTTCGCGAACCGTGGACAACGGGTATATCGCTTGGCGCCCGTTGCATCCGATGTTCCTGAGAGGAGTGTCCAGCGGGTCCCGGCTATTGCGGACGCTGTGGAGACTGCATGGGTAAGCCATTGGCGCAGACCCGTGCGGTTGTTCGACCGACCGGAGCAGATCCAGGCGATTGCTCTCATGCCCGACTATCCGCCCGCAAGCGTGACGTGGCGCGGGAAGCGTCACCGCGTGAAGCGAGCCGACGGTCCAGAACGCATTTTCGGCGAATGGTGGATGCGGCCCACGGAACTGGAGGCCGTGCGGGACTACTTCGTCATAGAAAATGATGACGGCGAGCGCTTCTGGATTTTTCGCTCCGGAGACGGGATCGACCCGGAAACGGGCTCGCATAAGTGGTTCATGCATGGGATTTTCGCATGAAGTACGCGGAACTTCAGGTCACGACTCATTTCAGCTTCCTGCGCGGAGCGTCGTCGGCGCAGGAACTGTTCGCGACGGCGAAGGAGCTCGGCATCGAAGCCCTCGGTATCGTCGATCGCAACAGCCTCGCCGGAATCGTGCGAGCACTAGAGGCATCGCGCGACACTGGAGTGCGGCTGGTCGTCGGCTGTCGGCTCGATCTGCAGGATAAGATTTCGATCCTCGTCTATCCGACGGACAAAGCGGCATATTCGCGGCTCACCCGCCTGATCACTTTGGGGAAGGGCAGAGGCGGGAAGGACAACTGCATCCTTCATCTGGATGACCTTGCCGTTTACGCAGAAGGGATGGTCGGCATCCTCGTGCCGGACCTCGCCGACGAGGTCTGTGCCGTCCAACTCAGGAAGATGAACGAGATTTTCGGCCGGCGAGCTCACGTGGCGCTCAGTCTTCGGCGACGACCCAACGACCAAATGCGGCTCCACGAGCTTTCAAATATGGCGGCAAAGTTCAGGGTGAAGACGGTCGTCACCAACGACGTTCTCTTCCATGAGGCGTCTCGCCGTCAATTGCAGGATATCGTCACGTGCATCCGCACCAACACGACTATCGACGACGTGGGTTTCGACAGAGAGCGACATGCCGATCGCTACCTCAAGCCCCCGGAGGAAATGGAGCGGTTGTTTCCGAGATACCCCGAAGCACTTGCTCGGACGATGGAGATCGTAAGCCAGTGTACCTTTAGCTTGGAGGAACTGACGTATGAATATCCTGAGGAAGCGCTGATTGACGGCATGGACGCGCAGCAGTCGCTGGAGCATTGCGTCCGCGAGTGCATCCCCGACCGATACCCGGAGGGACTGCCACAGAGTGTCCTACGAGCGGTTAGACATGAGTTGGATCTGATCAAGGAGATGGGGTACGCGCCCTATTTCCTCACGGTTTACAGCATCGTTCGCTTTGCTCGTTCACGAGGAATCCTTTGCCAGGGGAGGGGATCCGCCGCAAACTCTGCGATCTGCTACATCCTCGGCGTCACGAGCATCGACCCCGAAACCAACGATCTGTTGTTCGAGCGGTTCGTCAGCAAGGAGCGCAACGAACCGCCAGACATCGACGTCGATTTCGAACACGAGCGTCGGGAGGAGGTTATCCAGTGGATCTACAAGACCTACGGCCGCGATCGTGCGGCGCTGGTTTGTACGGTCACGCGTTATCGAGCCAAGGGTGCGATCCGCGACGTCGGCAAGGCTATGGGTTTACCGGAGGACGTGACCAAAGCCCTCTCGTCTGGGCTGTGGTCATGGTCGGAGGAGGTAACGGAGCGCAATGTGCGCGAGCTGAACCTCAATCCCGAAGACTACCGTCTTGTGATGACGCTTCGTCTTGCTCGCGATCTAATGGGTGCTCCTCGACATCTCGGCCAGCATGTCGGTGGCTTCGTGCTGACGCGCTCACGCCTGGATGATCTCGTTCCAATCGAGCCGGCGGCGATGGAAGACCGGCAGGTGATCGAGTGGGACAAGGACGACGTCGAAGCCCTGCGAATGATGAAGGTCGATGTCCTGGCGCTCGGTATGCTCACATGCATGCAAAAGGCCTTTGACCTAATCCGAGAGCACAAGCACGAGGACCTCGATCTCTCCAAGGTCCGGCAGGAAGACGGGGCGACATATGCAATGATCCGCAAGGCCGACACCCTCGGCACATTCCAGGTCGAAAGCCGGGCGCAGATGGCGATGCTGCCGAGGCTGAAACCCCGCACGTTTTATGACTTGGTCGTGCAGGTGGCCATCGTTCGGCCAGGGCCGATCCAAGGCGACATGGTTCATCCGTATCTCCGACGCCGGGAGGGAAAAGAAGCTGTGGAGTATCCGACGCCGGAGCTGGAGGCGGTGCTCGGCAAGACGTTGGGCGTGCCCCTGTTTCAGGAGAGCGCGATGCGCGTCGCTATGGTTTGCGCAGGTTTCACCGCCGGCGAAGCTGACCAGCTCCGAAAAAGTATGGCGACTTTCAAGTTCACTGGAGGCGTATCGCGGTTTCAGACCAAGCTAATCGATGGAATGGTCAATAACGGCTACAGTCGCGAATTCGCGCAGAAGACCTTCTCACAGCTTGAAGGGTTCGGCAGCTATGGTTTTCCTGAAAGCCACGCTGCATCGTTCGCGCTCATTGCGTACGCAAGCTGCTTCATCAAGTGCCATTACCCGGACGCCTTCGCGGCAGCGCTCATCAATTCGCAGCCGATGGGCTTTTACGCCCCGGCACAGATCATCGGCGACGCGCAGAAGCATGGCGTCGAGGTTCGACCGATCTCCATCCAACATTCACGCTGGGACTGCACACTCGAGGAAATCCCCGGCAGCAACCGACACGCCATCCGGCTGGGTATGCGCCAGGTTGCTGGGCTGGCAGCTCGGGACGCCGCCAGAATTGTCGCAGCAAGGATCGAACGGCCGTTCGAGAGCGTCGACGACGTATGGCGTCGATCGGAAGTCCCATCGGAAGCGCTTGTACAGCTCGCCGAGGCCGACGCCTTCAGACCGGCATTCAACATCGAGCGGCGTGATGCACTCTGGGCGATCAAAGCATTACGAGACGAGCCGCTTCCACTGTTCGTGGCGGCGGCAGAGCGAGAGATGAAAACGGTCGCCGAGCAGCAGGAGCCGCAAGTTGAACTCAGGCAGATGACCGAGGGCCACAACGTGGTCGAGGACTATCAACACGTCGGCCTGACTCTTCGTGCGCATCCTTTGTCATTCCTGCGACAGGATCTCACCGCTCGCCGGATCGTCACATGTACAGATGCGATGAATGCCCGTGATAAGAGCTGGCTCTGCGTTGCTGGGCTAGTGCTCGTGAGGCAGAAACCCGGATCCGCGAAGGGCGTCATGTTCATCACCATCGAGGATGAGACCGGACCAGCGAACATCGTCGTGTGGCCGTCGCTTTTCGAGAAACAGCGTCGGATCGTGTTAAGCTCAAGCATGATGGCGATCCACGGGAAAATCCAGCGGGAAGGGGACGTCGTTCACTTGATCGCGCGGCAGCTTTACGACCTCTCTGCCGATCTGTCATCTCTGTCGGACCGCGACACCGAGTTTCGGAATCCGAGTGGGCGTGGCGATGAGTTCGCGCATGGCTCTCATGGCGGCGGCGATGTCCGCGATAGGCCGAAGCCGAACAAGGTTCGTGACATCTATATCCCAGACCTTCACATCGACACTCTTAAGGTCAAGAGCCGAAATTTCCAGTAGGGTGATCTAGCCGTTTAATTATCAGCCTAGTGAAGATGTCCACTGGGTCGGCGGTCCGGGCGTCTTTCCGTCCGGTAGCAGTCGGTGCAGGTGATCGTGAACGACGTCTGCACTGAATGGCTTTCTCCCGAAGGTTGCATCTTCCGGGAGATATCCTCCTTGGGCACGATCTGTCCCGATGCGACTACGATCTCAAATTCCGGACAGGACCCTGCACATTTTTGGGCGAGAAAAGCCGTCGAGCTTGCTCGGCGGCATCTGCGCGTCGGTAAAAGGAGTTTTACGCTGGCGCACGCTGCTCCAGGATCGATATAGCTTGATCGAGCGTAGCCGCCTCCAGCACTCGAAATCCAGCGTCTTCGAGAATATCCGAAGCGTCCGTTCTTACAAGCGCATCGTCGTGATGACCACAGGCGTTCGTGCTAACGCGTGCTGCATGTACGAGGAGACATGTTCTGCCAGCCAGACCGCTCATAGGCCCGCCGGCAGAAAAGGCGCGCATCACGCGCCTTGATTTCGAGACCCGCCCATATGTGCGCGCGGGACAAGATCAGTTCCCACTGGGGCTCTACTGAAGCGGTCGCGGTTGTTATCGAGGGGCGCGCGCGGTTCAGGCAGATGCGGCAAGCTGCGAGGCAAACTCGCGATAGCTATGCAGCGGGCGGCCCAGGATTTGCGTCAGCCGCTCGACATCGCCAGCGTTTGGAACCATGCCGTGGCTGACGTAGCGCTCAGCCATCAGGCGCATTTCATAGGCCATCCACTTAGGCATGATACTGGCGAGGTTTTGTTCGAAGCCGGATGGATCATCGCCGCCATAGACGACAGGGCGGTCCAGAACATCAGACCAGATGGCTGCGAGTTCCAAGCCAGTCAGCGTCTCCGGGCCGACCAGATTGATCGTCTCGCTCGGCAGTTTTTCCGCGGCGCGGTCGAGACGAAGGAGCTCGGACGCAGCAACTTCTGCAATATCTCTGGTGTCGACCATGGCAACACCCTTGCTCCCGATCGGCATCGGGTAGACAGCGTAATTGAAGATGACGTCTTTGATCATGACTTCGTTGTCGATGAAGTATGCCGGCCTCAGGATCGTGGCGCTAAAGCCCATCGCCTCCAGCATGCGTTCGGCGCCAAACTTGACGGCGAAGTGCGGCACATTCACTGCTCGGTCGGCATCGAACACCGAGAGGTAGACGACACGTTCGACGCCGGCTTCGCGCGCAACGTTCAAAGCGATGATGGCCTGGGTGAATTCATCGCCAGCGACCGCGTTCAGCAGGAACAGCGTGCGGACTCCATTGAAGGCGCGGCGGAGCGCGTCGATATCGAGCATGTCTCCCTGCACAACATCGACGTTCGAGGCAAAATTGGCCTTGGCGGGATCACGCACGAGGACACGGACATCCGCATTGCGTGCGATGAGCTGGTCAACGACATGGCGGCCGACACGGCCAGTGGCACCGGTTACAAGAATGGTCATTGGGGTTCTCCTTAGTTTACTGTGAACGACTTCGGTTTCGAAGACACCTCGACTATGGCTGGTTCACATTCAACCCAATAGACGCTAAAAATAGACACATCGTCTCACTGGTGGAACACTCATGGATTTGGCTGCCCTTGTTGATTTTGTCACCGTTGCCCGGCATGGCGGCTTCGGCCGCGCTGCCCGCGCTTCCGGTCGGCCGAAGGCAACGCTTTCGCGCCGGGTCGCTGAACTGGAAGCGAGCCTTGGCCTACGGCTGTTCGAACGCGGCTCACGGATGCTCAAGCTGACGGAGGAGGGGCGGGCGCTTCAAGAGCGGGCGGGTGCTCTGCTGATCGAACTGGAAGAGACTGCTGCCGCCATAGCGTCTGGCGGAGACAGGCCGCGTGGCAGGTTGCGGATCAGCGCGCCATTGCTGTTCTCCCAAACTGCCATGGGCAAGCTGGCTGCCGGCTTCTCCCTCAAGTATCCGGAGGTGCGCATGGAGGTGACGACCGAAGATCGCCCTGTCGATATGGTGGAGGAGGGATACGACCTCGTTATCAGGGTGAACCCCGATCCAGACGAGAGCCTGTTGGGCCGCGCCTTCCTGCGTGACGGGTTGGTGGTCGTGGCGGCACCACAGCTCGCATACGACAGCAGAGCCACTGTGCCAGTCGTCATACGCGGCACGCCGGGTCAAACGAGGTCATGGACAATGAACACACCGACAGGGCGGCTCAGTCTTCAAATCGATCCCGTGCTCAGCCTTTCCTCTATGACCATGGTCCGCGATGCGGTGCGCATGGGCGTCGGCGCGGCGCGCCTTCCCCTGTCTTTGGTAAGCCACGATCTCGCTGAGGGGCGGTTGGTTCGTTGGGGAGATGTCGAAGGGCCGGAAACGGTGCTGTGGGCGCTCTACCCATCACGTCGTCTCCTCAGCGCGAGAGTGTCTGCATTCCTTGACTATCTCAAGCAAGCCTTTCCTCTGGGGACGGCCGATGAGCTAGCAGCCTATGTCGAGGAATAACTTTGAAGGCGTGACGCTTCTCGCCGGGGCGACATCAAAGGATCCGAGGTCGCGCTCTGGGCGCTTTATCCGTCGCGGCTTCTCTTGAGCGCGCGGGTCTCTGCCTTGCTTGATTTCCTGATGCAGGCTTTCCCCAAGGGAACACCTGAAGAGCTGGCCGCCTATATCGGTGGGTAAGGGTCGGACGCGTTAGGCCGCAGCAGCAACTGCGCGTGAATACGCCCCAGGCGGCATTCCCACATGCCGATTGAAGGCGACGCTGAATGCGCTGGTCGATCCATAGCCAACGCGCTGGGCGATGTCGGCCATGGCAACATCTTCGCGGAGATACTCTTTCGCGAGCGCCATACGCCATGCGGTCGCATACTCCATCGGCGCAACCCCTACTTCATTGCGGAAACGATCAAAGAAGGTCGAACGAGACATGGCAGCCTCCTGGGCAAGCGTCTCCACCGTCATGCTTCGACCCGGATCTGCGTGGATGCGTCGCAGGATCGGCGCCAGCAGTGGATCGGCCATGCCACGCAGGAGACCCGGCGGTGCCTTGGCGCTTGCGGCCGATCGTAGTGCATCGATGAACAACACTTCGAGCAAACGGTGAAGCACCATTTCGCGCGCGGCACGATCAGCCCTCGTCTCCTCGTTGATCATGCCGACAAGCGCCATCAGTCGCTCTTCACCATGAACATGGATGACCTCCGGCAGCAGCGATACGAGAAGAGCCTTGTCATCCGAGCCGAAAGCACAATGCCCGACCAGTGCCTTGATCTCAGCCGGCGCTTCCGGGTCGCCCAGGCGAAAGACGCCGGGGCTGGTTTCCAGACGTTGGGGAAGTGCGCCGCGTGGCGGCGGCTCCATGCTGCTCATCGTGAACGAGAAGATCTTGGGGACCAGGACAAAGTCACCCGTAGTGAGCAGCAATGGCTCACGACCGGCAATCGTCATCAGGCAACGTCCTTCGACCACTGCGCAATAGAACGGGCTTCCGAGCTCCGTGCGCTCAACCAGCCACCGACCGCCGCCCGTCACAAGCTTTGAGATCGACGGGCTCGGCTTCAACAAGGAAACAACTTCGGCAACCGGATCGGCCATCAATTCGGACTTCCGCTAAACAGTCTCGGATGTATGCATATAGCACGTCCGGGTGATCAGGTCCATCTTCAGTCTCTTTAAATGTCAGGAGACGGAACATGCCAAAGATCCTCATTACCGGTTGCTCGTCCGGTTTCGGCCTCGCCATCGCACAGAAATTCTTGGACGCCGGGTGGGACGTTGTCGCAACCATGCGCACGCCGCGAAACGACCTGCTTCCTTCGAACGACAGGCTCGAAATCCTGCCGTTGGATGTCACCAGCGCGGACAGCATTGCTGAGGCCGTCGAAGCCGCCGGCACGATCGATGCTCTGGTGAACAATGCCGGCGTCGGCATGCTCAATGTGCTCGAAGGTTCGGAGATGTCGAAGGTTCGCGAACTGTTCGAGACAAATGTCTTCGGCGCGATGGCGATGACAAAGGCTGTCCTTCCGCAGATGCGGGTCCGTCGCTCGGGCGTCATCGTCAACGTCAGCTCCGCCGTCACGATAAAGCCTTTACCGGCGCTCTCAGTCTATAGCGCCAGCAAAGCGGCCCTTAACGCTTTTACGGAGAGCCTCGCGCTGGAAGCATCGCTGTTCGGCATCCGTGCTAAACTTGTCCTACCTGGCTCTGCACCGACGACGGGCTTCGGCAAGAATGCTGTCTCGCGCATGGGCATGGAAATTCCCGAGCCATATGCCGCCTTCGTCGACGACTACATGACGAAGCTGCGTTCGGGCGCGCAAGTCACCACTGCGGAGGCGGTTGCAGAGGCCGTCTGGCGGTCTGTGACAGAGATCGACGCGCCGATGAAGATCCCCGCGGGGGCCGACGCGGAAACCTCATTTCGCGAAGCCGGTCATTTGCTCGCCTGATCATCGCCAATCGAAATCTACCTTTGAAGGTCTGGACCCATGAACAATCTGATCAATCTCGCAAAGCATATTCCGACGCCTGATGCCACTCTCACCGTGGCCTACACGCCGATCCGTCTTTCGATGTCGGGCCGCCAGCCGTTGGAACTGCGTCTGACCGCGCCCGCAAGCGGCGACAAGCTGCCGATCGTGCTGCTGTCGCATGGTTACGGCCCTTCCAACTATATCCCGTCAAAGGACGGCTATGCTCCCCTTGTCCAGTTCTGGGCGGAAAGAGGGTTCGTCGTGATCCAGCCGACGCATGCGAGTTCTCGGGTCGGCGGCCTGCCGTCAGATGGACCCGGCGCGCCTTTCTTCTGGCGTGAGCGTGTCGAGGAGATGAAGGCGATCCTGGACCAACTGCCGGAGATCGAGAGACAGGCGCCGGCCGTTGCTGGGCGGATGGATCATGCACGCATCGGCGCGGTGGGTCATTCCTTTGGCGGCCACACCGTCGGGCTCCTGCTCGGCGCACAGGTGAATGGTGAGGATTTTTCCGATCCACGCATCTCGGCGGGCGTTCTCCTGACAACACCAGGACGCGGCGGCAAGGACATGACGCCTGAGAGTGCTGCCCGGTTTCCGTTCTTCGACGTCAATTTCTCGACCCTGACGACACTCAGCCTCGTCGTTTGCGGTGATATGGACAATCCGCATTTTACCACCCGCGGTCCTGAGTGGCATGCAGATGCATTCCACGATGCACCGGGCGCTGAGGCAATGCTGATGATGCACGGGGTCGGACATGGCCTTGGTGGGATCGCAGCGCTCGACGCGAAGGAGACAGAGACTGAAGCACCGGATGTGCTGGAAGCGACACGGCGTCTGACGCTCGCGTGGCTTCAAAATGCGCTTGGCGCCGACAAGGGCGCTTGGCCGAGCGCGCGCCTCGCACTAGAAAGCGAAGCCGCCCCGCTTGCGACGGTCACCGACAAGCAGATGTAGCCGCGGATGCAGGCGGCTCGGTCAAAACCGAGCCCATCATCAGACACCGGGCGCCACGTGCTGGCGCTCGATGCACTCGACAACCCGAGCCTCCCGGTCCCGATCTACCCAACGCCGATCGAGGTTGAGGGGGAGGTAAGCCTCTCCCTCATCTCGCTCTGATCAAACCTAGACTGATCTGGAATGCCCCGCGCGCCATTGCGCGGCTCTCCAGGGGTCACTTGTTCAGTGCATCCTTGAGCGCCTTGGCAGGCGCGAAGGTCAGCTTGTTGGAAGCCGCGATCTTCATGGCTTCGCCAGTTGCAGGATTGCGCCCTTCGCGCTCAGGCGATGCCTTCACTTTGAACTTTCCGAAGCCAGGGATCGAGGTTTCCGCGCCGGAGCTTGCTGCGTCGGCAATAGCGCGAAAAACGGCTTCGACGATTGCCTTGCCCTGAACCTTTGTCAGGCCGTTGTCGGCGGCGATCTTGTCGGCAATTTCATTGGTGGTAGTCATGGAAATATCCTCGAAAGTGAAACAATACCAAATCCGTGTCAGTTTCTGGCCTGCCTGTCATCAGGGACGAGGGCGGCATCGCTTACATCAGGTGGCTGTCCACAACTCGTTCCGATTTTTATCCGCCTGCGGTGTCTGCGAAGGACATTGAGGAACAGGCATACGGTCTCGCTTTCACTGTCGAAGAGATGGACCATCTGCTGTCCACTCGTTCGATCTCTCGCTCCCCAAGGCCGCATAAGCGCGTCCTCTTCCAGACAGTGTCGGCTGGACAGTCACCGCGTAAATCCGGGCTTCTTTTGATGGGCGTTGCGCTTAACATCATGGTAACAGTGCCGTTCAAGCCTTCACTGCGGAATGGCTGATGAGCATCTTTCTTGTTCGTCGCGGCGAATCGATTGGCAACCTGGATGAACAGACTTCCGGCCAGTTTGGCGATCACATGGTGCTCAGGCCTGTTTTTTCGCTCGTGGCGTTATTTGTCGGAGGACCGGCGCAAATCGGGCCGCGATAAGGCGGTGCGTCTCAGCGTCGGGGTGCAGTCGATCCGGCAGCGGCAGACGCTCATGGTCCAACGCCCCGTATAGCTGCAGCCCATCGAAATAGTACATATTGGCGTCATCGCGAACCCGTTGCTCGACGATGGCTTTGAGATGTTCGCGCACAATGCTCAGATTGAGCTTGCCGGCGCGCGTTTCCTCCGGCTTGCCGAGGGCGACAAACGTCGTCTCGCCCTTGGCCAGGGCGTCGAGGTCAAACGTTCCTGGCCCTGGCGTCATCTCATGAATAGGACAATAAATCGGAGACACAACCAGGAGCGGCGTTTCGGGGTGTCCGTCCCTGATGGTATCGAGAAAGCCGTGCACTGCAGGGACGAAGGCACGAACACGCATCAGGTCAGCGTTGACAAGGTTGATGCCAATCTTGAGGCTGATGATGTCCGCCGGTCGGTCTCGTATGGCTCGGGCCGTGAAGGGATCGAGAAGGGCATTGCCGCCAAACCCCATATTCATCAGATCGAAGCCTGCGGCGGACGCGGCGATCGCCGGCCATATCCCGGTGGGCGAAGCAGCGTTCGATCCATGGCTGATCGAGCTGCCGTGGTGAACCCAGACGGGCTTTTCCGGGCTTTTTGACGGGACGATAGGAGCATTTGCTCTAAGCGCCCCGAGTTCGGTGACTTCGTTATAGGGCAGCCAGATTTCGACGCGCTTTTCTGTGCTTGGCAAATCTTCGAACCGTAGGGTCTGAGCACCCGCCGGTTCCCGAACCGTGGTTCCAGAAGCCATATCAAGGCGCAGGATAGCCGCGTCCCTGACGGATTGCTGGCAGTAAAGGTGACCATCAACACACAGGTCATAAATGCCCACCGGGCGAGGTGGCACGCCCACAATCTGTCGCCGCAAGGTCATGACGTCGAGCTCGATGGCGGTCGCTGCGGTGTCAAAAACCAGCCGGACGCCCGACGGCTCGGCTTCTACCATCGCCAGCGTGGAGTCTGAGCATTGCGCACGGGCCCGGGCGGGAAGCCGGTGAGGGAGCAGTCCGAACTCGGTGTGTTCAAGCTGAACGAAGCCGCGCAGAAGGGAAGGTTCTATTGGCACCGACGTGGTGAGTTCCGAGTTTGTCATCTTTCAAATGCTTTCAGCTATGTTTCTTTGGCCCGCCCAGCTTTGGAGCAGGCCATCGAGACCTTCGACGTCGCGCTTCCATGAGAGTTCGGGCTCAGGGTCGCTGTGACTGAAGCTTCCGGCCAACTCTAGAAGGGAAAAGCCCAGGACGAACGAACCGATCAACCGGGTGGCGTGCACGCGATCCTCATCCCTCAACGAGTATCCGCGCAGCATCGCGTGATTGACCCGGGCTAGGCGCGCCCCGCCGCTGAGGGCCGCGCTTTGCGCATCGAGTGGATAGCGCGAGGCCTGGAACAGCCCTGGGTGCTGTCGCGCAAAGTCGCGATGTGTGTTGACGAGAGCAACCAGGGCATCCTTGCCCGCGCGGCCCGCTATCGCCTCTTCTGTCCTCTCGGCCAGAGAGTCGAGCGCTAAAAGGCCAACACCCTTTTTGAGCTCGTGTAGATTTGCCACATGTCCGTAGAGACTAGGTAGCCGGACGTCGAAGATTCGGGCAACGGCCGCTAGTGTGAGGCTTTCGAAGCCCTCGTCATCTGCAAGCCGACCCGCCGCGGCGATGATCTTGTCTTTGTTCAAACCGGCTCTCGCCACCATAACCTCTAAAACTAATGCTGTTTGTTTATTTCCTAATATCATTAGTTTTGGCGTTGTGAAGCATGAAGTTTGTGGATTGCCGCATAACGGCGGCGTTTTTGGCTTCAAAAGGCCGGCGGGAACGTCAAGTGAGGTCAGATACAGCCCTAGCCGCCAATCGTGTGCCATTTGGGCAACCCAGAGGGCAATTTGCCCCGGAGCGTATGACATGCTTAACGGCGTTTCTAGTAAGGCGGAGGAGCTCTCGCTGAGAAGGTCGCCGGTGTGACACTGCCGAAATAGCCGAAGGCTTTCTTGGCCGCCGACGTTCGCCGTGATTAGTCCGGAGACTTCGTCCTGATTCAAAAACTTTACGGTGACTTTAGCCACAGCGATCGATTTTGGTTTTTGGAGCTAATTCCATACCTGCTCGGCGAGAGCCCGCGACGGCGGCGCTACGCCAGGCGGTTTAGGGGTGAGTGAGTTCCCAACCGTATCCAACTCTCGAGTAGGTTGCGATATGGGCATTGTTGCGCGGAAATCGCGAAACATGACATTGGCGAGGAACTATTCCGCGCGGCGCCCATTCCGTTTTGTGAGGAGAGTGTCGCATTTCTATCCGGCCCAACTGTCGCATTACTAAATGGGCGCTACAAAGTTATATCGCATAACATTTATTATGGAACAAATTCAATGCGTTAGCTGGAATTCCGTTTGCGAAACTTTCCTGGTAACAAGCTTCTTGCTCATCTATCGGGATCGACAGTATGGATCGAAAGCTACCAACACGGAAGATTACCGTAATGACGACATTGTTAGAATGTCCAGCCGAAGAGGAAAAGAATAGTCGTGCGTATCCCTGCGATGAGCATGGACAGTATCGCTGATTTCATCCTCATCGTGGTCCGGGTACGGCGAGATGGATTTTCACACGACCTCAGAGTGGCTTCTCATGTACGAGAAGAAGATAAAGAGCGAAGCATTGACAACCCCGCACCTAGTTATAATGTTTTTGCAAATTCATTATAACTGGATCGATAATGAAACAGATTGACCTCGTTTACAGAACGGCATTCGCTGAACTCGCGCAGCGAACCTTCGATGCTCAGTTTAGGGCAGACTTCCCCCTTGAAGGTCGGTTTGTCTCCGTTCCGGTCAAGGGCCGTAATTACTGGTATTTTGATCTTCCTACCCCTGAAGGCAAGGACAAGCGGACATATGTCGGCCCAGAGGATGATGCAGACATCACTAAACGGGTGCAAGCCCACAAGGAAGTGAAAGACGATATCCGGGAGCGGCGCAAGCTCGTCACTATGCTCCTGCGCAGCGGCGGGTTGTCAGCGCCGGATCGGTTCGCAGGTGAGGTGACCAAAGTCCTTGCCGATGCGGGATTATTCCGTTTAAGAGCGCTCGTCGTCGGTTCCGTGGCTTTCAGTTGCTATGCCGGCCTTCTTGGTGTTCGACTCCCAAGTACCTCTATGCAAACAGGTGACGCTGACTTCGCGCAGGACTTCGCCATCTCGGCCGAAGTCGAGGACAGCCTGCCTCCGATCCTCGACCTCTTGAGATCGATAGACAGCACGTTCCGGGCAGTCCCCCACCACGCCGACAAGGCAAAAATCGTTTCGTTTTCGAATTCGGTTAACTACCGGGTCGAGTTCCTGACGACGAACCGTGGATCGGATGACTACACGGGCAAGCCATCCCCTATGCCTGCACTTGGAGGCGCCTCTGCCGAAAACTTGCGGTTCTTGGACTTCCTGATTTACGAGCCCGTGCGGACCGTCTTGCTCCACCGGGAGGGCGTGAGCGTAAATATCCCTTCTCCCGAGCGGTATGCCGTGCACAAGTTGATCGTGGCGTCTAGGAGGCGCACAGACGTCCTTGGGCGTGCCAAGAGGGACAAGGACCTCGTACAGGCTTCTTTACTGTCTGAGGCGCTTGCCGAAACGCGGCAAAGCTATTTGCTAGCTGACGCGTACCACGAGGCGTGGGGGCGTGGAGAAGCGTGGCAGGAGGCTATCCGGTCGGGCCTTAGGTTAATGCCGGACCACGGCAGGCTGGTGTTGGCAGATGCCCTCGGAGTCACAGTAGATCAACTCGGTAACGGGTAAGTGAATCTAAGTCCACGTCTGCAAACCATTGCCGCCATCACCCGGTAGCCGACGAAAGCCATGGCGTGGTTGATAGCGAAACGGAGAAGGCGACGACTTCGCCGTCAGGCACGAAATGGTGTCAGCTATCCTTCCCCAAGAACGTAGGGTTTTGATGGTGCTGGATCGGCGATACGATAGCGCCGTGTCCTGCCGGCGTACATACTTCCGGGGAGGTACTGGAATTTGCAGTTTTGTTCGACCATAACGCGTCCGCCACACTTACTGCCAATCCTTCAAATCAGGTGTCGCTCTTTTGCTGCCGCTGTTGCTTGAGCGAGAGATACGGCTCCCAGTGCCTCTTTCGCGTTTTGAATGACGAACCGCACGCCTCCATAGGAAAGGCCTTCCAGATCAGCTACGACAGAAATACTCTTGCCTTCGGCGATCCAACGCAGGCACCTTGTTTCTTTTGGATTTAGGCTTGCAGTCGTTTGCGTCCGCGCGTGTTTCAGGCGGACGTGAAGTTGCGCTACCGCTGTCGCTGCTAGAACCGGATCGGTACCAGAGATGTCTGCTGGCACCTCGGATGGTGAATAAAGCGAAAAGATCGCTTGGTGACCAAAACCGGTCGCAATCGGTACGGTCACTCCACTTCGGATACCCAATTTTCTCGACACCTTTCGCATTGATTTCGTCGTCTCGGATGGATTTTTCTGTTTCTCCTGTTCCGGCCATGAATAGATCACGCGTCGCCGCCGTGCATTTATGACCTCTGGGGCTTGGAGTATTCGTCTCTCCCTCAGGAATGTCTCTTGCCACTCAAGAGGCAGATTCGTTTGGTAGTCGATGATTTCGCACTTGAGCTTAAGGTAACAAAAATATGCGAAGCCCCCTTCCTGGGTAAGTTGATCCAGCCTTTCGCATATCTGTTCTACGTCACCTGGCAGCGCAGTCAGGTCGAGAAGCTTGGTGAACCATGCATTCATGCCATGGGTCTCCTCAGACTGTGAAGTGATGTTCTCATGACGCATGCTGAATGGCTGGAGTCAGCACTTTGCTATAGCTTCGCAGAGTCGTCGAACGTCCACTTCGTCATGGGACGCAGTAAGACACACTCGAACCCCTGCCCTCCCCTTGGCAACTGTGGGAAAGAATATCGCGGAGGTGTAAAAATCATCATCCAGCAACTGCCGCACGACGGACACCGCCCGATCTTCCGAACCCAGTTGGATCGTCCGGATGGGGAGCAATGCCCCTCTTTGCTCCGTGTGCACCAGGTCGTCGAAGATTGCGAGATTGGCTTGGAGGATAGCTTGTCGATGGGCCAACACATCCGTCTGATGAAGCAGAGCCGAAGCATTCGCCGCGCCAATCGCTGCGACATTGAGCGAGGCTGAAAAAGCATGCGCTATTGAGTATCGTCGGAACAGCTCTTCCTGCCGAGCTGTCGAGAGCATCAGAAGCCCTCCTGAAGCGCCGAAACCTTTGCCTAGAGACGCCGCTATGATTGTTCGTTCGTGCAGTTGTCCTGCCAACTGCGATCGTGCGAAACCTTCACCGCTTTTGCCCCAAATTGAAACTCCGTGGGCGTCGTCAATATAGAGGAACAGGCCGTATCGATCTTGGAGCGTTCTCAGGTCAGCAATCGGAGCGCTACCGCCCATCGAATAGACTCCGTCGCAGATATAAGCCACCGTTTCGTTTGCACGACACAAGTCTTCAAGCGCGTTCATGTCGTTGTGAGAAATGGTCTCCACTCGTGTTTCGAGCGCAACAGTTCCTTTGTGAAACGCCAGCGTTGCGTGGGCGTGACGGTCGAACACCATGAGGGGCTTTTTCCCCGATGTGAGATGTCCCGACGCGATGATCGGTAAAGCTCCCATGTTGGCTGCAAGCACGGTGGTGTAGGTGACAACGCGCGCTTGAAAAAGACTGGAAAGCCGTTCTTCCAGGTCAGCAAGAATTGCGAAATTAAGCCGGGTTCGCGCGCAAGACCAGTGAAGGGCGCCATATCTTCGCATGGCCTCGATAGCACCTTCGACAAGGGTTGGATGGTTGTCCAGGCCGAGGTACGAGCACCTTACGAAATCGGTCACCTTTCGCACGGGCTGGCCGTCGTCGATGATGTCCACCGTACGCCCTTCACCGGGGATGGCGTAGAGTGCCATCAGGCCCTGATTATGAGCTGCCGAAAAATAGCTCTGCGCGTGATCGATGAGATCTCGAGTGTTGCGCGTGGGGTGATAAGACTCCCGTCTATCAGTGGTCATTGGTTCGCTCCTCCGCATTTTCAACATGCTGAGGAGCTTGAGCTAAAATCTATGTCGTTCAACAAACGGCGTCGAAATGTTAAATGAAAGCTTTGCGACACCCGATTTCATAATTCGGTTGATGTCCGCCCCCCTTCTGGCATGTCGAACTCGATGGCATAGCCGTTGGTCCTGGCGGTCCGGATCACATTTCTACCTAGGGCAGTCTGAAGTTGTCGTCTGAGACGACCGACGTGCACATCTACGGTGCGTAACTGCACATACACCTCGGGTGGCCAAGCGTTTTCTATCAGGTCCTTTCTACTGAACACTCTCCCTGGGTCGCTCAATAGGTGTGACAGGAGTTTGAATTCGATTGGACCGAGATGCAGTGACTTGCCGTTCACAATTGCCTGTTTACGGCTATGATCAACCTCGATTGGCCAAAGTTGAGATGCTTCAACGGCCGACGGTCGATCGTGTTTGCTTCCGGGAGCGAAATTTATGCTTCTTAGAAAGGCGATGAGATGTGGCGGCCAGAAGGGTCGGACGAGGCACTGGTCCGCGCCCTCTCTCATCAGCGACATGTAGAGCTCCGTATTCCCATTGGGGATTGCAGCGAGAAGCGGGAGAGCTGTGGTGGCTTCCTTGGACTTTATCAACCGACAAACGCTGACAGCATCGTCGACTTCTGCGTCCAAGACGATGCCCGCAACTCCGCAGACTGACAATTTTTCTTCCAGATCCTTTCGATTGCACAAAAGAGCGCTGAAGCCTGCGCCGTTGAGAATATGTTTCAGGATGGTGAAATAGTCTGGATTGTTCGTGTAGACTGCTATCTTCGACCACTCAGTCGCGTTCTCGGTCATTGATATCCTCGCAAGCTTTATCCTGCACATCAATTTTGATGTCACAAAATCTTCGAAAATATCGCTTATGATATTTGATGTCCTATTATAACTGTCAGAAATCATCTGAAAAATTTATATTCGGTTGAAATCGTCAAAAATTTGTGACATCAAAAAAATACGTGTGTGTTGTGTCACTCCGCTAATATTCGAAGTCACGCTGCAAGGAAGCCAAGGGGCGAAAATACAGCGAATGCCTGTATCTCATTTATGAGCCAAAACGCCCGGCTTCATCCAAATTCCTGCGTCTGGGCGTAGGAGGCACAATGACATATTCGAGCTACACGGCGGGACATTCGCGCCGTGCCTACAATCAAGTCAACGACGCGCGTCTCAATTCAGCGGCTGACTTCGTTCGCGGCCTATTCGGTGAACAGGCAGCCACAGCTGTTGCGTTCTGCGCTCTGGATGCGCGACTTGACGGTGACGCAGAAGAATTCAGGTTTTGGACCGCCGTGTTTAAGAAGCTCACAACGTTAAACTAGGTTGGTGTGGCAAATTCCTGGGTTCTTGATCGACGTCGATATGACGATGCGACCTGTCGCTGCGGTTCGCTACAAAACTCAAACTGGTGGAGTTTGGCGTCACCGCAGCAGCGCCAATTGCGCATCAAGACGTGAAGAGGGTCGGCGAACTGCGTGAAATGACTATCCACTCGATGACGGCGTCGAGCACACGCGCGGCAGTAGCAAACTTATTTGATGAAGGCTAACGTACTGAACAACTTGCGATCAATGGCATTATTTGAGGACGTAGCCCTCTCCACGAATGGTCCTGATCAAGTCGCTCCCACATGAGCACAGCTTGTGCCTTATCCGACCAATATGAATATCTACAGTTCGCGGCTCGACGTTCGCCCCCGCGGGCCAGCAGGCATCAATAAGATCGTCACGGCTGACGACACGCTCGGTATTCTCGGCGAGATGCTGCAAAAGCCTGAAATGAAGCGGTGTAAGTTCAATCTGAGAATTGCCGCGTTTCACCCGTCTTGCCGCAACATCTATCTGGACATCAGCAAAACGAATTATGTCTGAGCCGCGTGAGCCGCCACGTTCAACTTGGTCGCTGCGCAAAAAATCCAGAAGTTCTTGCGGTTCGAATGGGCGGTTGATGACAAAGTCGAAGAGTTGATTTGCATTGTAAGCCAAGCGCTCTTCGGCAAACGGAAAAGCGACCAGGTCCAAATGAGTTCGGTCAACTTGAAGCCGATTTGCTGCAGCCATAAGAGTACATGCGGGGAGTGCAAGTATGGCTGCACCCTTACCTGCCATCGCCTTAGCTTTGGAGACTATCCCGTCGATGCTTGAGGCAATTTCCACCGTATGCTCTGCCTGCTGAAGCACGTATCGGAGTATGAGGTAAAGTTCAGGGTCGGTGGTGTGAACGATGATAGGACGCACTATCGCTGCTCCCAAAAGGCCTCAGGTTGGTACGAACTCGCCGCCGTTGACGTCCAAAATTGCCCCGTTAATGAAGCTTGCCTCTTCCGAAACTAGAAAAGCAACTGCGGCGGAAACATCGTCCGCCACCCCCAATCGACCTGCAGGGATGCGTTTCATTGCCTCGATATTCACAGGGCTTTCTGGCGACCCGGACATCGGAGTTATAATTCGGCCAGGAGCAATCACGTTTACGGTAACGCCTTTGCTCGCAAATTCGCTGACTAAAGCCCTCGCAAGTCCGCCCAGTCCAGCTTTTGAAACAGTATAAGCGACACCAGCGACTTGAGGTCTGGTGCGAGCTGCAAGCGAGCCGATCAGAACGATCCGACCGAAGCCTTTAGTTGCCATCGGCCCAATCGTCGCTCGCGTGCACAAGAACGCTCCCGTCAAGTTCGTGGCAATGACCTCATCCCATTCGCCGGGTTGCACGTCCCCGAACCTTCTTGCATTCCCATTCGCGTCTTTGGGGGAGATGCCGACACAGTAGACCATCGTATCGGCACTTCCCCAGACGGTGTTGACCTTCTGGCAGAACTGGTTGATCTCCCGTTGGGATTTGACATCCACTTTCTCGATCAGCGCCCTGCCTGAGGCAAGCGCTTCGGCCAAAGTGGAGCGCGCCACTTGCGACGCGCTCTCCGTATGTCCGAATGCGGCTACCCTGTAGCCAAGACCAAGAAGTCGTTGGACGATCGAGAGTCCGATCCCTGACGTGCCCCCTGCGACGATTACGGTCCTGCTCTTCCGGTCCTCGGTCATGCCGCGCTATCCATTTGCGCGAATAGGGACAACGCCGGATGGGCGTCGGGATCCGTTTTGACTTCAATCAAGAGCGGCGATGTCCGGCCTTTGATCCGCGCAAGTGTGTTGGTGAGCTGGTCCGGCCCGGACACGTGAACCGCTTCACACCCGCACGCGCGAGCAATGGCGCCGTGATCGACGTCGACGAAGTGGCACGCCGTCGTGTACGCCCCAAATTTTACGGTCTCTGCGTCTTTCTGGAAGCCAAGGATACCGTTGTTCAAGACGATGATCGTGATTGGGATGTCCATGCGCACAAGAGTCTCGATTTCCGCCCAGCTGTGAGCGAAGCCGCCGTCGCCCACCAGCGCAACAACGTCGCTCGAGGGCGCGGCCACTTTCGCCCCGATAGCTAAAGGCACTCCCCAACCAAGCCCTGCAAGGCCCCGAGGCGTTATGATACGTGTCTGAGGAGATGAGATGCGTAATTGACCGATCACCCACATCGATGAGTAACTCGCGTCCGCGACGACCGTCGTATTCGGGCCGAGGAGCGTTTGAAGCTCCGCCATAACGCGCTCAGGCCTCATAGGAGTTTCTTCGCAGGCTGAGTAGACCTGCCGCTCTGCATTGAATGCTTCCCAGCATTCGCTGAGCTTCTTCTCGACTCCGTTCCGTGACTTCATCCGACCGTCTGGATCGAGCGACTCTACTTTTTGCCGCAGAGCTTTGAGCGTCTCATGCGCGTCGCCAAATAGCCGGATTGCTTCGTAGTTTCGGCCAATCTCCTGTGGGTCAGCGTCGATGTGTATAATCGTTGCGTCCTGCCCATAGTGTCTCCAACTGTCGGTTCCGTTCTGGTTAGTTCTTGTGCCGACCAAGAGAACGAGATCCGCATTTTGAACGATTGGAAGCGTATGGCGGCCAAGTGACTTAGGACCCACCAACGACGCTAGAACGCCTCCAGAAAGGGGGTGAAATTCATCTACCGCCCCCTTCCCCATATTGGTTGTGAAGACTGGCAGAGAGCATCTGTCCTGCAGAAGCCTCAACTCATCGATCGCATTTGAAGTGATGACGCCACCGCCTGCTATGACGACGGGGTTGCGGGCTGCGGCGATCGCATGGGCGGCAATGTCGATCTGCTCATCTGAAGGTCTGAATCGGTCAAGTGGCCAATTACCGAGACTTCTGCGTCTCAGTCTCGTCTGCGTTGCCGAAGTCGCCCTCAGCAAATCAGCCGGAAGGAGAAGGGCGACAGGGCCTGGTCTTCCGGATGTCGCTGCCGTGAACGCTGCGTCCAGGTAATCGTCGACGCGTTCCGCTACATTGATGCGTTTGACCCATTTCGTGCAGGATTGAAAGAGGCTGATCTGATCGAGGTCCTGGAATGCGTTCCGGTCCGTCTGATCACGCTCGACATCTTGTACCAATGCGATGACGGGAACGCTTGCTTTCATCGCTTCCGCCAGGGGCGCTACCAGAAGTGCTGCGGCTGGGCCATTTTGAGCCGCAACAATTCCTACTTTCCCAGAACGACGGGCGTATCCATCTGCCATCGCCCCGCCCATGTTCTCCTGCCGGTAGGCGACTTGCCGGATGCCTAGTTTCTCGGCCGCGAGTATCACTGCTGACGGGAGGCTTTGACCGAAAATAAATTCGACTCCATGCCTCATCAGGCCTGTGGCTATCTGCTCCGCAACCGTGCAGTTTGTAGTATTCGTCGTCATTATGCGGCCTCCCCGGCTTTGTTAGAATCGGAAGCTAAAAAGTCGTCAAAGACAGAAATGATCTGGTCAGCATCCCCTTCGCTCATCGGAGTAGAGAGCGAGGCTGCCGCTCCTCGTGGCAAAATGATGCCATGCGCTGCGAAATGGCGGTGCAGGCGGCTTAGTGTCTTTGCATCGTTAGACACGGCGTGCTTATGTCGGGAACTACTCGACGCTGTTGAACTGACATGGACGCGAAATAATGAAGCGGCGCCAGTCACGAAAAAAGCTGCGTCGTGATGGGCAATGCGTGACGCCAAACCGCCCCTGACGCGGTCACCCAGCTCTTCGAGCCGTTCGAATGTGGCTCTCGTCAATGCCTCCATTGCAACCTTGCCCGCCATCATCGAGACAGGGTTCGCTGCAAAAGTGCCACCTTGTGGGAGTCCAGCAACCCCATTGTCACTTGCAAAGAGGTTCATGATCTCAGCGCGTCCACCGACCGCACCTATAGGGAAGCCGCCGCCGATAATCTTCCCCATCGTAATCAGGTCCGGTTCGAGACCGTATCGATGGGAGGCTCCGTGAAATCCTTGCCGCAAGTTGAGAACCTCGTCGGCTATCAGTACCACACCATGTTTCTTGGCCAGGAGGTTAGCGGTCTCAAGGAATTCGGGAAGCGGCTGCATAAGGCCGGCGCGGCTAGGCATGGGATCAATGAGAAGTGCCGCAAGACGATGCGCGTTCTCCTCCACTTTCAGTTTCAAATCCGCTACATTGTTAAAATCGATGACGATGACGTCGTCGAGGACATAACTCGGCGTACCGGTGAAGCTCGAAACCGGCATACCAGCAGCGGTTGTCTGTCCGGCTTCCGCCCAGTCGTAAGCGCCGTGATAAGCGCCTGCCAGTCGCGCAACAGCGGTCCGTCCCGTTGCTGCTCGCGCCGCTTTGATCGCAAACATGACGGCGTCGGTACCGCTGGTGACGAAGCGGATTTTTTCAACGGCAGGAATTCGATCAACAAGCAGCTCTGCAAGTTCGATCTCATGTTTCATTGGATTAGCGAAGCATGTACCGCGGCGGAGTGCTGCGGCGGTCGCCTCAACGACGGGTGAAAATCCGTGACCATGGATGAGCGTCGTGAAGTTGTTGTTCAGGTCGAGAAAACGGCGCCCGTCGACATCTGTTAGATATGCGCCCTCGCCAAAATCCGCGAAGACGGGAAAAGGATCTCTCTCAACCGTCGCCCTCGTGATGCCGCCCGGAAACACTAATCGTGCACGTTCGAAGAGTTCCTCCGATAGCTTTCCTCCGGTCGTGTGAGCCGGCGCTGCCCTGCGATCTGATGTCATAATCTCTGTCCTCACCAAGTTTGAAAGAACAGGTTTGCCTGCTCTTCACATTTTTGTTGCAACAAAAATAGGAAGAGTCAATATGTGACATCAATCTTTAGGTTGTGTCTTATCCTTGTTTGTCTGGCGCTTCTCGCCGTAATTTTCTGTAACCGTCGCGAATATCGTTCTCAAACGCAGCTTTGACGCTAATCGGATCCTGCTCGGTGAGGGCCTCAATCACGACGAGATGATTGTGTACGCCGCTCCGTGTTTCGGCGAATTCAGGATAGAGATTGAGGAGGGTCGGGCCAATGCGTACCCATAGCGATTCTATTATCTCAAGAAGGCCGCTCATGCCGCAAAGATTGTATACCTCGAAGTGAAATTCCTTATTGTGCCAAAGTGCGTCCTGATACCTGCCTTCTTGCAGTGCAGTGTTGATAACTATCTGAATTTCCTGCAGTCGCTGAATAGTTTCCGCTGTCGCATTCCGCGCCCCATATTCAGCAGCGGTGCCCTCGAGAGCGATCCGCGTGACTGTTATGTCCTTCAGCTGGCTGCGATTTATGGTCGGCACAACCAGTGTTTTGGGTCCTGAGAATACGAGCGCCGACTCCGTTATGAGTCGATTGAGAGCGTCGCGAGCCGGCGTGGTACTAACGTCCAGCTCGGCGGCTACACCTCTGACGGTGAACTTGTAGCCGGGGGCGTAGCGTCCTCTGATCATTCGTTCGCGGAGAACGTCGTATACGGCGTTCCCCATACGCTGCCCCTGGGCAGCTACATCACCCTCATCACGCGCACTACCTGCCATATTCCCTCGATCCTTGTTGACTCGCTCATTTTTTGATGTCACAAAAATCAAATGTGAAGTTAGTGTAAAGCTTATGTGACGCCAATTGCGGGTTTCTACCACGCTTTGGACGTCTCGTCGCCGGGTCTGTCTCGTTCTGACAAACTGGCTGATTCATAAGCCGATCTGCACCCACGAGATGAGGAGGATACAATTTGATCGGGGAAGCCTTACAACTTAATCGCCTGGTGAAACGATACGATGACACGCTCGCCGTCGATGATTTGAATTTAACCGTCAACGCTGGTGAGTTCATGTCTGTGCTCGGTCCGTCCGGCTCCGGCAAGACGAGTATCCTGTCCATGGTCGCCGGGTTTGAGCGGCCGAGCAGTGGGGAAATCATTATCGGTTCGAAGGAGGTGACGCAGCTTGCTCCCAACGACCGCAACATCGGAATGGTGTTTCAGAAGTACGCCCTCTTCCCCCACCTGACGGTGAGACAGAACATCGCCTTCCCATTGAAGTTGAAAAAAAGATGGAAGGAAACATGGAAGTCACGGGCAGACGAGATGCTTGAACTTGTTCAGCTGGCATCATTTGCGGACAGACTGCCAGCTCAATTGTCGGGCGGTCAGCAACAGCGCGTTGCGGTCGCGCGCGCGCTCGCTTTCGAGCCGCCTCTTATGTTGATGGACGAGCCACTGGGAGCTCTTGACAAGAAGCTTCGAGAAGCCATGCAGATCGAGATTAAACGTATCCAGCAATCTGTCGGCGCGACAATCCTCTATGTTACGCACGATCAGGAAGAAGCTCTGACTATGTCGGATCGCGTCGCCATCATGAAGAGTGGAAGGGTGATGCAGATTGGCACCCCTATTGAGCTTTACCGATCGCCAAAATCGACTTTCGTTGCGGATTTCGTGGGGAGGATGAATTTTCTTGAGGGCGAAAGCTTCGCTAGGCAGGACGGCGGACAGGATATCCGTTTGTGCGAAAATATTACTCTCACTATGCCAGCCGACTACAGAAGTCACACGGTTTCATCAGGCGGACAGGAGCGGGTCACGATTGCCTTGAGGCCTGAAATGATTGGTATCGACGCACGCGAGGAAACAAAACCTAATCGAATTCCAGGTGTAGTAGAACATTCAATCTTCATGGGCGCCCATGAGGTCCTCATAGTCCGGCTTAGTCTGCCAGGCCGGCCAGCAGTCGAGGCGCAGGTTCCACACGTCTTTAGCGCAGCGCCCTTCAAGCCGGGGCAGGAGGTCGATGTCATAGTCGAACCAAATGCAATGTGTTGTTTTTCCGCTTCCGAGAGGTCCGCTGCATGAGGATCTTTCGAAACAAGTCACGTTGCTCGACTTGGCAGAGCGTTTTGCTCGCACAGTCTTCGGCAACGACGTACTCTCATTTCACAGCCACGCTGTTGCTCTTGCCGTTCCTTTTGGTGATGCTCGCTGGTTTCGTTTATCCGCTCTTCAAATTGGTCGCTCTGAGCCTGCCTGATTTGAGCTTCTACCACTACATCAGGATTGTGGACGAACCGCTTTACCTAGCTGTTCTGCTTTCAACAGTCGCTGTCGCTGTTGCAGTTATGGGCGCTGCGCTTCTCCTTGGATTCCCAGTCGCGTATACGATGACGCGCCTCAAAGGGCGATTGGCCACAATCGTAGCAGCCTGCGTTATCATCCCCTTGTGGACGTCCGTACTCATCAGATCATATGCCTGGATCGTGCTCCTGCAACGCAACGGCTTGATCAACGAACTACTTAATTCTGCAGGCATGATCTCAAGTCCTTTAAAGATGATTTACACCCAGGGTGCAGTCATCTTGGCAATGACGCATGTTCTGCTTCCCTTCATGATCCTTCCCATTTACGCTGCCCTGCGTGCAATACCGGAGCACTTCGTAAATGCGGCGCGAACCCTCGGGTCAGGACCTGTCCACGCATTCGTCAGGATTACAGTGCCCCTAGCGCTCCCTGGGATATTCGCAGGATGCGTCATGTGCTTCGTGCTGGCCCTCGGCTTCTACGTCACGCCAGCTCTGGTCGGTGGACCGGGTTCATTGATGATGGCGACACTTATAGGTCAGCAAACGACGGTTCTGCTGGATTGGCCCTTCGCCGCAGCGCTGTCCACTGTTCTGTTGGCGTTCACGCTGGCAGTCATCATCCTCTTTAGAAAGACGTTGGCACTTAGCAAAGGATTGACCAGTGGTATCTGACAACCTCAGCCTCGCCTCGCACGATCTGCTGACCAAGCAACCTCATTCTCATACTCCTACAAGAGCGGTCATGGGGACGATGCTTTCAGCATCAATCGTCACAGCAATACTAGTATTCCTCGTTCTTCCGACATTGCTGGTGGTTCCGTTAAGTCTGAATGATGGGTCTTACCTGGAGTTTCCGCCGCGCGGCTTAACCCTGAAATGGTATCAGGCATATTTTGCTGATGCCGACTGGATGAGTGCCACTCGCTTTAGCTTGAAGATCGCCATTCTGACAGCAACGTTGTCCACGCTAATCGGAACTATGGCATCTTTAGCGATCTCGAAAAGCACCCTTCCTGGCAGGGAGTCACTCCAGGCGCTCGCGCTCGGTCCCATGATCGTTCCGCATGTGGTCGTCGGTGTCGCACTCTATCTGGTGTTTTCGCCGCTACGAATGACTGGCACGACTGTCGGTTTCGTGCTTGCGCACACAGTGCTCGCTGTTCCGTATGTCGTGATCGTCGTCGGCGCTGCATTGCAGAAACTCGACACCACCCTCGAACTGGCGGCAAGAAGCTGCGGAGCAAGCCGCGTACAGGCATTCTTCTTAGTAGAATTGCCCATTATCGCCCCGAGTGTAGCGGCCGCCGCGGTCTTCTCTTTCCTCGCATCCTTCGACGATGCGACGGTATCGTTTTTCATCTCGGACATCGGAGGCAAGTCCATAGGAAGAAAGATGTTCGAGGACATCGACTTCAATCTCACACCTATAATAGCAGCTGCATCAACCGTGCTTATCGCAATTTCTCTTGTTCTCATGGCTTGCGCACAGCGGCTGACAGCGAATCGCTCGAAATAGAATAGTCAACAGCTCGAAAGGACTTTAAAATGACCCACTTAGGTCAGACGCCGAAGGTTTGCCCAATTGCGGTCGGGTATTCGGTCGCAGTTACGCTGCTTGCCACAGTGCTCATGCCACTTTCCGCAGAAGGGGCTGAAAATGTTGTAATTGCCACAACAGGGGGAACTTACGAAAAAGTTTTACGTGAAGAATGGTTCGAACCCTTCACGGAAGCGACCGGAATCGAAGTAATAGCTGTTTCTGCTACCGACGCTGAAAAGCGAGCCAAAGCGTCAGCAATGGTGCAAACCGGGAACGTGACTTGGGATCTGTTCTTGGAAGGAGAAATCCAGGCTGGATCCCAGCGCCACTTCGACATCACCGAGGATTTGACCGAGTTTTGTAAGCATTACACCCAAAACATCGATCTGGTCTCCGATACTTGTGCGAGAGGGGGCGCGCGTCTTCAGTCGACTGCGACGCTTCTAGCTTATAAGCCGAGCGAAGGCGGTGATAATCCTAAAAATTGGGCCGACATGTGGGATACCGAGCGGTTTCCTGGAGGAAGGGCGTTCCCCAACTTTGACGACCCTTGGCGGGTGTTAGCCGCTGCTCTGCTAGCGGATGGTGTCAATAAGGAAGACCTTTTCCCTTTGGACGTCGAGAGAGCTCTGCGGAAACTTGAAAACATCCGCCCGGCGGTTGAGCTCTGGTGGAAGACAGGCGACCAAAGCGTTCAAGGCTTTCGAAACGGCGAGTACAGTCTCGGTCAGATTTGGCTGACAAGGGCGAAAGCCCTCCAGACCGAGGGCTTTCAAATTGGCTGGAGCTACGATGGCGCATTTCTGGTTGGCGACCGCATCGCGCTCATCAAGGGAGCAAAAAACCACGACAACGCTCTTAAACTCGTGGCTTTCTGGCTCGATCATCCCGAAGCTCAAGCGAAAGTCTGCGAGCGGCTTTCCTGTACGCCTCCTAGTCGCCGCGCCCTCGGGATGATGTCAAAAGAAGCGCAAGAAGGGTTGCCATCTGCGGAGGAGATGGACAGCAAGGTCATCACTCCCGATGCCGAGTGGATAAACGCAAACATGGGATTGCTTGTCCAACGGTGGAACAGCTGGATCCGCTGAGCGCGAAATTTGTCTCAAGGCCGAGAGCGGCTGTCCATTCCACATGAATAAGGGCTCAAGTTGGCGAGATGTCACAGGGCACTCCCATCGAGCTTGCCTCCGCGACCCTCTAACGTTGTCCAGCTGGAGGACATCGCAAAGTCAAGGCCTCCAAACTCTCATCGAGATTTCCTCCCGCTATTACAAGGTGGGAGGCTCACCCAACATTCAGATCATCGTATTCGCAGCTGTGAGACGCTGCGCTTTCTAGGGAGCGACATCGTGGGAAACTTTGACCTCGCATCGAAATTGGAAGATCCAAGCCTTTTTGTACAAAAGGCGTTCGTTGACGGCGAATGGATCGCGACCGGAAGCGGAGCAACATTCGATGTTCTCGACCCTGCGACGGGTCGTAGGATCGCATCGGTGCCAGATCTCAATGCAGACGATATTGAAAGAGCGATTCACGCTGCCAGCCACGCGCAGAAGTCTTGGGCTAAGCTGACGGGCAAGCAACGTGCTTCAATGCTGCGCCAGTTCCACGATCTTGTTGTGGCAAACGTAGATGATTTGGCGATCATTCTAACAGCTGAAATGGGCAAGCCACTCCAAGAAGCCCGGGGAGAAATTCTCTACGGCGCCGCTTACATCGAATGGTTCGCAGAAGAGGCAAAGCGTCTGAACGGCGATGTAATCCCGGCTCATCAGGCCGATAAGCGCATCCTTGTACTAAGAAGGCCAGTCGGCGTCGTTGGAGCCATCACGCCATGGAATTTTCCGAACGCAATGCTTGCTCGCAAGTTGGCGCCCGCCTTGGCAGTCGGCTGCTCGATTATCGCTAAGCCAGCCGCACAGACTCCGCTCTCGGCCCTGGCTCTCGCCGTCCTTAGCGAACGCGCCGGAATATCAAGAGGTATCTTCAATGTCGTCACATCAAGCGACGCAGAGATGGTCGGACAAAGTTTCTGCGCAAATGAGTTGGTCGCGAAGATTTCATTCACCGGCTCGACCAATGTCGGCCGCATTCTGATGCGTCAGGGTGCCGATCAGATCAAGAAGCTCAGCCTTGAGCTTGGTGGTAACGCGCCTTTCATAGTGTTTGACGATGCCGACATTGACGCAGCCGTCGAAGGGGCTGTTGCGGCTAAATTCCGGAACGCAGGGCAAACCTGCGTTTGTGCAAACCGCATCTATGTCCAATCAAGCGTCTATGATGAGTTTGCGGCCAAGCTCGCGAAACGCGTTGACGCCCTCAAGGTCGGGAATGGCTTTGACGCTGGCGTAGAGATCGGACCTCTGATTGACGGCAACGCGATGAAGAAGGTCAAGAGTCATCTCGACAACGCTCTGGCAAACGGTGCACGCGTGGTAGCCGGCGGTTCTTCAGTCCAAACCGGCGGGCAGTTCTTCGCTCCCACGGTGCTTGTCGCTGTGACCTCGGACATGAAAGTTACTCGCGAAGAAACCTTTGGGCCTTTGGCCCCACTCATCTCGTTCGATACGGAAGAGGAAGTGATCCGTTCGGCCAATGACTCAGAGTTTGGACTGGCCGGCTACTTCTATTCGAAGGATCTTGCTCGCATTTTCAGGGTCGCCGATGATATGGAGACTGGGATGGTCGGCGTAAACACAGGTCTTATCTCCACAGAATTGGCCCCTTTCGGAGGTGTCAAGCAGTCTGGACTCGGACGCGAGGGATCGAAATACGGTGTAGATGACTACACCGAACTCAAATACGTGTGCTTGGGTCTTTAAAGGCGCCGGCACGTTGCCAAAATAGGTTCTCAGTAAGGCATGGAGTCTATTTGGAGGCGGCGGGTAACCATATGCTATGCCGGTCAAACGAGGTGCCAGACCGTCACGCTATAGGCAATCAGTCTACGGGTACTCGTGCAAAACAGAATGGCCGTGCGCTCGCCGACAATGTCGACTCCGACCCGTACCGGCTTCGTCGCGAACGATCTGCAGGATGGCGGCTGGCACTGTAGCTATTCGAGGTTCAACTCGCTTCACACCCAAACAAGGAAGGTGTCGCCACTCGTGCATAGCTGCGTTGCACAATAAATGTTGTTAGGCTGATCAAAAATCGTGCATAATGGCGTTAGTTGTTGCACATGGCGGTAGCCTCCCAGTTCCGCCGCAGCAGCTGTTCCCCTCTGGAGGTTTCAAATCTCCGCACTTCATGGGCCGCGATTTCCGCTGGCCCATTTTTTTATCTTTCGTTTGACTTTGCTGGCGATCACGACCAGGCGATGACGAGATCGCGTTTGGTCAACCAACTCATTGTCCTTGCGAGCACCAGGTCAGAAATGTTTCGGGGCTGGCGCCTTCCGACGGCCTTCATCGTCATGTTCAGGAAGGCGCTTTGTACCACGCCATCTCGCTACTTTGCTGGTCGGCTCTTGAGCCATGAACGCACATCTGCCTTGGTAAATGACTCTGGATCCGCGCTTTCGGCTTGAAATAGCTCTCCATCGATAACATCTAAGGACTACTTCCCGATGAGCCGATGTCCTGCTCGCTGCAATCGCCGCGGCGTTCGACGTTGTCCCGGGATACAGAAGAAGGCGCTCCCCTTTCGGGTTGAGCGCCTTTTTTTGTCTGATGCGACCGCAAATGTGATGCTGCACCTTGACCGCGCAGCCTTCGCGAATGAGATCTGCATTAAGAAACTTCGTGGACGAACATGCCTTTTTTTCTCGTGACGCAGACATCGCTGGTCGAAGCACAGGATGAGCAGGAGGCCGCTCAGATAGGCGTCGGCCGCCTTCGCTCTGGAGGACAGGTCACCGTCGCGGTCAAGTCGGATGAGACGACAATCACGCATGTCGTTGTCTCCTCAGTGGCCGAAGAACCTTTCAAGCTCTCAAATTCCGGGGCCGCCGACCCACCGCCTGCTGCTGTCGCTATCGCCGAAGCTGGTCCTGCTTCAGCGGAAAGCAGGAAGCTGATCTTGAAGCGTATGCTTTCAGATGGTCTCGCCCTTCTCGGGCGCCGAACCTAGTCCCATCATCGGGTTATGGCTGATGCTAGCAGTCTCGTCTTCGAGCGTCGGTTCGAATCGAAAGTGAGGATCGAAAAATTGATCCTGCAGGCCGCGATTCGCGGATGCACGATATCGCACGAGGCATAGCGGGCAAGCAGGCCAGTGTTCGGGCCGTCTCGTTTCCCCAACTGAAGTGAGCGGTGACGGCGGCGCGAGCGAGGTGATGGAACGGATGCCAGTGTGCTCGGGGAAAATGCCGAGGCAGGCTATTGCAATATCCCTTTACGACAGGGTTCCCGGCAACCCATCTGCGGCTCGATGAGGCATGTCTGACCGGAGACCGGCTGCGCCTCGATCGCCTTCCCGCAACGACAAGGCTCAGATTTCTTACCCCGTATCCCTCACGGGCTCCTCCTCGCCCACTAACAAATATGCGACTTGCCGCCCTTCATTGCATTGCGGCCTTATCAGGTGCGGTCCGATCGTCTCCGGTCTTGTCGACTGCCATCGAGGCCGCGGTGGGCGCGGCCCCAACACGAGAAAAGGAATACGACAATGGCTACCATCGGCAACTTCACCTCCACCGAAAACGGCTTCACCGGCTCCATCCGAACTCTCGCCCTGAACGTCAAGGCCCGCATCGCTCGGGTCGAGAACCCATCCGACAAGGGCCCGCAGTTCCGCGTCTACGCCGGCAGCGTCGAGCTGGGCGCCGCTTGGCAGAGGACCTCCGAGCAGGGCCGCGACTATCTCTCGGTTAAGCTCGACGATCCAAGCTTCCCGGCTCCGATCTACGCGACGCTCGCCGAGGTCGAAGGCGAGGAAGGCCTCCAGCTCATCTGGTCCCGCCCGAACCATGACTAATCAGAATCACGAGGCTCCGCCACTGGCGGGGCCTTCTTTCCTACCAAGAGATCAGAGCCTGATCAGGCATTGAGCCGAGTCCGGATTTAGGGGTGGCATACGGAGCAGGAAGCTGCTCAGAATGTATGATTGTGTCAGGTGAGTGCGCCGGCCTCTAGGATGGGCAGTGCCCCCAATTTGCTTTACCCGTCTTTGAGGGCAGCTGCCGCAAATCGGCCCCCACTCCACAGATTTCCGGTCGATGGCGCGATCCTTGGCCTTGCCATCCCCTCCCGGACTCGTCTGTCATAGTTCACAAAGGTCGAGGAGACGAACACGACCTACGAACTCGAAATCCAGATCCAAGACTACGGTCCTTTTTGACCACGACGCGACGCTTGCGGCCATATCGGTCGACATCACAGCCAGGCCCCGCTTAAATCTCTAAGGGACCTCCGTTGATCAGCTTGAGCATCATGTCTGTCGCGCTGTTGCCAAGTGCCGGCTCCACGAGCACCTTGGCTCGCCCACATCCGGCGTGTCGATTTTGGCGATCAAATCTTCTGGCGGGTTTGCCAATTAGTATCTCTATCGACGACGCAGGCCATACGCCAGACCGCAACGCATTATTGGAATTGGAGGCTTACCTCGAGGCTTTTGTCGCTCAAGTAAGCTGGATGTTGATTGACGTGTTGGAAGCTGAAAACGCCACGACCAAAGCCAACAAGGTCGCTCGGATTGATCTCGACGCTCTCCTATCAGCACCCACTCCTGTTCTCGTCTTCATCCTCGCCCTTCAAGGTTACGAGCCCTGTCATCTACCCGCGGGCTCCTGATGGGCCACGGATGAGTAGCCGCGACGCTTTTTCTGACGGAGAAGCTCTAAAAACAGATCGACTGCCTCCTGCTCAGTCTCGAAATGGTGACTCATCGTCTGGCCGCGCGTTCCGATACGACCCCAACGTCGCATCAGGCAAGCTTCCCCAAAAAGGTTTGGCTCGATCGACATCGCATAGAAGCGAGCCATGTTTCTCGTGGCGTCTGAGCGCTCGATATAAAGGTTATAGGGCTGGATGATCATCTCGGCATGATCGTGCTTTTTGGAATCTTCGTCCAACGACAGTTTTGAATCGCTCGGGAGTGATTGATTCATTTTCGTGATCTGGCGATGCAGTCGTGCTTGGCCGGTCCGCCTCCGGCGTACGTGTCTATGCGCTGTCGCGAACGAAGTCCCCGTTCGATCTTCGCTATTGGCCAAGCCATCAGCAACGCGGTGACGGAGGTCTTCGGCGGACTGACCGAAGGGGGTACCCGACCAGTAGACGGCTTTCTCAAGCAGAATGCCTCGGTCGGGGGCAGTCGGTCCCGGCTTCCGCTAACGCGGCGCTATGCTAAGCCTCCTGCGGCTGCCCGATAACCGACCGAAGCATGACGAGAATTCCCGAAATCACGCCCTGGCGGTCGTCGCTATGCTGATTTCTCCGATGCTCTTCATTTTGAATGGCGGGGCGCTGCGCGCGGCGAGAATCTGCTCTGCGCCACGCAAGCTTTCATATCGTTTCGCCGGAACCAGATGGCGCGACCGCACCTGAGCGGCGGGTTTCCTGCCGTGAAGACGATCTGCTCGTCAGCTCTCATCCGCAGCACTTCATGCGGCTGGATGAGCGGCCGAGCGGCAACCTGCTTTGACCGGGTACGTGACGACCCGCGCGACTGAAAGCTGCGGCTAACCTGATCGATCTCGACGGTCGTCATACCGCAGCGGCGAGAAATGTAATCTGCTGTTTCCGGATCGTTGATTGCGGCAAAGCTGATCCAGCTCGCGCTCTCGAACCACTTGCTGGACGCGTCGCGCCCCCCATAGGTTTCGCGCAACTGGCCGATCGACTGGTAGATCATTGTCAGCGTGATGCCATACTTGCGGCCAGCATCCCGGGCGGTCTCCAGAATGCGCATGTAACCGAGCCGCGCGACCTCATCGAGCAGGAACAGCGCCCGCCCTTCCATCGCGCCATCGCGATTATAGATCGCATTCAGGAATGAGCCGATCACGACACGCGCCAATCCGCTATGGGTCTCCAGTGTCTTCAAGTCGATGTTGATAAACACGTCTGTCGTTCCGGATGCGATGTCCTCAGTTCGAAATGTCGAACCCGAGACCAGCGACGCATAGTTCTGGTAAGAGAGCCAGTGTGTTTCCTTGATGGCGTTGGCGTAGACGCCGGAGAATGTTTCCGGCGTCATGTTGACGAAACCGGCGACGTTCTCTTTCACGAAGTCCGAATCCGAATTGTTGAAGATATCCTGGAGTCGCTGGCGAAGCTTCGTTTCGGGTTCTGATAGATTTCTGCGTACCTGGCGCAGCGTCTGTTGGTCCTTCGGCGTATGACCGGACAGGCAGACGTCGGCGATGATTGCGGTGAGGAGTTGCAAGCCTGAAGCACGGAAGAAGTCGTCGCGCACTCCGTACGCGCGACCGCTATCGCTCATGATCCATGATGCGACCGAGGCGATGTCCTCCTCTTTGGTGCCGCCATACTGACCGATCCAGTCGAGGGCGTTGAAGCCGTTCGCGGGCATGCGCGGATCGAGGATCCTGACGCGCCGGCCGGCGTCTTCACGATGTTTCGAGACCATGGGCGCGACCTCGTTCGACGGATCGAGCACGACGAGCGGTCCGCCCCATTTCAGAGCAGTCGGGATTGTGACCGCGGTCGTTTTGAAACCGCCCGATCCAGCGAAGACGATACCATGCGAGGAGCCGAACGATCCGTCGAAACAAAGCAGGGGCGACTGGCCTCCAGCACCCCACGTCTCACTGTTATCTGCACGGAAGGAAACACCGCTGGCACCGTCACGGTCGACGCGATACCGCTCACCGACGACGATGCCGCCGGTCGTCGGGAACAGCTTTTCGGCTCTGGCAAGTGTCATCCAGTCGGCCTCGCCGTGCAGAGCGCGTTTGCCAACGATGCGCTTCGGCGTAGCCCGCGCAAATGCGGCGTTGCCGACCATCGCCACCCGCACTGCAAAGCAGCCTGACATCAGTGCAGCGGCCGTGCCGATCATGGTCGGGCCATCGAGGTAGGATAGCGCAGACTTTCCGGCTGGGACCTGGGGTGAGAGCACTGCCAAGCGTATTCCTTCCCGCAAGCACGCCACCAGGATGACCACCGTATTGCCGATAGCGGCTCCAAGGCCTGCAGCGCGAATGCTCGGCGACCCAGCCGTTCCGAACAGGAAAATCAGGCCGAGCGCAGCCGCCAACATATAGGGTGCGGCGACCCCTACCCGTCCAAGAGTAAGCCTTGCCGCTTCGGAGTTTCCTAATCCGGCAAGCCGCGTCTCAAAGCCTGTCATCGCGAGCATGGCAGCGCTCATCATGGCCACAGGCAGAACGATGAAAACGATCCTATTCGCCTTCATTGCCGAACGCCTCCTCCCCGATCGCCGTCAATCGTGTTCGCTCCTTTTCGTCGGACTTCAGCCGCTTCTGCAGGTCGATCAATGCGCCGAGCAAAAGCGCCCGCCCCTCAAAACGAAGGCCTGCTTTGACGATCAGGCCGCCGAGCTCAATCTTGTCACGCGTATCCTTCTTCCGGGCATCGGACGTAGCTTTCCTCCTCATCCTTTCAAGCCTCACGATCGCTGCCCGAAGTCGCGCCAAACGAGAGCGCTTGTGAACGCCCACTGCCCGTGGCGCTTTCCCCTGTGCCGTTCCGTCCGCTCGTGCCCGGCTTGCCTCCGCGAAAGCGTTTGGCCAGTTCATCGAACACTGCCTGAAGCTCGCTCTCCTCGATTTCTATCTCGCCGAGGCCTGCCCGAAGTGCGATGCGACCAATACGCTCGGCCTCTCTCGTTTCCGCGTGCTTGAGCTGTTCCTGAAGCTTGGCGATTTCTTCGCGGATCTTGGATGATGGCTTTTTCATCTCTGGATTGTCCTCTGTTGCTGCATTACGTGGTTCACGCATCCAGAGTCCTTCAGATCGGCATGCCGATCTACTAGCAGAAATGCGAGTAGGCGGAGCCTACGCTTTTGAGCATCATCCCGACCGTTCGAAGGACGGATCCGAAGGGCGCAATTATACGTCGCTGATGCGACGCCATGCTTCTAGGCCCTGGCGGGGCCTTCCGCTCCTCATGAACAAGTTGATTTCGTTGGGTTGAAGGAGCTCGTCCGGTAATGGCCGTTCCGCATTTCTCAGTCAGCATCGTTACGCGCGGCTCCGGCCGCAGCGCAGTGCTGTCGGCGGCGTATCGGCATTGCGCTAAAATGGACTACGAGCGGGAAGCCCGCACCATCGATTACACCCGCAAGCAGGGTCTGCTGCACGAGGAGTTTGTGATTCCGGCCGACGCACCTGATTGGCTGCAATCCTTGATTTCCGATCGATCCGTATCTGGCGCCTCCGAATCCTTCTGGAATAAAGTCGAGGCGTTCGAAAAACGCTCCGATGCGCAGCTCGCCAAGGATGTCACCATCGCCCTGCCGATCGAGCTGTCAACCCAGCAGAATATCGAGCTCGTCAGGGATTTCGTGGCACGCCACCTCACCGCCCAGGGCATGGTGGCGGACTGGGTTTTCCACGACGCACCGGGCAATCCGCACATTCATCTGATGACCACTTTGCGGCCGCTGACCGAAGACGGTTTCGGCTCGAAGAAGGTGGCGGTTAGGGGACCGGATGGCAGAGCGCTGCGCAACGATAGCGGCAAGATCGTCTACGAGCTTTGGGCTGGCGGGCTCGATGATTTCAATGCGTTTCGCGACGGCTGGTTCGCCTGCCAGAGCCGACATCTCGCGCTTGCCGGACTCGATATCAGGATCGATGGCCGGTCCTTTGAGAAGCAGGGCATCGATCTGACGCCGACTATCCATCTTGGCGTCGGCACGAAGGCGATCGAGCGGAAAGCAGCCGGTGGGAATGGACCTGCGGGGGAAGAAGCTGCGCTCGAACGACTGGAGTTGCAGAAAGAGCGACGAGCAGAGAACGCCCGTCGGATCCAGCGTCGTCCGGAGATCGTGCTTAATCTTATCACCCGGGAGAAGAGTGTCTTCGACGAACGAGACGTCGCCAAGATCCTTCATCGCTATATCGATGATGCAGGTCTCTTCCAAAGCATGATGGCGCGCATCCTGCAGAGCCCCGAAACCATCCGGCTTGATCGCGAACGCATTGACTTCGCGACTGGGGTCCGTACGCCGGCAAAATATACGACACGCGAACTACTCTGTCTCGAAGCCGAGATGGCTAATCGGGCGATCTGGCTCTCGCAGCAGTCGTCGCATGGTGTCCGGCCGACGGCGCTCGAAGCGACGTTTGGACGTCACCAACGGTTGTCCGAAGAGCAGAAGACCGCAATCGAACACGTTGCCGGTGGTGCGCGGATCGCCGCCGTGATCGGCCGCGCTGGCGCCGGTAAGACAACGATGATGAAGGCGGCGCGCGAGGCATGGGAAGCAGCCGGTTATCGTGTCGTTGGTGGTGCCCTCGCCGGCAAGGCGGCGGAAGGTTTGGAGAAGGAAGCGGGTATCGTTTCACGCACGCTTTCGTCCTGGGAGCTCCGCTGGAGCCAAGGTCGCGGGCAGCTCGACGATAGAACGGTCTTCGTGCTGGACGAGGCCGGCATGGTTTCGTCACGGCAGATGGCGACATTCGTCGAAGCCGTCACAAAAGCTGGCGCCAAGCTCGTGCTTGTCGGCGATCCGGAGCAGCTTCAGCCGATCGAAGCCGGGGCTGCGCTCCGGGCGATCGCCGATCGCATCGGCTATGCGGAACTCGAAACGATCTATCGCCAGCGTGAGCAATGGATGCGCGATGCATCGCTCGATCTTGCGCGCGGTCATGTCGGCAAAGCCGTCTCAGCCTATCAGTCGAATGGCAAGATGATCGGCTTTGAGCTGAAGGCCGATGCTGTCACCAACCTCATTGCCGATTGGAACCGGGATTACGATCCTGTCAAGTCGACATTGATCCTAGCACACTTGCGCCGTGACGTCCGAATGCTGAATGAGCTGGCGCGCACGAAGCTCATCGAGCGCGGCATCATCGAACATGGTTCGCCGTTCAAGACCGCCGACGGTGTCAGAAGTTTTGCTGCCGGCGACCAGATCGTCTTCCTGAAGAACGAAGGCTCGATCGGCGTCAAGAACGGCATGCTGGGCAAGGTGGTGGAAGCAGCACCTGGTCGTCTCGTGTCCGTCATCGGCGAGGGTGAGCACCTGCGCCAGGTTATCGTCGAACAGCGCTTCTACAACAATGTCGATCATGGATATGCCACAACGGTGCACAAAAGCCAGGGCGCGACCGTAGACCGGGTCAAGGTGCTGGCGTCCCTCTCGCTCGATCGTCACCTCACCTATGTGGCAATGACCCGCCACCGCGAGGATCTTGGCGTCTATTACGGCAGCCGATCCTTCGCCAAGGCCGGCGGTCTGGTCGAGATCCTGTCGCGCAGGAATTCCAAAGAAACGACGCTCGATTACGCCGGCGGCAGCATCTACCGGCAGGCATTGCGCTTTGCCGAGGCGCGCGGCCTTCACATCGTCAACGTTGCCAGAACCGTTGCGCGTGATCGTCTCAAATGGACGATCCGGCAGAAGCAAAAGCTTGTCGATCTCGCCGGCCGGCTCACGGCCATGGGCGCCAAGCTCGGCTTTGCCTCCTCGACGGCCAGCACAATTCGAACGTTAGCAAAGGAGAACAAACCAATGGTGGCCGGTATCACCACCTTCCCGAAATCGATCGATCAGGCAGTTGAGGACAAGCTTGCATCCGATCCGACATTGAAGAAGCAATGGGAAGAAGTCTCGATGCGCTTCCATCACGTCTACGCGCAGCCGGAAAGCGCGTTCAAAGCCGTCAACGTCGACGCGATGTTGCGCGACCAGGTGGTTGCCGAAAGGACCATCGCTAAGATTGCGAGCGAGCCTGAAACCTTCGGTGCACTCAAGGGCAAGACGGGTCTACTCGCCAGCCGCGGCGACAAGATCGACCGGGATCGGGCGCTGAAGAATATCACGCCGCTCGCCGACAGCATCAGCGATTATCTCCGCCAGCGTGGCGATGCCGAACGGCGAAATCGGGCCGAGGAGCTTGCGGTCCGCAGGCAGGTCGCGCTGGAGATCCCTGCCCTCTCGTCCAATGCAAAAAGCGTGCTGGAACGCGTCCGTGACGCCATCGACCGTAACGACCTGCCCTCGGGGCTCGAATATGCGCTTGCCGACAAAATGGTGAAGGCCGAACTCGAAGGTTTCGCCAAGGCAGTCACCGAACGCTTCGGAGAAAGAACCTTCCTGCCCCTCGCAGCGAAGGACACAGCCGGTGAGACTTTCCAGCGCGTGACGTCCGGCATGAACGCCGCCCAGAAGAGTGAGGTGCAGCAGGCCTGGAACACGATGAGGACGGTGCAGCAACTGTCTGCCTACGAGCGCAGCGTGACGGCACTCAAACAGACTGAAGCAATTCGGCAGACAAGGTCTCAGGGGCTCACTCTCCAATGAAGATGCGTCATCGACAAAGAGTGCCGTGGCGCATGAGACGGCTCGTCTGGTTCTATCGGTTCTGCAGCGTCAGCTTGATAACGCTTGGCCTCATTTTGCTTCTCGGAGGGGCAGGTTTTCGGGTTAATCTTACACCCAGCGAGCCCTTGGGTTTGTGGCGGATTGTCAAGCCCAATCGCCCGATCTTGGTCGGTGATCTAGTTTTCATTTGCCCACCGGACACCGACGCGATGCACAAGGCGCGGGCGCGGGGATATCTCCGCTTCGGGCTCTGCGAAGGCCTCGTCGCACCATTGATCAAAACGGTTGTTGCGACAGCCGGACAGGCGATCCAAATCAGTGACGTCGTGCGCGTCGATGGCCGCCCGCTCCCTCATTCGAGGGTTTCCGGCGTGGATGGCCAAGGGCGCGAGATGACGCCTTATGACGGTGGTGTCGTTCCGCCCGGCACGGTCTTTCTCCATTCCGAGTTCCCCGGTTCGTTCGATAGCCGGTACTTTGGTCCTTTGTCGATGGATGGCGTCCTCGGATTGGCGCAGGAGGTCTGGACCTATGCACCGTGATTTCTTCCGAACGGGTCTCCTCTTCATTTTATCGGCTGGCGCCGGATGGATCGGTTGGAGTGGTCAGGCGCTCCTTCTCCCCGTTGCATGTGCCTTCCCCGTGCTTTGGTCCCTTGCACGGACACGACTTCAGGCAGCCGGAATCTCCGCAGCGTATTTCCTCGCTGCATCGCGTGGACTACCGCAAGGCGTGGCAAACTTCTATGGTCAGGATATCTGGCCCGGACTTCTGCTCTGGTTCGTCGGCTCTTCCGCGTATGTGGCAGTCCATGTGGCGCTCTGGACCAATCGCGAGGGCTGGCAGACACCTTCGCGATACATCGCCGCGTGTCTGATGATGGCGGTGCCACCTTTTGGCATTCTGGGATGGGCGCATCCTATCACCGCCGCAGGTGTTGTGTTCCCAGGGTGGGGATGGTGGGGTCTGGCCGTGATGGCAGCCAGCCTGGGCGTCCTGACAACGCGATACAGGCCGGCTGCAGCCATGGCCATAACAGGCTTCTGGCTCTGTTCCGCCGCTCAGTGGACGCCGCTAAACCTACCTGCGTCGTGGATGGGTGTCGACCTCCAAATGGGCGCGTCTTTAGGACGCGAAGCTGGTATCAACCGGCAAAAAGAGCTGATCGACGTTGCTCTTGCCCAGCCGCCTGGCACAACCGTTGTGCTGCCGGAAAGTGCTCTCGGTTTCTGGACGCCGACGGCTGCTCGCGTCTGGCACGAAGGGCTCGCCGGGACCGGTATCACCGTCGTCGCTGGAGCGGCTCTCATTGATGGTCGCGGCTACGACAACGTGCTCGTGATGATATCCGCTGGGAAGACGGAGGTTCTCTACCGGGAGCGAATGCCGGTGCCCGGATCGATGTGGCAGCCTTGGAGGGCCTGGATTGGTGGTGATGATGAATCTGGCGCGCGGGCACATTTCTTTGCGAATGCCGTCGTAGAGGTCGGCACTTCAAAAGTCGCGCCGCTGATCTGCTACGAACAACTCCTCGTCTGGCCAGTTTTGCAATCGGCATTCCACCGCCCCGACCTTATCATTGCAGTCGGAAACGCTTGGTGGACCGCGGGGACGTCGATCATCGACATTCAACGGGCGAGCAGCGAGGCTTGGGCCCGCCTGTTCAATCTTCCTCTCGTCATCTCATTCAACATCTGAAACATGGAGTTTGCATGCTTGATGCTGCGTTGATCAACGAATGTGCCGATCCTTCGTTGAAGCCTGTAATCGTCGAGCAGTTTGTCCAGGCGGTCGGTTCGGACGATCCGCTTGCCATAACGGTGAAGTCCGGTGGCCGTCTGATCCTCATTCCCAAGCCGAAAACACCCGAGGCAGCGATCGAGATCGTCCGTGAGAACATTGCTGGCTCTATCGTGCGGGTTGGTCTCACCCAGATCCCGGCGGGCATTGGTCTGAACCATGCTTCTGAATTGAAGGTCGATTTGGTCGAACCCTGCGCCAATCTGCGGATGGGCACAGGGATGTTCGCCAAGATCCTCCGCATCGTTGCGAAGTGGTATGGAAATCCGACCAGCGAAGAGGTTTTCCCGCAGCTGTTCGATGATGCGATCCACGCCTGGCGGACCGGTAAGTTTGAGGGTGAGAGCGTGTTTGAAGCTGAGGATCCGGGTGAAGCGGTCGTGCAGCGGTCGGAGGTGGAGGTCGAGAATGCTGACAAGGCCAAGGATGATGCACCCTCCGAAACGCCGGGAGAAACGCCGATCAAGCCCGACGACGCCGGCATTCGGATCGATCTGACGAGGATCGGAGGACAGAAATAGTGGCCGGACTGCACCTGAGCTTCTGGAATGGGCGAGTTGGGATGTTCTCAGATTGCCGGCAGAGAGTACCGTGTGAGAACCGCCTCATCGCCCTCGATGCTTATCTCGATCACCTCGTTCAGGAGCTGTTCGCCGCCGGTTACCTCCTGCAGGATGAGTGTGAATAGGTCGCGCTGCAATGCCGGAACGACTTGAGGCACGATGATGACCAAGCCGGCATGGATCTCCTCATTGCCGTAGAGTTTTCTGAAATCGCGCGCGTTGTTGGTTACGAATGTGTAGTCCTCCGCAACAATGCGGGGCATCAGATCCCAATCCTTTTCACCGCTCAATCCCAACCAGTTGACATGGAAGCCATCGTGACCGTTATCCTGAGCAACGGCCACGAGAGAGGTGTGCAGGCATCCATCAATCAGGAACTTCACGATATTAGCTGCCGGGAGTTTTGATGATGGCCTTCGGAAGTGAGAGACGCTTTGCAGATTTCACGGTTGCGCCAAGGTCGGAAAGCTTGCGCGGCCGGCCTCGTGCCGGGTGAGCGGCAGTCCAGATCTCCGCGAGTTCGACCATACGCGTGGTGAGGGAAGGATAGCCCTGGACGATTTCCTCGGTGGTCGCGCCCTGAGCCTTCATAGCGGCAATCGTCCTAACGGGAACGCGCGTTTTGCAGAAAACTGGTTCGCCGCCAAGAACACCCTTTACGCTTTTGATAACCCGCTCTGCTTCCTGAAGTGCCTCCGCACGTGCCGCAAGCTGTTGACGTGCGCGGGCAACGTCCACGATCAGATAGTCATCCGCTCGAACTGTGTCGGCATCTGGATTCTGGTCTATAGTGTCGAAGAGCCTCTGGCGACGCTCGGCTGACAGGATCGAGCCGACCCCGTACCAAAGCTTGAGCCGCAGCAGGTCATCGTCAGATAAAGCTCGCCCTTCATCTTCACCAAGACGCCGAGCGATGATCCGCTTGTCGATTGCGTTGTGCACCGATTTCACGGCAATCTCGCTGACAGCGGCTGCTTCCGCAGGCGTGTAGGCGCGAACCAACTGGGTCATAATTGTTCTCCTTGTGGAGAACATATAATAGACTTGGTACGGGAAGTGAAGAGGCCCTTCCACGATCTGTCAAAACAAGCGTACAGAGGACATCTGGATGACAAAAAAAAGCGTTTTGGGACTAGTTGGGCGTGGCACACGCCAAACGCTTGGGCAATCTCGTCTATCACAATGAAAGAAGAATTGCGCTTCCCACATTCAGCGAAGGTGTGAGCGCAGCTAGGCTGCACTCATGTGTGGCAGTACACCTTATCGAGGGCCGATAGCTCTTAAACGGACGCGAGGCGCACAATTGCTTCCGCAACGATTCAATTACATAGGAGATGAGCGGTTTACAACGAGGTGGTTTCTATTGGCGATACGAGTTCGGAAAGATGATGTCGTGATCGACTAACACGTTGAATCTGTAGCCAGGCCGAATGCTGATAGTAGGCTGTACATTTAGGTTCTTTGAAATTGTCTGCTCGGCCACTCTTCCGAAACTCTCGGCAAAATTCCGGCGTGCCGCATCAGAGGCCGTATCCTGTGTTGCCAGTGTCGAGCTTTCCGGCATCGACATATCGATCCCCGTGCCGATGATGGCAACAAGCGCGGCAGACCCAAAGGTGCGCCAGAGGTGACGATCAACCTTGTCTTTAAAACCTCCATACCCCTCGGCATCCGTTCCGGACATGCCGCCGATCTGAAGTGTCGACCCGTTAGGGAAAATCAGGTCAGTCCAAACGACGAGTACCCGCTCCTGGCCGAATGATACCTTGGAGTCGTAGCGACCAAATAGCTTCGCACCCTGCGGAATGAGCAGCCGGTATCCGGTGGCACTGTCGTAGACATTCTGGCTGACCTGCGCCGAAATCCTGCCCGGAAGATCTGAATTCAAGCCGGTGATCATCGTGGCCGGGATCACCGATCCGCGCTTCAACTCGTAAGGCGAGAACTGCGGCACCACTTGGTTCGGTAGGTAGCCAAGATCCTTGATGTCCTGATTGAAAAAGTCCTCCTTCGAAGTCTGACCGTTCTGATCAATGTTCTGTCCAAGCAATCCGGATTTCATCGCGGCGGTGTAGATATCCGAAGCACTGTTCGTCGTGGCAGTGAGCGGTTGACGGGTGTCCGCCCTGCTTTCGGAAGCGTTCTTCTGGACCTCGGAAACGTCAACCTTAAGCGGGGAATCGAGTGCAGTCGCGCGTGCCTGGAGGCTTGCCATCCTCTGACGCTGGGTTTCGCGAATGACTTGCTCGTCCTGTTCTCGCTTCAGCCGCGCCTTCCACTCGGCTTCCGGCTCAAGCTGCGATTGCCGTTCCGTTCGAATCTCGTTTCGCCGCTCCACGACAGCATCTCTCACGGGCTCGCGTTCGACAACGACCGGCGTCGGTTGAAACACTTCGCGTTGCTCCGGTTCGCCGATGATCCCGTCCGTCACGCCTCGTTTCAGCTGATCGCCAAATGTGGTCGCTGGTGTCTTGGAGGTAGTGTCGAGTTCGTTTCCACTGTTGAAGGAAAGACCGCGCCATGACAGGCCGACAATCACGACTCCAAAGAACAGAACCATGACGACGATCACGACGATGATCGGCAGGCGATTTAGACGCCGCATGCTCTGTTGATCGTCAGCATTACGCGCCGTGCCGAGCTGGAGCGATTGAACCATGATCTAGCTTCCCCTCAATTTCGCTGCATGATCGAAAGCGGACTAGCCGGCTTGGCACCGCCTGATGTCGCTGTGTAGGCGCGTCCGAGCGCGATGGCCGGTGTGCTGACCCGGGCAAGGACCTGTCCGTCGAAACTGTCGATCGACCACGCAACCTCGACGGGCTTTTGATCCTTGCCAACCTTCCCGTCGGTAATGACCGCGTATCCCCATCCTTTCAGAGCAGCCTCAAGCGCAGCCGCATAGTCGGATGTATCCTTGTCCATCTTGAGGGTCGTAGTCGCGGCCGGACCAACCTTTTCGGCAAGACGGCTTGCCATGTCGCCAGCGATTGCACTTGCGGTGCCGCCGGTGACAGCGATCGTAGTAGAGCTTGTGCTCAACGACTCTTCCGTTGTCTGGCAACTGGAGAGGATGGAGGCGATCATGATAGCAGCGGTGGTCTTCTTCATGTTCAGCCTCCCCGACGGATCGTGATCTTCTGCTGTCGCCAACCAACACCTGAGACGAGCACGGCCTTGTCGACGGCGTAGTCGACGATCATCATGTCGTTCCTCATGCGATAATTGACGATGCGGTTCTGGCCGCCGCTGACGACGAACAGCACTGGCGCATCCTGGCCCGAGATTGATCTGGGAAACTGGATGTAGGTCTTGGTGCCGTCGGAATAGACGCGCTTTGGCCGCCACGACGCGCTGCCTCTAACCGAATAGGAGAAGTTCAGCTTGTCCGGCGAGCTTCCAGGAATGCCGCCGGTCTCAAGCCGGGCATTGATGTCGGTCAGCTTGGTCGATACATCCTCTGGATACTCGAAACCGATCCGAGCCATGTACTGGCTGGGATGGGATTTGAGCTGGATATGGTAGGTCCGCCGCGAGGTCGTGACGACCATCGATGTGACGAGCCCAGCCTCCGACGGCTTGACGATCAGGTGGATTGCCTGCCCGCCGGTTGCCCCTGATGTCGCCGGCTCGACTTTCCAGCGGACCGTATCGCCGACAAGCACGTCTCGGACGATCTCGCCGCCTTGCAGCTCGATGTCGCAAACTTGAAGCGGTGAGCACACAACCGAGGGCTGGACTTCGCCAAACAGAAAGATGACTTTGCCATCGGGCCCGGTCGTTACGAGACCAGGCGTCCCCCGCCATTTGCGAGAGATGTTGGTCCCCTTCACCTCGTTCGACGTCATGCTCTGCGCCATCGTGCAGTCCGCAAGGACGAGTCCGGCCATGCAGCCGGCGGCCGCGATCAATCCTGTTCTGTGCATGTGAATCTCCCTGCCCCTAAAGCTGTGCGGTCCACTCGAAATCCCGGACATAAAGACCGATCGGGTTGAGGCGGATGATCGCCTCGTCCTGTGGCGCGGTGAGCGCGACCGTCGCGATGCCGCGAAAGCGGCGCGTTCCGGTCTCCTTGCCCTTGCGATCGCGCTCGTATTCGGTCCAGTCGATCTGGTAGGTCTGGTTGGACAGCGCCACGATGTTGTTGACCTCAACGGCGACAGTCGATGTCTTGGCCTTTTCGAACGGCGAATTGCCGCGAAACCAGGCATTGATCTTCTGGGTCGAGGGATCCGATGTTCTAAGTAAAGCATAGGTGCGGTCGATATATTGCTTTTGCACCACCGCATCCGGTGTGATCGACTTCAAGCTCGTGACGAAATTTCCCAGTGTCGCGCGCACGACGCGGGCATCGGCATACTCGATCTGCTGGGGGAAGCCGGCTGTAACCGACGTGCCGAGCTTGTCGACCTCAACGATGTAGGGCACCAACCTGACCTGTGTGCTGAGATACATGGCATAGGTGAAGCCTATCACGGCCATCGATAGTCCAAGTATCCCCACTATCCGCCATGCCCGCGCGGACTGAACGTAGGATCCATATCGTTCCGTCCATTCCTGCCGCGCGGCAAGGTAGGGGCTATCGGGCGGCCGGTTTGCTGCCATCGCTTGTCGCCTTTCTGATGATTACTTATAGTTTTGCTCTGGCGGCATTTGGGGACCACTCTGTCCGGTTCGGCTCTGATCGAGCTTGGCGTTGGCCAGCCCCATGATCGAACCGGCATAGGCTCCGGGCGAACCGATCGCTTTTTCCCTTGCGGCCAAGCCAGCTGCTTTACCGGCAGACGTGGCCCCGGCTCCCGCACCGCGAAATTCTGCACCGATCGCAGAGGATCCTGATGCGCGTGCTGACTGAGTTGCGGCGGCTTCAGCGCGAAGAGCCGCAACCGCGAGCGACGCCCCACCAAGAACAGGCGACGCCGCTTGTCCGCCATGCCGAATGGTTTCCATTCCGCCAGTGACCGATGCTCCTTGAACGACACCTTGGATGATGTTGGGGACATACATGGCAATGATAAACACGACCACCGAAATGCCCGCGATCGCGAGCGTGGTGATGAACTGATCGGTTTCTGCTGTCGGTGCTTGAGCCAGGCCGAGAAGGACCTCCGATCCAATCTTTGCAATCATGACCAACGCCATGAGTTTCATGCCGACACCGAAGGCATAGACCAGGTAGCGGATGGCAAAATCCTTGGTGAAGGACGAGCCGCCAAGACCGAGCATGATCATCCCTGCGAGCAGCCCCACATACATTTCCACCATAACGGAGACGAAGATTGCGGCGACGAGTGAGAAACATATGACGACGATGCCCATTGCGAGGACGGCGGCCATAGCTAGCACATTGTCTTCGAAGACCCCGAACTTGGCCTGCGTGGACATCTGCGATGCTACCCGAATACCAGCGTCAAACACCTCGGCTGGCGAGGCAGATCCACCCCCTGCGCCGATCTGGTAAAGACTGTCGACGACATTCCTCGCAAATGCTGGCCCCTGGTTCATAACGAACGCAAAGAAGCCTACGAACATGATCCGACGGACGAGTTCGGCGAACCAGCTTTCAAGGGATGCGGCCTGTATAGCAAGCCAGACCGCAGCGATACCGACCTCGATCCCCGCAAGGATCCAGAACAGTGACCTTGCGGCATCCATGATGGTTATCTCCCATCCCTTAGCGGCAGCAGAAACTTGGTTCTCGAGCTCTGTCAGAACTTGCCCATGCTGTGCAAACGCTGGGGTGGAGAGGGTCAAACAGGCAATGCCTCCGAGTAAGACAGCCTTCTCGAGATTTCGCTTCACCATCTCGGGCGCATCTCCTGACCTCTTTCGATCGGAAGCAGTTCCTTCGCTGTCCCGAAGAATTTCTCGCGCGTGGTTCGTTGCTCCTCGCTTATCTTTGATGACGCCGGGGTGTTTGCGTGGACGAAATAGAATGTCGTAGCGGAAGCCGCCGCAGCGAGCATGACCAGCACCGTGACAATGAGGACCGAGCGGTTCACCAGCGGGGCTCCATCTTCTGGCCACTCGGGATCGTGGTGACGTCGGCATTAAAGAATTTCTCTCGTCTGGCCTGCGCGAGGTCCTTGTCCGACTGCTCGGTCTGAAGCCACGTGCCCATCATCGTCATCTGTTGGGAAACCAGGCCACGCAGCTTCTGCATCTGTGAAACCTGCTGAGCGGCGATCTGGTGTCCGACCTGGAGCGCCTTCATCTGGCCGTCGGCCGACTCCGACTTGGATCGCAGCGAACTCATCGTGCCCTCCTCCGTGTCGAACTGATCCGCTGTGAGGCTCGCAGCCTTCAGTGTGCTGCCGATCGTGTCCCGGTTCGTGTCCGACCACGATTGATAGGTGTTCGAGAATGTCTCGGCGTTCGGCAGGTTGGTCTTCAGGTTCGAATAGCTCTTGAACCGCTGTTGAAGGACATCATCGGCATTGCCCATTGAGAATGAAATGCTTTGCCCCTGATCGACAATGCTGCGCAGACGGTTGAGATCGCTTTCGACCTGGCCCCAGATGTTGTCGGGAAGCCGCGCGGTGTTCTGCAGCATGTTCTCATAGATCTTCAGCTGATTCTGGATCTGCTCCGCCAGTTGGGTGATTTGGGTCAATTGATTGTCGACCTGAATGCCGGAGCTTTTCAGAAGGTCGATGAGCTGAGCATTGTTGGCAAGCTGCGTCCATTCCGTGGCAGCGCCCGTCGCAGACCCTGCATGGGCGGAAGCAATAGGCGACAGCGCGATTGCCGCGGTCATGGTGATGATGATCCAGCTACTGGGCGTTGAGGTGCGACGTGGCATCGTGAACTCCTCTCAATTCAAGCCAATGGTTAGGCCAATCCTGGCCATGTTCCGCCTTCAGCGCACGGATCCGCTTCAGATCTTCCTTTCCGGATGCGCCCACAAAGCTCAGCGTCACCGGCCCGAGCGACATGTCGAAAAGCCGCCGTCCGTGTGGCGTGGCGACGTAGTATTCGCGCTTAGGGATGGCGCCCGAGACGATTTCGATCTGGCGCTCGTTGAAACCAATCCGCTCATAGAACTCGCGGGTGCCCGGCTCACGCGCGGCACCATTCGGCAAGCAGATCTTGGTCAGGCAGGATTCTTTCAGCACGTCGATGATGCCGGAGCGCTCGGCGTCGGAGATGGATTGCGTCGCCAGAACAACGGCGCAATTGGCTTTACGGAGAACCTTGAGCCACTCCCGGATCTTGTCACGGAACACGGGATGACCGAGCATCAGCCAAGCCTCATCGAGGAGGATCAGGCTCGGAGAGCCATCGAGCCGCTTCTCGATCCGGTGGAAGAGATAGGTGAGGACAGGGACGAGATTACGCTCGCCCATGTTCATGAGCTCTTCAATCTCGAAGCATTGGAACGCGCGAAGCGTGAGGCCGTCTTCTTCCGCGTCGAGAAGCTGACCCATCGGCCCGTCGACGGTATAATGATGAAGGGCATCCTTGATCTCTCGCATCTGTACGCCGCTGACAAAGTCCGACAGCGATTTTCCAGGTGCTGTCGCCATCAGGCTGATCTGGCGTGAGATTGCATTGCGATGGTTCGGCGTGATGGTGACGCCCTGGAGAGCGACAAGCATTTCGATCCACTCGGTTGCCCAGGCTCGGTCGCCATCTGTCGAAAGATCAAAGAGCGGGCAGAACGCCAGTGCTCTCCCCTCTCCGCTCATGTTATTGCCGATTTCGTAGTGGTCGCCGCCGGCAGCAAGCGTCAGGGGAAGGAGCGAGTTGCCCTTGTCGAATGCGAAGATTTGCGCGGACTCGTATCGGCGGAACTGAGCGGCGATGAGAGCGAGAAGGGTTGATTTACCCGAGCCCGTCGGTCCGAAGATCAGGGTGTGGCCGACGTCGTCGACATGCAGGTTGAGACGAAACGGCGTTGAGCCCGAGGCCACCTGCATCAAAGGCGGTGAATTAGGCGGATAGAACGGGCATGGCGCCACCGGATTGCCTGACCATACCGAGTTGAGCGGAACGAGGTCCGCCAGATTGCTTGTGTTGATCAGCGGCTCACGGACATTGGCGTACCAGTTACCCGGCAGGCTGCCGAGAAACGCATCCGTCGCGTTCAGGCTTTCGATGCGTGCACCGAACCCCTCCGCCTGGACCAGTCTACGGATGGCTTCCGCCTTTTCCTGCAAGGCGTCGCGGTTTTCATCAAACAGGATCACGACCGGTGTGTAGTAGCCGTATGCGACAAGCTGCGACGAGGCTTGAGCGATGGCGTCCTCGGTCTCGGCGACCATCGTCATTGCATCCTGATCGACCGATCTACTCTGCGTCTGGAAAAGCTGGTCGAAAAAAGGGCGAACCTTCTGCTGCCATTTCTTGCGCGTGCGTTCGAGCTTCTGGCGCGCCTCTTCCGCATCGAGGAAGATGAACCGTGACGACCATCGATAGGTCAGCGGCATCAGATCAAGATTGTTGAGAATGCCGGGCCAGCTCTCGGCTGGCAGGCCATCGATGGCAACCACCGCGAGGAACCGGTTTTCGACCTTCGGCGTCAGACCATGCTCGAGCTCCGCCGTCACGAGCCAATCGAGATACATAGGGACGTCGGGCAAACGAACCGGATGGCTTTCCCCCGTGATGCAAAATCGAACAAATTGCAGGAGGTCGTCGTAGCGTGCGACCCGCTCCCCTCTTCTCTCGCGGATCTCGCGGGTCTGCATACGGGCAATCGACATGGTGTTGGTCAGATACTGTTCGATTTCCCGGATCGCGTTGAGGAACACGAACAGGACGGTATCGGCGTAGGATTTCTTCCGACTCTCCTCGTCCGAATAGATGTATTTGCTTAGTGCCGTCTTCTTCGACTCGAGCGGCCGGTAGGTCAAAATGATCGCATGTTTGCTCTCGAAATGCCCCTGCTCGCGCTGGAAATGGGTTCGGCGTTCGGCATCGATGGCGCGGGTAACGGGATCTGGAAAATGGCAATGGGCCGGCGACGGATAATCAACCGTCGGCACCCGGACCGCTTCTACTTGGATCATCCAGCCTGTTCCCAGACGCGACAGGATCGCATTGATCTGCCGGGATAGCTCGTTGCGCTCGTAGTTGGTTGCGCTTTCGGAGTCCGGGCCTGCGAAGTACCATCCGGCCATGAGGCTTCCATCCTTCAAGAGAAGAACCCCATTGTCGACCAATCCGGCATAGGGAACGAGTTCAGCGAACGAGGGGCCGGTCTCGCGGAAACGTTTGAGGGCAGCCATCGGGACACCTCTAGAATTTGCGCCACGGCGAGGCCGTTGGCCGATAGTGGGCGTTGTAGGAAATGTGACGGGCATAGACTTGCCGCATCAGCGGATCGGATTTGGCCATCAGGCGGAGTAAACCGACGATGACGATCCATACGGCCACGCCAAAGAGCACCGAGTAGACGGTCAGCACGACGAAAATCAAAATCGCGGCTGCAAGCCCGGTGATCAACACCAGCTCACGGTCGGCGCCCATCAAGAGGTTCGGTCGCGACAGCGCGCGATAGATGCGATTGCGTTGGAGGCTCACAACGCCCCCTCATCCGCTCCGTCCGAAACGACCTGCGTGACCCGCTCTTTAGGCATGCCGATCGACGCACCCGTGGCCCCAAACAGGCCGACGATCGTCGTCGCGCCGAGCAAGATGCCAGCGACCAGGACGACATAGACCAGCCTGCGAGCAAAATCATTGAGCTCACCACCGAAGATCAGCATACCGCCGGCGATTGCGACGGCTGCCAATGCGATATAGCCGGCGACGGGGCCAGTGATTGATTGCTGAATCTGTTGAAGCGGCCCTTCCCATGGAAGACTCCCTCCGGAACTGGCAAAAGCGGGGGAAGTAGCGAAAGCAATAGACAAGGCCATGGCGGCAAGCGCCAGGAGTGATCTCTTATGCGGCATCTCGGCTCTCTTCTGCGAAGGCTTCCGTCTCGTACTGGCCCTCTGCAAAGCGGGTTATGTGAACAATTTCGCTGACGCGCCTGCCTTTCGCGGTTCGCTCAATCGAAATGATCAGATCGACCGCGTCTCCGATAACGGCCTGCATCGGATGGTGGCTGGCCTCGGCAGTCAGCTGCTCAAGCCGCTGAAGCGCGGAGCGTGCGCTGTTAGAGTGAATCGTTGCGACGCCCCCCGGATGCCCCGTATTCCAGGCCTTCAGCATGGTGAGCGCGGCGCCATCACGGACCTCGCCAACGATGATCCGATCTGGTCGCAGGCGCGTCGTGCTTTTCAGGAGACGCCACATGTCGACTGCGTCACTGGTGTGCAGGCTGACAGAATTGTCCGCAGCGCATTGGATCTCCGCGGTATCTTCAAGGATGACCAAGCGGTCGTTTGGTGCCTGATCTACGATTTCTGCGATGATCGCATTGGCAAGTGTCGTTTTGCCCGAGCCGGTCCCGCCGGACACAAGTATGTTCAGTCGAGATGTCACGGCGTGTTGGATAATTCTTGCCTGCGCAGACGTCATCACTTGGCTTGCTACATAGGCATCGAGCCTGATGAGCTTGGACGCGCGTCGCCGGATCGTGAAGGTCGGCGCAGAAACGACGGGGGGCAGCAGGCCTTCGAAGCGGTGTCCACCTATCGGCAGTTCACCCGATACGATTGGACGCGCGTCATCGACTTCCGATCCGAGCAGATGAGCAACGCTGCCGATGACCGTTTCCGCGGCCTCTACGGTAATTGTGCCCTCTTGGGATATGCCGGATCCGAGCCGCTCGATGAAGAGTCTACCATCGGGGTTTGCCATTACCTCTACGACGTTGGGATCGCTTAAAGCGTCGCACGCCTGGCTTCCGAGAGCGTCCTCCAATTTGCGGATGAGGCGCGGCAGTGATGAAGGACGCGTCATTGCTGCGGCTCACTTGAGGAAAAGGTTGTGTCTTTCGCTTGCCTGCTGCTCAACTCGATGTCCGTCATATGTCTGGCAAAGCTCCTCTCATGTGATTGGAGAAGGTTGCGCTATGGCGGGTCGATCAATCCACTAGCAAAAGTGTTAGTGATCGGCGTTGATACGGCTTGTCTGAATGGTTGCGTATCTGCCACTGAGGGAATTCAACGATATCGACCCTGGCCCGGCCGTACGCTCGAGGTTGAGCGGGGACGATCCCCTGTCGTTATGCAACGTGGCGCTGACGATCGTGACGGTCGTCGAGTGAGGGGCGCCTATTGCTGCTTTCAATATCCGTCCCGAATCGGTGTGCCGCTTCATACCGAACTGTGGCGCTACGGACTGACGTGAAATGGCAGCTTGCGGCGCAACTGACTAGCAAATGTGCTAGTAGCGGTTGCGTTATAAATTCTGGTTTAAATGGTGCTAAGTTGCTGAATTGAAACGACGATAACGGACTGCAGCCACTCGCGTTATACTGGTGGATTAAGGTTTCGTTAACGCTATAACGCTGGACGACAACGCAGAATCGTGATGTACCTTTGGCGGGTTGAAGTCGGCAAACCGGCAATTGCCCGCCAAGAGGAAATTATGGCGATAGCGGAACGAGCAGATATGACAGGTGGACAGAAGGAAGATGCCGGCAGCAAGATCGCGCGGCACGCAAGCCTTTTGTCCCAGCAATTGCAGGAACTCCGCACGCGCATGTATCCTCCGAAGTCGGAGAAGAGCCTGCGTCCATTCCTCACAAATGAAGTTTCCAAGCTTACTTCCATACCTGATTCCACTCTCAAACTCATGTCGAGTGAGGGGCGCGGGCCTCTGCCGGGCCGCCTTGAAAACAATCACCGCGTTTACTCCCTTTCACAGATCAACGAGCTGCGGGAATTCTTTGCAGGCCAAAAGCCATCTGAAGCGCTCCGTTTCTCCCCAAGAAGGCGCCCCGGCGAGCATCTCCAGGTTATTGCCATCGCAAACTTCAAAGGCGGTAGTGCAAAGACCACGACCTGTGTCCATCTAGCGCACTATCTTGCTCTGCAGGGCTATCGCGTGCTTGCACTCGATCTCGATCCGCAGGCATCGCTGTCGGCTCTCTTCGGTGCGCAGCCGGAGTTTGACGTCGGTGCAAACGAGACCATCTACGCCGCACTGCGTTACGACGAAACGGAACGTCGGCCGATCCGCGACATCATTCGCAAAACCTATTTCGATGGCATCGACCTGATCCCAGGTAACCTCGAGGTCATGGAATATGAGCACGAAACACCGCGGGTTCTGGCGCAAAAATCTGGCTCTGGAGCAATCTTCTTCGAGCGTCTGAAGCTTGCACTCGAAGAGGTCGACGAGGATTACGACGTCGTCATTCTGGATACTCCGCCGTCTCTCGGCTTTCTGACGCTGAGCGCAATCTATGCTGCAACCAGCATGATCATCACGGTTCACCCAGCGATGCTCGACGTGGCATCTATGAGCCAGTTTCTTCTGATGATGGGGGACCTGATCAGTGTCTTGAACGAAAGTGGCGCCAAGCTTGATCAAGATTTCATTCGCTATCTGGTCACTCGTCACGATCCCAATGATGCGCCCCAGTCGCAGGTAGTTGCGATGATGCGTCACCTTTTTGGATCGGATGTGCTTCTCCCGACTCTGATCGAAAGCACTGCGGTAGAGGCAGCAGGGCTCGCGAAACGCTCTATCTACGAGCTAGAGATGGGGCAGATCGGCCGTGATACGCATAAGCGCGCTCGTGAGGCGGTCGATGCCGTCAATGAAGCGATCGTAAAACTCATCAACAATAGCTGGGGGCGCACATGACCTCGAAGTCGTCGCGTAAATCTATCGTTGCGAATTTTGGTTTGCTGTCGGCTGAGCTCGAAAATCGACTCTCGACGACGGCGTCTGAGACGCCTCAGCAGCCAGCTGCGCCAGTCCCTACGCGCGTAGGCGCTGGTGTCATCGGCGCGGCGCATCGGGCGATCGACGACATAAAGTCCGAGCGAGATCGACTGAAAGCGCTTCTGGAATCGGGTGGTGGCGCCATCCGCGAAATCGATCCTTCTATGATCGACCCATCGCCGTTCCCCGATCGCCTACCCGATGACGACGCGTCTGATTTTGAGACGTTTCGCAACTCGGTCAAATCCGAGGGTCAGAAGGTCCCGATCCAGGTTCGCCGATCGCCGTCGTCTCCAGATAGATATCAGGTTATCTATGGCCATCGCCGTCTACGCGCAGCCAAGGAGCTCGGAATTCCGGTCAAGGCGATCGAAGTCGAGATCTCCGATGTCGAGTTGGTCATCTCCCAAGGTATCGAAAATGCCGATCGCCAGGATCTCACTTGGATCGAGCGTGCATTGTTTGCTTCTCGCATGGACGACGCCGACGTCAAGCCACGCGATATCAAGGCCGCGTTATCGATCGATGATCCCGAACTTGCGAGAATGCGTGCCGTCTATCGTACGGTTCCGCTGGACGTTATCGAAGCCATCGGTCGAGCTCCGAAGGTTGGACGTCCAAGGTGGGCTGAGTTCGCCAAAGTCTATTCTGAGCAAGCCGAGCTGCATGATCAACTGCGCTCAGCGCTTTCTGAAGCAACGGCTAAGCGCCAGGCTTCTGACCAGAAGTTCCTAGCGGCTTTTGATGCACTGCGGATATCGCAGCCGGCTCAAAGCAATGGCACCACGATTGTAAGCGCTGCTGGGGAAGAGCTCGGAAGGTTTATACGGACCAAGAAAGATATGCGTATCTCTGTCAGCACAGCGGCAGGCGCACAATTCCTCTCGTTCATCGAGGCGACGCTACCGGAACTGGCAGAACGCTTCAAGCGCGAGCGGCCGAAAGATTAATCAGGTCGCCAAGGCAACCGAAAAACTGACTTCAAAGGAAGGAAAACGCGCAAAAGAAAAAGGCCCCCGAAACGTTGCCGTCATGGAAGCCCTTCTCGATGTGTGACAACGAGAGAATCGCATTTCCCTGAATCCCAGTCAAGAGTATTTGGCACCGTTTTGGTGAGCGTTCTTCTTTTGCCTTTTTGATGGGGCGAGGACATGGAAGACGGACAGGTATCGACGCCTTTTGGGCGGCGGCCGGTAACGCTTGCGCTTGTGAAGCGGCAAATAGCCACGACGAAAATCAAGCAGGGCAAAACAGCCGACAAATGGAAGGTCTTCCGCGACGCGTCCGAAGCGCGTGAAACGCTAGGGCTACAGGATCGCAGCCTCGCGGTCCTTGACGCGCTGCTCAGCTTCTACCCGGAAAACGAATTGCGCCAGGACGCCCAACTGGTCGTGTTCCCATCAAACATTCAATTGTCCATTCGTGCCCATGGCATTGCAGGTGCAACACTGCGCCGGCATCTGGCTCTTCTTGTCGAAGCGGGACTAATCATTCGCAAGGACAGCGCAAACGGCAAGCGTTACGCGCGTAAGGATGAAGATGGTTCGATCGAGCACGCCTATGGCTTCGATATTTCGCCGCTCTTGACGCGCGCGGAAGAACTCGCCTTACTCGCTCAGCAGGTGGCTGCGGAACGGTTAGCGTTCCGTCGAGAAAAAGAGGCCCTGACGATCTGCCGGCGCGACATCCGTAAGCTGATATCGGCTGCTCTTGAAGAGGGTTCTCCGGGGGACTGGGTTAAAATGGAAGAGCGCTATCTTGACCTTGTTAGACGGATTCCACGCAATCCTACCCTCAACGACCTGAGGAATATTGCCACTGAGATGAGCGTTTTGCGTCAGGACGTACTCAAACTCCTGAATTTCGAAGATATTTCTGCAAATACGAACACCAATGATGCTCATAATGGGCGTCACATACAGAATTCAAATACCAACCCCCTTAATGAACTTGAACCTAGCTCCGAAAAAGAGCAGGGAGCGAAGCCGAGCGAGAAGAAGCAGGCCGAGAGTGTGCCGATCAAGGCGTTCCCTATCGGACTGGTACTTCGGGCTTGCCCTGAAATCTCGAACTATGGTCCTGATGGCAGGATCAGTAACTGGCGCGAGCTCATGACGGCCGCGGTCGTGGTGCGATCGATGCTGGGGGTCAGCCCCTCCGCGTATCAGGAGGCGTGTGAGGCGATGGGGCCGGAAAATGCGGCGGTCACGATCGCCTGTATCCTCGAGCGCGGCGGTCATATCAATTCGCCTGGGGGATATTTGCGAGATCTTACCAACAGGGCAAAGCGTGGCGAGTTTTCGCTTGGCCCTGTGCTCATGGCGCTGTTGCGTGCAGCCGGTAGGTCGGAGAAGGCGACAGGATGACAGGGCGATCGTCATCAGCCGGAGGGCGTTCTGATAATCTTGGGTCAGGCTGCGAAATGCTCGGCGAATATCAGCAGCGATAGTTGAACTTCCTGTTGTTGATGCACTGTCATCACAGGCCAGCATGAAAATTCTGTCTCGGTCATTTACGCTGCGCCGGTATTTGTTGACGCTTTGCAGGTTCCCCGGCAACCTCGCGCCATGACCCGGACAAATAGTTTCATTGCTGAGCTTGTCGTTGATGCCAATCGAATTCACCTTCTGGATGGCTATCAGAGACGCCGTATGCTCGAGAGGGCTGTAGCCACAGTACGGGACCTTCGCGAAACAATCGGAATGCCAGCAGGTCCAGGTCGTGACCGTCTGCTCGACATTCATACAATCGCTCTTTCTGTCGAGCGAGGATGGCAAAGCGACGACGACGTGCGAGAAGCTTTTCTACAAGCTGCCGGGATGATCCGTGACCTTCACATCATCGTCGCCAGCAAAACCGAGATTAGCTTCGTCGAAACGGCTGATTGATTAGCAGGAACGCTTAAGGGATATCCCTGTGGCTGTGATAGCTGATGCTACCTCACACAATAGACGTTACCTACACGGGCATTGTACCGCTAATATCCTATCGAGCTGCATTAAGAGTTTGTTAACCATACGGGCACAGGCTTCTAGAACAGCAACGATGGAGGTTGGCTATTGCATATCATTGGGATCGCAATGAACGCGACGAAGAGTTTGATGAACTGGGTGCGGCAGTTATACTCTTTACGCTAGTCAGCCTGATTGTATCAGCAGTGACGTTGCCCCCAAGTTTTATCCAGTTTTGAGTTCGCTCCAGCGGTTTTGGGTTGCTGTATTCGGGGCGGTAGCGGCGGGTTGCGGTGCGGAGCCATTCCGGCTGCGCAGCACCGCATCACGTCGC
>CAJYTK010000005.1 GCA_913777615.1 uncultured Agrobacterium sp. | reverse complement strand
GAAACGGGCCACCTGCTTGCCCGGACGGCTTGGCCGTATGCGTTGGCTACGGCACGCGCCGCCCGGACAATCAGTCGATCCCGTTTGAACCAACAGAACTGTTTCTATTTAACAAGGAAACGCTCTAGTTAGCTGCGTTCAACCCTGTTGCCGATCAGATGCGTCACAGCTTTTCCGGCTGGTTCGGCTTGCTTGGATTCTGCTCGGCGCGGTCGCGATAGAGAGCAGCACGACCGAGAAGCATCAATGAAACGGGCGTCGTCACTGTCATGAAGATGCCGATGAAGATTTCGTGGAAGACGAAGCGTTCGCCGGACACAGAGAAATAGATGATGGACGCCATGACGATGCCGCCCGTTCCCCAGCTCGTGCCGAGTGTGGGGGCGTGCAGTCTTTCATAGAAGCTCTGCAGCTTGGCAAAGCCGATTGTGCCGACCAGCGTCAGTGAAGAGCCGAGCAGGACGAAGAAGGCAACGAGAATGGCTGCCCAGAGCGGAAATTCTGCCGCGTCGATCATTCGATCACCTCACCACGCATCAGGAACTTGGAAAGTGCCACAGTCGACACAAAGCCGAGGATGGACATCAGAAGTGCGGCCTCGAAATAGATGTCATTGCCGGTGCGCAGACCAAAGGTCATCAAAAGCAACATGGAGCTGACATAGAGCGTGTCGACGCCAAGCACGCGATCTTGAGCCCGTGGACCGATCGCGATGCGATAAACGGAGATTGCCATGGCAATTCCCAGAAACAGTTGGGCCAGAGAAAAGGACCAGAAAAGGATAATCGAACTCATTCGAATATCTCCATCAGCATTTTTTCATATCGGTTCTTGATGAGATTGATCCATGCCGTCTCGCTGACATTGTCCAGTACGTGGATCAGCAATGTGCCTTGCGAGGAATTGTACTCCAGCCATGCGCTACCCGGCGTGGCCGTCAGAATGATGGACAGAACCGCAAGACCGAATGGATCGCGAAGGTCGAGTGGAACCGTCAGAAAGCCGGACTTGCTGTTTCTCTTCCGCCCGAAAAGAATGAGTGTAGCGACCGAGATGTTCGACCTTATGATGTCGTACAACACGATCGCGATGAGCTTGATGACCGCAGTCCAGCTACGGATGCGGGGCTTCGAAGGGCGAAGAGAGGCCATGGACCAGGAGGCAACAAGCGCCACCGCTGTTCCGAGGAGGAGATGTCCCGGCGAGAAGCTGTTGATCGTCATCCAGAAGACGATGAGCGACAAAGTCAGGACCGGGTAGGGGAGGATGCGGCTTATCATTGCGCGGACTCCCCGGCGTTACCCGCACGCGGTGCCGTCATTACGCCCTGAATATAGCTTTCCGGCAGGTCGAGGATGCGTGCGGTTTCCTGCATGTATCGCATGATCGGACCGGCCTGCACGGTCATGGCAAGCGTCATGGCCAGAAGCAGCATGACAGGTGCGATTTCGATAACGAATACACGAGGTACCGTTCCTTCGAGCGATCCCCAGAAAGTGCGAATACCAGCACGCGTCATGGAGATCAGCGCTGCAAGCCCAGAGAAAACAATAAGGAAGACGAGCCACCACGAAAGCGTCGACACCGTATTGTCGGCGCTCAATCCTTGCGGATTGAGGATGGCAGAGAGCATCGAGAACTTTGCGATGAAACCTGAGAGCGGCGGCAATCCGGCCAGCAAAATGCCGCATGCAGCAAAGCAGGTTCCAAGCACGGCCATCGTGCCGGGCATGGTGACGCCGACCTCGTCTTCCTCGTCATCGTCGTCGCCATCGCCATAGGCTTCCATGGTGACGGCAAGAACGTTGGCGCCCGCATCCTGTCCACGTTCCACCAGTTCGATCAGCATGAAGAAGGCGCTGATGGTGAGTGTGGAACTGACGAGATAATAAAGCGCGCCTGCGGCAACCATCGGGTTGCCGGTGCCCATGGCGGCCAGCAGCGTTCCCGACGAAACCAGAACCGAAAAGCCTGCAAGGCGCCCAAGTGCCTGCGAGGCAAGTACGCCGATCGTACCGAAGACGATGGTGGCGATCCCGCCGATCAACAGCGCGTCGTGGCCAAAACCGGCAGAATCTCCGGCTGTCTGGCCGAAAAGCAGGAAGGAAAGACGCGCGATCACATAGATGCCGACCTTGCTCATGATGGCGAAGATGCCGCCAATAGGTGCAGACGCCGCGCCGTAAGCGGAAGGTAGCCAGAAGTTTAGCGGCCACATGCCGGCCTTGACGAGAAAGGCGATGCCGAGCACCGCTGCACCGGTTTCCAGCAGCATGCGCTGGTCGGGATTGAGGCCTGCAATGCGCTGGGCCAGATCGCCCATGTTGAGCGTGCCGGTCACGCCGTAGATCAAGCTGACGCCGATCAGGAAGAACAATGCTGCGACGAGGTTGATCGCCACGTAGTGCAGACCGGCTTTTACCCTCAACTGCCCGGAACCGTGCAGCAGCAGACCGTAGGATGCAGCCAGCATCACTTCAAAGAAGACGAAGAGGTTAAAGAGGTCGCCGGTCAGAAACGCGCCGTTTACGCCCATCAGCATCAGATGGAAGAGGGAATGGAAATGCGCACCCGACTTGTGCCACTTGGCCAGCGAATAGACGAGCGACGGTATCGCCAATAGTGACACCAGAAGCACCATCAACCCCGAAAGACGGTCCGCCACCAGCACGATGCCGAATGGGGCGGGCCAGTTGCCGAGAAGATAGACGCCGGTGGAAATGATCGCGGCGATTTCGGTGTTCACCGTCGAATTGACCTCGATGAAGAGCCCAATGGAAACGGCGAGCAGCACCAGTGTCGAGATGAAGCTGATTGCTGCCTTGGTTTTGCGCTTGCGCTCATCGATGAAGAGCAGGATCGCGCCGGTGATCAACGGCACCAGAATGGGTGCGATGACGATGTGTGATGGGAATGAGTTCACTTGCTCTCCCTCCCGTCTACATGGTCAGTGCCGGTCAAACCACGCGCGGCAAGAAGCACCACGAGGAAGAGGGCAGTCGTGGCAAAGCCAATCACGATCGCCGTCAATACCAGTGCCTGCGGCACGGGGTCGGCCAGCTGTGAGGTTGCAACTCCGTCAAGCAGGACAGGCGGCGCGTTGGTCTTGATGCCGCCCACTCCGAAGATGAAGAGGTTGACGGCATAGGACAGCAGAGACAGGCCGACAATGACTTGATAGGTGCGCGGACGAAGGATGAGCCAGACGCCCGATCCCGTCATCACGCCGATGCCGATGGCGAGAATAAGTTCCATTACACATCCTCCGCTTTGGCGGCGTCGGGTGTGCGTAGCTTGTAGTTACGCAATGATTGGTGCGCCAGTGCTATCAAAATCAGAACCGTGGAGCCGACCACGAGTGAGAAGACACCGAGATCGAAGAGCAGGGCCGACGCCGTCGGCATTTTCCCGATGTAGGGAATTTCCGTATACTGGAAGTAGGAGGTCAGGAACGGATAGCCGAAATACCACGAGCCCATCCCTGTCGAGGCTGCCATCAGCAGGCCGAAGCCCATCCACCGCAGGGGCAAAATACGGATGCGATCTTCCGCCCAGCGCGTACCGCCTGCCAGATATTGCAGCAGGAAAGCGATCGCCATGGTGATGCCCGCGGCGAACCCGCCGCCCGGGAGATCGTGACCGCGCATAAAGAGGAAGATCGAGAAGGTAACGATGACCGGGAACATCCACTGCATGATAACCGAAGGCACGAGCAGATAGTCGCGCACCGTATCGCCCTTGCTGCGCTCCGGGCTTTCGGCATCAAAAGCATTCTGGATCAATTGCTGCTCAGGTAGCCCAACACTATCCTGCGCCGGACGGAAACGACGCAAAAGCGCGAAGACGGTCAAACCGACGATCGCTAGAACCGCGATCTCACCCATCGTGTCGAAGCCGCGGAAATCGACGAGGATGACGTTGACCACATTGGTACCGCCACCTTCGCTATAGGCTCGCTCGAGGAAATAGTTGGCGATGGTGTTCGGCACAGGCAACGTCATAACCGCATAGGCGATCACCGTCATGCCGATGCCGCAGAAGACAGCCAGCAGGAAGTCGCGCCCGCGACGGAGTTGGGCCGGCAGCTCGTTGTTGTTGTCAACCTTCACCATGCGCTTGGGTAGCCAGCGAAGACCGAGCAGGATCAGCACGAGCGTGACGATCTCGACAAGCAATTGGGTGATGGCGAGATCGGGCGCAGATAGCCAGACAAATGTCAGGCAGGTCACGAGACCGGAAACGCCCAGCATGACCAGGGCGGCGAGGCGATGATATTTTGCCTGCCAGGCAGCGCCCATGGCCGCGATCATGCCGATGCCCCAGAGAATCGCGAAGATCGGATCGAAGGACGTGACCCGCGGAAGGGTGAGTGAGAATTGCGAAGACACCAGCGGCGAAAAACCGGCAACGAGCGCGACAAAGATCAGAATGCGCAGCTGTGGCTGCAATCGTCTTGTGCCGAGCGTGCTTTCCAGCCAGCGCGCCCACTTCCACGATACGGTGACGATTATCCGCTCGAAGATACGTTGGCCCCTGAGATGCCGGAAGATCGGTGGGCCGTCGTCGCACTTGGAGAAGTAGTCTCCGAGAAGCGCGTAGATCGCAACGCCACCGATCAGTGCGACGATGCTCATGACGAGAGGCAGGTTGAAACCATGCCAGATCGCCAGGCTGTAATAAGGCGTTTGCGGACCGAGAACCGATACCACCGCCGAATGCAGGAAGGGACCGACGGATAGGCTTGGCACCACGCCGACGATCAGGCAGGCGAGCACCAAAAACTCGATCGGAAAACGCATCCAGCGCGGCGGCTCGTGCGGGTTCGGATTGGGAATGTCGCTGGGCGGCGGTCCGAAGAAGACGGTATGGATGAAGCGCAGCGAATAGGCGACTGCGAAGGCGCCGGACAGGGTCGCTACGTAGGGAAGCGCCTTGTCGAGCAGCGAGTCCGCATGGGTCTCAATCGCCTCGGCAAAGAACATTTCCTTGGAGAGAAAGCCGTTGAACAGCGGTACGCCTGCCATGGCGGCACTGGCGGCCATAGCAAGCGTCGCGGTTGCCGGTAGATAGCGATAGAGCCCGCTTAATCGCCGCATATCGCGCGTGCCCGTCTCATGGTCGATAATGCCAGCTGCCATAAAGAGCGATGCCTTGAAGGTGGCATGGTTTGCCATGTGGAAGATTGCCGCGACGGCGGCAAGCGGACTTCCAAGGCTCAACAATGTCGTGATCAGGCCGAGATGGCTGATCGTAGAATAGGCGAGCAGACCTTTCAGATCCTGCTGAAACATGGCGAAATAGGCGCCGAGCAGGAGCGTGGTAATGCCAGCGAAACCTACGAGCCAGAACCACTCCTGCGTGCCGGCTAGAACCGGCCAGAGCCTGGCCAGCAGGAACACGCCTGCCTTCACCATGGTGGCGGAGTGGAGATACGCCGAAACGGGTGTCGGGGCGGCCATTGCGTTAGGCAGCCAGAAATGGAAGGGAAACTGCGCACTCTTGGTCAGCGCGCCCATCAGGATTAGGATGAGTGTCGTCAGATAAAGCGGATGTGCCTTGACATCTGCCGCCTTCGCGATGATCGCGTCGAGATCGTAGCTTCCCGCAATGTGTCCCAAGACCAAAAGCCCAGCGAGAAGGCAGAAGCCCCCAATACCGGTGACCGTCAGTGCCATACGGGCGCCGTCTCGGGCGGTGGCATTATTGTGCCAGTAACCGATCAGCAGGAAGGAGAAGATACTGGTCATCTCCCAGAAGATCGATAAGAGAATGACGTTGCCCGACAGCACGATGCCAAGCATAGATCCCATGAACGACAGAAGAAACGCGAAGAAACGCGGGATCGGGTCTTCCGCCGACATGTAATAACGGGCGTAGAGCACGACGAGAAAACCGATCCCGGTAATCAGCATCATGAACATCCACGCAAAACCATCCAATCTCAGCGTGAAGTTCAGGCCGAGTTGCGGCAGCCATTCTACGTCATATTTGAGAACCGCGCCGTTGCGGACGTTGGGATAAAGAAAAACCGTAGCGACGAGACCGACAAGCGCAATGCCGCCTGCAAGGGCCGCTGGTCCACGCGCCGCGCCGTTGCGCGGCATCATGGCGGTCACGAGACTGCCAATAAAGGGAAGGGCGATCAAAATGGGTAGGATGACGTCAAGTCTCATAAATAATGGCAGTTTTCTCTGGCGTTAACACATTCCGTGGCTGCTTCCGCCAGAGATGCCAATCCTTTGATGGAGGAAAGGCGGTCCAGCGGACTAGGACAAATCGTTGATGGGAGGCCCGCGCGGCGCGGCCTGGCGGACGTGACGAACCGGATGGAGAAGAGTTCGCTCCGGTTCGAACCCAATCTGGGTTTTGAGATAGGGTCTTACCACCCCAGCGGCGGATAAAAATGTATCAACAAAGTCGTGAATGCTGACGGGTACGAAATGTCGGCAAGGGCTGATCTCCGGCTGGTTGAGCAACCTTTCCGGCGACGAGAAAATGCGTGCTTCATCCGAAAGGCAGGCTCGTTCCAGCCTTTGCAGCTTGACGGTCGAGCTTGAAATCGCCATTGCCGGCGTGCCGATAAATACGAGGATGCCTGCGAGGAGAAGGTTGACGAACCTGACAGGATGTCGCGGAACACCGCGATGTCGTCCCATCCATGGCAAAATCGTAACCTCCTTGTTTCTGTCGAGTCCGCTAGAGCATCACCGTAAAGCAAATATCATATTGATTATCTTAGGGTAATGGTAGAACGCTTGTCCAGCGCGTGACGTGTAAAAAAGATAAAAAACCGGCAGAGAACTCGACAGCGTCCAATGCGTGACTCGGTAACTCCCGCGTAGCTCCTGCAAATCAATGGCAAATTTTAATATTCGTTGCCTCAAACCACTATTCTTAACTTTCAGGCAAGGAATTAACCATAAAGATGTGACGTATTTCACGGCGAAATGGAGACACTCTCTCCTTTCAGGCATGATGCCGCGCTGCCGTACCGGGTCGATCCGGTATTCCGTTTGGTTGCAGAAGGCTCAGCTTACATGTGTGCGGCGTCCGTCAGAGACGTCCCATGTCGTGAACATCCCTCAAGGGTACTGGCATTCTCGAAACCGTTATCTGCCGGTCGTGCCGGCAAAGCTTTGGGGGCGTCACTTGGGGCAGGACCTGCCGACAGATCATTCGCGAAGGACCACGGGCGGTAGCCTGGGTGGCCGTTTGCGTTTCGCTGGTCTCGATCAGGACCAGTGTGATCTGTTGCGCCGCTACCGTACTATGCTCGAACCCCATCTGAAGGCTGGGCTTCGCGATCTGATGGTGCGCTTCCAGTCCATGCCGGACTGTTCACCATCTTTCGAAAGTGACAACCAGGTCGAACGGCTGCACGACATGCAGACGGCGCACTGGTCGGTACTGACCGATGCACGCTTCGATGCGGTCTATGCCGAGCGCGTCAAGGTTTTGTCCGACACTGAAAGCCGCATGGGTCTCGATCCTCGCTGGAGCGTTGCCGGACGCGCGGTCGTTCTGGAAAATCTGCTGTCGGGACTTATTGCACAACATCCGCCTCGCTCGCTGCTGCCAGGTGCGCGCAAACGTCATCAGGAACTGGCCGCGGCCGTTAAGTCGGTCGTCAGGCTGGTGATGGTCGATACTGAAATTGCGGTGTCGCTACGCTTCAACGAATTGCGCATCCGCCACAATCAGGAGCTTGCCCGTCAGCGGGAAGATGATCAGGCAGAGGTGACGAAGCTTTTTGGCGAGGCGCTGAATGCCTTCGCCGCAGGAGATCTCACCGCCCGCATTGGCGGCGAGGTGCCCGAAGCCTACCGCGAACTCGCGGACGCTTTCAATACGGCCATGGCCCGCATTGGTGGCTCCATGTCCGCCACGCGGGCGAGCGTGGAAAAGGCGCATAGCGTGGCTGAGCGTATGTCGCGCGAAAATGGCGGCCTTGCCTTCGCCTCCACGGAGCAGTTCCGTCGCCTCAGCGATGCCTCGCACCGCCTCGGTGACGTCATTCACAATGTGCGCGACAATAGCGAGCGGATTTCAGCGGCGGAGAGTGCGGTTTCGCAGGCCCGAAATGCGGCTACACAAAGCGGAATGGCTGTGGGTGAGGCGATCAGCGCCATGTCGGACATCGAACAGTCGGCTGAACAGATCGGTCGCATCATCGGATCGATCGACGAGATCGCCTTCCAGACCAATCTGCTTGCGCTGAACGCCGGTATCGAAGCGGCTCGCGCTGGTGAAAGCGGCAGGGGCTTCGCCGTCGTTGCACAGGAAGTGCGCGCCCTGGCGCAGCGTTCCGCTGACGCGGCAAGGGAAATCAAGAATCTCGTCAATGGAACGAAGACGCAGGTCGATGAAGGCGTGCGGATGGTTCATCGCACGCAGGAGGCCATAGAGGGTGTCGTGCGGCAGGTCACAGGCATCAGCGATATGATCGGTGATGTCGCCCGACGCACTGGCGAACATTCCGGCGACCTCAATCATGTTGCAGTGGAACTGGATGCCATCGGCATGGACGCCAATCGCGCCGCCGAGCGCCTTTCCTCCTCGGCTGCCGAAGCGGACGACCTGCACACAGTCATTCTCGAGCTAGGCCGCACGGTGCGCGAATTCCGTATTGCCCGGCAGGCTTATTCCGACGACGAGTTCGTCGCACAGCCGAGAAACGCCAATGCGACCGCCATGCGACCCGAGCGCATGGATTACGGCCATGCGCAGCAACAATATAAACGCCAAGGAGTCATTTGATGGCAGGCAGGACAGCAGCGCATTCGACACTGAAATTGTCACCTGTGCTGGACCTCACTCAAGCATCCGTCTTGTACGGCAAACTGAAGGAGCTCCGGGGCAAGCCGGTTACGGTAGACGCCTCCGAGGTCGAGCGCGTGGGCGCACAGTGCGTCCAGATTCTGATGGCTGGCATCAAAGCCTGGGAAGCAGATGGCAAGCAATTCACATTTTCAAAGGCCTCTGAAGCCTTCGATAAAACCCTTAAACTGATCGGCGTTGATATCGGTCATATGCTCCCGAAGGAGATATAGGAAATGAAGAAAAAGGTTCTCACAGTCGACGACTCCCGCACGATCCGCAACATGTTGCTGGTGACGCTCAACAATGCCGGTTTCGAAACCATTCAGGCCGAAGACGGCGTGGAAGGTCTGGAAGTTCTGGAAGGCTGCAATCCTGACGTCATCGTCACGGATATCAACATGCCGCGTCTCGATGGCTTCGGTTTCATCGAGGGTGTACGCCGCAACGAAAAATATCGTGCGGTTCCGATCCTGGTGCTGACCACCGAAAGCGATGCCGAGAAGAAAAACCGAGCCCGTCAGGCTGGCGCGACCGGTTGGATCGTCAAGCCGTTCGACCCCGTAAAGCTGATCGATGCCATTGAACGTGTAACTGCCTGATACGGGATCATTCACGATGGATATGAACGAAATCAAAGAAATCTTCTTCCAGGAGTGCGAGGAGCAACTTGCAGAGCTGGAATCGGGACTTCTTAAACTGAATGACGGCGACCGCGACCCGGAAACCGTAAATGCTGTCTTTCGTGCCGTTCATTCCATCAAGGGTGGAGCAGGCGCATTCGGTCTCGATGAACTTGTCGCCTTTGCGCATGTCTTCGAAACCACGCTCGATTGCGTTCGGTCCAATAAGCTCGATCCTAATCAGGATGTGTTGAAAGTCATGCTGAAGTCGGCGGACGTACTCGCCGACTTGACGAACGCTGCCCGCGACGGCGGAAGCGTCGAAGAAAGCCGCACGCGCGGTCTGGTCAAGGAACTCGAGGCTCTGGCCAACGGTGAGACGATCACGCCGTCCGCAGCCGAGCCGGCAGCCGCCAAACCGGCAGTCAAGGCAGCCGTCGTGCCGCCGCCTGCGCCTGCACCAGCGCCGACGGATGAGAGCGGCTTCCAGCCGATCGCTTTCTCCTTCGGCGACTTCGAGGACGCGGCCATTCCGCTGATGGAAACGCCGACCTACAACATTACCTTCAAGCCTTCGGAAGCCCTCTACTCCAAGGGCAATGAAGCTGCGCTTCTGCTGCGTGACCTTGCCCGCATCGGCGAGATGAGTGTCAACTGCGATATGAGCGCGCTGCCATCGCTCGACGATATCAATCCCGAAGGCTCTTATTTCGTCTGGAACATCTCGATCAAGACGGAAAAGGGCGAGGAAGGCATCCGCCAGGTTTTCGAATTTGCGGAATGGGATTGCGAACTTGATGTTACCGTAGTGGAAGACGCCTCGTCGTCCGATGAAGAACTGCCAATGATCCCGGTGCCCTTCGATCTTTCTGCTCTGGAAGAAGAGGTGCATGACGAGCCCGCCGTTCAGTCCGCGTCGAGCGATGAACCGGTGGTTGCCAAGGCCGTTGCCGCAGCATCGGTGGCATCCGAAGTTACCCAGGCCGTTGCCGCAGCCGTGGAAAAGCGCGAAGCGGCGTCTCCCGCTGCCGCATCGAACAACGCGAATGCCGCTGCTGCCGCCAACAATGCGAGCGCCGGCCAGACGATCCGCGTCGATCTCGATCGTGTCGACCGCCTGATCAACCTTGTGGGCGAGCTCGTCATCAATCAGGCGATGCTGTCGCAGAGCGTCATCGAAAACGACACGACTGGCACATCTGCCGTCAATATGGGCCTGGAAGAACTCCAGCAATTGACGCGCGAAATCCAGGATAGCGTTATGGCGATCCGTGCGCAGCCGGTTAAGCCGGTCTTCCAGCGCATGTCGCGTATCGTCCGCGAAGTCGCCGATATGATCGGCAAGCAGATCCGCCTGATCACAGAAGGTGAAAACACCGAAGTGGACAAGACGGTCATCGACAAACTGGCCGAGCCGTTAACCCACATGATCCGCAATGCCGTCGACCACGGTATCGAGACTCCGGAAAAGCGTGAAGCCGCCGGCAAGAACCCCGAAGGCACCGTCAAGCTGACGGCCAAGCACCGCTCGGGCCGCATCCTGATCGAACTGCAAGACGATGGGGCCGGTATCAACCGCGAGCGCGTTCGCCAGAAGGCGATCGACAACGATCTGATTTCCGCCGATGCAAATCTGACGGATGAGGAAATCGACAATCTGATCTTTGCGCCTGGCTTCTCCACCGCCGACAAGATTTCGGACATTTCCGGCCGTGGCGTCGGCATGGACGTGGTCAAGCGTTCGATCCAGGCACTTGGCGGTCGCATCAGCATTTCCTCGCGTCCGGGTCTTGGCTCGACCTTTACGATGAGCCTGCCGCTGACGCTGGCCGTGCTTGACGGCATGGTGGTCACCGTTGCCGGTCAGACGTTGGTCGTACCGTTGACCGCGATTGTCGAAACGCTTCAGCCGGAAGCGCAGAACATCCACTCCTTCGGAGCCAATCAGCGCCTCATCTCCATCCGCAACTCTTTCTGCCCGCTGGTGGACGTTGGTCGCATCCTAAACTTCCGTGGCACCCAGGCCAATCCTGTCGAAGGTGTAGCGCTTCTGGTGGAATCGGAAGGCGGCGGCCAGCGCGCTCTGATGGTTGATGCCATCCAGGGTCAGCGCCAAGTCGTCATCAAGTCGCTTGAGGCAAACTACACCCATGTTCCCGGTATCGCCGCCGCGACCATCCTCGGCGACGGTCGCGTGGCGCTCATTCTGGACGTGGATGCCGTTGTCGGCGCATCCCGCGGCCAGTCGCTGAAACAAGAAATGTCGCTCGCGGCAACAGGCTGAAAAGTTGGTGATGAATGACAGCGCTTAAGTTCAACGAACAGCGTGGACCACAGGATGAGGTGCTCGTCAGCGGAGAATATCCCCTGACGCGTCGCGACCTGGCCGATATCGCCGCAATGATCTATGCTGATGCGGGTATCTATCTCAACGATACCAAGGCCTCGCTCGTCTATTCGCGACTGTCCAAACATATCCGCAACCTTGGCCTCTCCGGCTTCAAGGATTATTGCGCGCTGGTGTCGTCCGAGCACGGTGCAGCCGCCCGCCGTGAGATGCTGTCGCATCTGACCACCAACTTTACGCGCTTCTTCCGTGAAAACCATCACTTCGATCATCTGCGTGATGAGGTTCTGCCAGGCCTGATCGCACGGGCAAAGAGCGGCGGACGAGTCCGCATCTGGTCCGCCGCCTGTTCGGATGGTCAGGAACCCTATTCGATTGCGCTGACCGTGCTCGGTCTCTTCCCGAACGCCACCGATTACGACTTCAAGATCTTGGCAACCGATATCGACCCCAAGATTCTCGCTCAGGCGAGGGCCGGTCTTTACGACGACGGCGCTCTCGAAACCGTATCGCCCGCCATGCGCAAGCAATGGTTCCAGGAAGTGGATGCCGGCGGACGCCGCAAGCACCAGATCAGCGACAAGGTCAAGCGTCTGATCACCTTCAACGAGCTGAACCTGATGGCGCAGTGGCCGTTCAAGGGCGGCTTCGACGTGATCTTCTGCCGCAACGTCGTCATCTATTTCGACGAGCCGACTCAGGTAAAGATTTGGTCGCGCTTTGCCGGCCTGCTGCCGCAGGGCGGTCACCTCTATATCGGTCATTCCGAACGCGTTTCCGGCGAAGCCAAGGATCAGTTCGACAATACCGGCATCACCACCTACAAATACATCGGCAAGTCCGCCGGGAGGAGAGCATGAGCATGCCCGCCCGCGTTCTCGTCGTCGATGACTCTCCCACCATGCGTGGCCTGATCTCCGCCGTCCTCCAATCCGACCCGGATGTCGAGGTCATCGGTCAGGCTGGCAACGCCATGGAAGCGCGCGCCGCGATCAAGGAGCTCAATCCGGACGTCGTGACGCTGGATATCGAGATGCCCGAGATGAACGGGCTTGAGTTTCTCGACAAGATCATGCGCCTGCGGCCGATGCCCGTCATCATGGTCTCGACGCTTACCCATCGCGGAGCCGACGCCTCTCTGGCTGCGCTGGAAATCGGTGCGTTCGATTGCGTCGGCAAGCCGGTGCCGGGCGATGCCCTTCCATTTCCCGACCTCGCGGACAAGGTGAAGGCGGCGGCTCGCTCTCAGCATCGGACATATCGCGGCGCTATTGCCGAAAAGCCTGCCGCGCCGCAGCCCACAGCGGTGACCAACTACAGCGTCGGGCGCAAGATCGTCGCCATCGGCTCCTCGACCGGTGGCGTGGAAGCGCTGATCGCCGTCTTGCAGAAGTTCCCGATCAATTGCCCACCGACGGTCATCACCCAGCACATGCCGCCGACGTTCACCAAGAGCTTTGCCGAGCGGTTGAACCGCTTATGCGCGCCGGTGGTGGAGGAGGCAACGGATGGTGCGCGCCTCCAGACCGGTAAGGTCTATCTGGCGCCTGGCGGCGACCGGCATTTGCAGGTTGTTAATCACGCCGCGCCATGCTGCAGGCTTGTCGAACGAGATCCTGTTAATGGTCATCGGCCATCGGTCGATGTTCTGTTCGATTCAGTGGCCGAACTTGCAGGTCGCAACGCCGTTGGGGCTATTCTGACCGGGATGGGCCGCGATGGAGCGGCAGGCCTTTTGAAGATGCGTCATGCGGGTGCCCGCACTGTCGGACAGAACGAGAAAACCTGTGTGGTCTATGGAATGCCGCGCGTGGCCTACGAGCTCGGCGCGGTCGAACACCAACTTCCGCTGAACGCCATCGGCGAAGAAATTCTGAAACTAACTGCTGCCCGAAAAGAAGGTTCTGACTAATGTCTCTCGCAGAAAAGATAAAAGTGTTGATCGTTGACGATCAGGTCACCAGCCGATTGTTGCTGAGCGACGCGCTCACGCAGCTCGGCTTCAAGCAGATCACTGCCGCCGGTGACGGTGAGCAGGGCATGAAGATCATGGAGCAACAGCCGCACCATCTGGTGATCTCCGACTTCAACATGCCGAAGATGGACGGTCTTGGATTCCTGCAGGCGGTTCGCACCAATCCTTCGACGAAGAAGGCAGCCTTTATCATTCTGACCGCACAGGGAGACCGTGCTCTGGTGCAGAAGGCGGCCCAGCTTGGCGCCAATAACGTGCTGGCCAAGCCATTCTCGATTGAAAAAATGAGGGCGGCTATCGAAGCCGTATTTGGATCGCTGAAATGATCGAAACCGCAGCCAAGCGCGTACATATTATTCAGGGCGAATATAAGATCGCCAATGATCCCGACGTGGTCCTGTCGACCATCCTGGGCTCGTGCGTGGCTGCGTGTCTCAGAGACCCCGTTGCGGGCGTCGGCGGCATGAATCATTTTCTGCTGCCGGGTACGGGGGGTATGGGGGGTGGTGATGCAACCCGTTACGGGGTGCATCTCATGGAACTTCTGATCAACGGTCTGCTCAAGCAGGGCGCACGCCGTGATCGTCTGGAGGCAAAGGTTTTTGGTGGCGCAAAAACCATTGCCAGCTTCTCCAATGTAGGAGAGCAGAATGCAATCTTCGCGATGCAGTTCCTGAGGGATGAAGGCATTAGGGTGGTCGGCAGCTCAACGGGCGGAGAGCATGGCCGAAAGGTGGAGTTCTGGCCGGTATCGGGCAGGGCGCGCCAGCACCCGCTCAGTGGTGCCGAAACCCAGAAAACGGTCGCGCTGGAAACACGTCCGGTTCCGGCAGCCAAGCCGGCCGCAAGCGATATCGAGTTTTTTTGACAACGGAGTTGCATATGACTATCGCTGAGCGCGCTGGAAACGACATTTTTGAAGAGGCGCTGCCAACCATCCTGATGCGGGTTGTCTCGGAGCTCCATGACGTTGCCTATCTGATCGAGCGCATCGAGCCGCAATTGCTGGAGGCCACTGATGGTGCGGTCTCCGACGATGGATTGAAGCTTTTGCAGGGAATCGACCTTGCCGTTCAGAAGGCAAGGGGTCTGGCAGAGTTCATCGACACCATCACCGGATCCATCCCGCTCGAATGGGCTGTGGATGTGACGACGGCGCTCAGCCTCGTCAAGCTTGCAGAGATGCAGAAGGCGCTGGGTGCCGGCTTGCGTCACGGTCATTCACAGCCGATCGACAAGGCATCGGGCGACTTCGATCTGTTTTAGCCTGAAAAGCCAAGAGCGCCGGACCTCCCGGCAGGATGCCCGAAGGCGATGGCGGTCTTCACGCTCGACGTGATTGACCTGCCGGAGCCGATGGTCCTCAGCGCTTCGACCCTGCCGGATCTTGACCTTTGATCTCACCCCAGGACACACGGGCCCGAAATGGGAGCGTCCGTCGGCGCTTGACCTGAAAACCGAACCCTGGTTTCGGGAAGGCACGATGCATCGCTTCGCCTGACGATCCGCACGCGTAAAGCGCCGCACAAGCTTCAATGTCTAGTCTTTCCCTCAGTCTACCACGGCCATGATGCTCGCTCCCACGCGGCGCGGCCGGCATGAGGGTTTGAATGCGATGAATGCATCGATTGGCGGCACAGTCCAGAATTCCATACTTCCAACCTTGCTGGAGCTTGCGAGAACGCAGCGCCTTGCCCTTGTCGATCTCCTGAAATTTGCAGAAAGCCTTACCGCTGAAGGCAAACCGCAGGAGGCGATCGAGCTCTATAAATCCTGGCTCGCCTTCAACGACGCCCATCCTGGCGCTCATATGGTTTATTTCAACTTCTCTGTCTTGTTGCGCCAGATGGATGACCTCGCAGGCGCGATCACTGCCATGCAGGCTGCGTTGAAAAACGATCCGCTGTTTGGGCCTGCTCATATCAATCTTGGTCGGGCCTTTGAAGACGCGGGCATGGCCCCTCTTGCGATCCAGCAATGGCAGAGCTTTGTCGGCAAGACGGCGGAAACGACACCGGACCGGCACACCTATCGGCACATGGCGTTGCAGCATATCGGTCGCGTCATGGAAAATGCCGGCTTGATGGAAGAGGCGGAGGAGGCCCTTTGGGCCGCGATGGAGCTTCGCCCCGACAAGCCGGAATCGGGTCAGCATTGGAGCGCGCTTCGCCAGCGCCAATGCAAATGGCCGATCCTGCAGCCGTCCGTTCACGTCTCCGCCCGGCAGATCATCGACGCCATGCCGCCTTTGACCCTTGGCTGCTACGCCGACGATCCGATGTTCCAACTGGCCAAAGCAAGCCAGTACGCAAAATTCCTTGCGGGACGACCGGACATCCGCAATTTCCCGCGCCCTAGCGTTCGGCGCAAAACAGGAACCGACAAACCTCTGCGCGTCGGCTACGTGTCATCGGACCTGCGCGATCACGCCGTCGGTTTTGCATTGAGAGAAGTGCTGGAACTGCACGACAAGGCGCGCGTCGAAATCTACGCCTATTACTGTGGCGATCCGGTGATTAACGACCCGACGCAAATCCGAATGAAGGCCGTGGTGGATTGCTGGCGAGAGATCGGTGCACTCCCCGATGAAGCCGCCGCACGCCAGATCGCAAGCGATGAGATCGATATACTGATCGACGTCAACGGCTACACCAAACATGCGCGCACGAAGATTTTCGCCTATCGACCGGCGCCTGTCATTGTCAATTTCTGCGGCTTTCCCGGTACCATGGGAACGCCATTCCATCACTATATGATTGCCGACGAGGTGATCGTTCCGCCGGACAGCGAAATCTATTATTCGGAAAAGGTCCTTAGGATCGCGTGCAATCAGCCGCTTGATCGAAAGAGGGTAATCGCGCCGCGTCCTACACGCCAGGAAGCCGGCCTGCCGGAAAACACCTTCGTCTTTGCCTGCTTCAACGGCATGCAGAAGATTACCGCCGCCACATTTGCGCAGTGGATGCAAATACTGAACGAAACGCCGGGAAGCATTCTTTGGCTGCTCACCGGCGGGGACAAGACCGATCAGCGATTGCGTGAGTTGGCGCAGGCAGCGGGTATCGCACCCGAGCGGCTCTTCTTTGCGCCTAAGGCCGGTAATCCCGCCCACCTTGCTCGCATTGCCCTGGCGGATCTGTTCTTGGATACCTATCCTTACGGCGCCCATTCAACGGCCGCCGACGCACTGACCGTGGGGCTGCCCGTTCTCACTTTCCCCGGCAAATCCTTTGCGGCGCGGTTCTGCAGCAGCGTGGTGGCGGCGACGGGCGTTTCGGAACTCATCTGCTCCGGCCCGGACGATTACGTCGCCAAGGCCATCGCCTTTGCGAAGAAGCCGGGTACCCTGAAAAAGCTCAGGGCAAAGCTTGAGGCCGGGCGCGAAAATAGTGTTCTGCGTGATATTCCCGGCACGGCGCGCAGGCTGGAAGATCTCTTTTGGCAGATGCAGGAAGAGGCCGAACGCGGTGAAACGCCGGTTCCCGATCTGCGCAATCTTGATGTTTATTACGAGATTGGCGCCGAACTGGTTGCGGAAAATCTGGAATATGTCGACGAGGCAGCCTACCGCAGCCGATACCGCGAGAAGTTGCAGGAATGGCACGCGTTCTCGCCCATCCAGCATGACAACCGCTTGTGGACGAAACAGGCATCCAATATCGCTTGAACCAAAGGCAAGGCGCGCGTGTCAGCACATAGGATTGCAGTTATCGGCGCTGGTCTTTCCGGCGCGGTCATTGGTCGTGAACTGGCTGAGGCCGGTCACCAGGTCGAGGTCTTCGACCGCCGCGATCATATTGCCGGCAATTGCCACACCGAGCGCGATGCCGATACCGGCGTCATGGTTCACGTTTACGGACCGCATATCTTCCACACCGACGATGTGGAAGTGTGGGATTACGTCAACCGTTTCCAGACCTTCAAGCCGTACAAGAACAGGGTCAAGACGACGAGCCGGGACCAGGTCTTTTCGCTTCCGGTCAACCTTCACACGATCAATCAGTTCTTCGGCAAGACCCTGCGTCCGGATGAGGCCAAGGCTTTCATCGAAGAGCAGGCCGACACCAGCATCACCGATCCACAGACCTTCGAGGAGCAGGCACTGCGCTTTGTCGGGCGCGATCTCTACGAGGCTTTTTTCCAAGGCTACACCCAGAAGCAGTGGGGTTGCTCGCCCAAGGATCTGCCAGCCTCCATCCTCAAGCGCCTGCCGGTCCGTTTCAACTACGACGACGATTACTTCTTCCACAAATTTCAGGGCATGCCGGAAAACGGCTACACGCAGATGGTCGAGCGTATCCTGGATCATCCGCAGATCGCGATCCGGCTGAACAGCAGTTTCGAGCGCGCGCAAAAGGACGATTACGACCACACATTCTATTCGGGCGCGCTGGATGGCTACTTCGATTACGCCAAAGGCCGTCTCGGATACCGCACACTGGATTTCGAGCGCTTTACCTATGATGGCGACTATCAGGGTTGCGCGGTGATGAATTACGGCGAACTCTCTATTCCCTATACCCGCATCACCGAACACAAGCACTTCTCTCCCTGGGAAAAGCATGAGGGTTCCGTCTGCTACCGGGAATTTGCCCGCGAATGCGGATCCGATGACATACCTTATTACCCTATTCGACTGGTGAAGGAGAAGGAACAACTGGCTGAATATGTCGCTCTCGCTAACGCCGAGACGGACATCAGCTTCGTCGGGCGGCTCGGAACCTATCGCTATCTCGACATGGACGTCACCATCCGAGAGGCACTCGATACGGCACGTCTTTTTCTGTCTTTGGAGGACGCAAACAGGCCTATGCCTTCCTTCCTCAATCCGCCTCTCTGATGGCTGTGTCGGCTTCGATCGAAGCACCGTGCTTTCCAAAAATTGCATCCGGATTGAGAGTCGTTGCTTGTGCGAAAAGCTGACAGTTTCGCACAAGCAACTACACCTAGGATTGCTAAGTCCGGACGTATCCGTCGAGTGGATACTTCCTTTGGTCGGACAGAGGCATGTCGCCCTTTTGAGCTTTGGTCAGGTTTGTAAATGACATCCATCGTATCGTCGCTGAGCGTCAACCAGATCAGAACACTCACGAACGCCGATATCGCCGCCTGGACGACGGAGGATATTCCCTTTCTGACCACGCAGCAGATCAAGGCCCTGTCGTCTGAACAGGTCGCTGCGCTGGAGGTGGAAGATTTCAAGCAGTTCAACACCAAGCAGCTTAGTGCCATTTCCACGAGCGCGGTCGTCGGTCTCACGCTCGAACAATTGGCGGTGCTCGAAAGCGTTTCGATCTCAAGCCTGACAAAGAACCAGGTCGGAGCGTTGACAACCGTCCAGGTCGAGGCTTTGACAACCGCCCAGTCTGAGGCGCTGACCTCGTCTCAGGTCAGCGCAATGACATCCGACCAGCTCGCCATGATGAGCCCGGATGATATCAGTACATTTTCGTCGGCGGACGTCGCCGCCATTTCCCGTCGCGCGATTGTCGGCCTCACGACGAGCGCGCTCGCCGCGCTTTCGTCCGATAAGATTGCCTCGATCAGCACTAGTGCCGTGTCTGCGCTGACTCCGGAGCAGGTGGCCGCTCTTTCGGACGCGCAGATCGCGGCGCTGACGAGAGCGCAGGTTTCGGCCCTCAGGGCCTCGCAAACCAGTTCTCTTGGTGTCTCAGCCGTCAAGGGGCTTACGACTGAAGCAATGAATGCGCTGAGCGTCAGCGCTCTCTCGGGCCTGAGCACGGAGGCTGTGAAGGCTTTGTCCGTCCAACAGATTGCGGCCATCAGCGAGAAGTCTATCGGTGGCCTCAGTCCAGATCAGCTTGAGGCTCTTGAGGCGACGCAGATCGGCGTTCTGACATCGGCGCAAGCTGCGGCGTTGAAACCCTCGCAACTTGCGGCGATCGACGCGGACAAGATCGCCCACCTGACGGCCTCGGCAATTGCAGGACTTGCAACGGCGTCCGTCGCCTCGCTTTCTACGGAACAGATTGCGACATTCTCGACCGCCCAACTTGCCGCTCTTACGACCAAGCAGGTCAAGGTTCTGACCTCGATCCAGGTCGCGGCTTTGGGCACGGAGGCTATCGCTGCCTTCACCAAGGAGCAGATTGCCACCTTGGGAACGCGGGCGATCACGGGCTTGACCAGCGAGCAGATCACCTCGCTGTCAACGCGGCAGGTCGAGGCTTTGGCGCCGCAGCAGGTCAAGGCACTCCGTTCGGATCAGATCGCCACGCTGACGGCGGAGCAGATCAATACATTCTCCACAGCCGATATGGCGGCGATGACCAGCGCCGCCGCTGCTGGGTTGAGCACGGATATCATCGCAGCACTGTCGACGTCCAACGTCGCCGCCTTTAGCACGGCAACATTCGCCAAGCTCGGTACAGACCAGGTCCTAGCCTTTACCTCGGCACAGCTGAAAGCGATCACAAGCAGCCAGATAGCAGCGCTGACGTCCAGTCAGGTGGCCGTCCTTGGGGCCGAAAAGATCAAGGCGCTCGACGCGTCTGCGATCGGTTCTCTCTCCGCCAAGGCAATGCCTGGTCTTGGCGCGGACGTCATCGCAGCCTTGACCCCTGATCAGATTGCAAGCCTGAGCACGACGATCATCTCGCGTTTGACATCCGACCAGATCGGAGTCCTTACGGTCGATCAGGTGGAAGCCCTGACCTCGGCACAAATCAAGATGCTAAACGCCAGTCAGATGACAGCGCTCGATGAGAAGGGCATCCAGACTTTTACGACAGAGGAAATCGCCTCGATCTCATCCAAAGCGATGTCGGGGCTGAGCACAGCAGCGATAAAGGGCTTATCGCCTGCGCAGGTCGCCGCCTTGTCCACCACGTCTTTCTCGGCTCTTTCCAACGATCAGCTGGATGTCTTGACATCGGACCAGCTTGCGTCGCTGACGGTCGCCCAGCTCAATGCCTTGAAGGCGCCACAGATCAAGTCGCTATCCACCGACTATATCGCCTCCCTGACGACCGCGCAGGTTGCCGCGCTCAGCACGGCGGGCGTTGCAAATCTGACGACTGCTCAGATCGGCAGCCTGACGACCAACCAGCTTGAGGCTCTGACCTCCGTTCAGGTCAGGGCCATGACCTCTGAGCAACTGTCGGTTCTAGGTTCAGCGGATATCAATGTCTTTTCAACAGCCGATATGAATGCAATCAGCACCCAGGCCATTCGGGGCTTGAGCACCAGCGCCCTGTCCGGATTGACGCCGGAAAAAATTGCCGCATTGGCGACATCGGTTGTGTCTGCGCTAACCACAGGTCAGATGGAAGCGCTTTCAGCAACGCAACTCGTCAGCTTGTCCTCCGCGCAACTTGCAGCATTTGGGTCGGATCAGCTTGCCGCGCTGAAGCCGGAACAGGTGACGGGCGTCTGGAAGACCGTCAACGAAAAGCCGGTTCAGGTGGCAGGTCTCTCTACATCCGCACTTGCCGCCTTGAGCACCAGAGCGGTCGCGGGACTTTCGACGGGTGTGATCGCAGCATTGACCACGCAACAAGTGGCAGCTTTGAGCACGAGCACGGTTTCGAAGCTGACGACCGATCAGATTGTGAGCTTGTCGAGCGAGCAGATACACGCTTTGTCGAACGGCCAGATCAAGGCTCTGGGTTCCAGCCAGATCGGAGCCTTGACACCAGCCTCGGTGGCGAAGCTTACGGGAGAGCAGATTGGATCGCTCAGCGGCGCTGCAATCAAGGGGCTCAGCTCGGAGCAGATTGCCGCTTTGTCGACAGTCCAGATATCAGCCCTGTCAACGGGCCAGATTTCGGCGCTGACGTCGACCCAGCTGGCGGGCCTTGGTCCGGAAGATATGGCAGTCATGTCAGTTGCGAGCATACAGGCCCTTGCATCGACCGCCGGGCTTTCCAAGGACGTGATCGCGGTGATGTCGTCGCAAAAGCTTGCGGCTTTGAGCACCGGGGCAATCGCGACATTGACGGCAGAGCAGATCGCTGCACTGTCCACGGCTCAAGTGGATGCTTTAACGACACGGCAGCTTTCTGCGCTCAGTTCCGCGCAGTTAGCGGCTTTCGGCCCCGATGACATTGCGACCTTCGACGCGGTCGATGTGGCTGCGCTGTCGGCAAATGGCGTCACTGGCTTGTCGACAGGGATCATCGCATCGCTGACGAGCGCGCAGATTTCCGCCCTCCCCACCTCAGCTGTCGCAGCATTGACCGCAGACCAGATCGAAGCGCTCAAGCCCACCCAGCTGGCAGAGCTGACGATCTCGCAGATTGCAGCGCTCACGTCCGTGCAAACCGCCGCATTGAGCTCGGCAGGCCTTGCAGCCCTTTCGACAGCTCAGATAGCGGCGTTGAAAGCGGGCGCCATTACCAATCTCCCGGGCGATCACATCTCCGCACTGACGAGTGCGCAGCTCGATGTGTTGTCGACAGCCCAGATCGCTGCGCTGACGCCATCCCAGATCGCCGCCTTGGGAACATTGCAGATCGCGTCACTTTCGACAGATCAAATCGCCGCGATCAGCACGGCGGGCATCGGTGGCCTATCCACAAGACAGGTCAATGCCCTCACGACCGGACAGGCGCAGGCGCTGACCTCCCTTCAGGTCGCAGCACTCTCTGCCGACCAGCTCGAGGCGTTCGGTACCGATGATCTCGCTCTGTTTTCCACCAGCGACGTGGCAGCGATCGGAGCGAGCGCGATTGGCGGCCTTTCCACACTGGTAATAGGCTCGCTCACGACCGATCAGGTCGCATCCCTCAGCGCTACGGCGTTTGGCGGTCTGACGACGAAGCAGATTTCCGCGCTTTCCACCCTCCACGCGAGCGCGCTGACCACCCGGCAGATCGCCGCTCTTTCGGCCGATCAGGCCAATGCGCTCGGTACCGATAACATCGCGGCGCTTTCTGCGGCTCAGGTTTCCGCGTTCAGCACAGGCGGCGTCTCGGGGCTGACCGCCGCTCAGATTGGCAAGCTGACCTCTGCTCAGGCAGAAGCGCTGACTGCCGTTCAGGTCGCCGCCCTGACCTCCGCGCAACTCGCAGCTCTGAGCGCAGACAGCATCAAGACCTTTTCCACCGCTGATATCGGTGCGATCGCGCCCGGTATGATCGGCGCGTTGCCAACCGCGACTGTCGCAGCCCTTAGCACCGGTCAGATCGCAGCACTCGGCACGGTGGCCGTGGCTGCACTGACGAAGGGTCAGATTGAAGCACTTTCGACAGGCTTGATTGCCGCTCTGTCCACCAGGCAGGTTGCGGCATTGACCTCGCAGCAGGTTTCAGCCCTTGGTACCGACGATCTGGCAGCGTTGTCTCCTGCCGCCATCGGCGCAATCAACGCATCGGCGGTTGCTGGCCTTGCCACTGCGACGGTTGCCGCGATGTCGACAGAAGATCTCGCGTCGATCAGCCCGTCGGGAATCTCCGGACTGACGACGGCCCAGATCGCTGCGCTGAAGACCGAGCAGTTGAAATCGCTCTCGATCCGCCAGGTAGCCGGACTGACTTCCAGACAGATCGCGGCCTTGGGCACGGCGGGCATAGCCGCGCTCGACGTCCATCAGATTGCTGCCCTGGATAAGGGGAGTATCATCGGTCTGTCGACGGACCAGATCGTGACACTGGCCACCGAGGTGGAAGCGCTGACGAGCGAGCAGGTCGGGGCATTGACATCCGCACAGGTCGCGGCGCTCTCGGTTGATCAGATCAAGGTTTTCTCCTCCAAGGACGTCGCAGCCTTGTCGGCAAGCGCGATTATAGGGCTGTCGACCGCAAAGATTGCGCTCCTGCCGACGGAGACGATTGCGGCGCTTTCCGCGACCGGCATCGCTGGCCTGACCACAGCGCAGGTCGCGGCACTTGGTGCAGCCCAGATCAGCAGCCTCACGACATCGCAAGTGGCTGCGCTTGGCTCGCGTCAGGTCGCCGCACTCGGAACGGCTGGCGTTGCCGAGCTCACAACCTCGCAAATTGCCGCCTTGAGTGAGGCCGGTATCCCAGGTTTGAGCGCAGAGCAGGTTGCCAAACTGACTACGTCACAGGTCGAAGCTCTCAAGACGTCGCAGGTGGCCGTGTTGAGCTCGACACAACTGGCCGCCCTCGAGGCGGACGATCTTGCGGTCTTTTCTACCGCAGAACTCGCCGCTCTGAGCTCAAGCGCGATTTTAGGGCTTTCAACAGAGGCACTTGGCAGTCTGTCGGCGGATCGCATCGCCGTCCTCGGCACGGCAGGCGGTATACAGGGTCTCTCGACAAGCCAGATCGCCGCCCTGACAAGTGCGCAACTTGCGAGCCTGACGACGGCGCAGATCGCCTCGCTTGGCTCCAGGCAGGTTTCCGCCATCTCCACGGCCAATGTGGCAGCGCTGACGACAGCGCAGATCGCAGCTCTCAGCACCGCCGGTGTGGCCGGATTATCTTCGGCGCAGATCGCCAAATTGAGCATAAGCCAGATCGAGGCGTTCAACGCCACGCAGGTCGCGGCCTTCACTTCCATTCAAGTCAGTGGCCTCGGGACCGATGCTCTCGGCGCATTTTCGACGGCAGAACTTGCTGCTCTGCCCTCAGCTGCACTCGCGGGTCTTTCAACCGTCACGCTGGCCGCTCTCTCGGCAGACCGGGTCTCAGCGCTTGCGCCGGGCAGCATTGCAGGCCTGTCGACAGATCAGGTCGCGGCCTTGACCTCGTCTCAGTTGGAAGCACTAACGTCCTCCCAAGTCGGCGCTCTTGGATCGCGGCAGTTGGCCGTCTTAAGCACTGCTGCGCTTGGTGTGCTCACCGCTGCGCAGATTGCTTCCATCAATCCCGCGGCCGTTGCCGGCCTTTCGTCGAACAGTATCGCCTCCCTGTCGGTCGCGCAGGTGGAGGCACTCACGCCTGCGCAGGTTGCGGCGCTGACCTCCTCACAGGTCGCAGCATTGGGAGCGGACGATATAGACCGCTTCTCGAAGGAGGATCTCGCTGCGTTGACCTCCAGCGCCATTGCAGGCCTTTCGACGGATGCCATCGCGATCCTGTCTCCTGAGAAGATGACTGCGCTGAGCGCTTCAGGGATTGCCGGACTGACGACGCTTCAGATATCAACGATGACCGTGGATCAGGTCGAGGCCTTCACGCCGGCACAGGTCGCAGGGCTCGGATCGCGGCAGATCGGTGCGCTCACTGCAGAGCAGTTCCAGGCCTTTTCGAAGGCCGATATCGGGGCCATCAGCGCTGCAGGCATCGCGGGGTTATCGACTGTAACCCTTAAGTCCCTTTCGATGGAGACGATTGCAGCACTGAGTACGCTCGGCATATCCGGTCTTTCGACCGGCCAGCTTGCGGTGCTCTCGCCAGATAAGTTCGCAGGCCTTTCCACGGCGCAGATAGGGGCGCTGTCCTCCACGCAGATCGTCGGTTTGAGAAGTGGCGATCTCCTGGCCCTTTCCACCGCTCAGATCCTTGCCCTTAGTACCGGCGCGCTGTCAGCTATGACCTCTCAACACGTAGGCGCACTCAGCCTCGAACAGGTGAATGCGCTTTCGACCGGGCAGATCAACGCGCTGTCTTCAGGCGGCGTCGCAGGTTTGACGTCGCAGGTCCTCGATACGTTCACGCCAGACAAGATCGCCGCGATCAACTCATCGGCCATTCCGGGCCTTTCGACCGGCTTCATCGCCGCTTTGTCGACCGGGGAAGTTGCAAGTCTTGCGACATCTGTGATCGCTGGACTGACGAGCAGCCAGATTGCCGCCATGACGCCCGGCCAGATCGATATCTTATCGACCGGGCAGATCGCGGCGCTGAGCGCCGATGGTCTCGCGGGGCTCTCGACCGCCGCCATGGATACCTTCTCGACGGCAGACATTGCAGCGATCAGCACTGCGGCCATCCGTGGCCTTTCCACCGGCATCATCGCGTCTCTGACGACAGAGGAAATTGCAGTTCTCGGTCCAAGCCATATCGGCAATCTCGGCTATAACCAGATCGTGGCGATGAGCACGGGGCAGATTGCAGCGTTGACGACGGCGCAGTTGCAGGGATTGAGTCTGATCCAGGCGGCTGCACTCGACACTGGCGATATCGCCCTTCTGTCCACCGACAAGATCGCCGCGTTGGGCACGTCCGCGATTTCCGGACTGACGACAGGCGTGATCTCGGCTCTCACCACCGCGCAAAGCGAGGCATTGTCGCCAGCGCAGGTCGGCGCACTGACAGCGGCGCAGGTCGCTTCCATTTCCAAGGAGAACATCGCCAAGTTTTCGACCGCGGATATAGCCGCCTTCAGTACCAGCGGCGTTGCGGGACTTTCTACCGATACGCTGGTCAGCCTCTCCAGTGCGCAGGTTGCCACCTTGCTCAACACTCACATGGGTGCGCTGACATCCGCTCAGGTCGCAGCCGTGATCTCCACTTACCTTGCCGCCTGAAAGCTGCGTTTCGGTTGTTTGCTTCGCTCCCTCTTACCAGGGGCGAAGTAAGCTGGAGGATCGGCTCAAAAATCGGAACCGAGTGGGGGAAAACACGATGCGCAGGTTGAAGAGGACATATCCTCCTTCGTGTGTCCAGTAGGACGCACCCCGCTCGATTGGGGAAATCCTCGCGCAAGCTTCGTTCTCTAGGGTGGCATCGGGACCAGAAGGTCTCGGACCCATGAATGACGGTGCGGAACAGAATGAATCTGTTAAATCAACTCCCTCAGGTTTTTAAAAACTTCGCGGCCTTAGGCCAGACGCGGCTTTTGGTGCTGGGTGGTGTGGGCGTTCTGTCCATGGCAATCATTCTCGCTGCTGCTCTTTATGTGAACAAACCTGCTTACGAAACGCTGTATGTCGGCCTTGAAACCATGGACATGAACAAGATCAGCATTGCGCTGGCCGAAGCCAATGTCGATTTCCAGGTCGGTGCCGACGGCACGAGCGTTCAGGTTCCCGTAGGAATGACGAGCAAGGCTCGTTTGCTCCTGGCTGAACGTGGCCTGCCCAACAGCGCGAACGCCGGTTACGAGTTGTTCGACAATGTCGGCTCTCTCGGCCTCACCTCCTTCATGCAGGAAGTAACGCGGGTCCGTGCGCTCGAAGGCGAAATCGGCCGCTCCATCCAGCAGATCGATGGCATTGCTGCCGCTCGCGTCCATATCGTGATGCCTGATGTCGGCAACTTCCGCCGTGGAGAGCAAAAGCCGACTGCCTCCGTGATGATCCGGGCAAGCGCATCTGCGGGCCGCAAGGCCGCCGCATCCATTCGCCATCTGGTTGCCTCTGCAGTGCCGGGGCTTGAGGTGGATGACGTAACCCTTCTCGATTCGACCGGGCAGTTGCTTGCTTCCGGCGACGATGTCAGCAACGGTGCGATGAGCAGATCGCTGACGCTTGCCCAGAACGTGCAGCAGGAACTCGAAACCAAGATCGACAAGGCGCTGGCTCCGTTCCTGGGAATGGACAACTTCCGTTCAAGCGTTACTGCCTCGCTCAATACTGACAGCCAGCAGATCCAGGAGACGGTTTACGATCCCGAATCGCGCGTCGAGCGGTCGGTCAGAACCACCAAGGAAGATCAGAAGTCTCAGGAAACGACGCCCGATTCCGCTGCAACAGTCGAGCAGAACGTGCCACAGGCCGCACCGCAGAGTGGTGGCGGCGGTCCCAAATCTTCCGACGAGTCTGCCAAGAAGGAAGAGCAGACCAACTACGAAATCAACTCCAAGACAGTTGCGACGGTACGTAACGGATACACGATCGATAAGATTTCCGTGGCTGTCGTTGTCAACAAGGGACGGCTTGCCAAGATGATCGGCGAGCCTGCCGATCAGGCCAAGATCGACGCTTATCTGGCGGAAATGCAGAAGATCGTCACATCTGCTGCCGGTACCTCCGCCGACCGTGGCGACGTCGTGACCATCACCGCGATGGACTTCTTGGAAACGCAGCTGCTTGACGAGGCCGTCGCAGGTCCAGGTTTCACGGAAGTGCTGAGCCGTAACTCCGCAGGCATCATCAACTCGCTCGCATTCGTCGCGGTCGCCTTCCTGGTCGTTTGGCTTGGTGTCCGTCCCGTCGTCCGCTCTATGTCGGGTGCTGGCGCTCCGGCCTCGGCAGAGCTGGCGCAGGATGCAGCCGGTCTGGAACTACCCGACTTCTCTCCTGCCATTGGCGGTGGCGCGGCAGGTGGTCTCATGGAAGGCTTCGGTGCGGACTTCGGTTTCGACAGCACGGACGATCTTCTTGCCGGAGGCGACGACGGTGGCGATTTCAATCGCCGGGTTCGCGAAGGGCCGGAACGCAGGCTCTCTCGCATGGTGGAAATCAGCGAGGAACGCGCCGCCAAGATTCTCCGCAAATGGGCTGTGGAAAAAGCTGCATGATAGAAAAGGCCGGGTCAAACCGGCCTTTTTTGTTTATTCGCACATTCTTGCTATGGGCCATCGACCCAGATGGTTTAGTATCTGTTCATCAAATCGTTTGATTCAGTCGTGGGATGCTGAAAAGGCGGATGTGTGCGAATGCAAACGCGTATATGCTCAAAGTTGTCCTAGGGTGCTAAAAAGAGTGGATAGGTCGTATCGGACCGATGGCATTTCCTTTTGCGTCTCCTAGAGTGTAATGATTCGGTCGCCAGCGCCGTTTTGTCTTCGATGACGACGGTGCTGTATGGAAATGAGTTCCATCCCGTTTAAGCATCTCCATCAGGGGAACGAAAGGGCGTAGGCTATTGAAAGTGGATGTCGATATTCGCAGGCTGTCGGCTACGCCTGCTGAAACGGCGGCAAGGCCCTTGCCGCGCAGCCAGCTCGTTCGCAAGATCGCTGCTGCGGCGGCTGAGGGTGATGTGACGGCTGCGATGGAGCATCTGACATCTTATGTCGGCGCTTCGCATTATCTCCTGTCCCGGGAAGATTTGTTGCAGGAGGCCAGCCTCAGCTTCATTGTGACATCAGACTGGCCTTTCGATCTGGTGCGCAAACTCGCCAACGAGTTGACCGGCACTCAAAGCCGTTCGAGCGAGATGGAAAAGTGCCTTGCTTTGCTTCGGCCCCGCTTGTTGACGCTTCCCGATGACGCGGTCGTGCCGGAAGGGACAGATCGCCAATACTGGACGCTGACTTTCTGCGTCGGGCGTTTGCGTTTTTCGCTTTTGTTGATGTTTTCCGAAGGAATTCTTCCTCCTGAGGAGAGGCTTCGTGAGGCAGGTATGCTCGCTGGCTACTTTGCCAGCTTCGGTATCGTCGAAGGCGCCAAGACGGAGCGAGATATCGATCTGACCGAAAGAGAGCTGGAATGCTTGTTCTGGATCGCCGAAGGCAAGACCAGTGACGAAATGGCGATGATACTCGGCATCTCGCGAAACACCATCAACAACTATATCACCAGCGTCATGCGCAAGACAGCAACCAAGACCCGTTCGGAGGCCATTGCCTACGCGGTCCGTAACAATCTCGTCTGAAAGGCGTATCATGGTTGTCGTCAAGGATATGGAAAACGCAGCCTATGGTCAGTCCATGGGCTCGAAGGCTGCTCCCTCGGTGACGCGGTCCGATCTTTTCCCAAAACTGGTCGCTATGCAGAGAAGCCTCGGTGCAAAGAACTTCATGGTTCTGCGCGCGGTCGCGGCGGGGTTTCCAAACAAGAGGAAACTGTCGTGCGAACTCGAAAATCTGGGTTTATCGGCAGGCGAGCAAAGCACGCAGCTGGTTCAGGTGCTTGGCGAAAGGCTGCTAGATCACCTTGAATCCTCTCTCCTGCCGGTGGCATGGATGAGCGACAGCGAAACTGGCTTCGCGGATCTTCCCGACGTTCCAGCGCTTCTCGTCCGGCTGGATAATGCCAGCCTTGGCTATTGCGGCGTTGGTTTTCCGGTGCGACTTGGCACGATGGGGAATGGGTTCGTCATCTTCTGTGGCGGAAACCTGCTGCTTGACAACGAATTGATGCTTGAACAGCACGTTAAATGCACGCAGATCATGGTCGATCTTCTGGCAATGGACGAGCGCCGCGTGTCCCCTTCAGAAGCTTTGAGCGAGCGAGAAGTTGCGTGCCTTCAATTGGCAGGTGATGGCCGGATCAGCGAAGAGATTGCGACCAAGCTCGGCCTCTCGGTTCATACCGTCAATGCCTATCTCGGATCCGCTACCATCAAACTCGATTCCGTCAACCGCATCCAGGCAATAGCCAAAGCCATTCGCCTCGGTTTCATTCATTGATGGTTTTGGCAGGTGATGCCGCGTGGCGGCACCATTGCCACCTCCCGTAGAGGCATTGTTTTCGGCGAGAGAGGGCTGGACTGAAGCTCAGTTCAGGTGCTGCGTTTCGCTCGCCCAAAGTATTTTTCTTTTAGTATTCAAGACTTACATGCCTGTCGTTCGTCATCAAGAATTTGGCTTTTGTAATATTCCCTGAATTTTAACATTTTTACGTCACGTTGCGGGAGTGGTTAATTTTGAGGACAAGCAATGTCGCGTTTTGTATCGAGATCAATTGTGGTCCAGATAGTATGCCTGACCCTCGGTCTTGTGATTCTTGGTATCATAGCCGTCGGTGCCTCAACCTATATGCGGTTGAAGCAGGATGTCATGCAGACCGCGATTATGGATACGGAAAGAGGAATTCGCAGCATGGCGATCCTCTACCAGCTGAAGGTCGGAGGCACGACGCTCGCTATCGATAATGACGAGCTTAAATCTGTAAGCCGTCCTAGCATCGGCACGCTCCTCGATTTCGATCTCGTCGACCGCACCGGCATGGCTATCGGTGGCGTGGCAACCGTATTTCAGGCACAGGGCACGGACTTCCTCAGAATCTCGACCAGTCTCAAAAACGAGAAGGGCGAGCGCGCTGTCGGGACAAAGCTTGCTGTCGACAGTCCCGCCTACCAGAGCATCACCAAGGGCCAGTCATATATCGGCCCGGCGAAGCTGTTCGGCAGGGATTACATGGCGGGATACATGCCTGTTCTTTCCAAGAAGGGAGATGCCGTTGGCATCCTTTTCGTTGGTGTACCTATGGAGTTCTATCAAGGACATATAGACGGTCTTCGCAACATGATGCTGATTGTCGGCGGAGCGGTCATCGTCATATTCAGCGTTCTTGGATACCTCATCATCAAGCGCAGCATGCGTCCACTCGGTAACCTGACGAGCGCCATCACATTCCTGTCTCAGGGCAGGCTCGACACAAACATTCCCTACGCGGAACGCAAGAACGAGTTCGGCGATATTGCGCGCGCGTTGGAGGTCTTCCGCGAGAACGCCCGTGAGAAGCTCCGCATCGAGGGCCAGAGCGCCGAAGAGCGGGCGCAGGCTGAAGCCGAACGGGCGCAAAACGATGTCGAGAAACAGAATACCGATCGCGAGATCGAATTTGCCGTCAACCAACTGGCCGGGGGCCTGGCTCTTCTCTCAAATGGAGACCTGACCCAGACCCTCGATGTGCCGTTCTCAGGCAGGCTTGAGCAGTTGCGGGTCGACTTCAACACCTCGCTTGCCAATCTGAAAGATGTGCTGCAGCAGGTGCGCGAGCGGACCTTCGTTATCCAGAACAATGGTTTGGAGATGCGCAAATCGTCCGACGAGTTGTCACGTCGCACAGAATCTCAGGCTGCATCGCTGGAACAGACGGCCGCTGCGGTCGAGGAAATCACTGTGACTGTCAAGTCTTCTGCCGAGCGTGCTCGCGAAGCCAATAAGGCCGTTCGCGCAACGCAGCAGAGCGCCGACAGCTCCGGAACCGTCGTGAAAAATGCTGTCGATGCGATGAGCCGCATCGAGGACGCATCCCAGAAGATCGAACAGATCATTGAAGTCATCGACGACATCGCCTTCCAGACGAACCTCCTTGCCCTCAATGCCGGTATCGAGGCTGCACGCGCAGGAGAGGCTGGCAAGGGATTTGCTGTGGTCGCCCAGGAAGTGCGAGAACTCGCCCAACGCTCCGCCGACGCGGCCCATGAGATCAAGGCGCTGATCAACCAGTCGACACAGGAAGTCAGCACAGGCTCGCTTCTCGTGCAGGAGGCCGGCCAGGTTCTCTCATCGATCAGCCAGCAGATCGTCACTGTCAGCCAACACGTGGAAACCATCGCTACGGCGACCCAGGACCAGGCATCCGCGTTGCAGGAAGTCAACGGCTCGGTAAACCAGATGGACCACATGACTCAGCAGAATGCGGCTATGGCGGAAGAATCGAGCGCTGCAAGCCAGATGCTCGCAGACGAAGTCGAGGCGCTTCTGGGCCTTCTTCAGCGCTTCCGCATGGAGCAGTCCAATGCGACAGGTGGTCGGCAAAACCACTATGGCCGCGCGGCCTGATCGAAGCATCACAATTGAAGACCGCTCTTCATCTCGAAGGGCGGTTTTTCTATGAGCGTCAGGACGCCTTATCCATCGAGTGAAGATGCTTATTCCGCGGCCGCCTGCCGGGTGTTGAAGACCTGTGTGACGTACGCGCGCAAAGCAGCCGGTCGAACCGGCTTGTGCTGAACCCCGATGCCGTGGCGTTCCGCTTCGGTGCGAACCTCCGGTGTCCGATCGGCAGTGACGAGGAGAGCGGGAAGCTGCGCTTTCGATGTTTCGCGCAGATGCAGGATCGCATCGATCCCTGTACCCTCGGCGAGATGATAGTCGGCAATGATCATGTCGGGAATGCCACCTCTGCTCAAAGCATCATCGAGGTCATCGACGCAGGCAGCCTGCGTCACCGTGCAGCCCCAGCCTGTCAGTAGAACGGCCATGCCTTCGAGTATTTTCGGCTCGTTGTCGATGCACAGAATGCGAAAGCCTGCGAGCTGCGTCTGTTGGAGTTGAGACACCGTATGCTCCGCCTGCCTGCTTTGTTTCCCATGCTGCGCTTCCCTCTGCACCTGCACGACAAAGGACGTGCCTTTGCCCACGACCGATGACAGTTGAACGGGATGGTGCAGAACCCGCGACAGGCGGTCCACGATGGACAGACCAAGACCAAGACCTGCCGCAGCCCTCATTCCTGCGTCGAGCCGTGTGAACTCCTTGAAGATCGTCCGAAACTTGGATGCCGGAATTCCCATGCCGGAATCGATCACCTGGATCATCACATCGCCGCCGCGCCGCCGCGCTCCGACGAGCACCTTGCCCGAGCTGGTATATTTGATGGCGTTGGACACCAGGTTCTGGATGAGCCGCCGCAACAGATTGATGTCTGAGCGCACCATCAAGGATGTGGGCATCACTACGAATTCAAGGTTCTTCTCGCGCGCCATCGGGGCGAAGTCTGTCTCGATCCGTTTCAGCAGATCGTTCAAAGGCACCGCTGCCATGCGCGGTTTCATCGCGCCTGTATCGAGACGCGATATATCCAGCACCGCGCCCAGGATCGTTTCCACCGATTCCAGCGCCGAATCGATATTTTGAACGAGGTTGCTGTTGTCCGAATTGCCGATGCGCTCGACCAGTGCGGAAGAGTAGAGACGGGCGGCGTTGAGTGGCTGCAGGATATCGTGGCCGGCAGCGGCAAAGAACCGGGTCTTGCCGATGTTGGCCTCATCTGCTGCCGCACGCGCCTCCACCAGTTCGCGATTGACCCGCAACAGCTCTGCAGTGCGCTCCGCAACGCGCTGTTCCAGGGTTTCATTGGCCTGCTTCAGCGCCTGGTCGCTTTCCACGCGCTGTGTAATATCGGTAAAGGTCGCGACCACACCCTTGTCCGGCATTGCGTTGGAACGAACTTCGATGATGCGCGCTCCCCCGCTCAGTTCCAGTGAAAAAGGCCGGTCCATGGCGAGAAACTGGTCGATACGCTCACTATGATCGCCGGGTGTAATATCCCCACGCTCTTCCAGTAGTGCAACGATCTCTCCGAGCGGCAGTCCAACCCGGCCGAAATGCTCCGGCAATTCCAAAAGCGTGCGGAAGCGCCGGTTCCATATCGTCAGTTGCAACGAACTGTCGAAGACGGCGATGCCCTGATCCATCTGTGCAAGAGCGGTCTGCAGCATGTCCTGATTGTATTGCAGCGCTTCGCTGGCCTGATCGAGCAGCCAGGCGGTATCGGCGCTGGTATCTTCCGCTTTCTGCAGAATGAGCGACAACACCAGCCGGGCAGAGGAAGAGCCGATCGCGCTGCCAAGCAACTGCTCGGAGAAATGAATTAGCGCCATATCGGCAGGCTGATCGTCCTCCAGCTTTCGCCCGGCCGTCTTCTCGTAGGCTGAAAGCGAGCGCAACATCCGCTCTTCGCCGAGATAGCGCGCCACCGCACTCTTCAGGTCGCCGACACTCACACGCGTCTTCCAGCCTCGTGTGGCGAATTGAGACTTGGAGTGGCGCTTGACGAAAATGCCAGACTGGATGCGTTCCACAGGACGCGGATTGCGCGAGAGGGAGCCAAGCACGAACGTCAGCGAATTGATGAGCAGGCTAAGCGTCACCGCATTGACCAGCGGATCGGCGCCGGGGCCGCTGAATATTTCTGTTCCCGGGAAAATGAAACTCAAGACCCCGGATGCAACATAGGCGTAGTCGGGTCCTCCCAGGCTTGGCAGGAAGAGGAGATAGGCCCAAACGATGAAGCCTGAACTAAGTCCGGCAATAGCTCCACGTGCGTTTGCCCGCCGCCAGAGCAGACCGCCAAACAGGGAAGGCGCCATTTGCGCGATTGCGGCAAAGGCAAGCAGCCCGATGGATGACAAACCTGATGTGCTGTCGGCTGCCCGGTAATAGCAATAGCCGAGCAGCAGCACGATGAAGATCGCGGTTCGGCGGATATTCAATAGTGTCTTGGCAAAATCATCGCTGTGAGGCGAGCGGGTCAGGAGTTTTTGCCGCAGAAAAATCGGCATCAGGATGTCGTTGGACACCATGATCGACAGCGCCACGGAGGCGACGATCACCATGGCGGTAGCTGCGGAAAAACCACCGATGAATGTGATCAGCGAAACGATCGGCACACCATGGAACAGCGGCAGTTGAAGAACATAAAGATCCGCGTCGCCATTGCTCCCCAATGTCAGTAGACCGGCGATTGCAATGGGCAGTACGAAAATGTTGATTGCCACCAGATAGAGCGGCAAAAGAAATCCCGCCGTTCGCAGTTCCTTTGCCGTTCGGTTCTCGACCACCGTGACATGGAACTGACGTGGCAGAAGGATGATGGCGAAGCCCGACAGGAGGGTGAGAATGATCCAGCGGCTGATTGGCGTCTGGTACGAGACCGCCTCCATCACCTGCGCGTTTTCAGAGGCAAGCCGCCAGAGCTGTGCTGGCCCGTCGAACAGAAAGAAAACGACATAAATACCGGCCGTGCAGATTGCCAGAAGCTTGACGACCGATTCCATCGAGATGGCGAGGATCAGCCCGTCCTGATGTTCTGTCGCGTCGGTGTGGCGCGTGCCGAACATGATCGCAAATCCAGACATCACCACCGTTACGATCAGCGGTAGATCGAGGAAGTAGAGATTTCCGCTGCCGATACCGTAGTCGCGCGGGTCCACCATGGTGGCCACTGAACTCGACACGGCTTTCAACTGCAGAGCAATATAGGGGATGGCGCCAACCAGAGCGATGACGGAGACGATCATGGCCACCGTCGGGTTCTTGCCGTAACGTGCGGCGATGAAATCCGCGACCGAGGTCAACTTTTCCGCCTTGGCCAATTCCACGATCCGGCGGATCACCGGCATTCCGAGAGTGAAGGCCAGGATCGGACCGATGTAGATGCCGAGAAATTCGAGCCCTTTTTCCGAGGCAAGGCCGACCCCGCCAAAGTATGTCCATGAGGTACAGTAGATCGCAAGGCTGAGAGCATAGACCACCGGTCGCCCGGTGTTGGGAGCGGTCTTCTGCCGGCTCTTGCGGTCGCCGTAACTCGCCACTGCAAACAGCAGCAGGATATAGGCGAAAGCCGAGACGAATATGATCCACCCGGGCAGCAATAGGGTCCCCTCCACGCGTTGCATGCAAGCTTATGACACTTCTGGGGAAATGAGAATTGGCCCCGTATTGGCATAAAGTTCAACGTGAGAGCGGTTGCGTCTGCGACCTGAGCTTCAGACGGTGGAACCGAATAGACTAATGCCGCGTCATAATACTGCGCATTGGCAACCGGAGTGCTATTGTGCGGCGGTCGGTGGCGTCCAGTCCCGACAGGTAAGAGGGCTTCAAAGAGGGACATCTTTATGCTTAATGAATTCAAGACATTCATCGCGCGCGGCAACGTCATGGATCTGGCCGTGGGCGTCATCATCGGAGCGGCGTTCAGCAAGATCGTCGATTCGGTCGTCAACGATCTCATCATGCCAATCGTCGGCGCAATCTTCGGCGGGTTTGACTTCTCGAACTACTTCATCCCGCTGAGTTCAACCGTCACTGCGCCCTCCCTTGCTGCTGCCCGCGAGCAGGGTGCGGTCATCGCCTACGGCAATTTCATCACCATCGTTATCAACTTCCTCATCCTTGCATGGATCATCTTCCTGATGGTCAAGGGCGTGAACAAAATCCGTGCTTCGGTGGAACGCGAAAAGGTGGAAGAAAAGAAGGCTCCAGCCCCGCCGCCAGAAGACGTCAAACTGCTGACCGAAATCCGCGACCTGTTGAAAACCCGCTGAAGCGGAAGGGTTTCTCGTCAGATCGATCTCTGACTCATCAGCAAAATCCGTGATTTCTTCACGGAATATCATGCCAGGCTGGTACGCAATGCGCTAAGAAGGCACTTGAACGGAGTGCCTTCTATGTCGGTTTTGAACAGTCTCAGCGCACGCTCTCTGGCAGCGCCGGAAAGTGGTATCGTCGAGGTCAAAAAATACGCCCACGATCGGGAAAATCTTCTTCCTTTATGGGTTGGCGAAGGCGATCTACCGACGCCAGCCTTCATCTCCAAAGCGGCGGCAGATGCGCTGAATGCGGGTGAGACTTTCTATACATGGCAGCGCGGCATTCCAGGTCTTCGCGAAGCGCTTGTGCGCTATTATCAAAGACATTTCAGCGCAACTCTTTCAACGGACCACTTCTACGTGACGGGCTCCGGCATGCAGGCCATCGCTCTCGCGGTCCAGGCATTGACGTCACCTGGCGATGAAATGATTTACCTCACGCCGACATGGCCGAATATCGTCGCCGCCATTGGCGTTGCCGGCGCGAACGCGGTCCCCGTTGGGATCGATTTTATCCAGGGCAAGTGGGAGATCGATATCGGCAAGCTTGAAAGCGCTATTACGCCGAAGACCAAGGCCCTCTTCATCAATACGCCGTCCAATCCAACCGGCTGGACGGCCACGAAAGACGATCTTCGCAACATTCTTGCACTAGCGCGCAAGCACGGGCTTTGGATCGTCGCCGACGAGATCTACGCGCTTTATTATTACGGCGCAGCACGCGCGCCGTCCTTCCTCGACGTGATGGAGGAGGGCGACCGAATCGTCTTTGCCAATTCCTTCTCCAAGAACTGGTCTATGACGGGATGGCGTGTCGGCTGGCTGGTTGCCCCTCCGGAAATAGGCCAGGTGATCGAGAATCTGATCCAGTATTCGACCTCTGGCGTGGCGCAGTTCATGCAGCGCGGAGCGGTTGCCGCATTGGACGAAGGCGATGATTTCCTGGCGCAGAATTTTGCCCGAGCAGCGCAGTCTCGCGATATTCTCTGCGAAGCGCTGATTGCGACCAATCGCGTCGAGACCTTGAAGCCGGATGGCGCTCTTTATGCATTCCTGAAAATAGATGGCATCACGGATACCCGCGCAGCAGCCTTCGATATCGTTGACAAGGTCGGCGTTGGACTGGCGCCGGGAACAGCGTTCGGCGCGGGCGGAGAATTGTTTTTGCGCGCCTGTTTCCTGCGCGACCCGGCACAGATAGCAGATGCGGCAGACAGACTGTCGGATTACATCCTGCGGAAATCCGCCTGACGGGTTTTCATTTTTCTGCGTAACGACAACGTGGAGCGTTTCCGCTCAAGACGGAAACGCTCCACGTCGTTGAACAACACCGTGCTTTCCGAAAGATCAGCAATGATTTTCGGAAAGCACGATGCTGTAGTTTCAAAGGCTTCGAGGACGCAAAGGGCGCGCTCAGAGCCAAACTATACGGGAGAAACGATCAGGATCTAGTGCGCTGCGTTCATCGCAGCGGAGTCCACATTCTTGTAGAAAGTGGCGTAGCGCAGGCTATCGGCCAGGAATGCGGTGTTCTCGTTCGGGTCGTTGGAAGGGTTCTGGAAGTTGATGTAGTTGATGTTGACGCCGGCATGGTCTTTGCCAAGCATCAATTGCGCGTAGATCGTGACACCTTTCGGCTTGATCTCAAGATCGAGCGTGATCGAAGGATAGGTGTCCCAGTCCAGCGTATAGTCCCCACCGATCCCGAAATGAACGGTACCTGGATGGAAGTAAAGTTCTGCCGCCGAATCTACGAGATCCGACAAGCTGTTGTAATATTCAAACTTTAAAAGAGATATTAGATCAGCTGCGTCGATAAGGCGAAGCTCGGCCGCTACGGGACCGATTGCGCGTGCAACTATTTCTTCTCGTTGAGCCGAATATGGGCATTTTTTCATGTCGATCAGTTTACCCGTCTTTTGTTCTGACGTGCGGCGTAAACCTTGTGAATGAGTTCCGCCACAGCCTTATAAAATACTGACGGGATGACGCTATCGACTGAGACTTGCGCAAACATGGAGCGGGCGAGTGGCGGATCCTCAAAAATAGGAATGTTGTTTTGGGTGGCGATTTCCCTGATGCGCAGCGCAATCAGATCCTGTCCCTTGGCAACCACGATCGGAGCATCGCTTTCCTCACGCACGTAACGCAGCGCCACCGCGTAGTGAGTCGGGTTGGTGATGATCAACGTCGCTCTTGGAACGGCATCCATCATGCGGCGGCGGGCGCGATCGCGCGCAATCGAGCGCTGGCGGGCTTTGACCACGGGGTCGCCCTGGGACTGCTTGTGTTCGTCCTTGACTTCCTGCTTGGTCATCTTCAGTTCGCTGTACCAGCGATGATGGCTCCAGAAGTAGTCGGCCACCGCAAGAATACCGGTAGAGAAGAGAATGACGATCATCATTTTCTTCAAGATTTCATAGCCGGTCGGAACGATCAGCTGCGGATCGGAGATCAGAGCTGTCAGCAGCTTGAAATAATCGTTCTTCAGCACAATCCCCATGATGATGGCGACGACGACCACCTTGAAGAGGGATTTGCCGAAGTTGACGAGACCGTTCACGCTGTAGATGCGCTGAAAACCTTTGACCGGCGAGATACGTTCGGCCTTGGGGGTTATACGATCGAGAACGAATTGCGGCATGTTCTGTGCAAAGGACTGACCCAGCCCGAAGATGATGAACATGATCGCTGCGGGCAAAAGCAGCGCACCCGCTTCCTTGGCCAGATGAAGGCCCAGAGAAACGAGATCTCCCGCAGTGTTGAGCCGCCATTGTTCCGGCCGTTCGATCACATCCTTTAGGGATTCGCCAAGGCGTTTTGCGCCGTCCGGTGCGAAGAAAACGAGATAGACATAAAAGGCGAGCGAGGATGCAAAGAGCGAGGCTTCGGTAGACGCAGGGATATTACCCTTCTCGACGGCGTCGCGAAGTTTTTTCTCTGATGGATCTTCTGTTTTACTGTCCTTGTCCTCGTCTGCCAAGGCAAGATCCCCCTAGAGCGCCGCACGTCTTTCAAGACGCGCGAAGGACGCTCTTCTTCTTGAATCTCCACATCGTGCTTTGCGAAAATCAGTTCAGATTTTCAGGCCGATGCTGTGGGCACGTCGCGCAAGACCGTTCAGTGATTTTGCGAAAGCGAGATACGTAGAAAAACACCTGAGGCATCAACGGCAGAGTTGAAAACATCGCCATGCGCTTCAAGTGAAAAAACCCGCCTTCTCAGGCAGGTCAACACGGACAGAGGCTACAGTCTTGATGCGCAGCCCGCAAGACGGCGTGGTCATGCGGCAGGTGTTATCAACCGGGAAGGTTCTATGCGGCTGCGGGCTCGCCGCCTTCTGTTGCCACTTCCTTGAGGACGATCTGGCCGGAGTTGGCCAGACGGATGGCTTCCTGTGCGACAGCGCGGCGGGCCACTGCGACTTCGCGCGTATTGATTGAGGCTGATGGCACGGCCAGATCGGACTCGATCATGCGGCGCTGGCGCGGACTGATGCTCGACAGCACACATTCCTTGATCTCCGCCGTGGCGCCACGTAGCGCCATGGTGAGAACATCGCCGGCAATGTCGTTGAGCAGTGCCACTCGGCTGCGCTGCGGCATATAGAGCAGGTCTTCGAAAAGGAAGATCTTCGGCTTGACCTTGTTGGCCGATTCGCGGCTCAGCGTCTCCAGCGAGCTGAGCAGGGTGTCGACCTGCGGCTTCTCCAGTTCGTTCATCAGGTCCGCGACCTTGATGGAACCCACTGCGTTGCGCTCCGCCTCGACCTCGGCAATCAGTGCCAAAACGCGCTTTTCGATGATCTGCGCGGCGGTGGGGCTGACTTCCTTCATGTTCACCGTGCGGTTCATGATATCCGCGCGCTGTTCGTCGGGGATGGTCAGAAGTACCTTGGCGCCGAAGGACGAAGGAAGCATGGAAAGAATATAGGCGATCGTCTGCGGATGTTCTCGCATCAGATACTTGCCGATGAATTGCGGGTCGGAATCCTGAAGCTGATCCCAGATTGAGGTTTCATAGGCCTGGAAGGTTGCACGGCGACCGAGAAGGCCGTCCACTTCTTCCGGAGTGAGGCCTTCTTCGAGAATCGCTTCGATGGCCTTGGCGTTGTCCATCAGTCCGGTGCCCTCGGTGAAGAGGTCTTCGAATTCAGCGACGATCTGGGCCAGTTCGTCCGGGGGGATGACACGGAGAGTCTGAGCGGAATTGATGATGGTCTGCAGCTCGGCCTGGGTGAAAAACTTCAACAGTTTTCCAGCCACGCCCTTGCCCATCGCCAGAAGAACGGCGGCGGCTTTTTCAGCCTGAGACAACGGTTTCCCTAACACCGGGTTACCGAAATCCTCAAAGTCCATCATGGTCTTTCCTCTCCGTCCCCACAGGGATCAGGTCTTCTTGGTACTCAGTACTTCAATAAGCTTGACGCCAAAACGCGTTTCGTCGTTCTCGAGAACGGTAATTTCACCGCGTGCGATGCAACGACCGTTCACCATGATCTCAACAGGTTCGCCGATTCGTCGATCGAGCGCAATTGTTGCTCCCTCTTCCAGGCCCATCAGACCCGATACCAGCATGCGGCTGGTTCCCAAAACGATCTGGACATCGATCGGGATGTCCATGATCAGATCCATGTTATCCGACAGGCCGCTACCAAGCGGCGGCGCTGCGGAAAAAGACATCTCGGCTGCGCCACCGAAGGCACCGAGATCGGCCCCCATCGCCATCGGGCTTTCATCGGCGGCGTCGAAATCGCCGAAGTCTCCAAAGCTGGAGAGCGAACCCTCAGCGTCGCTTTTCAACACGTCGCGCAGCCCACCGATAGCGTTGTCCAGATCGCCCGCGTCATCAAGCGAAGGCATCAGGTCGTCGTCGGTTAAAGGGGTCTTTTTCGTAGCCATGCGATAATTATTCCTTTTGAAACTTGCGTCAGCCTGCCTAAAACCTCTGATTGTATCGCGAGCGATCAACCCATCAGATGTCTTAGGATTTCGTCATCCGTCGAGACGTTGTTCTTGACCCGAACCATGTAGCGGTCCCCGGCTCGCCCAAACTCGCAATTATACATTTTTGCACCGTTTGCGCTTACTTCGACGCAGATATCATCCTGCTTCGCGTCCCGGAAAGGAATGACGTCTCCTTCCACGAGGCGTGAGATAGTCTTCAGTGTCAGTGTCTGGAGCCTGATTTTCGCCTCAAGCGTCACTTGTGAACGCTTGACCTGCTCGGAAATCATTTCCATCCACTCTTCCTGCTTCTTCAATGCGCCGGCCGAAGGCTTCGGCGCAACGATCGTCGTCTTGAGAAGCGTGCGCTGAGGCACGATCAGCGCAAAGTCGGAAGCAACCTTGCCGATTAGGATCTTCAGCCGGATCAGCATGCCGAACTGGCCGAACATGGCCTCTTCGTAGGCACTCTTTCCGGTTGCGTTGAAGGGCGGTTCTATGATGGCCTCGAAGCCGCCGGGCGCATTGACGGAAGAACGCAGCACACCAGCGATTCGGTCGAGCACCAGCGCGGCAAGATCGAGTTCGATCTGTGACAGAGGGCGCACTTCCGGCTCCATGATCGTATCGGGTGCCGCGCCCAGCATGCGCTCCATCAACGCCATGACGAAACCGTTGCCGATACCGATCATGAAATTGTTGCACCAGTTGCGAAGCGAGCAGTCCGAAACGGCGTAATCCTTGCCGAGCTTGGCCACGAGATCGGTCATCAGTCCGGATTCGCAACCCTCATAATCGACTTCGATGGAGAGGCTCGTCTGGCTATGAAAAACATCGGGAAGAAACGCGGTATAGATCTGACCGATGTCGGCACCGATCTTTCCGATTTTCTTGTTGTCGCCAAGACCACCGGTCAGCTTGGCCAGCAGAGCGGGGTCCATTGGAGCAATCGGGGTCTGTTCAGCAACGTCCGCCATATCAAGCCGCCTTCTGGTCGCCACCGGGGTTCATCATTTCCTGCTCGACGGCGTCGATTGATGGGCGCTCGTAGCCGGAGATGGTCTTGCGTCCATATTCCAGTGCGACCTGCGGCACGGAGCCGTTCATATAGGCGATCAGCGTCTGCTTCACGATGACGTAAAGCCTGTGCTGCTTCGAGCGCACGATCTTGACCTGGGATGCCAGCGGGTTGCAGATCGAATAGGAAAGAAGAATACCAAGCATGGTTCCGACGAGGGCCGCGCCGATAAGGCCGCCGAGAACGGCAGGGGGCTCGTTGATCTTACCCATGGCCTTGATAACGCCGAGAACGGCCGCGACGATACCGATAGCCGGGAAGGAATCGCCCATCGCGGTGATCGCGTTATAAGGCTTCAGCTTGTCGTAGAGGATCGTTTCGATTTCCTCGTCCATCAGCGCTTCGATTTCATGGCTGCGGGCGTTGCCGATGATGATCAGGCGGACATAGTCGCAGATGAAGGACGTCAGCTCCTTGTTCTTCAAGACCGACGGCGCGGTCTGGAAGATCGAGGATTCTTCGGGATTGTCGATATGGGCTTCGATCTCGTTTCGGGACTTTGTTCGCAGGTCGCGCATCAGCGAGTAGAGGACACCCAGCACGTCGAGATAGTGACGTTCCTTCGGCACGGCGAACTTGAAGGCTTCGCCCAGCGCTTTGCCGGAATCCTTCACCACCTTCATCGGGTTGGACATGATGAAGCCACCGAGACCGGCACCACCGATGATGACAAGTTCGAACGGCTGAACCAGAACGTCCAGATGGCCGCCCATGGCCATGAAGCCGCCGAGAATACAGCCGAAAGTAATAACCAGTCCAATAACGATATTCATCTGACGCTCACACCTCAGCCAATTTTTCTCCCGAATGGTTAGGCATCATGCCTTGCGCGAGGCTGGCTTGGTGTCCGTTTGGACATTCGACGGCGCTGGTCAGGGGAATGATTTTTCTGTCTCTCGGAAAGAAGATCGTAGGCGCTGCCGGCAGAGATCGGTCAGTTGCTTGAGATGGAAGAGGAGAGAAGGCATCGCCAGATCGCACTGGGCCGGATCTTCCGTCAGGCACTTCACGACGTCTCGTCGTTTCTTTTCTCATGTACGGCTTGTCGATTTGCGATCGCCTATTTTGGCTGGGTTCTGACCCCCGGGTGCCGCGGACCAAAAGTTTCGCGCAAGCAAACGCCTCTAGGCCTTGAGGCCATGATGTGGCGCATTCTGCCGCACGTCCTTGGTCTGAAGTCCAAACAGGAGAAGAGCATGCAATCTGGTTTATACGTGGGTATCTCGTCCCAGATCGCCTTGGAACGCCGCCTGACGACCATCGCGGACAACATCGCCAATATGAATACCGTTGGCTTTCGTGGCACTGAGGTGAAATTCAATCAGGTCATGGCGCAGACGAAGAACGATCTGCGTGCCAATATTGCCTTCGTAACACAGGGCAACGACTACCTTTCGACGCAGAACGGCGAGCTGGAGCGCACAGGCAACTCCTTCGACTTTGCGGTCAAGGGCGATGCCTGGTTTGCCATCAACACGCCGTCGGGACAGGTTCTCACCCGAGATGGCCGCTTCTCGATGTCGACCACCGGGCAATTGATTTCGACCAAGGGCTTTCCGGTTCTCGATTCCGGCGGTGCGCCGATCCAGCTCAATCCCGCTGCGGGAGAACCGAGCGTCGGTGCGGATGGACGTATCATTCAGGATGGTCGGACCATGGGACAGATCGGGCTGTTCACCGCCGATCCGAGCAAGGGTTTCATGCGCTATGAGAATAGTGGCGTGATCTTTTCCCAGGCGCCGCAGCCGGTGGTGGATCAAGGTGATGTCGGCATTGTCCAGGGCTATGTCGAGCAATCCAACATCAACGGCATTTCACAAATGACGCAGCTGATCCAGGTCAACCGCGCATTCGAGGGCATTTCGTCGATGATGAAGTCGACAGAGGACAATTTCTCCCAGGCGATCCGCACGCTTGGAGGCGGTCAGTAACCGGCATAGACCATGATGGATATTCAGCCGCAGCCTTCGCCGTTTCATAAACTCGATGCGCTTGCGCATATCGCGGCCTCGCAACTGGCGTCGGGCGTGCCCGTCTCACGCGGGGGGCGCGTGCGCACCATAGCGGCTGGCCACTATACGGTCAGTGGCCTTTCGGAACGTGTGCGGCTCGGTGAGTTCGTCGTCCATAAAAGCGCAACCGGTCTGCATCTCGGCGAGGTGGTGCGTGTTGAGCCGGACCTCATCTATGTCTGCCCCATTGAACCCGGCGATCCGATCGGCGTGAACGACGTTGTGCTGCGTGATGGAGAGTTTCGTGTCCAGCCCGATGATAGCTGGTGCGGGCGTACCATCAATTCGCTGTGCAAACCGATAGACGGCAACGGGCCGCTCTTGAAAGGCACGAAAAAGCGCTCGGTGATGACATTGCCGCCGCCATCCATGAGCCGCAGCCGCGTCGTCTCCGGTTTCCGTACCGGCGTGAAAGCGATCGATATCTTCACGCCGCTTTGCCTGGGTCAGCGTCTCGGGGTGTTCGCGGGCTCGGGTGTTGGCAAATCGACGCTTCTGTCGATGCTCGCCAGAGCAGATGCCTTCGACAGGGTGGTCATTGCGCTCGTCGGCGAACGTGGTCGCGAAGTCCGCGAATTCATCGAGGACACGCTCGGCGACAATATGAAGAAGTCGATTGCCGTCGTCGCCACCAGCGACGAGAGCCCGATGCTGCGAAAGATGGCGCCTCTGGTTGCCATGACCATTGCCGAGCATTTCCGCCATAAGGGGGAAAACGTCCTCTTCATCGCCGACAGCATCACGCGTTTTGCCCATGCCATTCGCGAAGTTGCGATTGCCGCCGGTGAGCCGCCGATTGCGCGCGGCTACCCCGCATCCGTCTTTACCGAACTTCCCAAGCTTCTGGAACGGGCAGGGCCCGGCGAGGAGGGGACCGGTACGGTCACGGCCATCATATCGATCCTTGTCGATGGCGACAATCATAACGATCCGATCGCGGATTCGACCCGCGGCATTCTCGACGGTCACATCGTGCTCGATCGGTCCCTGGCAGATGAGGGGCGTTATCCCCCGATCAATCCGTTGGCCTCCATTTCGCGTCTGTCCCACAAGGCCTGGACACCCGACCAGCACAAGCTGGTCTCGCGACTGAAGTCGCTCATTCACAATTACGAGGAAACCAAAGACCTGCGTCTGATCGGCGGGTATCGTCCGGGCGTCGATGCGGAGCTTGATATGGCCGTCAAGCAGGTTCCCTTCGTCTATGAAGTTCTCAAACAATCGCCGGGCGATCCAACGGTGATCGACGCCTATGCAGAATTGGCAAATGCGCTGAGAAACGCGCCGGTGAACAGCCAGATGGCAGCCGCACAGCGTCGGGGACCCTGATCATGAAACTTAGAAAGCGCAAGACCACCGAGGCGCAGTCAACCACCCAATTCGACAGAATGCTCACCGGTGGATTGATCGCCGTCGCAGCGGCCGCTGCCGCCTTGCCGTGGTACGTCTTCCTCAATCCGGAAAAATTCGGCATGAGCGGTCGTGGCTGGGAAGCGTTGATGAATGTCCCGCAGCGCGGCGGTGGCGGTGGCGATGCAGTCATGCCGCATGCCGACGATACCCTTGCAGGCAGTGAAAGCAAGGACGCCGCAGACACGGCACTGGACTCGGTCATTACGGCGACGGTTCCGGCTAACGGGACCAGCGACCTGAATGCCGACAACCCCATGAATCCGCAACCCTTCCCGGGCGGAGTGCAGTTCAAGCTGTTGCATGTCTCCAACGGGCGCGCGCTGATCGAAGATAAGTCCGGCATGTTCCTCGTCCAGATTGGGTCTGTCCTGCCTGATGAGAGCCGGCTGATTTCGATGACGAGAGATGGCGGACGATGGAAGATCGTGACGTCGGCCGGAGAACTCTACTCCGAATAGAGAGCTATAATACCGTCTCCCTACGCGTGGACCGCGTGGCCTGGCGATGAAGATATTGATCGTAAAGCAGAAAGGCCGCCTCTTCCGAAGCGGCCTTTCTGCTTTGAACTTTGCTCCTCATGGGGGAGCCTTCCTGGATGCTTCTTACCGATCGAGGAAGGGAGTTTCGCGTTTTGGCAGTGCCGGCACATCGAAATGATCCGGCTCGTCGCCCTGCTTGGCCCGTTCCACCATCATTTCATAGGCGGTCTCCAGATGACGGCAGAAGCGTTCAGCGTCGAAGAGCGGCGTGACGAAACGGTTGTCCGCGATACGGTCGCGCACCTCCTTCAGCTTGTCCGGGTTCTGCGCGTAGAATACGGCCTGTCTCACATACTCTTCTTCGTCGCTGGCAATGAGTTCGGGCGTGCCGATGGCATTCAGCAGGCTTTCGCTGACCCGCGAGGCGAAATTCGTGCCCTTGACTGTCAGGACAGGCAAGCCGGACCAAAGCTGTTCGGACGTCGTCGTGTGGCCATTGACCGGGAAGGTGTCGAGACCGAGATCCGCTGCCGTAATACGGTTGAGATGGAGTTCGAAATCCAGCTTGCCCATGAGGAACACGCGCTTGGCAGAAATGCCGCTTTCGGTGAACTTCTTCATGATGTTGACCGCACTCACCTGGCTATTATGCAACACCCAGATCACGCTGTTCGGCGTCTTCTTCAGGATATCGCACCACAGTTCGATGACGCGTGGCGTGATCTTGCGGTTGGCGTTGAAAGAGGCGAAGACGAAGGCATCTTCCGGTAGGCCGACATCCGCACGGCTGACCTGCTTTGCCAACGGACGGTTGAGCGGATCATTCGGTTGATAGGTTTCCGGGAGGCGAACGAACTTTTCATGATAGAAGGGCTTGGAGCTTTCCGGCAGCACATAATGGTCGCCGATGGCGTAATCCAGATCGATATTGACGACCGACCCGGGAAAACCGATCCACGCCACCTGAATGGGTGCAGCGCCCATATTGAGGATAGAGGTCCGGTTGCCGGCCGTATGTCCCTTCAGGTCGACCATGATATCGATGTTGCGTGCGCGCATTTCTGCGTGCGCTTCCTCGTTCGTCATATCGCGAATGGTCACGACGTCGCCCCACAGGCTTCGGTCGGCCTCGTTTGTCTTCAGCAATGCCTCGTCGGAGTGGCAAAAGAGCGTGATTTCGAAACGATCGCGGTCATGCAGTTCCAGAACGCGGCGGATCAACTTCATCGTGGCGTGCTTGTCGAAGAAGTCCGACGATAGGTAACCGACGCGGATCTTCTTGCCCCACTCATGTGGCATTGCCCGACGCCTTGCGGTCATATCGGGGCTGAAGTCTGGCGTGTTGGAGCGCGCCAGCTGGTTGATATACTCGTCTCCGCTCCAGTGTAGATTGAAGAAGGTGCCGTCGAGCGAAACGAAAGACGTATCGCCTGCTGCCACGGCCGCATCGATGATCGGCTGATGTTTCTCGATATTGTCGAACCTGCTGTGTTCGCGGCTAAACACCAGATACATCAGGCGCACGGGATTGTTGTGCGGCAATCTCGACAGGAGAACGCGGGCGGTGTCGATATCGCTTGGATCGAAAAGATCCCAAGTGGTGATCGCGATGCGGGCGCCGAGCTTGATATGCTCGATATTCTCGCTCTTCATCAGGATCGTCTTCAACGTCCGGGCAATGCGGTTTTCGCCACGCTCCAGCAGCAGCGATCCTACGATGTAGGCCACGTCCAGATGTTTGTGGAACCGGTGAATGAGCCGGTTGGAAAGGGCCAGAGCCTTGTCTTTCTCGCCGCATTCGTAAAACAGCTTGATGCTCTCGACCAGGTAGGTTTCGGCATCGAGACCGTTTTGCTGGTAGGCAAGTTCGTAGGACGTGGCGGCCTGTTCCTTCAGTCCAAGCTGAAGCAGCGTTTTCGCCAGCAATGCATAGGTGCGGGCATCCCGGTTCGTGTCCATCAGCCGGTTCAACGTCGTCAGCGCTTCTGTGTAGCGTCCCGTCTTGAAATGCTTGGAAGCGGCCGAATAGCTGATTTCGTTTAACATTGGGTCCGTTGCGTCCTCTTGCTCGACATCTCGGAAGGCACCACCCGGGGTGCTGACCGATCTGCGGCGAATAGAAAATTCAACCGACCCTACAGGATGAACCTTGCTCGAAACGGGAAAGCGTGAGTGCTGCCCCGAGATCCGTTTCAAGCCGTTCACACAACGTTAACTGTAGCCCCCGGAACTGGGCATTCAACGGGTCAAATTAAGAAGTTCGAAATGCTTGGGGGCCATTTTCATCGTCACGTGACGGGTTTGGTGTCCTTCAGAAAATGGACCCGAGTGGCATGATGCCGAACCGTTTACGCCGGTGAAATCCGGCATGTCCCTCTCATGTATTTCGTAAAAAAGGGGCAATCATGTCTAGCATCAACTTCAATGCAAACGCTACAGCTGCACTTCAGACCCTGCGTGACGTCAGCAGCAAACTGAACACTACCCAGAACGCCGTTTCCTCTGGCCTCAAGGTCGGATCTGCCAAGGACAACGTTGCCTACTGGTCGATCTCCACCAGCATGAAGTCGGACAACAAGGCGCTCGGCGCCGCGACTGACGCGCTGGGCGTCGGTGCTGCAAAGGTCGATACGGCTTACGCTGCGATGGACAGCGCCATCGACGTCGTCAACGAAATCAAGGCGAAGCTGGTTACGGCGAGCGAAAGCTCTGTCGACAAGGATCAGGTTAACCTTGAAGTCAAGAAGCTGCAGGAACAGCTCTCGGCTATCGGCCAGGCAGCATCCTTCAACGGCGAAAACTGGATGGTCACGGCCACCAAGACGACGGTTGTCGACGGCTTCATCCGCAAGGACGATGGCACCGTCAAGATCAACACGGCGAACTTCGAGGCTGCAAGCTATGCCATGTTCTCGACGATCGCCGGCGGTGTTGGCAGCGGCGGCATCTTGAGCGCCGTGATGACCATTGCACTCACCAGCGCTGCAACGCAGGGCAAAATCGACGGCTTCCTGACGACTGTCGAAACCGCTCTGAAGAGCCTGACCAAGGGCGCTGCTGCTCTCGGTGCATTGTCCACCCGCATCGACCTGCAGCAAAAGTTCGCGGGCAAGATCAGCGATGCCATGGACGCTGGCATCAGCCGCCTGGTAGACGCAAACATGGAAGAAGAGTCTGCTCGTCTGTCTGCACTGCAGACCCAGCAGCAGCTCGCGGTCCAGTCGCTGTCGATTGCCAATTCCAGCTCGCAGAGCATTCTCTCGCTCTTCCGTTAAGCTCAGCCGTAAAGAGAATATTAAAGAGGCCAGGTCGCAAGACTTGGCCTTTTCTTTTTATTAACCCAAGTTAAAAACGTATTAACTGATTAATTTCTATTTTTACCCTATTTTAATTATATATTATTCCGTTGTTAACCCTAACGTTGTTAGATGAATTCATCAGAACGACGGCTGAAGTGTTAATAGGTTCACTCAGCGAGCATGACGCTGTACGTCGTTTACCGGTAAAACCGGAATGTCCCTTTCTTTTATACTTGCCAGAGGGGCAGTTTTAATGACGAGCATTCTGACCAATTCATCCGCGATGTCCGCACTGCAGACGTTGCGCTCGATCAACTCCAACCTGACCGACACTCAGAATCGCGTTTCCTCCGGCATGCGCGTAGAGCAGGCGTCGGACAACGTTGCCTACTGGTCGATCTCCACCAGCATGAAGTCCGACAACAAGGCCCTCGGCGCTGCGACTGACGCACTGGGCGTTGGTGCTGCAAAAGTCGATACGGCATATGCCGCCATGGACAGCGCTATTGACGTCGTCAACGAAATCAAGGCGAAGCTCGTCACATCGAGTGAAACCTCGGTCGACAAGGAACAGATCCAACTTGAAGTCAAAAAGCTTCAGGAACAGCTCTCGGCAATCGGCCAGGCAGCATCCTTCAACGGCGAAAACTGGATGGTGAACACCACCAACACGACAGTTGTCGACGGCTTCATCCGTGAAAGCGACGGTACCGTTAAGATCAATACGGCAAGCTTCAAGGCTGGCAGCTACGCCATGTTCTCCACCATCGACGGCGGCGTTGGCAGTGGCGGTATCCTTGGCGCTGTCATGACCATCGAACTCACCAGCGTAACCACGCAAGGCAAGATCGACACCTTCCTCGACACCGTCGAGACGGCGCTTGGCAAGATGACCAATGGTGCGGCAGCCCTCGGCGCGCTGAAGACACGTATCGACATGCAGGACAAGTTCTCCAGCAAGCTGTCGGATGCCATCGAATCTGGCGTCAGCCGCCTGGTGGATGCGAACATGGAAGAAGAGTCCGCGCGCCTGTCGGCATTGCAGACCCAGCAGCAGTTGGCGATCCAGTCGCTCTCGATTGCGAACTCCAGCTCGCAGAACATCATGTCGCTGTTCAGAGGCTAATCGCTTCCGTTTTAATGAAAAGCCGCGCGTCAGCGCGGCTTTTTTCGTTTTGGTCAAAAACAAAAATATCCATTATTATCAGATAATTAGGGATAGTTAACGTCGATCTCCCACATTAACGTAGCGTTCATTGAAGTAAAAACTTCCCTACATTTAAACGTTTGTTAACCATAAAGCTGTTTTCTGTGCTCATCGAAACAGCGCACCGAACCCACAGTTCGGTAGGCATGAAGCTATCCGACGCGTTTCCCGGCTTGACCGGAATGTCCCTTCTTCCAGAGATTGCCAAAGGGGCCACTTAAGATGACCAGCATTCTGACCAACACCTCCGCTATGTCCGCATTGGAGACGTTGCGCAACATCAATACCACCCTGTCCAACACGCAGGACCGTGTTTCTTCAGGTTACAAGGTCGCGCAGGCCAAGGACAATGTGGCCTATTGGTCGATCTCAACCACGATGAATTCCGACAATAAGGCCCTGAACGCCGCCTCCGACGCACTTGGCGTGGGCGCAGCGAAGGTTGATACGGCTTATGCGGCCATGGAAAGCGCCATTAGCGCGGTCAACGAAATCAAGGCAAAGCTGGTAACAGCCAGTGAAAAGTCGACGGACAAAGGTCAGATCCAGCTCGAAATCGGCAAGCTTCAGGAGCAGCTTTCGGCCATCGCACAAGGTGCCTCCTTCTCCGGCGAAAACTGGATGGTATCGACCAATACGGAGGCCAGCGTCGTCGACGGCTTCATTCGCGAAGCTGACGGAACGGTCAAGGTGACGACGGCGACATTCAACGTCGAAACCTATGCCCTGTTCGCAACGATCGCCAACAATGTCGGCAGCGGCGGCATTCTCAGCGCCGTCATGACCATTCAGTTGACCAGCATCACCACGCAGGGTCAGATCGACACCTTCATGGACACGGTCGAAACCGCGATCAGCAGAATGACCGACTCTGCCGCCGCACTCGGCGCTCTGCAGATCCGCGTCGATCTCCAGGACAAGTATTCCGCCAAGCTGTCGGATGCGATCGAGGCGGGCGTTAGCCGCCTCGTCGATGCTGATATGGAAGAAGAGTCCGCAAAACTCTCCGCCATCCAGACACAGCAACAGTTGGCAATCCAGTCTCTGTCGATCGCCAATTCCAGCTCGCAGAACCTGATGACCCTGTTCCGCCAGTAAAGTCTTTCGCCAGAACAGAACAAAGGCCGCGTTTTCTGGAAAGCGCGGCCTTTGTTATTGAAGCGGCAAGATCGGTCGAAGGCCACGTCTCCAGCTTCGCACAAGTTTCATCATGGCTTGATGGTCTACTGGGCAATCTTTTGATTCGCCTTGGCTTTTTTAACCGTCTTTACACGCAAGCCGTCAGAGGCTCTGCCTGGAATGCCGCAGCCGGTCCGCTATTTGCCTTGTCATGACGACGGGGTCGATCCGCCAGAAATGGCATGTGTTTTACTCGCCTCGAGACTGCTGACATGACGAAAATCATGACCTCTGGCTATGTGCAGAGCGCTCTTCAAACACTGCTTTTCAGCAATGAAAATCTGGACAAGGTTCAGAAGGTCACCAGCAGCGGGTTGAAAATCGGCGAGGCTGCGGACAATGCCGGGTACTGGTCCACCGCCAAGAACCTGAAGTCCGAGGGTAGCGTTTTAAGCAGCGTCGGCGATGCTTTAAGTCTTGGCGCGTCCAAGGTGGATACTGCCTATGAGGCCGTCTCTTCGTCGATTGAAGTTCTCGACAAGATCATGACGCAGTTGATCACCGCCTATGACCCGAGCACCAATCGCGAGATGATCAATGGGTCGATATCGGCACTCAAGAAGAACCTGGCGTCCGTGGCTCAGGCCGCATCGTTTTCGGGCGACAACTGGCTGTACAACACCGCCCCCCAATTGACCGACACCAAGTCTGTTCCCTTCTCTTACAAAAAGGGTCCTGACGGGTCGATCAGTCTGCAATATCTCAGCATCAAGACATCTGAAACGGTGCTCATCGACACGAACGACCCGGCGCGCGGTCTGTTCAGCAGGGTGATCGATGCATCCCCGCTCAACCCCGACGGTACGGCTGCGTCCCGTGACTACTACCTGATGAGCCCCGATGGAACGACGCCGCCGGGTGGCCAGGAAATCGCGATTTCGGCGGACACGACGAAGGAAGAGCTCGACGACATGGTTGCCGTCGTTGGAGAAATTTCCGCTAAATTGAAGGGTCTCGGTAGCTCCTTCGGCACCATGTCCAACCGTATCGACCAGCAGCAGTCCTTCGTGGGCGCACTTGGCGATTCATTGGACAAGAGCGTCAGCCGTCTGGTCGATGCGGATATGGAAGAAGAATCGACCCGGCTGGCAGCCTATAAATCGCAACGCGATTTGGCGGTAGAAGTCGTTTCGATGGCCAATAGCTTCCGAAAGAGCCTTGCCAGTCTGTTTGGTTGACGCTGCCGCTTTGCGCGTCTGGCCGGAAATACCAGCGCGATAGGCTTAAGCCGGACAATTGAGGAAGGGCAGGGCGGTCAGGTTCAGCCAGCCCATCCGACTTGCCGGTCTATGACTGGGCGCGGCCTCGATGTTTTGTCATCTGCAAGCTGGCCCCGCCAACAATATTGTCGCGCTGCGACACGAAGGCCGGAGAGGTTCATCCTCGCACAAGTTTGGCTCTCTACCCTGCAAGATGAAAAGCTGTCCCTGTTCAGGCCCTTGGTCTTTGCATCGCAGCTGCCAACACCTTGCGCTTACGGCGCAAGGCCTTTCGGATTGATAAAGCCGGATGTCATGTCTGGTGCCAGGTGCGTGGATGAGTGCAGCGCTGACTAAATACTTGAAGGACTTCAGCCAGTTTGTGCCGGCAGAGGAGCCGGTTACGCTTGAGCTCGATATGCCGGCGCTAGCCTTTGAAAGCGAGTGGGCTCCTTCGGTCGAGCCGACCGTCGATCTGGAAGAGGAGAAGCGCAAGGCTTTCGAAGAGGGAGAGCAGGCTGCAAGACAACGTCTCGAGGACGAGCATCAGGCAGAGCTTGAGGCTCTGAAGGCGCGCCATGACGAAGAACTGGAAGCCCAGCGCATCCGCTTCGAAGAAGAAATTGCCGGTCACCTCGCGACCTCGGTCGTCACGATGAAGCAGGCCGTGAACCAGCACGTCGAAGATGCCTGCCTCAAGGTCTTGAGCCACTTCGTGGAGGAGGAACTGGCTCGCAAGACCGCGGCGGAGATTTCCGCCCAGATCATGCAGGACATAAAAGACGGGTATGCGGGAACGATAAGGATCAGCGGGCCGGAGCATCTGCTCTCAAGGCTGCGCAAGGACTTGGACGATGTCGACAACCATATCGACTTCGATACGTCCGACGACATCGATATTCAGGTTCAGATGGATAATTCAGTTTTGATGACGAGATTGTCGGAGTTTTTTCAGAGCTTGAGAGGCCTGTCGGATGAGTGAAAGCGAAAATCACCATCACGGCAAGAACGAAATCATTATCGTCAAGCGGCACAAGGGTGGTCATGACGGCGCGCATGGTGGTGCCTGGAAAATCGCCTTTGCCGACTTCATGACGGCGATGATGGCTTTCTTTCTCGTCATGTGGCTCGTCAATGCGTCGAACGAAAAGACGACGGCTTCGGTCGCAAGCTATTTCAACCCGATCAAGCTGACCGATGAGCAGCCTGCTGCGCGCGGATTGAAACAGCCTGCCAAGAAGGAACAAGGCGAGGAAACGAGCGCGAAGTCCGATACGAAATCGGACAAAACGACCGAGGGAAGCGCTGCGGCAAGCGGGGAGGATTCGACCACCACCGCTGGGCAGAATGTCAATTTCTCCGAGGCGGCTTTCTTCGAAAATCCTTACGCCGTCCTGGCCGAAATCGCTCAAGAAGTCGGGCAGCAAGCCAATGTCAGTGCCAAGGGTGAGGGCGGCGCAAGCGAATCCGGCCCCTCCACCGGTGCGTCGGGCGGCGAGGCTTATCGCGACCCCTTCGACCCGGATTTCTGGAGCAAGCAGATGGACACTGCGCAGCAGAACCCGTCCGTGACGATCCAGGATACCAAGCTGCCGGAAAAGGCACAGAAGCCTGATAGTGAGAAATCCGAGCCGCCGAAGCAGGATGTCGCAGGCATCATTGGCGATCCGGACACGCTGGGCTCTCCCGTCGATGCGAAAGCGGTAAAAGCCGTCCAGGCTTCAGAAGATGAACTGGACCCGGAGGCGGAAAAGCCGCAGGACGTGGCGATGGCGATCCCTCGCCCCACCCCTAAACCTGACCAAGGTCAGAAAGCCGATCCGGCTGCTGGCACGCAAGATGCGCAGTCCACGCCTGCCACGCCGGTGAAGGTCTCCCAGGCCGATGAAAAGGCTGCCGATGAACTGCGCAAGGAAATCGCGCAACAGGTTTCCGGCGTCGCGGGCAAGCTTGCGGAGGGCATTGTCGTGACCCCTGCTGAAGGCGGAACGCTGATTACCATTTCGGAGAAGACAAGTTCGGCGATGTTCGGCGTAGGGTCTGCCGTGCCTCAGCGCGACCTTGTGGTGGCCATGGGCAAGATCGGCGAGGTTTTAAGCAAGCAGAAAGGCGCAGTCGTCATTCGCGGACATACCGACGGTCGGGCTTACAATAGCGGCGGTAAAGACAACTGGACATTGTCGATGGATCGCGCCCATGCAGCCTATTACATGCTGGTGCGCGGCGGGCTGGATGAAGGCCGCATCAAACAATTGTCGGGCTTTGCTGACCGTCGTTTGCAAAGCGCAGATGACCCGCTCAACGGCGCCAATCGCCGTATCGAGATATTGCTTGAGGACGGTTGAGGCCAGCGGATGATGAGAGCCACTCATATTGCTGGATTGTTGATGGGCGTCTCCTGGCTTCTTGCGCCGTGCCATGGGCAGGCGCAGAGCGACCTTCCGCCTGCAAAAATTCTCCGTTCGCTGCAATTCGTGCAGGACTCGGTCGTGATGGGAGATCATTCCGCGCGCGACATGCAGAAGTTTCTGCTCGCGACCTTCGATACGACGTTGCGCACATCGAACATGTCGGTGTTCTCGGACGTAAAGAACGCCGACGCGGCTCTGATCTACATCATGAGCGGCGGCAATCCGGCGACGCTGAACTATCTCGTTGCCAAGGATGTGCAGGGATATTTCGATTCCCGCGTGGTCAACGTCCTGCAAAAGTATTTGAGCGGCCGTGGTGGGATGGTGGACAAGATCGTCGCCGACCTGATCCCGGAATATCGGAACAACCGCATGGGTCCCTATCTCATGCTGATCGCTGGAAATATTGCCTTTTCAAAGGACCCGGCGGGCTCACTGCCCTTCTTCGACGATGCTAGACTGAGCGCTCCCGGCACGATCATCGAGGAAGCGGCTTTGCGCCGCTCGATCATGGCGACGCTACAGTTGAAGCAGCCCGAGAAGGGGCTGCTCTATGTCCGGAAATATGCGCTTCGGTTTCTCCATTCGCCCTACGCCTCGCAGTTTGCCGATCTCTTCGTCAGCTTCGCAATCGATAATTACGGTCCGGTGAGCACCGAGGATATCGGCGACATCGCGGAACTGATGGATGCGGAAAGGGCGCAGGAGATTTATCTGCGCATCGCCCGGCAGGCCTCCCTGCAAGGTCGGATGGAACTTGCCAAATTTGCTGCGGACAGAGCCAACGCGCTGACCGATGAGACCGGAGACACGGCGCGTGAACCCCTCTCAAAGCTCTATTCTGGTTTGACCAGCGTATCGGGTCGAGACGTCGTCAATGCTAGCGATTCTCTTGCCACCATTCCGGCAGATGAACTCTCCCCACGCGACCTTGCCTTGCGCGATGCTGCAAAAGCTGTCGCGGAGCAGATTATGCGGCCGCCGGCTTCACCGAGTATTCAAGCTGAGGGCGGCGGTAGCCCGGTGGCAGCCAATGCCGCGCAAGGCAGCAGCGCCGCCGCCGCCGGTGTGGCCTCTGGCACCAGCGTCGGTGACAAGACTGAAGCCGAGCCCGCTGCAAAGGCACCACAAGAGGCTGCCGTGCATACGGATGATAGCGCTCCACTAAAGACTTTTTTCGACAAGAACCGGGCGCGGTTGAACGAAATCGACTCCATGCTGAAGCAAGAAGGAGGATGACATGAATGTCCTGACCAATCTCGTGCCGGCCAATGCCGACACCGTCAAGCTTGCTGACAAACGTGATCGCGGGGGAGCATCCAAACAGAATGGATCCGGCTTCTCCGATGTGCTTGGCGCCGTTGACGAGCGAGCACAACGACCTGCATCCACGGATCAGGCAGAACCGCGCGCGTCTGGTGCGACATCGAGAGAGCCCGCTCCGTCATCGGCCTCCGGCGACACGGGCGCTCAGAGCCAGGCGCGTCAATCCGATGACAAGGCACCCGTGGCCGCTTCAAATGACGGGCAAGGGCAAGCCCCTACCAACGACGAACAAGCGCCGACGGGCAAGCCCGCTATCCTGCTTAATCTTGTCGACCTGCCTAAGACCACTCAAACTATGCCCGGCGCGCCCGCAGAACAGGCTAGCGCCGACGAGACGGCCGGGTCACTCGCGGATCTGGTGACTTTCATCGAAGCAATGACCAAGGCCGTAGGCAAAGCGGAAGCGCCTGTCGAAGACGAGACGACGGATACCGACAGTGAGAAACCGGCAGATGGTGACGAGGCCGATGTAGCGACAGCGCCCGCGGGCAATGGTCCGGATTTGATGTCGCTTCTTGCCGTGGCGGCAGCGCCGACAAGCGAGCCGGTGAACCCCGTCCAGACAGGTCCTCAGTCCAAGTCTTCCGAGGGCGGGGCTCTGCTGCCGGTTGAGCCGTCCATAGAAGGTGAGGATGCCGTACCGGCAACGGTCGTGCGTGTTTCCAAGGCAGACGTGTCAGCAATCGACCTTCACATAGCGTCTCATGAGGATGGCTCGACCAAGATCGATGCGACGCTCGCATCGACCGCAAATCTCGACGTCGTTCAGGTGCTCGACAGCAGGCGCTTTCTTGCGCTCGCGCCCACAGCCAACACAACCAATATCACGGCGGCCATGACATCTGATCCCGACTGGGCAACGGCCATGGCCGGGCAGACAGCGGGCGCGCCACTGGTGACCAGCACCGGCCAGGTGGTTCATACGCTGAAGATCCAGATGAGCCCGGTCGATCTCGGTCACGTGACAGCGGCCTTGAAGCTCGTTGGCGATGAGCTCAGTGTCCATCTGACCGCGCATACGTTGAAGGGGTACGCCGAGCTTCAAAAAGACGGCTCCGCAATTGTCGATGCATTGAAGTCCCAGGGTTTCAGTGTCGAAAACGTGACCGTTTCGCTGGCAACCGGTACGGACCGCCAGGACAATTCCACCAATAACCGCCAGTCCGGCGATCCTGGCCAGCACGGCGCGCAGCAGGGCAGCCATCGCGGCAATGATGAGAGATCGCAGGCGCAGCCTCAATTCTATCGCCAGGGGCGCTCCAATGGTCCCGAGGAGGCCAACGGCAATGATATCACGGTACAGCCTGAAACACCTCCTCGCGCTGCTGGCGCTCGTCCTGGCCACGTCTACCTGTGAGGCATCACAGCCCGTAGCCGCAGTGGAGTGCGAGCGGCAAATTCATGACGCCGCAAGCCAGTACGGTATTCCCGAAGGAATTCTCTATTCCGTCGGCTTGACGGAAACCGGACGCAAGGGGTCGCTCAGCCCCTACGCAATCAATATCGAAGGCAAGGCCTTTTTCCCAGAGAACCGCGGGGAGGCTTACCGCATGGTTGAGGAGGCCCGACAGCGAGGAGCCAAGCTGATTGATGTCGGCTGCATGCAGATCAACGTCTATTTTCACGGAGCGGAGTTCCGGTCTATTGGCGATATGTTCGAGCCTTCAAAGAACGTCGCTTATGCTGCACGCTTTCTCAAGCAGCTGCACGACAGGCATGAGACCTGGACGATGGCGGTAGCAAGGTACCACGCCGGGCCGAACAACGACCCCGCGCAGCAGCGTTATGTCTGCCGCGTGATCAGTAATCTGGTCGCAACGGGTTATGGTCAATGGACCGCGAATGCCCGCAAATTTTGCCAGGGATAAGCAATCACTGATTGTATTAGCTATGCTGAATTCTGCACGTTTTGAAATGCGGCGAGAATTGGTCAAATTTTATGAGTCAATCCCTGCAATTTTTTCCACAAGCTTTTCCCACGAAAAAATATCCCATTTTTTGAAAAGACATACTATATATAGTTCAAATCGGCACAGTATGGTTAATCAACTATTAATTATTACCTGTATTTTCCTATAATTGTGAGAGATTCGCCCGATTCGTACACCCTAGACGTAGGTTGGCTACACTGATTCGGAGGCGGACGAATGATCGTGGTAGTTGATGAGCGCAAGCTCGTTAAAGAAGGATATACGGCCCTGTTTGGCCGAGAGGGAATTCCCTCGACTGGATTTGATCCAGCAGAATTTGGAGAGTGGGTAAACACCGCAGCGGACTCGGACATTGCTGCGATCGAAGCGTTTCTGATTGGGCAGGCCGAGACCTCTCACGAGTTGCCAAGAACGATCCGTGATCGTTCCCAGGCACCTGTGATTGCTGTCAGCGACCAGCATTCGCTGGACGCGACGCTCGCGCTGTTCGATTGTGGCGTTGACGACGTAGTCAGAAAGCCGGTTCATCCGCGCGAAATCCTCGCACGTGCGGCAGCTATTCGCCGCAGGCTCAATGTCATCACCCAGTTTACCGATGTCGGTCCAATCCGGGTTTTTTCCGACGGCCGTGACCCGGAAGTGAGTGGCGAAGTGTTCCCGCTTCCGCGCCGCGAGCGTCGCATTCTGGAATATCTAATCGCCAATCGTGGTCGCCGCGTTTCCAAGGCGCAGATCTTCAACGCCATTTACGGCATCTTCGACGAAGAGGTCGAAGAGAACGTTGTTGAAAGCCACATCAGCAAGCTGCGCAAGAAGCTGCGCAAGAAGCTCGGCTTCGATCCGATCGACTCCAAGCGGTTCCTCGGATACTGCATCGATTGGTCATGAATGTCATCGCGGGTATAAGAGCCCGCGATTTTGTTTTTACATTTCAATAACATCTTTTGCGAAGACCGGTCCTTGCCGGTCTTTTTCGTTTTCAGGCTGCCGCATGTCCGGCGCAACGAAATTTTCCAGGCTGACAAAAACAGACAGCCTCACGCAAGGCCCGCATCCTAACGTCAGCAAGAACAGGAATAGAGGATTCGACATGAGCCTTTTTGGAACGATGAAAACTGCTGTATCCGGCATGGGCGCTCAGGCCAACAAGCTCGGGACGGTCGGTGACAACATCGCGAACGCCAGCACCACTGGCTACAAGAGTGCGTCGACATCCTTTTCGACGCTGGTGCTGGGCTCCGGTGGCGGTAATTACAATTCAGGTGGCGTCATGACCAACGTCAATTACTCCATCTCGCAGAATGGACCACTGCAGTCGACCCAATCAGCGACCGACATCGCCATTCAGGGCGACGGCTTCTTCGTCGTACAGGATACGGCAGGAAACACGTTCCTGACGCGGGCCGGTTCCTTCAAGCCAGACGATGAAGGCTTTCTGGTCAATGATGGTGGCTTCAAGCTGCTCGGCTACAAATACACCGGTACGACGCCGACCACCGTGATCAATAGTTACGACGGGCTGGTCCCGGTCAATATTTCAGCCGATGGCATGACGGCTACGGCCTCTACATCCGGTGCTCTGACCGGCAACCTGACAGATTCCGCGCCGATCGTGGCAGCAGCCAACCTGCCGAGCACGAACTCATCCACTGTCAATGTCGATCAGGTCAGCACCTTGAAGACCTCGGTGACGGGTTACGATCCTCTTGGCAATGCAGTGAAGTACGATTTCTACTTCTCCAAAACCGGAGATGGCGAATGGGAAGTATCTGTCTACGACTCGGCGTTTGCATCGGCCACTGGCGGCTTCCCTTACTCGCAGCCAGCGTTGACCACTGAAACCATGAGCTACGACGATCTCGGCAAGCTGACGAACGATCCCGCAACGATCCTGATCGACGACACGAATAACAGCACTTCGATCACCGTCGATCTTTCCGGCATGTCGCAACTCGGCGCGGAAAAGTCGACGATCTCCAAGGGCTCGGTCAACGGTAACCCGGCCGAGGAAGTTCAGTCCGTTTCCATCAATGCAGACGGAACGGTCTACGCGACCTATGCCAAATCCTCGCCCCGCCCGCTGTTTCAGATCCCGCTGGCCGATGTGGCAAGCCCGAACAATCTGAAGGTACTCTCCGGCAACGTCTTCCAGACTACTGCCGACTCTGGCGTCGTAACGCTTGGATTTGCCGGTCAGACCGGGTTTGGAACGATCGCCTCCAAGCAGTTGGAGCAGTCGAACGTCGATATCGCCAACGAACTGACTGAAATGATCCAGGCTCAGCGCAGCTACACGGCAAATTCCAAGGTCTTCCAGACGGGTTCCGATCTGATGGACGTACTCATCAATCTGGTAAGATAACGTTTAGAGGACGAGTGAATGTCGCTTGGTTCGGCACTGAATACGGCTAAGGCCACTCTGAGCAATACGTCGCTCCAGAGCGCCGTCGTTTCGAATAATATTTCGAATGCAAGCTCTTCGGATTACAATCGCCGGGCGGCAGTCACCAGCACAAGCTTGTCAACCGGTGCCATCACCGTCAAGATCGAGCGAGTTGAAGACACCGCTCTTCTCAAGCAGAACCTTTCTGCCTCTTCCGACGATGCCGGTAAGCAAAAGTTCCTGGATGGAATGAAGTCGCTGAGCGTCGTTCTAGGCGGAGAAGAATATACGGCAGCACCCTCTACCTATCTGGCAGCGCTACAGAACGCCTTGCAGACCTATGCAGCCTCGCCAAGCGACGTGACGCTGGCGTCCGCTGTCGTCAGCGCGTCGACGGACGTTGCCAATGCCCTCAATACGTCGACCAACTCGGTCCAGCAGTTGCGCGCCGATGCCGATAGCGACATTCAAAACACCGTCGCCAAGCTCAATCAACTGCTGTCCGATTTCGAACAGGCAAACGATTCGGTCAAATACGCAACGTCGGTTGGACGCGATCCGAACAACGCGCTCGACAAGCGCGAAGGCCTGCTGAAGGAAATCTCCGGTATCATCGGTATTTCGACGGCTGTCCGTTCGGGCAACGACATTGCGATCTACACGTCCGATGGCACGACGCTGTTTGAGACCACACCTCGAAAAATATCCTTCGAGCCTCGCGCCGCCTATGACGCATCCACCACCGGCTCCTCGATCTTCATCGACGGCGTGGCGGTCAAGCCTGGTTCGGGAAGCAATACCACGGCGAAGGGCAGACTTCCGGCCCTGCTTCAATTGCGTGACGAGGTTTATCCGAGCTATCAGTCGCAACTGGATGAAATCGCCCGTGGACTGATGAAGACCTTTGCCGAAGATGACGGCGCGGGCAATCCTGTCGCCGGTCTCTTCACTACCCGCGACGCATCGACAGTGGATTTCGAGACGCCCCAGGTTATCCCGGGCCTCGCCGGATTGATCTCCGTGGCTCCCAATGCGGTCGCAGCGCCGACAAAACTGCGCGACGGCAGCATTGCCGGAACGAGCCCGAACACGGCAGGATCGAGCGGTTATTCGGATCTTCTCTACAAATACACCGCGGGTCTCAACACGCAGATGGATTTCGATCCAGCTGTCGGCCTCTCCACCAATACGACGCTTCTCAGCTTTGCGACGGACTCTGTCGGCTTCATCGAGGAATATCGCAGCAACGCCACGTCGGCAGCCGATAACACCTCCGTCATGCTGACCAAATCGAAGGAAGCCTATTCCAACGCAACCGGCGTCAATCTCGATGAGGAGCTTATTCAGCTTCTCGATATCGAGCAGTCCTACAAGGCAGCCGCAAAGCTCATGTCGACGGTAGACGATCTTCTGAAGACACTGTTGGAGGCAGCGAACTAATATGAAAACAACGGCGATCTCCTCACAAACCGTCAGCACGGCCATGCAATTGACGGTGACCAACGCTCAGGCCGAAATCAGCAAGCTGCAGAAGGAAGCCGTTACCGGCACCTATTCTGATGCCGGCGTGGTACTTGGGACGCGCACCTCGACGAGTCTCGATTACACCCGCGAAAGCAAGCGGCTTCAGTCGATCGTCGATTCGAACTCGGTCGCACAGCAGCGCATGGATGCATCGCAACTTGCGATGAAGAACATGTCGGATTCGGCACAGACCCTGCTCAATTCGGTTATCGCGCTCAGCGGCAACACGGACTCCAGCAGCCTTGGAGTGGCGGCGACGACTGCGAACTCGGTGCTGGAGAATTTCACCAGCTATGCGAACACCGCCGTCAACGGGGAGTACCTGTTCTCGGGCATCAATACCGACGCGCAGACGTTGAACGATAGCTTCATCGCCGATATCGGCAGCGATCTGAAAACGGCGTTCGACACTCGCTTTCCGGATCCGTCTGCGGCCTCGCCAACCGATGTCGCGAGCTTCTTGCAGGACTATCAGGACAATTTCGACTGGTCGTCCTGGACCAATGCGTCCGATACCACGATGAGCAGCCGCATTAGCACTTCGGAAACCGTATCGACATCCACCAGCGCCAACGCTGACGGTTTCAAGAACCTGGTGCTCGCCAGTGTGATATCCTCTCAGCTGGTCAATCATGGTTTGGGCGCGAGCGCGCTGTCAGTGGTGAATGAAACCACGACCAAGCTTGCAGGCGCCGCCATTGCCAACATCGATACTCAGCGTGCCAAGATCGGCTTGTCTCAGGAGCGAGTGGAAAAGGCGAACACCTATATGAGTGCGCAAAAGACCATCATCGACACTCAGCTTTCCGATCTTGTGGGCATCGACACCTATGAAGCATCGACGCGGCTCACCACGCTTTTGAACCAGGTCGAGACGTCTTACAAAATCACTTCGAAAATTCAGGGGCTTAGCCTCGTGAACTTCATTTAACAGGAACTATTCCGCCGATGACGGGCGGCGCATTGGGCCATGAAGGAAAAATAAATGTTCCAGTTTTCATATGCGGAGATCATGGAGGATGACCCCCATATTGCCCGCGACCGGGAAAGACAGGTCCTTGAGCGATCTATCGAACTCTTGGAGATTGCCAAGCAGCAGGACAGATATGGCAAGGACGGCATTGAGGCCATTTTCTACACAAGGCGGGTTTGGACACGTTTCATTGACGATCTCCGGCAACCCGAGAATGAACTGCCGGTCGAACTGAAAGCCAACCTTATTTCCATCGCCATGTGGATTCTCAAGGAATGCGAGCAGATACGCAAGCGTAACTCTACGAACTACCAGGGCATTATCGACGTCACCACCATCATCAAGGATGGACTAAAATGAAAAGTACACTGCGGATTTCCTTGAAGTCTGGGGAAAAAATCTTCATTAACGGCGCCGTACTTCGGGTCGATAGAAAAGTGTCCCTGGAATTCCTCAACGATGTGACGTTTCTTCTTGAAAACCATGTCCTTCAACTTGAGGATACGACCACACCTCTGCGGCAGCTGTACTTCATCGTGCAGATGATGCTGATCAATCCGGAAGGCAAGGAGCAGTCGCTGACACTCTTCCGCAAGTCGATCACCATGCTGCTCGCCACCTTCAAGAACGAAGAAATTCGTTCCGAATTGAAACGGATCGATGCCACGGTTTCGTCCGGCCGTCCTTTTGACGCGCTGAAGACCATTCGCGGTCTCTACGCCAAGGAAGAAAGCATTCTCAACAGCCATGAGATCACGCCTGCGGCGGTGAGCGAACTGCGAAGGGAAATCGCGCCATGGTAGACCCAGTCACCAGTTCTGCATCGACAGCGACCACTGCAACATCCGCATCGAAGACGGATGCCAAGAAGGCGACGCTCGATTACGACAACTTCCTGAAGCTTCTCATCACCCAGATGAAGAACCAGGACCCTACCGATCCTATGGATCCGAGCCAGCAGGTTGCGCAGCTTGCGACCTTCTCGCAGGTAGAGCAGTCCATCAAGATGAATACCAATCTGGAGAGCCTGATTTCAGCCTCGTCTCTCTCAAACGCCTCATCCTACATCGGCAAGACGATCACCAGCGCCGATGGCAAAACGAGCGGCATCGTTAAGTCTGTAGAAGTCACGTCCGAAGGGCTAACGGCCAACACGACGACGGGCGCGACGATTGCGATCGGACAAGGCATCAAAATCTCCCAGACGGCAGCTTAACGCCTTCCGTCGAATCACATAGTATCTCTAATGGCAGCTTTCGGCAGCCATTAGAGCGAAACGTGTCCGTTAGGACCCGTAAAGCACGCTTTAATTTTTGAATTGATGCATCGTGCTGCGCGGAGTCAAACCCGATCTTGGCCCGAGGCTCACACCCATATAATTCAAGCTCGGCATGATTTGGCGGAGCGGAATGAGCGGACCGAGATGAACGAGGCAGACGCTCTCGATATTATGCAAAATGCGATCTGGACGGTGCTGATCGCATCGGGGCCTGCGGTCCTTGCTGCCATGGCGGTCGGTATCATCATCGCTTTTATCCAGGCGCTGACGCAGATTCAGGAAATGACGTTGACGTTCGTTCCTAAGATCATCGCGGTCATGGTCGCCATCGGCTTCACAGCGCCCTTCGTCGGCGCGCAAATCGCACTCTTCACCAATCTCGTCTTTTCCCGCGTTCAGTCCGGCTTCTGATCTGGGGCGTGTTGCGATCCTTCGGGTCCGCCCATGGCCACCTGTCTGTTCTATCGGATGTCGTGTCCAAACCGCACGTGCCGGATAGGGCACGCGTCAAATATGTTACCCACCATGATACCGTTGTTTTCCAATGACGATCACGGGATCGGTGCGACCATCATCGATGGACGCGAGGTTCAACTGCGACCAAAGCTGATGAAAACAATGCAAATTTACATGAGAATGAATGGTGCTGCGAAAGAGGATTGAACTCTCGACCTCTCCCTTACCAAGGGAGTGCTCTACCACTGAGCTACCGCAGCATCTGTCGCCGAAGCGCCGCCTCGACATCAAGTGGGCGCCTATTGCCATAGGTTTTTGACGAGCGCAAGCGTCAAAGTGCGACTTCACCATACCTTTCTGAAAAAAGACAGGGCCACTGTTGAAAGGCGGGAAATTCGTTTATGACACCGCCTATGGATGAAGATCAGGACGAAACCCCGCAACAGCCGCTTCTATCCGGGCAGAGCGGACCGGGCGAGAAGGCGAAACAGCGAGAAGCGGAGCGCAAGGCACGCGCGGCAAAAAAGCTGCGTGAAAATCTTGCGCGGCGCAAACAGCAGCTGCGTGCGCGTCGCGCCGGCAATGAAGACGACACGATCGGTCTTCCTGCCGTAAAAACGAACGAATCGTCCGGACAAGAACAAGCCGGGGACAATTGAACCGGACAGGGATTTCATCTTCCGCTTGAACTCGCTCGTGAGGTCGGCGGCACCATGTATTTTCAGCTGAGCTGCCGAAATGGCAGGCCGGCGCCAACACATGCCTTACCGGCATTTAGGAAAGGCGAGCGCATCGCTCGTAAGGGACGAATGGATCGTATCAGAATCACAGGCGGGAACGAGCTGAACGGCATCATCCCGATTTCCGGAGCAAAGAATGCTGCATTGCCATTGATGATCGCATCGCTGCTGACCAGCGATACGCTGACATTGGAAAATGTGCCGCATCTGGCTGACGTCGAGCAGCTGATCCGCATTCTCGGCAACCACGGCGTCGATATTTCCGTCAATGGCCGCCGCGAAAGCCAGGGCGAGAGCTATTCCCGCACGGTGCATTTTACCTGCCGCACGATCGTCGATACGACCGCTCCTTACGAACTTGTCTCCAAGATGCGCGCCAGCTTCTGGGTGATCGGCCCACTTCTCGCCCGCGAAGGCAGGGCACGAGTCTCGCTGCCAGGCGGTTGCGCTATCGGCACGCGCCCTGTGGATCTCTTCATCGAAGGCTTGGAAGCGCTCGGCGCCATAATGGAAATCGACGGCGGTTACATCAATGCGACCGCACCCGCTGGCGGTTTGATCGGTGCCACCTACACCTTCCCCAAGGTTTCTGTCGGTGCGACCCATGTTATGCTCATGGCTGCGACGCTCGCACGTGGCACGACGGTCATTCATAACGCAGCCCGCGAACCCGAGGTCGTCGACCTTGCCCAGTGCCTCTCGGCCATGGGTGCAAAAATAGAAGGTGCAGGCACGTCGACCATCACCATCGAAGGCGTGACCTCACTCTCCGGTGCGCGCCACCGCGTTCTTCCCGACCGCATCGAAACCGGCACCTACGCCATGGCAGTCGCCATGACAGGTGGCGACGTCGTGCTTGAAGGCACGCGCGCTTCGCTGCTCGACAACGCCATCGAGACGCTTCGGCTTGCCGGTGCCACGATCACGGAAACGCAGACCGGCCTTCGCGTGGTGCGCAACGGCAACGGCATTCGTCCGGTCGATGTCGTGACCGAACCATTCCCCGGCTTCCCGACGGATTTGCAGGCGCAGTTCATGGCCCTGATGACCAGGGCCGACGGCGTATCACACATCACCGAAACGATTTTCGAAAATCGCTTCATGCACGTGCAGGAACTGGCCCGCCTCGGCGCCAAGATTTCGCTCTCGGGGCAGATGGCGCGCATTGAAGGCGTGTCGCGTCTGCGCGGCGCACCGGTGATGGCGACCGACCTGCGCGCATCCGTTTCGCTGGTCATTGCCGGACTTGTTGCCGAAGGCGAAACCATGGTGTCGCGCGTCTATCACCTGGACCGCGGTTTCGAGCGTCTCGAAGAAAAACTGAACCGCTGCGGCGCGAAAGTCGAGCGCGTTAGCGACTGATCCTTCATCGCCGATCCTTAACGAGGGGCCGTGTGCGTTGAAGAACCGGCCCCGACTGCCTATCTCAAGATCAACCACTTGAACGATGACGCAAACGACCCGTGTGGTGCGCGTCGTACTTCGCATATGTTGAACGCGAGAGCGCGGACCTGTCCGCGAGATGAGGACCAAGAAACGATGAGCGGCCTTAAACTCATGGCGCTGGATGGCGAGGATCTCGCCATTATTTCCACTCACATGCAGGACAGTGTCTTCAAGTTGAAGGACGTGTCTTTCGATCCCCGTCCCGGCCAGCTCGTTCTGTCAGCCAACCGTTTCGTTTGGGAGCATGGCGGCAAAAAGAACCATCCGCCGGAGCGGTGCCGGTCTGCGCTGGTTCTGAAGCGTGTTGCGTCAGTCCGCTCCAGCGGCATCAACCGCAACGACAAGGAACAGGTCCATTCGCTTCTTGCCATCCGTTTCATCCAGAAGGGCGATGGACCCGACGGCACAATTGAGCTCACGCTCTCCGGAGGCGGGGCTATCGCGCTCGATGTGGAATGTATCGAGGCGCAGTTGACCGATCTGAGCGGTGCCTGGGAAACCGAGTCTAGACCCGTCCATCCGGCGGACTAATTAGAAGCGGTGAGGCGGGCGGGGAATTGCCTTGCCCGCATGTTTCGATTTATGCCACATACCCATGTGCCGTCTGCTTTCGAGGCGGCTGATAGTTGCGCCTCGCCGGCTCCGGGAGGCTTCAAAAAGGGTGAAGTGAAGTGGCAATCTGGCTGGAGCAATCGTCTTCTGATTTCGAACGGGATTTCGCTGCGTTCCTGACGACGAAACGTGAGGTTTCGGAGGATGTGAACGCTGTCGTGCGAGACATTATCGACGATATTCGCAAGCGCGGCGACGAGGCTCTGGCGCATTACTCTTTGAAGTTCGATGGGCTGGATTTTTCAAAAGCCGCCATGCGTGTCACGGAAGCGGAAATCGATGCGGCGGTGAGCGCGGTCGATTCTGAGGTTCTGGATGCGCTCAAGCTTGCGGCGCAGCGGATCGAGAAACATCACGCACGGCAGATGCCGAAAGACGATATCTATGAAGACGATATCGGCGTCGGCCTCGGCTCCAGATGGACCGCCATCGAAGCCGTTGGTCTGTACGTTCCAGGGGGCACTGCAAGCTATCCAAGCTCTGTGCTGATGAATGCGGTGCCGGCGAAGGTCGCGGGCGTCGAGCGTATCGTCATGGTCGTTCCGGCAAACGCCGGAAAGATCAATCTGGCTGTGCTCGCAGCGGCGCGTATCGCCGGTGTCGAGGAGATCTACCGCATAGGCGGTGCGCAGGCTATCGCAGCCCTGGCCTACGGCACTGAGACCATCGCCCCCGTTGCCAAAATCGTTGGACCGGGCAATGCTTATGTCGCGGCCGCCAAACGCCAAGTGTTCGGCACGGTGGGCATCGACATGATTGCAGGCCCGTCTGAAGTGCTGGTGATTGCCGACAGGCATAATGACCCGGACTGGCTGGCGGCCGATCTTCTGGCGCAGGCCGAACATGATCCGGGTGCGCAATCCATTCTCATCACCGATGATGCAGACCTAGGCCGCGCTGTCGAAAAAGCTGTAGAGAGACAGCTGAAACAGCTCTCGCGTTCTGAAACTGCGACCGCAAGCTGGCGCGACTTCGGTGCGATCATTCTGGTCGATGATCTCTCCAAATCTGTTCCGCTGGCCAACCGTATCGCGGCCGAGCATCTCGAGCTGGCGGTGGATGACCCGGAGACACTGATGGCGGGCGTTCGCAACGCGGGTGCGATCTTCGTTGGTCGTCATACGCCCGAGGTCATCGGCGATTATGTCGGCGGATCGAACCACGTTCTGCCGACGGCGCGGTCGGCCCGTTTCTCCTCCGGACTTTCTGTTCTGGATTTCGTCAAGCGCACCTCCATCCTGCGGCTTGGACCCGATCAGTTGCGCCAGCTCGCACCTGCTGCCATCACGCTTGCCAATTCGGAAGGGTTGGACGCGCATGCGCGGTCGGTCTCCATTCGTCTAAATCCGGAAGGGTAGGAGATGGCGGCAGGCGACTTCAGACTCTGCGACGTCGTGCTGGACGAAAGCATCGGCCGGTCGACGCCTGACGTGGAACACGAACGCGCCGTTGCCATCTTCGATCTAATTGAGGAAAACTCCTTCGAGCCCCTCGGTCATGAGGGCGGACCTTATCGGCTCAATATTTCGCTGGTGGAAGCAAAGCTCGTCTTCTCCATCACGACGCAGGAACAGCAAGATGTGGCCACACACATTCTGTCGCTGACACCCTTCCGTCGGATCATCAAAGACTACTTTCTGATCTGCGAAAGCTATTACGAGGCGATCCGCTCATCCACGCCAAGCCAGATCGAGGCGATCGACATGGGACGGCGCGGCATTCACAATGATGGATCGCAGACCCTGATGGACCGTTTGGCGGGAAAGATAAAGGTGGATTTCGATACTGCCCGTCGTCTCTTTACCCTCGTCTGTGTTCTTTATTGGCGGGGTTAGGCATGGATGGTTCGGGCGCTCCAGACTTGAAAGAAAAGGCCCCACGCGCCATATTGTTTATGTGTGGGATGAATTCCATCCGCTCTCCCATGGCGGAAGTCCTTGCCAAACAGCTCGTTGCGCCCGGAATTTATATCCAGTCCGCTGGAGTGAGGGCTGGCGAACGTGACCCCTTCGTCGATGCGGTTCTCGATGAATCCGGACTGACGCTCGGCAAGCACAAGCCACGCACGATGGATGAGATCGAAGATGACTTCTTCGATTTGATCATAACCCTGACACCCGAGGCCCATCACGCCGCACTCGAATTGACGCGCTACAATGCGCTCGATGTCGTCTATTGGCCGACGATGGATCCGACGGTAGAGACGGGCTCTAGAGAACAGAGGCTGGAAGCCTATCGCGAGGTTCGCGATCACCTGAAAAAGCTCATTTCGGAGCGTCTGCCGCAACGCGCGCAGCCATTTTCGGAAACGCTTTGAAGCAGACGACAATTTAGGTTCACAAATGTGCGGCGATTGTGTAGTTTCCGCGCAATTTTCCCGGGCAGTTTTCGCCCGGCATCATCAACAGGAAGAAACAAACCTATATGACAAAAGAAGAAGTCCTTGAATTCCCGGGCGTCGTGACCGAACTCCTGCCCAATGCGACGTTCCGTGTGAAGCTGGAAAACGAGCATGAGATCATCGCTCACACGGCAGGACGCATGCGCAAGAACCGTATTCGCGTTCTCGCTGGCGACAAGGTTCTGGTCGAAATGACACCTTACGACCTGACAAAAGGCCGCATCACCTACCGTTTCAAGTAATCGCCCGACAGATCGGACGGCTGGCAGAGCATGACAGACCCAAAACATAAGCTGATTCTGGCTTCCGGATCGCCACGCCGTCTTGAGCTTCTTCATCAGGTTGGTATTGAGCCTTCGCGGCTGATGCCGATGGACATCGACGAAACCCCAGCGCGTCTCGAACATCCCCGCACGCTCTGCAGGCGCTTGTCGCTGCAGAAGGCGCAGGCCGCTTACAAGGCGGTCAAAGGCGAGCTGGCCTGGCGGGATGCCTATATTCTGGGATCGGACACGGTCGTCGCCGTTGGACGCAGGATTGTCGGCAAGGCGGAATATATCGAAGACGCCTCGGCAGCCTTGCACCTTCTCTCCGGCAGAAGCCATTGGGTCTATACCGGAATCTGCCTGATCACGCCCAGTGGCAGGGTTCGCCAGAAGGTGGCCGAAACCAAGGTCCGTTTCAAGCGTTTGTCGCAGTCCGAAATTGAAAACTATATCGCGTCGGGCCAGTGGCGCGGCAAGGCCGGAGCCTATGGGATACAGGGTATTGCTGGCTGTTTCGTTCAGAAACTCACCGGCTCCTACACCAATGTGGTTGGCCTGCCGCTCTACGAAACGGCCTCACTTCTGGCCGGTGAAGGCTTCGAGGTGACGTCTGGCTGGCAGGAAGGCTGAAAGCCATGTCCCAATCCAAAGTCACGCCGCTGAGAAAGGCGCAGCCTTGCCCTGAATGCGGAAAGCCCTCATCGCGGGAAGATTATCCCTTCTGCTCGGATCGCTGCCGCTCTCTCGATCTCGCGCGCTGGCTGAATGGCGCCTACGCCATTCCTGTTGCCGATGATGAAGAGCATGCTGAAAATCGCCGCCGTAGCGATTCCGATAGCGAGTATTGATCCGGGCTTCTGCTCGGAAACAGAACTCCCCTGAAATTACGCAGCTTTAACCCGATCTCAACTGGGCAACGGCAAGCAGCGTATCCGCACTGATTGTCGCCGATCGTCCCATAAGGGTCAGGGCCGGGGATTGGGTGCTGCTGTTTTGCGTGTCATAAAGCGCGGTGAAGCGCTTTACCAGCTTGTCGACATATTCAGGGTCGCTCAGCTTATTCACGTCGATATATTTTTTAACGAGGTCGGCCTGCTTGGCAACATCCATGTTGGCGATGGAGGAGGGCAGGTTATAGGTCGTCTTGAAGAACGCGAAGAGTGCTGTGTCGCCGATAATACCGTAGGGGCTGGAAACCTCTGGCGCCTTGCGCTTGAAGTAGAGCGCGAGGCGAACGCCGTCATTCTGTTGGCCCTGCTGAACTTCCAATGTCTGTTGAAGATACTGGTTGGTCGTTTCCAGAATGGCGCCGCGCTGCTGAACGCCTTTCATCGTGCTTTCGTCCAGTTTCCCCTTGTCGCTGAAGTTGAAGGAGGCAACGATTTCCGCGAATTTGTTGCTGCTCTGCGTGTTGACGAAGCTCTTCGGATCGGAGAGATCCGACTTGAACATCCTGCGAAGATCTGCGGTCGAAACCTCCTTCGGATCAAGCCCATTGGCTTCCAAGACGAACTTGGTCAGGCGCGTGTCTTTGAGCAAATCGTCTGCTGTTTTGATGCTGGCAATAGTCGAGGTGTAATAGGCAATCTCTTTATCGGCGGCCTTTGAGGCAGTCTCTTTGGCAGCATCACTCAAGCCTCTGAGCTTGAGCGCTTTGTAGTCGGTGGTCACCTGGGTGACCATTCGCTCGGACTGGGCCGTCAGCGGCGCTTCCGCCTCGCCGGTGGAGGTGAAGTTGAAAGCCTTGACCAGTTCCACATATCGGTCGTCACCCAGCCGGTTGACGTAGCTTTTCCGGTCGTTGACGTCGCTTGAGAGAATTTTCTTGAGCTCGGACTTCGACACTTCATCCGGATTGATGCCAAACGCCCTCAGTGCAACATCCCAGATTTCGGTCACTGCATTGTTGTTCTTGTCGTCATCCTTCGCATTGGAAACGAAGAAATCATCGACTTTCGTGACTTTCGCGATGCGGTTCTCGTAGTTGGTCACCGCGTCGGCGATCTTCTTGTCCGAGTCCTTGGTGAACGCCTTCACATATTGCGTCGCCAGGCTGCTCGCCTGCGCCGCTGTCTGGGGAGTGCTGCCAGCGGCAAGAGAACCGTCGCTTTGAAACTCGAAGGCAGAGAGCAACTTGGTGTTGCCATAGGTGGTGGCAAAGTTCTGGCTGTACATCAGGCTTGCAACGCTGCTCGCCATAATGGCAGGGTTAAGGTCGAAGGCCGTCTTGACGTAAGCGACGAGACGGCTGTCCTTGACCAGATCCTGCGCACTTTGGACCTGGGAAATATGCTTGTCCCAGTACCGTTGGTTGGCTTCCAGCAAGGTCTTGGAAGGATAGGTCGACATGCTGGCGACGTAGTCGAGCTTTAGATCTTCCGTCTGATCGCTTGTCTGCGCCTGGCCGTTTATGGTTCCGTCGGCATTGAAGTTGAACAGACCCGTGAGCTTCTTCCAGGCGGGGTTCGACGCCGTGTTGGCAACGCTTTGGGGATCGTTAAGATCGCTCGTCAAGACCTGTTTCAGATACGCCTTCGATGTGTAGGTTGAATCAAGCCCGACGGCGTCAAGCACATAGGCGCGCAGCCGCGTATTGTTGACAAGATCGTCAACGCTCGTCACCGTACCGATGCGCGAGGCGAAATAGGCCGACTCTGTCTTGATGTTCGTTTCTTCGGCAGTGAAAGAAGCCTTGTAAGCTTCGGTCGTGCTATCCGCCTGCGCCGTGTTTTGCGCTACCTTGGTTTCGCCCTTGAAGTTGAAGGCCTGGGCAAACTGAAGATAGCGCTTGTCGGTCAGCGTATTGGCAAAACTCTTGCTGTCGCTGAGATCGCTTTCCAGCACTTTGCGCATGAAAGCCTTGCCATAGGTCATCTCCTCGAGACCGTATGCCTTCATCGCATAGGAATAGAGCCGGTAGTCGCCAAGCAGATCGTCGACGGTCTTTACCTTGCCGATATTGGCTTCGTAATATTCGGTGTCACGCTTGACGGACGCCTGACTCTCCACCTTGGACAGAGATGCCTTCATGTCCCGGTTAATGGTGAGATAGCTGTTATATGTCGACACAACCATGACAAGCCTTAGTTCGTTGAAGACCGTTCATGGTCTACGGATACGCGGTCATGGCGCAAATACTACACGCCACCATATTACAAGATGACGGTTGACCAAAGCTAAAAATTCTTTTTTCGCCCGTAAAACCCGGAAAATGCGGGCTTTTTGATCTCTTCTGGCCACTGTTCCTTTATGATGCCTGCCTCCACTCTCGCGCAAGCTTGAGGCGCTATTGCTCGGTCGTTGATCTGCGTCCAACAGGTTGGCAAGCCTTTTCATGATGGGAAGGTTTTGGATCGCCTGCCGGTTCTCATGATGAGATGGAGTTAGAATGGCTACCCCGCCCAGCGTAATGCCACTTCCGAAAGTCGCCCCGCGCGGACGCGACATTGGGTTTGCAGCGGGCATCGTTGCCATCTTGTGCATTCTGTTCCTGCCGATCCCACCCTTCATGATCGATATGGGACTGGCATTCTCCATCGCCTTTTCCGTTCTGATCCTGATGGTGTCACTGTGGATTCACCGTCCGCTTGATTTCTCCTCATTCCCGACGATCCTGCTGATCGCCACCATGATCCGCCTGGCGCTCAACATCGCGACGACGCGTGTGATCCTGTCGCATGGTCACCAGGGCCACGACGCTGCAGGTGGCGTGATTGCAGGCTTTTCGAGCCTGGTCATGTCCGGTGACTTCGTCATCGGTCTGATTGTCTTCCTTATCCTGATCGTGGTGAACTTCATCGTCATCACCAAGGGTGCCACGCGTATCGCAGAAGTCGGCGCCCGCTTCACCCTGGACGCCATTCCCGGCAAGCAGATGTCGATCGATGCGGATTTGTCGGCAGGTATCATCAACGAGAAGGAAGCACAGCTTCGCCGTCGTGAGCTGGAAGAGGAAAGCTCCTTCTACGGTGCGATGGACGGTGCGTCGAAATTCGTTCGCGGCGACGCCATCGCCGGTCTGCTCATCACCATGATCAACGTCTGTGGCGGCATCATCATCGGCGTCTTCCGCCACGGTATGCCGGTTGGCGAAGCGGCTGACGTCTTCGTCAAGCTTTCCGTTGGTGACGGTATCGTCACGCAGGTGCCTGCTCTGATCGTTTCGCTGGCGGCTGGCCTTATCGTCACCCGTGGCGGCACCCTCGGCTCCACCGATACAGCCGTCATCAACCAGCTGAGCGGTTATCCGAAGGCACTGTCCGTTGCCTCCGGACTGATGTTCATTCTCTCTCTTGTGCCGGGTCTTCCCTTCCTGCCCTTCGTTTCCCTCGGTGCAGGCCTCGCGCTTGGCGCGTGGTTCATTCCTCGCCAGATGCAGCGCGATAAGGACGTCGCTCAGGCCGAAGAAGACCAGAAGGTGGCCGACGCCAACCAGGCTGAAAGCGAAACGGTCAAGAGCGTCTTGCGCACCACGGAGATCGAGCTTGCACTTGGCAAGCAGGTGTCACCGCGACTTCTTGGCGCGCATCAGGAACTCGGTTTCCGCGTGGGCAAGATGCGCAAGAAGTTCGCTGCGCAGTACGGTTTCGTCGTGCCGGAAATCAAGGTCACCGACGATATCGCCATTCCCGACAAATCCTACCAGATCCGCATCCATGGAACGACGGTCGCAGCCAATACGCTGCGCGTCGGTGAAGTGCTCGTCATTACCGGCAAGGGCCGGCGTCCTTCGGTTCCTGGAGACGATGTCAGAGAACCCGCTTTCGGCATGCCAGCCGTCTCGGTTCTGGAGCATTTCGTCGACGATCTGAGACGCGAAGGCTTCCACCCGATCGACAATATTTCTGCTCTGTTGACGCATGTCAGCGAGGTCATCCGCAACAACCTTCCGATGCTGCTGTCCTACAAGGACGTCAAGGTGCTGATCGACCGGCTCGATCCGGAATACAAGAAGCTGGCCGACGAGATCTGCTCATCTCACATGTCCTATTCAGGCCTGCAGGCCATTCTGAAACTTCTTTTGGCCGAGCGGGTGTCCATCCGCAACCTGCATCTCATTCTCGAAGCCGTCGCCGAACTGGCACCGCACCTGCGCAAGACCGAACAGATCGTCGAGCACGTGCGCATCCGCATGGCCCAGCAGATCTGCGGCGACTTGTCCGACAATGGCGTCCTGCGGGTCTTGCGTCTTGGTACGAAGTGGGACGTGATCTTCCAGCAGGCGCTCAAACGCGATCCGAAGGGCGATGTCGTCGAGTTCGATATCGATCCGCGCCAGGTCGAAGAGTTCAGCAACGAGGCGACGAAAGTAATCCGTGAATATATGGATGTCGGACTGCCATTCGTGCTTGTCACACTGCCTGAAACACGCGCATATGTGAGAATGATTACGGAACGACTCTTCAGCACCTTGCCCGTGTTGTCGCATGTCGAACTGGCGAAGGGCACGGAAATCAAGATACTCGGCTCTATTTCATGATTTCGGATCCACAAGGAACCATCATGGCGCTGTTCCTGGCCTTTTGCCGGATCGGCGCCTGTCTTATGGCGATGCCTGGATTTTCTTCAGCCCGGCTTCCTGTACAGATCAGATTGTTCCTTGCCTTGACCCTGTCGCTCGCGCTCCTGCCATTGCTGTGGGATGTGATCTATCCAGTGACGCAGGGCAATATCGTCGCCTTCTTCAAGGCAATGGTCTTTGAAACACTCGTTGGAGCGATGTTCGGACTGATTGCCCACCTCTATCTCCTTGGCATGCAGTTTGCCGCAACCGTCATGGGTACGGCAATAGCGTTTACCGGTCCACCGGCGCAGGACGTGCTGGAGGATACCTCGGAAAGCCAGCTTGCCAGCATGCTGACTTTCGGCGTCTTGCTGCTGCTGTTCATTCTCGATTTTCACCACGTGATCTTCAAGGCGCTGGTGGAGTCCTATACCTCTATCCCGCTTGGCGGACCCGTGACGGCGCAGCGCATGTTGATTAGCCTCACCGATACGCTCGCGGCCTCCATGAACGTTGCTATCCGGGTTGCGAGCCCCTTCATCCTGTACGGCTTCCTGTTCAACGTGGCGATTGGTCTGATCAACAAGCTAGCGCCACAGATACCGGTCTACTTCATCTCCACGCCCTATGTTCTGGCAGGCGGCTTGCTGCTTCTCTACTTCGGTATCGCCGCGGTGGTGAACCAGTTCGTCAACGGTTTCTTCCTCGTTTTTGCGAATATGTGAGTGACATGGCGGATCTATCGAAATCGAAGAAGCTCGACAGATTGGTAAAGGTTCAGGGGCACCTGAAGAAGATGGTCGAGAACGAATTGGCCATCACCACCCGCGAGCGGACCGAGCTTGCCGAACGGATCGAGGAGCTCACCGGCTATCTGATTACCTATGATCCGCTTCATCAGGATATGCTCAAACATTATGTGATGCGGCACAGTCGTCTGATGGCCCGCGATGTCCGTCTGGAGGCCATTCAGCAGGTTCAGGAAAACCAGCTGCTGAAGGAAACCAAGAAAGGCGAGAAGCTGGAGGACAAACGCGACAGCGCCCGCGAAGATGAGGCGAGGGAGCGTGACGACAACAGCATCTACGAACTTGTCGATCTGCAGATCAGCCTGAAGTCCAGCCTCCAGCAAGGTTAGGCGTTTATCGTCATCCGATCAAAACGTGAAAGGATGACGACGTGGCGATTTCTCCTCCAAGCGATCTTGTGCTTGATGTGGTCAATGCGGCCGACCCTATGCAGGTCTCCGCTGCGCGCGAAAAGCTGCGGGCGGTTAGTGCGACGAAGGAAGCTTTGGTGCTGACGGCAAGCAATGCCGGTTTTGCATCCGCCATCAATAGCTTCGAAACGCCTGAAAGCAAGGCGGGCCTCTCTCGGGTTCATGCGTCGAGCGATCATGAGAAAATCCCCGAAACCTACCGGAAGTTCGAAGCAAGCGTACTCAACACCTTCATCCAGAACATGATGCCGTCCGAAACCGAGGAAGTCTACGGCAAGGGCGTGGCCGGCGACTTCTGGAAAGGCATGATGTCCGAGCAGATGGCAGACGCCATGTCCAAGAAGGGCGGCATCGGCATTGCCGAACAAGTCTACTCGCAGGCGCTCCAGCGCCAGCGCAACGCAGCCCCCGTGTCGGCCGGCAATGAGGACGACAAGAAGATCGCGATGAGCATGGTCACTGAGTTTCAGCGCCGCATCTTCTCTGACACCGACACCAAGAAAACCCAAAGCTGAGCAAGGCGGAGAGCTGAAGCAAGATGGAAATTGTCAATAACGACTACAGAATTCAGGCTGTTCTTGGCCGTCTCGAAACGGTCATCGACAACGAGAATGCCCGGATCGGTAAAGAGCCTGATTTCGATTTCAAACTGTCTAATGCCCATAAGAGCCGCTGCCTGTATGAATTGACCATGCTGATCCGCGATGTCGACGGGCCAAAGATCGCCGACGCTCATCGACAGCAAATCCTGGACATCAAGGCCAAGCTTGCCATCAATACACGTCGGGTCGAGGCCAGCCTCAAGGCTGTCAAGGCAGTCGTCGATCTGCTCAAGGACGCCCAGAAAAAGGCCGAGGATGACGGCACCTACTCGCTGCAACAATTCGCTCGTGAGGCGCAATGATTAAGCTGATTGCCACGGGGGTCTGGGTTCTTATCCTGACCCTTGGCGGGGTCTTTGCTGCTGCCAAGTTCGGCCAACCGCCGGCTGAGGATCATAAGGCCGATGCGCCGCCGCCTCCGCAGTATGTTCAGGGCGATCTGCTGACGCTGCCGGTGGTCAACGGCGGCAAAGTGTCCGGTTATTTTCTGGTGCGCTCCACGCTACTGGTCGATTCCGTCATGATGAAACAGATCAACGTTCCGATGCCGGCTTACATGACGGACGAGTTCTACGGCCTTCTTATCGGCGACAAGGTCCTCGACGTGAAGGATGCGGGCAAGTTCGATGTGGCAGCCTTCAAAACGAAGATCAAGGATGGCATCAACGCGCGGATGGAAAAGCCGCTCGTTCAGGACGTGCTGATCCAGCAGATGGACTTCATCTCCAAGGAAATCATCGATTCCAAGGACCCGACGCGCAAGCCGCAGAAGATCGTGATCAATACCGATCCAGAGCCGCCGAAACCGGCAGTGGCCAGCCCATCACACTGACCGCATCACCCCGCAAAGACACGGGGGGAATGTCCGGACCGACGATTCCAGTTGCAAGTTTCCCACGCGGCAACATCGGTCCGGATGTCGGAATTACTTCAAGAAGCGACCATGCCAGGATGCTCTGTCGCGGGAAGCGTCGTTTTCGCAGTCTATCACGCGAAAGGCCGTCAAAATGTCGGCAAGCTCGGCGCTACGCGCCTGTTCCACTGGGGCGAAAAAGCTTCAGTAAAACGATCTTACCAGTGAGCCGACGAGCAGATTCCAGCCATCGATCAGCACGAAGAACAGGATTTTGAACGGCAGCGAGATGGATGTTGGCGGCAGCATCATCATGCCCATGGCCATGGTGATGGTCGCGACCACCATGTCGATGACGAGGAACGGCAAGATCACCAGAAAGCCGATTTCAAAGCCGCGCCGGATCTCGGACAGCATGAAGGCCGGGACGAGAATGCGGTATTGCGGCTGCGTGCCATTCATCGTTTCCTGGCCGCGCTCGCTTGCCAAATCGACGAAAAGAGCCAGATCTTTCGGTCGCGTGTTGGCCAGCATGAAGGTGCGGAAAGGTTCTGCCGCCCTCTCGATCGCCTGCGCTTCGGTGATCTGGTTCTGCATCATCGGCTGGATTCCATCGTTCCACGAGCGCTCGAAGGTCGGCGCCATGACGTAGAAGGTCATGAACATCGCCATGCTCGTCAGGATCATGTTGGATGGCGTCGTTCCAAGCCCCATGCCCGAGCGCAGAATGGAAAAGGCGATGATGAACCGGGGGAAGCTTGTGACCATGATCAGGATGCCGGGCGCGATCGAAAGGATCGTCAGCAATCCGAAGGTACGAATGATCCATGCCGCAGCAGAGCCGTCGACAGGCAGATTTAACAAATCAGCCGGTGACTGCTGCGCAAAAGCAATCCCTGGGACCAGGGCGAAAGCAATCAGGCAGATGAGGGTGCGAATCATTCTATCACGAAGGTTTTGAATAAAACCTTGGATACGCGCCCTTTCGATCTGAGGTCAACAATCTCTGTCAGGTCATCCCTAAGATATTGGAAGCCGCGTGGGCCCTGAATTTGCTGGAGGGGCACTGTTCTGACATAGGCCATGAGTTCCTGGTGCAGTTCCTGCACCAGTGCGGGATCGGACGGGCCGTTGAATTGCAGGGCAAGTTCGAGCCTCACCCAGTTCTCCGCCGGATATCCCAGGTTGGTAATGATGGGATCGAGGTTTACCAGGCTTGGACCTGCCGCTGCGCCATGTCCCTCACCCTTGGGTGCTTCTCCATGCGCCTCTGCCTTCGGTGCCTCATGCCCGCCGGCTGCGGCAGTCTCTGCGGGCGCCTCAGGCGCGGGTGCCGGGACCGCAGTTGCCGTCGAGGCAGGTGGAGCCGGCACGAAAAGCATCTTGCCGACGAACCAGCCGCCGCCCAGCCCGAGAAGAGACAGAACCGCGACCGCGCCAATAACCGGAATAGGCGAGCTTTTCTTGGGTGCCGGTCCTTCAAGTGCCAACTGGTCGGTCATGGGTCTGTTGCCTGTCTATGATTTGCAGCTGGCCGAGCCGCGCCCTAACTGCCCTGTAGTACGAGATTTCGCGCGATCGTCAGATCGGCGAGAAGAGGTCGACGACCTGCTGTCCGACCGGCGGCTGCTGAACTTCCATCAGCCTGCCGCGGCCGCCGTAGGAGATGCGTGCTTCGGCGATCTTTTCGTAGGACACGGTGTTTTCCGAATTGACGTCCTGCGGTCTGACGATGCCTGCGACGTTGAGGATGCGGATCTCGTGATTGACGCGCACTTCCTGCGAACCGCTTATTAACAGGTTGCCGTTTTCCAGAATGCCTGTCACGACCGCCGCCACGAGAAGCGTCAGCTTTTCTGCGCGGTTTATCGAGCCCTTGCCGTTGGCTTCGCTGTCGTTGTCGAAGCTTAGAGACGAGTCCGCTTGTGGCTTCCAGCCGAGGATCTCCGCGTCTGCCTTCCAGCCGGTTTTTCTATTATTCTTCCGGCTGCGGTCAGTCTGGTTATCGAATGACGCCTTGTCGTTGATCTGAATGTTGACGGTCAGGATGTCGCCGATATTGAGCGCTCGCGAGTCCTTGAAGAGCGCCGCCTTGCTGTCGCTCCAAAGAGAATAGCCGCTGGCCGCATGCAGCGGCTGTTTCGGATAAGCCGACAATTGCGGGGCCTGACTGAACTGCAGGCCGCTACCAATCGGGCTCATGGCCGGCGCATTGCCGATTTCTCTCAGTGTCTGGTTCTTCGTGACGCTCTCGCATCCGGTCAGGATGCTCGCGGCTGAAAGGGCGAGGATGAGCGCTTTTTTCATGACGGATCTCTTGATGTGTTTTTATCGGTCGCACTGGCCATGATCGAAGCGACAGTCGCCGCTTTCTTCGCGTCCATTTCGCTGAGGATCAGCCCGGACTGGCGTGCCGGCAGTTTCATGATGATGGCAGCGGCAATACCGGGGTTCAGTTCTTGCAGCTGAGGTGCAGCTGCATCCGGCTTCATCGTCTTGTAGACATTGACGAGATTGGCCTCTGCCTGCTGGAGGAAATCGTTGCGGCGCTTCAGCCAATCTTCATACTCGGCCTTGCGTGCCTCAAGGGTGGCAACGCGCGCATCGATATCCTGCTGGAGCTTCTCAAGATCCTGCTTTTGCATCAGATAACGCTGGTCGCGCGCCTGATCGATAATGTTGGTGCAGTATTGCTGAATTTCCTGCCCGCTGGTTTCGCCCGTGGTGACACGCACCTGCTCCTGGGCTCGTGCCGAAGGCAGCGCGCCTGCAACAACGAAAAGGGCGAGAAGAACGCGCTTCGGCGTGAATATTTTGGAGGCGGTAACCGTCATTGCAATACCAACTCTGCCTGAAGCGCGCCTGCGGACTTAATGCCTTGAAGAATGGCGATGATGCCGTCCGGCTTGACGCCCATATTGTTCAAACCGGCCACCAGCGACCGAAGGCTCGGACCTTCGAGAATGGCGACGGGGCCGCCGCTTTTGTCGGCCTGGATATCCGTCTGCGGCTGCACGGCTGTCTGACCGCGTGAGAAGGGGGCGGGTTGAATAACCTGTGGTGATTCAGTCACTTGGACCGTCAGCGTACCGTAGCTCACCGCCACCTTCGAAACGCGAACGTCCGCGCCGATGATGATGGTTCCCGTGCGCTCGTTGATGACGACCTTGGCCGGCGTATCGGTCTCGACTGCGAGGTTTTCGATGCTTGCCATCAGACGAGTCAGATCCGCCGTTCGTGGCTTCTGGATATAGACGACCTGTGAATCGCGCGCTTCTGCGATCGGCTCGCCGAAGGATGTACGGGCATAGGAGTTGATGGTGTCGGCAACGCGGATGGACGTCGAAAAATCCGGGTTCCTTAATTGCAGTACGAGATTGACGGAATCCTTGAATTGCGACGGCAGCTCGCGTTCGATAATCGCGCCACTTGGGACGCGACCTGCGGTCGTGACGCCCTGTGTGAGCTGCGCTGCCTGCCCTTCGGCGTTGAAACCGGACACGATCACTGAGCCTTGCGCGACAGCGTAGATCTGGCCGTCGGCACCGGACATGGAGGTCATGATCAGAGTGCCGCCACGCAGGGACGAAGCATCGCCAAGAGAACTGACGCTGACATCCAGCCTGCTGCCGGGGCTGGCAAAGGGCGGCAGATTGGCCGTGACCATGACAGCTGCGACATTCTTGGAGGTGGTCTGGTTGCCCTGCATCGAAATGCCGAGATTTTGCAGCATGGCGCGCATGGACTGTTCGGTGAAGGGCGAGGAACGCATGCTGTCGCCGGACCCCTGAAGGCCGACGACAAGACCATAGCCGATCAACTGGTTTTCACGCCCGGCCTGCAAGGATGCGATATCCTTCACCCGCGCCACCGTCTGGGCTACGCCCTCGGATGCAGCCGCAAGGAAAGTCATGGTCGCAATTGCCGCGACGAGAAAACCTTGACGAAAACTCATTGCTGGAGGACCTCCACGGTTCCGTCGCGCATTGCCGTGCCGTTGATCGTCACGCCGGTGTCCTTGTTTCGGACACGCACCACATCGCCCGCCATTGCATCTTCGATGGCAACGCCGGATGCTGACAGGTTCATGCCGTTCTTGCTGTAGGTGATGCGGACCGTTGCGCCTCGTTCCACTGCATAAGGATCGCGCAGGTCGCCGATAGGAATGGTGCGTCCCGCGACAAGCGTCCTCTTGGACACTTTTCCGACGACGTCCTTGACCGATTCCGAGTAGCCCGGCGCGATGTTGGGATTGGTGACGGGAACCTCCGTCACCAGGCCGTGGGTAATGACTTCGCCAGAAAAAATCGTGGCTGTGGGGACGACAGCGAATTTCTGCTGCGACATTGCAAGCCCCGGTGCGGACATCGACACAGCCAATGCCATCACGAAAACTGCTATGCGACCTTGAACAGGCATGATTTTCGGGCGGAACTTCATGTTACCCTACCTTCTCGTTACTTCAGGTTCTGGCTGACGATCTGAGCCATCTGATCGGCGGTGGTGATCACCTTTGAGTTCATTTCGTAAGCGCGCTGGGCGGAAATCATGTCAGTGATTTCCTTGACGGAATCGACGTTGGAGCCTTCGAGGTAGTTCTGCTTCACGTAGCCGAAGCCGACCGACTGAGGGGTGGCATCGACAGCTGCGCCTGAGGCGTCCGTCTGCGCAAAGAGGTTGTCGCCAAGCGGGCGCAGGCCCGCTTCGTTGGCGAAGTTGCTCATGCTCAGCTGGCCGACTTCGGTCATCTGTGTGGCCGTGCCGATACGAACCGAAACGATGCCGTCCGCACTGATCTTGGTTTCGGTCGCGTCCGTCGGAATGGTGATCGCCGGCAATACCGGATATCCGTCCGTCGTTACCAGACGTCCGGTGGAGTCCATGTTGAAGGCGCCAGCACGGGTGTAGAGCGTGGCATTGTCGGGACCCTGCACGCGGAACCAGCCCTTGCCGATGATAGCGACGTCGAGGTCGTTACCGGTTTGGGAAACAGGGCCCTGGATGTGAAGCTTGCGGACAGCCGATGTCTGGACGCCGAGACCGATATTGGCGCCTTCCGGCACCATCGCCTGGTTTGCGCGGTTCATCACGCCCTGCGCACGTTCCGTTTGGTACAGCAGGTCGGTAAATTCGGCACGGCCGCGCTTGAAGCCGGTGGTGTTGATGTTCGCGATGTTGTTCGCGATGACCTCAAGGTTCGTCTGCTGGGCATCCATGCCCGTCGCTGCGATTGCTAAAGCTCTCATTTCTTAGGTCCTCACGGGTCAAATCTGCATTTTAACGACATCGAGATAGGCCGAAACGAGCCTGTCTCGCAGTGCTACGGCCGTCTTGAGGGTCTGGTCAGCCTGCATCACGGCATCGACGACCTCGCGCGTGCTGGCCTTGCCCTGTAGGCCGGCAAAAGACATAGCTTCGCTGGTCTTCAACGAGTCCATCGCGTCCTGTGCGACACCGCCCAACACGCTGGCGAAAGTCGGGCCGACAGTCGCGGTAGCGGCTGTGGACACGGCTGCGCCAGCAAAGGAGGTCAGTCCGCTCGCCACACCCTTGAGGCTGTCCATGGCGGAGTTGCTGGTCAGCGATTTCACGTTGTTGATGGAGTCGATCATCACGTAGCCTTCAATAGGTCTATGGTTGAGGTAATCAGATCGCGGGCCTGCTTGATGACCTGGAGATTGGCTTCATAGCCGCGGTTTGCTTCGCGAAGATCGGCCATTTCGATCAGCATGTTGACGTTCGGCAGCTTCACCATGCCCTTGTTGTCCGCAGCCGGGCTGTCCGGGTCGTATTCCTCGGTGAAGTTGGATTTGTCGAAGCCGAGCTTCTTGACCTGAACGAGATTGGTTCCGGTTGTGCGATCCAGTTCATTGGCGAACGTGATCGTCTTGCGGCGATAGGGGTCGGCACCTGGCGTGTCGCCCGTCGTTCGCGAGTTGGCAATGTTTTCAGAAACGATGCGTAGGCGCGTGGCCTGCACGTCCATGCCGCTTCCTGCAATTTTCAACGACGAGGATAAAGAGTCCATCTTACTTGCCCACCGCAGTCATCATCATGGTGTGGAAGGAGCGCACGAGCTGGGTGTTCAGCTCGAACTGCCGCTTGATCTCGCCCGTCTTGGCCATTTCCGTCGACAGCGAAACGGTATTTCCCGATTCCTGGACGCCGATTTCACTGGCGAGCGGCGCGTCCTTCAGGCCGATCTTGCCTGCACCCGTAACAGCCAGCTCCATATGGGCGGGGTTGGTGCGGGCCATCTGCATTCCGACCGACTTCAGTTCGGATTCGAAAGGCGCGACTTCCTTTGCGCGATACTGCGGCGTGTTGGCATTGGCAATGTTGGTAGCGACGACTTCCTGACGGATTGAAAGCCACTCGGCTTGCCGGGAAGCCAGCGCAAACAGCTGAATCGGCTGCATGACAATTCTCCGTGTTTAACCTGCCATTGGTCTAGAGACACAATCTTGCGCGGGACTTACGGAGGACGACGATGCTATCGGCGGGAAGCGGCATCGTCTGGTTTTAGCCGATCATTAACCATTTGTTTGCCATGGCCGTTTAGGTTTCGTTGATAGTTCCGTCAGATGAACGGTCCCACAGCCCTGCGGGTTTGCGATGGTTTTGCACTTGAAAAGACGTGTCGGTTCGGCCTCCGGGCAGCCAGAGGCAGGCAGGTGGCGCCGTGCCGCCCTTTCGTCGTGCTTCGTTCTGACCCTGGCTGCCACAGGCGCCGTCTTGCCATCGCTACTTGTTCCCGCTTCACCCGCAGCATATGTCTCTCATGCTGTGGTGAAGATCTCCGCTCCTGGCGCAGATACGGTCGATACCGACCGCCTTGCCGCCTCCGTGCAGCAGAGCATTCTATCCCCGCTTTCGCTCACACTCGCCATTTCGGACTTGAAGCTAAAGCCGGGCGATGTGATGGGTGTTGCCGAAGAGGGGAGGATCGCGATGCTTGCGAAGCTTCTTCTGGGGGATGTGCAGCAGCAAATTCCAGTGAACGCCATTGAAGAGGCGTTGCGCAGTTCGGTGAAAATCACCGCGTCTTCGAAGAGCAGTATTGACATCGACGCCATGGCTGCAACGCCCCAGGCTGCAAGGCGTATTGTCGATTACCTCGCAGGCCAGGTGGCCAAGACCACCGGCGGCGAACAGGCGAGCCCGGAATTGCAGGCGGTTGAAAAGGCGCGTGCCGCACTCGATACCGCCGAAGGCGCGTTGACGGGGTTTCAGATGCGCAACGGCAACGACATCGTTTCCCGTATTCAGAACCTGCAGCAGTCGCTTCACGAAGCCGATGCGACGATCGCGGCTCTTGGGCAGAAGGAGCATGATCTCGCGCAGGCCGTCACGAAAGTTTCGTCTATGAAGACGGACGATGTGCTGACAAAGGCGCTGCCGCCACTTGCTCCTTTCGATGCCCTCGCTTCGGTAAGGGACAACTACACGACGGCGAAACTTGCGCTTGACGACGTCAATGTCGATCACGGTCCTAAGCACCCCCGCACCATTGCAGCGCAAGGCGCAGTCGATGCCGCTCGGTCTGCCGCGATGCCCGCATTGCGCCGGGCTCTGGAAAGCGTCAAAGGCGAATTGAAGGAGGTTTCTGCCAGCCTCAACGCTCAGACGCGCCAGAAAACCGCTATTGAGGATGATTTGCGCGCCATGGGTGCCGCACCCGCTGAACTCGCAAAGCTGGAGAAGGCTTTGGACAGCGCCAGGCGCGATTATCTGGTTGCCAGCCAGAAGGCCGGTCCGTTTGCTGCCCCCGCCACCTCCTCCGTAATTGCTAAACCGGCGTCGCCCGGCGTACTCCGGGATCAGAGCTCCGGCATCATGAACGGCGTCATGGCCGCTGGCGGCGCGCTGTCGGGCATGCTGCTGGCACTTTTCCTGATGAGCTTCCGTCGCTCGGAGGCAGAAGCGCAGCATGAGATCGCCACGCAGGAGGTCGTTTCCAACACCGTTATCATCGACGACGCCTCGGCAAACGCCGAAACTGCTCGCGATCAGCACTTCCAGATCGAACCCGATATTTTCCATGATATCGTCGCAGATGACATCGAGCTTCACTCTGACGACCGGGCCTATGATCTTGAGCCGGACGAAGAGCCCGATGACGGCCTCCACGACAAGCCAGCCAACGATATTCCGCTCGATGAGCGTGTACGCCAGGTTCTTATGGCCAACCGCGTTCGGATGGAGAAAAAAGTGGAGCAGGGCGATGGATCCTGGCTGCCGCCTTTGCTCGCCGCAGCCTTGGAAGGCAAGGCTGAGCATATAGGGGCCGAGACGGAAGAGGTGCGTGCCCTGCGGCGGGAAATCGCCGCGCTGAGGCAAAGAGTGAACGGCTTTGCCGAAGACGACATGCGGCGTCGCGCCTGATCCACTGATTTCTCCTTGCAATCTATAGCGTCGCGCAGCATTAGGGTTTCGCTCTAGGCAGGGTTCGCGGGCGAGCCGATTCCCGCCGTGATGTTCTCAGGAGGCAGTCATATGGTTGTTGTGATCGACGGCAAGGCCAAAGCGGCATCGGTGACGGATGCTGTGAAAGACGCGGCGGAGCGGCTGGAGCGTGAAACCGGCAAGAAGCCCGGTCTGGCTGTGGTTATCGTCGGTGACGACCCTGCAAGCCACGCCTACGTGAACTCCAAGAGCAAGATGGCAAAGCAGTGCGGCTTCAACTCTCTTCAGCACACGCTGCCGGAAGAAACGACACAGCAGGAGCTTGCTACCCTGGTCGCAACGCTGAATGCGGACGCATCGATACACGGCATTCTCGTTCAGTTACCGCTTCCAAAGCACCTCGATTCCGATCCGATCATCCAGTCGATCCTGCCGGAAAAGGATGTCGATGGTCTGAGCGTCTTGAATGCCGGAAAGCTCGCTGTCGGCGATCTGAAGACAGGCCTGCTCTCCTGCACCCCGGCCGGTGCCATGCTTCTGGTTCGCAGCATCCATGGCGATGATCTGTCCGGCCTGAACGCCGTGGTGATCGGTCGTTCCAACCTGTTCGGCAAGCCGATGGGTCAATTGCTGCTCAACGCCAACGCAACGGTGACGATGGCGCATTCGCGCACTAAGGATCTGGCCTCCGTCTGCAAGTCCGCCGACATTCTTGTTGCCGCCGTCGGTCGCGCGCAAATGGTGAAGGCCGATTGGGTCAAGCCCGGCGCGACCGTCATCGATGTCGGCATCAACCGCATTCCCGCACCCGAAAAGGGCGAGGGCAAGTCGAGGCTCGTCGGCGATGTGGCGTTCGAAGAGGCAAGTGCGGTCGCCGCGGCCATCACGCCTGTCCCCGGCGGCGTTGGTCCGATGACGATTGCCATGCTGATGGCCAACACGGTGATTGCTGCGCACAGAGCGCTCGGCAAAGACGCGCCGACGTTCTGAGTTCAAAACCGAAAATATAAAAACATTCGGACACAAGACCGGATAGGTTTGTGCTGAATGCTGTTCTGCAAGAATGGTTTTAGCTCCGAAGAATGGCGGCAGATTTTGCTTGCCATGCTCCATCAGTCGTTTGTGTTTGTCACCGACGCGGCGTAACCTGAAGATCGGCCACGCATGCCGTTTCTATAAGGACGCCGAAATGATTTCAGAAACCTTCGCAATCATCCGCAAGAATTTCCTATTTTACTTCGTTACAGTTTCTCTCATCATTGCTGCAATTATTCTGGATGATCATTTTTCTCACACATCGAGTCAGACCACGGGTTTCATCTGGATTTTGCTTTCACGATGGACGCAGGTATCCATGCTATACAATCGAAGATTTAAAGATCAGGGTCGACAATATTATTCACTGTCAAAAGATCTTGGTTTCTTCGGTAAAAATATTCTCATTATTCTATTGGCCACCGTCTCAGCCATCGCGACGGCGGTCTACTTCGGAAGCAATCAGGGCAATTTTACCGGTTTGGTGTTGATTTACGGTATTCTGTTTTCGTTGATCGTGTCTTCTGTTCTCTACGCTTTGATCGGCACGTGGCTACCTGCTGGGCTTTACGGATCTGCAACTCGCTTTGGTGACGCGCTTAGACGTGGATCTCGCACTTTCGCAAAGACCTTCGCCAGAATTTTCATCGCGATGGCGATTCCGGCCGCAATCTCTTTTATCGTCACCGCATTGATGTTCGCTCGCGGTGATTCCGGGAGCATCTTCGTCGCTGGAGTGATTAATTTCCCCTCTTTGGTAATTGCTATCTGCCTAAGCACGTTGGAGGCCGTGAGCGTCACTTACGTATCGGTTGTGCTAACGCGGGAATATATGCGCGCGGAGGGTTTGTCAGTGATGCCGACACTCGAGGCTGCGACGTAAAGTTGGGCTCGCCGGCCATAGGGGCTTGGGTTTTAACTGAGGCGGTCAGCTGCAGTTTGCATCAAATTACTGAGGCCACTAAGACAGCCGGGGGGTAGATCTAACGAGGAGCGGGCCCGGTCGAGGCGCGCACCACCAGTTCCGCTTTCCACAACTCGTGAAACGGCTCGTTTTGCCCGGTCTTGATCTGGGCGATCAGCCGTTCGGCGACGCGCATGCCTGCTGCTCTAAGAGAGGACCGTGTTGTGGTCAGCGGCACGGAAAAGTTGACCGGCTTCAAGAGTGGCAGCACGTCGTCATGGGCGATGAGGGAAATATCCCGCCCGGGGCGCAGGCCCCGCTGGTTCAGCGAGCGGATGGCGCCGAGCGCAAGTGCGGTGGAGGCACAGAGAACGGCGGTCGGCTGCTGCGGCTGGTCGAGCAGCCGCTCCATCATCAGGAACCCGGCCTCGTCGGTCATCACGCTGTGGCTGACCTTGTCAGGATCGAGTGAATGGCCCTGAGCGGCCAATGCCGCTTCCACACCGCGGTAGCGACGGAAGGTAAAGTCGTAACCCTCCGGCCCATTGATCAGCGCGATATTTTCATGGCCGAGTTGGAGCAGCAGCGATGCGGCGTCATGAAAGGCGCCCTCATTGTCGACGTCGAGAAAGGGATAGTCCGGCTCGATTCCCCAGGAGCGGCCGTGCACCATGAAGGGGATCGACAGGCTCTTCATCATCGCGATGCGACGATCGTTCTTTTTCATATAGGCGAGATAGATGCCGTCCACCGTGCCATTGGCGGCGAGATCCTGCAACGCTTCGTCCTCGTCACGCGGATCGGTCGGCATGATAACGAGGTGAAACCCGTTTCTCGCCGAGACCTCCCCAAGCCCGTTGAGGAACTCCCCGAAGTGAACGTCGGATTGATGTTCTGCACCCGTGGGCATCACGAGACCGATGGAGCCGACCTTGCCGGTCGCCAGCCGCTGCGCTGCCGCGTTGGGTCGATAACCGTTCTGGCGCGCTGCCTCGATGATCTTCCGGCGCGTTTCGGCATTGACTTCGGGATAACCGTTCAGGGCGCGGCTGATCGTCGTCTGAGAGATGCCAAGCAACTGCGATAGTTGTTTCAGATTCATGCCCAGCCTCCCTCTGCTGCTCAAGCCCGCGGACTCTGGAAAGGGACAGCTCCTCCACCGTCTCCAAACCGCTTTGAAGGCTAGCAAGTGTTGAAGCGCTAGACAATTCAAAAAACTCTGCTGCAGCGCAAATACAGTCTTCCGCGCAGCAAAAGAGGACCAAATTTGGGATGATCATCAACCCTCTTGACTCTGAGCAATTCTCAATGAGATGAATAGGCAGCCAAAGCGCTTTGAAAAGATACGCCGAAGCCGATTAATGTGATGGGAGGTAGATCACATGAAAAAATTATTTTTGACGACCGTTGCCGTAGCCACGCTTCTGTCGGGCGCATCCTTTGCTGCCGATCTCAAATTCAAGCCGGGTGAAGACAGCAAGTTCAACTGGAAGAGCTACGAAGCCTTCAAGGCCGCCAATTCCAGCCTGAAGGGCGAAACGCTGACCATCTTCGGACCGTGGCGCGGCGAAGACGAAGCCCTGTTCCAGTCCGTGCTGGCCTATTTCGCCGATGCGACCGGCGTCAATGTCCGTTATTCGTCTTCGGAAAATTACGAGCAGCAGATCGTCATCGACACGCAGGCCGGCTCGCCGCCAAACGTCGCGATCCTGCCGCAGCCTGGCCTTCTGGCTGACCTCGCCGCCAAGGGACTTCTCACTCCGCTCGGTGACGAGACGGCAAATTGGGTGAAGGAAAATTACGGCGCGGGCCAGTCCTGGGTCGATCTTGGCATGTACAAGAACAAGGACGGCAACAAGGCCTATTTCGCCTTCCCGTTCAAGGCCGACGTCAAGTCGCTGGTCTGGTACGTTCCTGAGAACTTCGAGGAAGCCGGTTACAAGGTGCCGGAGACCATGGAAGATCTCGTCAAGCTCAGCGACCAGATCGTCGCCGATGGCGGCACGCCATGGTGCATCGGTCTCGGCTCTGGTGGCGCGACCGGCTGGCCGGCAACCGATTGGGTGGAAGACTTCATGCTGCGCACGCAGCCGCTCGATGTCTACCAGAAGTGGACGACGAATGAGGTGAAGTTCAACGATCCGCGCGTCGTTGCCGCCATCGAGGAATTCGGCAAGTTCGCCAAGAACGACAAGTATGTTTCGGGCGGTGTTGCCGCTGTTGCCTCTACCGACTTCCGTGACAGCCCGAAGGGCCTCTTCGACATTCCACCGAAGTGCTACCTGCACCGTCAGGCTTCCTTCATCCCATCCTTCTTCCCAGAGGGAACGAAGGTCGGAACGGATGTTGACTTTTTCTACATGCCGACCTTCGCCTCCAAGGCCGATCTCGGCAAGCCGGTTCTCGGTGCTGGAACGCTCTTTACCATCACCAAGGACTCCAAGGCTGCGCGTGCTCTCGTAGAGTTCCTCAAGACGCCGATCGCCCATGAAGTCTGGATGGCGCAGTCTGGCTTCCTCACACCATTCAAGGGTGTGAACACGGATGCCTATGCCAATGATCAGGTTAAGCGTCAGGGCGAAATTCTGACGACGGCCACTACCTTTGGCTTCGATGGTTCCGACCTCATGCCTGGCAAGATCGGCGCTGGCGCGTTCTGGACCGGTATGGTCGATTTCGTCGGCGGCAAGTCTGCCGAGCAGGTCGCCAACGATATCCAGAAGGCCTGGGACGGCTTGAAGTAATCCTCAGATCCAGCCCGGCAGTCATCGCTGCCGGGCTGTCATCGATAGAACGGCGCGGGAAACGCGCCGAATATAAGTAAGATCGGGGAGGGAATGATGATCACGCAAATCGTATCCGCGCTGGGTGTCGTTATCGTCGGCGTCTTTGCCTGCGCCGCCTATTACTGGCTGTCGGACAAGGCGTTGCAATTTATCTTTCCGGTGCGGGACGGCGATGTCATTCACGCGTCGCGCAATCTCAACCGGCGCGCGGCCGTTCGTCCCTGGCTCTTTGTCGGGCCGGCCCTGCTGCTGCTTGCCGTCTATCTTGTCTACCCGGTCGTTGCGACCTTCATCCTGTCTTTCTACGATCGGACAGGAGCCAATTACGTCGGTCTCGCCAATTACGTCTGGGCCTTCTACGACGCCGGTTTCCGCCAGTCGATCTTCAACAACATTCTCTGGCTTGCCGTGGTCCCCGCCGCCTGCACCTTCCTCGGTCTCGTTATCGCTGTGATGACTGACCGGATCTGGTGGGGTAACATTGCAAAGTCCATCGTCTTCATGCCGATGGCGATTTCCTTCGTCGGCGCCTCCGTCATCTGGAAATTCATATATGAGTATCGCGGCGAGGGGCAAACGCAGATCGGCCTGCTGAACGCGCTCGTCGAGTTCTTCGGCGGCAATCCGCAGGTGTGGATTTCCATGCCCTTCTGGAACAACTTCTTCCTGATGGTCATCCTGATCTGGATCCAGACCGGCTTCGCCATGGTCATCCTGTCGGCGGCCCTTCGCGGAATCCCTGAAGAAACCATCGAAGCCGCCGTCATCGACGGTGCCAATGGCTGGCAGATTTTCTGGAAGATCATGGTGCCGCAGATATGGGGAACCATCGCTGTTGTTTGGACCACCATCACCATCCTCGTCCTCAAGGTTTTCGATATTGTTCTGACGATGACCAATGGCCAGTGGAACACCATGGTTCTTGCCAATCTCATGTTCGACTGGATGTTCCGCGGCGGTGGAGATAGCGGGCGAAGTGCCGTTATCGCGCTTGTCATCATGGCAGCCGTCACGCCGATCATGATCTGGAACATCCGCCAGGCGAACCGCGAGATGGAGGGCCGCTGATATGACCATCGCAACCCGTCTGCGCCGCATCGGCCTGCCCCGTCTTATCGTCCATGCCAGCGTCCTCTTCATCGTTTTGCTCTGGCTCTTGCCGACGCTCGGCATTCTGGTCAGCTCGCTGCGCGACAAGGATCAGATCGTCGTCTCCGGCTGGTGGACGGCCTTCTCCAGTTCCAATCAAACGCAAGCGTTGCGTCTTGCTGATCCATCCACACAGACCCAGCAGGGAGACCGCTTCGTCATTGCCGGAAACGTCTTCGGTGAAGGCAAGAGCGGCCATGTCTCCGCCTTCGGCGTGCGTGTTCAGGAACCGGCAGCCTTCAAGGCCGGTACGTCTGCCGATCTCGGTGATGGCGAGACGCTCCAGCTCAACGAGGACGGTAGCTATCAATATAGCAAAAATGCCAGCTTCGAAGGATCGCGCGCAAAACGCGTCTATGTCGTCGTTTCCACGCCGCCGATCTTCACGCTCGACAATTATCGCACCGTGCTCCTCTCCGAAGGGATCGGTCAGTCCTTCGTCAACTCTCTGACAGTCGCCATTCCCGCAACCATCATTCCGATATTGATTGCGGCGTTCGCGGCCTACGCGCTCTCTTGGATGCGCTTCAGTGGCCGCTCGTTGATGATTGCGCTTGTGGTTGGTTTGATCGTCGTGCCGTTGCAGATGTCGCTCATTCCGCTGCTCCAGCTCTATAACTGGATCGGCAACGTCTTTGGCGTGCCGTCCAAGACCTATGCCGGCATCTGGTTGGCACACACAGCCTTTGGTCTGCCGCTCGCCATCTATCTGCTGCGCAATTATATCTCCGGTCTGCCGAAGGAAATCATCGAGAGCGCTCGCGTCGATGGCGCCAGCGATTTCGAAATTTTCGTCAAGATCGTCTTGCCGCTGTCCTTCCCGGCGCTCGCCTCCTTTGCCATCTTCCAGTTTCTCTGGACCTGGAACGACCTGCTCGTCGCCATGGTGTTCCTCGGCACACAGAAGGATGAACTGGTGCTGACTGGTGCGTTGAACGCGCTGCTCGGCTCGCGTGGCGGCAACTGGGAAATTCTTACCGCGTCGGCCTTCGTCACCATTATCGTGCCGCTCTGCGTCTTCTTTGCGCTCCAACGTTACCTTGTGCGCGGCCTCTTGGCTGGCTCCGTCAAGGGAGGCTGATCGAACCCATGAATGCTTTCAATCAACAGGACAATGCCATGACCGCGACCGTTTCTTCCGCTCTCACTCCCGACAAGGATTGGTGGCGCGGCGCTGTGATCTACCAGATTTATCCGCGCTCCTATCAGGACTCCAACGGCGATGGCATCGGAGACCTGAAGGGCATCACCTCCAGACTGGAACACATTGCCAATCTCGGCGCGGATGCCATCTGGATCTCGCCCTTCTTCACTTCGCCCATGCGGGACTTCGGCTACGACGTCTCGAACTACGTCGATGTTGATCCGATGTTTGGCACGTTGGCGGATTTCGATGGCCTGATTACTGAGGCACATCGCCTTGGTATCCGCGTGATGATCGATCTGGTTCTGTCTCACACCTCCGACCAGCATCCCTGGTTCGTGGAAAGCCGGTCCAGCCGCAGCAATCCGCGGGCGGATTGGTATGTTTGGAGCGATGGCAAGCCGGACGGCACGCCGCCCAACAACTGGCTGTCGATCTTCGGTGGTTCCGGTTGGCAGTGGGACCCGACCCGCATGCAATATTACATGCACAATTTCCTGACCTCGCAGCCGGACCTCAATCTGCATAATCCGGAAGTTCAGGAAGAGCTGTTGAACATCACCCGCTTCTGGCTGAAGCGCGGCGTCGATGGCTTCCGCCTCGATACGATCAACTTCTACTTCCACGACAAGGAACTGCGCGACAACCCTGCACTTGCGCCAGAACGCCGCAATGCTTCGACCGCGCCTGCCGTGAACCCTTATAATTTCCAGGAACATATCTACGACAAGAACCGCCCGGAAAACCTGGAATTCCTCAAGCGCTTCCGCGCCGTTCTGGACGAGTTCCAGGATATCGCCGCTGTCGGCGAAGTCGGTGACAGCCAGCGCGGTCTTGAAATCGTCGGCGAATACACGTCGGGCGATGACAAGATGCAGATGTGCTACGCGTTCGAATTCCTGGCACCGGATGCGCTAACCCCGGCCCGCGTTGCAGAAGTCCAGGCAGCCTTTGCCAAGGCGGCTCCTGAAGGCTGGGCCTGCTGGGCTTTCTCCAACCACGATGTCGTGCGCCATGTGACCCGCTGGGGTGATGCGGTCGAGGACAAGGATGCTTTCGCCAAGGTGCTGTCGGCTCTGCTGATGACGCAACGCGGCTCTGTCTGCATCTATGAGGGAGAAGAGCTTGGCCTTACGGAAGCCGACATCGCCTTCGAAGATCTGCAGGATCCCTACGGCATTCAGTTCTGGCCGGAATTCAAGGGCCGCGATGGCTGCCGCACGCCAATGGTCTGGGATGCCGGCCACGCGCAGGCAGGCTTCTCCACCTCCGACAAGACATGGCTTCCTATCCCGACGGAACACAAGATGCGCGCAGTCAGCGCGCAGCAGGGCAACGAAGGCTCTGTTCTGGAGCACTATCGCCGCTTCCTGGCGTTCCGCAAGCAGCACCCTGCCTTTGCAAAGGGCAAGATCGAATTCCAGGACGCGGATGCGACTGTCTCGAGCTATACCCGCACGCTTGGCAACGAAACCGTGCTTTGCCTCTTCAACCTCTCCGCAGTCGCAGCAACGGCAAACCTACCGGACGGTGAGTGGGATGTCTTGGAAGGCCACGGCTTTTCGGCTGAACGGAATGGGACGACCGTAGAACTTCCGGCATGGGGCGCGTTTTTCGCCCGGCACGCGTAACAGGATAGGGAGGAGCACCGCATGACTGGACTTATTCTCAAGGGCATCCGTAAATCCTATGGTGAGGTCAAGGTCCTGCATGGGATCGACCTCGATATCAAGCAGGGCGAGTTCATTGTCTTCGTCGGTCCGTCCGGCTGCGGCAAGTCCACGCTTTTGCGCATGATCGCCGGTCTGGAGGAAATCACTGGCGGCGAAATGTATATCGACGGCCAGTTGGTGAATGAGATCCCGCCGTCACGGCGCGGCATCGCCATGGTGTTCCAGTCCTACGCGCTCTATCCGCACATGACGGTCTACGACAACATGGCCTTCGGCATGAAGATCGCAAAGGAAAGCAAGCAGGAGATTGATCGCCGTGTTCGCGCTGCCGCCGAAATCTTGCAGTTGACGCAATATCTGGAGCGTCTTCCGAAAGCACTCTCCGGTGGCCAGCGTCAACGTGTTGCCATCGGTCGCGCTATCTGCCGTAACCCCAAAGTCTTTCTCTTCGACGAGCCGCTCTCGAACCTCGATGCCGCACTTCGCGTTGCGACCCGCATCGAGATCGCCAAGCTCAGCGAAAAGATGGCCGACACCACCATGATTTACGTGACTCACGATCAGGTGGAAGCCATGACGCTGGCAGATCGGATCGTGGTGTTGAACGGCGGTCGCGTGGAGCAGGTGGGTGAACCGCTGGAGCTTTACGAAAACCCCGCCAACCTCTTCGTCGCGCGCTTCATCGGCTCGCCGGCCATGAATATCATTGCCGCTACAGTAGAAAGTGCCGGTGAGACGACCATGCTCAAACTTGCCGACGGCAAGCCGCTTGCCGTTCACATCCCGACCACGCAAAGCGAACAGGGCAAGGCGGCATCCTTCGGCGTGCGTCCCGAAGACCTGTCAATTGCGACCGGCGACGACTATCTCTTCGAGGGCAAGGTTTCCATCGTAGAAGCTCTGGGTGAAGTGACACTGCTCTACCTGGAGGCCCCGTCAGGTGAGGAGCCGATCATCGTCAAAATTCCTGGCATAGCGCCTGTGAAGAAAGGCGAAACATTGCGCTTCTCTGCGCCGTCCGAAAAGCTACATCTTTTCGATGCACTCGGTAAAACATATCGGCGATAGTTCGCCGATATCTGCCCTACTGGTTTCAAAGACGTTTCTGCGCCAAGAAGCGGAAGTCGCTTTAGGTGTATATCTCGTTTGCAGAGGGCTGACTTGCAAACGATACGCTCCAATATGAAACCTATTTCGGCATCGTCCATTTTGCTTGCTCTTCTGGAGAAGCCTACGTCGGGAAACGAGGCTTTTCCAGTCGCAAGGCGGTTTGAAATAGTGACCTTTACGAGGGAGGTCTGGCTGTCACCCCGTCGTCGTCATTTGAGAGAAAATTAAACTCTTCTGTTTTAGGATTCTTCGGCAAAGACTTGGAAAGGAACGTCGCGTTGAACGTGCGGGCAAATCTCGGTAAGCCGACCTACTTGAGCAAGGAAGAATCTTTCATGTACGACCGGGAAGGTCGGTTCAAGATGGAAGATACGATGAACGCGGCGCGCATCGAATATACCGAGAAAGCCGTCATGAACATGGCGTCCCGCCGTTGCGACGTCGTCAGGATTTCCCGGTCCGAAGCCGTTCTCGCATTTATCACGCAGTGTAGCTTGCCTGCTGAGTTTTATCTGGACATCCCAGACGCCCGCATCAACAAGATCGGCTGCGTGTTGATGAAGACAAATGCCAACAACACTGTGCAGGTTCGCTTCCTTCGCCTTCTCAATCAGAAGGAAATGGATCGCATCTTCGTCTTCAGCACCCATCCCGCCCATCGTGACCGGACGTTGGATCTGCGATCCTTTTGATCTGTGGCCTGCCAGAGACTTTCCGGCAAACGAAACTCGGATCCTGCGTGAGATCTTGCCTTCCTTACGCGAGCCCTTCAAGCATCGTTTGTTTGAGTTTCACATTCTCGACCTCGCTGAAAACAAGATCGTCACGACCGAAATAGGACTTCTGGTTGATGGCTGACCAATCGTTGCAGACGAGCTTGTAACGCTCTTTCGTTGCGGGCTTATCCGGCATCGCGTAAAGATAGTCGCCGGTGCGTTTGGCGAGTGGAATATCGCCATCCTGGTTGCAACGGCTCAGAATCCGGTCCAGCACTTCGCCATCGACCTCCGTCACCAGCAAATTGCCCTCGAAGCGCAGGCACGCGTTGAAATCGTAGCGGCGAATGTCGCCTTTTGGCAGGCCAGCACCGAAGGAGGTGTGGCCCACGAATCCTACATCCGCTCTCGCCTTTGCGGCAATAAGCTCGGCCACGCGACGCCCTGCCTCATCCACAGTCATCGCTTCTACCGTTTTGGCCACAACCTCCCGTTCTTCTGGTGTCAGATGTTGAGCAAGCGTTTTTTCGATTTGCGCGCCAAGGGCAGGGGAGGCCGCTGCGTTGCGATCGACCGCTATGGTCTCGATGGCTGCAGCTTGGCCGGGCGCTTCGATGGTTGCAACTGCCATTGAGGTGCACCACGATCCGATGTGAATGTAGCGCGTGGCACCGACCTCATGCAGGAAGTTCAGGTGGTCATGGCCGCCCACGACCAGCGTGCCATCTGGCAGCACAGGCAGGATGTCACGGTCCGCCACCACACCGGCATGACTCATGACGATGTTGATGGCATCCGGCCTGACGATCTCGGGAAGGTTGGCCTTTGCCCATTCCACTGGCTGGGGAATGGTCAGCGCCTCGCGCGTCGCCTTTGGATAGGTGTTGATGGCGTTGGTGGCGAGCCCGGCCACAACGACCTTTTGTCCACCAATCTCGAATGTCTTGCTCGCCGGCGCGTAAGGAGCACCGCTCCGCTTGTCTATGATGTTGGAAAGGACGGTAACTCCCAGCCCTTCAGCGCGGCTGACGAAATGGGCGAGGTCGGTATCGATATCCGGCTCGTGGTTGCCGATATTCACAACGGTCGGGGCGAGTTTCGCGAGGGCTGCGAGGAAGCTCCACTCGATCTCACCTTGCGACCGCATCGCCACCGTATTACCGCTTTCGAACAGATCGCCATTCAGGAGAATGATGTGCGGGCTTTTGTCCCCGGAAATGCGCGTCTCGATGGCTGCCAGAAGCTGGCCCATGCGCTCATAGGCGGAGTGCAGGTCGGAGATGACGATGGCACGCAGCGGAGCCTTCTGATCGGCGGAGGCCGGCAAACGCATGAGCGGCAGCATGGCAGTTCCGGCCATGAGCTTCAGCGCATTACGGCGCGTGCGTGAGAAAAACGTCATACTGCCCCCATCAATTCAGGCTGCGGCACCGCCCCCGCGGCTGGCTGCACACGCCCTATAGGGCGACTATCACAGACGCATGACAGCAGAGGCGCGAGCCTTCACGTCAATAGGGAAGAACTGGAGAGGGGATGTCAAGGCGTGGCGCCAGAGCATGGCGGATGCTCTGGCTGGTGGATGACTGGGCAGATCAGTGAAAGACGCTCGCGCCCTGATCTGCCGGACCGGCGTTGCGGCGGAAGGGAGCAAAAAGCTCACGGCCCATGCCCCACTCATTGGCAGAGAGATCGGCCTGTGCTGGCTCGCGCTTGGAAAGCTCTGCCGCCGAAACCAGAACCTCCAATGTGCCCGATACGGCATCGAGACGAATAATGTCTCCATCGCGGATGAGCGAGATCGGCCCGCCATCGCATGCTTCCGGTGTGACGTGAATGGCGGCGGGCACCTTGCCAGATGCTCCCGACATGCGTCCATCTGTGACGAGCGCCACCTTGAAGCCGCGATCCTGAAGCACACCGAGCGGCGGGGTCAGCCGGTGCAATTCCGGCATTCCGTTGGCCTTCGGTCCCTGGAAACGCACGACGGCGATGAAGTCGCGGTTCAGCTTGCCGTCCTTGAAGGCGTCCTGCAACTCCTGCTGATCGTGAAAGACGATGGCAGGAGCTTCGATAATATGACGCTCCGGCTTGACGGCGGAAATCTTGATGACGGACTTACCCAGATTGCCGGTCAGCATCTTCAAACCGCCCGTCGGCTGGAAGGGTGTTTCGATACGCGAAAGAACTTTCGGATCGTGGCTCTCTTCCGGCGACGCTTCACGCTGAATGCTGCCGTTTTCGCCAAGCTTGGCATCGATCGTATAGGCTTCAAGCCCGTGACCGAAAACCGTGCGCACATCATCATGCACGAAGCCCTGCTTCAGCAGTTGCTTGATCAGGAAGCCCATGCCGCCAGCGGCATGGAAATGGTTCACATCCGCAAGACCGTTCGGATAGACCCGCGCCAGAAGCGGCACGATGTCGGAGAGGTCGGAGATATCCTGCCAGGTCAGAACGATGCCCGCGGCCCGCGCCATGGCGATCAGGTGCATGGTGTGGTTGGTGGAGCCGCCTGTTGCATGCAGGCCGACCACGCCGTTCACGACCGAGCGCTCATCGATCATCTCCCCCGCAGGCGTGAATTCGTTGCCCTGCGCGGTAATCGCCAGCGCCCGCTTCACGGCTTCCTTAGTCAACGCGTCTCGCAGCGGCGTATTCGGATTGATGAAGGAGGAGCCGGGCATATGGAAACCCATGATCTCCATCAGCATCTGGTTGGAATTTGCGGTGCCGTAGAAGGTGCAGGTGCCGGGGCCGTGATAGGACTTGGACTCGGCCTCCAGCAGTTCGGCGCGACCGACCTTGCCTTCCGCATAGAGTTGGCGAATGCGCGACTTCTCGTCATTCGGAAGGCCGGTCGTCATCGGGCCGGCCGGAATGAAGACGGCTGGCAGATGGCCAAACGTCAGTGCTGCGATCACCAGGCCTGGCACGATCTTGTCGCAGACGCCGAGATAGACGGCGGCATCGAACATGTTGTGCGACAGGCCGATGCCGGCTGCCATGGCGATGGCGTCACGGGAAAACAGCGAGAGCTCCATGCCGGGCTGGCCCTGCGTGACCCCGTCACACATGGCGGGGACTGCACCCGCCACCTGCGCAATGCCGCCTGCGTCCTTGGCCGCATCACGGATGATCTGTGGGAAAACCTCGTAAGGCTGATGGGCCGAAAGCATGTCGTTATAGGCGGTGACGATGCCGAGATTGGGAACCCGGTCGCCGGCAAGAATGTCCTTGTCGGCGGGGGAACAGACGGCAAAGCCATGAGCGAGGTTACCGCAGGAAAGGGTGGAGCGATGAACGCCCTTGGAGACCTGGAGACGAAGCCGCTCGAGATAGATCTCGCGATAAGGTTTCGAACGTTCAACGATACGGTCGGTAATTGCCTGAACGCGTGAGTCGGCAGCCATGGGCTTCATCCTGTCCTTCTGTGGAGCGTCGGCCACAGGTTTGGGAGAGCGGGCCGACGATCTTGTTTCATTGAAATACTGGCAGCGACGCCGCACGAATGCGGATCGTTACGGCGCCCAGTAGATGTTGAGTGTCGAATCCGCCCTGTTCAGCACGGATCGTATCGGCATCTCGTCCTCATCCAGATCGGACTTGGCCTTCGCAAGCGTTTCCTTTTTCGCCGCACCTTCAATGTGCAGAACGAGGAAACGCGCATCGTGGAGAGCCGAGAGGTTGAAGGTCAGTCTTTCCTCACCGGCGTTTTCCGCAGCCATGGTCAGGACGGTGCGAGGCTCGTCGAGATCGAGCGCTTCTTCCAGATTGTCACCGCCGGGAAAGAAGGACGCGGTGTGTCCATCGTTGCCCATGCCCAGGATCACGATATCGAAAGGATCGCAAATGTCTGCGGTCTTCGCTGTCGCCAGGGTTGCTGCGTCTTCAGGTGAAGCGGCAGACTGATAGAGTGGAACGAAATAGGCGGCCTTGGCTTCGTTTTGAAGAAGGTTGTCTGCGACCAGCTTGTGGTTCGAGCGATCATTGTCGGCAGGCACGAAACGCTCATCCACCAACGTGATGCTGACGCGGGGCCATTCCAGCTGTTGCTTTGACAGCGTCTGGAAGAAGAGCTTCGGTGTAGAGCCGCCCGAAACTGCCATGCTGGCAGTCCCGCGCTCGTCGATCGCGGCCTTCAGCTGAGAAACGACATCGCTGGCGAGTTTTTCCGCCAGTTCAGTCCCGTTGGTGAAGACGTGCATGTTCGGTTCCATCCGCGTTTCCACTCAATCGGCCTCATGCCAGGTACGTCCGTCGCGCTCGATCAGCGCAATCGCGCCGCTCGGTCCCCAGGTGCCCGACGTATAACCCTGGACGCCCTGATTGACGGCTTCCCAGCTTTTCAGGATCGGATCGACCCAGTTCCACGCCGCTTCCACTTCGTCGCGGCGCATGAAGAGCGTCTGGTTCGAGCGGATAGTATCCATCAACAGACGCTCATAGGCATCCGGGTTACGCACGTTGAAGGCTTGCGCAAAGCTCATATCGAGCGACACCTGGCGAAGGCGCATACCGCCCGGACCCGGGTCCTTGATGAGCAGGGACTGTTTAACGCCTTCGTCCGGCTGCAGGCGGATCACCAGCGTGTTGGCTTCGATCTTGCCAGCGGCGTCGTCGAAGATCGAGTGCGGGATCTGCTTGAACGTGACCACGATTTCAGACACACGCGTGGCAAGCCGTTTGCCGGTGCGGATGTAGAAGGGAACACCTGCCCAGCGCCAGTTGCCGATTTCCGCCTTGAGAGCGACGAAGGTCTCCGTGTTGGAAACGCCGCCTTCAAGCTCTTCCAGATAGCCCTTCACCGCGCCGCCTGCCGATGCGCCTGCGCGATATTGTCCGCGCACGGTGTTCTTTTCGACATTGGATTGGTTGATTGGCTTGAGCGCGCGCAACACTTTCAGTTTCTCGTCGCGCACCGCTTCGGCGTTCATAGAGGAAGGGGGCTCCATTGCCACAAGGCAAAGCAGCTGAAGAATATGGTTCTGCACCATATCGCGAAGCGCGCCAGCCTTGTCGTAGTAACCTGCGCGGCCTTCAAGCCCGACGGATTCCGCGACCGTGATCTGCACGTGGTCGATATGTGTGGAATTCCACAGCGGCTCGAACAGGGCGTTGGCAAAGCGCAGAACCATCAGGTTCTGAACGGTTTCCTTGCCGAGATAATGGTCGATACGGAAGATCTGCTCTTCCTTGAATACGTTGCCGAGCGTGTCGTTCAACTCCAGCGCGGAAGCCAGGTCGCGACCAATCGGCTTTTCCACCACGATGCGAGTGGATTTGGTGATCAGCTTGTGGTCACGGATCTTGGACGCGATATCGCCGAAAATTCCCGGTGCGACTGCAAGGTAGAATGCACGGATGCGATCCTTGCCTTCGTCAAGAAGCTTCTTCAGCTTGTCCCAGCCATCGTCTGACTTGGCATCGACCGGAATATAGAAGAGGCGCGCGCAAAACTTGGCAACCTGCTCCTCATCATATTCGCCAGACTTCAGATGCTCCTTCAGAGCGTCCTGTGCGAATTTGCGATATTCCTCATGTGTCATGACAGAGCGGGAGGCGCCGATGATGCGGGTCGGCTCAGTCAACTGCCCTTCCACCTGGCGGTGGTAAAGGGCAGGCAGAAGCTTGCGTTCTGCCAGATCGCCAGTGCCGCCGAAGACGACGCAATCAAAGGGGTCAACGGGAATAATTTGACTGCTCATGTCGATTCTCTCGATCTCTACACGTTAGGGGCATCCATAATCTAATCGATTTAAAAATGCCAGAGTTGATGTAACAAATAATGAATTTTGCCGCTGGCCAGTTATTCCACTGAGGGGTCCAACCGGCACTTTTGCACAATGCGGAGGCAGACCAGTTTAAAACCTGTCTCTCAACGCATACCACGTCAGTGCCAGGAACAGGAGTGGCGCCCTCAGCGATGCCCCACCCGGAAACGATGGTACGTCGAGCGCGGCAAACTGATCCAGCGCCTTGTCCTTGTTGATCACCATATCGGCGTAAAGCTTGCCGCAATAGTTGGACAGCATTACCCCATGGCCGGAATAGCCGCCAATGGAGAGCACGCCGGGCATGACTTCGCGCACGAATGGCTGGCGTGTCATGGTTATTCCGACGGAGCCACCCCAGGCGTGGGTCATCTCGACATTGCCAAGTGCCGGATAGATTTCTGCAATCTGCTTGCGGATGTGCTTGGAGATGTCGCGCGGCGAATCGGCCGTGTATGCTTCACGCCCGCCGAAGAGCAGGCGGTTGTCCGGCGTCTTGCGGAAGTATCGCACGACGAAGCGCGAATCGGCGACCGCTTCCTTGTCCGGAATGATGGATGGGAACTCGTCGAGCGGTGCCGTTGCCCCGATGAAGGAGCGGATCGGCATAACATGTGCTGCGGTGACAGGCTCCAGATTGCCGATATAGGCATTGGTCGCGATCAATACCCGGGTTGCGGTGATCGTGCCGGTACGTGTCTCGATCAGCGTCTTGCCGCCCGACTGGCGGATCGCCGTGGCCGGCGTCATTTCGAAAATGTCGGCGCCCGCCGCCTTTGCGGCCCTCGCCAGTCCGACCAGCAGTTTCAATGGGTGAATATGGCCGGTGCCGGTATCGCGCACACCGCAATGATAGTGGGACGACCCCAAGCGATCTGCAGTTTCCGCCTTCTCCATGAAGGCAATCTGCTCATAGCCATAACGGCCTGTCATGGCATCAACGCTGTCGCGATAGCTCTTCTCGTAGGCGCGCTTGTGCGACACGTTCAACTGGCCGGGCAGAAACTCCATGTCGATCTGGTTGTCACGGGCAAAATCCAGCACATAGTGCTTGGCGTTTTCTGCAAGATCGAAGAGCGCCTTGGAGCGCTCGAAGCCGATCTTCTCTTCAAGCTCATCCGGCCAAGCGCGCTGCCCGGTGCCGAACTGCCCGCCATTGCGACCAGAGGCGCCATCGCCAAACCGATGCGCTTCGATCAGCGTGACGGAAATGCCTGCACGCGCCAGAGTGTAGGCCGCCTGAAGACCGGTGAAGCCGCCGCCGATAATGGCGACGTCCGCAGTCCGCGAACCATCCATCGCCGGATAGGTCGGCCTTTCGGCAACCGTATGCTGATACCATGAAACGCCCGGCGCTATCGGGCTCTGCCATGCCATATCGTTCACCTCAAACGTTCAGCAGTAGGAACTCGCGCTCCCAAGGACTGATCACCTGCATGAAGGTTTCGAATTCGCCACGCTTCAGGCCAGCGTAAAGACCGACGAATTCGTTGCCGAAGATGCGCTCGAACTGCTGCTCCTGCTCGAGCAACGCAACAGCCTCGAGCAGACCACGCGGAAGCTCGATCGAGCCTTCATTCGCCGTCTCGTAGGTCGGCTCGGTCGGCTCGATATTGTTCATGATGCCGAGCCAACCGCAGCCGAGCGAGGCCGCGAGCGCGAGATACGGATTGGCGTCCGAACTTGGCAAGCGGTTTTCCACGCGCCGCGCCTGCGGGCCCGAGATCGGCACGCGAAAAGCGGTGGTACGGTTGTCGTAACCCCAGGCATTGTTGACCGGGCAGGCCATGTCCGGCGTCAGGCGTCGATAGGAATTCACATAGGGGGCAAGCATCACCAGCGCGTTGGGAACGTAGCGCTGCATTCCACCGACGAAGGAGAAGAACTCTTTCGATGGGCTGCCGTCCTTGTTGGAAAACACGTTTTGTCCGGTCTCGATATCGATGACGGACTGGTGAATATGCATGGCCGAACCGGGCTGGGCCTGCATAGGCTTGGCCATGAAGGTCGCGTAGATCCCGTGTTTAAGCGCCGCCTCGCGAATGGTGCGCTTGAAGAGAAACACCTGATCGGCAAGCTCGACCGGATCGCCATGGCGAAGGTTGATTTCCAGCTGTGCCGGACCCTCTTCGTGGATGAGGGTGTCGATCTCCAACCCCTGCTTCTCGGAGAAGTGATAGATGTCATCGATCAACTCGTCGAATTCGTTGATGCCGGCGATCGAATAGCTCTGTCCGCCGACGATGGAGCGGCCTGAACGGCCCTTCGGCGGATGCAGTGGGTAATCGGGGTCGTCGTTCATTGCCACGAGATAGAATTCGATTTCCGGCGCAACGACCGGCTTCCAGCCCTTCTCCTGATAAAGAGCGAGCACGTTCTTCAAGACGTTGCGAGGCGTATAGGAAACGGGTTTGCCTTCCTGATCCACCACGTCGCAGATGACCTGCGCAGTCGGATCGCTCTCCCATGGAACGACCGAGAGCGTGGAGAGATCGGGGACCAGCTTCAGGTCACTGTCACGTGGCTCGTAGCGGAAATTCGCGGTCTCGTCCGGATAATCGCCGGAAATCGTATGGCGATAAAGTGCGGATGGGAGTGCAAGAGATGTGTCACCGGTGAACTTCGCCGTCGGCATCATCTTGCCGCGTGGCACGCCAGCGAGGTCGGGGGTGATGCATTCAATGTCTTCGATGCCGCGTGCCTTCAGCCATTGCGCCGCTTCGCGCCAGGTGGAGACGCCGCGGGTAGAGGAGAGCTCAACGGTTGGTTTCTTCGCCATGGTTGCCGGTTTCTTCGGGCGGAGCATGGTTTTCTTGGGGGGCATAAATCACCGGGGTCTGTTTCGACTGGGGCCATAATAGTCAGACTTTGACAATTGGCGAGAGGGGAATGCGCATTGACAAGAAGCCTGACTTCGAAAAGAGGAAGTGCAACAAGGATAAGGAAAATCCATGACGGAAAAATGTGATGTGCTGATTTTGGGGGCGGGCGCCGCAGGCATGATGTGCGCTATCCGCGCCGGTCAGCGCGGCCGCTCCGTCATCATTCTCGACCACGCCAAGGCGCCAGGCGAGAAAATCCGCATCTCCGGCGGCGGGCGCTGCAACTTCACCAACATCCATGCAGGACCTAAGAACTACCTGTCGCAAAACCCCCACTTCGCCAAATCGGCGCTCGCCCGCTATACGCCGCGTGACTTTCTAGATCTGGTCGAGAAGCACAAGATCGCGTGGCACGAGAAGACACTTGGTCAGCTTTTCTGCGACGACAGCGCCAAAGACATTATCCGCATGTTGCTGACGGAGATGCAGGCGGTGAATGCCAAGCTGCGGCTCCAGTGCGAGATCACATTGGTAGAAGGTATGGCAACGGGCGGTTTCCGCGTGACGACGTCGCAGGGAGCGATCGAGGCGAAAAGCCTCGTCGTCGCCACGGGCGGGAAATCCATACCCAAGATGGGCTCCACCGGTTTCGCCTATCGTCTCGCCGAGCAATTCGGTCTCTCGCTGGTCGAGCCGCGCCCTGGTCTTGTGCCACTGACGCTCGATCCGGCACAGTTGGAACGGCTGTCGCCTCTCTCTGGCGTTGCGGTCCCGGCAGATGTCTCGCACGGGAAAACGGAGTTTCGCGAGGCGCTACTCTTTACCCATCGCGGCTTGAGCGGCCCGGCCATTTTGCAGATCTCCTCTTATTGGCGAGAAGGGGATACGGTTCGCCTGAAGCTTGAGCCGGAACAGGACATTGCCGAAAAGCTCAAAGCCGCCAAGAAAGCCAATGGGCGTCAATCCGCCCAGACGGCGCTTGGAGAGATTTTGCCAAAGCGGCTTGCGCAGTATCTCGTAGAGCAATCGAGCCTCACCAAACCTCTTGCCGATCTTTCGGACAAGATGCTGAGCGCTCTTGCGGCAAGCGCACAGGATTGGCAGATCACGCCCTCCGGTTCAGAAGGATATCGCACTGCCGAAGTTACCCTCGGCGGCGTCGATACCAGCGACCTCGACTCCAGGACCATGCAGGCAAAATCGGTGCCCGGGCTCTATTTCGTCGGCGAGGGTGTGGATGTGACTGGCTGGCTTGGAGGCTATAATTTTCAGTGGGCATGGGCGTCCGGTTACGCCGCAGGAGAGACCGTCTAGCGGCAATTCCAGTCAGCCTGCGTCCAGGGAATTGCTCGAACGCCTTTCTCTGACGCATCCATAATGTAGAGCGAAAACCACTTTCGCCAGAATTGCTGCAGTGCCGCGATCCTTTAACATCTTGTTAAGAGGCCCGAGTCATGCTGACCTCTATGCCAGCACAACGCGAGTTGGAACATGAGGTCTCGCTGGACGCCGGAACCCGGCATTGAACGGTCAAGTTTTTCGTTGGAAGCCGCTCATGATGATGTCCAGAAATCGCGCTCGCGCCGTCGCTATTGCCCGTGCCCGCAATGACAACCTCCTTTTTGCCTTTCGTCTCAGCCTGATCGCGGCTGGTGCTGTCGCGGCATTGCTGGCCATTGCGTTTTAAGGCTTCAAGGCAAGACGTCAGTGCTGCAAATGCGCGCCGGATGATGCCTGGTGCGCAGGTTTCAGCGTAAAATTTTTCCTCTGCTTCCCGTCTTGCTTTCTGACCTTCAGGTGCTGGCACCTTGATGAGGGCAAAGGCCACAAAAATATGCTGCATGATGAACTCCTTCCGATGAGCTTCATCATGTTGCACCGCCATTTCTGCTTTATCTGCCGCCGAAAGCGCCTTATGTTTTTCATTTATGAAAAACATTGGATGGGACACGTTTCAGCTTTTTCTTGACGTTGCACGGGGAGGCGGGCTGACTGGCGCGGCAAGCACCTCGGGCTTTAGCCCTGCGACGATCGGTCGCAAAATGCTTGAGCTTGAGCAGAAGCTTGGTAAGGCACTCTTCGTCAGGAGCCAGACGGGATATGCGCTGACGGGCGACGGTCGCACTCTTTTCGATAGTCTCCTTGCTATGGAGGAGGCCGCCGGAACGATCGATGGCTGGCTAAAATCGAGCGTCGCCACGTCTCTCGTCCGGATCGCGCTTGGCACATGGAATGCGCAGCTGATGATGAGCAACTTCGCAGCCATTTGCAGCGAACGAGATAGCTTTCGCATCGACCTCTTCATTGCCGAGCAAAGAGCGACGCTCGCACACCGCGAAAACGATATCGGCATCCGCGCTTTTGAGCCGCATGAGCGCAATCTGGCGGCGATCAAGACCGGTGATGTGGCTTATGCGGCCTATCGGTTGCGCAATGCGCCTCAATCGGTCGGGGATCGCTGGATTGCGGTCGACAAGGAGAATGCGATTTCCGCCTACCTGCGGTGGCCGCATGAGGCTGCGCTAGACAAGATCCTGGTAACGGTAAACCGCCCCTCAGCGCTGCGGGAACTCATTCTGTCCGGGGCAGGCTCTGCTGTCCTGCCGTGCTTCATCGGCGATGCGGATGCACGGCTGGTGCGGGAGGGTGCTGAAATTGAGGAGCTCCGTCATCAGCAGTGGGTGGTGATGAACAATGAGGACCGCCACCGCCGCGATATACGGACGGTGGCGGATCGAATGATCAAGTTGATCAGGCAGAATTCAGACCTTTACGCCGGTCGGACTGCTGGGCGTTGAAGCGGATCGCGATCTCTCAGTTGCGCTTTAACGCTTCAGGTCCTTCTTCAGCCGCCTGTCGTTTTCGCTAAAGCCGCTCCCTATATATGCGCGACGTGCTTTAGGCCGCAGCCTTGTTTTGCGCGACGATGACCGGGATCAGCAGATCGCCCCAGTTCCCGTCGCCGCCGTGATGGCGGGCAGAGCGGACAAGCTCGACGGAGATTCCCGCCTCGACCGCATTCATGACCGCCTGATTGAGGCGGTGGAGATCGTTCGCCAGCATGCGGATGGCAGCCTGCTGGTCCTGCGTCATGGCAGAGGACTGTTCTTCTGCCCGTTCTCTAACTCTCGAAATCGAAGCCATTGTCTTTCCTCCTCAAAGAGCATGCCGCAAACTGGCTGAATGACGGCATGCGTTAAAACAAGATCTAAAGCGTCTAAGCTTCAGCGGTTATTCTGCGGCCGGGCGGAACTGGTCGTGCTCGGTCGATTCCTTCATGGCAGTGGTGGATGAGGTGCCGCCGGAAATTGCGACGGAGACCGCATCGAAGTAGCCTGTGCCGACTTCCCGCTGATGCTTTGTTGCGGTGTAGCCGTTGATTTCGGCTGCAAATTCCGCTTCCTGAAGCTCCGAATAGGCGGCCATCTGGCGATCCTTGTAGCCGCGTGCCAATTCGAACATGCCGTAATTCAGCTGGTGGAAACCGGCAAGCGTAATGAACTGGAACTTGTAGCCCATGGCGCCAAGTTCGCGCTGGAACTTGGCAATCGTCGCATCGTCCAGGTTTTTCTTCCAGTTGAAAGATGGCGAACAATTATACGCAAGCTTTTTGCCGGGATGAACCTTGTGAACGCCTTCGGCGAATTTGCGGGCCTGCTCCAGATCCGGCTTGGACGTTTCGCACCAGATCAGGTCGCAATAGGGCGCGTAGGCATTGGCGCGGGCGATGCAGGGCTCAAGCCCGTTCTTCACCTGATAGAAACCTTCGACCGTGCGACCGGCATCGTAATCGACGAAGGGGCGGTCCCGCTCGTCGATATCGGATGTCAGAAGCTTTGCTGCTTCCGCGTCTGTTCTGGCGATGACGAGGGTCGGAACGCCCATGACATCTGCTGCAAGACGCGCTGCCGTCAGATTGCGGATATGCGCTGCCGTGGGGATCAGAACCTTGCCGCCCAGATGACCGCACTTCTTTTCCGATGCCAGCTGGTCTTCATAGTGAACGCCCGCCGCACCCGCCTCGATGAAGGCCTTCATGATTTCGAAGGCGTTGAGCGGACCGCCGAAGCCGGCTTCGGCATCGGCAACGATCGGCGCGAACCATGTGTCGACCGAAAGACCTTTGCCTTCGGCGGTCTCGATCTGGTCGGCGCGCTGAAGCGTGCGGTTGATGCGCTTGGCAAGTTCAGGTGCGGCATTCGCCGGATAGAGCGACTGGTCCGGATACATAGCCGATGCCGTGTTTGCATCGGCAGCGACTTGCCAACCCGACAGGTAGATCGCCTTCAACCCGGCGCGAACCATCTGCATGGCCTGATTGCCGGAGAGCGCGCCGAGAGCATTGACGAAGCTTTCCTCGTTGATGAGCTTCCAAAGGCGGTTCGCGCCCATTTCGGCCAGCGAGTAGCGGATGTCGATCGAGCCGCGCAGCTTCAAAACGTCTTGCGCCGTATAGGTGCGCTCGACGCCATCGAAGCGTCCCTGTGGAGCGTTTGGAACAAGCTTGTAAAAATCAGTCATATCTCTCTCCCATGTCTATGTGCTGTCGATCTTCGTCGCCGCTACTTATCTTGAGCTGCATCGATCTGATGTAACAGAATTTACATCTCTCGATTTCGAATGGCTATATGAAAAGGAAAAACAGTGACTTGAAACGAGTTATGATGTATTGTCTTTGACAGAAGGCACGTGTAAAATTGTAAATTTAGTAAATATGATCTGTGCCGTAACGTTGTTAGCTTTTGTCAAAAGTGGGGGATGATGGCAGAGACCAAGATATTCGCGGGGCCGCGGGTGCGACGGGTGCGCAACGGCTTGGGGCTGACGCAGACTGCCATGGCGGAGGCATTGTCCATTTCTCCGTCTTATCTCAATCTCATCGAACGAAATCAGCGGCCGCTCACGGTGCAGCTGCTGTTGAAGCTCGCATCCGTCTACAAGGTCGATCTCGACGATTTGCAAGGCGAAAGCGGTGGCATTACCAGCCAGCTGCGGGAAGTCTTTGCAGATCCGTTGCTTGCGGATGAGATCCCTTCACCCCAGGAGCTGGTTGAAGTTGCGGAAGCCGCGCCAAATGCTGCCATAGGTGTCGTCAAGCTTTACAGAGCCTATAGCGAGCAGGCGAAGCGTTTAAGCGATCTCTCCGAACTCTTGGCGCGCGAGGGGCATCAGACGACCCTATCGGCTGCCCGCCTGCCCATTGATGAGGTCCGGCAAGTCTTCGAAAGCAGGCCCGGACATTTCCCTGTCATCGACACGGCGGCAGAGGCTTTCCACGCCACGCTCGGCGCTGGCGACGATCTGACCTCGGCGTTGAGGTCGTGGTTGCAGAAAAACCATGGCATCGTCGTGCGTAGTCTGCCCGTGCATGCCATGCCGAACCTTAGACGCCGCTATGACCGGCACTCCATGCGTCTGTTTCTCTCCGAGCGGCTCTCCGGCCACGATCAGCTTCGCGAACTGGCCATGGAGGTCTCGCTGCTCGCGCTGACTTCGGAAATAGCGCAGGAGCTGGAGGGGCTTGCGCTTTCCGGTGAGGAAGCCCGGCGCATTGCCCGGTTCGAGCTGGCGCGCTATGCCGCACATGCCTTGATGATGCCCTATGCGCCCTATCTGGCTGCGGCCCAACGGGCGCGCTACGATATCGATGTGCTGCGCGGGCGCTTCAATGTGTCTTTTGAACAGGCGGCCAATCGCCTCGTTACCCTGGCAAAACCGGGGTCGCACGCGCTACCGTTCTTCATGATGGAAACCGACAGTTCAGGGAACCGCTTCCGCAAGGCTGGGGCGCAAGGCTTTCCGCAGGCAAAATTCGGGGGCCTCTGTCCCCGTCTGAATATTCATGCCGCTTTTGCTCAGCCGGGACAGGTTCTGGTCGAAAGCGTGCAGATGCCGGATCGTGAAACCTATGTGACCATTTCGCGCACACTTGAAGGACCGCAGGCGGGCTTCGGCGAGCGGGTGCGCCGTACTGCATTGATGTTGGTGGTTGAGATGGCGCATGCCAAAGATATCGTCTATGGCGATGCCGCCGGCGCGTCGGGCCTTGCCATCGCTATTGGGCCGTCGTGCAGGCTTTGCGAGAGGCAGGGATGTCTGTCGCGTGCGGAGGCGCCTTTGACGCGCCCGCTTGGTCTCGACGAAATGGTGACCGGTCTCAGCGTCTTCGATTTCCAATAGAACGCCGTGTCTTCTGCTGGACACATTAACGACGCCCGACCCTTTTGGATCGACTTATGGGCGCAAAAATAGGGCCCCGGCTTTCGCAACGATACCATCGGGTGGCCCGGCAAAACCGGCGCCGCGGGGCTTTTGCGGTGATGGGTGGTGGGTCGTGCATATTTGCTCCACAGCGTCCTTTGCTCGAAATTTTCGCACTGCACATTTCTGCTTGCCGAGGCAGCTTTTCCTTTTTAGTCTCACGACAAAACAAAGGGGTTTGCGCAGTTTCTCGTCATGCGCCACATCAGGAGAAATCATGAGTTACCGATCGCTTCGTTTCACTCTGGCTTTTGCCACGGCCGTTCTCTCTGCCGGCGCTGCCTTTGCCCAGGAAAAGGTCGTCCACGTCTATAACTGGTCGGACTACATCGACCCTTCGATCCTTGAGGACTTCACCAAGGAGACTGGCATTAAGGTCGTCTATGACGTGTATGATGGTAACGAGGTGCTGGAAACGAAGCTCCTGGCAGGCAATTCCGGCTACGATGTCGTAGCCCCCACGTCGCCCTTTCTTGCACGCCAGATCAAGGCCGGTGTCTATCAGAAGCTCGACAAGTCGAAGCTTCCGAACCTGAAGAACATGTGGCCGGAAATCACCACGCGTCTTGCGCAGTACGACCCCGGCAATGAATATGCCGTCAACTATATGTGGGGCACCACCGGCATCGGCTATAATGTCGCCAAGGTGAAGGCCGCATTGGGTGACGTGAAGATCGACAGCTGGGACGTCCTGTTCAAGCCGGAAAATGCCAAGAAGCTGCAATCCTGCGGCATCAATATTCTCGACGCTTCCGACGAGACCTTTGCGATCGCCATGAACTACATCGGCAAGAATCCCGACAGCAAGGACACTGCCGATCTCGAGGCTGGCGGCGATGTCTACAAAGCGATCCGCCCTTACGTGAAGACGTTCAACTCATCGGCCTATATCGATGAACTGGCTAATGGCGATAGCTGCATCACCATCGGCTGGTCCGGCGACATCCTGCAGGCCAAGACCCGTGCAGAAGAAGCCAAGAACGGTGTCGAGGTCAATTATGTGATTCCGAAGGAAGGCACCTATATCTGGATGGATTCCTTCGCAATTCCCGCTGATGCCAAGAATGTCGAGGCGGCACACACCTTCATCAACTATATGATGAAGCCGGAAGTGGCTGCCAAGGCTTCCGATTTCGTCCAGTATGCAAACGGCAACCTAGCCTCGCAGGCGGTGATGAATCAAGCGGTTGCGAAAAACCCTTCCGTCTATCCAGACGAGGCGACGATGAAGAAGCTCTTCACCATCTCGCCCTATGGGCCGCGTGAGCAGCGCGTTCTGAACCGCGTCTGGACCCAGATAAAAACCGGAAGCTGATCCGTATTTGGACAGAAGGGGCAGGCAGTGAAAGCCTGCCCCTTTGACGTTCCGCCCTTTTCGCGAAACAACACAGAGCAGGTCATGGCGAAATCACTCGGTCCGGTAAAACGCAAATTCTCTCCCTGGACAGACCCTTCCTCGGTACCTTTCATCCGGTTCGAAAACGTGACCAAGCGGTTTGGTGATTTCACCGCCGTCGATAATCTGACGCTTGACATTTACGAGCGCGAATTCTTCTCGCTGCTGGGACCATCGGGTTGCGGCAAGACCACGCTGATGCGCATGCTGGCAGGCTTCGAGGAGCCGACGTCTGGTCGCATTCTGCTGCAGGGCAAGGACATTTCCGGCGTGCCGCCCTATAAGCGTCCGACCAATATGATGTTCCAGTCCTATGCACTCTTCCCTCACATGTCGGTGGAGAAGAATATCGCCTTCGGCCTGGAGCAGGATGGTCTGCCGAAAGCCGACATCGCTGCGCGCGTCGACGAAATGTTGCGCCTCGTCAAGCTCACCGAATTTGCCAAGCGCAAGCCGAGCCAGCTTTCGGGTGGTCAGCGACAGCGTGTGGCTCTTGCGCGGTCGCTTGCCAAGCGGCCAAAGGTTCTTCTTCTGGACGAACCGCTTGGTGCGCTGGACAAGAAGCTGCGTGAAGAAACCCAGTTCGAGATCATGGATCTGCAGCAGACGCTCGGCCTCACCTTCCTGATCGTCACCCACGATCAAGAGGAAGCCATGACGGTTTCGGACCGGATCGCGGTTATGGACAAGGGTATTGTAGTTCAGGTTGCAACACCTGCCGAAATATATGAGGCGCCGAATAGCCGCTACGTGGCCGACTTCATCGGTGACATCAATATTTTCGAAGCCAAAGTCGAGAGCAAAACGCCTGCCGAAGCCAAGCCCGCGCAGGTAATGTTGGATTGCGAAGGCCTGAAGGTGATGGTGGAGCAGGATTGCGCCGCCGGCGTTGGCAGCCCGGTCGCTTTTGCGGTTCGCCCGGAGAAGGTTCGCATCTCGCTCGATGCGCCTGCCGATGGAACGATGAATGTCGCACATGGCGAGGTTTGGGATATCGGCTATCTCGGGGATTTCTCCATCTTCATCGTCAAGCTGGATGATGGTCGCATCATGCGCGCCGCCCAGGCCAATGTCTCGCGCCTCGTCGATCGCCCCATCACATTCGACGACAAAGTCTGGCTAACCTGGAAAACCGATTCCGGCCTTGTTCTGACCCGATAGGAGAGTGACAGATGGCGATCCCTTCTCCTGAAAGCCGCCGGAATCCACTGCAATGGCTGGTGGTGGCTGTTCCCTATTTCTGGCTCCTGCTGTTCTTTGCGGCCCCCTTCTTCATCATCGTCAAGATATCGCTCTCCGATACGGCTATTGCCATGCCGCCCTATGTGCCGGTCTTCGAAGGCTTTAGCCGGATCGGGGAGTTCTTCTCGCAACTCGATTTCGACAATTACCTGTTTTTGACCGAAGACCCGCTCTATATCGAGGCCTATCTGTCCTCGTTGCGGATTGCGGTCATTTCGACGCTGCTGCTTCTTTTGATCGGCTACCCCATGGCGCTCGCCATGGCGCGGGCACCGAGCCACATTCGCCCGACTTTGGTCATGCTTGTCATCCTGCCGTTCTGGACGTCGTTTCTGATCCGCGTCTACGCCTGGATCGGCATTTTGAAGCCGGAAGGGCTTTTGACGGTTCTGTTCCAAACGCTTGGAATTCTCGGCCCGGACGAGCAGGTCAACATTTTCCGCACCGAGATTTCCGTCTTCATCGGCATCGTCTATTCCTATCTTCCCTTCATGGTGCTGCCGCTCTATTCGGCTCTGGAGAAACTCGACAACACGCTTCTGGAAGCTGCCGCCGATCTTGGCTGCCCGCCCTGGAAGGCCTTCTGGAAAATTACCTTCCCATTATCATTGCCAGGTGTGGTGGCAGGCTCGATGATCTGCTTCATTCCGATCACCGGTGAGTTCGTCATTCCCGATCTTCTCGGCGGCGCTCAGACGCTGATGATCGGCAAGACACTCTGGACCGAATTCTTCGGCAATCGCGATTGGCCGCTTGCCTCGGCGGTAGCCGTCCTGCTCTTGCTGTTGCTGGTCGTGCCGATAGCCATCTTCCAGAACCAGCAGAAAAAGGCGGGATGAGCGATGAAACGCGGTAAGTTCGACACGACTATCCTCACCCTCTGCTTCGCCTTTCTCTACATCCCGATCCTGATCCTGGTGATCTATTCCTTCAATGCCTCGAAGCTGGTGACCGTCTGGGGCGGGTTTTCATTTCACTGGTATCAAGCCATGTGGTCGAATGAAGGGCTGATGGATGCGGCATGGATCACCGTGCGCGTGGCAGTTCTGAGCGCTACCATCGGAACGATCCTTGGGACGCTAGCCGCCCTGTCGCTGACACGCTTTGCGCGCTTCCCGGGACGCATATTGTTTTCCGGAATGATTTATGCGCCGCTCGTCATGCCGGAAGTTATCACCGGCCTGTCTCTCTTGCTTCTCTTCGTGTCTATTGGTGTCGATCGCGGTTTCTGGACGGTGGTCATCGCTCACACGACCTTCACCATGTGCTACGTAGCGATCGTCGTTCAGTCCAGGCTTCTGACGTTCGACCGTAGCCTCGAAGAGGCAGCGCTCGATCTCGGCTGCCCGCCGGTAAAGACCTTCTTCCGCATCACTCTGCCTCTCATTCTGCCAGCGGTCGTTGCAGGCTGGATGCTGGCATTTTCCCTGTCGCTGGACGATCTCGTGATCGCAAGCTTCACCACGGGGCCTGGCGCTACAACGCTGCCGATCAAGATCTATTCGCAGGTCCGACTGGGGGTGACACCGGAAATCAACGCGATCTGCACCATCCTCATTGCGTTGGTGACGATAGGGGTGATCTGCGCTTCGATCACATCCAAGCGGAACGAGCTCCAGCGTATGAGAGATGAGCATGCCGCTGCCAAAGGCTGAATGATATTCAGCATGCCCTACAAAGGCGTATCGTGACTGGGGCGGGAGGAGGCCACCAATGACTGATACAAATCCACTCTGGCTGCCCTCGGCCGAGCGTATTGCGCAATCGCCCATGACGCAATTCATGCAATGGTGCGCCGATCGATACGCATCGAGCTTCGCAAATTATGATTCCTTTCACCGTTGGTCAGTGGATGAGCCTGAAGCCTTCTGGAGCGCTGTTTGGGCCTATTGCGGTGTCATCGGAGAGCCGGGATCACGCGTTCTGATTGAACGCGGGGATATCTTGAAGGCGCGCTTCTTCCCGGATGCCGAGCTGAATTTCGCCGAAAATCTCTTGATCCGCAGCGGGCCTGAAGATGCCACTATCTTTCGTGGCGAAGATAAGGCCGACGAGCGCTGGTCCTGGGATCGGCTAAGCGAGGAAGTCTCGCGGTTGCAGCAAGCGCTTAGCGATAGGGGCATCGCGCCCGGCGATCGGATCGCCGCCATGATGCCAAACATGCCGCAAACGGTCGCGCTGATGCTGGCAGCCACATCGCTCGGTGCGGTCTGGTCGTCATGTTCGCCCGATTTCGGCGAGCAGGGTGTGCTGGACCGTTTCGGCCAGATCGGCCCGAAACTCTTCATCGCCTGTGACGGCTACTGGTACAATGGCAAACGTCAGGAGGTCGTCGGTAAGGCGAAAGCCGTGGCTGAGAAACTTGGCGTGACGCTACTTCTCGTGCCCTATGCAGGTTCTGCCGCCGATGCAGATCGGACGGATGAGCCGGGCCTTGTTCGATATGACGATTTCATTCGGGCCTATCGCGGTAGAAAGCTGCGCTATAGCCGTCAGCCCTTCAACCACCCGCTCTACATTCTCTTTTCTTCCGGCACCACCGGAGTGCCGAAATGCATCGTGCATTCGGCCGGCGGAACGCTTTTGCAGCACCTGAAGGAACATCGTTTCCACTGTGAATTGAAGGAGGGGGAGCGGCTGTTCTACTTCACCACCTGCGGCTGGATGATGTGGAACTGGCTTGTAACCGGGCTTGCCTCCGGCGCCACGCTCTGTCTTTACGACGGTTCGCCTTTCGCACCCGACGGCAACGTGCTGTTCGACTATGCGGAGAAGGAACAGTTTGCGGTCTTCGGCACCTCAGCCAAGTATATCGACGCGGTGCGCAAGGCCGGTCTTGAGCCTGGAAAGACGCATGATCTTTCGGCGCTCAGGCTCGTCACGTCTACGGGGTCGCCGCTATCGCCGGAAGGCTTCTCGTTCGTGTATGATGGTATCAAAAGCGATATACAGCTTGCATCGATCTCGGGCGGAACCGACATCGTCTCCTGCTTCGTGCTCGGCAATCCGGTAAAGGCGGTCTGGAAAGGTGAGATCCAGGGTCCGGGACTTGGTCTTGCTGTGGACGTCTGGGACGACGAGGGCCAGTCTGTTCACGGCGAAAAAGGCGAACTCGTCTGCACCGCTCCCTTTCCCTGCCAGCCCATCATGTTCTGGAACGACGCGGATGGAGAGAAATACCGCGCAGCCTACTTCAGCCGTTTCGAGAATGTCTGGTGCCATGGCGACTTCGCCGAATGGACGGCCCACGGCGGGCTGATTATTCACGGACGCTCGGACGCGACCCTGAACCCGGGCGGCGTGCGCATCGGTACAGCCGAAATCTACAACCAGGTCGAGACGATCGATGAGGTGCTGGAAGCGTTGTGCATCGGCCAGGATTGGGATGGCGATGTGCGCGTGGTACTCTTTGTTCGCCTGAAAGAAGGCGTGGCGCTCGATGATGCCCTCACTGCACGGATCAAGAACCGTATCAGAACGGGCGCTTCGCCGCGACATGTTCCGGCGAAGATCATTGCCGTTGCCGATATCCCGCGAACCAAATCCGGTAAGATCGTTGAACTTGCGGTTCGCGATATTGTCCATGGACGCCCGGTCAAGAACAAGGAAGCGCTGGCCAATCCGGAAGCGCTTTCGCATTTCGAAAACATCGCTGTGCTGCAGAGCTGATGAAGCTTGAAGCTTCGCAAATATTCGATAGATCCACTCTGTTCGCGGCGATTTGGCACTCGCTAGGATTTGTTGCCCGTCAATGGTTGGCTGTGCTTTTAACCTTCTCTTAAATTGAATTGTCCAAAACTGGGTTCAACGCGGGTCCATTCAATGAGCGGATGGAGAGCCGGTGGCTCCAAAAAACATGATGTATTTTTAGATCCTACTCTCGTTGAAAGCACAAATTCAGTGGCAGCGTCAGCTGCCTCTTTTTTGCGCGTCAGTATCCAGAGCGCTCGAAACGAAAACGACCGGGACAAGTCCAGCAGCGATGATGACGAGCGCCGGAAGTGCCGCATCCTGGACGCGCGCGCGCGAAGCGCTTTCATAGACCAGCGTTGCCAGCGTATTGAAGTTGAACGGCCGCAGCATCATCGTGGCGGGAAGTTCCTTCAGCGACTCGATGAAAACCAGAAGAGATGCGGTGATTGCGGCGGGCCGGATGTTGGGAAGCAGTACACCCAACAATGTTTGAAGCCGCGTGCGACCAAGTGTTCGCGATGCCATGTCGAGATGCGGCGACAGTTTCTGGAAGCCGGCATCGACCGTGCCTTCTGCAAGCGTCATGAAACGCACTCCATGGGCATAGATAATGGCAAAGGCCGTGCCGGATAGGAGAAGGCCGGTCGAAATGCCAAGATCGGCGCGCATCAGTCCGTCCACGGCATTGTCCAGACCGGCAAGTGGGATCAATACGCCGATCGCCAGTACCGTGCCGGGAATGCCGTATCCGAGCGAGCCGAGGCGAACCGCAAAACGTGTTGGCCATGCGGGACGCTCCCGTTGCGCATAGGCCAACAGAAATCCGCCCAAAAGAGTGAGAAGCGCGACGGGAATGGAAACCTCGAAACTATGGAGGAGCGCTTTGAACAGTTTCGGATCGGTGATGCTATCCAGGCGTTTGAGCGCATAGCTGCCGAGAACGAGAACGGGAACCGCAAAGCCTGAAAGGAAGGGCAGGGTGCAGGCGAGGCTGGCGAGACACGCTTTCATGGGCGCGAGCTTAACTCTGGCCGCCCGCTGATGCATCGTTGTCGCCTTGCCGGCGGCGAAGCGCTGTTGTCTGCGGGCTCTGCGCTCGATGACGATCAAAGCCGCGACGATGAGGACGAGGCAGGAAGCGATCTGCGCTGCACCTGCAAGATTGCCGCGATTCAGCCACGTCTCGTAAATCGTAAACGTCAGCGTATGGACACCGAGATACTCCACGGCACCAATATCGTTCAGCGTTTCCATCATCACCAGCGCGAGGCCGATGATGATCGCAGGGCGTGCCATCGGCAACTGCACCGATAGAAAAAGCCGTAGCGGCCCCACACCAAGTGTCCTTGCCGCATCTGTTGCGAACCGCCCCTGCAACCCGAAGGCCGCACGCGCCGACAGGTAGATGTAAGGATAAAGCACGGAGCCCAGCACCAGCACGGCCCCACCGAGCGAGCGGATATCGGGAAACCAGTAATCCCGGATGGTCTGATAGCCGAGAAGTGCGCGCAGACCGTTTTGCACCGGTCCGGCAAAATCCAGAAACTCGCCGAAGGCATAAGCTGCGAGGTAGGATGGGATCGCAAGCGGCAACACCAGAGCAAACGACAGCAGCCGCCGGAAGGGAAAGTCGAACATGGTGACGAGCCAGGCCGTCGTCACGCCGACAATCGTGGTGAAGGCACCGGTCATCGCCAGCAGGAGAAGCGTCTGTGCACCCGACCGAGGCAGCACGTTGACGAGCAGATGCTGCCAGCCAACGCAGCCGCCCGTAAGGGCGATGACGATAATGGCGATGAGCGGCATTGCGACCAGCGCAGAGAGAAGCATCGCCGCGATCGTCAGCGGGCTGAAACGCGGTCCACTCCGCATCGATGCGAGGGTTGAATGTTCGGATGGCTGCAAGGCGTTTGTCCCTCCGTGGTCGTGCATTCGTCGACCACGGATGTTGCTAGTCGCTCACCGTGTCAATTCGCAAGAACCCGCTGCGATGGAAAGCTGATTTCCACCAGAGTTCCTTCATTCGGCGTCGAGGTGATGGCGAAATTGGCGCGATTGGCATCCACCATCGCTTTTGTCAGAGGGAGCCCGAGCCCCGTGCCGTCGCCGCGCACCCGGCTGCTGGATGCCGACACCTGACGGAACGGTTTCATGGCGTGTTCCAGTTCCGAGCGCGTCATGCCTATGCCTGTATCGCGGACGCGCAGGACCACGCTGCCATTTGCCTCATAGGCTGTGGACACGACGATCTGGCCGCCGGACGGCGTGAACTTGATAGCGTTCGACAGGATGTTGAGCAGAATCTGCTTGATTGAGCGCAGGTCGGCCACGACAGGCGGTACCGATTGCGACAATGCCGTGCGGATGATCACACGCTGATTGTTGGCTTGTGGCTGAACAAGAGAAACCGCTTCTGCTATGGTTTCGTTGAGGACCACCGCCTTGAAGTCCACATCCATCTGCCCGGCTTCGATCTTGGAGATGTCCAGGAGATCGTTGACGATATCGAGGACGTGGCGGCCAGACCTCACGATGTCGTTCGAATACTCGATATAGCGCGGATTGCCGATCGATCCGAACCGCTCGGTCGCCATCATGTCGGCAAAGCCGATGATGGCATTCAACGGTGTGCGGATTTCATGGCTGACGCGGGCCAGGAAATCGGTCTTGTGCGCATTGGCGGTTTCCGCAGCGCGCTTTGCGTTGCGCAGGTCTTCCTCTGTGCGCTTCCATTGCGTGATGTCGCGGATGACTGCGCAATATCCGTTGGTGGATTTGAGCCTACCGATCGTCATAAACAATGGCAGGAAGCCACCGGAGGCTTCGCGGCCAATGACTTCGCGACCATCATTCAGCACACTGGCGACACCGTTATTGGCAAGGCCAGAAAGATAATCCAAAATGGCGCGCTGGCTTTCATGCGCAAACAGCGTAACGAATGGCCTGTTGGCGATTTCGGCATTGTCGTAATTGAAGAGGGCGCTGGCAGAGCGGTTGAGCGAGCGAATATTGCCGTCTTCGCCCACCAGAACCACGCCGTCCGTCGCCGTTTCGAGGATGGAGTGAAGCTCCTCGATTTCTCCCTTCATCCGCGCCGCATCATGTGCCTCTTCAGGCGCAGAAGCCTCGAGCGGGGTGACGGAATCACGCGCGCCTTCAAACGGGATGAGAGACAGCATCAGGGCGCTGGCGTTTTCCCACCGGACCGACTGGAGCTTTGCCCTCACAGGGATGAGTTCGTTCTCGGCACTAACGGCCACCATGCCACCGCTCTGGTCGGAAAACGTTTCCAGTTCATCCCGCTGAAGAAGCGCATCCAGGCCGCCGAGCGCCGCCAGTTCCTCAACATCTCCATAGCCGGTTAGACGCAGAAATTCCGGATTGGCGTGGATCAACTGATCGCCGCTGTGGATGAGAAGAGCAACCGGCATCTGGTCGACGGTTTCGGCCGTTAATCCCGTCGTCAAACGAGAGGATAGCGCGACTGCTACTTCATCTTCGCCATGGCCTTGCTCTTCATTGTCTGGCGCGACCTGCGCTTCCTCGCTGTCGCCATCCTTGCCGATCATGCGGTTTCCGATTGGCGGATGAGTAAAAGCGAGAGGCGCGTCGCCGCGCGTGTAGTCCTTGAACGCATCGTCATCGGTCTTCGTCGCTGCCTCTTCGTCGGCAATGACGTCGATGGGCGCGTTATCATCCGCCTCGATATGCGGCTCTTCGACCTCTGGCGACGCTGCGACGGCGTCGTCAACAGCTGCTTCGACCGCATTTTCGCTCAGAGGAGAATCCGACTTTGCCGCTTGGGAAACAGAAGTTTTATCGTCCTCAGCCTCGACGGGCTTCAAGGTCCGTCCGATTTCACGAAACGCTGCCTCTTCGCTGGCACTCAGACCATCGCGGCGATTGCGGTGCTCCTCGATGCGCACGACCTTGTCGGAATAGCGCCGGCCCTGTGTCTCAGCTATTTTCAGCACCGGAACCTCATGCTCCGGCGGTTGGTGAAAACGCTTCTGCTGCGTGGCTTGAACAGGGTGCCCGGTTTCCGCTTCAGCCGAAACGTCATCTGCTTCTCTCTCGAAAGAGGAAGGAACGGTTTCAGGCTGAGCTGGTGACTCAACGGTTTCAGATGCACCCGTATCGACCGTGCGCTCCTCGGTCTCCTCACTTTCCTGATCTTCCGGATAGGGTTCTCCACTCAAGGCAAGCCCTGCCGCATGCGGATCTTCGACCGCATCCGCGACACGAACGATACCAAATCCTCTGAAGCCATCGAACTCGCGCGTGCGAGTATAGGTTGGAAGCGCTGCTAGATCGATGGGGACCGCGAGGGAAGTGCCTTCCACCGGCCAAAAGATCGTCTTGCCCGACCACGTGTCGCGACGCTTCAGTAACTCGGCAATCTTGCCTTCCGGATCAAGATTGAAGAGCGCGGCGAGATCGGAAAAGCTCATGCCTTCGACGGCAGCCGCCTTCGGTCCGACGGCTTCTGCAAATTCATGCGAAATGGAACTGAAGCATCCGGCTGCGTCGATTTTCCAGACGAAGCGACTTGCTCGACCGTTGGGGTCAAACTCGAAGCGCGAAGAGCTCGCCGGACCTTTGTCATCGACTTGCGTTTCGGCCCGCGCACCCGTAGGCGGCACATCTTCAACCGCCTTGTCATTCTCCGATTGAGAAGAGCCTTCTTCCGGCGTCCGCATATCCTCGTCGACACTGACAGGCTCGCTGTAGCTGGAACCTTCGTCGGGTGTCGGAGCCACTTGCCGCTCGTCATCGTCTACCGTCGCAACATCGTCTGCGGAGGAAGCTCTCTCAGACACCTCCAACTCTTCGTCCGTATCCTGCTTGTAGGCCAGTGAAACCGACAGGTCGTCCTCGTCAAAAAGCGCGTCGGCAATACCGTCATCATCCGCGTCCTGCCGCGCTTCGTCCGTTTCTTCGATCTGCTGGACTGCATCGAGAACGCTTTCGAACGCCAGTTGCTGCGCGAGGGATGGTTCCGGCGATGGTTCTGGCGCTCTTTCCGCTCTCTCTTCGGCAACCTCGATCTGGGGTTCGGGCCGCACCTCCATAAAATCGGAGGACGGGTCGAGCGTGCCGAGCGCGGTTTCAACCACGAAGACCAGATTGAGGGCCGGGTCCTGTGTCAACTGCGCGGTCGCTGCGGGCATATATCCCTTGCCGGTAGGGACGGGACGCTTCACCAGGTTACTCCCGTGGCGCGCCGCCATGGAGATCAGCGTTCGGGCGGTCTGCGGCGCGATCGCAAGATCGCCGAACCTGGGCGAGGCAGCGATCGTCGCCCCGGTATCATCCATCACCGCCATATGAATATCGGGATCGTCGAAACCCTCGATCATCCGTCTCGCGCGATCTTCGAGCGACGAAATCGACTGGTCCAGCACGGCCGAAAACAGCAATAGCGGCTGCTTCGGCCCCACTTCGATGACTTCGAGAGCCGCAGACACCGCCACGCTGCGGAAGCCGGATAGAATGCGGATCATGAATTGTTGACGATCACCGATCGCATGCAGCCTGCTTGCCGCACCGGCGACCTGCCGGAACGCCACGTCCTGCACCTTCGGCCCATGCTCGATGAAATCATAGATCATCGCTGCGCCGAAAAGAGCAGCACCGCGTCCATTGGCCCAAAGCGCATTTTTGAGGTCCATGGAGAACAGCGCAAGCGCCTCGCCATTGGCGAACTTTTCCCGTACGCGCTCATGCACGGCTATGTCGATAAACGGGTACTGAACGGCGGGCATGTCGGAACCTACTTTGGCACTACGTGACCTTCGCTGCCGCACGGCCTCCTCATGAGGCACAACACAGCCTGCATCGGCGTGACGTTAACAGAATCTTAAATAACTTCACAGGGCCGCTGGGTCCATAATCGCCGCTGGGAATTGGGAAATAGAGTTAATATCACATGGACCGGAGCTCCACCGTTACGGGTGATGGCCCAACCCGGGAAAACAGACTTGCTTTCCATGGGTTTTTTCGCAAAAATTAGAGAAGGACTTGCAAAAGGGAAAAACTCCCCGTATGTGAGCCCCGTAACGCGAAAGCGTCTCTTGTGCGGTTGTAGCTCAGTTGGTTAGAGCGCAGGTTTGTGGCACCTGAGGTCGGTGGTTCGACCCCACTCAACCGTACCATTCTCTTCTCCCCGTTAGTCATTTCGTCACACCGACTTGCGGGGAGAAGAGAATTTTTCTTTTTGATCTATCCCCTGCAGACTGTTCATCCTTGTCCGAAATGACATGCACGATTTTGCGCGCGACCAAAAATCGGTTGGCTAGAATGTCACATACTGGTAAGGTCTCTCCAACGTAACCTTATGAACGCCAGCGGCATGCCTTCGGGCTTTTGCGCGGCGGAGTGGAAAAAACAGTGATTGACCCCGGCAACGGCTCAAAGCCGTCGGAACCAGGGGGGTCGGTGGCAGAAAAAGGGAAAGCGAAGCGTTCCCGTCGTGGCAAGGGCAAGCGAGGCGGCAAGAACCGTTCCGCGTCTGCTTTGCCGCAGCTGCATATTGCCGACTCCCGTCAGGATGCTCCACCACCAGGCGGTATCGAGCCTGGAACGGAGCCGGGCAAACGCAAACGCCGCCGGCGTTCCGGCGGGCAGGGCGCTCAGAAAGCACATCCAGGCATTGCGGCAGACGGTTTGAAGCCGGACCTATCGTCGCGTACCGACCAGTTTCCATCCGGAAAGAAAAAATCGCGCAATCGCAAGCGCCCGCATCGTGATCCGCAGGGAAGGCCACTGGTGCCGAGCCAGGCGCCCCGGCCTGTTGCGAAGCAGAATGGCGCAGGCGCTAATGGTGCAGCGGTGGCAGTCGAGCACACAGGCTTTGCGCATTCGCGGCATGCGGGCGGACGCGAGGCCTTCGAACCCAGCGCGGATATGTATGCCGCGCTCGATCTTGGCACCAACAACTGCCGCCTTCTGATTGCGCAGCCGACACGCCCGGGCCAGTTCCGCGTGGTCGATGCTTTTTCGAGGATCGTTCGCCTCGGGGAAGGGCTGGTTTCCACCGGTCGCCTTTCCGATGACGCGATGGATCGGGCTGTTGAAGCCTTGAAGGTCTGCGCGTCAAAGCTTGCCGGACGGCCCATCCGTCGCATGCGGCTGATTGCCACCGAAGCCTGCCGTGCGGCGACGAATGGCGAAGAGTTTCTCGAACGTGTCACGCGTGAGACAGGCCTCAACCTCGAAATTATCAGCCGTGAGACGGAAGCGCGCCTTGCCGTCTCCGGCTGCTCTTCCCTGGTGGGACGTGAAGCCCGCTCCGTCGTCCTGTTCGATATTGGCGGCGGCTCGTCGGAAATAGCCGTCATTCGGTTGAACGAAAACCGCTCGAACCGGCTTGCCAACCACATCACCCACTGGACCTCATTGCCGGTCGGCGTGGTGACGCTCTCGGAGCGCCATGGTGGTCGCGATGTGACCCCTCAGGTCTTTGAGGCGATGGTAACGGAAGTCGAAGGACTGCTCGGCGCATTTCACTGCCCGCCGCTTTCAGATCAGTCGACGCCTGATGACTTCCATCTGATCGGTACGTCCGGCACGGTGACGACGCTTGCCGGTGTTCACCTCGACTTGCCGCGTTACGACCGCCGCAAGGTCGATGGGCTGTGGCTATCCGATGCCGAAGTCACGGCCATGCAGGAAAAACTCTTGGCCTGGGACTTCGCCGGTCGCGCTGCCAATGCCTGCATCGGGCCGGATCGTGCAGACCTCGTTCTGGCCGGTTGCGCAATCCTGGAAGCGATCCGCAGACGCTGGCCCGCCCGGCGCATGCGGGTTGCAGATCGCGGGCTGCGCGAAGGCCTGTTGACCGATATGATGGCAGATGATGGCGCATGGCGCCGTAACAGGTTACGCCGTATACAGACGCATGGCAAAACAGAGCGGAAGGGTTGATATGAGCAAGGCGCCCACGAGCACCAATCGTACCGGACGCAAGATCGGCCAGAAGGTGAAGAAGACGAAGCTGAAGGCCTCGTCTCGCCGCTGGCTGGAGCGTCATATCAATGACCCTTACGTACAGCGCGCCAAGCTTGAAGGCTACCGCGCGCGCGCGGCTTTCAAGCTGTTGGAAATCAACGATAAGCATCAGATCCTGAAGGATGCGCGTCGCATCATCGATCTGGGTGCAGCGCCGGGCAGCTGGTCGCAGATCGCTGCCAAGGTGACTGATTCCACCGAGGATGATATCCGTGTTGCCGCGATCGACTTTCTGGAACTCGATCCCATACCTGGCGTAAAGATTCTGCAACTCGACTTCCTCGATCCGAAAGCACCGGAGCTTTTGATGGAAGCCGTCGGCGGCACGCCAGATCTCGTGCTTTCCGATATGGCAGCGCCCACCACCGGCCACCAGAAGACCGACCACATCCGCACCATGCATCTGTGCGAGGTCGCAGCCGATTTCGCCGTTCAGGTTCTGGCCGAAGGCGGGCATTTTCTTGCCAAGACCTTTCAGGGCGGCACGGAGAAGCAGCTGCTCGATATGCTGAAGCAGAACTTCAAGCAGGTCATCCACATCAAGCCCGCCTCGTCGCGGTCCGAATCGGTGGAGATGTTTCTGCTCGCCAAGCACTTCAAGGGCCGCAAGACGGTCACGTCAGAGGCGACGGACGCTTAGAATTATTCTGCAGGCTGTGAGACTTTGCGTCTGTGGCCTGACACTTCAGAGCCCGCCCCTTTATCCATCGCCATAAGCGGCAGTGTGGCAAACAGCGATACCAGCGCGACAACCATGAATGCCAGATGGAAGTTGGCAAGCTCGAGGTGGCGACCTGAGAAGTAGGCACTGACCTCAAGGATCGATGCCGCAAAGGCTACGCCAAGCGCCAGGCTGATCTGTTGCAACACGGACGCCATCGATGTCGCTTGGCTGGCTTGACGATCGTCGATATCGGAATAGCTGAGCGCATTGGTGCCAGTGAAGAAGAACGACCGAGCAAAACCTGCTGTTACCAGACAGATCATGATCAGCGAATAAGGCGTCTCGGGCGTGAAAAAGCTGTTGGCAAGCGTTGTACAGGCGCCGACGATGCCAGCGCTGAGCAGGGTTCCCTTGAAGCCGGTTGCGGCGAAAACACGCCGTGCCATGAACTTGGTGGTGATCGCGCCGATGGCGCCCGCGAAGGTGATCATGCCCGATTGAAACGGGTTAAGGCCAAACCCGATCTGCAACATCAGCGGCATCAGGAACGGGATAGCCCCGGTCGAAATGCGAAACACTGTGCCGCTGATCGAGGCGGTTCTGAATGTGGCGTTGCGAAAGATCTTGAAATCCAGGATCGGCGCGGGATGGATTTTTGCATGGCGAACATAAAGCGCGCCGCAGACGAAGCCGATGATGATGGAGGCAATGCCCACAAAGGGCGGCAGAGCGGGGAGGCTGACCACAGAAAGGCCGAACACAACCCCGGAGGCCGCAAGGCCGGACAGCACGAAGCCGGCGATATCCATCGGTGGCGGATTGGTAGTTTCGATTTCCGGCAGGTAGATCGTCGCAAGCCAGATTCCGATAATGCCGATCGGGACATTGATCAGGAAAATCCAGTGCCAAGAAAAGTACGTGGTGATGAAGCCACCGACGGGTGGTCCCGTTAGCGGGCCGACTAGACCCGGAATGGTCAGAAGCGCCATGGCGGAAACGAGATCGGTGCGCTTGGTGGTTCGCAGCAGAACGAGACGACCGACCGGCGTCATCATCGCGCCGCCCATGCCTTGCAGGAAACGTGATACGACGAATTCGACGACAGAGCCTGAGACCGCACAACAGATCGAGCCGACCACGAAGATTGCGATGGCAAAACGGAAAATCTTCTTTGCGCCGAACTTGTCGGCCATCCACCCGCTGATGGGAATGAAAATAGCAAGCGAAACCATATAAGCGGTCAGTGCGAGCTTCAGCGTGATGGGGCCGACATTCAGATCCTTGGCAATTGCAGGCAGTGAGGTCGCAATGACAGTGGAATCCATCTGCTCCATGAAAAGGGCGACGGCAAGGATTAGCGGAATGATTCTGTTCATGGCTTGATTGCGGCCCACCCCGCACCGGCAAAAGTTCGAACCACTTACTACTCCTGGTATCTCGACTTGCCAACTAAACATTTGGCAAGGATTGGCACGCTACCGCCTTCACGAGGCTGTGAGAGCTTGCCACTGAACCGAAATACCTAGACGCTCGTTAAGCTCCTTGGACCCCACAAGCGGAGACTTTCACGATGGACAGGATGAATATCAGCCGACGCACACTTCTGGGAACGGCAGGGGCGGGCGCCGTCGCGCCGTTCGTATTGAGCGGAGCAGCGGTTGCTCAGACTTCACAGCCCCAGACATCTATGGAGATCAATCACGCGATGCCGCCGGAAACCAACCGTTTCAAGCTGGGAGAATTTGAAGTTCTGGTTGTCAAGGATGGTGCTCGTCCTTCCGGCAAGCCGGGTGAAACATTCGGAACGAACCAGAGCCCGGAAACTGTAGCGGAGTTGCTGGAAAAGAATTTCCTGCCCACCGACCAGTTCGTCAACAGCTTTTCTCCTGCCATGATCAATACGGGCAAGGACCTTGTGCTCTTCGATACCGGCTTCGGCGAACAGGGCCGCGAAGCCGGCAATGGCCGTCTGCTCGAGGGTCTTGCTGCTGCGGGATATACGCCGGACGACGTCACCGTCGTGGTCCTGACCCACATGCACGGAGATCACATCGGCGGACTGATGGAGAAGGGCAAGCCAGCCTTTCCGAAGGCCCGTTATGTCTTCGGCCAGAAAGAGTATGATTTCTGGACGGATGAAAAGCGTGCCGGCACGCCCGCTGAAAGTGGTCACAAGGCGGTCCTCGCTAACGTGAAGCCGCTGGCGGAAAAGGCGACATTCATCGATGACGGCGCTGAGGTGGTTCCTGGCATCACCGCCATCGCAGCCTTTGGCCACTCGCCGGGCCATATGATTTTCAACGTGGAATCCGGCAGCAAGCGGCTGATCCTGACGGCTGACACGGCAAACCACTTTGTCCTGTCGCTTCAGCGGCCAGATTGGGAAGTCCGCTTCGATATGGATAAAGCCGCCGCTGCGGCGACCCGCAAGAAAGTCTTCGATATGGTGTCGACCGATCGCGTCCCGTTCCTCGGCTATCACATGCCGTTCCCGTCTGTCGGCTATGCAGAGAAGCTCGAGACTGGATACAGGTTCGTGCCCAAATCCTACCAGTTCGACATCTGATCGGCAGACGCAGCTGAGAGACATCCTAAGCCGCGGTCGATAAAGCTGCGGCTTATCGGCAACATGGTGCATCGCACATGTTTCCCGGTTTTCTCTATTCCCTTCCCGTCATAACCGTGTTACCAGCCCTCGCCAACTTCCAAGCAATCCTTTGCAGGACCGTCGGGGTGAAAATTCGTTCCGGATCGGCCATGCATTTCATACTGAAGGAATTTGGCCATGGCACGCATCATTGAAACTCCCACTGGTCTCGACGCGCTGACGTTCGATGACGTTCTCCTCCAGCCGGGGCACTCCGAAGTCATGCCCGGCCAGACGAATATCGCGACCCGCATTGCGCACGATATCGAGCTCAACCTTCCCATTCTATCTTCCGCGATGGACACGGTCACCGAAAGCCGCCTGGCGATCGCCATGGCGCAAGCCGGCGGCATTGGCGTCATTCATCGTAACCTGACCCCGATCGAACAGGCCGAAGAAGTTCGTCAGGTTAAAAAGTTCGAAAGCGGCATGGTCGTAAATCCCGTGACCATCGGCCCGGATGCAACGCTGGCTGAAGCCCAGTTGCTGATGAAGGCACACGGCATTTCCGGCATTCCGGTCGTGGAAAATGGTGGCAGCGGCGGCCATAAGATTGGTCGTCTCGTCGGCATCCTGACCAACCGCGACGTGCGTTTTGCTTCCGACCCTGCGCAGAAGATTTACGAATTGATGACGCGCGAAAACCTGGTCACCGTCAAGGAAAGCAGCGTCGACCAGCAGGAAGCTCGCCGCCTTCTGCACAAGCACCGCATCGAAAAGCTGCTTGTGGTGGACGGCAAGGGCAACTGCGTTGGCCTCATCACCGTCAAGGATATCGAGAAGTCGCAGTTGAACCCAAATGCCACGAAGGATGCGCAGGGCCGCCTTCGTGCCGCAGCAGCCATCAGCGTCGGTGACGATGCCATCGAGCGCGCCGAGCGTCTGATCGAGGTAGGCGTTGACGTTCTCGTGGTCGACACGGCGCATGGTCACTCGCAGCGCGTTCTCGATGCGGTGAGCCACGTCAAGAAGATGTCGAACTCGGTTCGCGTCATCGCCGGCAACGTTGCGACATCGGCTGGCACCAAAGCGCTGATCGATGCGGGTGCGGATGCCGTCAAGGTCGGTATCGGCCCAGGCTCGATCTGCACAACGCGCATCGTCGCAGGCGTTGGCGTTCCGCAACTGGCGGCCATCATGTCCGCCGTCGAAGCGGCGCATGCGGCAGACATTCCGGTGATCGCCGATGGTGGCATCAAGTTCTCCGGCGACCTTGCCAAGGCAATAGCGGCAGGCGCATCCGCCGTGATGATCGGCTCGCTGCTGGCGGGTACGGATGAAAGCCCAGGCGAAGTGTTCCTATATCAGGGCCGCTCGTTCAAGGCCTATCGTGGCATGGGTTCCGTCGGTGCCATGGCGCGTGGTTCGGCAGACCGTTACTTCCAGGCAGAAGTGCGTGATACGCTGAAGCTCGTGCCGGAGGGCATCGAAGGCCAGGTTCCTTACAAGGGTCCGGTCTCCGGCGTTCTGCACCAGCTGGCCGGTGGCCTGAAGGCGGCGATGGGCTATGTCGGCGGTGGCACAATCAAGGATTTCCAGGAGCGCGCCACTTTCGTGCGCATCTCCGGCGCCGGCCTGCGTGAAAGCCACGCGCATGATGTGACCATCACCCGCGAAAGCCCGAACTACCCGGGTGCCGTTTGATCTGCTGCCTGCTTCAGGTAAAAGCCTGAGATGATTTGAACGCTCTCCAAACGCCGTTTGGAGAGCGTCTTTGTTGATAGGAGAAGAAGTATGTCGCCCACGACTGCCATGTTCTGGCCAATGATCGCTCACGCATTTCTGGTGTTCTGGCTCTATGGGCTGCTGGCATATCGCCGCAAGAAATTTACCTTTGTCGATGGCGACGCCGTGCGCCGTTTCCGTGATGCGGGCGAGGAGGCGCCGGAAAGCAAGCTGGTCAACAAGAACATTGCCAACCAGTTCGAGCTGCCGATGCTCTTCCACGCGGCGTGCCTGCTGCTCTATATCACGGATGCGGACAATATCGTTACCATCGTGCTCGCCTGGATTTTCGTTCTGTCGCGCATTTTCCATTCCTACATCCACGTCACCAGCAACCGTCTGCGCTACCGCGGTCCGGCCTTCATCACAGGTTTCGTGGCATTGCTTCTGATGTGGGGATGGCTCTTCATCTGGCTCGCGCTAGAGTAGGAATTGCGAGCCTAGCGGATAGATTGCCTGATGGCATCGGCAAGAGCGGCGATGTCGCCTTTGCGTCCGCTCGCCATGCGCCAGACAAGGCCGATCTCCCTTGCTGGGGCCGGATCGGCAAAGGGAACGATGCGGAGATTGTTTCGCATCGTCTCCGTGGGAATGGCAATTTCCGGAATCAGCGTCATTCCCATGTCATGCGACACCATCTGCAGCAATGTCGCCATCGAGGTTGCGCCGTAGTTGACGAGGCTGCGCTTGCCCGCGGTGCCGCAGACCGCCAGTGCCTGATCGCGAAGGCAGTGCCCTTCCTCCAGCAGCAGCAGCCGGTCCATGTCGACCTGTCCCTCATTGACGGGGGAGACAAGAACCTTGTCGTCGCTCTTTGCTGTCGCCATGAAGAAGCGATCGGTGAACAGGTGACACGTCTCCAGCCCTTCCCCTTCCACCGGAATTGCGGCAATCACCGCATCGAGCTTGCGAGCGGAAAGATCCGATAAAAGACGGTCGGTGACGGTCTCCTTCAGTTCGATCTCGATCAGGGAATGATGCGCGCGAAGATGCGGTACGAGTTTCGGCACGAGATAGGGCGCTATGGTAGGAATGATCCCAATTCGAACCAATCCTTCCAGGGCGCCTGAGGTTTTTCGCGCCGCTTCTTCCAGCCGTTCCACCTCCAGAAGAATGGCCCGCACGTGCTGCAAGACCTCGTCGCCTTTGGGGGTGATGGTGATATCGCCGCGACTGCGCTCCACAAGTTTGACACCGAGATGCTCCTCCATATCCATGATCTGCACGGAAAGCGCCGGCTGGCTGATATGGGCTTCGGCCGCCGCCTTGCCGAAATGCAGGGTGCGTGCGAGGCAGTCGAAATATCGCATCTGTCTAAGCGTAAGCATGATAGGAGTTTCCTATCAATAAAAGCTCATCTTCGAAAGCTGGAATTATCAACCAAGAAAGAGGCGCGAGAGCTTACCAGCCCGGTGCGACGTAGGTGGATTTGAGCTTTTGCATACCGGGCAGCATCTTCACGCGTGAGTCCAACTCCTCAGGGAGAGGGCTGAGCGTGATATTGTCGAGGCACGCAGTGATGTGATCGGTGATGGCATTGATGAGCGAGGGCGACAGCCCGGGACGCTTCATCAGGCCGATCTGTACCGGCGGCAGAGGCGGAAAGCCATCGGCCGACGTCAGCACCCGCATGCCCGTTCGAAGTGTTGATTCCGGCAAAACCGAGACCGCCATGCCGGCAAGGACGGCAGCGGCAATCACGGTGGAAGACCAACTGGTGAACAGGACTTGATAATCCCGGCCATCAGCATCGAGAGCCGAGCAGGCAAGCTGCCGCCAGTGGCAATCGCGTCGCCCGACAGCGAGCGGCACGGGCGCATCATCGCGCAAGGGATGGTTTGCCGACGTGACCCAGCAAAGAGGCTCGGTACGTACGATATCCGATACTCGCGTCCGTGGATTATGCGTCACCAGCGCGATGTCGAGTTCGCCTCGCGCCATCTTCTCCGCAAGGCTGATCGACGGCTCGCAAACGATGTAGAGCTCGACATTCGGATGCGTCTTGGCAAAGCGTCCTATGATCTCGGGCATGTAGCGGTCGGCATAATCATCAGGCGTGCCAATGCGTAACGTCCCTTCCAGCCGGTTGTCATCGAAGGCTGCAACCGCCTCGTTGTTAAGGCGGATAATACGGCGAGCATAATGCATCAGCTTCTCACCCTCCGCCGTCAGCCTGTTGCCACGCCCGTCCTTGGCGAAAAGCTGCTTGCCTAGCCGCTCTTCGAGCCTTCGCATCTGCATCGAGACTGCCGATTGTGTCTTGAATACCCTGTCCGCAGCCTTGGTGAAGCTGCCCGTATCAACAATGGCGATGAACGTATGAAGCTGGTCAATATCGAGCGGAGCGGTCAAAGCGGCCATCCATAAGAGCAATTGATATCTGACATTAGAAACATTCGTTGGACTGATCAATAGACTTGCGACATTTTGACGCTCAAGACATCCGATCAACCCGGTCAACGCTTTCGAGCGGCGGCCTCAACCTCACCAGTGTCTTCGTGCGAGAGCATGAAGCAATATATTTACGTGCCCAATCGGAAGGACCTTGTCATGCGCACGGCAGAACGGAAAATGGAATTGCAGATTGTCGCCCCCGGAGTCTCGATTGAGACGCGTTGGAACGTGGCTCTCAATCGCGTGGCGAAACTCGCGCGTTCCATCATGAACCGTATGGCCGTGAACAAGCTGACGGACATGACCGATCAGCAGCTCACAGATATCGGACTGACTAGTGGCGATGTGGTGAGCGCGCTGGAGGCCGGCTTTCTAGATGATCCAAGTATGCATCTGGCGCGGGCGGCCAGGACCCATTCAGGTACGCGATTTACGCGGCTTCGCAAGCCGTGACGTCCCATGCCGAGAACGGGATCCCGGCATCAAGTTTCCCCGCAGGGTGATTGCCAATAGCCCTGCCTTTGCCCGGTGTCAGGTCCCAAGCCGCACCGGGCTTTTTTTCGTCCGGATCGTGAATGTCGCGCCGCTGCCCGTGAGGGCAGCGCACTTAATACTGATAGTCTTCGAATACGGGCAGAACCGACTGCTGCCAGCGGCCATGGTAGAGCGCCAGCATGTCGTCTGCGAGCGTCGCCTTTTTGGCAAGAACCTCTTCCAGCGGTGAGAGGAAGACGCTTTCATCCTGTCCATCACGGTTCAGTCGCGCCCGGCTTTGCAAGCCCTTGCGGGATATCGCTACAACGTCGCGTGCCACGTCCAGCAGGTCGCGTCCCGCGATCGTCGCCTTCAGGCCTGCCGTTGGAACGGCATCGCGAAGCGCGATCACATCATCCACTTTCCAGTCCGCGGTGAACTGGTCGGCTGCAGCCAAAGCATCGTCGTCGTAGAGGAGGCCGACCCAGAAGGCCGGCAGCGCACAGATGCGCCGCCATGGACCGCCATCGGCGCCGCGCATTTCGAGGAAACGCTTGAGACGCACGTCCGGGAACAGCGTGGAGAGATGGTTCGTCCAGTCACCCAGATTGGGTTCCCAGTCGGCAATCACACCCTTCAGCGCGCCCGCCATGAACTGGCGGAAGGTGATGTCGGTACAGTCGCGATATTTGCCGTCGCGCACGATGAAGTACATCGGCACGTCCAGCGCCCATTCGACATAGTCCTTGAAGCCGAAATCCGGCTTGAACGTGAAAGGAAGAACGCCGGAACGCTGGTTGTCGGTGTCGCGCCAGATATCGCCGCGCCAGGAGAGCAGCCCGTTCGGCTTGCCTTCGGTAAAGGGCGACGAGGCAAAAAGCGCGGTTGCAAGTGGCTGAAGCTTCATCGAAACGCGCATCTTGCGGCGCATGTCCTCTTCCGAGGAGAAGTCCAAATTAACCTGGATGGTGCAGGTCCGGTACATCATGTCCAGACCCTTGGTGCCGACCTTGGGCATGTAGTTGGTCATGATCGCATAGCGCGACTTCGGCATCTGCGGTGTTTCACCATATGTCCAGAGCGGGCTGCCGCCCACGCCGAGGAATCGAATGCCCATCGGTTCGGCGATCTCGCGCAAGGTCGCCAGGTGCTGGTTGGATTCCCGACAGGTCTCGTGCAGATTTTCCAACGGCGCGCCGGACAGCTCGAACTGGCCGCCGGGCTCGATGGAAATTGCGCCCATGCCGCTCGGTTCGCCAAGGCCGATGATATTGTGCCCATCCATGATCGGCTCCCAGCCGAGCTTTTCCTGCATGCCCTTCAGCAGTGCGGAGATGCTGGCCTCACCGAAATAGGGTACTGGCTTGTTGCCATCACGGAAAAAGGCAAACTTCTCGTGCTCCGTACCGATCCGGAATTTCTCTTTCGGCTTGCAGCCTTCGGCCAGATAGTCTGTCAGTTCCTGTACGGAGGAAATCGGCGTCTGGTCAGTGGTGTCGCGGGCCATGAAATTACCTTGTTGTCTTTGCCGCCTGCGCAGCGATGTTGCCATCGCTGATAGGGTGCCGCCACGGTGCAAGCAAATGAATTTCTTTTAAGCATGAATTCATGCCGGAAATTTGTACGAGCGCGACATCTTCCGCTGGATTATTCCCAGTCGCCGATGCTTGCCTGAATGACTGCAAGCGCTGCGACCGCTGCCGTATCGGCCCGCAATATGCGGGGTCCGAGTGGTATGGGCGTCACCCAGGCCTTGCTGCGCAGCAACTGCCTTTCCTCCTCTGAAAAGCCGCCCTCCGGTCCGACGAGAAGGGCCAGTTGCTTTTCGTTGATCGCTCGAAGCGCGGGCAGGGGATTTTGCCCGGTATCGCCTTCATCGCAATAGATGATACGGCGGTGAGGCGACCAGCTTTCAAGCAGGTCTTTCAGCCGGACAGGTTCTTCGACCTCCGGCACGGCCAGAATACCGCATTGTTCCGCAGCTTCGATGACGTTTGCCCTGAGCTTGTCGAGATTGGTGATCTTGCCCTGTACATGCTGAGTGAAAACCGGCCTCAGAACGCCGGCACCCATTTCCACCGCTTTCTGCACGAGATAGTCCATGCGTCCGGTCTTCAGCGGCGCAAAGATATAATGCAGGTCGGGTGTTTCCGGCTGAGGCCGTGTCTCTTCGAAAGGTCTCAGCACGATCTTCTTGCGCGTTGGGAATGACAGGCTGGCCTTCCATTCTCCATCGCGACCGTTGAAGAGGAGGATTTCTGAGCCATCGCCCATGCGCAGTACATTAGCGAGGTAGTTGAACTGGTAGCTGTCTGCTTCCACGGGCTCGCCGAGCCGCAAGGACTGGCTGACGAAAAGCCGCTGCATTCTGAAATTGGCGCGCATGTTGGTACTTCGATAGGTTGATGATCTGTCCGCTCATATAAACAGAAGATGCATGATTGCGTAGAGCGTTGCTGCCAAGGCCGCACTTGCTGGCAGCGTTACGACCCAGGCGGCGATGATCGTCATAAAATGCGACCGGCGGACAAGATAACGCCGCCGCGTCTCCGAGGTGTTTTCGTCTGGTTCGTCCGCGGAAGAATTGGCTGGCGCAAGGCTCTTTCGCAGCGCTTCCTGTTGCTTTCGGCCCTGCTGCGTATACCACTCGCGAAAGAAGCCGACCCCGAAGACAGCGCCAATTGCAGTATGCGTTGTGCTGACCGGCATGCCGAAATGCGAGGCTGTGAGAACGGTGAGTGCCGTCGAGGTGGACACGCAGAAGGCACGCATCGGGTTGAGCTTGGTGATCTGCTCGCCGACGAGCCTGATCAGGCGCGGTCCAAACAGCAGGATGCCGCAGGACAGCCCGAAAGCACCAATCAGCATGACCCATTGCGGTGCCGGTGCAAAAACCTCGGTGAGGTTGCCATAATCCGCACGCACGATAGCGACCACTGGCCCGATAGCGTTGGAGACATCATTGGCGCCGTGACCGAAGGACATAAGTGCTGCTGCGAAAATCAGCGGCCATTGAAACAGCGTGCGAAGCGATTGATTGCGATTTTCCAGACCCTCGGATTGGTTGCGGATGAGCGGAATACAAAGGCGCCAGCCGATGAGGCCAACGGCGAAGCCTGCTGCGAGCGATACGCCGGTTGGAACATCGATGACCCGATGCAGCCCGAAGCGCATCAGATATGAGGTCATCACTCCTCCCATCACGCCAAGCAGCACCGGTACCCATTTGCGGGCTGCGGCGATCTTGTCATCGCGATAGATGATGAACTCCTTGATGAATGCGAGGAGAGCGATGGCAAAGAAGGCGCTGATAAATGGGGTGAGCACCCAGGTCAGCGCAATGCCGAGCAGCGACGTCCAGTCCACCGCACCAATGCCGAAGGCTGCGGTGCCGGCACCTGCCACCGCGCCAACGATGCTGTGCGTGGTAGAAATTGGCGCCTTGAGCAGGTTGGAAATATTGACCAAAAGAGCGGCTGCTAGGATGGCTCCGAGCATCGCCCAGGCAAAGACATGCGGGTCTGGTACGGTTCTGACATCGACGATGCCGCTGGCAATCGTCTCGACAACATTACCACCGGTGACGAGCGCACCGAAGATTTCACAGATTGCGGCAATGATAAGAGCAGCGGTCAGCGGCAGTGCCTTTGAGCCGACGGCCGGTCCCACATTGTTGGCAACGTCCTTGGCGCCGATATTCATCGCCATATAGGCGCCGATGATGGCTGCGGCGAGCGTGATGACCGCGCCTGGCGTACTGCCGGCATAGGAACTGGCGACCAGCGCGGTCACGACCAGGAACAGAAGTGCAGCGCCCGGTGCTACCAATCGCTGGCCAAGATGATTAACCGCCTCCTCGACGCGGGTCATCTTGTCGAGATCCTTGTCGAGCGTTGGTTTTTTGCGATTTTCAGGTGATTGCGCCATGGAAACGCTCTATGGCGCCAATGGTCGCGAGTGCCTGTCGTAGTGGCACCACATCGTCGTCATTGAGAGCCGACAGCGTGTTGCAGGGCCGACGGCGTTCCCCGAGCCATCTGTTTGCCAAATACGACGAAAAGCTGCTTCAGCTCGGTCTCGTTGACCCGCTTTTGCGCCTCCTCAGGCGAAACCCACTCGAGTGTCCGGCTTTCCTTCTCGGGAAAGTTTTTGATAAGATCCGTCACTTCCAGAAGGTGAACCTGAACAAGACAGGTAACCTTCACACCGTTTTTCAGCTTCTTCTCATAGTGGAAAAATCCGAAAGGCTCTTTCTGTGTGTTGCCCCGGACGCCAGCCTCTTCGAAGGCCTCGCGCTCGGCAACTGCATGAGCCTTCTTGCCCTGCATTGGCCAACCCTTGGGGATAACCCACCGACCTGTGTCCCGGCTGGTCAGCAACAGCACCTCCACATCGCCATTGTGTTTGTTACGGCGGTGGCAGATGGCGCCATATTGCTGGCGTGGGGGACGACGCAGCATCAAGCTGACATCTTTGGCCAATCGGCTCAGGAGCTTCAACGCTAAGTATTCCTTTCGAAGAACGTGAATGAAATCTCAAGCCGATCCGTGTTCGGCAAGTTTCATTTTCTCTTTCCGAAGGAGTCGGGTCAATGCGGATTTGCTGCTCTTGCACCAGTATTTTTGTAATTACTGATGCATGGTGGCAGGGTTCATCCAGTGTTTTAGTCCCGATATAACGCCATCCGCTTCTTCTTCAACCGAAATCACTACATTGTGTCTTCCGGTTGCGTAGGATTTGAGTTCAGGAAGCGCGTTGCCGACAGCGATGCCTCTGGCTTGAGGGAGTTCGAACATCGCACGGTCGTTTCCCGTATCGCCTGCTACGACGGTCTCACCAAGCTCGAAGCCGAGACGATCGCAAAGCCAGCGAATTGCCGCTCCCTTGTCCGCTGCGCGCGGCAGGATGTCGAGGTCGCGACCGCTAGAATAGACGATACGTGCCATGATCCCATTGTCACCCAAACGCCGGTCGATCTCGGACAACAACGCTTGATCGGCGTCGTGTAGATACCAACTCGACTTCAGGCCATGTTGATACTGATCAGGCTGTCGACGGATCTCGGGCACACCTTGCATCACGCGGGCAATTTCATGCGGATCGAACCCCGATCCGAGGAAAGACACATAATCTTTCGACAGTGTCGGGTCATTGGAGCAGAACAGCATCGTGCCCACGCCGCCGATAATGTAGTCGGGGCGGGGCAGCGGCACTGTCTCGATCAGATCGAGTTGATCATCGATCAGTCGACCGCTGTTGAAAACCAACAGCGGGCGTTCGGCATCCGGAAGAGAATGCCAGTAATCGCGAAAGCGTGCCGTCGCCTCGTTATTGCCGACGAGCGTTCCGTCGAGATCGGAGGAAAAAAGCCTTACAGGTTTCAATCGCCATCATTCCATGGTTCGGCCCAATCGGACTCTTCCAGCACGGGCATTATCGGACGCCCTTCGATGACCGAGAGCAACTGTTGGGCAATGCCCGTCCAGGTAAACAGACTGCGGGCCTTGTGCGCGCCCATGCGTGACAGTCGTCCGTAAAGGCGTTCATGCTTGAACGGCTTCATCATGGTAATGCCGAGATCTTCCTTGTCGAAGGGGTCGGCGAAAAGTGCATGACGCCCGTAGCTTACGGCGCGAAACAGTCCGCCGTGGATCGTGACGACCGTGGGTGTTCCACTCGCCATCGCCTCTATCGCCGTCATGCCGAAAGGTTCGTAGCGGCTCGACAGAACGAAGAGATCGGCTGCTCGATAGATATCGGGCAAATCCTCGTCTGAGACGTAACCGGAGAAATCGACCTTCTCCTCAAGTCCGAGTTCATTCACTCGCTCCCTGAGCTGATTGAGGATCGTAGTTTCCTGGTTGTCCATATTCTCGCCGCCGACGGCAAGATGGAGGCGCGCATCGGGTTCACGCTCGGCCAAAACTGAAAAGCCGTCGATCAGTAGGTCGTAACCCTTGTTTGTCGCAAGCCTTCCCAATGCCAGCACCGTCTTGCCCCTGAAGCCGAAGCGCTGGCGCAGCATCTGCCGTGAGGCTTCCGATACGGGGAAGAACCGATTGTCGTCATATCCCGGTGGGATCATGTGGACCTGCTTGCGCTTTAGTCCATAGTCTTCGAGTAGCACGTCGAGCTGCACCGGCGTCGTGGCGATCACCATATCGCAGCTACGGTAGATGATCAGCTCGTGCTGGATGCGTTCCTTGAAGTTGAATTCGAGTTCGAACGTATCCGCCTTCTCGGGGTAGTCGGTTTCCATCTGGCGCTTTTTCCAGATACCGAGCGAGTGGGGCGTGTGAAGGTGCGGGATCTTCAGCGCTTCAGACAGCCTCTGGCCGGCCACGCCCGCATCCCAGTAGTGGCTGTTGATAAAGGAGTAGGTGAGGGCGTTTTTCTTGATGAAGCGCAGCGCGTTCTCGCACCACTCCAGAAGGTGGCGGTGGAGATACTCCTTTGGAATGAATTCCTTTCCGCCGCAGGGAATGCGCACGACGCGAACGCGTTCGTCCACCTCATCAATCTCTGGCTGGTCCTCAAAGCGGCGGGTGTATAGATCGACCGTGTAGCCGAGTTGACCGAGTTTTTTTGCGAGTTCGAGGACATAGACGACCTGTCCTCCCGTGTCGGCTGCGCCAAGCGGCGGGTGTGCGGCGACGTAGCCATGTGTCGATATGAGTGCTATCCGGGGATAGCGTTCAGTTTCGCTCGTGGTAGTCATAGCGTCCCATCTTGGTAGAATTTTCCAATAACCCGTCAAGAACGTCTCAAAGTTGATAAAGTTCCCGGAAAAATTGCGTTAATAGGATTTTCTTTCTTCAGGCGCCAACGACTATATCTCTGGGCAAGGGGTGTTTTAGCAATTTGCCTGCGGCAACTCGGCATCTGCCCATGCGGCTTGCGATTTGATAAATCTGTATGATTGAGACGGAGAGGGCTGATGGCCAGGGGACGATTTGCATTTGCCAGTGCGCCGGAGAGGTCATTGGCGCTAGGGGAAATTCATGCGAGGCCGACCGTATTGCTCGGCTCGTCACGCATTATCATCCAACTGGCCTTCATGATGGATGGTGGCGCCTCCGTACATCATTCGGCGATTGCGGAAATGTCGCGTAGCCGTGGTGTCGCGCCACCGGAACGCGATGCCCGTCACCACGCCATGCCTTGCGGCCTAGGCACGCTCAGATGGGAAAGACACACCGAGTTCTCTACCTGGTTCTGGGATGGGCCGGCGCCGGAAAAGGTTGGCGGCGAGATCGTTGGCGATCCTTTTGGAGATGGCTTTTCGCCGCCCGGCTCGCTGATCTCTGCGGTCAGGCTCGAAATTCGTGACGATGGACCGGAAACCGCCAACGCAGAAAGCCATTTCGATCCGATCAGTCTATGCCACAGCACCGTTCGCGAAGGGCAGGCGTCCATCCTTACGGACTTCCGCCAGGATCGCGATGGGCTGACGCAGTTTCTTCTGCTCGACCGGGGCCTCACCGATTCGGCGCGTGGAGGTATCGTGCAGCGTCTGCTGGACATCGAAACCTACCGGACGCTCGCCATGCTCGGATTGCCGTTGGCCCAGACACTGTCGCCGGAAATCCGTCGTATCGAAGACGGTTTGACCGCGATCACGCAGCGGATGAAGAACGGTGCGCGAGAAGAAGCCGATGCGCTTCTGGCCGAAATGACCCGCCTTGCCGCAGAACTGGAGGCCAACGCGGCGCTTAGCCTCTATCGCTTCGGCGCAAGCCGCGCCTATGACGTCATTGTCCGCGAGCGCATTCGCACACTGGCTGAAACGCCGATCCATGGACACGAAACCATGGCCACCTTTCTGGAACGGCGGCTGGCGCCTGCCATGCGCACCTGCCAGTCGGTTGAGGAACGCCAGGCCAACCTGTCTCGAAAGCTGTATCGTGCCACATCGCTGGTGCGCAGTTGGATCGATGTCGAGCTCGAGCGGCAGAACAGCGTGCTTTTAAACAATATGAACAGGCGTGCTGCCATGCAATTGCGGCTGCAGCAAACAGTCGAAGGCCTTTCTGTCGCTGCCATATCCTATTACGTCGTCGGGCTGATCGGCTATCTCACCAAGGCAGTGACGCATGACCTGCTGCCGATCGATCCGGCCGTGATCACCGGCGCATCGGTTCCCATTGCCGTGATCGGCGTATGGTGGGTGGTGCGCAATATCCGCAAGCACCACGCGGCGGACGCTCCGCATTAGACCGAGATTCCTATTCTGATCAGGTTTTGACCCTAGAATGCATCCGTGTCCCAGTAGGGAACGGGACCATAGAGGTTCGCCAGATAATCGATGAAGAGACGAACCTTCGCTGGCAGGAACCGGCGACTGGAATAGACCGCCGAGAGTGCCACGTTCTTCGATCCTTCATAGGCCGGAAGCACCTGAATGAGCGCGCCGCATTTCAACTCCGGCCCGATATCCCAGGTGGATCGCAGCGCAATGCCAAGCCCGGAAATTACCGCCTCGCGTATCACCTCCGACGAATTGGTCACAAGCAGGCCTTCAGGGCGCAAATTGAACGCTCCGTCCGGTCCTTCCAGCCGCCAAAGATCGTTGTTGTGTGCTGGTAGGCAGCGATGGTTCTTCAAATCCTCAATGGTGTCGGGCAGTCCATGTTCCTCAACATAGGATCGCGAGGCGCACAGCACGCGGCGGACCGGCGCAAGCCGTCGTGCGACAAGGCTGGAATCCGAGAGATCGGCAATGCGGATGGCGAGATCGTAGCCACCCGCGACGATATCGATGAAGTCGTCGCTGAGCGTCAGATTGATGGAGAGCGATGGATGCCTGTCCATGAAGCCTTTGAGATGCGGTGCCACATGCATGCGGCCGAAGGAGGTGGAGGCTGACACCTTCAACGTTCCGGTCAGAGAGTTTGACCGGCCTGAGACGAAGTCTTCCGCCTCTTCCAGCCCCTCCAGGACGGATAGAATTCTCTGATGAAATCCCTGGCCTGCCTCTGTTAACGAGATTTGGCGTGTCGTGCGCTGAAACAGCCGCGCGCCGAGTTTTTCCTCCAGCCGCTTGATGCGCTTCGAAATCACGGCGGGCGAGTAGCCGAGTTCCTTCGCTGCCACCGACATGCTGCCGGAGGCAGCAACGCTGGCAAAGACCTCGAGATCACCAAGATTTGTCATCGGTCCCAGCCATTCTTTCCAAATTGGAAATAATCTCTAGCATTTGCGCAGCTTGCCACCAAGGCCTAAACTCCGCATAGGATGGGTGAGATGAGGGAGGCATCGGCAAATCATGTCGCAAGCAATAGAATTCTTGACGCCACGCGCCTCGGTGCTCTCCAGCCGGGGAAGGATCATTGCCGATCTTGCCGATCTGCTTCCCCCCGAGTGTCTCGTCCACGAGCCGAGAGAGCTCGTACCTTTCGAGACGGACGCCTTTGTTTCCTATCGCAGACTGCCATTGGCTGTAGCGCTTCCAAGAAACACGGCGCAGGTCTCCGCTGTTTTGAAATACTGTCATCGCTACGGCATACCCGTAGTTCCAAGAGGTGCCGGTACGTCGCTCTCCGGCGGTGCGATCCCGCAGGAAGATGCGGTGGTGATCGGCCTCTCGAAAATGTCTTCGATCCTTGAACTGGACTTGTTCAACCGCACCGCAACCGTCCAAGCAGGTGTCACCAACCTCTCCATTTCCGATGCAGCCAGTCCGCAAGGGTTCTTCTACGCGCCCGATCCGAGTTCGCAATTGGCCTGCACTATCGGCGGCAATATCGGCATGAATTCCGGTGGAGCGCATTGCCTGAAATATGGTGTCACCACCAACAATCTGCTTGGGGTGAAAATGGTGCTGGTGGATGGCACGGTGCTGGAACTTGGCGGTAAGCATCTCGACGCATCAGGCTATGATCTTTTGGGTCTCGTCTGTGGCTCGGAAGGTCAACTCGGCATCGTCACCGAAGCCAAGGTGCGCCTGATCGCCAAGCCCGAAGGCGCGCGCCCGGTGCTCTTCGGTTTCGAAAGCTCGGAAGAGGCTGGTTCCTGCGTGGCCGACATTATCGGTTCCGGGATCATTCCAGTGGCGATCGAGTTCATGGACAAGCCGGCCATCGAAATCTGTGAGGCTTTTGCCCACGCAGGTTATCCGCTCGATGTCGGCGCGCTCTTGATCGTCGAGGTTGAGGGCTCTGAAGATGAGATGGATGCCATGCTGGCCGATATCGTCGCAATTGCTCGCCAGCATGCAGTGAAGACCGTGCGCGAGTGTCAGTCGGCGATGGAGGCGGCTGCGATCTGGAAGGGCCGGAAATCCGCTTTCGGTGCAACTGGCCGGATTGCCGATTACATCTGCATGGATGGCACGGTGCCGCTCAGCCAGCTTTCTCATGTGCTGAAGAAGACGAGCGAGATCACCGACGCGCTCGGCCTTCGCGTCGCCAACGTTTTCCATGCCGGTGATGGCAACATGCATCCACTGATCCTGTTCAACGCCAATGATCCAGACGATGCGGCGCGCGCCGAAGAGGCGGGCAACCAGATACTGAAACTCTGCGTCGATGCAGGCGGCTGTCTGACCGGGGAGCATGGTGTCGGCATCGAGAAGCGCGATTTGATGCGGCATCAATATTCAGACGCCGATCTGGCGCAGCAGATGGCAGTCCGCGCCGCCTTTGACGAAGACTGGATATTGAACCCGTCCAAGGTCTTTCCTTTGGAGAGCAGAGCTTGATGGACACCGCATACCCCATTTTCACGCCCCAATCGGAATTAGAGGCGGCAGCTATCATTGGTGAACGCGCAGAAGCAGGACGTCCGATCGCCATCATCGGTGGCAATACGCGTGCTGGCTTTGGCAATTCCGTACAGGCAGATGCGGCATTATCGTCGCGAGCCTTGAGCGGCATCGTTTCTTATAATCCCGCCGAGATGGTGATGACCGTCAAGGCCGGGACGCCAACCGCCGACGTGCAGGCCGCTTTGACCGAGGCCAGGCAGATGATGGCCTTCGAGCCCATGGATCATCGCGCTATCATGGGCACGACAGGCGAACCCACCATTGGCGGCGTTTTTGCAGCCAACGTCTCTGGTCCGCGCCGTTATGTGGCCGGTGCTGCGCGAGACAGTCTGCTCGGCATCCGCTTCGTCAATGGCAGCGGCGAGGCGATCAAGGCCGGTGGGCGCGTGATGAAGAATGTCACCGGTCTAGACCTCGTCAAGCTTCTTGCGGGCTCCTACGGCACGCTCGGTTTGCTGACGGAGGTGACCTTCCGCGTGTTGCCGGTTCCGCCTGCTGAAGTGACGCTTGTTATTTCGGGGCTGGAAGATGAGACAGCGGCCAATGCTATGGCAGCGGCGATGGCAACCAGCCTCGAAATCTCCGGAGCGGCGCATCTGCCGGAAAGTGTTAAGTCCCGCTTCCTCAATGGGCAACTTCCCGAAGGTGCCGCGACCGTGCTTCGACTAGAGGGGCTTGCAGCCTCGGTCGAGGCGAGATCGCAAAAGCTGAAGACGCTTCTGGCATCCTTCGGCACAATGACTTCTCTTGAGCGCGGCGAGAGCCGCACACTCTGGCAGGAAATCCGCGATGTAGCGCCGTACGCGGGCAACGCGTCCAAGCCGCTCTGGCGCGTGTCGATTGCGCCCTCACAGGGCCACAAGCTGGTCGCCGCGCTCCGTCTGGAGGCAGGCATTGATGCCTTCTATGACTGGCAGGGTGGGCTTGTGTGGATGCAGATGGAAGCCGATCCGGAGGCGCAACTGCTGCGCGGTTACATCCGTTCGCTCGGCGGTGGTCACGCCACGCTTCTTCGTGCAGCGGATAATGTGCGACGAACGGTTCCGGCTTTCGAGCCCTTGAATGCGGTCGAATCAGCGCTGTCTCAACGTATCAAGCACAAGCTCGATCCGGCGGGGCTCTTCAATCCAGGCAGAATGGGGATCTGATCATGCAAACCTCCTTCACGGCTGAACAACTGGCCGATCCGCATGTTGCCGAGTCTGAAAAGATCCTGCGTAAATGCGTGCATTGTGGCTTCTGCACGGCCACCTGTCCCACCTATGTCACGCTCGGCAACGAGCTTGATAGCCCGCGCGGGCGCATCTATCTCATCAAGGATATGCTGGAGAATGACCGTCCCGCCGACCGCGAGGTGGTGACACATATCGACCGGTGCCTGTCCTGTCTTGCCTGCACCACCACCTGTCCGTCGGGTGTGGATTACATGCATCTGGTGGATCACGCGCGCGTCCATATCGAAAAGACCTATCGGCGCCCGCTGATGGACCGGTTGATCCGCGGCCTGCTGGCCGCCATCCTGCCCTATCCCGCACGCTTCAGGCTGGCTTTGAAGCTTGCGAAAATCGGGCGCCCGCTGTCACCGCTCCTGCGCAAGGTCTCGGCATTGAAGCCGCTCGCCGCCATGCTCGATCTCGCACCCAATTCGATTTCCGCGCCACCTGTCGCTTGGCATTCCGCTCCCGCCGCTGAAGGGCAGAAGCGAGGCCGGGTCGCAATCCTGACCGGCTGTGCTCAGCCGGTTCTCGACCCGGGCATCAACGAGGCCACTGTCAGGCTCCTGACCCGTCTGGGTATCGAGGTGGTCGCACCGAAAGGGGAGGGCTGTTGCGGTGCGCTGGTCCATCACATGGGGCGCGAAGAACAGGCGCTCGCTTTCGCCCGCCAAAACGTCGATATCTGGATCCGCGAGGTGGAAGAGGGCGGGCTCGATGCGATCGTCATCACGGCATCCGGCTGCGGCACAACGATCAAGGATTATGGCCATATGCTGCGGCTCGATCCGGACTATGTGGAGAAGGCAGCGCGTGTTTCCGCTCTGGCAAAGGACATAACGGAATATCTGTCGACACTCGATTTGCCGGTGTTGGAACGTAACGGGCTATCGGTGGCCTATCACTCTGCTTGCTCAATGCAACATGGCCAGAAAATCACGATGGCGCCGAAGCTATTGTTGAAAAATGCGGGCTTCGTCGTGCGTGATCCCGCAGAGGGACATCTCTGCTGTGGCTCTGCCGGGACCTACAACATCATGCAGCCGGAGATTTCTGGCCAGTTGAAGGCGCGCAAGATTAAGAACATCGAGGCCACCAAGGCCGATATCATCGCAACTGGCAATATTGGCTGCATGACGCAGATCGCCACCGGCACTCCGATGCCGATCCTGCATACGGTCGAGCTGCTGGACTGGGCCTATGGCGGTCAAAAGCCACCGAAGTTAAGCCTGAAACAAAAAACGAGCGGCTGAGCCGCTCGTTTTTCTTCGGTTGCTGCTAAAAGCGCTTACCGTTCCCCCTGGCATCCCCCGCCAAGCTCGTGAAATCAATTTAGCCGTTCCGCCAAAGCTCGCAAGTAGAAGTGTGAAGCGTGATGGTGTCTTGAATCAAACTTACAGCCAGGCGTTGCTATCAGATCACAATAACCCTCGTGCCGACCTTCACGCGCTCGTAAAGGTCAGTGACATCTTCGTTGCGCATGCGGATGCAGCCGGACGAATTGTTGCTGCCGATGGTCCATGGCTGGTTGGTGCCGTGGATGCGGTAGAGCGTCGAGCCCAGATACATTGCGCGCGCGCCCATCGGGTTTTCCGGTCCGCCTTCCATGAAGGCCGGAAGATAATGACCCTTGGCGGCTTCCCGCGTGATCATTTCCTTCGGTGGAGTCCAGGTCGGCCACTCCGTCTTGCGGGTGATTGCGTGCGTTCCCGCCCACTCGAAGCCCGGCTTGCCGACGCCCACACCGTAACGGCGTGCCTTGCCACCCTCCATGACGAGATAGAGCAGTCGGTTCGGCGTATCGATGACGATCGTGCCGGGTGCTTCTTTCGTGTCGTAATTAACGATCTGCGGCAGGAACTGCGGGTCGATCCTCACACGCGGCGCATTGGGTCGTGCAGCCACGGCCTGAGGACGCTGCTGCACGCCGCGGCGCTGGAAAAGCGGCTGGCGCTGTGGCGGTTGCGGATAGACGACCGGACGCACATCGCCACGACCCATCTGTGTTACCCACGGCGCTGTCAGATCAGGGCTGACGACGATCGGCGGGCGCTCGCGGTAACGGTCATTTGCCATTGCCGGAGTGAGAGCGGCAAACACGGCGCTCAACGCTAGAAAGACGGTTTTCATCGACATCGGGTGGACTCTTTTACATGACACCGGAAAATGATCGTCACGTTCGCACGTGCAGACCAGCGAATGGTAAAGAGACCTCAGTCGAAATCGCTATTTCGCTGAAACCTTTCGATAAGGTTAGCAGGCGGTTTTAAAACAGGGTGAATCAATGGTAAGAACCGGGCTGAAAGAGACGGTGCCGCATGAGTGAAGACGGGTTGTTGACGGGCGAGGATGGCAAGGTCCGCTGCTTCTGGCAGCAGGGACTGGAAGATTACCGCCGCTACCACGATGACGAGTGGGGCCACCCTGTCACCGACGACAAGCGATTGTTTGAGAAGATCTGTCTTGAAGGATTTCAGTCCGGTCTTTCCTGGCTGACGATTCTGCGCAAGCGCGAGAGCTTTCGCGCCGCCTTCGCTGGCTTCGACTTCGAGAAGGTCGCAGCCTTCACCGACGCCGATGTAGAGCGCTGCCTTGCCGACAAGGGCATCGTGCGTCATCGCGGCAAGATCGTTTCAACCATCAACAATGCCAAGCGCGCCGTCGCCCTTCGCGATGAATTCGGCACGCTGGCGCGCTATTTCTGGAGCTTCGAGCCCAAGCAGGACGAGCGCCCGGATGTCTTCGACTACGCAACCCTGCGCGCCAACCCGACGACGCCAGCCTCCATTCGACTGTCGAAGGACCTGAAGAAGCGTGGCTGGAGTTTTGTCGGGCCCACCACCGTCTATGCTTTCATGCAGGCCATGGGCATGGTCAACGACCACATAGAGGGCTGCCATTGTCGCCCCCGAATCGAAGCGCTGCGGCAGGAGTTCGTACGGCCTTGAAGACATTTATCAAATGCGCCCTTGCCAGCCTTCTTTTCTTTTCTGTTGCGGCGCCCGTCGTCGCCGAGCAGCGGAACGTCGACGGCATGTGGCTCGATGATGGGGAGCAGTTGAAGGCCGTCGAAATGCCGGCCTCTGGCAATCTGAGCCTGAACGGCTGGACCCGCCAGGGCAGGGGTGAAGTCTATCGTCTCAAGGTGAAAGCCGGCGAAACGCTGAAGGTGTCGCTCGCTAGCCGCAGCGAGTTCGTCGTCATGGCGATTTTTGATTTCGGCAAACCGGACGACGATGCGATCTTCTTCAGCGACACCGGCAACAACACAACGGTGATCACACCGAAAGAAGACACCGAGTGGCTGATCCGGCCCATCCTGGTCTTGAGTTCATCGCGTCGTGGTCTCGGCGCCAATTATACGATCACTGTCGAACGCCAACCGTAAGCGGCTTATCCTGCGATCGCGATCAGCCCGACCGATAGTGCGCAGAGAAGTAGCAGCGATGCCGTGGCAGCCAGGATGACCTTGCCGCCCGCATGACGCAGGGAGCGGATATCCACCGAAAGACCGAGGGCTGCCATCGACATGATGGTGAGCACATTGGCAAGGCCGCTGATGGGTGCCAGCGCAATATTTGGGATCAGGCCAAAGGAACGGGCCATGATCATCAACACGAAACCGATGATGAACCAGGGCACCATCCTTTGTAGATCGAGCCGACCGCTCGCACCACGGCCATGGATGATCGAAAGCGTGGTGACGACGGGCCCCAGCATCAGCACGCGGATGAGTTTGACCACCGTACCGGTCTGAACCGCAACCGCGCCCATCGGTGCGGTTGCAGCCAGAACCTGCGGTACGGCGTAGACGGTCATACCCGCAAACATGCCATAATGGATCGCATCCATCGAGAGGAGAGCGGGAAGTGCCGGCATGATGACGACTGCTGCGACGCCAAGGACGGCGGTAAAGGCGATGGCTGCGGTCACGTCCTGAGCCTTCGCGCCGATGGCGGGTGCAGCGGCCGCAATGGCGGAGTTGCCGCAAATCGAATTGCCGCAGGCGACGAGGATGGCAAGCTTGGAGTCAAGACCGATCATCCGGCTGATGGCGTAGCTACCGGCGAGCGACAATGCAACGATGATGGCGATACCGAAAATCAGCAAGCCGCCAGCGCCTTTGAGAATTGAGAGGCTGAGCGAAGCGCCAAGAAGCACAACGGCGATCTCCAGCAGCGTCTTGGCGCTGAACTTTATACCAACCGTCGTCGCTTCCGGAAGCCTGGTAAAGCTTTTGAGCAGCACGCCGAACACGATCGCAATCACCAGATCTCCAAGCCAGGCATGGCCGGCTACGCGTACCTGCGCCTCCTGCGCAATGATCGCAGCGACGCTGATGGCGCCGCATAAAAATATGCCAGGGAGCAACCGAATTGACGGGAAGCGGGACAGGGACAGAGATGAGGTCAGTGAACGATGATTTGCCATATGATCATCATCTTACGAACGTCCGTTCCATTCCATCAAATAATATGGCATATTTTATTCGACAAAATCGAATGATAGAAAATGACGTTTGAGCAATTGAGAATTTTCGTTGCTGTCGCGGAAAGACAGCATCTGACGCGTGCTGCGGAAGCACTCGGGCTGACGCCCTCGGCCGTCAGCTCCGCGATCAAAACGCTTGAGGCTTACTACAATGTCGAACTATTCCACCGCGTCGGTCGTGGTATCGAGTTGACGGAGAGCGGTCGCGTCTTTCTGGACGAAGCGCGCTCTACCTTGAACCGCGTGCGCAGCGCCGAACTGATCCTTTCTGAAATGGGCGGTCTGACGCGTGGTGAAATCCGCGTCTTCGCCAGCCAGACAATTGCCAGCTACTGGCTTCCATCCATTCTCATGCAGTTCAAGCAGCTCTATCCCGGCGTGACGGTCACGCTTGAGGTCGGCAATACACGCACGGTGACGGAGGCAGTCCTGAAGGGTGTAGCCGAGATCGGCTTCATCGAGGGCGATATCGATGAGCCGGCGCTCTCCGTCCGCCCCATCGTGTCCGACAAACTGCTCGTCGTGGTCGGGCCGCTGCATCCTTTCTCGGACGGTCGGCAATTGAAAGCGCAGGATATTCGCTCAACGACATGGGTGCTGCGCGAGCAGGGCTCGGGTACGCGCTCCGCCTTCGAAGCCGCGTTGAAGGCCATGGGCATGTCTCTTGCCGATCTGCAGGTAACGCTGGAACTGCCATCCAACGAGGCTGTGGTTGCGGCAGCGCGCGCAGGCGGCGCGGCTGCGGTGGTGTCGGCGTCCGTCGCGGCACTGATGCTGCGACAGGGGTTGCTCACCCGCGTCGGCATCGACCTGCCTGCACGCCAATTTTCGCTTCTCATGCACAAGGAGCGGCACCCAAGCCGCGCATCGCTGGAGTTGGAGCGTCTGAGCCGGGAGTTTGCCGGAAGCTACAAGGCGGGTCTGACGGGCCTTTGACCACGGGTCGCCGAGAAGAGGAAGCGCCCGATGACGCTCCCTCCAAACATACCTACTTTGTGATCAGTAACCCTTCGACTTCAGCCATTCTTTCATCATGGCGATTTCCGCTTCCTGCGCCTTGATCACTTCTTCGGCGAGTTTACGGATTTCCGGGTCCTTGCCATATTGCAATTGGACCTTTGCCATATCGATCGCACCCTGATGATGCGGGATCATGCCTCGGACGAAATCGACATCGGCATTGCCGGTATAGTCCTGCTGCATGGCGGTGTGCATTTTTTTGGAAACCTCCATGAAGGCCTTTGTCGAGGCGCTGTCCGTGGCTTCCTGCTTGGGCATAGTGTGGCCAGCATGAACGGAGTGGTCCTGCGCAAGCGCGGGCAGGACCATGAACGCGCCGAAGGCGACGGCGATGGAAATGATCTTGATAGACATGGGATATCCTTCCTCTGTCGGAAATTTCGATTGAAACGTGAATCTCGAAATCGGATCAGACTCGGGGAGGGGGAAGAGGTGGCGCGGGAGCATCACCAATGAGGCTTGCTTGCAGGCCCGGCATCGGAGTGGCGTGGGGCGATCGGCCTTTTTCCGGAATGGTTAGGTCCGGCAGAAGAACGAGACAGGCAGGACAGAAGGGCGCGTGCGTCATGCTCTTTTCATGCGGGCACGGAGCGCTTTGGGCTCCCGTGTCTTCGGAAGCATCCGCCATGTCGTGATCGACAGGACTCTTGGCCATGCCGGATGAGTGGTTCTCGCTCGCAGGCATGGACATATCCATCGCCGCCGTAGCCGGCATGGCGCCGTAGATCAGGCAAGCAAGAAACATCAAGGTACGAACCATCAAGCGCATACGGTTACTTTAGAGCGTTTCCTTGTTAAATGGAAACAGTTCTGTTGGTTCAAACGGGATCGACTGATTGTCCGGGCGGCGCGTGCCGTAGCCAACGCATACGGCCAAGCCGTCCGGGCAAGCAGGTGGCCCGTTTCAACCAACCCGAAGGGCCGGTCATCTTTCCGCCAGGCTCAAAGGCGATCGGCTCGACCGTACCTTTGGGTATGCCCTTCGCCAATCGCCTTTGCCCTGACGAAAACCTGCTCCGGCAGAACGTTACCATTTAACAAGGAAACGCTCTAACGCATCAATCGCGGTCAGAAAATGGCGCTCATCTCACTTCGCTGGCAACGACGCTGTGAAGGATCTGATAGTCCTTGCTTTCCTCGCCGAAGGGCGCAACGGGCCAGTCCCATTGATGCGCGACATTCGGAACAGTCACCCCATGCAGCAGGTCTTCCTGCTGATGCAGTCTGCCGCTTTTGTCGATGATGTCGAAACTCGTATCGGTGAGAAGACAGACCTTGCAGGGCAGGCCGGAGAGACCGTCGATATGCGCCTGGATCAGGCGTTGGAGCGTGTCCTGCGGCATGCGGCTTGCCCCGTCCTGCTCCATCCTGTGACGCGCGCCGGTGCCGATTTGCGACAGCAGATTAGCGGAGACGACGAGATCGAGATATGGCACTTGCCGCAGAAAGCTCAACGGCTCGATCAGGCCGCTCGTCTTCAGCGCATCATAGCCAGAGAGATCGCGGCTATTGAGAACGACATTGCGGTATTTTCGGCCATAGAGCTTCATCCGCACGCTCGCCAGATGCACCAGATCGACCAGCACTAGCGTATCGAACCCTGCCGCAAGCTGCCGCCACGGCACATCCCGCAACAGGCCGGAACCAAGAATGACGGCGGTACGTCGTTGTTTCAGTTTCGAGGCCGTCGATAGGATGAAGCGCTTGCAGTTCTCCTCATGCTCTCCCCACGGCTTCTCGCATCTATTGGCGCGCGCCCACAAATTGACGGAGTAGCGGATATGCGGACGAAATTCCGGCGCTGTTTTCCAGTATGTGCCAGCATAGTTCAGGGCTTCGAGGATCATGGATTAACGGTAGACTTCCCGGCGATGACCGATTTCGACCACGAGAACGACAAGCTTCTGATCCTGAATGTCACAGATGATACGATAGTCGCCGACGCGGTAGCGCCAGAAATTGCCGAGTTCGGAGCCTTGCAAGGCTTCACCCGTTTGCCTCGGACTGTTGAGTTGCAGCAGCCGGTCGTGTAAAAATGACCGAATGCGACGTCGCGTTTGTGGATCGAGTTTCTTGATCTGTTTCTGAACGAGAATGTCGTATTCAATTGTCCAGGTCACGCCAAAACTCCTCGGCGCTCACAACCTTCGACTCGCCGCGCTGTATACGTCGCATCGCCTCTTCCGCCAGATACAGATCTTCCATATCCTCGATATGTTTTTCTATCGCCTCGCGGATGTAAAAGGCCGACGTTCGTCCGGTGCGCTCGGAAAGCGCCTTAAGGCGTTCATAGGTCTCGTCCGGTAGACGGATGGCGGTTTGCTTGCTCATGCGGTTCTCTCCCGAAGAGATTGGGATGCGTGTATCCCGTTTAGCAGTTTTTCGCGCCAAAGGCCAGCAAATCCGAGGACCTCCGGCCTTGCCGCATGGGGCGTCATCCTCTAAGACACCGGCTTGATTTCAAGAGACAATTGGACTGGCATCATGAGCGAAAAAGCAAAAAAGCCTCAGAAACTGAAAGCACGCCTGCCGCGCGGCTTCGTGGATCGTTCGGCTGCCGATATCCATGCCACCAATGAGATGATCGAAAAGATCCGCAAGGTCTATGAGTTGTATGGCTTCGATCCGGTCGAAACCCCGCTGTTCGAATATACCGATGCGCTGGGCAAGTTCCTGCCGGATAGCGACCGCCCGAATGAAGGCGTGTTTTCGCTTCAAGACGATGACGACCAGTGGATGAGTCTTCGCTACGATCTGACCGCGCCGCTCGCCCGTCACGTCGCGGAAAACTTCAACGAAATCCAGCTGCCTTACCGCACCTATCGAGCGGGCTACGTCTTCCGCAATGAAAAGCCCGGCCCCGGCCGTTTCCGCCAGTTCATGCAATTCGATGCCGATACCGCCGGTGCTGCAGGCGTTCAGGCGGATGCGGAAATGTGCATGATGATGGCCGATACGCTGGAAGCGCTCGGCATCAAGCGCGGCGATTACGTCATTCGCGTCAACAACCGAAAGGTTCTGGATGGCGTGATGGAAGCCATCGGTCTCGGCGGTCAAGAGAATGCCGGCCGTCGTCTCAACGTGTTGCGCGCCATCGATAAGCTCGACAAGTTCGGCCCGGAAGGCGTGAAGCTCTTGCTCGGTCCCGGTCGCAAGGATGAGTCCGGCGACTTTACCAAGGGTGCTGGGCTGGACGAGGCGCAGGTCGACAAGGTTCTCTTCTTCGTCGGCATCAAGGATTATGCGGCAAGTGCGGACGATCTGGCAAAGCTTGTCGCCGGCACCTCCAAAGGCGAAGAAGGTGTCGACGAACTCAATGTCATCGGCGCGCTCGTTGCAAGCGCCGGTTACGAGGCAGATCGCATCAAGATCGATCCGTCGGTCGTTCGCGGCCTCGAATATTACACCGGCCCGGTTTACGAGGCCGAGCTGACATTCGATGTCACCAACGAAAAGGGCGAGAAGGTCGTTTTCGGCTCGGTCGGCGGCGGTGGGCGCTACGATGGTCTCGTGTCGCGGTTCATGGGCCAGCCGGTTCCGGCAACCGGTTTCTCCATCGGTGTCTCGCGCCTGATGACGGCGTTGAAGAACCTTGGCAAGCTCGGTCAGGCAAAGGTGCTCGCGCCTGTTCTCATCACCGTTATGGATGGCGATGTGGACAGCATGGGGCGCTACCAGCGCTTCACGCAGGCACTGCGAGCGGAAGGCATTCGCGCCGAAATGTATCAGGGCAACTGGAAGAAGTTCGGCAATCAGCTGAAATATGCCGACCGCATGGGCGCCCCCATCGCCATCATCCAGGGTGGCGATGAGCGTGCCGAAGGCGTGGTTCAGATCAAGGACCTGATCGAAGGCAAGCGCCTCTCCGGAGAGATCGAGGACAATGCGACATGGCGCGAAGCGCGTGTCGCGCAAGAGGTCGTCGCCGAGTCTGAACTGGTTGCCAAGGTCAAGGAAATCCTGGCCGCCCAGGCCGAAGACCGGCGTCGGGCAGAAGGCTGATCGGCCATGACCATTCTCCGCCTGGATCACGTCCAACTGGCAATGCCTGAAGGTGGAGAAGACAAGGCGCGGACGTTTTATGCGGGCCTCCTCGGTCTTCAGGAGGTTGCAAAGCCTGCCAATCTTGCGGGCCGCGGCGGATGCTGGTTTGCGCGTGGCGATGTCCGCGTGCATCTCGGCGTCGCGAAAGATTTCATCGCCGCCACCAAGGCCCATCCCGCCTTTGTAGTAGATGATCTGTTTGGACTTCTAAAAAGACTTGAAACGGCAGGCTGCCCTGTGGTTGAGGATGAGCCACTGGAAGGGTATGACCGCTTCTACGTGAATGATCCCTTCGGAAACCGCATCGAGATGATGCAACCGCTCGAACCGTGACGAAAAGTATCGCTTCATGCCCCTGATCGACATGCCGGAATTTTCCGGAGAGCTGCTGGACGAGTTTGCGGCGCGCAAAACGGTGCGGGTCAACACACCCGTTATCCAGCCAGCTGCCCCCTTTCTGGATATGGCCGGCGAGGATTTGCGCCGTCGTATTTTCCTGACCGAAAGCGAAACGGGCGAGAGCCTGTGCCTACGACCGGAATTTACGATCCCCGTCTGCCTGCGCCATATCGAAACGGCAACCGGCACGCCGAAACGTTACGCCTATCTCGGCGAAGTGTTTCGCCAGCGGCGCGAGGGCGGCAATGAGTTCTATCAGGCCGGCATCGAAGATCTGGGCGATGGCGATGTCGCCGCTGCCGATGCCCGCGCGATTGGCGACGCTTTCGGCATTCTGAAGCGCTTGCTGCCGGGCCGCTCGCTCTCGGCGCGGCTGGGGGACCAGAAGGTCTTCGAGGCGGTGATCGCAGCACTTGGCCTGCCGCTCGGCTGGCAGAAGCGTCTGGTTCAGGCCTTTGGCGACACGGTTCAACTCGATGCGCTGCTGGAAAGCCTCGTCAGCCCAAAGCCGATGACCGGGCTCGACGCTCGCGTGGCCGGACTGCTTGCGACCGGCGAGGAGAAGGTTCTGGTCGATTATATTGACAGCGTCATGCAAGAGACCGGCTATTCCACCAATGCCAGCCGTTCCCCGCAGGAGATCGCGCGACGCCTTCGCGAAAAGTTGGCGCTTGCCGCCACCCGCCTGCCGGACGACAGCTTCCAACTGCTGAAGCAGTTTTTAAGCCTTCAGGCACCTTTGTCGGAGGCATCTAAGACGCTTTCCGACTTTGCCGAAAAGGCAAAGCTGAAACTTGGGCCAGCACTGTCCGATTTCGGTTCCCGCGTGGCAGCCCTTGCCAATAGCGGCGTCGATTTGCAGGCCGTGACTTATGGCGCGGCTTTCGGTCGCCCGCTCGATTACTATACCGGCCTGGTCTTCGAAATCACACAACAGGGGCAAACCGCGGTGCTGGCAGGCGGTGGACGCTTCGATCGCCTGATGACGCTGCTTGGCGCCACCGACACCATTCCTGCCGTCGGTTTCTCGCTCTGGCTGGACCGTATCGAAGCTGCGAGGGCCGCTGCATGACAATCACCATAGCGCTGCCCTCCAAGGGACGCATGAAGGACGATTCCTCCGCCATTCTCGAACGCGCCGGGCTGAAAATCACCGCTATCGGCAGCGATCGCTCCTATCGCGGCCGGATCGAAGGGCGTGACGATATCGAGATCGCCTATCTCTCGGCATCCGAGATCGCCCGTGAGATTGGCAACGGCACCGTCGATTTCGGCGTGACGGGCGAAGATCTCGTGCGCGAAGATCTGAGCAACGTCGATGCACGCGTGGAGTTCTGCGCGCGTCTCGGCTTCGGCCACGCGGATGTGGTGGTCGCCGTGCCGGAAATCTGGCTCGATGTCGATAGCATGGCCGATCTCGGCGACGTCGCCTCCGAATTTCGCGCCCGCCATGGCCGCCGTCTGGCAATCGCCACCAAATACTGGCGGCTGACGCAGCAATTCTTTTCCCGCCAGCACGGCATTCAGCTCTACCGCATTGTCGAAAGCCTCGGTGCGACAGAGGGCGCGCCTGCGGCAGGCCAGGCGGATATCATCGTTGATATCACCTCCACGGGTTCGACGCTGAAGGCCAATCACCTGAAAATCCTGACGGACGGCATCATTCTGAAATCCGAAGCCTGCTTTGTTCGCGCCAGAAAGGCGGAGCACGAGGGCGATTCGGTCGTCCGAGAGATCGTCTCGCGCGTCAAGACGGCGCTTGGCTGACGACATATTTTGTCTATGCCGTTCTCCTTATGAAGGAGAGTGTCATGCGCATCACAGGCCAGTGCCACTGCGGCAACGTTCGGTATGAAGCGGAAGCCGATCCGGAGCATGTGGTCATCTGCCACTGCACGGATTGCCAGCGGCTGACGGGTTCCCCCTATCGCGTGACCTTGCGAGCGAAGCGCCAGGACATCAGCCTGACCGGCGCTGAGCCCAAGCTCTACAGAAAAAAAGCGGAGAACGGGAATGTCCGTCTGATGCATTTCTGTAGCGACTGCGCCGCGCCGCTCTTCAGCAGTGCGGAGCAGGAGACCGGCACCTGGGGCATCCGCTGGGGCTCGATCAATGAGCGTGCCGCTTTAGAGCCGCATGTGCAGATATGGGCGCGATCAAGGGCCAAGTGGGTCGATGACCTCAAAGAAATCCCTGCGCATCCCAAGGACCCCCCGAAATAAAGAAAGCCGCCGGATCGCTCCGACGGCCTCTGGAGGAATAGCATTCGATCTCAGGCGTGGGCAAGCTTGCCGCCGCGCATCGCGTCGACGGAGTATGCACCGGCGCCGAAGGCTCCAAGAAGGATATAGGCGCCAGCCAGCGTGATGTTCTTCATCAGCATGATTCCATTCAGCGTGTTAATCCAGCCGAGAGCCGCATCTGGCCAGCCGGGAACGGCAACAGTGCCGCTGTGGAAGACGAGGCCGGTGAAGACGCAGAATGCGGCCAGTGCGAAAGCGGCAATCTTGGTCTGGAAGCCAACCAGAACGGCAAGCCCGGTCAGGAGCTCAAACAGACCGGCAAGGTAAGCAAGCGCGGTTGCCGCAGGCAGGCCAGCGCCGGTGATCATGCCAGCTGTGCCGGCAGGGTCCATCAGCTTGCCAAAGCCGGAGTAGACGAAGATGAAGGAAAGAAGGATGCGTGCGACGAGCACGAGAGCGTTCTGACTGCTGGACATTGCGGTGTCTCCGTTTAGGCTTTCGTTCAAGCCGTTGAGTGAAAATCTGGAGACAGTTCTGGCGGATTTTTTTAATTGACGAAAGATAAACGAGAGAAGACTGTTCGTCTTCAAAAAGTGAACAATGGATGAGCTACATCCTAGCTTTCAGAGCGCCAAAACAAAAGGGCGGTCCGAAGACCGCCCTTTCTAAACCCCAGAGGGAATGGACTGATTAGAAGTCCATGCCGCCCATGCCGCCGCCCGGCATTGCCGGCATTGCAGCTTCCTTCTTCGGAAGCTCGGCGATCATGGCTTCGGTGGTGATCAGCAGAGAAGCAACCGAAGCTGCGTTCTGCAGAGCCGTGCGAACAACCTTGACCGGGTCGACGATGCCGAGCTGGATCAGGTCGCCATATTCGCCGGTCTGGGCGTTGTAGCCGTAGTT
>CAJYTK010000004.1 GCA_913777615.1 uncultured Agrobacterium sp. | reverse complement strand
GACCGGCCCTTCGGGTTGGTTGAAACGGGCCACCTGCTTGCCCGGACGGCTTGGCCGTATGCGTTGGCTACGGCACGCGCCGCCCGGACAATCAGTCGATCCCGTTTGAACCAACAGAACTGTTTCTATTTAACACGGAAACGCTCTAACTCTGCGTTTGGCTCTGACTTTGCGATTCATGCACGGTGACGGAAACGCTCAGGCTTTCGCCGGAGACGCCGACGCGCATGCCGGAGACGGGGGCGCAATCGCGGTAGCAAAGGCCGGTGGCGATGCGCACATAACGCTCGTCCGGGCAGATCTTGTTGGCGGCATCGAAGCCCACCCAGCCGAGGCCGGGAAGGTGAGCTTCACCCCAGGCGTGGGTCGCGACCTGTTCGTCCACGCCTTCCATCATCAGATAACCGGAAACATAACGGGCAGGGTGGCCAAGCACCCGCGCCGCGGAAATGAAGATGTGGGCGTGGTCCTGACAAACCCCCTTGCCGGCTTCCAGCGCCTGTTCGGCCGAGGTCTCGGTGCCGGTGCTTCCGGTTTGGTATGCTACTTCAAGGTGGATCAGCGCCATCAGTTCGTGAAGACGTTCGAGCTCAGTGCTGCCTGAACTTTGGCGGGCGATATCCCGTATGAGCTTGCCGGGCTTGGTCAGCGGCGTGTCGCGCATGAAGAGCCAGAGCGGGGCGTTGCCGATATGCGGGCCGAAGACGCCTGCCTTGTCCTTCGTTTCGACCTCGCCGCTTGCCGTAACCTTGACGGCGCGGCTCGGACCTTCACTCTCCACAAGCTCGACGCGATTGCCGAAATGATCGTCATAGGCCACTTCGACGGTCGCGCCATCGACGGCGACGTCCCAGTTCAGCACCGTCTGCATCGGTCCACTGACCGGCGTCAGGCGAAGGCGCTGGAGGGAATATGGCACCGGCTCTTCGTAAAGATATTCGGTCGTGTGGTTGATTTTCAGACGCATTCGCCCTTTGTCCCCGTCCTGTTCCGCTTACTGATAGAAGCGATAGCCGTCCGTAATTTCCTGCCCAAGCTGGCCGTTTCTATTGACGAAAGCTTCCAGAAACTCGTGCAGGCCCCGGTCCATCACGCGGTCGATGGTGGTTTCCTTCAAAGTCGATAAAATGGCGTCGGATGTTTCGTGCGCCTTGTGCCGCTCTCCGTAGTCTTTGGCGAGATAGCCGAGGTTGCTGACGATCTTCTCATAGCAGTAAGCAAGAGAGCGCGGCATACGGGCGTTGAGGATCAGGAAGTCGGCAATATTGGCGGGCTTGTATTCCGCATCGTAGACCCAGCCATAGGAGCGATGGGCGGAGACGGAACGCAGGATCGATTCCCACTGCGCATTGTCGAGGGACGAGCCGACTTGCGCGGCCGCCGGTAGCAGCACGTAATATTTTACGTCGAGAATGCGCGCCGTGTTATCCGCTCGTTCGATGAACGTGCCGATACGCGAGAAGTTGTAGAGATCGTTGCGCAGCATCGAGCCATGGAAGGCGCCGCGCACCAAGCCTGCCCGATGCTTGATGACGTCGATGACATGAGGCATTTCCGCAGGTTTCAGGCGGCGTCCGAGCAGGCTTTTCAGCTCGATCCAGAATTCGTTGGTCGCTTCCCAGGTTTCGCGGGTCAGCGCCGTGCGCACCATGCGGGCATTGTTACGGCCCGCGTCGATGCAGGACATGACGCTTGACGGGTTGGACTTGTCGCGCAGGAGGTAGTCGATCGCATCAGCGGACGTCACCTTCTCATTGCTTTGGAGGAAAGCTTCGCGCACGCCCGCACTTTGCAGAACGCCGTCCCAATCCTCATCCGCACTGCCGCTTCGCGTCAGCGAGACACGCAGGCCCGCATCGACGAGGCGCGCAATGTTTTCGGCCCGCTCGATATAGCGGAACATCCAGTAGAGCCCGTTTGCAGTTCTTCCCAACATGGCTCAGTCCTCCAGTACCCAGGTGTCTTTGGTGCCGCCACCCTGGCTGGAGTTGACGACGAGCGAACCCTGCTTGAGGGCTACGCGGGTCAAGCCGCCTGGAATGATTTTGACCTTGTCGGACACGAGCACATAGGGACGAAGATCGACATGGCGCGGTGCGATGCCGTTCTTCACCATGATCGGGACGGTGGAGAGAGACAGTGTCGGCTGGGCGATGTAATTGTTCGGGCGCGCCCGCAGCTTGTCGGCAAATAGCGCGCGTTCTTTCTTGCTGGCGGTCGGGCCCACCAGCATGCCGTATCCGCCCGAGCCATGCACTTCCTTGACGACAAGGTCAGCCAGGTTGTCGAGGACATATTTCAGGCTGTCCGGCTCCGAACAGCGCCAGGTCGGCACATTTTCCAGAAGCGGCTTGCGGCCGGTATAGAACTCGACGATTTCCGGCATGTAGGAGTAGATCGCCTTGTCATCGGAAATGCCCGTACCTGGCGCATTGGCAATGGTAATGTTTCCGGCGCGGTAGACATCCATGATGCCAGGAATGCCGAGCGCGGAATCCGGGCGGAAGGTGAGGGGGTCGAGGAAGTCGTCATCGACGCGGCGATAGAGCACGTCGATCGCCTCATAGCCCTGCGTCGTGCGCATCTTCACCTTGCCGTCCATGACGCGCAGGTCCGAGCCTTCCACCAGTTCCACGCCCATCATGTCGGCCAGGAAGGAATGCTCGTAATAGGCGGAGTTGTAGATGCCGGGTGTCAGGACTGCCACGCGTGGCTTGCCCTTGCAGCCAGGCGGCGCAAGTGAAGCCAGCGACTGGCGCAGAAGATAGGGGTAATCCTCGACGCGCCGGACCCTGTTCTCGTGGAAGAGTTCGGGGAACATCTGCATCATGGTTTCGCGGTTTTCCAACATGTAGCTGACACCGGAAGGCGTTCTGGCGTTGTCTTCCAGCACATAGAACTGGTCTTCGCTGGTGCGCACGATATCTGTACCGACGATATGGGTGTACACACCGCCGGGCGGCCTGAAGCCGATCATCTGCGGCAGGAAGGCCTCGTTCTTCTCGATCAGTTCGCGGGGAATGCGACCGGCCTTGATGATTTCCTGCTTGTGGTAGATGTCATCGAGAAAGGCGTTGAGTGCAATGACGCGCTGCTCGATGCCCTGGGCGAGCTTGCGCCATTCCTTGCCGGAAATGATGCGCGGGATGATGTCGAAGGGGATAAGCTTTTCGGCGCTGTCGGCGTGGCCGTAAACGGCAAAGGTGATGCCGGTTCTGCGAAAGATGTTTTCAGCGTCTTTCGATTTCTGGATCAGGTGCGCCCTGTCCTGGCGGCTGTACCAGTCGTTGTAGTTTGCGTATGGGCTTCGCGGCGTTGAGTCCGCATTTATCATTTCATCAAATGCCAACTTTCAGGTCCCCTTTTTGTACATTTGAATACAATGCCCGAAGCAATGCAAGCCGGATGAGAGGGCGGCGATTCAGATTTTTTAGTGTGCCGCCGTGACGCAAAGTGGCTGAAAATAAAGCAATCTTTCACGTGTAGCATTAAAATGCGGCAGCGCCTGAAAAGTTCAAGTGATACCACCAAGTGAGTTCCAAATTTGGGTGGAGGTGCCAAACTATCTTTGCCTATAAAATAGGCTCGACTTGTCGGCGGATCGTTCCATTAAAAGTTGGGAATAGCGTCGCAGAACAGTTCTGTTCGCTTTTGCAAACTCGCTGTGACCGTAAATTGAGGTCGTGTCATGTGACCCTTAACTATCGATTGCAGATATTAGGCGTTTGTTAACCATAAAATTATACCTCTCGTTAAATCGAAAGATTCGTTGCGGCAGGGGGTAATATGTCGATTTCGCGTCGTGGTGTTCTGTTTGGATTGCCACTTTTCCTGGCAGGTTGTGCAAGTATCAATCCCGCGGGCCAGCGGCAGAATTATGCAGCTTTGCCAAATGAACAATATCCTATGCCAGCCATGCCGCTTGAGAAGATCAAGCCGGAACTGCGCCGCCAGGAAGTGGCGTACGAGACCACCTATCCGGCCGGTACCGTTGTCGTCGATACACCGGCACGCCGCCTGTACTTTGTGCTCGGCGGTGGTCGCGCGGTGCGCTATGGCGTTGGTGTCGGTCGCCAGGGTCTGGCGCTGAAGGGCAATGCCTATGTCGGACGCAAGGCCGAATGGCCAAGCTGGACGCCGACGCCTAACATGATCCGCCGCGAGCCGGAGCGGAACCTGAGATATGCCGGTGGCATGCCAGGTGGTCTTAACAATCCGCTGGGTGCGCGCGCTCTTTATCTTTATCGCAACGGTAATGACACGATGTTCCGTCTGCACGGCACCAACCAGCCGCAGTCGATCGGGCACGCGATGTCGAGCGGGTGTATCCGCATGCTCAACCACGATATCATCGACCTGTACGAGCGCGTTCCGGTCGGTGCCCGCGTGGTTGTGATTCAGGCCTGAAGCATCTCATTAACGCCCTGATCGGGCGCTAGAGCGGCTTGGTTAAACAAAGAAGGCGTCCCCGATGATGTAATCGGTGGGGGCGCCCCGAACCTGGTACGAAGGTATTCGCATGTGCCGTTTTTTGGCCTATTCCGGTTCACCTGTCTGGCTCGACACGCTTCTGATCGAGCCGGAAAGCTCGCTGATCAGCCAGTCGCTTGCCGCAAGGGAAGCAAAGACGGTGGTGAATGGCGACGGGTGCGGGATTGGCTGGTATGGCGAACGACCAGAGCCCGGCATCTATCGCGGCATCCTGCCCGCATGGTCGGACAGGAACCTGACCTCGCTCTGTCATCAGATCCGCGCTGGCATGTTTCTAGCGCATGTACGCTCTGCGACCACCGGCGGCGTATCGATGGCGAACTGCCATCCCTTCGGCTTTGGCCGGCACCTCTTCATGCATAACGGCCAGATCGGCGGCTATGAGAAGGTGAAACGCGCGATTGAGACGCATATTTCCGACGACGTCTATTGTTCGCGCGCCGGTAATGGCGATAGCGAGGCAATGTTCCTGATCGCGGCAGGCCTTGGTCTCGATCGCGATCCGGTCGACGCGCTCTCACGCACCATCGAGATATGCATGGATGTGGTGCTGGATGCCGGCGTGGACCAACCGATCCGTTTTAGCGCCATCCATGCCGATGGCGAAAAATTGCATGCATTCCGCTGGTCGAGCGATGCGCGCCCGCCGACCCTCTATTGGCGCAACATCGGAGAAGGTATCGCGATCGCCTCCGAGCCTTTCGGCACTGGCGGAGAGATGTGGGAAATCATTCCGGCCAATACTGTGGCAACCGTCGTGAAAGGTAAGATCGAATTCAGCCCCTTCACCCCCTATTATCGGGATGCGGTTTTGATGACCGCATGAGCGCGGTCCAAGCATGCATTCATCTCAAAACATGTGGATAAATTTCTGATTTTAACGCGTGCTAGCGGTTGAATCCTGCGAGCGAGCGCACAGAGGAGGCCGTCTTTTACAACTCAACGGAGAGTTGAGCTGAACTTTGGCGGCTTGTTTCTTTTTTGATAGCGCAAATGTGATTGTTGGACGCCAGATTTCGAGCCTATCGACGATGTGCAACCCTGAGCAAATGCGGTGAACATATTTCCGCCGCCCTAGCTCCAACTCATTGTTTGAAAGCATTTCTAGACACGACGCCGATCAAAGGCGCTGGGAATGCGCAATCAGGAACGCTTGAATGTCCGTATTTGAAAAACTTTCCCGCTATCAGCCCTACGCACTAGCAGCACTGCGCATCATCGCCGCGCTTCTCTTTATCGAACATGGCACGCAGAAGCTTTTTGGCTTTCCCGCTGCGACAATGGAAGGATCACTTCCCCCACTTCTTCTTGCGGCCGCGTTGCTTGAACTCGTCGGCGGCATTCTCATCCTCATCGGTCTCTTCACCCGCCCGGTCGCCTTCATTCTCTCCGGCCAAATGGCTATTGCCTATTTCATGGCACATGCGCCCAAAAGCGTCTTCCCTGCCATCAACGGGGGCGATGCTGCGATCCTTTTTTGCTTCATCTTCCTGTTCCTCGTGACCGCAGGTCCGGGAGCCTTTGCTGTCGATAAGCGCTAAGAAACTTCTTCGTCGCTATCCTTGGCGCAAGGCCGGGGATAGCGGTAACGAGTGGCGTTGGCTCTGCTGCTCGCTCCGCAGTCCGAGTGCGGCTGCGTCGTCCTCCTGCCGAAGCGCTGGTCTCGCCTAAAGCGCTTCCAGCGCGCCTCTAGGTAGCCACTGGTTGATCTTGGCGCGCAGCAGTTCCGGGCTGATGGGTTTGGAAATATAATCGTCCATGCCGCAGGCGAGGCATAGTTCGCTGTCACGATCGAGAGCGTGCGCCGTGACGCCGATGATCGGGACGCGACCTAGGCGGCCGTCCTCTTCGTCTTCCATCTGGCGGATCGACTGGACTGCCTGATAGCCGCTTATGACCGGCATCGATACGTCCATCAAGATCAGCGATGGGTTCTCATCGCGCCAGACCTCCACCGCAGTCTTGCCATCGCCGACGACGCGGAAATCGAGTCCCGTCTGCTGCAGGATCTGGCTGAAGACGATCTGGTTCACCTCATTGTCTTCTGCTACCAGCACATCAATCCCCGCACGGCTTTTTGGGGACGATAGAGGCGTAGAAATCGACTGCGACTGATCATTCGTCATCGTCGCTGTGACTTGTGGAGACAGATTATTGTGCAGAGCAGGGGCGGGCAGCAAGGCTTCCAGCGCGTCTCTCAGGTGTCGGATGCGCAAGGGTTTGGCTATGTAGGCGTGCGCGGCCTCGTCGATCTCGTCTTTGACCAGCGAGGTCAGCAGGATCACGGGGATGTCTTGCACGCCCGGATGGTGGCGTATGAAGCGCACCACGTCATCGGCGGGCATATCCGTCATGGTTTCATCGATAAGAATGGCGGCAGGGCGCAAGCCCAAGGCCACCGCTTCCTCCAGAATTGCAAGTCCGGTGGCACCGTTCTCAGCGGCATAGGCATCGAGCCGCCAGTCGCGCAGGCGCCTTGTTAGGATATCGCGGCTGATTGCATCGCCATCAATTATCAATATGCCCGCATCGGCGGGGCACAGAGGCGTGACGGGTTGCGCCGAGATCACGGCGACCGGCAGTGTGACCGTGAAGACCGACCCTTTGTTCTCTTCGCTTTCCGCTTCGATCTGGCCGTCGAGCAGAGAGACGTTGCTGATGCTTTCTGCAAAGCCTGTTACGGTACGTGCCGAACCATCGTGCTGGCCCAGTAGTGAAGCGAGTTGCTCCTGCGACATGCCAACACCGGTATCTCCCACGGTGAGCAGAAGCGAGGTGCCGCCTGACGCGGCGTGCTCGGCTTGGAGTCTGACGATGACGTGGCCGGAATGGGTGAAGCGGATGGCGTTGCTGACAAGCTCGGTGACGATCTGGCGCAAGCGCGCCGCATCCGCTTCGACGATCATCTCTGCCGATACATCGATGTCGGCAAAAAGGGTTACTCCCTTCTTCCGCGCGTAAAAGGCGAGCAGCGACGCTATCTCCTCCACCAAATCGGCGGGGTCGAAGTGGCTGGTTTGCAAGGATGCTGAGATGCCGTGTGAGGCGTGCAGTACAGAGTCGAGGCTTTGCAACAAGGCGTTGCCGGAGAGAATTATCGTGTCTGCATAGGCTTTCTGCCGGGCGTCTAGATCGGTTCGGGCAAGCGCTTGCGCCATGCCTAGAATGCCAGCAAGTGGCGTGCGAAGCTGCGCAATCGCCTCGACCGCTTTGCCGTAAGGCGGATCGGCAATTTTCAGACCGCTGGCAGTGTTCAACTGCCGCACGCCGCCGAAGGCAGGCATCTTTTCGAAAACTTCATAAAGAAAGATTTGCCCAGTCTCGTCGATGAAGCGTTCGCAGTGCAGCGTATGAGCGTCCGGCACTATGCCCCGGCAGGTTGCAATTTCTTCGGTGGCGAACACGAGGCAGCGGCGTTCCTTGTCTTCTCGCTCCACATCGTCTGCCGTATCGAACATCATATGGCTCGACTGCCCGACGAAATCCTCCGGGCGTTTTCCGGCAAAACGGGCATATCCATTGTTGACGCAGACATAGCGCAGCTCACTATCCTTGACGCAAGCCGGCAGGCGCAGGGACAAAATTCCCTGGCAGGCCCTTTCCAACAAGCTGCCCTCGATACTCAAGCCGCGCTCCGAACCATCAATAGAATCAAATATCTTTAATCTTGTCACAGGCTAAGAGAGCCATGCTCGAAAAACCATGGGCCCTGAAGGCTTTTCAAGCTTTTTTAACCATAAGCATCAAGTCGCTGCCGCAGCGTGGGCGAAAGAATTGCTTGACTTTTTTCGACAAAAAGACCACATGCCGTCTCAAGCTTTCACCTTCCACAGCCGCGTGAGCTGTAGCGTCCACTTCGAAATCATACGCACGCATGAAGGAAAAGCGCATTTGATGCAGAATACGGCGATCATTCGCCGGTGCTGAGCGCAGAGAGTTATTTCAACCCACCAAGTTCCCAATTCACGCGGGGTTCTTGACGCCAAGACAACCGGACAGCATGGGCTGTACCGGCTGAAGCGTTTTGGCGCCCCGAAAGGTATTCTATTGACCAGTTTTAACGAACTCGGCCTCTCCGAAAAGATCGTGGCCGCTGTCACCGCACTCGGTTATACGACACCAACACCTATTCAGGCGAAAGCCATCCCACTTCTCATGGAAGGCCGCGATGTTATCGGTCTTGCACAGACCGGCACCGGCAAGACTGCCGCATTCGGTCTGCCGATGATCGAAATGCTGATGAAGCATGCCGAACGTCCTGCCAACCGCACCACCCGTTCTCTGATCCTTGCGCCGACGCGCGAGCTGGTCAACCAGATCGGCGAGAACCTGCGCTCCTTCGTCAAGAAGACGCCTCTGCGTATCAACCAGGTTGTCGGCGGCGCGTCGATCAACAAGCAGCAGCTGCAGCTGGAAAAGGGCACCGACATTCTGGTCGCGACCCCAGGCCGCCTGCTCGACCTGATCACCCGTAACGCAATTTCGCTGTCCAAGGTCACGCATCTCGTGCTCGACGAAGCCGACCAGATGCTCGATCTCGGCTTCATCCACGACCTGCGCAAGATTTCCAAGATGGTGCCGGCAAAGCGCCAGACGCTTCTGTTCTCGGCCACCATGCCGAAGGCGATTGCCGATCTCGCCGGCAGCTACCTGACCGATCCGGTCAAGGTGGAAGTGACGCCTCCGGGCAAGGCTGCCGACAAGGTCGAGCAGTATGTTCACTTCGTCGCCGGCAAGAACGACAAGACCGACCTCCTGAAGAAGTCGCTTGCCGAAAATCCGGATGGCCGCGCCATCGTCTTCCTTCGCACCAAGCATGGCGCCGAGAAGCTTTACAAGCATCTCGAACATGTCGGCTATAAGGTTGCTTCGATCCACGGCAACAAGAGCCAGGGTCAGCGCGAGCGCGCGTTGAAGGGCTTCAAGGATGGCGAAGTCAAGGTGCTGGTGGCGACCGACGTTGCTGCACGCGGCATCGACATTCCAGCCGTAACGCACGTCTTCAACTACGACTTGCCTGAAGTGGCGGATGCCTATGTTCACCGCATCGGTCGTACGGCCCGTGCGGGTCGTGATGGTATCGCGATTGCGTTTTGCGCACCGGACGAAACCCGTCTGCTGCACGACATCGAAAAGCTGATGAAGATCGAAATTCCGGTCCTCTCCGGTGAGCGTCCGGAAGGTCTTGCCAGCCCGACCCGCGGTAGCGGCAACCGTGGCGGTCGTGGAAACGGCGCAGGCAACGGTGGACGTCGTCAGGGTGGCGAGCGCGGCGAGCGTTCGCATGGCGACCGTCCGGCGCGCGGTCATCGTGAAGGCGGTCACCGTGAAGGTGGTCATCGTGAAGGCGGACGCCGCAACGGCGATTTCCGCGGTCAGCGTGCCGGCGAGTTCGCTCCGGTCGAGCGCGATAACGATCTGGAAGTCACGTCCGACTTCAAGCGCACCAAGGTTGACGGTGGCGAGGGCGCGAAGTCTGCCGGTCCGCGCAAGCACCGCGGCGGTCAGGGCCGTCCGGCTCGCAAGTCCGGCTCCTTTGCCGCTGCCGGTCAGGCGCGTCCTGCCGGTAACGCCGGTCGCGGTCGCAAGCGCGGCTGATCCAGCCTGATGAATGCACAAACGCCCGGACGTTGATCCGGGCGTTTTTGTTTTGAGCGTGTTTTCAGGACGATGACGAGGCTAGTTGGGCGAGTTCGTATCGATATGCTTGATGCCGCACAGCATTTCCCGTTTACCGGCAAAACCCTTGCGGCGTTCGACCTTGAAGCCGACGGCCTGCAGATTGCGACGCACGAAGCCTGCGGCGGCATAGGTCGCAAAGGTTCCGCTCTCACGCGTCTTTTCATATATTGAGTTCATGATCTCTACCGACCACATGTCTGGATTGCGCGATGGCGCAAATCCATCCAGGAACCAGGCGTCGAAGGTAAGCGCACTCGTCCTGATACCTTGGAGTGCCTCGCCGCAGACAACGGTGAGCTTCGTCTGATCATCCAGTTGCAGCGCAATGATGCCTTGCGGCTCTTGCGGCCACAGCGCGACGAGGGCCTGACGTTCCGTGTCGACTTCCGGCCAGCGCGACAGCGCCCGGTCGATCTCTTGCGCCCGCATGGGGTAGAGTTCGAAGGAAACGAAGTGCAATGTCTTGCCGGGGCGGCGTGCAAGCTTCCACTGTCGCCATGTTTCGGTGAGATTGAGCGCGGTACCGAAGCCGAGTTCACCGATGAGGAATGTTTCTTCCTGCTGATCGGCCCAGCGACCTGGAAGGCCATTGCCGTTCAGGAAGACATGGCCGCATTCCAGCCGCCCATCCGTCTGGCAATAAAAATGATCGCCAAAGGCCAGCGAATAGGGCATATCGCCCTCTCGCCAATCCAGCATGTTTTCGCCGGTGCTGTCCGGGTCCAAGTCTTCGGGATGTGTCATGGTCCAAGCCGATAGTCTTCCCGATCACAGAGGTCAATCATCTTTGCCGCCCAGTGCGTCGCTGCTGATCATCGGCGGCGGTATCATGGGGCTGTGGGCGGCGCGGAAAGCTGACCGTCTGGGGATCGATACGGTACTTGTCGATGCCGGGCACGCAGGTTGCGGCGCGAGTGGGGGTCTGCTTGGCGCGCTGATGCCGCATATGCCAGATCGCTGGAACGACAAGAAGCAGTTCCAGTTCGATGCGCTTCTGACATTGGAAGACGAGATTGCGCGGCTTGAAGCCGAGACAGGCCTCTCGGCTGGATACAGGCGGTGCGGGCGCATCATCCCGCTGCCGAAACCGCATCTGCGTGTGATTGCTGAGCGCCATAGTCAGGAGGCGAAGACCAATTGGGATCAGCAGGGCCAGCGGTTCCACTGGCACGTGCTGGATGCGCCACCGGCGGACAACTGGGTCGATGCATCGGCAGGGCAGGCGGGGTTCGTGCATGACACCTTCGCCGCGAAGGTCTCTCCGCGCGGCTTGGTTGCGTCACTGACTGCGTTTCTCAATGCGTCGCGGCATGTGCGTGTCGTAGAGAGACAAAAGATCGTATCGCTCGGCAAGGACAGCATTGCGCATTTCGACGACGGATCGCGCCTGTCGTTCTCGCACGCTATTGTTTCGGCGGGGTACGCCTCTTTTCCCCTTTTGACGCAGACATTTGCTCTCCGGTCCGAGGCTGCACTCGGGCAGGCGGTCAAAGGGCAGGCTGCCCTGTTGCGGGGATCGATCGATTCCACCATGCCGGTGGTGTTCCTCAATGGAATTTACATCGTGCCGCATGAGGACGGGACAGTCGCAATCGGCAGCACCAGCGAGGATTCTTTTGCTGAGCCCTTCGTCACCGATGACAAACTGGATGCTCTTTTGCGCGCAGCGAGAGAGATCGTGCCGGAGCTTTCGAAGGCCAAGATCATCGAACGCTGGGCCGGGCTTCGGCCAAAGGCCATCGGTCGTGATCCGATGGTGGGGGCGCATCCTGAACACTCCCACATCGTAGCGCTAACCGGCGGCTTCAAGGTGAGTTTCGGTTTGGCTCATCGTCTTGCGGATGCCGCACTTTGCGCTGTTCAGGGCAAGGATATGGATGTGCCTTCCAGCTTCCGCACCGATGCGCATCTTGCGCTTGTTCACGCAAATCTGTGAGCGACGTTCGGACCACGTCGTTAATCTGTCACGCAAATCACCTATCTGCTGTCGCCATGAACAGACAGACATAAATCCCAGTTGAGCGGGGCGAGGTGACGACGCATGCGGTACGCCATTCATTACACCCCTTCCCCGAATGACCCGATGACTTTTGCTGCTGCATCGTGGCTCGGTCGTGACGTCTATTCCGGCCACAGCGTGGAGCCGCCTGCGCAGACCGGCCTTGGAATGCAGGAACTCTCCTACTTCACCGCACTTCCGCGCCGCTACGGTTTCCATGGTGCGATCAAGGCGCCGTTCCAGCTTGCCGAGGGCATGACCGAAGCCGCGCTGCTTCGTGACCTGATGCGGTTTGCCGGTGCACACCAGCCTTTCACGTTGCCGCCGCTCGAAATCGCCAAGCTCGGTAACAGCTATGGGCTCGTACCGTCGTGGCCGTCAGAGACTTTGAATTTTCTCGCAGCCAGCGTCGTGCAGGATTTCGACCGGTATCGTACACCGCTGTCGGATGCAGATATCGACCGGGCCGATCCGCACCGGCTGTCTGCTACGCAGCTGACCAATCTGCACCGCTGGGGGCACCCTTACGTCATGGATGAGTTTCGTTTTCAAATGACGCTCACAGGGGCCATCGTACCGGCCGATTGTGCGCGCCTGGAGCGTGCATTGCGCAGCGTGTTCGCTGCTCTCCTCGAACGCCCGCTGGAGTTTGCCAATCTGGCGCTCTTTGTCGAAGAGGAGCCGGGGGCACCGTTCAGGGTGCATTCGCTGCATCCCATGGGTCGTGTCTCGGCGCGCAAGATCGCCTGATTGCGAGGTGCGCTGGACGCCTCAGCCCAGCGAAAAGGCAGCGGGCGCTTTTGGTGAAATTGCGCTGAAACGCTCTCGACTTTCCGGTCTGCAATGCTACCGTTCACGAAATTTCGTGAAGGTGATTTGATGATTTCCGCAGACTATCCCCGCAATCTCATTGGTTATGGCCGCAACGCCCCCGATCCGAAATGGCCGGGCGGTGCGCGCATCGCCGTGCAATTCGTCATCAATTACGAAGAGGGCGGAGAGAGTTGCATTCTCGACAATGACAAGGCGTCGGAATCGCTGCTGTCGGAAATCGTCGGCGCGCAACCATGGCCGGGGCAGCGCAACCTGAACATGGAATCGATCTACGAATACGGCTCGCGCGCCGGTTTCTGGCGTCTGTGGCGCATGTTCACCTCGCTTGGCGTGACCACCACCGTGTACGGCGTCACCTCGGCTATGGCGCGCAACCCGGAGGCGGTTGCCGCCATGAAAGAAGCCGGATGGGAGATCGCCAGCCATGGCTACCGCTGGCTGGAATATAAGGATTATTCCGAAGAGGAAGAGCGCAAGCACATCCTCGAAGCGGTGCGGCTCCACACCGAACTGACGGGCGAGCGCCCCTACGGCATGTATCAGGGCAAGCCGTCGGACCATACGCTAAAGCTCGTCATGGAGGAGGGTGGCTTCCTCTATTCCTCCGATTCCTACGCCGACGATCTGCCCTATTGGGTGAAGGGGGCAAAGAACGATCCGTTCCTCATCATCCCCTATACGCTTGAAACCAATGACATGCGCTTTGCCACGCCGCAGGGCTTCAATTCCGGCGATCAGTTCTACACCTATCTGAAGGATGCCTTCGACGTGCTCTATCAAGAGGGCGTGGAAGGCTCGGCCAAGATGATGAGTGTCGGGCTTCATTGCCGTCTGGTCGGTCGTCCGGGACGTGCGGCAGCGCTTCGCCGCTTCATCGAATATGTGCTCGGCCACGAGAAGGTCTGGATACCGCAGCGTATCGACATCGCGCGCCACTGGCATGAGCATCACAAGCCGGAGGCGCTTTGATGCTAGAGCGTGACGATTTCATCAGCCGCTTCGGCGGCGTCTTCGAGCATTCCCCCTTTATCGCCGAACGCGCCTATGATTCAGGTGTCGTGGTGGAGCCGCTGACGGCGAGAAGTGTTCACGAGGCGTTGTGCGTGCCGTTTCGTGCGGCATCTTATGAGGAGCGTCTTGGCGTCTTGCGGGCGCATCCGGATCTTGCTGGCAAGCTCGCCATTGCCGGTGGGCTGACAGAAGACAGCAAAAAGGAACAGGCCGGTGCCGGGCTCGATCGACTGACACTGGCGGAGCATGCGCGTTTTACAGAGCTCAACACGGCCTACGTGGAGAAGAACGGCTTTCCTTTCATCATCGCAGTGAAGGGGCTTAACAAGGACGATATTCTGCGTGCCTTCGAAGAGCGCATTCACAACGATGCCGAACAGGAGTTTGCCACGGCAACCGCGCAGGTGGAGAAGATCGCTTACTTGCGCCTTTCCGCGCTGTTGCCTGAGACTGCTGCCTGATGCGGCGGCTTTCCATGCGGGGTTTCTCGCTCTATATTCTCTGCCAGCAAAGGATTTGAGCGATGAGACCGTCGGAGGTGATGGAACAGAATCGGGAGGCGATCCGCGAAGCGACGAAGCGCTTCAACGCGGCAAACCCGCGTGTCTTCGGTTCGGTGGCGCGCGGCGAAGATCGCTCGGATAGCGATCTCGATATTCTGGTCGATGCCTTGCCGGAGACGACGCTTTTCGACCTCGGAGGATTACTCGAAGAACTGTCCGAGACTCTGGGCGTGCCTGTCGATGTCGTCACATCTGGTGGGCTTCATGCCAGGATCAGGGATCGTGTGTTGCAGGAAGCAAAGCCGATATGAATTCGGACCGGCTGCTTCTCCAGCTCGAAGAGATCGAGAGCGCTACGGCAAGTATTCTGAAATTCGTCACGGACATGGACGAGGCCGCATTTCTTTCCGACGAACGGACACAGATGGCGGTGATGATGGGGCTTGCGATCATTGGAGAAGCTGTGGTCAAGATCGACCGAGGAGCGCCGGAGTTCTTGCGGCAACACCCCGATATCCCTTGGGCGCGGATGAAGGGTATGCGAAACCTCATCGTGCATGACTATTTCCGAGCTGAAATGTCTGTTGTCTGGAAGACGGTGACGGAGAGTATTCCCGAGTTGCAAGAGCATCTTGCCACCATCCGAAACTGGCGAGCGCAAGGTGAATGAGCATTGAGTGAGTTTCTGGAAATCCGCCCTCTCGAGCGCGAAGCCTTTCGTGCCTTTGGCGATGTCATCGAAGCCGATCCGTCGACGATGCGCCTCATCAATGGCGGCAATACCGAGCGTTATCATGCGCTCTCTCAAGCCGATGTCACGGGTGAGGGCGCGCGGGTGGTGATCAACATCTTTCGGGGCAAGCCAAGGCGTTTTCCCCATGCCGTGGATATGATGGAGCGGCATCCGTTTGGCAGCCAGAGCTTTTCGCCGCTTTCGGCGCGACCCTTCCTTGTGGTGGTCGCGGAGGATGAGGGTGGCAAGCCCGGTCGGCCCCACGCCTTTCTGGCAGCGCCCGGTCAAGGGGTGAACTATCATCGCAATGTCTGGCACCATCCGCTGATGACGATCGGTGAGACCAGCGATTTCCTGGTGGTGGACCGCGATGGGCCAGGCGTTAATCTGGAAGAATATTTTTACGAGCAACCCTTTTTGATAGCGGAGCCACGCCCATGACCGGCCTCACGACACATGTTCTCGATGCTGCCCATGGCACGCCTGCGCAAGGGCTGAAAATCGATCTCTACCGGCTGGATGGTGAGCGTCGCGAGAAGCTGAAGAGCGTAGAGACAAACAGCGATGGCCGGGTGGATGGTGGGCCGCTCCTGGTGGGGGAGGCGTTTCGCGCCGGACAGTATGAGCTGGTTTTCCATGCGGGCGATTACTTGCGCCAAAAAGGCCTTGTACTTCCCGAACCTGCCTTCCTAGACATCATTCCCATCCGCTTCGGCATTGCCGATGAGGCCGGGCATTATCACGTGCCGCTGCTGCTTTCTCCCTTCAGCTATTCCACCTATCGCGGCAGCTGATCGCCATGATCTTTGCCGTGATTGCCGATGTTCACGGAAACCATGCGGCACTCGAAGCGGTGCTGGCAGATATTGAAAAGCTTGGGATCACCGATATCGTCAATCTTGGCGACTGTTTCAGCGGACCGCTGGATGCGGGGCGCACGGCGAGACTGCTGATCGACCGTGGCATTTTGACGGTGCGCGGCAATCATGACCGTGCCTTGATCGAACAGCAGCCCGATGAGATGGGACCGTGGGAAAAGACGATCTTCCCGCAGCTTTCACCTGCAGATATCGACTGGCTGAAGACCTTGCCCTTCGACATGGTGTTCAAGGGCGTGGCCTATTGCTGTCACGGCTCACCGGCTGGCGATCTCGATTACTGGCTGGAGCGTATATTGCCGGAAGGCGTGCTGCATCTTCGCCCGCGTGCCGAGATTGAGGCGCTCGCCAGCGGCATCCATCAGCCGATCATGCTGTGCGGCCACACGCATATCGCCCGCATCGTGCAGCTTTCCGACGGAAGGCTGATCGTCAATCCGGGCAGCGTCGGCTGTCCCGGCTGGAAGGATGACGAGCCCGTCTATCATCAGGTGGAGGTTGGTCATGGGCTCGCTTCCTATGCGGTTCTCGAAGAGACCGCGCTCGGCTGGCAGGTGACCCATCGCAATATCCGCTACGACGCAGCGCCCATGGCTGCGCTGGCCCGCAAGAATGGGATGAACCGCATCGGCAACGCCATTGAAGGCGGCTGGCTGGACTGATCTCGGTAGAACGCGCTCACCGCTGTGGGGCTTAGCCGTTGCTGGTCATCACCACGCAGGAGTAGGAGCGAGCTTTCAAGTCCTTGCAGGCCGAAAGTGCCTCTGCCTGGGTGTCGAAACCGGTGAAGCGGGCGCGATAGAGTGTCGCGCCACCGGTGCTCACGGCTTCGGTATAGGGGGCCACACCGGCATGGCCGGATGAGAGCGAGGCCTTGGCGGATTTCAACATGGACAGAGCAGCGGCTTCGGAGTCGGTTGCAGCGATCTGCACTTCCCAGCGGCTTCTACCTGGGGGAACGGCGGATGGTGCGACGGCGGATGTCTGCATCATATCCGCCATGACGTTGTCTGCCGATGCAATCTTCTGAGCGATCGGGTCTTGGCGTTCGGCAAACATGGGAAGCGGCACGACCGACGGGGGGGTATCGAAGGTGCGGCTGGTGCTGGCACTGGCGATCAGCTGTTCCGTGCCGCGTGTACGCGATGCTTTCGGTAGCGTCCTGTCGAGAAGGGCAACGACCTGGTTATCACGGCGTTGCGCGCTCTGTCCGCCGAGCACGACGGCAACGACGCTGCGTCCATTGTGGTTGACGGCGCTGACGATGTTGAAGCCGGAAGCATTTGTGTAACCGGTCTTGATGCCGTCCACGCCCTTGTAACGCGTCAGCAGACGGTTATGACCGCGAATGGTTTTGCCGCGAAAGCTGAAGGAGGTGGCGCTGAACATCTTGTATTCACGTGGGAAATCCCGCTGGAGGGCAAGGCCGAGTTTCGCCATATCGCGCGCTGTCGTCACCTGAGACTTATTCGGCAGGCCGGAGGCATTGCGGAACACGGTTTTCGTCATGCCAAGCTGGCGGGCCTTGCGTGTCATCATGTCGGCAAAGCGGGCTTCCGAGCCACCGAGATGATCGCCCATGCCTTCGGCAAGGTCATTGGCGGATTTGACGATCATGCCATAGACGGCTTCGCGCACGGTGAAGGTGGTGCCGGCGCGCACGTAAAGCTTGGAGGGAATGGTCGCAGCACCGTTCTTCGACATGGTGATGCGCTGGTCCCAGCTGATACGGCCCTTATGCAGAGCCTCGAATGTCAGATAGAGGGTCATCATCTTGGTCAGCGATGCTGGGTATTTCAGCTGATCGGCATTTTGCGAATCCAGCACTTTTCCCGAATTCGCGTCGATGACGATATGCGCATAGCGTGCCTGCGCGGGTGCTGCCCCGAATGTGAGGATCGCGCAGAAGAACGCCAAAGCGAAAAGCCATGCTTCAGCCGTTCCCCGTCTGATCTTACCCGACATGAAATTCCCCTTATGCGTCCCTGTGCTGCCCGTTGCCCTTAAAGTAGCGAAGCTTTCAGGCAACAAAACCGTCCAAAGTTTAGAGACTGCCTTCATGCTTAATTAAGGATGAAAATCGACCCCCACTGGTGGCGGGTCAGATTTGGGGCTTGGCGGAGATTCTCCAGTGCTTCGGCACTGCTTCGGCACTGCTTCGGAGCGATCATAAGGGACGATGGGGAAGCGGAGCGTTCGGGCTAGATGCCTCTACAAAGGCGCCTTTAGCGGGGTTTTAGGGTTTGATCGGGAGTTCGCAAACGCGTCTTTGTCGAGGTGGCGCGAACACCTTTGAAACTCTCGTGCTTATGGCTTTGAAAAGGTGGAGGAAACGGTGCCGCCCTCACGTGATTGTGAGGGCGGCAACAGCGTTGCGTGGTCTGGATAGCTCTCGATCAGGGGTTCTGAACGAGGATGCTGCGATCGACATCAGTGATCAGGCGCTTGCCGCAAAGCGCCATGGTGATGTCCATTTCCTTGCGGATAATCTCAAGCGCTGTCGTGACACCGAGCTTTCCGTTGGCGCCAAGACCGTAGAGGAAGGGGCGACCGATATAGGTGCCCTTGGCGCCAAGCGCGATGGCTTTCAGCACGTCCTGGCCGGAGCGAATGCCGCCATCCATATGGACTTCAATCCGGTCGCCGACGGCATCGACGATCTTCGGCAGCATGGTGATGGAGGAGAGGGCACCGTCCAATTGCCGGCCGCCATGGTTGGAGACGATGATGGCATCGGCACCAGACTCCGCGGCGGCGCGTGCGTCCTCCTCGTCAAGAATACCCTTCAGGATCAGTTTGCCACCCCAGCGTTCCTTGATCCACTCGACATCCTTCCAGGAGAGACGCGGGTCGAACTGCTCCGCCGTCCAAGAGGAGAGGGAGGAGAGATCTGAGACGTTCTTGGCATGGCCGACGATGTTGCCGAAGCTGCGGCGCTTGGTCTGCAGCATGTCGAGGCACCATTTGGGCCGTGTCGCCATCTGCCAGATATGCTTCGGTGTAAACTTTGGCGGGGCCGAAAGGCCGTTGCGCAGATCCTTGTGGCGCTGGCCGAGGATTTGCAGATCGAGTGTCAGGACCAGTGCCGAGCATTTGGCGGCCTTCGCCCGGTCGATCAGATTGTTGATGAAGTCGCGATCCTTCATCACATACAGCTGGAACCAGAAGGGACGCGAGGTGACAGAGGCGACATCCTCAATCGAGCAGATGCTCATGGTGGACAGCGTGAAGGGAACGCCGAATTCCTCAGCAGCCTTGGCGGCCAGCATTTCCCCGTCGGCATGCTGCATGCCGGTAAGACCTGTCGGAGACAGCGCAACTGGCATGGACACCTTTTCGCCGATCATTTCCGTTTCCAGCGAACGGTTGGTCATGTCGACCAGCACGCGTTGGCGCAGCTTTATCTTTTGAAAATCATCCTCATTGGCGCGATAAGTGCCTTCGGTCCATGCGCCGCTGTCGGCGTAATCGAAGAACATTTTGGGCACGCGCCGTTGCGCCTGTCTCTTCAGGTCGGCGATGGTGAGGATTTTGCTCATGGATAAAACCTTCAAATCTGAATGCTGACTGCATACCATGAAATACCAAGGCGCAACATCGAAATGTGGCGATGATCATCTGTCCCGTGCGACAAAACGAAGCTCACGCGTGCGCTCATTCGCTAGGGTCGTTTTTAACTGGTCGCCGCTGAGTTGCAATGGTTCGCCTTAAAATCGCCTTTTACGTGCCATTTTCTCGCATTGGCAATGAACCCACTATTTTCACGAGAATTTTGACCTATTTTGCGTGGCGTATTTTGGAGGATAGCATGATCACCGTATTCTTCTGGGCACCGGAAGCCTCTAGGGCGAATGTTGGACACATCAGCATGAAGATAGGCGTCGGACAATCCAAGGGCCTAGAAACCTATGTCAGTTGGTGGCCGAACACGCGCGCTGAAGGCGGCTTTCTCAAGGATCCTGTCAGCCCTTATACCTATGAGCAAGACATCGGACCTAACGGAGAGGGAAAACCGCCGACCGCCAGTGTCAGTATTTCCGGTCTCAACGAAGCGGCGATGAAACGTGCCTGGGCCAATATGCTCGCCAAGAAGCCCGGCTATTTTCTTCTGAGAAAAAATTGCGCCTGGGCGGTCAAGAGCCTGCTGGACGTGGGTACCGGCTACGATCTGGCTGCGATGATGACCGACTTCGGTAACGTGCGTATAGCCGGCGGGGTGTGGACCCCTCGCGCTGTTTTTGAATATTCCAGGCTATTGAAACGTCGCTACGACGGCAGGGCCAAGGTCGCCTCAGGTTCGGGCAGCGGCTCTGTCGATCCGTATTCCCTGCGCCTCGGCTGAGGCGGTATTGGCTCCAAAGCAACAGGACAAGCGGGTGGTATCGCCGCCCGTTATCCTTTCGCTTTGGTGGAGTGCTGCCAAAATTCGTCCCGCTCGGGGATGCTCACACATTGGGCGCAGCTTTGACGACGTCGATAAACGCGCGCAGGGGCGGGGGAACGGACCGATGGCCGGGATAATAAAGTGCCATCCTCTCAGCCGCGTGCATCCAGGATGTCAGCACCGGTGTCAGCTTGCCAGCGTCGATGGCGGGTTGGGCAATCCAGTTGACGACATAGGCGATGCCTAAGCCACTGGCGGCAGCCTCGACCATAAGATCCTCATCATCCAAAACGACTGTCCCACCCGTATCCACGGTGAGTTCCTGTCCGGCGCGATCAAACTCCCATTTGTAAAGCTTGCCGCTTGGCAGGCGGTGGCCGATGCAATGATGATGTGGCAGATCGTGGGGCGTGAGCGGTTCTCCTGCGCGCTTCAGATAGGCGGGCGAGGCCACGCAAAGGAAATGTACGGGCTTGCCGAAAGGGACGGCGACCATGTCCTTCGGGATTGCTTCCATCAGACGAACACCGGCATCGAAGCCAGCGGAAACGATATCGATCAAACGGCCGTCCGCCACGAGATCGACCTCGACGTCAGGAAAGCGCTCTGTCATCAGCGGAAGGATTTCACGCACGAGATAGGCGATCGTGACGCGCGGCGCGTTTATCCTGACCCGGCCTGCGACATTGCCACGAAAAGTCGCCGTAGCATCGAGCGCCTCGTCCAGCAAATTCATCACATTGTGCAACCGGTTGAGCAGCGACAGGCCCGCTTCCGTGGGCGAGACGCTACGGGTCGTCCGGTTCAGGAGCCGTACGCCAAGGCGCTCCTCAAGCGCACGCACTGTGTGGCTCAAGGTGGAGGGGGCAGTTCCAAGCTCGTCCGCCGCACGACGGAAGCTGCGGTGCGTGGCGACGGCCATGAAGGCAGTAAGTTCGGTCAGGGATGGGCGCATGATTGATGGGAATTTTGCATGAGCACATCCCAATTTCAACGTCTAATCGCATCTATGCATCATTGCTATCTGTCCATCAGCCGAGGCGACCACGCCAATCGCCCCCAACAGGAGAGAGCAAATGACAAAGTCCGAAGCAATTTTTCCAGCACGCCGTCAGGCGCTTTACGATATGCATCGCTATTCCGCCGCCATCCGATCCGGTGATCTTCTGTTCATCTCTGGACAGGTTGGCGCGCGGGAGGATGGATCGCCAGAGCCGGAATTTGACAAGCAGGTTGAACTGGCCTTCACAAATCTCAAAGCGGTGCTGGAGGCGGCCGGAGGTACGATCGGCGACATCATCGACGTGACGACATTTCACACCGATCCAGAACAGCAATTCGCGGCGGTGATGGCTGGAAAGGATAAAATGTTTCCGCAAGCGCCCTATCCGAACTGGACGGCAGTCGGCGTGAACTGGCTTGCTGGTTTTGATTTCGAGATCAAGGTCATTGCGCGTGTCCCTGGCGCGTGACGCTTACGATTTAAGGCCTCAGCATCCGCCCGAAAATCGGAATCGATTTTTAGAAAATCAAAATGCTGAAATTCAGGAGTTAGAACTCTGTGTGTCCTCAAAGGGCGCATGCCGTTCTAATTGGTCCTCGATCGCCGCTTTGTCGAGGATGGACCAGACGGACACGATCTGCATATCGCGGAACTCGTAGAAGACGTTTTCGGCGAAGGAAATGCGCCGTCCGTTGATGGCAAGTCCCAGGAATGTGGATTTCGGCGAGCAGTCGAATTCGAGCCTGGCTGAGACGTAGGGCGGCTCGCAGACAAGGAGTGCTATCTTAAAGGAGAGATCCGGAATCGTCTCGAAGTCGCTGATCAGCATCCGCCTGTAACCATCGAGGCCGAAACTCCTGCCATTATGTGTAACGTCGGAGGCAACGAATGACCCGAGACCGTCCCAGCGTTGGTCGTTCAGGCAGGCAATGTAGGCGCGATAGTGATCTGCGAGGTGTGTCATTCAAATCTGACCCTGCTGTTGAAACGGCAAGATTACTTCATTTGAAGCCGGAGTCGCCACCGGAGCTCCACATTTGCGCGGAATGAGCAATTCTGTCACAGGGGATAGCGTCCGTCTTTGACGACAAGGGTTCTCCGCTTCCGACACGTTGACGTCAAGAAAACCACGGTCATAAGAAGCAGAACAGGCGGCTCAAGGCCGCCTGTTCGCATGTGTTTGCTGGAAGCGCTTTGTCTTAAAATTCTTCCCAGCTGGCCGAAGCAGCTGTTGTAGCTGCTGCAGCAGCGCCGCCACCGAACGCGCTGGCGATCTTGCGGCCAAGGGCATGTGCAGGTGAGGCGGCAGGCTTGGAGGCGCTTGTGGCGGCCCTCGGTGTGCCTGTAACATGCGCTGATGTAGTGCGGCTTCTTCCGTCGGTTTCGCCGAGATTAAAGCGCAACAGCAATTGGTTCAGCGATGCTGCCTCCTTAGCAAGGCTATGGCTGGCGGCGGTGGACTGCTCCACCATAGCCGCATTCTGCTGCGTACCCTGATCCATCGAGTTGACCGCGGTGTTGATCTCCTGGAGACCGACGGCCTGTTCGCGAGATGATTCGACAATCGCATTGACGTGGCGGTTGATCTCCTGAACCTCGCCAACGATGACCTCGAGCGCGCGGCCCGTGTCGCCGACGAGATCGACGCCTGCGCGTACATGGGTGCCGGAATTGTTGATGAGCTCCTTGATCTCCTTGGCGGCCTTTGCCGAACGCTGCGCCAGTTCACGCACTTCCTGCGCGACGACGGCAAAGCCCTTGCCCGCCTCTCCAGCGCGGGCGGCCTCTACGCCTGCATTCAGTGCCAAAAGGTTGGTCTGGAAGGCGATCTCATCGATAACGCTGATGATGTTGGTGATCTCTCCTGACGACCGTTCGATTTCCTGCATGGCGGTGACAGCTTTGCGAACCACATCGCCAGATCTTTCGGCGCCGTCACGCGCCTTGTCGACCAGCTTGCCGACTTCTTCGGCACGTCGGCTGGAATCTTTGACTGTCGTGGTGATTTCTTCCAGAGCGGCGGCGGTTTCCTCGACGGATGCCGCCTGTTGTTCGGTACGCTTGGAGAGATCGTCGGCCGCAGCGCGGATTTCATTGGCGCCGGCATCGATGCCGCGGGCGTTTTGTCCCACAGCCCGCAGCGCGTCATTCAGATTGCCGATAGAACTGTTGAAATTGGTGCGCAGCGTATCGAGATGGGACACGAATGGCGTCTCGATCCGGTAGGCGACATCGCCCGCTGCCAGCTTGTTCAGCGCATTTGCCAGTTGATCGACGGCGAACTGAATGTCAGCGGCGTCTCTTGCCTTCTGCGCTTCGCGCTCTGCACGTTCCTTCTCCGTCAGGCTGAGATTGGCAGCAGCTTCCTTTTCCATCCGTTGCTTTTCCAGCGCGTTTTCGCGGAAGACCGAGACAGCCTTCGCCATCTGGCCGACTTCGTCGCGACGATCCTGGCCGTCCACCGGTGCCTGCGTTTCGCCCGCGGCAAGCGATGTCATCCGCTGGCGAAGGGCCGCAATCGGCGTAATGATGCCTTTGGTCGCAACGACGAGCGATGCGATGATGCCGAGCGCGAAGGAAATGCAAGCTAGAGTGATCGACCAGAAAATAGTGGTAGCGGTCTGGTTGCTGAGCTCTTCGCTCTTTGCAACGACTTGTTTTGTTTTGTCGTCCAGAATCTTGGAGGCGTCTTGAGCCAATGGGAGAATCAAAGCGTCTGCCTTCGCTAGCAAGAGCTTGGCTTCGTCATTGCGATCCGCTTGGCCGAGTTTTACGGCCTCATCTGTGACCGCAATAACCTCTTGCGCCCGGCTGGTCAGTGCGTCGATTGAGGCTTTTTGGTCTGGCAAGCGCTGAGCCGCATCTCGAAAGCGCAGCAGCAATTTTTCCTTACCGTCATTATAGAGTGACATCGCGGAAACCATGGCGGGCGTTCCGCTGTCGTAGAACAGGGTTTCGTAGGCAGCGTAGGCAATTGCTGTCAGGTTTCGGGTTCCACGTGCCAAGGAAAGCGCGCCAGCATTGTCCTGCACGATAAAGTTCGTGTAGTCTTCGTCTGCCTGACTGTAATTATAAGCCGTATAAGCGGTAGCAGCTAATCCCACGACGCATAACGGTAATACGACCGCAAGGACTTTCGTCCGGATGCCGGCGTTTCTCAAAAATGACATCTCTTTTATTCCGTTCAAGAAAGGCCAGTACGACACGGAGGCAATATTTTGGGAGCCGAAGATCGGCGCCACCGTAGGGGTCGGGCAGATGGAGTGTCCACATGGCGATCGAAATCAGCCATCATGGCGCCCTATGATCGTCCATCACATAGTAAAATAGTTATAGTTTAAATATAATTAAGGCCCTATCGGTAGCTATTCATATATTCAATGGGTTATTTAGCCAGGACTGCTTTTTGTGCTGTGCCGGAAACATAGGTCTCGACAACTGTTCTGTCGTCACCCATCGTCAGCATCAGGAATAGTTCTTCCGTCAGGCTGTTCACGACCTCCATCTTCAACGCCATAGCGGGCGTGGACGAAGCGTTGAGGACGGTGATATCCGCGTCCGTTCCGGCATCCAGCGTGCCGATGCGATCCACCATGGACAGCGCCTCTGCATTGCCACGTGTCATCAGATACCAGCTTTCCAGCGGATTGAGACGCTCTCCGAGCAATTGCTGGATCTTGTAGGCCTCGTCCATCGTGCGCAGCATGGAATAGCTGGAGCCGCCGCCGATGTCTGTCGCAACCGCGATGCGGACCGGCTTTTCGCGCCGTTGCAGCTTCTTCATCGGAAACAGGCCGGAGCCGATAAACAGATTCGAGGTGGGGCAATGCACGGCGACAGCCCCCGTTTCCGAAAGCACGTCCGCTTCGCGATCGGACAGATGGATGGCGTGGCCGAGCAGCGTCTTTTTGCCCATCAGGCCGTAGCGCACATAAATGTCGGTATAGTCGATCGCTTCCGGGTAAAGCTCGCAGGTGTATTTGATTTCGTCCAGATTTTCCGAAAGATGCGTCTGAATGAAGAGGTCCGGAAACTCTTGCGCAAGCGCCTGGGCCGCTTCCATCTGCTTCGGCGTCGAGGTGATGGCGAAGCGTGGGGTTATGGCCACGTGGTTGCGGCCTTTACCGTGCCAGTCGGCAATCACCTGACGCGTCTCGTCATAGCCGAGTTCGGGTGTATCGAGCAGCCCTTGCGGCGCGTTGCGATCCATCATCACCTTGCCGCCCACCATCAGCATGTTGCGCTTCAAGGCTTCGGCGAAAAAGGCATCGGCAGATGTCTTGTGGACCGAGCAATAGGCAACAGCAGTGGTGGTGCCGTGGCGGATCAGCTCGTCGTAGAAATGGGTGGCGATACGCTGCGCATGTGCGCTTTCGACGAAGCGGCATTCTTCCGGGAAGGTATAAGTGTTCAACCACTCCAAGAGATTGGCGGCATAGGAGCCGATGACCTGCATTTGCGGGAAATGCAGATGCATGTCGATAAGGCCCGGCACGATCAGGTGAGGGCGGTGATCCTTCTCTTCAACGCCTTCCGGCGCCTTAGCGCGAATATCGGCATACTCGCCGATGGCTGCGATCTTTCCTTCCGATACCAGCAGACCGCCATCCTCGATATAGAGGTAGCTTGCTGTGTCATCGATGGAGAGGGGTGCGCGCTTGAAGCTCAAAAGGCGTCCGCGCAGCAGCAGCATGGTCATTCAGTCTTTCCTTGAGAAACGGCGCTTTCATACCAGGCGGTCAGCACCTTGCGTTCCTGTGGCGTGATCGCCGTGATGTTGCCGGGGGGCATGGCATGGGAGCGGCCCGCCTGTAAATAGATTTCCCGTGCATGGGCGGCAATTTGGTTGTCGGTTTCTAGCTTCACCGCTTTCGGGGTGAAGTTGACACCCTCCCACACGGGTTCCGCGGCATGGCACATGGAACAGCGCCCCTGGACGATATCGCGCGCGCTGGCGAAATGCGCGTCCGCTAGGAAGATCTGCTGGGCGGGGGAGAGCTTGGCTGCGGCAGCCTCCTGCTCTCCGGTCAGCACCTTCGGCGCGGTGGACAACCACATGATGAGGATGAAGATGAGGGCCGTAACCAGCCAGGTCCAGGTGGGCTTACCCTTGCGGGCATGGGTGGTGTTGAACCAGTGGCGGATTGTAACGCCCATCAGGAAGACGAGTGCTGCAATCACCCAGTTGAACTGCGTACCGAATGCCAACGGGTAATGGTTCGACAGCATGAAGAAGATGACCGGCAGCGTCAGATAGTTGTTGTGGAGCGAGCGCTGCTTGGCGATGCGTCCATATTTCGGGTCCGGCGTGCGACCCGCGATCAGGTCTGCGACAACAATCTTCTGGTTGGGGATGATGATGAAGAAGACATTGGCTGACATGATGGTGGCGGTGAAAGCGCCAAGATGAAGGAAAGCGGCGCGACCGGTAAAGACCTGCGTATAGCCCCAGGCCATCGCGACCAGCGCCACATAGAGCACGATCATCAGGCCCCAGGTGTTGTTGCCGAGCGGCGATTTGCAGAGGAAATCGTAAAACAGCCAGCCGACGGCAAGCGAGGCGAGCGACAGGCCGATTGCCTGCAGCTGCGTCAGTTCCAGCACCGAATGATCGATGAGGAAGAGGTCTGCCCCGCCGTAATAGACGATACAGAGCATGGCAAAGCCGGAGAGCCAGGTGGCGTAGCTTTCCCATTTGAACCAGGTGAGATGTTCCGGCATCTGCGCGGGCGCGACCAGATATTTCTGGATGTGATAGAAGCCGCCACCATGCACCTGCCACTCCTCGCCATAGGCGCCGGGTGGCATGTTCGGGCGTTTGACCAGCCCGAGATCGAGCGCGATGAAGTAGAAGGAAGAGCCGATCCAGGCGATGGCGGTGATCACGTGCAGCCAGCGAACGGCAAAGGCCATCCATTCCCACGCAATGGCGTATTCGTACATTCTGTTCCCCTGTCTTTGCGTCGCACAATGCGAAAAATCGCTTGCCTAGGGAAGGGGCAACATCGCGTTTTGCGCAGGAATGTCGTCAGCCCTTAACCGACCCGTTATCGATCTTATAGATCGTCAGGAAATTCCGACAGCATCCAGTCCCTGAAGATTTTGATCTTCGGCACGTTGCGACGGCTTTCCGGATAGACCAGCCAGTAATCATGCCCATCGTTGCAGACGAGATCGAAAGGCTGGATCAGGCGCCCGGCGGCCATATCCTCGGCAAAATGAGTGGGATTGACGATGGCGACACCGTGGCCAGCCATGGCCGCCGCCGCCTCCAGATATTGGAAGCCAAAATTGCTGCCGGTGCGAGTGTCGAGATCGGTCTCGTGAACGCCGGCCTCTCGAAACCAGTGCTTCCACCACCGGTCCTGCGGGCTGATGATGGTAAGCTTCAGCAGGTCGGCGGGCTCTTTCAGGCCACCCAACTTTTCGACCAGCAGCGGGCTGACGACGGGGGCAAAATCGAGGCGCATGATGCGGTGGCAGATGAGGCCCGGCCAGTCGCCTTTACCCCAGCGAATGCCCAGATCGATGTTCTCGCGCAAGAGATCGACAATCTCGTTGCTAAGCGCGAGGTGAACGGCTGTCTTGGGGTTGGCCGCCTGGAAGCTCCCAAGCCGCCGGGCAAGCCATTGCTGAGCAAAGGTCGGCGTGGCGGAGATCGTCAGCACATCGGAGACGCTCTTCCTTGTATCCGCAACGGCCGCTTCCAGCATGGTCAGGGCTTCGGATGTCTGTCGCGCAAGCTTTTCTGCCGCCGATGTGAGTGTGACCTGCCTTGGACGGCGAACAAAGAGCGTGGCGCCCACATAATCCTCCAGAAGCTTGATCTGATAGCTCACCGCCGTCTGCGTCATGCCAAGCTCGTCGCCTGCCTTGGTGAAGCTCAAATGCCGGGCAGCGCTTTCGAAGACGCGCAGCGCATTCAGCGGAAAGTTTCGCGACATCTTCATGGATAAGCTCTCTTCATCTATTCAGGCTGACGTTTCATTGGTTATCGGCGTCAAAATCAAGCATATTTTTCTCACAGCATCAAAACAGCTCAGGAGAAGAGACGATGGGTGCCATGACGTTGAACGTCTGGCTGCGCTTTTTTGCGTGGCTATGGAAGACCGACTGGTTTGGCGAAGGCTACAGGCCTGCAAACAGGCTCGATGACGATGCGTTGAGCGAACATCTCAAGCGCGATCTTGGCTTCATCGAGGGGCGGAGCCGGATCGGGCAGGGCATTGAACGGCAAAGCGATGAACTGCGTGAAGCACTTCGGCAGTTACCAAGGCCGCTATGACGGCGGGGCGTTTGTCTTTGACGACGGTGCCGCCGATGGGTAGCACGAGATTGTCGAGTGTGCCGCCGTGCCCTTCGCGGGAGAGCCAATTCGCGAAGGTGGCGCGCTTGGTTCTCGATCCAATCATGCCGACATAGGCAAGATCGTTTCGGCCGAGGGCTTCCTTCGCGATCAGAAAATCCAGCGCGTGGTCATGGGTGACGATGATTGCCGCAGCGCCTGCGGGGATGTCGCTGACCATCGCTTCGGGCATGGCTGCCAGATGCGTCGATACATTGTCCGGTAGCCCGATCAACTCCTCGCGGCGCGTCTCGATGACGGAGACGGAAAGGGGCAGAAGCGACAGGCTGTTTGCAAGCGCTTTCCCTACATGGCCAGCACCGAAAATGAAGACGGCGGGTTGCCGATCCTCGACCTCTCTCATCCGTTCGGTCAGCGCAGCCGAGACAGCCTCCGTCACCCGGGTGAAGCGCAGCAGGGTGCGACCGCCGCAACATTGGCCGATTTCCGGGCCTAGCGGAATGTCGAGCGCATCGACATTTGTTCTGCCCTCCAGCATGGCGCGCGCATGATCGATCGCCATATATTCGAACTGACCGCCGCCGATTGTTTCCCAGATGCGGGTTGCCGAGACCAACATGAAGGTACCAGCCTCACGCGGAGAAGAGCCCTTGACGGCTTCGATCTCCACGAGGATGGCTGGGGCTTGAGCGAGGAAGGTGGTCAGTGGTTCCGGCACGGGTTTGCCTCACACCTTCTTCAACCGCTCCACCGCCATCAGCACCCGCTCAGGCGTTGCCGGGGCATCGAGGCGTGGGCAGACCTTGTAATCGGCAACCGAGGCAACCGCCATGGACAGCGCTTCCAGCACCGAATTGGCCAGCATGAAGGGCGGCTCGCCGACGGCCTTGGAGCGACCGATGGTGGGCTCGGCGTTTTCGGACCACTCCGCCAGCTTGACGTTGAAGATTTTCGGCCGGTCGGAGGCAAGCGGGATCTTGTAAGTGGAGGGCGCGTGGGTGCGCAGTCGGCCCTTGCCATCCCACCACAGTTCCTCCGTCGTTAGCCAGCCCATGCCCTGAACGAAGCCGCCTTCGATCTGGCCGATATCGATGGCCGGGTTCAGCGACTTGCCGACATCGTGGAGAATATCGGTGCGCTCCATCATATATTCGCCGGTCAGCGTATCGATGGTGACTTCCGAGCAGGAGGCGCCATAGGCATAGTAATAGAAGGGCGTGCCGCGTCCGGCGGCGCGGTCCCAGTGGATTTTGGGGGTCTTGTAGAAGCCTGCGGCAGAGAGTTGCACGCGGGCGAAATAGGCCTGACGCACAAGATCATTGAAGGCGATTTCTTCATCGCCAATGCGGACGCGGTTCGGCAGGAAGGCGATATCCTGTTCCGTGACGTTCCATTTTTCCGCGGCAAACTTGATTAGCCGTTCCTTAATCTGACGGGCGGCATCGAGCGCTGCCATGCCGTTGAGATCCGTGCCGGAAGAAGCGGCAGTCGCCGAAGTGTTCGGAACCTTGCCGGTGGTGGTGGCGGTGATCTTCACCCGGCTGATATCCACCTGGAACGTATCGGCAATGACCTGCGCGACCTTGGTGTAGAGGCCCTGGCCCATTTCCGTCCCGCCATGGTTCAGGTGGATGGAGCCGTCATTGTAGACATGCACCAGAGCACCCGCCTGGTTGAAGGCGGTCATGGTGAAGGAGATGCCGAATTTGACCGGTGTCAGCGCAATGCCCTTGCGCAGGATCGGGCTTTCGCGGTTGAACGCGACGATCGCCTCACGGCGTGCGCGGTAGTCGCTGGAGGTCTCCAACTCCTCCACCACGCGGGCAATGATGTTGTCTTCTACTTCCTGATGATAGGGCGTAGTGGTGCGGCCCGAGCCGGTCTCGCCGTAAAAATTCAGCTTGCGGATATCGAGCGGGTCCTTGCCCACCGCATAGGCGATTTCCTCGATGAAGCGTTCGGCCCCGAGCATTCCTTGCGGGCCGCCGAAACCGCGAAAGGCGGTATTGGAAACCGTGTGGGTTTTCAGTGGCTTGGAGGCAAGCTTTACATGCGGATAGAAGTAGCTCGAATCCGCATGAAAGAGCGCTCGATCCGTGACGGGGCCTGAGAGATCCGATGAGAAGCCGCAGCGGGCGGCGTATGTTGCATCAACGGCATGAATGCGGCCTTCGTCATCGAAGCCGAGTTCGTAATCGACGCGGAAATCGTGGCGCTTGCCGGTGGCGACCATGTCCTCGTCGCGGTCCGGACGGATTTTGACAGCACGCTTCAGCTTCTTGGCGGCAATCGCGCAGAGTGCGGCAAACTGGTTGCCCTGCGTCTCCTTGCCGCCGAAGCCGCCGCCCATGCGCCGAACCTGCACGGTGACGGCATTGGAGGGTACCTGCAGAATATGGCTGACGATGTGCTGGATTTCGCTTGGATGCTGGGTGGAACTCCACACCGTCACCTCGTCATCCTCGCCGGGCACGGTCATGGCGATATGGCCCTCGAGGTAGAAATGTTCCTGACCGCCGATGCGCATCGTGCCGGTCAGGCGTCGCGGTGCGACATCCATCTCCACTTCAGCCTCACCGCGTTGCAGCACCATGCCGGGCGTCACCAGCGGCTCACCATTTTCAAGGGATGAGTCGATATCGGTAAAGTGCGGCAAATCCTTGTAAGTGATCTTTGCCTTGCGGGCCGCATGGCGAGCAATCTCGCGGGTCTCGGCAAAAACGGCGAAGATCGGCTGGCCGTGGAATTGCACCAGCGTTTCGGCCAGCAGTGGCTCGTCATGGCGCCCGCCGGAGGAGACATCGTTTTCGCCCGGCACGTCCTTGCCTGTCATGACCCAGACAACGCCGGGCGTTGCCTCGACTTCGGAGAGATCGATGGACAGGATTTCGGCATGCGCCCGGTCCGACAGGCCGAGCGCGCCATGGATGAGGCCTGCGGGTTCCGGAATATCATCGATATATTCGGCACTTCCGGTGACATGCTTATGCGCTGAATCATGGCGAAGCGATCCGTGCATCTTGCCATCGACTTCGTTCTTGGCGCGTTCGAATGTGGTGGTGTCCATGGATCAAACCTCCTCAAGCGTGAAGCGCTTGATTTCCTGCGGTGTCCCCGATGTCTCCAGGAAGAAACGGGTCAGCAGGTTCTTTGCCGTTAGCTGGCGGTACTGCGCGGTGGCGCGCCAGTCGGTCAGCGGCTGGAAATCCGCGTCGATGGTATCGCGCGCGGCATCTATGGTACTTTGCGTCCAGGCCTTGCCCTTCAGCGCCTCTTCCAAAGCCGTGGCGCGCTTTGGCGTACCGGCCATGCCGCCGAAGGCGATGCGGATATCGCTGACCGTGCCGTCTTCGCCAAGCGCGAGATGATAGGCGGCGCAGAGTGCCGAGATATCCTCATCGCGGCGCTTGGAAATCTTGTAGATGGCAAAATGAGTGTCGGTTGCAGGCAGCGGCACCTCGATCTTCTCGACGAATTCTCCGGGCAGACGGTCCTGCTTGCCATATTCAATGAAGAAAGTTTCGAGCGGGATCGTGCGGCTGCCGGAAGTGGAGCGCAGCGTCAGCGTCGCGCCGAGTGCAATCAGCGGCGGGGGCGTATCGCCGATGGGCGAACCATTGGCGATGTTGCCGCCGATCGTTCCCATGTTGCGCACCTGTTGCCCCCCGAGGCGGTCGATCAGGCGACCGAAGGCCGGGATATGGTCGGCAAGCGTGTTGAAGGCCTGGGCGTAGGTCACGCCGGCGCCGATCGAAATCATGCCTTCCGACACGGAGATCGATTGCAGCTCGCTCAGGTGATTGATGAAGATGACGGTCTTAAGCTCCCGCATCTGCTTGGTGACCCAAAGGCCCACGTCGGTGGAACCGGCAACGATAGTGGCCTTCGGTTCCGCAGCATAGGCATTGGCAAGATCGGTGAGGTTGCCCGGAATGATGGTGCGATGACCATCCTTGGTCACGGTGATCGTGTCGTTCTGCTGGATGCCCCAGAGACGCGACATGATGGTGGAGCGCTCGCTTTCGATGGGGTCGAAAAGCGTGCTGGGCCGTGCGGCGGTGACACTCTCGGCGGCTTTGACGATGGGCTCATAGCCGGTACACCGACAGAGGTTGCCTTGCAGCGCTTTCTCGATCTCAGCCCTCGAGGGCTTGTCGCTGGAAAGCCAAAGACCGTAGAGCGACATAACGAAGCCCGGCGTGCAAAAGCCGCATTGTGAGCCGTGATAATCCACCATGGCCTGCTGGACCGGGTGAAGCGTACCGTCCTTTCGCGCCAGATGCTCGACCGTGACGATATGGGTGCCATGCAGCGAGCCTAGGAAACGGATGCAGGCATTGACGCTTTCGTAGCGCAGCGAGCCTTCCAGCAACCTGCCGATCAACACCGTGCAGGCGCCGCAATCGCCCTCCGCACAGCCTTCCTTGGTGCCCGTCAGGCGTTTGCGCAGCCTCAGATAATCGAGCAGGGTTTCCGTCGGCGCAAAGTCCGACAGAGTGATCGTCTCGTTATTGAGGATGAAGCTGATTGCGTCTTTCATGCACTGCCTTCGTATCTGTTTCGGAGTCCACCCGAATGAAGTGATTTATTCGGGTCTATTGCGCCGTCCAGCCGCCGTCGATGGAAATATGCGTGCCGGTTATCTGCTTGGCCGCGTCACTTGCCAGGAAGAGCGCGGTGGCGGCCACATCCTCGACATTGACGAATTCCTTAGTTGCCTGCAGGCGTAAGAGAACATCGTTCTTCACGGCTTCCTCGCTGATGCCACGCGCCTTTGCAGTATCCGGTATCTGTTTTTCCACCAGCGAGGTCAGCACATAGCCGGGGCAAATGGCGTTGACGGTGATGCCGGTTTCCGCCAACTCCAGTGCAGCGGATTTCGTAAGCCCCATGATACCATGTTTTGCCGCAACATAGGCAGATTTGTATGGCGAGGCCACAAGCCCATGGGCGGAGGCGATGTTGATGATGCGGCCTCTGCCTGCTGTCTTCATCAGCGGGATGACGGCGCGCATGGTGTGGAAGGCGCTCGTCAGGTTGATGGCGATGATACGGTCCCATTGTTCCAGCGGGAATTCCTCCACCGGTGCTACATGCTGGACACCGGCATTGTTGACCAGCACATCCACCGAACCAAGCTTCTCATGCGTGGTCTTGACGAGGTCGAAAATCTCTTCCGGTTTCGTCATATCAGCGGGGTGATAGAGCACGCGGGTGCCGCTTTCTGCCTCCATCAAAAGCCTGTTGCTTTCGATATCGTCGGAATCGCCGAAGCCGTTCAGCATGACGTTGCAGCCATTATTGGCGAAGGCTTGCGCGATGCCTAAGCCAATTCCGCTGGTCGAGCCGGTAACGATCACTGTCCTTAGCATGCGTTCCCCTTTTTTGACGTCGATGCAAGACTTTAGACAACGTTATGCTCAAACCGGGGGAACTGGCAATTGGATTCGAAACGGACGCCGCTTGTGGCTTGACTTTGTCTGTTGAGCATATTGTGGTGCGCGCGATTGATTTCAGGGAGGAATGAATGGGCGGATACGTTATCGCCATTGACCAGGGCACCACGTCGACGCGCGCGATCATCTTCGATGAGTCCATGAAGGTTGTCGGATCAGGCCAGAAGGAGTTTCGCCAGATCTTCCCGAATTCCGGGTGGGTGGAGCACGATCCCGAGGAAATCTGGGAAACGGTCGTCTGGTCGATCAAGGAAGCTCTCAAGAAAGCCAATCTGCAGGCATCCGACATTGCAGCCATCGGCATCACCAATCAGCGTGAGACGACGCTGATCTGGGACCGCGAAACCGGCAAACCGTTGCACAATGCCATCGTCTGGCAGGACCGGCGCACGGCAAAGCTTTGCGACAAGCTGAAAAAGGCCGGCCACGAAAAGATCTTTGCCAAGCGCACCGGTCTGCTGCTCGACCCATATTTTTCCGGCACCAAGCTTTCCTGGCTGCTCTCCAATGTGAAGGGTGCGCGCAAGCGGGCGGAGAAGGGCGAGCTTTGCTTCGGAACGGTCGATACATTCCTCATCTGGCGACTGACGGGCGGCAAGTCCTTCGTGACCGATGCCACCAATGCTTCGCGCACGCTGATGTTCAACATCGAGAAGAATGTCTGGGACAAGGAACTCCTCGACATTCTTGATGTGCCCAAATCCGTGCTGCCGGAGGTTCTGGATTGCGCCGCAGACTTCGGCGTGGCGGATGGCGAGCTGTTCGGCGCGGAAATCCCGATCCTCGGTGTCGCCGGAGATCAGCACGCCGCTGTTATCGGGCAGGCCTGCTTTTCGCCGGGCATGCTGAAATCCACCTACGGCACAGGCTGCTTTGCGCTGTTGAACACCGGCGAGGACATCGTCCGGTCCAAGAACCGCCTCTTGACGACGATCGCCTATCGTCTGGACGGCAAGTCCTATTACGCGCTGGAAGGTTCGATCTTCGTTGCCGGTGCTGCGGTCCAATGGCTGCGCGACGGGCTCAAAGTCATCGGCTCTGCTTCGGAAACCGGAACGCTGGCAGACAAGGCGGATGATGCGCAGGAGGTGTATCTCGTGCCGGCCTTCGTCGGTCTTGGCGCGCCCTGGTGGGATGCGGAAGCGCGTGGCGCGATGTTTGGCCTGACACGCGGTACCGGTCCTGCGGAGTTCGCGCGCGCGGCACTGGAAGCCGTCTGCTATCAGACGGGTGATCTTCTGGATGCCATGCACAAAGACTGGAAGAACGACGATTGCGATATCGTCCTTCGCGTCGATGGCGGCATGGTGGCTTCCGATTGGACCATGCAGCGCCTGTCCGACTTGATCGATGCGCCGGTGGACCGTCCCGTGATCCTTGAGACGACGGCACTCGGTGCTGCCTGGCTTGCGGGCAGCCGAGCAGGGGTGTGGCCGGACATGAAGGCCTTTGCCGAAACCTGGGCGCGCGACCGCCGCTTCGAACCGAAGATGGATAACGAGGTTCGTGCACGCAAGCTGAAAGGCTGGAAGAACGCGGTGCGCCGCACGCTCAGCAACGTTTGAGCGCTGCTCCATCCATCGAGAAAATCGAAGTTTCCGGTTCAGATTTTGAATTTGCGCCGGGAACCTTCGATGTCTATCTGAGGGCATGAGCGTAGCCAGTTTTTGCAAGCGAGCGCTCCGGACAAAGCGAGGAGCGCACCCATGGAACTTGGCCTTTACACATTTGCCGATGTCAATCCGAACCCGGCTGATGGTCGTGGCCCGGAAGGTGTGCGTCGCCTGAAGAACCTTTTGGAAGAGATCGAGCTTGCCGATCAGGTGGGGCTCGATGTTTTCGGGCTGGGGGAACATCATCGTCCCGACTATGTCGTCTCTTCGCCTTCGACCGTGCTCGCGGCTGCGGCGGTCAAGACGAAGACCATCCGCCTTTCCAGTGCCGTTTCGGTTCTGAGCTCCGATGATCCGATCCGCGTCTTCCAGCAGTTCGCCACCGTCGATCTGTTGTCGAATGGGCGTGCCGAGATCATGGCGGGGCGCGGCTCCTTCATCGAGTCCTATCCGCTCTTCGGCTACAATCTCGAGGACTATGACGATCTCTTTGCCGAAAAGCTCGACCTGCTTCTGGCAGTGAGAGATCGCGAAATCGTCACCTGGTCGGGCGAAAAGCGTGCGCCGATCAACGGGCGCGGTGTCTATCCCCGTCCGTTGCAAGAGGCTCTACCCGTGTGGATCGCGGTTGGCGGCACACCGCAATCGGTGGCGCGTGCCGGGGCCATGGGTCTGCCGGTAGCGCTTGCCATCATCGGCGGCGAGTACCGTCGCTTTGCGCCTCTATTCGATCTTTACCGGGAAGCGGCGCGCCGGGCAGGCCAGCCGGTTGAGAAGCAGAAGACCAGCATCAATGTCCACGGCTTCATTGCCGATACCACCGACAAGGCAGCAGACCAGTTTTATGGCCCGCAGGCGGAGGTGATGAACCGCATCGGCCGCGAGCGCGGCTGGGGCCCGACGAACCGGGCGCATTACGATATGGCGCGAAGTGCCGAGGGCAATCTTTTTCTCGGTGAACCGGAACTGGTGGCGGAAAAGATCATCAAGGCGCATGGCGTCTTCAAGAATGATCGCTTCCTGTTGCAGATGGCAATTGGCCTGATGCCGCATGATCAGATCATGCGCGGGATCGAACTCTACGGCACGAAAGTCGCTCCAATCGTCAGAAAAGAATTGACTGGCACTGCCGATAGGGTGAAAGCCTCGCCATAAGCGGGCGCTTTTTGGCGCCCTTTGCCGAAGACATTGCGCAGGATATGGACGCAGAATGGTTATCTCGACGGAAGAAGAGCTCGACAAGCTGAAGGATGTTGGCCGGATTTGCGCGCTTGCGATGCAGACCATGGCCGACGCGCTTGAGCCGGGGATCACCACCGCCGAACTCGACGCCATCGGTCGCAATATCCTGGAAAGCAATGGCGCGCAGTCGGCACCGGAATTCTGCTACCAGTTTCCGGGCGCCACCTGCATCAGCGTCAATGAGGAAGTGGCTCACGGCATTCCCGGTTCGCGTATCATCAAGGCGGGCGATCTCGTCAACATCGATGTCTCCGCCGTCAAAGATGGCTTCTTTGGCGATACCGGCTCGTCCTTTGCGGTGCCGCCGGTCAAGAAGGAGATCGAGCGTCTTTGCCGCGATGGCAAGCGCGCCATGTGGACCGGCTTGCAACAGGTCAAAGCTGGCCGCCCGCTTGCTGACATCGGCAACTCCATCGGGGCTTTCGCCAAGAAGAACCGCTATACGCTGATCACCAATCTCGCCAGCCACGGCATTGGTCGCTCGCTCCATGAGGAGCCGAAGGAACTTGCCACCTGGCCGGACAAGGATGAAACCCGGATCATGACGGAAGGCCTGGTGTTTACCGTCGAGCCGTTCCTCTCCATGGGCGCCTATTGGGCCGAGGATGGCGATGACGATCCGTGGACGCTGTTCAGCGACCCGAGCGCACCGACCGTGCAGTTCGAACATACGGTGGTGGCCACCAAAAACGGACCGCTGATCCTGACGCTTGCCGAGTAAAAGGAATTCTGTTGCACGGCTGCGCTGTAGTGCTGTCGTAATGATCAAGCCAAACTTGCCCGTTTTGCCTTACATCTTCGTAACTTAGCGTTTGCTGCATTGCGTCGTGCAAATCTCTGGCCTAATTTCTCCCCAAATCTGCTTCGCCAATAATGGCTGATCTCAAGCTCGCGAGAGTTCGAACGTGTTTCATTCCTTCTTTCCCAAACCCAAGCTGTTTTTTACCTCTGCCATTGTTTGGGCGCTGGTTGCGATCTTAGGCTGGTATTTTGTTGTCGATCCGTGGGGGCGTTCTCTTGGCTACGTGATGCCTGAGCAGGAACCCTACGATCTCACCTATTTCCTCGTTCCAGCAAATCTCTTTTTCTATTCATATCTGGCGCTTTGCCTTGCAGCTTTCGGTCTGTTCTGGACCATCGTTGCACGGGAGCATCCGTGGAAATATTGGTCTGTCTGGGGCTCGCTTCTGATCATTGCCGTCACCTATTTCGGTGTCCAGGTCACAGTCGTCATCAACAACTTCCGCCGCCCCTTTGGTGACCTTTTGCAGAATGCGCTCAGCAAGCAACCCGGTATCACCACCTGGGATTTCTACAGCCTGCAGATCGTCTTCGCGAAGCTTGTCTTTTTCAGCATGGCGGTGTCGATCCTGACCGACTTCTTCACCAGCCATTATATCTTCCGCTGGCGCACGGCGATGAATGATTTTTACATGTCGAAGTGGGAGAAGCTGCGTCATATCGAAGGTGCATCCCAGCGTGTGCAAGAAGACACAATGCGCTTCTCGGCTACCCTGGAAGGCCTTGGCATCACGCTGATCAATTCCGTCATGACACTGGTCGTGTTTCTACCAATTCTGTTTGGGCTTTCGAGCTATGTGAGCGAGTTGCCGATCATCGGCGAGGTGCCGCACGCGCTGTTCTGGCTTGCCATCCTCTGGTCTGCCTTCGGCACCGTGTTGCTGGCAACGGTCGGTATCAAACTGCCGGGGCTTAACTTCCGCAACCAACGTGTCGAAGCCGCTTATCGTAAAGAGCTTGTCTACGGTGAAGACCATGCTGACAGGGCCGACCCGATCACGGTCAAGCAGCTCTTCTCAAATGTGCGGAAGAACTATTTCCGTATGTATTGGCACTATCTGTACTTTAATGTCGCGCGGTATTTCTACATTCAGGCAGATGCCGTGTTCCTGCTGCTGATGCTGGTCCCGACCATCGTTGCCGGCAAGATCACCTACGGTATCTATCAACAGATCGCGACCGCTTTCGGTCAGGTCAGCAATTCGTTCCAGTATCTGGTGAACTCCTGGACCACGATCATCGAGCTGCTCTCGATCCATAAACGCTTGAAGGCATTTGAAGCGGCCATTGATGACAAGCCTTTGCCGGAAATCGACCAGCGCTATTTGAAGCGTGAAGCTGAAGAGGGCGAGTTGGCTGCAAATAAGCCCACATAACGTGGGTTGAAGCCCTTAATGCTGTCTTTTCTTGATCCTCGGGCTCGACCCGAGGATTTTTGTTTCAACGGTTACGAATGGTCGGGTAACGCACGACCATCGCGCGGAAATGGTCGTCTGTTCTTCTGCGCCATGCAGCGGACAGGCGCGAAACCTACCGCTAATGCTCTCTCACCCTTGCGACTTTTCCTTACGCCGCGCGTCGATCATCGGCATCGCCTCTTCATAGCTGACGCAGGCGACATCATCCTTTTTGCAGACTTCCCGCAGCAGGCGCTCATAGGCGTTCCAATAGGCACCGCCGTTCATCTTGACGAAATGGAAGCCGAGCTGGAGCGGAATGCGTTCGCCCTCGTATTGCTTGTCGAAGGCGGCGCGGAAAGCCTTGTAGGCGCGCTCTTCGAACTCGGCTGACTTGGCGGGCGTTTCGATCGCCATGGAGTGGCGGACGAAGAGATTGTAATCCATGGCGATGATCGGCCGGTCGCCCGGTCCTTCAGGGATCAGCGGCAGGCCGAAATGTTCGATGCCGTCCTTGCGGATGGGCCATGCCGGTCCTTTGGTGATGCTGGTGGCGTCGAAGACGAAGCCGTGCTTCTTCTGGGCTGCGGTGAGGGCATCGCTCTGCGATAGATAGGGTGCGCGAAAGCCATTGATGCCCCGCACGAAATCGTGCCAGCCCTGCGGCTCCTCATCCTTCTTGCCGATTGCCGCCCAGGCGTTTCCAAGCGTGCTGGTGAAGGTGGTAAATTCTGCGTCCCATTGATCCGCCGTCCAGTTGCCGCCATCGAAATGGCCGCAGGTGTGGTTGGCGATTTCGTGGCCTTCCTGGTGAGCGTCCCAGATGTGTCGCAGGCGCGTTGCCACCTCTTCCACCGACTGGCCGAAGCCGACATTGGAGCGGCCGAGTTTCTGGCCGGGGCCCTGATAGCTCTTGGCGCTGGTCTTGCGGTCCATCACCAGCGTGCAGGCAAGAAAATAGGTGAAATGCGCGCCGACTTCCTTGGCGGTCGCGCGGCTTCTTTGCCAGAGCGCGTTGTCGCCTGCGCCATCAAAGGATACCAGCACCAACTGCTTTGGCCTGGGTGACGCTTGCACATCTTCCGCCTGCGCTATCGACGCAGAGGCAAGGAGGAGGGGCAGGAGGGCAAGCGAACGCAACATCAGGAACCACGCAGAATTTTCAAAAGCGGCCTTTTGAGCTTGGAATAAGGCGAAGCTTTGATTTGACTGGCTTTTCGGGGGATTTAGCCATAACTCATTGTCAAAAGATTATCTTCCCTTCCGCGCAAGGACGCCCACATGCTTCTGCTCGTCGTTTCCCTCATCCTGTTCTTCGCCACCCATTCTCTCAGGCTGGTTGCTCCAGCGTTTCGTGCGCGTCTGATCGACGGGCTGGGCGAAAAGCCCTTCAAGGGCGTCTATTCGGTCGTCAGCGTTCTCACCATCGTTTTCATTGCCTACGCCTTCAATGAAGCGCGACAGGTTACGGGGATGCTATATTACCCGCCAGTCTGGATGGCGCATATTGCCGTGACGCTGATGCTCATTGCGATGATCTGTCTTGTGGCGAGTGCCTTGCCAGCCGGGCACATCGTGGCGAAGACGAAGCATCCACTGGTGCTGTCGGTGAAGATCTGGGCTTTTGCGCATCTTCTCGCCAATGGCGAAACATCGTCTGTCATTCTGTTTGCCTCGTTCCTCGCTTGGGGCGTGGTGATGCGGATATTCCTGAAGCGACGTGCGCGTGCGGGCGAAAATCTCGTTCGTCCGTTCGTTGCGGCGCGTTACGATTTGATCGCGGTGCTTCTCGGCGTCGTGCTGTGGGCCGCTTTCATCTGGAAGCTGCACGAATGGTTGATTGGCGTCCAGCCGATTGCGATGTAGGAAACTGACGTTTCCCCCTTACATCTCAAGGAAAATAGGCTAGAAGGCCCACCAATAAATGTGGTTGGCCTTTTTGCGGCTTGCCGCAACAAGATTGCCTTGGCATGTCCGCAGACCGATCGGCGTTCGCCTCTCGGTGCGGGTAACGGAGAATTCGATGGCGCACGAGAATGACAGCTTCATCCGCGAAGTGAACGAGCAGATCCGCTCCGAGCGGTTGAGCAATTTCTGGGGACGTTATGGTGCGGTCGTGATTGGCGCCGCCATTTTGATCGTTCTGGCTTCCGCTGGCGCCGGCATCTACGAATATTGGAGCAACAGCCGTGCCTCGGCTTCCGGTGACCAGTTCGCCAACGCCTTGAAGCTTGCTTCCGAAGGAAAGAACGACGAAGCGCTGAAGGCCCTGTCCGATCTGGAAACGGCGGGCCACGGTTCGTATCCGGTTCTGGCCAAGTTCCGTGCGGCCACGCTTTTGGCACAGAAGGGCGACACCGCCGGAGCTGTCGCTGCGTTTACCGCAATTGGCAACGATACCAGCGCGCCCCAGATTTTCCGTGACATCGCCAAGGTGCGCGCGGCGTGGCTCCTCGTTGATAATGGCACCTACGAGCAGGTTTCAGCGCAAGCAGAAGCCCTCTCGGATGATGCTCAGCCGCTGCGCAATTCGGCACGCGAAGCGCTTGGTCTTGCTGCTTACAAGGCCGGTAACTTTGCCCAGGCAAAGCAGTGGTTCGAACTCATTACCGGCGATGCTCAGGCACCACGCAATGTCGCGCAACGCGCGCAGATCATGCTCGATAATATTGCCGCATCCGGCAAGGCAGCGTAAATTCTCATTTCCTGCGGCACGTTGCTTGGCCCATGGGTGGGGCATGACGTGCTGCAAAGGTTTTCTGTTGAAGGCGTCGGACCGGAGCCCGTTGGGTTTCCGGTCCGACGCTATAGAAGTTAGGGCACTATCATGACTTTCACCGTCGCCATCGTCGGACGTCCGAATGTCGGCAAATCCACGCTTTTCAACCGTCTGGTCGGAAAGAAGCTGGCGCTCGTGGACGACACGCCGGGTGTTACCCGCGACCGTCGTCCGGGCGACGCAAAGCTCATAGACCTGCGTTTCACCATCATCGATACCGCAGGTCTCGAGCAGTCCGCACCGGAGACGCTGCAGGGCCGCATGTGGGCGCAAACGGAAGAGGCGATCGAGGAAGCCGATCTGACGCTCTTCGTCGTGGACGCCAAATATGGCCTTACTCCTGCCGACGAAACGCTGGGTGAAATGTTGCGCCGTCGCGGAAAGCCCGTCGTGCTCGTTGCCAACAAGTCCGAAGCGCGTGGCTCGGACGGCGGTTTCTATGACGCCTATACGCTCGGTCTTGGCGAGCCATGCCCGATTTCCGCCGAGCATGGTCAGGGTATGATCGATCTGCGCGATGCCATCGTTGCCGCTATTGGGGAAGATGTTGCTTTTCCGCCGGACGACGCTTTCGAAGAGGCCGAAACCGATGTCGTGCTTTCCGGCGACGAGGAAGAAGACGAAGATTACGAGCCCGCCTATGACGATACCAAGCCACTGCGTGTGGCGATTATTGGCCGTCCGAATGCTGGCAAGTCGACGCTGATCAACCGCTTCCTCGGTGAAGACCGTCTTCTGACCGGCCCGGAAGCCGGTATCACGCGTGACAGTATTTCGGTCGAATGGGACTGGCGCGGCCGCACCATCAAGATGTTCGACACGGCCGGTATGCGTCGCAAGGCGAAGGTGACGGAGAAGCTCGAGAAGCTTTCGGTGGCGGATTCGCTGCGCTCCATCCGCTTTGCCGAAACCGTCGTCATCGTCTTCGATTCGACCATTCCTTTCGAAAAGCAGGATCTGCAGCTCGTCGATCTGGTCATTCGCGAAGGCCGCGCTGCGGTTCTGGCCTTTAACAAGTGGGATCTGGTGGGAGACGCGCAGGCATTTCTTGCCGATCTGCGCGAAAAGACCGAGCGCCTTCTGCCACAGGCGCGCGGCATTCGCGCGGTGCCGATTTCCGGCCAGACGGGCTACGGCCTCGACCGGCTGATGCAGAACATCATCGACACCGACAAGGTCTGGAACCGCCGCATCTCCACCGCCAAGCTTAACCGTTGGCTGGATATGCAGGTCACCCAGCATCCGCCACCGGCTGTATCGGGCCGTCGTCTGCGCCTGAAATACATGACGCAGGTCAAGGCTCGCCCACCGGCCTTCATGATTTCCTGCACCCGGCCTGAGGCTATTCCGGAATCCTACACGCGCTACCTCGTCAATGGTCTGCGCAAGGATTTCGATATGCCGGGCGTACCGATCCGGGTGCATTATCGCGGCTCCGACAATCCGTTCGAGCACAAGGCGAAGAAGCGGTAGTCGGTGTGAAGTTGAGGCACGCGTAAGTCCGTAAGTCCGTCACTCCACGCTCTGCGTCATCCTCGCCCTGAGGCGAGGATCCATGTTTGGAAGCGCTTGACGGTGACTTTGTGGATCCTCGGCTCAAGGCCGAGGATGACGGCAGAGGAATTGGCGGCGCGGGAGAGAGCGTCTTTTGTCCATGCCAACATCGCGACCTACCGCCCGCATGCGTCTTACGAACTTGAAATGACAGGTCAAACATCATGCTGATCAAGCAGAGCGACTATCATCGCATCTATCGTGTCATCAACAGCCTGCTTCTCAACGAGAACGCCGATCCGGCGACGGCGTCTATGTATTTCAGCACGTTCGGCGCGTTCATTCTGGAGCATCATTACAAGGTGAAGGCGAAGCCGAAGGGTGGGCTGGCGGCCTATAACCTCGGCGGCACGATGCTGCTCTTTGCCGATCATCGCGATGACGGGCATGTGACGGGTGCTGGCGAAAACTTCCATTGCTGGGTGGAGGCGGAGGACTGGGTCATCGATTTCATGGCACCGGCGTTTCCGCAGGCCGCGCAGGGTCTCTCGGTTCCGGCTAAGATGTTTCAGAAGCCCTTGTCATCCATGGCTTCTTCCATCAACGACCTTTCGCAGTCGGGCGACTTCTTCTTCAAGCATGAAGCAGATGCGATGGCCAAGCGCTTTGCCGACTGGCGCAAGCATGGCATGATCGGCGATCTCGCCTCGATCGCCGCCGGCTGGTTTCGCAAATCGCCGAAGCAGATGCAGAGTGACATCTCGGTCAGCGACAGCAACGGCAAAAGCCGCACTATTCCGCTTGTCGGCAATATGCTGATCGGTTCGTGGTGAGTAAATAGGACGGCCTGCGTAACCTCGCGGCAGCCGCCTGACGTCAATCAGCAGCCCGACCCCGTTCTAAAGATAACGGCAGTCGCGTCCTGACGCCTTCTGACAGTAATGGGCGCGTGCGTCTACTGAAAATGCAGGCCGCTCACTCGTAATCCGCTCACAGCGCATGGGCGGCGCAGAAGCCCGGGAGGCCGCTGGTTGCCGCAGAGGTCACATTGTCAAGGAACTGGCGCGACGCCTTTTCCCAGGAGTAGTTGCGGGAAACCGCAAGAGCTGCTTCCGGTGAGCAATCCAGCGCGGCAAGGCAGGCCTTGCGCAGATCCTCAGACAGCGCACCGGCTTTCGGATGACCGCCGAGAATATCAACCGGACCGGTTACCGGAAAGGCTGCAACGGGAACGCCGCTCGATAGCGCTTCCAGAATGGTGTTGCCGAAGGTATCGGTTTTGGAGGGGAAGACAAAGACATCGGCCTGAGCATAGGCCCTTGCCAAGTCTTCACCGGTCTTCACGCCGGTAAACAGGACGTCCGGGTGTTTCTGTTGGAGCTCGGTGCGCGCGGGTCCGTCGCCCACCACGACCTTGGAGCCCGGCAGATCAAGATCGAGAAATTCGGGGAGGTTCTTTTCCACCGAAACGCGGCCGATCGTCATGAAAATCGGGCGGGGCAGGCCGAAGGGGCGTTCGTCCTTCGGTCTGGGACGGAAGAGCTTGGCGTCGATGCCGCGGCTCCAGCGCTTGAGGTTCTTGACGCCCCTGGATTGGAGTTCCGTCTCAAGGCTTGGCGTTGCCACCATGCAGGCGCTGCCGCCATTGTGGAACCAGCGTACGAAAGCGTAGAGCCAGCTTTCCGGCACGGGGAAGCGGGCCGCCACATATTCCGGGAAGCGCGTGTGGTAGCTCGTTGAAAAGCGCATACCGTGCTTGATGCACCAGCGGCGCGCCATGAAGCCGAGTGGACCTTCCGTGGCAATATGGACGTAGGACGGCTGCCCCTTCTCGATCTCTGCCGAAACGCGACGATAGCTTGCGACTGAGAGACGAATTTCCGGATAAGTGGGGCAGGGTATCGAGTGAAAGCTTTGTGGCGTGACCATGCAGACGTCCACACCCATGCGCTCCAGCTCGGCATTGGTGTTCTCGATGGAGCGGACGACGCCGTTGACCTGTGGATGCCAGGCATCCGTGACGATGGTAATTCTGGTCATGCTGTGCCGACCCTCGCGCACTTGCGACTCCCGGTGATTTACCGGCCTTCGCGTGTATGCGACGGACGTGTTACAGCATCATGTCACAGCCTATCCAACAATCCCCGTTGGCTGCCTGGAAATGGCAATTTCCCATGCTTGCGGTGCTGATCGACGCTCGGCAGGCGGCGCTCCGGTTCCCGAAATCGACATTTTCGGCAGCACAACGACAGGTCTCGAACAGACTGTCCTCGTCTTCTATGCCTTGGGCAGGAGCTCGGGGCTGATCAGAGCGCCGTGGTGACCGATGACGGTTGCCGCTGCCTTGGCCGAAAAGGTTGCGGCTTCTTCCGGTGTGCTGCCGGTGACGAAACGTGAAAGGAAGGCGCCGTTGAAGCTGTCTCCGGCGCTCGTTGTATCCACGACCTTGACCGCCTGAACGGCTGGCGCATGGCTGCGCTCACCGCCGAAATCGAGTGTCGCGCCCTTTGCGCCATCTTTCACCACGATATTGGCGACGCCGAGTGCGCGGTAGCGGGCAATGGTGGCTTCCACATCGACATCGCCGAAGTTGCTCGCCTCGTCGTCGAAGCTTGGCATGACGAGCGTAGCCGCGCGCGCGCCGTTTGTGATGGTTTCCAGCATGATCTCGCGATTGGCCCAAAGGCGGGGGCGAATATTGGGGTCGAAGACCACCTGTTTTCCAGCGGCTTTCGCACGACGCAGTTCAGACAGGAAGCTGTCGACCGCTAGCGGGGTGGCAAGAATGGCGAGCGTGATGCCGGAGAAATAGACGATATCGGCAGCCTCCATGGTGCTGCGCAGATGGTCGGCATCGGTGGCAAGCTGGCGGGCGGCAGAGGTGCTGCGCCAATAGCTGAAGGTGCGCTCGCCGTCTTTCAGATTGATGAGGTAGAGGCCGGGCGTGCCGCCCTGGATTCGGGAGATGTGTTTCGTGCCGATGCCAGCACCTTCGATGAAGGACAGCATTTCCTGAGAGAGCGGATCGTCACCGAGCGCGGTGAAATAATCCACCGACCAGTCCTGCGGCAGGCAGGCGCGTGCATACCAGGCGGTGTTCAGCGTGTCCCCGGCAAAGCCCTTGCGCAGAAGACCGTCGCCAGCCTGCGAAAGCTCCACCATGCATTCGCCGATCGAAAGAAACCGTCCACCCACTGCACTCTCCTCGTGTCGTGACGCTTCGCCATTACGACGCCACAGCCCCGCTTGCAAGGGCGATGGATGCCGTTTGAAGGCGCGATCTCACATTCAATCGGCATTCGCCGTTTACGGATCAGTCTGGGCTTTATATGGTTGGGCACCTTCACTTCGGAGATCGTTCATGCCGCAAGCCACGTCTACCACCGGACACAAAGTTCACGATGCAGACTGGTGGAGGGGAGCGGTCATATACCAGGTCTATCCACGCTCGTTTCAGGACACGACGGGGGACGGTTTCGGCGATCTTGCCGGCATCACCAAACATCTGCCCTATATCCATGCGCTCGGCGTGGATGGTATCTGGCTCTCGCCGTTCTTTACCTCGCCCATGGCGGATATGGGTTATGACGTTTCGGATTATTGCGACGTGGACCCGATGTTCGGCACACTTGCGGACTTCGACACGCTGATCGCCGAGGCGCATCGGCTGGGACTGAAGGTCATCATCGATCAGGTGATTTCGCATACGTCCGATCAACATCCGTGGTTCAAGGAAAGCCGGACCAGCCGCACCAATGCGAAAGCGGACTGGTATGTCTGGGCAAACCCGAAGCCGGATGGCACGGCGCCCACCAACTGGCTCTCCGTTTTCGGCGGGCCCGCCTGGGAATGGGATGGAGTGCGCAAGCAATATTACATGCACAACTTCCTCGGCTCGCAGCCGGACCTTAATTTTCATAATCCGGAGGTGCAGGATGCACTGCTGGAAACCGTCCGGTTCTGGCTGGAGAGGGGTGTGGACGGTTTCCGCCTCGACACGGTCAACTACTACTTCCACGACAAGCTGCTGCGTAACAACCCGCCGCACGAACCCGATAGTGACGATGCCGGTCTCGATGCGCCGGACGTCAATCCCTACGGTATGCAGAGCCATCTCTACGACAAGACACAGATCGAGAATCTCGCCTTTCTCAAACGCTTTCGTACTCTTCTGGATGAGTATGAGGGGCGAATGACCGTGGGCGAGGTGGGCGATGGCGCACGTTCGCTGAAAACGGTTGCTGCTTACACGGCGGACAATGACAAGCTCAACATGTGCTACACCTTCGATCTGCTTGGGCCGGACTTCACAGCCAGCCATATTCGCGGCGCAGTCGATGGTTTCCAGAAAGCCGTGACCGACGGCTGGGTGTGCTGGGCCTTCTCCAATCATGACGTGATACGCCATCTGACGCGCTTTGCGGAAAATGTGGAGGAGCAGACCCGTGTCGCGAAACTTGCGATTTGCGTGCTGGCATCGCTGCGCGGCTCCATCTGCCTGTATCAGGGAGAGGAACTGGCGCTGACGGAGGCCGACCTTGCCTTCGAGGATCTGCGCGATCCCTATGGTATCCGCTTCTGGCCTGCCTTCAAGGGTCGCGACGGGTGCCGCACGCCGATGGTGTGGGAAACAGGCAAACCGCATGCCGGCTTCACCACCGCCGAAAAGCCTTGGCTGCCGGTTCCCTACGCCCACGCGATGCTGGCCGCCGACGGGCAGGAGCGCAAGCCGGATTCGGTTCTCAATCACTATAAGGCGATGCTAGCCTTCCGGCGCAGCCATTCTTGTCTTCGTGACGGTGCTATGGAGTTCCTGGAAACCAATCAGGATGTGCTGGTCTTTACCCGTCACAAGAACGGCGAGAGACTGCTCTTTGTCTTCAATTTGACACGCCGGCCCGTCGACTTCCGTCTGCCGCCGGAGCTTCGCCTGATCGAGCATCTGGGACTGCCGGGGTTTGAGCCGACATTCCACAATGACGGCGTGAAGCTGGAGCCGCTGGATGCCTTTTGCGGTCGCGTGGAGAAGGTGTGATCGGTCGAGCTTTTACTTGGCCGTTACGCCTTCACGCGACATGCTTTCTCAGATCACGCCCTTGGTCATCTCCGGATCGAGGCTGATGATGAAGCGGCGCAGGAGTGTCCTGTCGAACTGCTCTTCATGCGCCATCATCCAGGTCAGGGCCTGTTGCGACGACCAGCCTTTCTTGTAGGAGCGGGCCGAGGTCAGCGCGTCGAACACGTCGCAGATCGTGCTCATCCGGACCTCGTTGCTGATCTTGTTACTTTTTATTCCGTTCGGATAGCCCTTGCCGTCCAGACGTTCATGATGAGAAAGGCAGATGTCCAGAACGATCTGAGGCATGCCCTCCTGCTTCTTCAGAATCCGATGGCCTTGTTCAGTGTGATTTTGAACGATAATTCTTTCTTCAGCGTCGAGCGGTCCCTGTTTGTGCAGGATATGGATCGGGATTGCGAGCTTGCCGACATCATGCAGCAGGCCTGCAATACACAAGAGCTGGACGGTCTTTTCGTCCATCTCGAGCGACCGGGCAAAGTGGACGAGAAGCGCTGCGACGGAGAGCGAATGCACGAAGGTGGCCGTATCGCGCGACCGCAGGCGAGACATGCCCATGAAAAGCGAGGGATTTTCGTCCATCGTCCGGCCAACGTCGTCGGCAAGCGGAGTGAAGGCATCTATGCTGATGTCTTTACCCTCGAAGACGCCCTGAAGAAGCGTTCTTGTCTCGTCCGCCTGAGAATGAATCTGCTGCGCGACGAGAAGTTTTTCCTCTTTGGTTGCAGACTTCATGCTTTTTGAGGCCGGTCGGGCGCTGTTGTCTCGAACGGTGTTGTTGCCAAGTGCGGTGTTGATGAAAACGCCGCTGACTTTGCCGTTCAAGATTGATGCCAGTTGAGTAGCGTCTTTGACAACAAAACGTCTCCCAACGGATGAATCGTTTTGCCACGGACCTTCTATCGCTTCGACGAACATCCCAATTTCAAGTTGATTTTTGTCGATGCGCTTTATGACCAATATTTCTCTCCCATCTTATCGGTCAAGGATAGATGTATATACGATAGTTACGCTGTATTAAATTGATGTTATCATCTGATTGATCGTGAAGTAAAACTCCAGCTCAATGCATGGTTTTTATTGTCATTCCGCGACTTTGCCCATTTTTAGTCAAGGCGCTTCATCAATGAGTTGGAAGAGATCCACGTCTACCAGCCCTTTGTCCGAAAGTTTGAGATGTGGAATGACCGGAAGCGGTAGAAACGCGACCTGCAAGAAGGGTTCCTCCAACGTGGTGCCAAGCGCATAGGCGGCCTTGCGCAGCGTGTGCAGCGTATCGCGCACCGTCTCATAGGGCTCCAGGCTCATGAGACCGGCCACCGGAAGGGCAATCTCGCCAGTGATCTCTCCATTCTCCACCACAACGAAGCCACCCTGGATTTCTCCCAGGCGATTGGCCGCAAGCGCCATATCGTCCTCGCTGACGCCGACGACACAGATATTGTGGCTGTCATGCCCGACGGTGGATGCAATGGCGCCTCTCTTCAGGCCGAAACCCTGCACGAAGGCGTTCGCATGGTTGCCGTTCTTTCCGTGCCGTTCGATGACGGCCACTTTGATGATGTCGTTGTCGAGATCGACGGTCGTCTGATTGCCATCGCTCGGCAGTTTGAAACGGCGATGTTCGGTGATGATCTTGCCTGGCAGCACGCCGAGAACGGACGTTTTTCCTTGCCTTGCCGGCACACCGAAATGTGCCGCAAGAACGGGCCGCGCCTTGACGCTGTCGAGGCCGACTGGTGCGACGGGTTTGCGCGTGGCAAAAAGCTCTGGCGTAACGTGTCTGCCCGCAGAAAAGACCATTTCCGCTTTGCAGTTCTGCAATGTGTCGATCACCACGAGATCCGCGCGCCAGCCCGGCGCCACAAGACCTCGGTCTCGCAGGCCGAAGGCTCTTGCCGCCGAAATTGAGGCTGCGCGATAGATGGCAAGGGGCTCTACGCCGTTGGCGATTGCGGTTCGGATCATATAATCCAGATGGCCTTGCTCGGCGATATCGAGGGGATTGCGGTCATCGGTGCAGAGAGCCAGATAGGGCGACAGGCGTTCTGTGATGATCGACATCAGCGCGTGCAGATCCTTGGACACGGACCCTTCGCGCACCAGAACATGAACGCCCTTGCGAATTTTTTCCAGCGCCTCTTTTGCGCTGGTGCATTCATGCTCTGTGCGGATGCCTGCCGAGAGATAGCCGTTAAGCCCTGTCCCGGAAAGAAGCGGCGCGTGCCCGTCGATATGCTGCCCTTGAAACGCCTCGAGTTTCGCCATGCAGATCGGATCTTTGTGGATCACGCCCGGAAAATTCATGAACTCTGCCAGGCCGATGACCTTGGGGTGATCGCGGAAGGGGAGAAGCTTTTCAATGGGAAGGTCAGCGCCCGCCGTTTCCAGATGCGTGGCCGGTACGCAGGAAGACAACTGGACACGGATATCCATGATGGTCTGCAGTGAGGACTCCAGGAAAAACTGAATACCCTGCGCGCCCAGCACATTGGCGATTTCATGCGGATCGCAGATCGCGGTCGTCACGCCATAAGGCAGAACGCAGCGGTCGAACTCATGCGGCGTGACCAAGGATGATTCGATGTGCAGATGGGTATCGATGAAGCCGGGAACGACGATCTTGCCGCTGATGTCGATTTCCTCGACACCATGATAGGTCTCACAGGTTCCGACAATCGTATCGCCGCAGATCGCAATGTCGGAGGCGACAATTTCGCCAGTGACAAGATCGAAAAAGCGACCGCCTTTCAGGACGATATCTGCCTTTTCGCGCCCCGCACCCTGGTCGATCCTGCGTTCAAGTTCAGATCCCACGCTGTACCTCATTTCGATTCTTGCCTTGGCCAATTAAGCCCGGAAAGGCATCCCCATGCAAAAGAAAACCGGGCGCGAAGAACGCGCCCGGTCTATCAAGTCGATGTTTCGGTCGGATTGTCTGGTGTCGTACCGCTTGCTTCAAGCCGCGACTACGAGGCTGAGGCAAGCGAGACGCCACGCATCACTGTGCCGAAACGATCTTGCCGCCCTGCCACTTGTAGAGCGAGAAGGCCTGCGAGGTCAGGTCGCCCGTTTCGCCATAGGTCAGCTTGCCGATGGCAGTCGCAATCGGTTCGCCGCTTTTCAGCGCCTTGGCAACAGCTTCGGAATCTTCAGCAGAGCCGGCCTTTTCGATGCCGGCTTTGAGCACTTCCACGGCTGCGTAAGCGTTGAGCGTGAAGGCTTCTGCCGGGATGTTAGCGGCCTTGAGGGCTTCGGACGCAGCCTTGGAATCGGCGCTCTTCGTCGCATCGGCGGCATTGGTGAAGATGGTACCGTCGGCAGCCGTGCCGCCGATGTTGGCGAATTCGGAGTTGGACAGACCGTCACCGGCAATCACGGTCGCCTTGGCGCCGATGTCGTGCAGCTGACGGACCAGGAGGCCGGCTTCAGGATGGTAGCCGCCGAAATAAACGACATCCACGCCTTCCGACTTCAGACGCGCCGTCAGCGCGCTCAGGTCCTTTTCGCCCGGTGTCAGGGCGTCATACATGACTTCCTTTACGCCGCCTTCGTTCAAGGTCTTCTTGAACGCATCCGCGAGGCCTTTACCATAGGCGCCCTTGTCGTGAATGATGGCGATCTGCCGGTCCTTCAACTGCGCCAGAACAAATTTGGCGGCGACTTCGGCCTGCTGATCGTCACGACCGCAAGTACGGAAAATGTTCCAAAGATCACGGCTGGTGAGATCCGGTGCAGTCGCCGTCGGCGTCACCATCACAACGCCGTTTTCAGCGAAAACGTCGGAGGCCGGAATGGCAACGCCTGAGGTGACGGGGCCAACGACGAACTTGACGCCATCTGCAACCAGCTGGTTTGCGGCAGATACGCCCTGCTTCGGTTCGCCTGCGTCGTCCGCCAGCTTGAGAACAACCTTCTCACCGAGAATGCCGCCATTCTTGTTGATGACATCCACGGCCGTCTGGGCGCCGTTCTTCACCTGATCGCCATAAGCGGCAACTGGACCCGTGAGCGGTGCTACCAGACCGATGACGATATCGGCACGCGCTGCCGGTGCGAAGGCCACGGACGCGGCAAGGGCCAGGCCCGTCAAAATCTTGGTTTTCATTCAATTTCTCCTTGGGTTGGGCGTCTTGCCCGATGCGACCCGGCTGTGGCTACGCGAGCTTGCTCGAGGCAAGCCTTCGTCTTCCGGGCAAAGGAGTTCCGTTTCACATTTGAATTCCGTACCCCGGCGCTCGTTGTGGCAAGGCGATGGCAATTTAGCAAGCCGTGTTTGATCCGAAACGGTCCCGCCGGCGTAAAAGCTCAGGTAAAAGCTATGTTATCGCGAGCATGCTACGATCTGCGCTGCTTGCCCTGAATATCCTGAGATCACCACTGGCTTTTGCAACGAGCGGGGAGGATAATGCGGGTATGCTGTCGTCCGATGAAGAATTTCTACGCACCCTTCCTGTCTTCCGGCATTTCGAGGACGTCGCGGAGCCAGCACTTTATCGACCTCTGCCGGACGGCTGGGTGCTGGCGCTTGCCGATATCGTCGATTCCACTGAAGCAATCGCCAGCGGTCGATACAAGGCTGTCAACATGGCCGGCGCCGGTGTCATTTCTGCCGTTCTCAACGCGCTTCAACGTCACGACCTGCCGTTTGTTTTCGGAGGAGACGGCGCGGCGATTGCCGTCCCGCCCAACGCGATCGATGCTTCCCGCGACGCTCTCTCGAAGGTGCGGGCGTGGGTCAGCGACGATCTTGGGCTGGCATTGCGAGCGGCCATCGTTCCGGTGACGGAAATCCGGGCGCAAGGACTGGACGTACGCGTGGCGCGGTTTCAGGCGAGCGACGATGTTTCCTATGCGATGTTTTCGGGTGGGGGAAACAATTGGGCAGACATGCAGATGAAGGGCGGACGCTATACGGTTGAGAGCGCTACACCCGGCGAGCGGCCCGACCTATCAGGTCTTTCGTGTCGCTGGAACCCCATCGAGGCGCGGTACGGAACCGTCGTGTCGATCATCGCGATGCCGCGTCCAGGTGGCGACATGACAGGCTTTCGGCGACTGGTGGCTGACATCGTAAGCCTTGCCAACGAGGATGGTCGCGGTGGACATCCGGTTCCGGTCGAAGGGCCTCCGCTTGGCTTCATTCGCGATGGACTCGTCATGGAAGCCAAGGCGCTGTCCGGCTTCGGCGATCGGCTGTCGCAACTGCGCAAAGGGTGCTGGGTGGCGTTTCAGACAGTGTTGATTAGTGTTCTCTACCGGCTGCGAAAGCCAATCGGGCGCTTCGATCCGGTTCAGTACAAAAGTGCGGTGGCCAGCAATACGGATTTCCGCAAGTTCGACGATGGTTTGAAGATGACAGTCGATGTGGATAGTCACCGCCTATCCCTGATCAAGGCGCGGCTAGGAAGCGCCGAACGGGACGGCGTGTGCTTCTACGGTCTGCATGAGCAGGGCGCTGCGTTGATGACGTGCATCGTCCCGAGCCCGCTCTCGCGAGACCACATGCATTTCGTGGACGGCGCCGCCGGTGGCTATGCGCGTGCCGCGCAAATACTCAAGGAGCAAGCGGCTTTATCAGCCTGAAACCTAAGGGATCGACTGTACCCGTTCGAAAATCGGGGCCGCTTTTCAGAAAAGCACGATGCTTCGATAAAAAACATAAAGCGTCCTATGTGCGTCCAACGAGACGCGCATAGGACGCTTTATTGCCGAGAGATCGCCGTTTCCTCTGACGAGCAACTCTGACCTGAGTGCAGTGTGCGCGCAGACATACGTGAAGCAATTGGTATTCAAGACCATAAAGCCGATGGGCAATTGCCGAAAAATATCCGGCGTTGCTGGCTGGCCGACATTAAGCAAAAACCAGGAGCAGCGGACTCTATCAGCTGCTCATGCGTTCAGGCTGCAGACTTGTTATCGCTTTGCGCGCAATAAATCTCTTCCAGCGTCGCCAGGACTTTTTTGACGGAGTCTGATGTGCTGGAATAGTAGATCGTCTGCGCATCGCGGCGCGTCTTGACCAGCCGCTGTGCGCGGAGCTTCGAAAGGTGCTGCGATAGTGCCGACTGGCTCAATCCAACCTGCGTTGCAAGAACGCCCACCGGGACTTCGCCTTCGACGAGGCTGCACAGTATCATCAGCCTTTTCGGGTTTGCCATTGCCGACAGAAGGCCTGCCGCCGAATTGGCTTGTTCTGATAATGTCTGCGTCGTCATTCACGCTCTCCTGAATCGAAGCCGCCCCTTGGCCACTCCCCTGAGGCACGAATGCCCCCAATAGGTGATAGTGTATCAATGCGGAACCCGGACTGTATATACCTAAATCTAAGGTAAAGGCTATTCTTTATTAGTGTTTTGTTGAATAATATATTTCCGTTTGGTCGGTGTATTTTTTAGCATCATTTTCTGAATTTCGGCATTTCAGATGAAAAATAAGAAATGTTTATCGCCAAACAGACGGTCAAATGATCTTTTTTGTTTTTGGGCAGTTTTTGGGCTCCACCATCGGTGTTTTAGGCTTGGTGTCATGACCGCCTAAAATCAAGTGCTAACCCATCTCAGGTAGAACCGGGTCGTCGGTGTGACGCGCGGGTGGGTTCTACTCTTGCGTGCTTGGGCGATTGTCATTTTTGTTTGATCTGTCTTTAGACAGCGCGCTCAGTCATCTTCAGGCGTTGCGATCTGTTGTTTGCCTGCAGAGCACCGCTTGATCTGTGGTGCTCTGCTTCTTCGTGTCAAGGCAGCTCTTCGGTTAAGGCCGCTGATCGTTTTGCCGCGAGGACATCATCGATTGCGATGACGCGTCAAACCGCGAACGATATCCTCCGGGCCGATCGTGCCAATAACCGCGCCGTGTTCGACAATGCCGATGGTGCCTGGCTGTTTTGCCATCGCGTCCAGTATATCGACCAGCGGCAAAGAGGGACGGGCGGTCGCAACGACCGGCATGTTGCCGGTTTCTGCCGTTACGCCAGGCCGCATGACATCTGCTGCCGTCAGCATGGAAATCGGGTTCATGTTCTGAACGAAATCCGCGACATACTGATTGGCAGGGTTGCGAACGATGTCCTGCGGCGTGCCACATTGGATAATGTGACCGCCTTCCATCATGGCGATGCGGTTGCCGATGCGAAATGCCTCGTCGAGATCGTGGCTGACAAAGAGGATCGTCTTCTTCAGCCTGCTCTGGAACTCGAGAAGCTCATCTTGGAGACGGCTGCGGATCAAGGGATCGAGAGCTGAAAACGGCTCGTCCATCAGAAGAATCGGCGCACCGGTCGCAAAGGCCCGTGCAAGGCCAACGCGTTGCTGCATACCGCCCGAAAGTTCACCCACCTTGCGGTTGGCCCAGTCGGACAGATTGACGAGTTCGAGCTGTTCGGCCACCCGCTTCTTGCGTGCGGCTTCCGGCATGCCTGAAAGCTCCAGCCCGAAGCCGACATTGTCAGCCACATTTCGCCAGGGCAAAAGGCCGAACTGCTGGAAGACCATCGATACGGTGCGCGCACGAAGGTCTCGCAGTACCTTCGTCGACGCCATGTAGGGATCGACAAAGCCGGTGTCGGTCTTGACGCTGACATTGCCGCGCACCACAGGGGCAAGCCGGTTGACGGCGCGTAGCAAGGTCGATTTGCCAGAGCCCGACAAACCCATCAGGACAAGGATTTCGCCCTCCTTGACCGACAACGAGGCATTGGCGACGCCAAGGACGAGGCCGGTTTCCTTGTTGATGTCGCTGCGGGTTCGCCCTGCATCGATCATAGGGAGGGCGGCGCTGGGATTGTCGCCGAAGACGATATCGACGTTTCCGAAGATGATTGCGTCACTCATGCCTCATCCTCCGAGCCTGGCAGGCGAAACAGCCGGTCCAAAATGATCGCGACGATGACGATGCAAAGACCCGCTTCGAAGCCCATCGCTATGTTGACGGTGTTCAGGGCGCGCACGACAGGCACGCCAAGACCGTTTGCGCCGACGAGCGCCGAGATGACCACCATGGACAGCGATAACATGATGGTCTGGGTCAGGCCCGCCATGATCTGCGGCATGGCGAAGGGCAGTTCGACCTTGCGCAGGACCTGTGACGGCGTTGCGCCGAAAGCCACTGCGGCCTCCACCAGCGCCGGCGGCGTGGAAATGATGCCCAGACGTGTGAGACGGATGGGAGCAGGGACCGCGAAGATCACGGTTGCGATGAGGCCCGGCACCATGCCCAGTCCGAAAAGCACGAGTGCAGGGATGAGATAAACGAAGGTCGGGATCGTCTGCATCAGGTCCAGCGCGGGGCGCATGACGCTATAGACCCATTTTCGCCGAGCCGCGAGGATGCCAAGCGGAATGCCGATCAGCATACAGACCGAGCTTGCGGCAATCACGAGCGCCAACGTTTCGGTCGTTGCTTTCCAGTATCCGAGATTGATGATGAGAAGCAGGCCGAGGGCTGTGAAGAGCGGCATGCCAATCGAGCGTCTCATCCAGGCGGAGAGCGCGGTCAGTATCGCCACTATGACAAGGGGGTGGGGCGCCTGGAGGACATAGAGGATGGCGTCGATGACGCTTCCGAAAATAAAGGCTAACCAATCGAAAAAGAAAGAAAGATTTGTGGTCAGCCAGTCAATTGCCTCTTTGGCATAACGACCGACCGGTAAACGATTTTGGGGTGCACTGAGCCATTCCACGGTAAGATTTTGCCTTTCGTGAACGGGTTCATTTATTCGGCTTCCGACGCTCAAGCGTTCGGAAGCCGGGCGTGATAGGAAATTTACCGGCCGTTACAGGCCGATATTCTTCTTGGCTGCCGCCAGCGCATCGCCGCTGCCGTCCTTGGTCTTCACGCCTGCAAGCCATGGCTCGATAACGCTCGGGTTGGCCTTCAGCCATGCGGTGGCTGCGGCTTCGCCTTCCATGCCGTCATTCAGGATTTTGCCCATGATCTCGTTTTCCATCGGAAGCGAGAATTGCAGGTTCTTCAGGAAGGTGCCGACATTCGGACATTCATCCAGATAACCCTTGCGAACGTTCGTGTAGATCGTCGCGCCGCCGAGGTTCGGGCCGAAGACGTCGTCGCCGCCTGTCAGATAGGTCAGCTTGAAGTTGGAGTTCATCGGATGGGGTTCCCAACCGAGAAATACGATGGGCTCACCGGCCTTATCGGCGCGTGCTACCTGCGCCAGCATGCCCTGCTCGGAGGATTCCACTACCTGGAAGTCCTTCAGACCAAAGGTATCTTTTTCGACCATGCCGAGAATGAGGCGGTTGCCGTCATTGCCGGGCTCGATGCCGTAAATCTTGCCGCCGAGTTCGCTGCTATGGGTTGTGATATCCTTGAAGTCCTTGATGCCGAGTTCGGCACCCTTGGCATTTGTGGCGAGTGTGTATTTCGCGCCCGTCAGGTTCTCGCGCACGGTTTCGACGGATTTGTCTTCGCGATAAGGCTTGATGTCGCCTTCCATCGTCGGCATCCAGTTGCCGAGGAAGACGTCGATGTCCTTGTTTTTCAGAGAATTGTAGGTAACCGGAACGGAGAGAAGCTTGACGTCGGTTTCGTAGCCAATGCTTTTCAGGATGGCAGATGCAGTGGCTGTAGTTGCGGTAATGTCGGTCCAGCCGACATCCGAGAAGCGAACCGTTCCGCAGCTTTTGGCTTCAGCCGCCATGGCGCTCGAGGAAAAGACTGCGATTGCGGAGACTGCCGCGGCAAGAACCAGACAGCGACGATGTTGTGCAAGCATTGCTTACTCCCTTTTTTGTTCCCGTATCATTATCAATATCCGCCAATCACAATCAACTCATGCGTATTTGCGTGGGCAATGGCGCTGTTTGCGACATTGTCGGCTACCGGCTGCGACGAGCGGAGCGAAAGCTGTGACTTTTGCGCTTGCACCCTTCCTTCCGCTCTCCGTGCGGGGCAAAAGAGCACAAACCTGCATCGGAGGCCATGATGGCGAAGCTCTATTTCAACTATTCGGCAATGAATGCCGGAAAATCCACCATGCTTCTGCAGGCCTCCTACAACTACCAGGAGCGTGGAATGCGCACGCTCATTTTTACCGCAGCCTTCGACAACAGGGCGGGTGTCGGCAAGGTCGCATCGCGCATCGGCTTGTCATCGGATGCGATGATCTTCGAAGACAGCACGGATATTTTTGCCGAAGTTGCGCGACTGCACTCGGAGGAGCCGGTGGCTTGCGTCTTCATCGATGAGGCGAACTTCCTTTCTGAGCACCATGTCTGGCAGTTGGCGAATATTGCCGACAGACTCAATATTCCGGTCATGACCTACGGTCTGCGCACGGATTTTCAGGGCAAGCTTTTTCCCGCATCGAAAGAACTTCTCGCCATCGCGGATGAGCTTCGGGAAATCCGGACCATCTGCCATTGCGGTCGCAAGGCCACCATGGTGGCGCGCTTCGACGAAGGCGGCGCGGTCGTCAAGGAAGGTGCCCAGATCGACGTCGGCGGCAATGAAAAATATATTTCCTTCTGCCGTCGCCACTGGGTCGAAGCGGTGAAGGGCGAGTGAAGGCACGCTCCTGGCACGGCGGCAGGATCTCACGCGCAATTTGACTCTGGTCAAAGAGGCAGCGCTCGTTCAGGCGTAGGACCTTTTGCCGACGGACCGCATCAAGCGGTTCCCTTTCAGGAGTAAGCGCTATGCAGAACAGGGTTCTTCACCTTCTCACCGCGGCAGTCGTTGCCGGCATCTTCAGCTTTCCGGTTGCGGCTGCCGAGATCGAGATCAAGATGCTGAACAAGGGAGCGGATGGCGAAGCCATGGTCTTCGAACCCGCAGCGGTCAAGGCGAATGTCGGCGATGTGATCACCTTCGTTCCAGTCGACAAGGGCCATGACGCCGCCTCGATCAAGGAGTTGTTGCCGGATGGCGTTGCCGAGGCCAAAGGTAAGATGAACGAGGCGCTAAAGGTGACGGTGGACAAAGAGGGCGCCTACGTCTTCAAATGCACGCCGCATTTCGGCATGGGTATGGTGGCGCTGGTGGTTGTTGGCGATGCGCCGAGCAATCTCGATGCGGTCAAGGCGGGAAAAATGCCGAAGAAGGCGCGCGACCGCCTGGACGCGGAGCTGGCGAAGCTCAATCTGTGAGGCTGCGCCCCCGCTCGACGGTGTGGTGATGCGCTTGTCCTTTAATCCATCGCGTTGAGAATCGGGCCGTTCGTGGATAAATGAAAGCGGGCGGTCTACAGGAAAGCACGGTGCTTGGTTCAAGGACGACAGGGCGCGTCGCCATCTTTTCCGATACGCTCTCAGCTTTGATTCTCTGTTGAATGCCTGGCGTTATCGCAAAACCTTTGCGCGTTTTTTTCTGGATCATGCTTTAGTGCCAACTCGATTCGGGGAGAGGAACGCCATGGCGAAGACGCCGCCACTGGAAGGTGAGATTGAAAAGGTAAAGGCGGCAGTGAGCGCGATGCGCCTGGCCGAGGCTGATCTGCTTGAGCGGCTCAAGGGCTTTTCCGTAACAGGGAATGTCGCCGTCAAAGAGGAGGGCGATGATGGTGCCGAGCGGCAGGCTCTCGATGCGGTCTTGGCGCGTTATGACGAGGCCGAGAAAACTTTTGCCAATCTCACACTCTCCCTGTCCGGCGAAATCGAGAAAGCCTTTGAAAGCTTCCACGCGGCCAGTGAGCGTACGCGCTATGAAAAGCTGATGACATTCTTTTCCCGCAGCAAGGCCATGAAACTGAGGGCCGAGCGGGTGAAAAAACTTGCCATCGCACAGGAGCTGAAGCGATTGCTTTTTCTGTGCGATGATGTGGCCGCACTTCTGTCGGAGGAGAAACGCGCTGCGTCCGACCTTCATGAAAAGTGTGAAACGCCGCTGGTCGACCTTATGGAAAAGCGTCGGGAAGCGGCAACGACGATTGAAGCCGGGCGACAGCGGCTCAAAGAGATCAACGCAACCCTGGCAACCGTGCAATGGAAACTGGGAAGCGTTACGGATGACAAGCGGCGGGTGGTGCTGGAGGCCGAGCGCGAGGCGCTTTCTCTCACGCTTGAGGAGCAAGAGCGGGACTATCGCCTGACGAGGGCGCGCCATGAACGGCTCGAGGAGCATATTCTGTTACAGGAAGCTCTTTCGCAGCAAGCCACCCAGCGCCTTTCAGCGCATGCAACGCTTTATAACATTCTGGTGCTGGATATGGAGCGCGCCATTCAACTCTACGGCGCAGTAACGATGACGCTCGACGCGCTGATGCAGGATATATCCCAGGTAGACAATGTCCCGCGACCGCATCTTCTCGATCTTCTGAGAATACACGCCCATAATACCATCACGCTCGATGATATCGATAAGCGCCGGATGCCGGTGAAGGATGCCTTTACGCGTCGTTACACGGTCGCGCGCGCTCGCGTGGTCGCCATTGAAAGCACGGGTCAGACCTAAAAAGATGGCTGCGCGCTTTGCAACGCTCCAGCGCGCACCTATTTGAGGATGGCGTCTTACTCAGATAGGGGTTGGCCGTCCGATGACAATCGAGAGAGGTGAGCATGCTTGATTCCGTTTTGGCGTTTTTTCGGCGCATTTTCAGCGCGGTTGGAAGGGGCCTTTCGGTCATCGGTGCAGCGCTGATCTGGCCGTTTCGCGCCCGGCGGGGCCACGCGGGCGAACGGACATGGATGATACAGGCGCCGCTCGCCGTCTGTCTCGTGCTGCTTTTTGGTCTTTATGGCTATTTCATCTGGCAAACCCAGGTCTGGACGAACTTCAATCCGGATTATGTCGACGATTACAAGCTTTCGACCCGTACCGTTAGCGCCGGGCAGGAACTGCCAGCCGCTCCGGCAACTGTGCCCCAAGCGCAAACCAGCGCGCAGCCTGCGGCCGAGGCAACGACAGCTACTGCGGCTCCGGTAGCGCCAGCGTCGTCTGCGCGCAGCTGCCAGCCTTCCGCCACGGTGGATGTCGCGGCAGGTCTCATCGACTTCAATGTCGATCAAAATGCCTGGATATCCTCGATGCTGCTGTACAAGCTCGGATTGTTCGGCATGGATTGGGACAGCACGCCTTTTCTCGATAACAAGGCGTCTTTCCAGCGCGGTGTAAACCAGGCGGTTCGCCGCACGGCAGTAGAGCTGGTCGATACGCTCGGTCGCGTTCGCGGTACCTCCGGCATCAATAACGACCTTCAGAATGCTCGCGGCAATCTGCAATATGACGAATATTCCTGGTATTTCGGTCTGAGCCCCTTCGGTCCGAAGACGCCAACGCCAAGCTATTATCGTTCAGCGGCGGAGAGCCTGCGCAAGTTCAATGTCAGCCTCAGCCAGTGTACCTCGGTTTTCGATACGCGCGCGGACAATTTGATCCAGTTCATCGATCGTATCGCCAACGATATCGGCGGCACGTCCGCAATCCTTCGTGAACGCTCCGAGAACTACAATGGCGGCTGGTTCGACACGCGCGCAGATGATCGCTTCTGGTTCGCCTATGGCCAGCTTTACGGTTACTACGGCATCCTCTCGGCGGCGGGCGTGGATTTCCAGCAGGTCATTCGCGAGCGCAATGTCACAAGCCTATGGAACGATACGCTGGCGCAGACGCGGGCAGCCCTGCGGATACAACCATTCGTTATCTCAAATGGTGACGAAAGCGGATGGATCATGCCTTCGCATCTTGCGACGATGGGTTTTTACGTGCTGAGAGTGCGCTCTAACCTAGTGGAACTGCGCTCCGTCCTTGACCGCTGAACTGAGATCGCGCTTCCGGTGAGTTTTCATCGGGAGGGCGGTCAGTGTTTAAGGTCTAAGTCCTTGTCGAGTTGCGATATTTTGCTTTTTAAAAAGGTTCGCAGACGCTCAACTAATGACCTTCAGCCGGATCGCCTTGGCGACGAGCTGCGTTCTGTTGACGCAGTCAAGCTTTTTGATGGCATTGTTGAGATAGGCATTGATGGTGTGGTCCGAGAGAGACAGGATCTGACCAATCTCGGACGACGTTTTGCCGTGGGATGTCCAGCGAATGACTTCGATCTCCCGCTTCGTCAAGGATCTCGGCACCGCCATTTCAGCCTTGCGAACGCGGTCGTATACGTCGAACGCGTGGATGGAGATGATGCCGATTTCGTTGAGGACGGCTTGGCTTGGCTTTGGCGCCCGACCTTCGAAACGCAAAACGTAACGACGGCCGTTCAGAAAATTGATCGGTGCGATCACGCCGGTGTCAATGCCTTGTCGTGCCAGTCCATCTTTGATGACTTGGCAAACCGAGGACGAAAAGACCTCTTCGCGCATAGACCAGTACTGCGGTATCGATGAGTGGGCGATCTTTCCCAGGATGGGACATTCCAGCAGCGTGGAATGCTCGTCCATTGCCCTGATGAAGCTGGCAGGTAGTGTCGTCTCGAGGATAATAGGGGCTAGAAGCTTTTCCTCCGTGCACGGTACTTTCATCAACGTCACGTGCGAGAAGCCAAGAGTTTCAGCCATGGCGGAGACAGTTTTCAACCAATCGGAACGGTTCTGAGAAGCCAAGATTTCCTGACTGAATAGTGACTGCCGTTCCAATGTCGTCATCTTAACCACATTCAATGCGCTCATATGTTATGCTTGAGGCATATATCAATCACCACAAAATTCCACCCCTTACTTCCAATAGTCACACATTTGAATGTGCCGCGGATTCTTTTAATCGTTTAAACTTGAATAACCGTTCGCTGGTTGCCGAAAAGGAAGCAGCGAGCGTTATGGTGTGGGACCTTCACAAGCGTTGCCGGAGCAGGGCTTCACAAGTCGGGGTTGACCTTGGACGCTTTCTGCTTGTTCATCAGCTTTTCCAGGAAACCGAGCATCACCGCCGAAACAACGAAGGCAAGATGGATTATCGTGAACCACATCAGCTTGCTGTCGGAATATTGGTTGGCGTTCAGGAAAATCTGCAACAAATGGATGGAGGAAATAGCGACGATGGACGAGGCGACCTTGATCTTCAGGCTACCTGCATCCAGCTTACCGAGGAACGAGACCTGATCGTCAGCTTCATCGAAACGGCTGACGAAGTTTTCGTAGCCTGAGATCATCACCATGACGATCAGGCTCGCTACCAATGCGGCGTCGATCAAGGCCAGCATGGCGAGGATCATCTCGGCGTCGGTGTAGACGAAAACGTTTTTCGCGATCTTGAGAAACTTCAGGATGAAGGAAAAGGCATAAACGCCGAGAGCTGCGACAAGGCCGAAGTAAAACACGACCAGAAGCCAGCGGCTTGAAAGAATGATTCGTTCGATAATGAGTTCAAGTGATTTCATATTGGCGGGGCGCCTCCGGCCTGCGTTGCGATACGTTTACGATCGTAGAGCGGTGATCTAGGCGGAAGAAATTGATCTTCAAGTTAGTGGTGTTCGCAAATCTTGGTTGTCAGCGTTTTTTGGCGATTGAGCCGTATGCAACTGGTCTCCGGCTTCGTGTCACATTATTGCAACACATTGCATCCGCCTAAATGATGATAATTATTATCATGTTTATTATGTTGACTCGAACAATCATGTTTTCTACTCCTCCGTTCACGGCATAGCCGTCACATTTCAGCACATATCCGTCGAGCTAGCCCGAGGCTGTAGCGCGCACCGCCGCGCGTGCTTCTTGCCGCTCGTCATCAGGGGGTCAATCATGCTTATCCGCGGTTCTCAGTCCGCCTTGTTCGTCTGCACGGCGCTTGCGCTTGTGCTGTCCACTACCGTTGCCGCAGAGGCGCAGCCCGCACCCACACAGGACGATCAACAACCCACCGTGCTGAAACGAATCATTATCAAGGGTGCGCGTATCGCTTCGGGTAATTCGGCCACGAACGCAGCGTCCGACACGCCGCTTGCGAGCGGCACGACTGCAGATAATATCCGCAAGAAGGACATCAGCAATCTGCGCGATCTCGGCAATACGACGGAGCCAGGAGTGGACTTTGTTGCCAGCCGCCCGGGTGTTGCAGGCGGCACCTTTATCCGCGGGCTTGGTGGTGCGCGCATCGCCACCCTCATAGATGGAATCCCAATTCCGTATCTGGAAACCCTGACGCGAAGCGGGTCTTCCTCGCCGACTACCGGCATCAGCGACAGCACTGACAGCTTCGATTTCTCGTCGTTATCAGCGATCGATATCGTACGTGGTGCTGATTCCAGCCGGATCGGCTCGGGCGCGGTCGCCGGCGCGATCGTGCTCAATACTCTCGAACCTGAAGACGTAATCGGGCCGGACAAGGATTGGGGTGCCATAGCGAAGACAGGTTATGACAGTTCCGATCAGAGCATCAGCGGCTCCGCCGCAATTGCAAAAAGAGTGGGAGGAACGTCCGTCCTTTTGCAAGGCGGCTACAAGCGTGGTCACGAATTAGACAGCAAGGGTAACGACGATATTATCGGTATATCGCGTACTAAGAAGAACCCATCCGACAGTTACCAGCGCAGCGTGATGTTCAAGATGCGGCAGGACCTGGGCGAAAGGCACAAAATAGGATTTACGGTTGAGCGGTTTGATAAGGATATCGACACGGATCTAAAGACATTGCAATCGTCCGCGACGGCCACTTCTTTTCGTCCGGGGGATTACTGGGGATACGATGAGACTAAGCGCGATCGCATCTCGATTGATTACCGCTACGAGGCTGCGGAAGCTGGTGGCCTATTCGATGCGGCCAGCCTTACCCCCTACTGGCAGCGGCTGACGAAACAATCTGGTTCGTTTGGATTCAGGAACAACGGTACTCTCTACGAGCGCCATAATATGACTGAAGAAAGCGCGTTTGGACTAACGGGTGGCACGGTCTCAAATTTCGAGACGGGCACATACCATCATACCGTTCGGTTTGGCGGTAACGTGCAAATGTTTGATTATAAACAGTTTCTAACTTCCATTACCGGAGCAGCGTCCGCATCACAGGCCGATGTGCCTAAAGTTGATGGCACTCGCCTTGGAGTCTACCTAGATGACGAGATCGCATTCGGCGATAGCGGTTTTAAACTGACGCCAGGAATCCGGTTCGACTGGTACGATTACAATCCCAAAAACTCCTCTGGCTTTACTGGAAATAGTGGCTTCAACTATTTTGGCCTGCCAAGAGATAAGAGCGGTTCTCACTTGTCGCCGAAGCTTCTTGCGACCTATGATCTGACGACAGCTGTGCAACTCTTTGCGCAATGGTCTATGTCCTTCCGCGCACCGACTATGACGGAGCTTTACAGCAACTTTACCAACAATGCGGTCGGCTATACTGTTATCGGCAATCCAAACCTCAAGGACGAGACCGGGAACGGATTCGAAGTCGGAGCTAATTACGACGCTGGCGATCTGAGCGGAAAACTCACCGTATTCCACAACCGTTACCGCAATTTCATCGACACGACGTTTGCTGCCACACCGGACTTTCCAAATGGCTATAACAGTTGGGCGAACCGTGATAGCGTTCACATCTCCGGCGTCGAGGTTTCCAGTCGGAAGGACTTTGACAACGGCGTCTTCCTCCACGGCTCACTGGCTTATGCCTATGGCAAGGATCAAAACTCCGGCGAATTCATTCGGACTGTTGCTCCAGTCAAGGCGGTAGTTGGCATAGGCTATGAGCAGGAAAGGTGGGGGACGGAGCTGTCCGGGGTGATTGCAGGTGGCATGCGGGACGACAACAAACCCCAAACCTTCGATGCGCCGGGCTACGGGATTGCCAATTTGACCGGTTGGTGGGAGCCAGAGACGCTGCAAGGCCTCCGCGTTCAGGCAGGTATCTACAATATATTCGACAAGACATATTGGAACGCTGTTGGCGTACGCGATATTAATCCAAACACCACTACCACTATTAATCAGCCGACGGCTTACTACACCGAGCCCGGTCGTACCTTCAAAGTATCTTTGACGAAGACATTCTGAAAATCGATTTGCACGAATATAGGGCGGCGTCAGCCGCCCTATCATCTTTGCCGGCAGTACAGGTAGCCGCCCTTCCGCTCCAGCACGTCCAGATGCAGATGGTCCTGGTGGGTGGCGTCGCTGCCGGGGGAGAGGACTGTACGGAAAAACAAACAGGCGGCGGTGGTAATGGAGCGTTGGAAGGCGCCTTCCATGGTGCCGTCTTCGGCCCTCGGTTTCATCACCAGAGGTTCGCCCTTGTCGAATGTCATCGTGGCAATGTCGACGGCGTTGCCCTTGGCGTGTTCGGACATCTTGCCCGTGGCCGCACTGTTGCGGTTGCGGCAGATATAGGTCGAGGCGTTTCCAAAGGCTGTGACCTGGCGGTCGGGCATGGCGATTTTGGCGGTGGGGAGGACGATGTCCTTCGTCCAGCGGGAAAGCGCGAGCGCTGCCTCGCAACGCATCGTTCCCTTCGGCTCGAGCTTGATGCCGGGCAGCACCGCGGCGACTTCCAGCGGCGAGGCAATGCCGCAACCATCTTCCTCGCCCTTGATTGGCTCGATCTCTCGAAACTCGGCGCCAAGTTCTTTCAGTTGCGACAGACAGGCTTTCAGCTCTTCCGGGTTCTCCTGCTTCACTGGTTCGGGCGCGGGTTCCTCGGCTTTCTTTTCCTCGACTGGTTTGCCGTCGGCAGGCTTTCCATCCGTGGCTTTGTCCGTCTCCTGCTTTCCATCCTCCGATTTCTTCTCGCTAGCCGTCTCGCTGGCTTTATCGCTCCCTGCCGGTACAGCCTCCTGAGAGCTTGGGGTCTCGGGTTTGTCCTGCGGCTTTGGCACCGTGTTTTCCGGCGGGGGCTGGACCTGCTCTTGCGAGGCCTCGCCTTTCTTCGGTGAGGTTGGCTGTTCAGGCGTTTCCTGCTGAGGTTTGGCTTCTGGAACTGGAACCTGTTTGGGTGGTTCGGATGCAGCGATCAGCAAGGATGCCGCGGCCAGAATGAAGAAACGTTGAAGCATGTTGGTCTGTCGCCCCCTGTTGCGCAATTGGTTGCGCGAAAGCGACAACGCGCCAATGAGCCATCCGGTTCAGGCGTGCCCGCAAATCCGCTTGCCAAGGACGCCTGTTGCCGCTAACAATTTGGCCCATGAACACAACGTCGAAGAACATTGCGATCTGGTGGTGGGGCAGCTAAGGCGGCCTTGACCAGTCATGTTCACACGACACGTCCAAGCCGCCCGAAATTTCAGGCGGCTTTTTTGTTATTTTGCCGCCGGTCATCAACGGGTCTAAAAAACGGGAACTGCAAGTAAAATGGTTACAATCACTCAGGATGACGGTTCGGAAACCTACCAGACCAAGGGCGGCATCAAGGTCTCGCGCACGCGTCGCGCCGCCGATTATGCCAGCGCGATCGACGGCTATGTCGACGGTCTTGATTCCCGTCGCGGCGCGGTCTTCTCATCCAATTACGAATATCCTGGCCGCTATACCCGTTGGGATACCGCGATCATCGATCCGCCGCTTGGCATTTCCTCCTTCGGCCGCAAGATGTGGATCGAGGCTTATAATGGTCGCGGCGAAGTGTTGCTGTCCTTTATTGCAGACAAGCTCAAGGAAACACCGGATCTGACGCTGGGTGCATTGACGGCTCGCCGTCTCGATCTCATGGTCAATGAGCCGGACCGTGTCTTTACCGAGGAAGAGCGTTCCAAGATCCCGACGGTCTTTTCGCCGCTGCGCGCCATTGTCGATCTGTTCTATTCCAGCGCGGATTCCGCCATTGGGCTTTTCGGCGCCTTCGGTTACGATCTTGCCTTCCAGTTTGACGCCATCAAGCTGTCGCTGCAACGCCCGGAAGATCAACGCGATATGGTTCTCTTCCTGCCGGATGAAATTCTGGTGGTGGATCACTATTCCGCCAAGGCCTGGATTGATCGCTACGATTTCGAAAAGGCCGGTGTGACCACACTCGGCAAGTCGGAAGAGACCGCGCAGGAGCCGTTCAAGACAACCGACACGATCCCGCCGCGTGGCGACCATCATCCTGGCGAATATTCCGAACTGGTGGTGAAGGCGAAGGAAAGCTTCCGCCGTGGCGACCTTTTCGAAGTAGTGCCGGGCCAGAAGTTCATGGAGCGCTGCGACAGCAATCCATCGGCCATTTCCCGTCGCCTGAAGGCGATCAATCCGTCGCCCTATTCCTTCTTCATCAATCTCGGCCATCAGGAATATCTGGTCGGCGCCTCGCCGGAAATGTTCGTGCGCGTCTCCGGACGCCGTATCGAGACCTGCCCGATTTCCGGCACCATCAAGCGCGGCGACGACCCGATTGCCGATAGCGAACAGATCCTCAAGCTACTGAACTCGAAGAAGGATGAGTCCGAACTGACCATGTGTTCGGATGTGGACCGCAACGACAAGAGCCGCGTCTGCGAGCCGGGCTCGGTCAAGGTCATTGGCCGCCGCCAGATCGAGATGTATTCACGCCTCATCCACACGGTGGACCATATCGAAGGCCGTCTGCGCGACGATATGGATGCCTTCGATGGCTTCCTGTCCCATGCCTGGGCTGTAACCGTCACCGGTGCGCCAAAACTCTGGGCCATGCGGTTCATCGAGAAGCATGAAAAGAGCCCGCGCGCATGGTACGGTGGCGCCATCGGCATGGTCGGCTTCAATGGCGACATGAACACCGGACTGACGCTGCGCACCATCCGCATCAAGGATGGGATTGCAGAAGTCAGAGCAGGGGCGACGCTTTTGAACGATTCCATTCCACAGGAAGAAGAAGCGGAAACCGAACTGAAGGCATCGGCCATGATTGCAGCCATTCGCGATGCGAAAGCCCAGAACTCCACCGCCGGCAAGCGTGATGCCGCAAAGGTCGGAACCGGTGTGAAAATCCTGCTGGTGGATCACGAAGACAGCTTCGTGCATACGCTCGCCAACTATTTCCGCCAGACGGGTGCAACGGTATCCACCGTACGCACGCCCGTTCCGGCAGAAATTTTCGAGCGCTTCCAGCCGGATCTCGTGGTTCTGTCGCCTGGACCTGGCAACCCCAGCGATTTCGATTGCAAGGCGACGATCAAGGCTGCCCGTTCTCGCGATCTGCCGATCTTCGGCGTGTGCCTCGGGCTTCAGGCGCTGGCGGAAGCCTATGGGGGCGAGTTGCGCCAACTGGCAATTCCCATGCACGGCAAGCCCTCGCGCATCCGCGTGCTGGAACCCGGTCTCGTCTTCTCCGGCCTTGGCCGCGAAGTAACGGTCGGTCGCTACCACTCCATCTTTGCCGACCCTGCTACGCTTCACCGCGATTTCATGATCACGGCGGAAAGCGAAGACGGCACGATCATGGGGATCGAGCACACGAAGGAGCCGGTCGCGGCGGTGCAGTTCCACCCGGAATCGATCATGACGCTCGGCGGCGATGCTGGCATGCGGATGATTGAGAACGTGGTGACGCATCTGGTGCGCAAGGCAAAGACCAAGGCTGCCTGATTACAAATCCTTGGCGGCGTCTTTGGACGCCGCCATGTCTCCTGCTTTGCGTGAGCGCTGGTGAAAGTCCTAAAATATATATTTCTGGTTTTCTTGCTGGGCTTCATCGGCATTGCGCTTGGCGTAGCTGTGCCGAGACCACTTACGCACAGTGAGGCCACCACCGGCGAGACGTCCCGCCGTATCCTGGTTCTCAGCAACCCCATCCACACCGATATCGCGGTGCCGGCGGATGCGGAGTTGTTGTCGCGCTTTGCCTTTCTGCGCGATGCCGATCTCGAGATCGATCATCCTGGTCTTCGCTACATCGTCTTCGGTTGGGGCGGGCGGGCATTCTATACCCAGACACCCACATGGGCCGATCTGCGACCGATGCCTGTGTTGAAGAGCCTTACCCTTGACCGTTCGGCCATGCATGTGGCGCTGGCTGGCGATATCGCTCTTGCCGACCCCAGCGTCTTGCCTGTTGATCTGTCTGCTGCGGGATATGAAAGACTCATCGATTTCATTGCCGCGAGCTTCTCAAAGGCGGATGGCGAGCAGGTCCCGCTTCCCGGCGAGTCCTACGGCAAGGACGATGCGTTTTTCGAAGCCGAAGGTTGGTTCAATGTGCTGGTGGGCTGCAATATCTGGACGGCTGCCGCGCTTCGACAGGCGGGCGTGAGCACCGGTTTGTGGACGCCCTTGCCGCGCCTTCTGACGGCGTCTTTGCGGTTGCATAATGATGCGGGCGTCTTTTCCGCAGGGTTTCTTCCGGTTGGCAGATAGCGATAGCGACAGTCGAGCCGGTGAATTCTGTGGCTTATATCCCTCGGTCCTGAACGACATCTCCGCCGCAACACTTCGTCTCCCCGCGAATTGACACGGCCCCATCGCTCGGATGACATAGCGCCACAAAAGCCCTGCGCAGAGAAAGTCCAACAAATGCTCGACTTGCACCAACTGCTGATCGTCTATGTCGCCTATATCATCGCAGTTGCGAGCCCAGGTCCGAGCAATATGACGATCATGGCGATCGCTATGAGCCAGGGCAGGGCGCCGGCCATCGTGCTCGCGCTTGGGGTCATGACGGGCTCTCTCACCTGGGCGGCTATTGCCGCGACGGGGCTATCAGCTGTGCTCGCCACCTATGCCAATGCGCTCTTCGTCATCAAGATCGCCGGTGGCTTCTATCTGCTTTATCTCGCCTACAAATCCGCACGGTCTGCCTTTGCCAAGGCTCCGCAGGCTGAGCCCGGCATTGCGACCAGCAGCAGGGCGGATTATGGCAAGCTTTATCGCCGTGGCCTGCTGCTGCACCTCACCAATCCGAAGGCGGTTCTGGGGTGGCTCGCCATCATGTCGCTTGGCCTCAAACCCGGCGCCGGGCCTGCAACGCTTGCAGCGATTATCTGCGGGTGCGCGTTGCTCGGCCTCGTGATCTTCTGCGGTTATGCCCTGCTATTTTCAACGGCACCCGCAATCCGGATTTATCAGAAAGCCAAGCGTTCCATTGAGGTGACGCTGGCGCTGTTCTTTGGTTTTGCAGGCATCAAACTGCTGCTCAGCAGGGTTTAGCGAGCGCGGCAGATGGCGGTCGGATCGAAGCCGACAGGTGGCAATCCATTTCAGCCAGCCTGACATCGGAGCCCCATCGTGAATGGAGCAAGGCAAAATTTGCAGATCAATGACGCGATGAGAACCGATATCGCCAACTCGGTTTTATGCTGGCTGGCAACGGTCGATGCCGATGGGACGCCCAATGTCACGCCGAAGGAAATCTCTTCCTCCTATGGTGACGATCGTATCGTCGTGGCTGACATTGCCTTCAGTAATACTGTTCGAAATATCCGCGCGCACCCTGCGGTATGCGTCAGCTTCATCGACGTCTTTCGCCAGCGTGGCTTCAAAGTGACGGGCCAGGCTGTGATTATCGGGCCAGACGACATTGATTTTTCCACTGTTGGCGCGCGGTTGTTGCAAATGGGGGGCGATGATTTTCCCATCCGCCATATTATCTCCATCCAGATGGAGAAGGTTTCCCGTATCCTGGCACCAAGCTATCGGCTTTTCCCGGATCGAACCGAAGGCGAGAGGATGGCTAGCGCCTATCAAGCCTATGGTGTCGAGCCCATCTGATCTGGCCCGGCTGGCAGATGTGTCCGCGCGCCTCGATCAAGCAAGCGTTTTGATGTTCGGAAAGTGAGTTTTCATGTCGAGCGACAAACCATCCTTCACCCGCGTCTGCCCCATCCTGCGCATCTTCGACGAGGCCAAGGCGCGTGAGTTCTATATCGATTTCCTCGGGTTTTCGGTGGATTGGGAGCATCGCTTTGGCGATAATTTTCCGCTCTACATGCAGGTCTCGCGTGCAGGCCTCGTCCTTCATCTAAGCGGGCATCATGGCGATGCGACGCCTGGTTCGACCGTGTTTGTCGAGACTGTCGGTGTGGAAGCCTATCAGCGCGAGCTTGCGGCGAAAGATTACACCTACATGAAGCCCGGCATCGAGCCGCTGCCCTGGGGACTGCAGATGGAGGTGACCGATCCTTTCGCCAACCGCATCCGCTTCTGCGAGCGGCAAGAGGCGAAAAGCGCTTGACCCTGCGGTCAGATTAAATCATAGAACGCGCCAACAGCGAACCGCCTGCACGAACCCTCGTGCGGGCGGTTCGTGCGTTTTAAGGGCCATTTCTGCAATTCGTTTGCATCTGCACGGGGTTTCGTCATGAATGCTGAAGGTAACGCTCTCGTCCGAAAGCTGGCTTTCTGGGGCATTCCGTTTTCGTTTCTCGTCCTCGGACTGAAACTTTCGGCATGGTGGGTGACCGGCTCGGTCGCGCTTTTGTCCGACGGTCTGGAGTCGACCGTCAATGTGGTTGCGGCCTTCATTGCCTATTTCGTCATCCGTTATGCGCAAAAGCCCGCAGATGACGATCACCAGTTCGGCCATCACAAGGCAGAATATATATCTGCCGTGGTCGAAGGTGTGTTGATCGTCGTGGCCGCTCTCCTGATCGTCAAGGAAGCCTGGGGCGGATTGTTCGAGCCGCGCTTGCCAGAGGCGCCGGTGCTGGGTCTGGCGATCAACGCCTTTGCGGGCGGGCTGAATGCCGTCTGGGCAACCATTCTTATCCGCGTTGGTCGCAAACACGCTTCGCCTGCGCTAACGGCCGATGGTCATCACATCATGTCGGATGTCGTGACTTCGATCGGTGTCCTGATTGGCCTCGTGCTGGCGATCGTCACGGGCTATGCGATCCTCGACCCGCTGCTCGCCATTTTGGTTGCCATCAATATTCTCATCCAGGGCTCCAAGGTCATTCTCCATTCGCTCGGCGGGCTGATGGACAAGGCGGTGGAGCCGGAGGAGGACGAGGCGATCAAGAAGGCGATCGCGGAAAATTCCGCTGGCGTGCTCAATGTGCATGACTTGAAGACCCGCAGGGCAGGGGCGGCGGCTTTCATCGATTTTCACGTCGTCGTGCCCGCCAGCATGTCGGTGGGCGCGGCGCATGAGATTTGCGATCGCCTTGAAGATGCCATAAGGGGCGTGATACCCGGCGCCACGCTTGCCATTCACGTCGAGCCTGAAAGCGAACAGGCCCATGGCGTCCGCGTCAATGTGTTAGAACCAGGAGTTTAAGCCATGTCAGTGACGGATGTTTCCGGCCTGTCCCAGCTGGGCGCGCAGGTCGCGGCCCCTGAAAATCCAGAAAGTGCCGTTCTGGAGCGCGTCCCGAACGGCAATGCGGGAACGGATTACGTCGTGCGCTTCACTGCGCCGGAATTCACCTCGCTCTGCCCGATGACGGGACAGCCGGATTTTGCCCATATCGTCATCGATTACATCCCGGGTGATTTCCTTGTGGAATCGAAGTCTCTGAAGCTCTTTCTGCATTCCTTCCGCAATCACGGCGCATTTCACGAGGATTGCTCGATCTATATCGCCAAGCGCCTCGTCGACCTGCTGGCGCCCAAGTGGCTGCGCATCGGCGCTTACTGGTATCCGCGCGGCGGCATTCCCATCGATGTGTTCTGGCAGACCGGGCCAGCGCCCGAAGGCGTCTGGCTGCCGGATCAAGGGGTGGCGACCTACCGTGGTCGCGGCTGACAGCCTATCCAGGAATCTCCGTTGGTTACCTAGAAATCGTGGCTTCTACGCTTCGGATTGTTAGGCTACGGGAGTTCTGGCACAGGCATCATAAAGGCTCAGACGAAAGAGCTATCGTCGCCTGAGTCGAAGTCCATGTCGTTGCTGCTATCGTCATAACTCGTGTCGTTGTCGTCCGGCGTATAGTCCGCCTGCTGGACGTCATTGTCGTTGTTATCGGCGTTGGCCTGCTGTGGGTCGTCGCCGTAATAATTGTTGATCACGGTTTCTTCGACCGGCGCATTGCCAACCGGGTTGCCGCCGGAAAATGGCGAGCCCCAGCCGGATGAGGCCATGTGGTTGGAGAAAATGCCGCTTAACGAATTGGCGAGCAGCATGCCGCCGGCCACGCCCGCTGCAGTGCCAAGCGCACCCTGGAGGAATCCTCCGCCTCCGCCACCGGCGCGTCCGAAGCCGGAGGCCTGCTGGCTCCACGGACCGCTCGGCTGCTGCGCATCCTGACTTCTACCCCAGGGTCCAGCGGTCTGCCCGGACATGTCGTTGCGGTAGGTCGACTGCGGTTGTGGCGGCTGTGGGGTTGGTGCAGGAGCGGGCGCCTGCGGCTGGTTGGTGCCGAATATGGAGCTCAGAAAACCGCCCTGGGTGCCGCGCTGCTGGTCGCCGGCGCCGGATTCGAGCTGGTGGATACGCTCTTCAAGCTGCTTGATGTGGGCGGCTGCGGCTTCCAGGCCCTTTTCCTGCACGATGACGGCCTGTGCGAGGTAATAGGGTGCATGCGGCTGATCCCGGACCGACTGGTCGATCAGTGCTTCGGCTTCCGGGTCACGGGCGGTGGACGATGCGGTCCTGATCCTGTCGAACAGGCCCTTGAGCAGTTGGGTTTCTTCTGGTGACATCTCTTGCCTCCTTGGCATGTCGAGAAACGCATACCAAGGAGGTAGAGTTCAAATCGGATTTTTCAAAGCCCCGATTTCTTACATTTCTGTAATCCGATACCTCATCCGCCGAAAGCGAGAGAGAGACCGGCAAGCGCCGTCAGGGCGCCCGCGATACGGGCTGCGGTGGAACCGAAGCGCGAGACGCCCAGACCAAGGGCCACGCCGGCAAGGTGCAGGAGCGCGGTTGCGATCATGAAGCCGATGCCGAACTGCAGCGCGCCCGCCGTTCCAAGCTCGCCACCATGCGCGTGACCGTGGAAGAGTGCGAAAACACCGACGATGGCTGCTGCCGCTACGGTCGGAAGCTTGGCAGCGATGGCCACCAGGAGGCCAAGGCCGATGACGGAGGCGAGGATGGCAGGCTCGACGAAGGGCAGGCCAACGCCGTAGACGGCGAGGAAGAAGCCCACTGCCATGGTGCTGACGAAGGCTGCCGGAACGGCCCATAATGCGTTTTTGCGGTCCTCACTCATGGCGATCTGCGATGCCCACAGGCCAACGGCGACCATGGCAAGGATATGGTCTGCGCCGAAAAGCGGATGCGACACGCCGGCCATGAAGGAGCCGTGCTCTTCCGGGTTCAGGTGGGCAAAAGCGGGCAGGGCGGTGGCGCCAAGGCTGGCTCCGGCGAGAATAAGTCTTTTCAGCATCGTTCCCTCTTCGAATTTGGCTGGTCCGGTGCCTGCCGTTCTTGGGAACACGACATCACCTTCGATGCCAACGATATGTCAATCGGTGAGAGCCTGTCCATGCGGCATTTGCCGGGGGTCAGCCGATTGAGCGCTTTTATTAAGCAGTTCCGCGCCTTGTCTTTTTCGCTCATTGTTTTACGACACAAATCACACTATGTCCGATAGGCAATGAATTATGTTGGAGACCGTCCGTATGAACGAAGAAGAAGACGACAAGAGCAAGGAACTGCCGATCGGTAAAGAAACGGAAGCGAATCTTTTCAAGTCGCGTTCGATCTTCATTTATGGCGGGATTACCCAGGAACTGGCGCAGAAGGTCTGCACGCAGCTTGTCGCCCTTGCTGCTGCAAGCGATGACGACATCCGCGTCTACGTCAATTCGCCAGGCGGCCACGTCGAGTCCGGCGACAGCATCCACGACATGATCAAGTTCATCAAGCCGAAGGTCTATATCATCGGCACGGGCTGGGTCGCATCTGCTGGTGCGCTGATCTACGTATCGGTGCCGAAGGAACGTCGCCTCTGCCTGCCCAACACCCGCTTCCTTCTGCACCAACCCTCCGGTGGCACGCGCGGCATGGCTTCCGATATCGAAATCCAGGCTCGCGAAATCATCAAGATGAACCAGCGCCTGATCAAGATCTTCTCCAAGGCCACTGGCCAGACGGAAGAAAAGATCGCCAAGGACATCGATCGCGACTACTGGCTCGGCGCAGATGATGCCGTCTCCTACGGTCTCGTCGGCAAGATCGTCGAGCACCAGTCGGAAGTCTGACGGACTTCGCGACGTATTGATTTGAATTGAAAGCCCGTGCCGGTGAAAGCTGGCGCGGGCTTTTGCTTTGTGTTCAAACGAGAGTGCCGGAAGGTACTCGGATTGGCTGCAACGGCCTTGCACGACTCTGCGTTTTTTGGTCAGCCTCTACGTGAAATATTATCCGGGTAGGCCATGTTCAAAGATTTCTCCCTCCAGGCCCTGTTCATGGGTTGCCTCACGGCCTTTGTAGGCTTTGCCAGCTCTTTCGCTGTGGTGCTGCAGGGCTTGAAGGCTGTCGGCGCAACGGATTTCGAGGCGGCATCGGGGCTGATGGCGCTGTCCGTCTCCATGGGGCTTTGCGCCATCGTGTTGTCGGTTGCGACGAGACTGCCGGTCAGCATTGCATGGTCCACGCCGGGTGCTGCACTTCTGGCGACGACGGGTGTCATCGAAGGCGGCTTTCCGGCAGCGGTGGGTGCTTTCATCATCTGTGCCGCGTTCATCATCATCGCAGGCTTGTTCAAGCCGCTCGGTCGGGCAGTGGCCTCCATTCCGGCACCGCTTGCCAATGCCATGCTCTCCGGCGTCATCATTGGTCTCTGCTTTGCACCGATCAAGGCGATTGGTTTCAATCCGGCGCTCGGCCTCCCGATCATTCTGGCCTGGATCGTCGTAGGGGCCTTCAAACGACTTTTCGCGGTGCCTGCAGCGCTTTTGGCCTTCGTGCTGGTGATGATCTTCGGTGTGGACATCCCGGCCGGCGCTTTCGACACGCTGGCGCAGTCCCTGACGCCGCCTATGGAGTGGGTCACGCCGATATTCAGCCTGCATGCGGTCGTCTCGATCGCATTGCCGCTCTTCATCGTTACCATGGCATCGCAAAACATCCCCGGCATCGCGGTGCTGAAGGTCAATCATTATGATCCGCAGCCCGGACCACTCTTTGCCACGACAGGCTTCTTCTCAATTCTTTCGGCACCCTTTGGTGGCCATGCGGTGAACCTTGCGGCGATCACCGCTGCGATGTGTGCGGGCGAGGATGCCCATTCAGACCCGAGGCGTCGCTATTGGGCGGCAATCATTGGCGGTGTCGGCTACATCATCCTTGGCCTGCTGGCCGGTGTCGTCACCGCTTTCGTTGCGCTGGCGCCGCCCATTCTTATCCAGGCGGTGGCGGGGCTCGCACTCGTCGGTGCCTTTTCCGGCTCGGCTGTTGCGGCCTTCAAGGAGCCGGAAACACGCGAAGCGGCAGCGATCACATTTCTCGTGACAGCGTCCGGGCTGTCCTTCGCGGGAATCTCCGGCGCTTTCTGGGGACTGCTTGGCGGAGGGTTGATGATGGCGCTTCAGCGGGCGGTGGTCGCTATAAGAGCGCGTTCTCTAAAATGACGGGTGACGGCAGAAGATTACTTGTCAGATCAAAAACCGCTGTTTATAGAAAATGCATGACCAATTGCACCGAGACCTTTTCCGGCATGAGCGCGCAGATTTCTGCGAATGCTTCGCCGTGCGGTGCACTCTCGCTTCTTAGCCTCGACCTTACACGCGGTTGCCGGGTCCAGTGAGGAGCGCCCGGCGGCCGAAAGCCCGCTGGTGCCAATGCTCCTCAACTCGAAATCTCATTTCATTCTGGATTTAAGGCCCGACCAAGGGCACGGCATCTGCCAGTGGCTTATCAGCCCGCGGATGCTTGAAGGAGCAAAACGATGGACGCGAAGACAAACACCATTTCCAAGGGCATGCCTGAAGCCGGCGTCAAATATCGCCCCTATCCCACCATCAACATTCCCGATCGCACATGGCCAAGCAAAACCATCGAGAAAGCGCCGATCTGGTGTTCGGTGGATTTGCGTGACGGCAACCAGTCGCTGGTCAATCCGATGGGTCATGACCGTAAGGCACGCATGTTCAAGCTGCTGTTGGACATGGGCTTCAAGGAAATCGAGATCGGCTTCCCGTCCGCCTCGCAGACGGATTTCGACTTCGCCCGCTGGTGCGTGGAAGAGGGCAATGTACCCGATGACGTGTCGCTGCAGGTCCTGGTGCAGTGCCGCCCGGAACTGATCACCCGCACCTTCGAGGCGCTGGAAGGCGCCAAGAACCCGATCATCCATTTCTACAACTCCACCAGCGAATTGCAGCGCCGCGTTGTATTTGGCAAGGACGTCCACGGCATCAAGCAGATAGCCGTCGATGCGGCGAAGATGATCACCGACATGGCGGCAAAGGCTGGCGGCGGTTATCGCTTCGAATATTCGCCGGAAAGCTTTACCGGCACGGAGCTGGAAGTTGCGCTGGAGATCTGCAACGCGGTGATCGACGTGGTGAAGCCGACGGCCGACAACAAGCTGATCCTGAACCTGCCCTCCACCGTGGAAATGGCAACGCCGAACATTTATGCCGACCAGATCGAGTGGATGTGCCGCAACATCGACAACCGCGAAAACGTCATCATTTCGCTGCATCCGCATAACGACCGCGGCACGGGTATCGCGGCCACCGAACTCGGCCTGATGGCCGGCGCCGACCGCGTGGAAGGCACGCTGTTCGGCAATGGCGAGCGCACAGGCAATGTGGACGTGGTAACACTGGCACTGAACATGTATACCCAAGGTGTGGACCCGGAACTGGATTGCACCGATATCGAGCGCATCAAGGCCGTCTACGAATATTCCAACGAAATGACGATCCCTGAGCGGCACCCTTATGTCGGCGAGCTGGTCTACACCGCCTTCTCCGGCTCGCATCAGGATGCGATCAACAAGGGCATGAAGGCGATCAAGGTTGCCAATCACCCGGTCTGGGAAGTGCCCTATCTGCCGATCGACCCGAAGGATGTCGGACGTTCCTACGAGGCGATCATCCGTATCAACTCGCAGTCCGGCAAGGGCGGCATCGCATATATCCTGCAGGAGGATTACGGCCTCAACCTGCCGCGCAATCTGCAGGTGGAATTCCGCGAGGACATTCAGCGCATCACCGATGAGGAAGGCGTGGAACTGCCAGCCAAGCGCATCTATGAACGCTTCATGGAGCGCTATGTGACGCAGTCCAATGCACGCCTGAAATTCGTCGATCACCACACCTATCCGGCAGGCGATTTCAAGGGCGTGCGCGTCGTGGCCGCCGAAATCATGGACAAGGGCGAGGTGAAGCGGATCGAGGGCAAGGGAACGGGTCCGATCGATGGCTTCATCAACGCGCTGTCCACCTATCTCGGCATCGATCTGTCGGTGAACGATTATTCCGAACACTCGCTGCAGCACGGCTCCAACGCATCGGCCATCGCCTATGTGGAAATGGAGCACCCGGGCGGCAAGCTCTTCGGCGCGGGTATTAACACCAACATCGTGGGTGCTTCGCTGGAGGCAATCGTGTCTGCCGCCAACCGCGTGTTGGAAGAGCGGGCGAATTAAGGCTGGTACTTCGCCTCACTCTGTAACGAGGAAAAGCCGGAGGAAGCCTACTCCTCCGGTGCCTGCTCCACCGGGTTGCCGAAGCCCAGGGGGCGGCCATTGTGGTAGAAGACGCGAATGTCTTCCAGCTCGATGCCAGTCGATTTCTCGTTGAGGCTGAAACGTTCGCAGGTCACGTCCCATTTTCCGGGGCCGCCGGAGATATTGAAGAGGTTATAGCCGGCGCGCGGCTTTTCTGCTCCTGGTCCCTGGCTTGCGGAGGCAATGCCGACGACGGGGATGTGGTCCTGACCCCGATGGGTGCTCAGCCAGTAGACCGTGTTGAGGTGGGTGTGGCCATGCAGCACGAGTTCTGCGCCACCGGTACCAAGTGCTGCGGCAAAGCGGCGGATGCCAATCATGCGTTTATGGGTCGCGGCAGCGCCGCGCACCGGCGGATGATGGATCATCACCACGCGGAACAGGCCTTGTTCACCGGCCTTTTTCAGCAGATCCGCCGTGGCGCGTGCCTGGCGACGGCCGAAATAGCCCGTCGCGGAAAAGGGTGGTGTGGCGATGGAGGTGGAGCAGCCGATGAGCGCCACAGGGCCGCGAACCCGCATATAGGGGAAAATCTTCAGGTCCTCGTTCCAGCTATCCGCATCGCCATCGCCGCGCACATAAGGATACCAGGCGGCCATCGCCTTGTCGTGCGCGCCGGGAACATAGGCGTCGTGGTTGCCGGGTACGACCGAGACTTTCAGCGGATCGCCCACTTCCTCCAGCCAGTCGGCGGCGGCGCGGATTTCGATGCCGGTGGCGAGATTGACGAGGTCGCCAGTAATTGCGACGTGATCGGGCGCCTTGGTTTCCATATCGTCCACCAAACGCTCCAGCGTATCGGTGAAAAGATGCTTGCGGCGGTTGAGCCGCCAGTTCACAAAGCCGGTGATGCGCTTGGAGGCCAGTTCGCGGAAAGTGAGCTTGGGCAATGGCCCGAGATGAACGTCAGAAATATGGGCGAGCTTGAACATGGGGTCAGACATATCGTATCCGTGTTGAGGCGTGCAATGCGAAACCTCGGTATTTCAAGGGGATAAGCGCTTCAACCGGGCAAGTTGACGGAGAGTTGAACTTTGAGTGAGAACCGCAAGCTCAGTGAAGGGTTCCGGCAGCTGTTTCGGAATATCGCCAAAAGGATCGTGCACGGGTTCTTTTTTATGCGCCGCGGCATGACCCTTGGGGTGCGCGCCGCCTGTTTCGATGATCAGGGTCGCATTTTCCTCGTGCGGCATACCTATGTTTCCGGCTGGCATATGCCGGGCGGCGGTGTCGAGCGAGGGGAAACCGGATTGCAGGCGCTGCACAAGGAAATCCGGGAAGAGGGCAATCTGGTTGCCACGTCTGTGCCCCAACTTGTCCATGTCTATTTCAACAATCGCACCAGCGACCGCGACCATGTGCTGCTCTATCGCCTGACTGTCAGGCAGACCGCTTTGAAGGCGGCGGACCGTGAGATTGCCGAGAGCGGGTTCTTCCCGCTCGACGCGCTGCCCGGCGAGACGACATCCGCCACGCGTCGTCGTCTTGCGGATCTATCCGGTCACGCTCTGCCGGACGATTACTGGTAGCCTCCCGCCAACCTTGCGCGATCATGGGCCTTTTCGAGCTCCAATTCCGGTCCAACCGGAACGATGCCGGTCGGGTTGATCGTCTTGTGGCTGCGGTAATAATGCTCCTTGATGTGGCGAATATCCACCGTCTCCGGCACGCCGGGCGTCTGGAACAGGTCTCGCAGATAGCCCGTCAGGTTCGGGTAATCGTGAATGCGGCGGATATTGCACTTGAAGTGACCGACATAAACAGGATCGAAACGCACCAGTGTGGTGAACAGCCGCCAATCGGCTTCGGTCTGTTCCGGGCCCAAAAGGAAGCGTTGGTTTGAAAGCTGCTCCTCAAGCATATCCAGTGTCTCGAATACCTTGGTCGCACTTTCTTGATAGGCGTCCTGCGTGGTGGCGAAGCCCGCCTTGTAGACGCCGTTATTGACGGTGTCGTAGATGAGGTCGTTGAGCGCATCGATTTCGCCTCGCTTTGCTTCTGGGTAGAAATCGAGTTCCGATCCGGTCAATGCATCGAAGGCGCTGTTGAACATGCGGATAATCTCCGCCGACTCATTGGAGACGATGGTGTTCTGCTGCTTGTCCCAGAGCACCGGTACGGTGACGCGGCCGGAATAGTGCGGATCGGCCTTGGTATAAACCTGCCAGAGAGCCGACGATCCGAAGAGGTGATCCTCAGTCGCGCCCGGCACGCGCTCATCCTCAGGCTTGAATTCCCAGCCATTTTCCAGCATCAGCGGATCGACCACGGAAACCGGGATGTAGTCTTCGAGTTTCTTCAGCTTGCGGAAGATAAGTGTGCGGTGCGCCCAGGGACAGGCAAGCGAGACGTAGAGGTGGTAACGGTCCTTCTCTGCCTTGAAGCCGCCCTGGCCGGAGGGGCCGGGCTCGCCATCGGCAGTGATCCAGTTACGGAACTGCGAGGCGCTGCGTTTGAAGTGCCCCTTGGTTTCCTTTGTGTCGTACCACACATCCTTCCAAACGCCGTCTACCAGCATGCCCATCTGCTATCTCCTTGTTTCGTCGCTCACTCTAGGATGGGAAGGCGCTAAAGCGAACCCTCGCATCGATGAACAATGCGTTCTCGCTTCGTGAATGCGGCGGTGCGGCCTTTTGTTCTGGACCCTGCGATAATTTCCTGATATCCGCGATGTTCATATTGCTGAGGAAATTTTGATCTATGACCGAACCACGGACGCTCCGACGACGCTGACGCTCTTCTTGCCCTGTCAGGCAATGTCAGGCGCACCGTCACACATCGTCATGTCCGTATTCAACGTTCCGGTCTCCTCATGTCCAAGCACGAACTTGTCTACCTCACCGAGGACGCGTCGCACGACGCCGTTATCGAACTTATCAATGCAGAAGCTTTTGGTCCTGGCCGGCATACGCGGGCTGCCGCGCGCATCCGCGAGCAGGGGCCGCACGACCGTTCGCTCTCCTTCATCTGCGCCGATGATGGCGAGACCATCGCATCGGTGCGGATGACGCCGGTTCGGGCCGGTGAGGTCAACGGCCATATGCTGGGACCGCTGGCGGTGCGGCCATCGCACAAGAATATGGGGATCGGGCGTGAACTGGTGCGGATTGCGATTGCCGCCGCCAAGCGTAAGGGTTCGGAGGCAGTCATCCTGATTGGCGATCCGCCCTATTACATGCCGCTCGGTTTCGAGAAGGTCGCTTATGGCGCGCTCGATTTTCCAGGTCCGGTCGACATGAACCGTGTGCTCGTGGTGCCGCTGGCGCATAACGTTCATCAGCGGCTCAGAGGCGAAATTGGCTGGCAGCCATTCGACGGCAAGACCGGAGAAAAGGAGGAAGAGCTTGTTTTCGAGCTGCCGCTCCGCGCTGTCGGTTGACGCAAAACGCTCTTTGACGCCTTGACACTGCCCGCCTGACCTAAGCAACGTGCGCCGCACATTGAGTTCGGGTCGCAAGGGGGCGATGATGACGTCGATTACGATGAACGATGCGCTGGATCGCGCAGGCGCCGGTGCTTATCAGCGCAGGCTGATGGGTATCTTCGGTCTGGTCTGGGCGGCGGATGCCATGCAGGTGCTGGCGGTGGGTTTCACCGCCGCCTCGATTGCCGCGACCTTCGGGCTGACTGTCCCGCAGGCCTTGCAGACCGGCACCGCCTTCTTCCTCGGAATGTTGCTTGGCGCTATCGGCTTCGGCCGCATGGCCGACCGCTACGGTCGCCGCCGCGTGTTGATCGTCACCGTCGCCTGCGATGCGGTCTTCGGTATTCTCTCGATCTTCGCGCCGGATTTCACCATTCTTCTCGTGCTGCGCTTCCTGACGGGTGCAGCCGTCGGCGGCACGCTGCCGGTAGATTATGCGATGATGGCGGAGTTTCTTCCGGCCAAAAACCGCGGCCGCTGGCTGGTTCTGCTGGAGGGCTTCTGGGCGGTCGGCACGCTGGTCGTGGCCCTTGCCGCATGGCTTGCGAGCCTTTCGGGCGTCGAGGATGCGTGGCGCTACATCTTCGCTGTCACCGCCTTTCCCGCGCTGATCGGCATCGGCCTGCGTTTCCTCGTGCCGGAATCGCCGCTTTACCTTTTGAGGACCGGTCGTTCGGAAGAAGCGAAAGTCGTCGTCAACTCCATGCTCAAGACCAATGGTCGCGCGACACTGGATGAGCGGACCGGCATTGCGCAGTCTGAAGCGTCGAAAGGGCAGGGCCTGTTTTCGCCAGCACTTCGCCAGCGCTCCATCATGATCCTGGCCATCTGGTTTCTGGTCTCGGTCTCCTATTACGGCGTCTTCACCTGGATGCCGGCGCGCCTTGCGGGCGAAGGTTTCGGCTTCGTGCGTGGCTATGGATTTCTGGTTCTGGTCGCACTCGCCCAGATCCCCGGCTATGCGCTGGCGGCCTATGGCGTGGAAAAATGGGGCCGCAAACCCACATTGATCGGTTTCTGCCTGCTGTCTGCTCTTGGCTGCCTGCTCTTCACGCTCGCCACCACCGGCGCGATGATCGCCACGTCACTGCTGCTGATGAGCTTTGCGCTTCTCGGCACCTGGGGCGCGCTCTACGCCTATACGCCGGAGCTCTACCCGACGGAATCCCGCGCCACCGGCATGGGTGCTGCAGGCGCCATGGCGCGGCTCGGCGGATTGCTGGCACCTTCGTTGCTTGGCTATGCCATTGCGCAAGGCTTCGGATTTGCCGTCGGCATCTTTGCCGGGCTTCTGGTGCTTGCGGCCATCGCTGCGACCATGATCAATGCGGAGACGCGTGAGGTTAGCCTGTCGTAAAACTCGTGAGCACATCGACCAGCCTGAGCGGGTGTTCTCGCTCAGGCGTAATTCCTCAGACCAGTGATTTCTTCAGATAGGTCATGGCGTAATCCGGCCCGAAATCTCCAATCGCGCCAAAAATCTCGTACCCGCATTTCTGATAGAGCGTCAACGCGTCCGGGCTCATCGTGTCGATGTAAGCGCCGGTGCAGCCGCGTTTGCGGGCTTCATCCTCGGCCATGCCAAGAAGCTTGGGGCCGAGGCCCTGGCCGCGCAACTCTTGCGGAATGAAGAGGAGGGCGGTGTAGAGCCAACCGCGTGCGGTGTGGCCGGAGAGACCACCGATGACGGCGCCATCATTGTCTTTCAGCGCGATGACCAGTTCTTTCCATTCGGCGGGGCCGAAGCGCTGGAGGTTGTAGCCTTTCAGGGCGGCGAGGATGGCGGCCTTGGCGCTGTCGTCTGTGCCATCGGCCAGTTCGATGTCGTAGTGCATCTTATCTGCCTTCGCGCCACCAGAGAGCGGAGAAGGCGAGCAGCAGGGCGCCGAGACCAGCAAAGCCGGCAAACAGCGGCAAGCTGTTGACGCCTTTGAGCACCGTCTCGTCCGTCATGCGGATCAGCATGCGATCATTATCGGCAACGCGAACCTCACCGCGCACGGGGAGAATATCCGGCAGGACGACGCGATTGGCAACATCGACCACGCGGTGGACACTGCCACGCGTCGCATCGGCCAACGGTTTCAGCGAATCCGTTGTGGAGATCATTGCCTTGAATTCCGGTGCGTCCACAGCGCCGACATGGACAAGCGTGGTAAAGTCGCCATTGGAGACTTCGTAGAGGCCTGTCTCATTCATCCGGCGCTCGATCTTGTAGAGACCCGGATCCGTCTGGGTGAAGTCCATCGTCTCGGTCTTGCCGGATGGGAACTTCACTGTCGCTTCGCCAGGATTGTCGCCGATCGTCTGGCGGGTAATTTCCAGCATGCGGCCATTGGCGCGCGCGGTCAGCGCCTCTTCCTCAAGCTCCGGCTCCTTCATAAGCCAGTGGGCGATGCGGCGATAGAGCGCCACATGCGGACCGCCGCCTTCGAAGCCGCGCGCCCAGAGCCAGCCCTGGTCCGAAAGCAGCATGGCAACGCGGCCTTCACCCTGGCGGTTCAGCACCAGAAGCGGATCTTGGCCGCTACCCAGCATCACCGTCTGACCCTGCGGCTGTTCGACGCCGACGGTGCGGAACCAGCGGCCCCAATGGGGCGGCTCATCGCCTGAGCCTTCCAGACCGCGCGTCACTGGGTGCTTCTTTCCGGCGTCCGAGAGGCGCGGATAGAAGGCCCCTTGATTCACCTGACCGGTTGGCTGGGCAGGCAGAACCGATTCAAGCGGCGTCAGCGCAATCGAATCCTGACCGGCATGTTCGGGACCGGCAGCAATCAGCAACGCACCGCCCTTTTCAACATATTGGGCGATGTAATCATAATAGAGGATCGGCAGCACGCCGCGATGCTGGTAGCGGTCGAAGATGATCAGATCGAAATCGTTGATCTTCTCGACGAAGAGCTCACGCGTCGGAAAGGCAATCAGCGACAGCTCGTTGATCGGCGTGCCATCCTGCTTTTCCGGTGGGCGCAGAATGGTGAAGTGGACCAGATCGACGGAGGTGTCGGACTTCAACAGGTTGCGCCAGGCACGTTCACCGGCATGCGGTTCGCCGGAAACAAGAAGCACGCGCAGGTTCTGGCGGATGCCTTCGATAACGTGGACGGCACGGTTATTGGTGGTGGTGACTTCGCCCGGCAGTTCGGCGACCGAGAACTCCATCACATTGTTGCCGCCGCGTGGCACCTTGAAGCTGAAGGGGATCGGACGACCGGGTACTACCTGAAGGTTGCCGATCTCCTCGCCATTCATCTTGATGGTGACGTTTGCCGTCCCACTTTGCGTGCGGCCTTCGTCGAAGACGCGGAGCGTCAGCTGCTGCTCCTCATTGACGATGCCGAAGCGGGGAGCGCGAACGACCTCGATGCGGCGGTCGAACTCATCGGCGCGACCGGTGATCAAGCCATGGATAGGCGCCTTGAAGCCGAGCGTCTGCTCGATATCCGGGGTTGCGTTGGGGATGTCGTGGATCTGGCCGTCACTGAGGAAAATCGCGCCGCCGACGCGCGAGGGCGAGACATCCGATACGGAGGCCGAGAGGGCAGAAAAAAGATTTGTGGCGGGCGAATCGCTGTTCTCGTCATTGCGAACCTCGACAATGCGCGGCTCGATGCGGGGAAAGCGGGCAAGACGCTCCTTGAGATTGGCGAGCGCCTCGTCGGTTTGCGCGGTGCGCTGCTGAACATCCTGACTTTGCGAGCGGTCGACGATCACAGGCACGATGGTGGAGAGCGGTTCGCGCTCCTCGTTGGTGAGCAGCGGATTGGCGATGGCGAGTAGCAGTGCTGCAAGCGCCAGCCCACGCAGCCACGCGCCGCGCACGCCGCGCAACAGGCCGGCGATCGCGAGAACGAGTGCCGCGCCGGCCAGAATGGCGATAACGGTCCAGGGCAGGAAGGGGGCGAAGGTGAGCGTCATGCGTTACTGCCCCAGTCTTTGGAGAATATCGGGGACATGCACCTGATCGGCTTTATAGTTTCCGGTCAGCATATACATCATGATGTTGACGCCGGACCGGAAGGCATGTTCGCGCTGCATTTCATCCGGCGGAACGGTGGGCAGGACCGGCGCGCCATTGTCGTCTACCGCCCATGCGCCGGCAAAATCGTTGCCGGTGATGATGATCGGGGAAACTCCATCGCCTGAAGAGGAAATGCCCGATGTGGTCTTTGCCGCATCCTGGCGCGATTCAACCCAGAGCGGACTGCCGGTGTAGCGACCGGGGAAATTTTTCAGCAGATAGAAGGAACGGGTGAGGACGTGATCCTGCGGCACGGGCTCCAGTGGCGGGATATCGACATTGGCAAGGATTTCCTGAAGCCGCTGCCCGTTGGCGCTGGTGCCGCTATTCAAAGATGAAAATTGGTCGCGGGTGTCGAAAAGCACGGTGCCACCGGCGCGCATGTAGGCGTCGATGCGCGAGATCGCCGCTGTGGACGGCATTGGCGCATTGGCGGAAATCGGCCAGTAGATGATCGGGTAGAAGGACAGCTCGTCCTTGGAGATATCGAGGCCGACCGGCGTGCCCGGTTCGAGCGTGGTGCGCCATGTCAGGAACTCGCTGAGCCCCTGCAGGCCCTGTTGCGAGATGCGGTCCACCTCGTCCTCGCCGGTTTTCACATAGGCAAGATGCGTCGTGTCGAGATGGTTGAGGATTTCTTCGTCGCCTGGCTTCGCATCGTTTGCATGTACGGATTTCGGATGAAGCATGGCGAACACGCCGACTGCGGCAATCAGAATGGCGGCAGTGGCTGAGCGGGAGCGCGAAACACGAGAGAAACCGCCGCTCATGAAAAGGATGATGAGGCTATCGGCAAAGAGCATGAGGAGAGCCGCGATGAAGAGGGCAGGGCGAAGCGATGTCGCCGCTTCCCCGACAAGGCCTTCGGTCGCAACAGCCGTTCCGGCAAGCGATGTGTCGATCGGGCGAAGCGTGGCGCCGGGGGGCAAAAGGTTGAGGGCGACGAAGCCGGTCTCCGTGCCGTAAAGGCCGGGCGGGTTGTCGAAGCTGGCGCGTGGCGTCTGGCCGGGGCGCGCTTCCAGCGGGCGAGCCGAGCCGATATCGGGCGAGAGCGAGCCGGTCGCGGTCAAAACGCGATAGGGCGGAAGTGCTGCGGCCGGCGCATTTGCAGACGCCGACGAGCCGCCGACCTGCGACTGCTGAACGATCCGGCGCAGCATTTCGACGAAGTGGCCGGAGATCGGCAGGTCCGACCAGCTCGCTTCGGCACTGACATGGAAGAGCACGATGCGACCGGCATCGACCGTGCGTGTGGTGACCAGCGGCGTGCCATCGGCAAGGCTTGCCCAAGTACGCTCGGCAAGATCAGGCGTCGGTTCGGCCAGCACCTGGCGCTTGATGTGGACGCCGTCTGCGCGCGGCATCCCGGCAAAGGGACCGAAATTGGGGAAATCTGCGAGCGGCTGCGGTTCAGCCCAGGACAGAGCGCCGCCGAGAGCGCGTTCGCCCTGGCGCAAGGTCACCGGCACCAGCGGATCTTCAGCGGGTGCTGCGGCAAGGCGTGGACCGGCAAATCGGATCAGCGTGCCGCCCCGCGAAAGCCAGCGTTCCAGCGGCGCATAGGTTTCCTGCGGCAGACGACCGATATCGGCCATGACGATGACGGATGGATTGCTTTGCAGCAGCTCGGGAATAGCGACGGCGAGATCCGGCTGCTGTTGCGGCACAAGATCGACATAGGGCTGCAGGGCGCGGCTGATGTAATAGAGCGGCTGGAGAAGCGGCTGGAAATCATTGCCGGTCTCACCGGCAAGAAGCGCCACTCGGCGGCGGCGGAAACCGTCATCCAGCAGGTGGACCGAACCCGCGGTGGAGAGCCGGTCGATGGAGAGGCGGGCAAAATCGTTGCGCAGTTCGAAGGGTGCGTTGAGCTTGGCGGTGGTTTCGGCGGCGCCGGGGGCAAAGCTTGCGCCGTCGCTTGCCAGAATGCGGCCTTGGGCATCCTGGGCATTGATCGTGTAATTGGCCGGGCCGTTAGTATTGAGGCGCGACAGCGAAACACTCATGGTTTCGGCGCCATTTTCCGCACCGGTAATGGCTGCCACCTGCTGGCCATCGCCTTCGATCACACGAAATTCGGAGGCTTGCAGGCTGGCAAGGCTGCTGAGTGCTGCACGGTCTTCCGGCGTTGCGACGCCATCGGTGATGAAGGCGAGCGTTCCGGGCGTCGTGCCGTTCATCGCCTCGATCACGGCTTCAGCCGCGCGGACGCGATCCGGCACCAGCGGCTGCGGCTTGGCGGCGGCAAGTTTTTCCAGTGCGGCTGCCGTCGTGCCAGGCTCGGCATCATGTTCGCGGTCTGCGGTGAACGTCAGCGAGACCGGGCGCTCGGCCCGCTCGGCATCGCCGATCAGCGCTTCGGCGGTTCTGACCCGGCGGTCCCAATCCGGCGCCGAGGCCCAGCCATTATCGACGACCAGCACCAGCGGGCCGCTTCCGGCGAGCGTGTTGTCGCGCGGATTGATGACGGGATCGGCAAGCGCAAGAATAACGGCGGCGGCCAGCAGCATGCGCAGCAGCGTCAGCCACCACGGGCTTTTCGACGGTGTTTCCTCGCGCTTCAGCACCGTTGCAAGGATACGAAGCGGCGGAAAGACTTCCGCCTTGGGGCGGGGGGGCGTCAGCCGGAGGAGCCACCAGATGGCGGGCAGCGCCAGCAGGCCGAAGAGTATGTAGGGGCTGGTAAAGACGAAGGGCAGCGCGCTCATGTGCGGCCACCGTTGCGCCCGCCTGCGGGAGAGCCGGAGAGATACATATGCATGGCGACCAATGCTTCGGAGGCCAGATGGTCGGTGCGGTGGAAGACGAAGTTCCAGCCGAGCCTGCGCAGCGACGAGGACAGCGCTTCGCGGCGGGCAAGATAGGCCCGGGTGTAATCCTCACGAATGGTTTCGGCGCGCCCCGAGGTCAGTTTCTCGCCGGTCTCCGGATCGGAAAACTCCGTGCGTCCGCTATAGGGGAAGACCTCTTCCGCTGGATCGGCAATTTCCACCACATGACCGCCAAGCCCGCGGCGTGCGAGCGGCGAGAGCCTCTCCATGATGGTCGTCGCGTCATCGAGAAAATCGCCGATCAGCACGATGTCGCTCGCGCCACGGATCATGCTCGTGTCGGGAAGACCAGTGGTGGCCGGTGCGTGCATGATCGCATTGGCCAATCGTTCGGCGGCGTTGCGGGCAGAGACCGGTTCCATGATGCCAGGACAACCAATGCGCTCACCGGAACGGGCCAGAATCTCCGCCAGCGCCAGCAGCAGAACCAGCGCGCGGCTTTCCTTCGAGACGGTGCCGAGCGTCGACTTGTACATCATCGAGGGCGAGAGGTCCGCCCAGAGCCAGATCGTATGGGCGGCTTCCCATTCTCGGTCGCGCACATAGGTATGATCGTCGCGGGCGGAGCGCCGCCAATCGATGCGCGACAGGCTTTCGCCATCGGCATAGGGGCGGAACTGCCAGAAGTTTTCGCCGATGCCGCGCTTGCGGCGGCCGTGCCAGCCGGCGGTCACGGTGTTGGCGATACGCCTTGCTTCTACCATGCAATCCGGCACCAGAGCGGCGCGCTGGCGCGCGCGGGCCAGCACTTCGCTGCCCGATGTCTGCTCTACGATCTGGCCGATGGATGCCACATGCGCTCCTGTCTGTTTCTAAAGACCGTCGTCTTTGGTGACGGTTTAGTTCTTCGCCTGCTCGACAAGTCCCGCAATGACGTCCCGCACCGACATACCTTCGGCACGCGCTGCAAAGGTCAGCGCCATGCGGTGTTCCAGCACGGGTTCTGCCAGCGCATAGATATCATCGAGCGAGGGCGCCAGACGACCTTCGTAAAGCGCACGTGCACGCGCCGTCAGCATCAGCGACTGACCGGCACGCGGTCCTGGACCCCATGCCACATTCTTGTCGGTCAGCTTGTTTCCCTGACCGGGGCGTGCGGAGCGGACGAGGCTGAGGATCGCATCCACCACCTTGTCGCTGACCGGCATCTGACGGATCAGCGTCTGGATTTCGATCAGCCGCTCGGACTCGATCATCCGGCGCGCTTCGGCAGATGCCGTTCCGGTGGTGTCGAGAAGGATCTGGCGTTCGGCGGCAAGCTCCGGATAATCGACATCCACCTGCAGCAGGAAGCGGTCGAGCTGCGCTTCGGGCAGGGGATAGGTGCCTTCCTGTTCCAGCGGGTTCTGGGTTGCGAGCACATGGAAAGGTTTGGGCAGGTCGTAACGCTGGCCGGCCACGGTGATGTGATATTCCTGCATGGATTGCAGAAGCGCCGATTGGGTGCGGGGGCTTGCGCGGTTGATTTCATCCGCCATCAGAAGCTGGCCGAAGATCGGACCCTTGATGAAGCGGAAGGAGCGGCGGCCGCTCTCATCCTGATCCATGACTTCGGAGCCGAGAATATCGGACGGCATCAAATCCGGGGTAAACTGGATGCGGTTGGCATCGAGCCCAAGGACGGTGCCGAGCGTGGTGACGAGCTTGGTTTTGGCCAGACCCGGCACGCCGACAAGCAGCGCATGGCCGCCGGACAGGATGGCAAGGAGCGTGTTCTGCACCACCTTCTCCTGACCGAAGATGACCTTGGAGACTTCGCCGCGAATGGCAGCGATATCGGCCAATGCCTTTTCGGCAGCGGCGACGATCGTCTTCTCGTCGAGGGTTTCGGTGGTGTTCATCACGCCCATATGGCTCTCCTCAAAACCCCGCCGCAGCGGTTCTTAAACGTCAACCTTCCTATTGGAATACAGGAGGGATTTGGCGCTGCCTATAGCTTATTGCCACGCTTACCGCTGACAAGCATCCTTTAAATGACTATCTCGTTACCCATGTTCCTTTATTGCATAATTGGCAAAGCAGGGCTCGAATATGGCAGATGACAGGATTAATGCGGCACCGGATGCGGCAGGGCTTGCGGCATTGATTTCCCGCGCCAGAGAGCAGGCGGGCGACAAGCCCCGCGGACCGGCTCCGGTAGAGAAATGGAACCCGCCTTTCTGCGGCGATCTCGATATGGAAATCCGCGCTGACGGAACATGGTTCTATATGGGCACGCCGATCGGCAGAGCGCCGCTGGTGCGGCTGTTTTCCACGGTTTTGCGCAAGGACGAGGATGGCAAGACCTATCTCGTCACGCCTGTGGAGAAGGTTGGCATTCGTGTTGCCGATGCGCCCTTCATTGCCGTCGAGATGAGCGTGAGCGGAAGGGACGGTGACCCACTTTTGACCTTCCGTACAAATGTTGGTGATGTGGTAGAGGCGGGGCGCAATCATCCGCTGCGCTTCACCACGGGCGGCGATAATGACGAACTCAAACCCTACCTTCTCGTGCGCGGGCGGCTGGAGGCCTTGGTGTCTCGCGCAGTGATGTATGATCTGGTCGAGCTCGGCGAGGTGATCGAGGTCGATGGCAGAGAGATGTTCTCCGTGCGCTCGGGCGGAGAGGTGTTTCCGATCATGCCTGCCGATGAGCTGGAAGCGCTTGCCCGATGAATGCCGACCTGATGACCTATTCCGCCGCCGATTTCCGGCGGCGTGTTCTTGAAGATGGCGAAGGCGTTGCCGAGCGCGAGGGCCGTGACCTCGGTGACCATCATTTGAACCCCGGCATCCGACTTTCCGGCGATGGCATCCGGCTGAAGAACGCGGCTGTGCTGGTTCCAGTCATCGATGACCGCGACGAGGCTCGGGTGATCTTTACCCAGCGGACCAAGACGTTGCGCAATCATTCCGGCCAGATTTCCTTCCCCGGTGGCGGGATCGATGCGCAAGATCGCTCGCCGGAAGAGGCGGCGTTGCGGGAGACGGAAGAGGAGATCGGCGTCTCGCGCCAATTCATCGAGACCGTCGGACGCATGCCGGACTATATTTCCGGCACCGGGTTTCGCATCAAGCCTGTGCTGGCGGTCGTCAAACGCGGTTTTACCCTGACGCCCAACCCGGACGAGGTGGATGAGGTGTTCGAGGTGCCGCTGTCTTTCCTGATGAACCCTGCCAACCACAACCGGGGCAGCCGGATGTTTCAGGGGAGAGAGCGCTTTTTCTACGAAATGCCCTATGGCGAGCGCTACATTTGGGGCATTACGGCGGGGATCGTGCGCAGCATTTACGAGAGGTTTTATTCATGAGCGGCATTGCCGGGCAGAGCTGGTTTTCCAAACCCGGCCTTCAGCGGATTTTTTCGCTTCTGAACGCCGATGGGGGCGAAGTGCGCGTGGTGGGTGGTGCCGTTCGCAATGCGCTGATGGGGATGCCGGTCGGCGACATCGATATGGCAACGACGCTACCTCCGCAGGATGTGGTGGAGCGGGCGAAAGAGGCCGGCATCAAGGCGGTGCCGACGGGTATCGACCATGGCACGGTGACGCTGGTAGTGGATGGCGAGGGCTATGAGGTGACCACGCTTCGCCGCGATGTGACGACCGACGGACGTCATGCGGAAGTGGCTTTCGGAACAGACTGGAAAGAAGACGCCGAACGCCGCGACCTGACGATCAATGCGCTTTACGCGGATGCTTCCGGCGAGGTCATCGACCTGATCGGTGGACTTGCCGATATCGAAACCAAGACCGTTCGTTTTATTGGCGATGCGGCAACGCGCATCGCCGAAGATCACCTGCGCATCCTGCGCTTCTTCCGCTTCTTTGCCTATTACGGCTCTGGCCGTCCGGATGCGGATGGCTTGAGGGCAAGCGCACGCGCCAAGGACAAGCTCTCGACACTCTCTGCCGAGCGGGTGTGGAGCGAAATGAAGAAGTTGCTTTCCGCTGACGATCCGTCGAGAGCCCTGCTCTGGATGCGGCAAGCCGGTGTGCTTGCGCAAATTCTGCCGGAAACGGAGAAATGGGGCATCGACGCGATCCATGGTCTGGTCGCGTCCGAGCAGGCGCTTGGCTGGAAGCCCGACCCTATGCTGCGGCTCGCATCCATCATCCCGCCCGATGCGGAACGTGTTGCCGCTCTTGCCAGCCGCTTGCGCATGTCCAAGAACGAGGCGGCGCGTCTCGATCAATGGGCGAAAGCGCCAGCCGTCGATCCGTCGCTCGCCGAGACTGCGCTTGATCGTCTGCTCTATCGGCAGGGTATCGAGGGCGTCAAGGCAAGGCTGAAGCTTGCCCTCGCCTCCGCAAGGGCGGATGTGTTTGGCGCAGACGCATCGATGCAGAAGATCGCCCGCCTTTCCATGCTGCTGACGCGCGCCGAGAAGTTCAGCAAGCCCGCGTTTCCGTTAAGCGGCGCTGATGCCTTGGCCGCAGGCCTTCCCGCCGGTCCGCAAGTGGGCGAGATTTTAGGTGAGCTTGAAGCAACGTGGATTGATGGAAATTTCGCGCTGGATCGCGAGGCCTTGCTGTCTCGTCTGACCCGCAAACTGCAGGATCGTCCGTAATCCGTGTCACCCCGGATCGCGTCCGGGGTGAGCGGTAAAATAGCACTGGAATCAGGCCTCGACGTTGTTCTCGTCGCGGATGCGGGCCTTGATATTTTCGACCATGGTTTCGCGAATGATCGTTTCACCATGGGCTTGACGCATGTGCTCGACACTGCGGCGGACAACCTCGGCGTCTTCATCGGCACGGGTGTGCCACTCGCAGCCGGGCACCAATGTTCCACATTCGAAAAGTCTCATAACAGCCTCCCTATATGGATTAATGGCCAGGGCCGCAGTTGCAGCCGGCCACACCATCCAAACGGTTGCGGAGGGGTTATGTTCCTGGATTGAAGTTACGCCCCGCCGTTTGCGAGGCGTGAAGAGTGCCGTGTTGCTCAGCCCTGTTCGGGAAGCGCCCAGCAGGCGAAGACTGAGGACGTGGCAACGGCAGGGCCAGCCGGTTCGGCTACCTTGTCGTCGTTGGCGGCGTTTTCATTGGCCAGCTTGCGCTTTACCTGCTCGACATAGAAAGACAACGGCAGTTCGCGATCCCCCGTCTCGCGCATTTCCGCCGCCAGTCGCTCTATCAGTTGTGATGTAGGAATAATGCGCGGCTGTGTGCCGTTTACCGTAGAAATGGGCATGCTGTTCGAAGTCATCATCACGATATCTCCTCCAGTCCATCTAGGACTCACAGAGTAGCACTGCGCTGAATTTGCGGTAGGGCCAATTTTTCAAAAATCGGCCTTTTACGCGAAAGAGCATCAAAAACTTCGTGATCGTTCGAACGTTTCAAGGCCAGCGCACCACGGGTGGAAGAGACGACAAGATCGACTCTACATTGCCGCCGGTCTTCAGGCCAAAAATCGTGCCGCGGTCGTAGAGCAGATTGAACTCGACATAGCGGCCGCGACGGATGAGTTGCTCGTCGCGATCCTCTTCCGTCCACGGATGGTTGAAGTTGCCGCGCACGATCTTGGGGTAGGCGAGGTTGAAGGCGCGTCCGACATCCTGGACGAAAGCAAAATTGGCGTTCCAGCCGCCCTTGTCTTCCTCCGGGTGCAGCCAGTCGAAAAAGATGCCGCCGATACCGCGCGGCTCGTTGCGATGCTTGAGGAAGAAGTATTCGTCGCACCATTGCTTGTAGCGCGGATAGTCCGCGACCGCGTGGCGGTTGCAGGTGATCTCGAAGACGCGGTGAAAGAGTTGGGTATCCTGATCGTCCTGGGTGCGGCGGCGGTTCAGCACCGGTGTCAGATCGGCGCCGCCGCCGAACCAGTGGCTGGTCGTGACCACCATGCGCGTGTTCATATGCACCGCAGGCACATTCGGATTGACCGGGTGGGCAATCAGCGAAATGCCGGATGCCCAGAAGCGCGGGTCCTCGTCGGCGCCCGGTATCTGCTTGCGAAATTCCTCGGAAAATTCGCCATGGACGGTTGAGGTGTGGACGCCGACCTTTTCGAAAACCCGACCTTCCATCATCGACATGATGCCGCCGCCGCCTTCACCCTCATCGCGCAGCCATTTTTTCTGGACGAAGCGTCCCGGAGGCTGGTCGGAGAGTGGACCCTGAAGCTCATCCTCGATCGTCTCGAAGGAGGCAACGATCGTGTCTCGCAGGCTCTCGAACCAGGCTTTGGCGATCGCCTTCTTGTCCTCGATGTCGTCCGGCAGGCCCTTTGGCAAAACGGGGCGTTCCATATCCGGTCTCCTTCATGCGATTCGATTTTTGTTCTGACGGTTTAGATCATTTCCATCAGAAGTGTGTAGCGGTTTTGCGCGCACAAATGCCTTCCAACAAAAGGTGATCGCCATGTGTTGCCGATGCGATTTCGACTCGCCAAGCGGGCAGACGCACATTATCTTTCGAGCATAAGAGGTATTGGCATGACGAAATTTACCGGACCGCCACCGCTCGAAGGCCTGAAACGCAGGATCGCCGCTCACCGCCGCGACCGCGATGGAGGCGTGCTCAAAAATCAGAAAAGCGGCATGTTCGTGCGCCAGACCTTTTGCATGACGCGGGCCGAGGCCCGCGCCAAGGCGAAAGAATGGTTCGAGGAATTTCCAAAGGCCGCTTATTGGACCGAAGTGGAAAGCTGGCGGCAGCTGGAAGGCGACCAGATCGAGTTCACCATGCGGCGTTTGCCCTCGGCGGATTAAGGGGCGGGCGCTGTTTTGCCGGGACGGTCCAGACCCACTTCCATCATTTTCGGGCTCCAAAAAGATCGATCCTCGGGTCAAGCCCGACGATGACGGCGATGGGTTGAGCAGATAGCAGAGCGCGCCAACAACCTCGCTGCTAGGCTCTCACGCCCGCGTCTCCGCAGTGCGAAGGCGGCTCTCTCCCAGAATGCCGCTCTCGTCCAGAATGGGATGTGCCACGGAGACGATGTGAGCATTGATGCGCTTCAGGTCTCGCAGCATGTCGAGATGCAGCGAGCTGGTCTGGAGGCTTTCCATCAAGCCGTCGCGCAGGCGTTCGAGGTGACGGCCTGACGAGCGCTTTTCAAGGCGACGAATGTCGATCTTGATTTCCATCAGGCGCCTTGCAAGCGCGAAATCGCCGGTAACGAAGACGCTCTGCGCAGCGCGCAGGTTTTCGATGGTCATGTCGAAGAGCGTCTTCAACTCGTCATAGCCTTCATCTGAGAATTTGAAGCCGTTGAGGATTTTCTTGCGGATCTGCTCGCACAGACCTTTCTCGATGATGTCGCCCATGTGCTCGAGATTGATGGCGTAGTCGATGACGGTGATCGAGCGGCGGGCATCGTTCTCATCCAGTCCTTTGCGGCCAAGCTGCGAGAGATAGATCTTCACCTCCTGCTGCAGCTGGTCCACCTTCTTTTCAAGGGCTGCGATTTCGGTAAGCGGCGCCAGATCATTGTGCTTGAACGCGTTTTCGGCGCGGATCAGCATGCGCTCGATCGTATCGCCGATAACCAGAACTTCGCGCGTGGCATTGGCGAGCGCGACGACCGGTGTGTCGAGCGCATCCTTGTCGAGAAAGCGTGGGCCATCATCGCTTTGCACATCGCTCGGTACGACCTTAGCCATCAGGTCGGAGACGAAGCCGGAGAGCGGCCACGCGACGATGGTCAGCAAAATGTTGAAAATCAGATGCGCATCGACCGGCAGCATGCTTTCCGACAGAGGAAGTCGCTGCAACGCTATCGCACCATAGGAGGCAAGCGGCATGGCGATGGCGCAGCCGATGGCGCGGATGACCAGATTGCCGAGTGTGATCCGCCGTGCCGCAGCAGGACCGCTCATTGTCGCGATCACCGGCGGGATCGCGCCGCCGAGATTTGCGCCAAGGACGAGAACGATGATGAGGCCGGTCGAAAGAATTCCAGCCGAGGCAAGCGACAGGATCAGTACGACCATGGCGAGGCTGGAGGAGGAAAAGAAGGCCATGGCTGCCGAGAGGAGCAGCGCCACTGGCCATGCATCGTCCAGCAGACCGATAAAGGCGCCGAGTGCGGGTGATGCGCGCATCGGCTCGGTGGCATTGCTCAATAGATGCAGTGACAACAGCATCAGTCCGACACCGACCAGCGCCGTGCCGCCGCCCTGGCGTGCGTTGGAGCTACCCTTGCGCAGCACGATGCCGGAGACAATGAGAAGCGGAGATAGCCAGGCCACGCCGGTCGCGAAAATCCAGGCGGTAACGGCGGTGCCGACATTGGCGCCGAGGAGAACGATCTGCGCCATGCGCGGGCGGATCAGATCACGCTCGGCAAAAGAGGCAACGGTGAGTGCCGTGGCGGTCGAACTCTGCAGCGCGATGGTGGCGAAAAAGCCGGAAACGAATGAGCGGGGGCCATTTCTGGTGCTTGTTGCCAGGATGGTTCTGAGCTTGACGCCAAAGGCGCGTGTGACGCCATCCTTGACCTGCGTCAGACCGAAGAGGAGCAGCGCCACCGCTCCAAGCAGATTGACGATAACGATGGTGGATTCCATGAACGGCCACTCCTTTACGTCTTTCGGTCATGATCGAAGAATAGCCTTGTGCGAGGATCTCCTCGGCATGAGGGTCATGCGGGGCGAGAAGACATCGAGCGGGAAATCTTTCGTTGGCTAACCAACATAGGGGCGAAAAGTTCAGCGGTACAGAGCTTTCTGAAACAATCTTTTCAGAAACGCCGAAAAGTTATGGCCAGAATGTTTGACGAAGAACTTCCCCGGCGATCATCGAGACCGAGACGGCGACATTGATGGAGCGCTGACCTTCCACCATAGGGATCAGAACGCGCTCGTCAGCCTTGTCATGGACATGGTCGGGCACGCCGGCGCTTTCGCGACCGAAGAGCAGGATGTCGTCCGGTCGGTAGTCGATCTTCGTGTAGGGTAGCGCAGCCTTCGTTGAGGCCAGCACAAGACGCCTGCCGGTTGCGGCGCGCCACTCCTCGAACCGTTCCCAGTTGACGTGGCGGGTGAGGGCCGCTGCAGCGATGTAATCCATTCCCGCCCGCTTCAGGTTGCGGTCGGAAATATCGAAGCCTGCCGGTTCGATGATGTCGACGCCAAGGCCGAGACAGGCCGCCAGCCGCAGGATCGTGCCGGTGTTACCTGGAATATCGGGCTGGTAAAGAGCGATCCTGATGTCCGGCATGATGGTGTTCCTATGATGGATGAGGGGTCGGCGTTAGCATGGACCAATCGTTATGAACAGCCATGGGCCATTGTGCCTGTCACCCAAGCGCCACAACCCAGCTCTTGAGCGACACAATCTTTCGGTTGTGGTCGTTTCCATCTGGTCAATGTTTAGTTTTTAAGCTACAAGGCCTCATCTTCAACACCAGCCATAGGAGGTTCAGATGCATCAGTACAATCGATATCGCCTCCCGGCCTTTGTGATGCCGCTTCAGGCCTAGGTGTGTCTCTGCGGGTTTCCCGCACTTTTCCGATTTAAAATTTCGTCATGTGGCTGTTACGGCCACGTTCCATGTGTTTTCCCGTTCTGGCTTTGGCGCTTCACGTCCATTGCGCATGTTCTTTCGGGGTATTCTATTCGGAGCTTAGCCTCATGTTTGGCTGGTTTGAAAAACGACTTGATCCATTCCCTTCGTCCACGCCGTCGACACCGCCGAAGACGCTGATCGCCTTCATGTGGCATTACGTGAAGCCGGCATGGCCTTGGCTGCTTTTGCTTGGCCTGATGTCTATGGGCATCGCGATTGCCGAGGCTATGCTGTACAAGTTTCTTGGAAGCATCGTCGATTGGCTGTCCACCGCCAACCGCGAGACCTTCTTCGCGGATGAGGGCTGGCATCTCGTCGGTATGGGAGCGCTGGTTTTGATCGCGCTTCCATTGATGGGTTCGATCCACACCATGACCATGCACCAGACGCTGGCCGGTAATTTCGGCATGATCGCGCGTTGGCGGATGCATCGCTATCTGCTGCGCCATTCCATGACCTTCTTCGCCAATGAGTTCGCGGGACGCGTGTCGACCAAGGTCATGCAGACGGCGCTTGCCATCCGCGAAGTGGCGCTGAAGATCATCGACGTTTTCGTCTATGCGATCAGCTTCGTCATCTCGATGCTGTTCATGGTAGCGGCTGCCGACTGGCGGTTGGTGATCCCGCTACTGATCTGGCTCGGGCTTTATCTGTGCATCCTGACCTATTTTGTGCCGAAGCTCGGTCGATTGGCGCAGGAGCAGGCCGATGCGCGTTCAATGATGACGGGTCGCATCGTTGACAGCTACACAAACATCTCCACCATCAAGCTGTTCTCGCATGCGGGGCGCGAGGAGGTCTATGCGCGTGAGGGCATGGACGTCTTCCTCGGAACCGTTCACCGCCAGATGCGCAAGATTTCCGGCTTCAACATGCTGATCGACATCAACAATGCGATCGTGATGTTCTCGACGGCGGGGCTTGGCCTGTATTTTTGGATGCAGGGCTCAGTTACTGCGGGTTCGGTAGCAATTGCCATTAGCCTTGCCATGCGCGTTAACGGCATGTCGCAGTGGATCATGTGGGAAGTTACCGCGCTATTTGAGAACATCGGCACGGTTTATGATGGCATGTCGATGATGACCAAGCCGCATGACATTGTTGATGCTGCCAATGCGCCGACGCTGACCGCGCATAAGGGGGCGATCCTGTTCGACGATATCCGTTTCCACTACGGAAAGAACAAGGGTGTCATCGATGGGCTGACGCTGGACATCAAGGCGGGCGAAAAGGTCGGTCTCGTTGGGCGCTCGGGTGCAGGCAAGACGACACTGATGAACCTCTTGTTGCGCTTCTACGATCTGGAGGGCGGCAGGATCACCATAGACGGGCAGGATATTTCCAAGGTGTCACAGGACAGTCTTCGCAGCCTGATCGGCGTGGTGACGCAGGATACCTCGCTTCTGCACCGCACCATTCGCGACAACATCGCCTATGGTCATCCCGGTGCAAGCGATGAAGAGATCATCGCTGCCGCCAAGCGCGCCAATGCCTGGGACTTCATCGAAACGCTGGTGGATATGCATGGCCGCCAGGGTCTCGATGCCCAGGTCGGCGAACGCGGTGTCAAGCTCTCCGGTGGTCAGCGTCAGCGTATCGCGATTGCGCGTGTGTTCCTGAAGAATGCGCCAATCCTGATCCTCGATGAGGCGACCTCGGCGCTGGACTCAGAAGTCGAACAGGCGATCCAGGAAAACCTGTTCGCGCTGATGGAAGGCAAGACGGTGATTGCGATCGCCCACCGGCTCTCGACGCTGACCGAGATGGACCGGCTGATCATCCTCGACAAGGGCAAGATTGTTGAGGCGGGCACGCATTCCGAACTGGTGGCCCATGGCGGCATCTATGCCGATCTGTGGCAGCGCCAGTCAGGCGGCTTCATCGCGGACGAGGAGCCGGCGATGAAAGAGGCAGGGGAATAAGAAGCGTTTATAACCGTTTCCCGATGTAATAAGTATTACGAAGTATATGGCTCGCGCTCGAAGGATCGCGGGCCATTTTTTAAGGAATCCCTCCCTGAATTGGCATTCATCAATTACTTCTTGTTTAATAATGTTCTTTATTATTGCGTGCGTATGTTTCGCAGAGGCTGTGCGGCCTAATATCGGGGGATATCGTGCGTTTATTCAATATGAAAATCAAAGTGCTGTTGCCCGTTCTTTTCTGCGTACTGATTGTCGTGGGGGCAATACAGGGCGGGTTGGCCATCTATTCCATGCGCGTGATGGAGAGAGAGGGTTCGGGACTTGCAAACCGTATGGAGCGTACGCTTCTCATCAGCGACATGGACCGCAGTTTTGGCGACGTCCGTCGCCAATATGCCCTTCTTCTCAGTGCGCGGACGCCCGAAGAGGTCAATGCTATGTCGGCGTCCATCCAGGCTGCAATCGCGACAAGGCAAAAGGCGTTCGACGCCTATGGCTCCACGGTCGTGGTTCCGGAAATGAAGCGCATCTTCGGCGAGCTTTCGAAGGCTGTCGGCGATTACGAGCGCACCGGCGGTGACGTTGCTAATCTTCTTGCTGCTTCCAAATTGAACGAAGCGGTCGCACTGCGCACAGAGAAAATGTACCCTGCCGCGGACATGTCCACCAAGAGCATCGACGCTTTGATTGCTGCCAACAAGGTGCTGGCGAGACAGTCGTACCAGACACTGGGAGACACGTCCGATATGGCGATGAAAACCACGATTGCCGCGGTCATAGCGGTGGTCATTATCGCCATCGGTGCGGCATTCCTGTCGTTGTTCCGTATCGCCCGGCCAGTCACTGACATAACGAATGCGATGAAAGCGCTTGCCGCTGGCGATACGGCCCGTGAAATACCGCATGGTTCGCGTGCGGACGAGATCGGCGACATGTCGACTGCCGTTTCGGTGTTCAGAACAAATGCACTGGAGCGCGAGCGGCTTGAAAAGGAAGCCGATGCCAATCGCCACCTGAGCGAGCAAGAACGCCGAGCCCGTGAGGAACAGAAGGCGCAGGAAGCCGCTGCCGTAAAGTTTGCGGTTGACGGCTTGGCAGACGGACTGACGCATCTTTCCAATGGCGACATGACATTCCGGCTTGAGACACCATTCGTCGGCCAATTGGACGGCGTTCGCGTCAACTTCAATCAATCCGTCGAGAAACTGCAGGCAGCGCTTCGCTCAGTCGGTGAAAATGCCCGGATGATCGATGCAGGTGCCAAGGAGATCCGCTCCGCCACGGACGATTTTGCAAGACGAACCGAACAGCAGGCGGCGTCGGTCGAGGAAACTGCCGCAGCGCTGGAACAGGTGACGACGGCGGTGAAGGACTCGGCTGTAAAGGCGAGCGAGGCTGGCGAACTGGTTGCCAAAACCCGTGCCGGTGCCGAGCGTTCGGGTCAAATCGTGCGCAAAGCCGTCAACGCCATGACGGAAATTCAAAATTCGTCGAACGAGATCAGCAATATTATCGGCGTGATCGATGATATCGCCTTCCAGACCAATCTTCTGGCCCTGAACGCCGGTGTGGAAGCTGCACGGGCTGGTGAGGCCGGCAAGGGCTTTGCCGTTGTCGCGCAGGAGGTTCGCGAGCTTGCCCAACGCTCGGCGAGTGCTGCCAAGGAAATCAAGGCTCTGATCACCAAGTCCGGTGTGCAGGTGCGCGACGGTGTGGATCTGGTGGGCGAGACCGGCCAAGCGCTTGAGACCATCGTTGCCGAAGTACAGGAGATCAACCGAAACGTGGCGGCGGTCGTCGGATCAGCTAAAGAACAGTCTACCGGCCTTTCCGAGATCAACTCTGCCGTCAACCAGATGGATCAGGGCACGCAGCAGAATGCCTCAATGGTCGAGCAATCGAGCGCCGCCTCCTACGGTCTTGCATCGCAGGCTGCGTCGCTCATGGAGCTTCTGTCACAGTTCAAGCTCGACGATGGATCGGCAACGCGCATCGTAGCGCAGCCCGCGCAGGCGCCTCGTCAACCGGGCCAAACTTCTCCGGCACGAGCGCTCGGCCAGCGGCTTGCCTCGGCCTTTTCGGGCAGGAGTTCGGCAGCAGCAGCTGCAGCACCAGACAACTGGACCGAGTTTTGACCTGAGCGCTACCTCGCACGGGCAGCATATCGTAAAGCTTCGTGCCATTGCGAAATCGATTTCGATCTTTCATACCGATGTCTTGGGCGGGAACATCTCCCGTCCTTTTTCATTGAAGCGCCGTATGTCCCGTATCGCGCTTCTCATGCAGACGTGTTCCGAGATGATGTGGCCCGCATTACCAAAATATAATTGACGCTGTTCTTTGCCCCTCTCAAGAATCCGCCTATACAATCAATATGATCATCACAAAAGTTTTCCGCTACTTCGAGAACTGGATCGAACCCTTCGCCCGCAAGGACGATCTGAGGCCGCCGGAAGACACGTTCGGTTTCATCTGGTTCTATCTCAGGCAAGCCAAAGCGCCGTTCTTCGCCATGCTGGTGCTTGGCGGTTTGACCGCGGCAATCGAGGCAGCACTCTTCTGGTTTGTCGGGCGGCTTGTGGATATTCTGTCCACCGTCAAACCCGCTGACGGATGGTCCGGTCTGCTCTCCAGCCACGGCTACGAACTGATCGGAATGCTGTTTTTGATCGCCGTCGTGCGCTTTGTCGTCACCATGCTGACGGCGCTCGTCGATCAGCAGATCATCACGCCGGGCTTTTATAATCTGGTGCGCTGGCAATCCTACATGCATGTGGCGCGGCAATCGCTGAGCTTCTTTCAGAACGATTTCTCCGGTCGTATCGTTACCAAGGTGTGGTCCGGCGGGCAGGCGGCCGGCGATCTTGTGACGTCGCTGATGGAAAGCGTGTGGTTCGTCGGCATTTATTCCGTGTCGATGCTCTTCCTGATCGGCGGGCTGGACTGGCGACTTGGTCTTGTCGTCGTGGTGTGGGTGGGAGTATTTTCCATGCTCGCACGCTACTTCGTGCCGCGCATCCGCTATCATTCGAAGCAAACTGCGGAAGCCGCTTCGATGCTGAATGGACGCATGGTGGATGCCTATGGCAACATCCAGACGCTACGCCTGTTCGGTCGGGACGACGCCAATGACCGCTACATGCGGCAGGGCTTCGACATCTTTCAGCGCACGACCATGACCTTCACCCGCTTCATTACCGGGGTGAGGGCATCGATGGCGCTGCTCTCCGGCATCATGATCACCTCTATGGCTGCACTTTGCATCGATCTTTGGCTGTCCGGCAAGATCAGTTCTGGCGCGGTGGCCTTCACGCTCGCGCTCGTCTTGCGGCTCAACTTCCTGCTCGGACGGTTGATGACGCAGTTCAACGGAATCATGCGCAATTTTGGAACCGTGCAGAACGCCGCCGAGCTGATTTCGAAACCGATCGGTCTCGTCGATGCCACCGATGCGAAGCCGTTGAAGGTGACAGTGCCGAGCATCCATTTCGATAATGTCAGCTTCTACTATGGCCGTGGCAAAGGGGTGATCGACCACCTCAATCTCACGATTGCGCCAGGTGAGAAGGTCGGCATCGTTGGTCGATCAGGTGCCGGCAAATCGACCCTCGTCAACCTCCTCTTGCGCTTCTATGACGTGGAGCAGGGACGCATTCTGATCGATGGACAGGATATCGCCCATGTGACGCAGGAAACCCTTCGCGCCCATATCGGCATGGTCACGCAGGACACATCTCTTCTCCACCGCTCCATTCGCGACAATATCATGTTTGGTCGCATGGATGCGACGGAGGAAGAGGTGCTGCAGGCCGCCCGACGCGCCGAGGCGGACGAATTCATTGCGCGTCTGGAGGATCAGCGTGGGCGCAGCGGCTTCGACGCGCATGTCGGTGAACGCGGCGTGAAGCTCTCCGGCGGCCAGCGGCAGCGTATCGCGATTGCGCGCGTCATGCTGAAAGACGCGCCGATCCTCATTCTGGACGAGGCGACGTCCGCGCTCGATTCTGAAGTGGAAGCGGCGATCCAGACCAACCTCGACGAGTTGATGAAGGGCAAGACCGTACTGGCGATCGCGCATCGTCTCTCAACGATCGCGGCACTGGACAGGCTGGTGGTAATGGATGCCGGGCGGATCGTGGAGCAGGGGACCCATAGCGAACTGGTGGCAAGTGGCGGGCTTTATGCGGAGCTCTGGGCTCGCCAGTCCGGTGGGTTTCTGGATGCTGAAGGAGAATAAGATCTTGAGCCCTGTCCGGGCGTCCGAGACGTGTCGGTTAGATGCGGCTCCGCTGCGTCATGACTTCCATTCTCATTTCAAGCTCTGCCACTATCTTATGAGCAAAAAAAGGGCGGTCGCTCGAAGCGCCCGCCCTGCTGCTCTGTTTTGAAGATGTTAGAATTCTTCCCACTCTTTTGCTGCCGCATTGGACGCTGTGGCCCTCCCGCCGCCAAAGGCACTGGCGAGACGGCTGCCGAGTGCGCGGGCAGCGGAGGCGATGGGGCGATGTTCCGTTGCTGAGGCGGCGACCGGACGTGCTGCTTCGGAAAACTGGGTGTTCTCGATCCGAAACTGCGATATCAGCCGGTTCAGCTCATCTGCCTCGCTTGCGAGCGAATGGCTTGCGGCGGTCTGTTCTTCCACCATTGCAGCATTCTTCTGCGTTGCCTGATCGATGTTGTTCACCGCTTCGCTGACTTCTTTCAGGGCCGTCGACTGTTCGCGTGACGACAAGACGATCGCTGTGACGTTCCGATCGATTTCCTGAACTTGGTTGATGATCTGAAGCAGGGAATTTCCGGTCTCACCAACAAGTTCCACACCCAATGTCACCTGGGTTCCAGACTTGGTAATCAGCGCCTTGATCTCTTTGGCGGCATTGGCAGAGCGCTGCGCCAGTTCGCGCACTTCCTGGGCAACGACGGCAAAGCCCTTGCCTGCTTCGCCAGCACGTGCGGCTTCCACACCTGCGTTCAACGCAAGAAGGTTCGTCTGGAAGGCGATTTCATCGATGACGCCGATAATGTTGGAAATTTCTCTAGACGAGGCCTCGATGCCGGACATCGCGTCCACGGCACGTTGGACGACTGCTCCCGACTTCTCCGCACCGAGCCTTGTCTGCTCGACGAGCACGCCTGCGTCTTCGGCGCGTTTGGTGGCATCACGCAGTGTCGTGGAAATTTCCTCGAAGGCTGCCGCGGTTTCCTCGACAGAGGCCGCCTGCTGTTCCGTACGTTTGGCCAGATCGTCGGAGGCCGATCGAATTTCCGACGAACCGGCGCGGATCGCATTGGCGTTATCGCCAACCGAGCGCAGCGCGGCCTGGAGTTTCATCACTGCGGCGTTGAAATCATGGCGTAGTTGATCGAGGGAGCCTGCGAAAGCGGTATCGATCCTGTGGGTCATGTCACCTTCCGCGAGCTTGTTCAGGCCTTCGGCCAGCGCTTCGACGGCTGCACGCGTCTGACGCTCGCGCTCGGCAGCTTCTTCGGCGCGCTCGCGACGTTCTGCTTCACTTATTGCGCGGTCACGTTCGGCCTCGGCCTCCAGGCGGGTCTTGGCGAGGGTCGCATCGCGCAGCACAGCCAGCGAACGGGCCATCTCGCCGATTTCATCCTTGTGAACTGATTGAGAGAGATCGACATCCGTTTTGCCGCGAGCGATTTCGCTGGTGGCTACGATGACTTTGTCCAGGCGTTTGCGCATGCGCGTTGCCAGCAACCAACCTACGACAACCATTAGCCCGGCGGCAGTCGCGATGATGATGATGGAGGTTATAGCAAGCGATGTGACCTCGGCAAAGACGACAGCTTTCGGAACGCTGACGACGGTAAACCATGTGGCACCTTCAGCAAGTGGAACCGGGACAGCGACCGAGAGATAGGGCGTACCATCCTTGTCGGCGATCTCCAGCGGCTTTTCCGGATTGGCGATCAAAGCCTGCCACGCCTGAGCATCCAGACCGGAATCCTTCAGCGCCTTGCCCAACGTAGCCTTGTCTGGGTGGCTGACTATATTGCCCTTCTGGCTCAGCAGTGCGACATAACCCGCTCCCAAAGGTTTTAACTTAGCCATCTCGCTGGCCAGGGCGTCGAGCGCGCTATCGACGCCAACGACGCCAGCAAACTTGCCGTCAATCATCACCGGCGTCATGAAGGAGGTCATGTTGACCACCTTGTCACCGACCTTGTAGTCGTAAGGTTCGGTGAGCATGTCCTTGCCGTTCGATTTCGGCACCAGATAGTAGTCGCCATCGCCGGGCTTTTCGTAATCGACCAGCGGCATGAGCGTGACCTTACCATCGACGCGCGCGACATAGGGAATGAAGCGACCTGTCGCATCGTGGCCCGGCTTGTTTACGTAATCTACGTCCTTGCCGTCGAACGCATTGGGCTCCCACCCCGTGCTGAGGCCGAATGCAGTATTGTCCGAAAGGAGACGTTCCATGAATGCCGTCATGCCATCGCGGCTCGGCGTGCCGCTACGCTTCATTGCGTAAAGCGAGGACCGCATGTTCCAGGCAAGCGTCTTGATGCTGGCAAAATGGGTCTGCACTTTTTCGGCGCTGGAATGGGCATTGGCAACCATTTCCGAAACTGAACGCTCCTCGACCGTGCGATACGACATCCAAAGCAGAATGCTTGCCGTTGCTACGGTGGTTGCAACCCCGGTGGCGACAATAGCAAACATATTTCGGGCAATTGCAGTTTTTGGAACCAGCACAGAACTCTCCCGGGATGGGTAAACAATTTCTACGTTCGTCTAAGCTGAACACATAGGCACACGACGATATTACAGAGTATTTATTACTTATAATTTTTAAAAAAATAATTAATTGTATTGCGTATTGTTAAACGCAGGGTCGTCGTGCTTTATTTTAGTGGGACGAGATTAGGAATTCACTTTCCTTGTTTGGGACGAAAAGTAAGACGGACGTTGCCTGGATTTGTGCCTGTTTTTCGAACGTGCGGGCGGGGCAGAAAAAGTGAACTGTGCCGATTCCCGGATAAGTAAATTTCAGGAAATAATTAAATTTCGCTCGATATACTTTGAGTGTCGATGATTTTCGAATAGGGTGAGGTGTCAGTCGCCGTCGACTGTCTTGGCAGCAATCATGAAGTCGGCAATCAGCCCGTAATGGTTCGAGCCGAAATTGTCTGGCAGACGCTTGACGCTCATCAGCGTCGCTGGCTTGCGAGCGAAGATATGATCGATGGCGATGCCGAAGCGTCCGGCGCGGATCGGCCATGTTGCCGGTTCCCACGGCGCTTTCTCGAGGCGCGTTTGCGCCATGAACTCCCGCATATCGGGGACGATGCTGGCGGAGTTGAAATCACCACCGAGAATGAGTGGTCCCTCTATCTGGCCCAGTATGTCTGAAAGCTTGCTCAGTTCTTCGCTATGATATTTGTCGAAATACGGTTTTGTCAGATGAACCTGCGCAAGCGTCAGCGTTACGCCCTCAAGGTCGATATGGGCAAGGCCTGCCCGTTCCTGGCTGACGTAGCTGAGGCTGCCGATCTTGCCATCGATGAGCGGTCTCTTCGATAGCATCAGAAGATCGCAGTCGCTGACAGCGATGCCGCAACCCAGACGATAGGGATAGGTCTGGGAAAGCCGGGGGAGGACGTTCCGCAGGGCCGCTGCTTCCATGACGTAGACCACGTCCGCCTGCGAGGCGACGATGGCATCGGCAATTGATTCGGCGCTTCTGCGGTTTTCTCTCAGCACATTGAAGGACAACAGCCGGAACGGCTTGGCCGATGACGAATAAATCCCGTCTGTGGAGAAATCCTGTTGCATGATGACGCCATGCGCCGTGAGAACCAGTGACCAAGCCAGAAGGGCGACAAACAGGCGCGAGCGCAATGCCCAAAGGCAGATTGCCGAGGCAAACGACGCCAGAAGCGCTATATGAAGCTGGAAGCTGGTGACGAAAGCGAGCAGCCAGAAATCATAGATATATCTGAAGCTTATGGAAAAAAGCGCCGCAATGATCGCAGTCGAGGCGATGCAGGTGAGCCGTGCTTTCACGCGTAAATTCCCGTCTCTTCGCTCTCCCGCATGTCGATTAGCATGGGCCACTCAAACACACAATGTTGCAGGATCGACAGTCGGCCGAGAAAAACGGACGAAAAAATGTCGGGCGGGGCAAAATTGCGGCAGCTTTATGTGCTTTCCTCTTGCCAAGGTCGGGCATATTTTGCGATCACACATATCAAGCGCGATTTTGTCTTCGCGCAAGCATGGCCGAGACCCTGGGGATGGAGTTTGTCTTGGATCAAATCGGAGCGGGAGGACTCATGCGATTTTCAACGAAATTAGCGCAGAGGATGGTGTAGCGGTGAGCGAGCACGTAAATGACCATGACGCCTCGGGTGAACCCACCCGTCGCGATTTTCTATATCTTGTAACGGGTATGGCTGGTGCCGTCGGCGCCGCCGCCGTCGCATGGCCTTTCATCGACCAGATGCGCCCGGATGCCTCCACGCTCGCTCTCGCGTCCATCGAGGTCAATGTTGCCAGCGTCGAACCCGGCATGTCTCTGACCGTGAAGTGGCGCGGAAAGCCGATCTTCATTCGCAACCGCACGGAAAAGGAAATCCAGGAAGCCAACGCCGTGGAACTGGCGCAGCTGAAGGACCCGGTTGCCCGTAACGCCAACCTTGCACCCGATGCACAGGCTACCGACGTCGATCGTTCGGCCGGACAGGGCAAGGAAAACTGGATCGTCATGATCGGTTCCTGTACCCATCTCGGCTGCGTTCCGCTCGGTCAGGCGGGCGATTTCGGCGGGTGGTTCTGTCCCTGCCATGGCTCGCACTACGATACGGCGGGCCGCATTCGCAAAGGTCCGGCGCCGGAAAACCTGCATATTCCGACCTTCGCATTCACATCCGATACCGTGATCAGAATCGGATAAGGGGACAGATGAAATGAGTGGTCATTCCAGTTACCAGCCATCGACCGGCATCGAAAGATGGGTCGATTCCCGCCTCCCGCTACCGCGTATGATCTATGACAGCTTCGTGGCCTATCCGGTTCCGCGCAATCTGAACTACGCTTACACCTTCGGTGCCATGCTTGCCGTCATGCTGATCGTGCAGATCCTGACGGGCGTGGTGCTTGCCATGCATTATGCTGCCGAAACGACGGTCGCCTTTACCTCCGTCGAGAAGATCATGCGCGACGTGAACCATGGCTGGCTGCTGCGCTACATGCATGCCAATGGCGCGTCCTTCTTCTTCATCGCGGTCTATCTGCATATTGCCCGTGGTCTCTATTACGGTTCCTACAAAGCGCCGCGCGAAATCCTCTGGATCCTCGGCTGCGTCATCTTCCTTCTGATGATGGCGACCGGCTTCATGGGCTACGTTCTGCCTTGGGGTCAGATGTCCTTCTGGGGCGCGACCGTCATCACCGGCTTCTTCACCGCCTTCCCGCTGGTCGGCGAGTGGATCCAGCAGTTTCTGCTCGGTGGCTTTGCCGTTGATCAGCCGACGCTGAACCGCTTCTTCGCGCTTCACTACCTGCTGCCCTTCATGATTGCCGGTGTCGTTATCCTGCACATCTGGGCGCTGCATGTGACCGGCCAGACCAACCCGACGGGTGTCGAAGTCAAGAGCAAGACGGACACGGTTCCGTTTACGCCGTATGCAACGCTGAAAGATGCGCTTGGCGTATCGATCTTCCTGATCGCCTATGCCTGGTTCGTCTTCTACATGCCGAACTTCCTCGGCCACCCAGACAACTACATCATGGCGGACTCGTTGAAGACGCCGGCTCACATCGTGCCGGAATGGTACTTCCTGCCATTCTACGCCATGTTGCGTGCCATCACCTTCAATATCGGTCCGATCGATTCCAAGCTCGGCGGCGTTCTGGTGATGTTCGGCGCGATCGTCGTGCTGTTCTTCCTGCCATGGCTCGATACCTCCAAGGTTCGCTCTGCGGTCTATCGTCCCTGGTACAAGCTGTTCTTCTGGATCTTCGTTGCCAATTCCATCATGCTCGGCTGGCTCGGCTCGCGCCCGGCGGAAGGCCTCTACGTGACGATGTCGCAGCTGGGAACGCTCTACTACTTCGGTTTCTTCCTCATCATCATGCCACTTCTCGGCCTGTTCGAGACGCCAAGGCGCATTCCGAATTCGATCACCGAGGCTGTTCTTGAAAAGAACGCCAAGGCGGCAAACGGCACGCCTGCCGGCGTGAAGATCTGAGTGCGGGAGAAAATGATGACAATGAAGAAGCTTGTAACGGGCATCGCGCTCATTGCCGCTCTCGGTGGATTTACCGCAGCATCGGCAGCAGAGGAAGGCCACGATGATCTGGCCTCGAAGACGACCCATGCAATTGCGGGCGGGCATTTCCCGATCCTCAAACCGCATGAGGAAAAATGGTCTTTCGCCGGCCCTTTTGGTAAATATGACAAGGGCCAGCTCCAGCGTGGCCTGAAGATCTACAAGGAAGTCTGTTCCGCGTGCCACTCGATGAATCTGGTCAGCTTTCGAACGTTGACCGGCCTGGGCTATTCGGAAGATCAGGTGAAGGCCTTCGCGGCGGAATATGAAGTTCAGGACGGTCCGAATGCGGATGGTGAGATGTTCACCCGCAAGGCCGTTCCATCCGACCACTTCCCATCGCCCTATCCGAACAAGGAAGCGGCTGCTGCCTCCAATGGTGGTGCCGCACCACCGGACATGTCTCTGCTTGCCAAGGCACGCGGCGTGGAGCGTGGCTTCCCGCAGTTCATCATCGACATGATCCCGGTTATCGGCGGTTATCAGGAAGGCGGCCCGGATTATATCCACGCCTTGCTGACGGGGTATCAGGAGCCGCCAGCCGGCATCAAGAACCCGGATGGATCGGATTACAAGGTGCCGGAAGGCACGCACTTCAATCCTTACTTCGCCAGCGCGACGTCGTTGAAGATGGCCCAGCCTATCAGCAACGATCAGGTAACCTATGATGACGGCACGCCACAAACTCTGGAGCAATACTCCAGAGACATCTCCGCATTCTTGATGTGGGCTGCCGAGCCGCACCTGGAAGAGCGCAAGCGCACCGGCTTCATGGTCATCGTGTTCCTGCTCATCTTCACGGCGCTGCTCTATCTCACGAAAAAGGCGGTCTATTCGCGAAAAGAGCACTGATAGTTTTGAGTTCCTGCGTTTTACGGCCCCCACGGTCTTCCGTGGGGGCTTTTCTATGCAATAGCGGAAGGGCTTGATGACGTGAATTTTGAACGATGGCTGTCCGTGTCGTGCCGCCCACGTTGAGGCGAGGGGCCGATGAGGCGCTTCCAGCTCTCTGTCGTTCCTTGCTCTCTCAGTTACTCATTCAAAGACGTCTGCGCGGCGGTCACCGGGATTTAACGTGCGGACTAACACCAGTCCTTTTTCGTTGGTTCACGGACATCAACTTGATAAGGTGCCGCCAACTTCCAACCCGATACTTCAACTGGACATGCCATGACGACTATTGCCTCGGAGCTTGCTGCCGCCATTCGCTCCATCAACGACTATCCCAAGCCTGGGATCGTGTTCCGTGACATCACGACCCTGCTCGGCAATCCTCGGGCATTTCGCCGTGCCGTCGACGAGCTCGTGCAGCCCTATGCGGGCACCAAGGTTGACAAGATCGCTGGTATTGAAGCCCGTGGCTTCATTCTCGGCGGCGCGATGGCCCATCAGCTTTCCACCGGCTTCGTACCGATCCGTAAAAAGGGAAAGCTGCCGCACACGACGGTGCGCGTGGCCTATAGTCTCGAATATGGCGTCGACGAGATGGAGATGCATGTCGATGCAGTCCAACCGGGTGAGAAGGTCATTCTGGTGGACGATCTGATTGCAACCGGAGGAACGGCGGAAGGTGCCGTCAAGCTGCTTCGCCAGATGGGTGCAGAAATCGTTTCCGCCTGCTTTGTCATCGACCTTCCCGATCTTGGCGGGCGCAAGAAGCTGGAAGACCTTGGCGTCGAAGTCCGCACGCTCGTGGAGTTCGCAGGGCATTAATCATGTCATCGGGCGGACAGGCTCGTTGTCTGAAAAAAACCGAGAGGGTGTTCATTCTCTCAATGCGCATGTCGCGCCTGCCAACGTGCTGCGCGACATGATCTGGAGCCGAAAACTTATTCGAATTCCAGCACCTTGCTTTCGAAAGTCACCACCAGTTCTCCACGTTGATTGACGCCTTCATTGAGCGTCGTGTTCAACAACAGGCCGGGACGTGATGCCAGTGGACGGGCGGCTAGGAGTGTGGCGAAATAGGTGATGTCGTCGCCAGCATAGACCGGATGCAGCCATTTGAGCTTGGTGAGGCCGGGCGAGGGGCCAAGTTTCGGTGGCTCGATTCCTTCGCTCGTCAATCGCTTCACTTCCTTCGTCCAGTAGCTGAGGAAGCACTTCATCCATGACGCACTGGTCTGCCAACCGGACGCACACAGGCCCTCGAAGACGGAGTTTTTGGCGCCTTCTTCGCTTAGGTGAAATGGCTGAGGATCGAACTTCTCGGCATAACGGATAATCGATTCCGCTGAGAAATGGATCGTCCCCAGCTCCAGTTTCTCACCGACAGGGTATAGCTCGATGAACTTCATGGCGTTGCCTCCACCGATGTCGCCAGCATGGCGTTCAATTCGACGATGCAGACGGTGTCGCCATGTTGATTTTGCAGTTCGTGGCGAAGTTTGACAACGCCGCGCCCGGGCCTGGACTTTGACACGCGACGCTCAACCACCGTAGATGTGCCGCTCAGCGTGTCTCCCGCCAGAACAGGCTTCTTCCATTCGACGAAATCCACGCCCAATCCCGCCTGGGAGCTTGAATGGCCGATGTAGCTATCCACAGTCATGCGCATCAGCATGCCGCATGTGTGCCAACCTGACGCGGCAAGGCCGCCCAGAATGCTGGCCTTGCCAGCCTCTTCGGAGAGATGCATCGGCTGCGGATCGAATTCCAATGCGAATTCAACGATCTCTTCCGCCGTTACCTTCTTTGGTCCAAGCGGAAAACTGCGCCCGGGGGCAAAATCTTCAAAACTGTATTTCACGAGCTTACTCCTCCGTCCCGTGACGTTGAACTCAAGCTAACGCCAATATTCCCTTTACGTAAAGGTCAGATTAGCTTCGGCATGATAGAACTGACGAACGATACCCGCAGGATGCCTCGCTGAGAGTCGAGGCATGATTGTTTCGTCGGACAGGGCCCACATGGGAAGGCGAGCAGATTTGCTTTTTGAAGAGACGGTGCAGTCATGTCGGCACCGTCCAAATACTGCCGGCATGCAGCTGCCGTACTAAAAACCGATCAGGTGTTGAAGCGGAAGTGGATGACATCGCCATCCTGAACGACATATTCCTTGCCTTCATCGCGGCCCTTGCCGGCTTCCTTGGCGCCCACTTCACCCTTGTAGGCGACGTAGTCGTCGTAGCCGATCGTGAAGGCGCGAATGAAGCCACGTTCGAAATCCGTATGGATGACGCCCGCTGCCTGCGGTGCCTTGGTGCCGCGAACGATGGTCCAGGCGCGGCATTCCTTCGGGCCTACCGTGAAGTAGGTGATCAGATCAAGCAGATGGTACCCGGCGCGGATCAGGCGGTCGAGACCAGCCTCTTCCAGGCCGAGCGCCGACAGGAACTCCTTGGATTCTTCTTCTGGAAGCTGGGCAACTTCAGATTCGATCGCAGCCGAGATGATGACGCATTCGGCACCCTGCGCCTTTGCCATTTCGGCAACAGCTTTGGTGTGCTCGTTTCCATCCACGGCATCGGCTTCCGCCACGTTGCAAACGTAGAGAACCGGATGCGATGTGAGGAGGTTCAGGCCCTTGAGGACTTCGATCTCGTCTGCTGCCAGCGTCTTTAGAAGAAGACGGGCAGGCTTGCCTTCATTGAGGAGCTTGATGACGGCTTCCATGACAGGCAGCTGTGCCAGCGATTCCTTGTCCTTCGAGGTTGCCCGCTTGCGCGTTTGCTCGACGCGGCGCTCGAGGCTCTCCAGGTCGGCCAGCATCAGTTCCGTTTCGATGGTCTCGGCGTCGCCGACCGGATTGATGCGGCCTTCGACGTGGGTGATGTCGTCATCTTCGAAGCAACGCAGCACGTGAACGACAGCGTCCACCTCACGAATATTGGCAAGGAACTTGTTGCCGAGACCTTCACCCTTGGATGCGCCGCGAACCAGACCGGCGATATCGACAAACGAGATGCGTGTCGGGATGATTTCTTTCGAACCGGCGATATCGGCCAGAACGCGCATGCGCGCGTCCGGCACCGCGACTTCACCGGTATTCGGCTCGATGGTGCAGAAGGGATAGTTGGCTGCCTGTGCTGCTGCCGTTTTCGTCAGCGCGTTGAAGAGTGTGGACTTGCCGACATTCGGCAGGCCGACGATACCGCATTTGAAGCCCATGGCTTGAACCTGTCTTTAACTTTTGAAAATTCGATTGCCAGCCTTTTGCGGAAACGGCGGGACAAGGTCAAGCCTTGTTGCCGCAAAGGACGAGAATTCCGCCCTTTGCCCGTTATGCCGCGGGCTGACCAAGGCCAAACCAGCTGGAGATGAGCGCCCACCCGCCATAGACGATGGCGAGTGTTGCAAGCAGCGACACCACCGCCATCAGGAGGCCGCCAAGCAACGCCAGCTCGTCGCGTTGAGCGATTGCCAACGCGATGATCAGAACGGTAATGCCAGGCAGCATATTGCCGAACGGAATGGGCAGAGCGATGATTACGGCCATCAGGAAGATCACGATGCCGAGCAGCGTCTGCCCTGCAAATCTTGCCAGCACATGACCGCGTGGCTTCAGCAGGCGCTCCAGTTTTTCCAATCGGGGCGCTGCTTTTTCCGCCGTCAGTTCGATGATGGAGCGCGAGACAGCGAGACGGCCGAGGACACTCGGCAGCACAAGTCTTCGCGCCCGAAAGATGATCTGCAACGACAGTATGGCAAGCGCTGTCCCGAAAATCATTCCTGCCGGAATGCCCGGGGTCGGTATGATAGCGGGAATGGCAAAGACCAGGAGCACGAAGGCGATCGCCTTGTCGCCCAGGCGGTCAAGCAGATCATCGAGCGAGACGCGCTCGGGAAGCCCATGGGGCAGATGCTTGAGGGCTGCTGCCATGCTTTTATGAGGCGCTTCCTTATCCATGGATCGCCACGTCGTAGAAAAAGAGGGTGGATTGGTCGTTATGCGTCATGGGAATGAAATGGGGACGGCGCTTGTCGTTTCAAGTCACCGCGCGCCGACGTTGAGCCTCTATTGACGCGCTCGAAAGCCTCAATCCTTATTGCCGAACATCCTTTTGAGCATCTCTGCCATAGGCCCGGTTTCCGGCAGCTTTTTCGGCTGCGCATGATTGCGGGCCTGATGGATGTGCGACTGGCCCGCCGGTTTCGCCGTCTTTGCAGGCTTGTCAGCGTCTGACTTGGCGCCTGTTGCGAGCGCAAGCTTGTTCATCAACTGAGAGTCTTCACCCTTCACCAGCATGGCGGCATTATCGGCGATCGCGTCGAGCAGCGGCTCGAGCCACGCCTTGTCCGCCTTGGCAAAATCGCCAAGGACATGACCGTGAACACGGTCCTTGTCACCCGGGTGGCCGATGCCGAGGCGCAGGCGCCGATAGTCCTTGCCGCAATGGGCATCGAGTGATTTCAGGCCATTATGGCCACCATGGCCGCCGCCGATCTTCACGCGGGCGCGACCGGCGGGCAGGTCAAGCTCATCATGGATAGCAATAACGTCGGAGGGCTTCAGTTTGTAGAAGCGCATCGCTTCGCCAACGGCTTCGCCCGAGAGGTTCATGAATGTCAGCGGTTTCATCAGCAGGATTTTTTCACCCGCGATCTCACCCTCTGAGATTTCGGCCTTGAACTTTTTCGACCATGGTGTGAACGACGCCAGGCGTTGCAGGGCGTCGACGGCCATGAAGCCGATATTATGGCGGTTGCCGGCATACTGGCTGCCTGGGTTGCCGAGACCGGCTATGATGATCATGGACGCATTCCGTTTCAGTCAAGTGTTGTCTTCTCACCAACGCGAAACGCAGCCAGTGTCAACTTTTTTGTGCAGGAAACGAAAGCGGTCCGCTTACTCGCTGATGACCAGACCGTACTTCTCATAGATGCGCCGCTGGGTGCCGTCGGCAATCAGATCATCCAGCACTTTCTGCATTCTTTCGATGAGACTGTCCGGCACGCTTTTGTTGCAGGCCATGCCAAGCCTTTGTTTGCTAAAGGTGATGACCTCTGTGAGTTCATGCTGAGGAAGATTTTTAAGGGCGCTTTCAGACATGGGCATCATGTCGATCCGGCCAGCGATCAGTTTTGAAAGCGTGTTGTTGAAGTCCGCGCTGACATCGATGCGCGGAAAATTCATCGAGCGCAGCAGCGCTTCCGTATAGTCGTTTCGCTGGGTTCCGATCGTATAGGCCTTTGCATCCTGCAGTGTCGCGATCTTCAAGACGTGGTCTTTGCGTGCGACCAGAACGTTGCGATCGGTGTGGATAGGCGACACCCATTTGAAGCGGTTTTCACGCTCTGCGGTGCGGGCCGCAGCGAACACGCAATGCATCGGCGCGGTTTCGGCCAGCTTCATTGCGCGTGCCCAGGGCATGACGGTCGCTTCATATTGCGTGCCGGTTCGCTCCAGAATGATCTTCAGTTGATCCCAGTAGACACCGCTTGGCTGACCGTTTGCATCGCGCACATTGTACGGCGGATAATACTCCGTCGACAGGATCAATTTTTCCGCCTTGGCAGATGTTGCCGCCAGCAGGCAGGCTGACAATCCGGCCCACAGAAGACAAAGTCGTAACATTGCTCCCCCCCTCACGCAGCGTTTATGTCGCGGACCTCAGTCTCTTGCTCATCTCTCCGAACGTCCGGTATTTTTCTGCGAGGACATCTATAGCGCTCGGTCTGGAAAACAGATAGCCCTGACCACAGTCTACGCCAATCTCCTGCAGCATCTTCATCTGCTCTTCGGTTTCCACCCCTTCGGCAATTACCAGGCAGTTCATCTTGTGCGAAATCGCGCTGATACCTTCGACCAGCATGCGGCTCTTCTTGCTGATATCCTGCGCGTCATCGCTGATGGAGCGCGTGAAAGACTGATCGATCTTGACGATGTCGACAGGGAAGCGGTTGAGGTAGCTCAGGGACGAGTATCCGGTGCCGAAGTCATCCAGCGCAATGCGGCACCCAAGCTGACCCAGCGCGTTGAGGACTGCGCGGACCTGCGGGTCGTCGTGCATCAGAACCGCTTCGGTGATTTCCAGGACAAGCCTTGTTGGAATAACGCCGTAACGGTGCAGCAAGCCGGCAATACGAGTGGGTAGCCCGGTTTCAAATTGTTGCGCGGAGAAATTGACGGCGACATAGGCGTTTTCGAGTCCTGGAACTTCAGAGAGTTCGGCAAGGTTCCTGATCGACTGTTCAAGAATTATATTGCCGAGACGCTTGATGCTACCATTGTCCTCAGCGGCGCGAATGATCGGGCCGGGTGGAAGAAGACCCTTTTGCGGATGATGAAGCCGCATCAAGGCCTCGAAGCCACATGTCGCGCCTGTCGTCAGGTTGAGGATGGGTTGGAAGTGGGCTTCGAGCAAGTTTTCCTCGATGGCTTGCTCGATCTCCCGTTCGATCTCCGCCCGCTGGCGCGTCTCGTTCATGATCGCGGCATCGAAAACCTGCGCACCATTCTTGCCGGCCCGCTTCCTGGTATACATGGCAAGGTCGGAGCGCTGCAAAAGTTCGGAGGCGCTGCTGGCATGCTCGGGATACATGGCGACACCGATGCTGGCACTCAGACGAATGCCTTGGCCGTTGACCATGAAGGGTTCATTGAACATGGCGCCGATCTTGTCGCAAAGCTTCAAGGCGCGCTCTTCTGCGTCGCTACCGGTCAGCAGAAGAGCGAACTCGTCGCCGCCGAGCCTTGAAGCCGAATCCTGGGGATGGAGGACGCTTTTCAAACGCTCGACAAATTGTTTGAGAACACTATCTCCCGCCGCATGGCCGAAATTGTCGTTGATGTTCTTGAAACGATCCAGGTCGATGAAGAGGCAGGCAAGCTCGGTCTCGGTCGCATCGACGGTCAGAATTTTCTGATCCAACATTGCCTCGAAGCCCTGACGGTTCAGCAGTCCGGTGAGATGATCGGAAATCGCCTGCAAGCCGTTGCGCTGTTCTGACTGGCGAAGTTCGGTGACATTCGTCATGACACACAAGATATCCGCGCTGGCCTCTTCGATGCTGGTTTCCAATGTTTTCTCGGAAATCAGCACATCCATCGACCGCCCGTCGGCGCAGATGAAGCGGACAGTGAGTTCGGCGGCGCCGGAATCATCCGCTTGGCCGGAAGCGCGGTTTTGATGGCGTTGGCGAAAGCTTTCGCGATCATCGGGATGGAGAAACGCCTCGAAGCAGCAACCAGACGCTTCCTCACGGCTGTAGCCGGTCGCCTTCACCCAGTAATCGGAGACTGCTGCGATGCGGTTGTTCGGATCGAGTGAGAACAGCATGGCAGGCGTGCGGTTGTAGATTTCCGCTGTGCGCCGATGCGCCCGCTTGATTTCGTGTTCCTCGCGGTCAAGCTGAGTTTGCATCTCGTTGAAGCTTTGGGCGAGCCGCCCCATTTCATCGCTTGATTGCCAATCGACATGATGGCGGGAGCCCAGTCGGCGCGTCGCCTCGATCGCAGCCGTAAGGCGCATGAGCGGGCGCATGACCATCATCCGGTTACCGATGATTGCCGCGGCGAAAACAGCCAATATCGCCAGAACGAAGATCGACAGAAAGGAAAGCGCGATCCCGTTCAAAGACGAGAACAGACTGATATTGTGAAAGAAGACCTTTATGGTGCCGACCTTCGTTTCTCCGTCCAGGTTCTTGTAGAAAATATCCCGGCTCATGGAGGAGATTTTGCCGGTGCGGGGGGTGCTGGATGTCTGGGTGACATCCAACTGGCCGAAGCTATCCTTGACGCGGACCATATAGATTGCCGGATCTGTGATCAGATTTCCGGTGATCTGGTTGATACTGTCGTCGTCCAGGTCCCAGAGTGGACGCCCCAGCGCCTGTGCATTGGCCACGATGAGAATTTCGAGTCGGTCTGCCTGGCTGGATGTCGCCTCGCTATAGGAGAGAGACAACAGAAGCGTAAAAAGCGGTGTGACAATGGCCAGCAAGACGCCGGACACGATTGCTAGAAAGCGCCTTTCCACCGAATGGGTCATCTACCCTCTCTACGACTCCACAGAGCGCCTTTAATCCCGCTTCAAGCTCGGGCGATACATTGCGCCGAGATAGCCGCGACTGCGCGATCACATTCACCTATCTTCCAAGGTTGGTTCCAATAGCGGTTCTAAAGCCAAAGATTTTAGGTATCCTTTCACAGGATGCTTAATCGTTTGTTGAATTCAGCGCGCACGGCTAGGCCTGCAATCGATCTGGCGGTCACGCGCCGCGCGGCAAAGCGCGCATAAAAAAGCCCCGCATCTTTCGATACGGGGCTCTTTTTCGAAACGACCCGAGAGGTTTTATTCGGACTTGTCTTCGTCTTCCGCAGCGTCTGCGGCTTCTGCTTCATCAGCAGCGGCGTCGTCTTCAACAAGGTCGACAACCGGCGGAACGATCGTTGCAACGGTGAAGTCGCGATCGGTGATCGTCGGGGTAACGGCCTTCGGCAGCTTGATCTGCGAGATATGAACGCTGTCACCGATCTTCAGACCTTCGAGGTCGACGGTGATCGCATCCGGAATCTGGTTCGCAGGAACGTTGGCTTCGATCGTGTGGCGAACGATGTTCAGAACGCCGCCGGTCTTGATCTCGGACTTGTCTTCATTGATGAAGTGAACCGGGATTTCGACAGTGACGTTCGAGTTTGCCGAAACGCGCAGGAAGTCCACGTGCATCGTGAAGTCACGAACCGGGTCCAGCTGGTAGTCCTTCGGCAGAACCTTGTACTTCTTGCCGTCGACGTCGATCGTTGCGATCGTCGTCATGAAGCCGCCGCCGTGGATGCGCTTGGTGATTTCGTTGGTCGAAATCGCGATAGAAATCGGGGCCTGCTTGTCACCATAGATGACAGCGGGAATCAAACCGTTGCGGCGAAGTTCACGAGAGGACCCCTTACCAACTCGTTCGCGCGCCTCGGCCTTGAGCTCATAAGTTTCTTTGCTCATGGCATTTCCTTTTCGAGGTTATATGGAGAGTTCAAACAGGCAAAGCCTGACGAGAACTGGGGCGGCGCCTGCGCCAACCCGACCGCGTTGCCTCCAAGGGTGTCTACACGGATGCGCGCGCTATAGTATAAAGTTGCCGCAAAGGCAAGGCCGTGTTCGCGTGCGACCCCATCACGCGCATGTGGCTGCGTCGCCACCGTCCGGTGCTCCCGCATGCGACTATTTTACTGTTGAAAGACTGCTTCAACCGGCGCACCATAAGGAACGCTTTGGGAGGAGCCTATGTCGAACGACGCCGCACATGCCACTCATGTCTATGAGAGCGCCAATCATTCATCCGCTGCCGCAAGTTCTCCTATCGTCGCGTCATGGCGGCGGTGCATGACCATGCATCATCTGGCACCGGAGGAAAACCGCAAGCCGATCCTTCTCTCGGAAGCGGAGTTTCGCAAGGCTCGCGACGAGGCATTCGACCTTCTGGCCGAGAGTGCGGATGAGATCGATCGAATCTTTTCGACCGTCGGAAGGGCAGGGTGCTGCCTGCTTCTGACCGATGCCAAGGGTGTGGCGTTGGAACGACGGGGGGCCGCTGGCGATGACGAGGATTTCCGCAAGGCGGGGCTTTGGTCGGGCGCGCTGTGGAGCGAGGCCAGTGTTGGCACCAACGGTATCGGCACAGCGCTTGCCGATGAGCGGCCTGCAGTGGTCTATCGCGACCAGCACTTCTTCAGCTCCAACATCAACCTGTCCTGTACGACAGCACCGATCCGCGATCACCGTGGGCAGGTTACGGGCGCACTCGATATCTCCACCTGCCGCGACGATATCAACGAACTGACTTTTTCGATGGTGACGCAGACCGTGCGCGATGCGGCACAGCGCATCGAGGGCAATCTTTTCCGGCGCGCCTTTCCGGGTGCGCGCATCTTGATGGTGCCTTCCGCCCATTCCACCATGCTTTCGCTGCTTGCCGTCGATCAGGACGATATTATTCTGGGCGCTACCCGTGCGGCCAGGCTTGCGCTTCGGCTAGACGATGCGCGGATTGCACAAGGGATTGCGGCGTCCGACGCTCTCAAGGAAGAGCGGCATGACAAAGGAAGCGATCTCATGGAGGCCGAGCGCGCCGCACTCCGGCGCGTTCTGGCGCGTACCAACGGCAACGTCACGCAAGCCTCTGAACTGCTCGGCATCAGCCGCGCCACTCTGCACCGAAAGATGAAGAAACTCGCGGTCCACTGAAGCGGGCAAACCGCGCCGGATTGGCGCGGGCGTTGTCGCAGATGTGACACACTGTGCAGTGCGGAACGCGATCTGACCCCTTTGATTTGCCCCATTGTCGGCACAACCTCTCTTCACGCGATCGCACATCGATCGTTGTTCATCAGGGAGGATGAAAACATGAACATCCAAGTTCAGCACAAAGCGGGTGAGACACCGTTCAAACTGAAATACGGCAACTATGTCGGCGGCAAATGGGTGGAGCCGAAGTCCGGGCGCTATATGGACAACATCTCCCCCGTTACCGGCCAGAAGATTTGCGAAGTGCCGCGATCCGATGCAAGCGACATTGAAGCCGCACTCGATGCCGCGCATAAGGCGCGTGCCGCCTGGGGTCGCACCAGCGTGACGGAGCGCTCCAACATTCTCTTGAAGATTGCCCAGCGGATCGAAGACAATCTCGATCTTATCGCCCGGGCGGAAACCTGGGATAACGGCAAGCCGCTGCGCGAGACCACCAATGCCGATATTCCGCTGACCATTGATCACTTCCGTTATTTCGCAGGGTGTATCCGTGCCCAGGAAGGCTCGATCGGCCAGATCGACAACGACACGGTCGCCTATCATTTTCATGAGCCGCTTGGAGTCGTCGGCCAGATCATTCCATGGAACTTCCCAATCCTAATGGCGGCCTGGAAGCTTGCGCCAGCGCTTGCCGCCGGCAACTGCGTGGTGCTGAAGCCTGCAGAGCAGACGCCCGCCTCGATCCTGCTCGTCATGGAATTGATCGAAGACCTGCTGCCGCCGGGCGTGGTCAATATCGTCAACGGCCTTGGCACGGAAGCCGGCAAGCCGCTGGCGCAGAGCAACCGCATCGCCAAGATCGCCTTCACTGGCTCGACGTCTGTCGGCAAGGAGATCATGCGTTATGCGGCAGACAACGTCACCAACATCACGCTGGAACTTGGCGGCAAGTCGCCGAACGTATTCTTTGCCGATGTGATGAATGAGGATGACGCCTTCCTCGACAAGGCGCTCGAAGGCTTTGCCATGTTCGCGCTGAACCAGGGCGAGGTCTGCACATGCCCATCCCGCGCGCTTGTGCATGAATCGATCTATGACCGCTTCATGGAAAAGGCGCTGAAGCGCGTACAAGCAATCAGCCAGGACGATCCGCTGAACGCTTCCACCATGATCGGCGCGCAGGCGTCTCAGGAACAGTTCGACAAGATCATGGGCTACCTGGAAATCGGCAAGAAGGAAGGCGCGAAAGTGTTGACCGGCGGCGACAAGAAATCGCTCTCCGGCAATCTCAAGGACGGCTTCTACATTCAGCCGACCATTTTTGAAGGCAATAACAAGATGCGGGTCTTCCAGGAGGAAATCTTCGGTCCCGTCGTTTCCGTCACCACCTTCAAGACAGTGGAAGAAGCCATCGAAATCGCCAACGACACGGTTTATGGTCTTGGTGCCGGTGTCTGGAGCCGCGATACCAACCTTGCCTATCGCGCAGGTCGCGGTATCGAAGCTGGACGCGTTTGGACGAATTGCTACCACGCCTATCCGGCAGGGGCGGCTTTCGGTGGCTACAAGCAGTCGGGCATCGGTCGCGAAACCCACAAGATGATGCTCGATCATTATCAGCAGACCAAGAACCTGCTTGTGTCCTACAGCCCCAACAAGCTTGGCTTCTTCTGACAATATTGGACCTCGGCGCCGCAGGCAGTCTGCCGGTGGCGAGGTCCACTGAGGTTCAGGCAAAGCTTCGGGCGAGCGCAGATGCGGTTTGTATCGAAGCGGTCTGAATTGACGTAAAGGTGTCATCAAACAGGCGCATATCCTCCTCGTTATTTTTGCGTGGATCGATATGCGCCATTTATTTTTTTATCTTTTTCACGTCGCTCGCACCGCCCATGGGTGCCGCTCATGAGCGGGATTGCCGGAGAATTTCGTGGCGGTGAACGCTTCGGCAGGCTGGAGACGGAAAGTTCGCGCTGGATCGCGATTTGTCTCCTTTCAGTCCTCGGCATCACAGTGTTTCGCATTGTCTGTCTCGCCTTCAACAGGACAGATCTCTTCGTCGACGAGGCGCAGTACTGGCTGTGGAGCCGGGAAATGGCTTTTGGAGCTTACTCCAAGCCGCCCTTGATTGGCTGGGTCATTCGTCTCACCACCTGGATCTCTGGCGGGGAGGGGACGTTTGAGGTTCGTCTTGCGGCACCCATCCTGCATGCGCTGACGGCTGCTGCAATGCTCCATCTCGGACGCATGCTCTATGATGTGCGGATCGGGGCGCTGGCTGCAATCGTCTATATCACGCTGCCCGGCGTGTCGCTGTCCAGTCTCTTGATTTCCACCGACACGCCGATGTTGCTCTTCATCGTGCTATCGATGATCCTGTGGCGCAGGCTTGCCACGGAGAAAGACTATGCGGGGTCTTATGCTCTTTTGCTGGCCGTGGGACTGGGGCTGACGGTCGGGCTCGGTTTTCTCTCCAAATATGCCATGGCGTTTCTGTTCCCGTTCGTCCCGCTTGCCGCCTATCTGGACAAGGGCTGGCGGATACGGTGGTCGCATGCCTTGCTGGTAGGGCTTGTTGCCTTGGTCGTCGTTTCGCCAAATCTTTGGTGGAACTACGCGCATGACTTCGCGACCGCCCGTCACACGGTATCGATCGCGCATTGGAATGCCGCAAGCCTCAATTTCGGCTCGGCGCTTGGCTTCTTCGGTGCTCAAGCCGGTGTCGTCGGACCCTTCGTCTTCATCGCAATGCTGATGGCCTTGGGTGACATGAGACATCCGACAACGCGTTCGCTTTCTGCCTTGAGCATTCCGCTTCTCCTGTTGATGACGGCGCAAGCTTTGATCTCGCGCGCGCTCGCCAACTGGGCGGTCGGGGCTTATGCGGCAGGTATTCTGCTGGCGACACCGTGGCTTGCGGCGAGACCGCGTTGGATGCGGGCATCGCTCATTTTGAACACCACTGTTGCTGTCATCCTGCCCCTTCTCACCATCTTCGGTACCGAGTTGCGACTCCCCAATGGCGATCTTGCCTTGAAGCGCTATCTGGGGCGCTCAGCTGTGGTTTCGACAGCCATTGCCGACGCGGAAAAAATGCACGCCAATATTCTTGTCGCCGCCGACCGCTCCTTTCTGGCGGAAATGTTCTATGAGTTGAGAGACGATCGGCGCATCGCGCCACGCGCCTGGAACGAGGCGCCGCAGCTGCCTTCCAGCCATTATGCGCTGCTTTATCCGTTGCAACCTGGCGAGGAGGCGAACGCACTTCTGCTGTCACGCGCCGATTCTTTGCCGTCCTGCATCAAGGATGAGAAGCCCCAGAGCCATTGGGTGGCTTCGGCCGGCTTCATGGAAAGAGCCATCGTCGGCCTCTGGAGAATACCGTCTTCATGTTTTGAAGGGACAAATCATGGATCATGATATCGTTCATATGCGGCTTACCATCTGGCTTACTGTCTTGACGCTGCTCGCTGTCATAATCTTTGCAGTCTTCCCCTTTATCGATCTTGAGGTCTCGGCGTTCTTTTTCAATGGACAACGGGGTGATTGGATGGGCCTTGGCCCAGACTTCAGTTTCTGGAGAGATGTGCTGCGTCATGGTGGAGAAATCTTCGCCGTCGTCGCCTTTCTAATTTTTCTCGGTAATGTCCTGATCGGTTCGAAGCAGCAGACCGGGTGGCGGGTCTGGGCCTTCATCTGGGGAAACACGCTGGTGTGTGCAGGATTGCTGGTGAACGGCGTCCTGAAGACCTGGCTGGGGCGTGCTAGGCCCGATGGTGTCGCAGAGTTCGGCGGCTTCCAGGCATTTACGCCAGCCTTCCAACTCAGCAATCAGTGCTTCAAGAACTGTTCTTTTTCGTCTGGAGAGACCGCGCTGATCGCAAGCGTCCTTCTTCCGGTCTGTGTGTTGCTGTGGCCGCATCTGTCGCGAAGAGGCAAATTCGCCTGTGGCGTCGTAGCCGCGTTTTTAATGATTGTGACGGCTACAATGCGCATGGCGGCGGGACGGCATTTTTTGAGCGACACGACAATGTCGATCCTTTTTGCCGCGCTGACCACGCTTATCCTCTACCGACTTCTGGCAATTGGGCAGTGCAGATCCGTGTTCGCTGCCGGTCCGGTTTCATCGGACGTCCGGGTTATTCTCCGCCGATCGAGCGTTCGCTGTCTTCAGTTGCTGAGAGCGACCCTGCGCAAAGTGGTGGAGGTAGGGAGAGCCCTTTCGGCGCGGACCGCGAAGGAGAGGGCAGGGTTTATCTCTAGACGGACACAGATTGCCGCGGAGTAATCATAGGCGCGTTGCGAATTCCAGATGCTGATGACACGGCTGCGTCTTGGAGCATGCCGTGATCTTTCAGATTCGCTCGTGCGCTTTAGTCGAAGAGACCAGAAACGGACTGTTCCAGAGCCGTGCGGTTGATCGCTTCGCCAAGCAGTGTCGCTGTGGTGATGACACGGATATTATGCGCGGACTGGACTGCGGTGGTGGGCTGGATGCTGTCGGTGATGACGAGTTCACGCAGCTTGGATGAGGAAACACGCGCGACGGCACCGCCAGAAAGGACGCCGTGGGTGATATAGGCGGTAACGCTGGTTGCGCCGTTCTTGAGAAGCGCTTCGGCGGCGTTGCAGAGCGTTCCACCGGAATCGACAATGTCGTCGATCAGGATGCAGTCCTTACCCGAAACGTCGCCGATAACGTTCATGACCTCGGATTCGCCCGGGCGATCACGGCGTTTGTCGACGATGGCGAGCAGACAGTCGAGACGCTTGGCAAGCGCACGGGCGCGGACCACGCCGCCGACGTCCGGTGAAACCACCATGACGTTATTGGTGTCGTAATGTTCCTTGACATCGCGTGCGAGAATAGGTGCCGCGAAGAGATTGTCCGTCGGGATATCGAAGAAGCCCTGGATCTGACCGGCGTGAAGATCGAGCGTTAGAACGCGATCGGCGCCGGCTTCGGTAATCAGATTGGAAACGAGCTTGGCGGAGATTGGTGTTCTTGGGCCAGCCTTGCGGTCTTGGCGGGCGTAGCCGAAATAGGGGAGAACGGCGGTGATGCGCTTTGCCGAAGAACGACGCATGGCGTCGATCATGATCAGCAGTTCCATCAGGTGGTCATTAGCCGGAAAGGATGTGGATTGGACGACGAATACATCTTCACCACGGACATTTTCACTGATTTCTACGAAAATTTCCTGGTCCGCAAACCGTTTTACTGTGGCATTTCCCAGGGGAACATTGAGATACTTGCAGATCGCTTCGGCCAGATGCCGGTTCGAATTGCCTGCGAAAACCTTCATGGGTGCCGCCTGTTTTCCATGCCATCGCTTGAGCCCGGACGTTTTAGTCTGTTCCGCGGCCAGTGCGTCGTTCAACGGGAAGGAATACCCGGCCCAGAAGGGCGCCGGACATGCCGTTTTGCCATGGGCGCCTTAATAGCGCTGTTGCCCGTGAATGCAATAGCCGGAACTGCGTTACCCATGATTTTCGTGAAAACTTTATGACTCACGTGTTTCGCAGACCTTATTCAATCGATTGGATCGGCGGCGGGACTTTTCCCATCGTATGGATTGTATTTATCCACGCGCTGTCTGTCGCCATGCCTGGTAATCATCCAGCGTTCTGGCCGCAATCTTTTGCATGACGCTATCGGTGACTGCCGACCATGGATCGCCGCCTCGTGATGGCACCGTTTCCTGGCCCTGGAGGCGATGGAGGCGTGCGCCATTGGTATCGAGGATGTCCCAGACATAGACAATGGTGACCTTGCCGCCATCCGCAAAAGCGGAGAGGTAGCCCTTTAGGATGTTGTTTGCCGACGTGTCGGCGGAGGGAAGGATCGTCAGGCCTTTGGAACGTGCCTCCGCGCCCAGCTGCCGAGAAAGCGGCGTGACAGCCTGTACCGGTGCCCCGATGATCGGCAGGAAGCGGATGCTGCCGGAACCGGAAGGCGCGAGCGCGGCCGTCTGCTGCCGGGCCTCTGCCGGCACCGGCTGTCCTGGCTGGCGCGCAACGGCTTGGCCATACTGAACGCCGCCGCTCATTGCCTGAGCTTGCGCCTGCAAGGTGTTTTGCGGCGCGTAGGCCGGCACCTGTGGAGCGACGCCGGAGCCGGTGCGATCGGCTGCTGCTGCCATCTGGTCGAGATCGCCCTGGGTGACCGGGGTGGATGGCGTTTGACTATGTCCGACATTGACCTGCGGCGTCAACGCATCGCTGGTGTTGCATGCGCAAAGAGCGACGGCGAGACCTGGAATCGCGAGCAGCGCGCCAAGCCTTTTCATTTCCTGCATCTCTTCATCATCATTACGCCCTCCCCAGGACCCTTGTGATTTAAGTGGCGTTTGAGCCCGGAGTCAAATCAGGCGGTCAACATGTCGAGCCCGTGGCGTGACAATGACTGGGGTGCGCCTTCCGTGGTCACATAGGTCTGGCCGAGCGTCATGGCGACGCCTGCGTCGCTGTCCATGATGATCATGTGGACGAAGAGCGTCATGTTCGGCAGGATTTCCTGCGTGTTGCCGGCGTAGAACATCTGATGCTCCATCCAGGAGGGAGAGAAGCGTGCGCCAAGGGAGTAACCGCAGGCATTCAGGCGATGGCGGGTGAGGCCGCGCTCGTCCATGATTTTCGCGTGAACGTCAAAGACATCGCCAAATGTGTTGCCGGGGCGAAGCACGTCTTCGATGGCGCGAATGTTTTCCGCGCAGGCATTGTAGAGCTCCTTATGACGGAACTCCGGTTCGCCGATCACCACGGTTCGCATCATCGCGGCGTGATAGTGGGCGCTCGCGCCTGCCCATTCGAGCGTGATCTGGTCCTTGGTATCGAGCTTGCGACGTCCAGACTTGTAGCGGCACAACAGCGCGTCCGGGCCGGAGCCAATGATGAACTCGTTGGCGGGATAATCGCCGCCGCCGGAAAACACAGCACCTTGCATGGCGGCGAGAATATCGGCCTCATCCGCGCCCGGCTTGATCAGGGCGATTGCGGCATCGAGTGCGTCATCGGCAAGCTCACCGGCGCGCTTTGCATAGGCAATCTCGGCGGGGCTTTTGACGAGGCGAAGCGTGCTGACAAGATAGGAGGCATCGACGATCTGGCAGAAGCTTGCAAGCTGGTTATCCAAAAGGCGCGAAACTCGACCGGTCATCCCATGGGTGTCGAACTCGATGCCGACGCGGCAGCCGAGCAGATCCATTTCGCTCATGAGGTTCTTCAGATCGAGCGTCGGATCGGCATTCAGGCGATCCACCCAGATGTAGATGTTTTCGATATTGGACGTGTGGCGTGCCTGGCGCAAATCGGCCGAACGGGTCAGCAGCGCCACGGAGCCGTCCGCCTTGACGATCAGCGTTTGGAAGAAGCAGTAGCCGAAGGTGTCGTAGCCGGTCAGCCAGTACATGCTTTCCTGAGCAAAGAGCAGTACGGCATCCAGCTTTTCCTCGGCCATCTTCTCGATCAGCCGGGCACGACGCGCCTCGAATTCGGCGGGTTCGAAGTGTAGAGCCATCTTAAGTCTCCAAAATTGCTATTGCTGAGATCTGCCGCCCGTAATCCGGTTCGGACAGATGCGTAGTTCTGCGAAAGGAAAAGAAGCGCTTGTCGTCCGGATAGGTGCAGAGATGGAGGTTTTCGGCCTGCACTCCCGCCTTGGTCAGGCGATCCATCGTAAGCTGCTTCAGATCGAAATGGGCATGACCATTGTTTTGCGATGGCGCAAGGTATCGCTCATAGGCGGCGTCGAGCGTCTTGAGGTTCTGGACGCGCTCCGGTCCGACCTCGTAATTTTCCTGCGCAATCGAAGGGCCGAGGGCGGCGGTAATGTTTTCGCGGCGAGCGCCGAGGGCGACCATGCTGTCGATTGTGTTTTCCAGTACGCCATGGACTGCCCCCTTCCAGCCTGCATGGGCTGCGCCGACGACGCCGGCCTGGCTATCGGCAAAGAGAATCGGACCGCAATCTGCGCTCAATACGCCAAGGATAATGCCGGGCGTTGCCGTCACCATGGCATCGGCTTGCGGTCTTGCGCCGTCATAGGTTTTGTCGATGACGACCACATTGGGCGAGTGAATCTGGTGGACGGTTGCGAGTCGCTCGACAGGAAAGCCGAACCACTGCGCCACGCGACGACGGTTTTCCAAAACCGCCTCGCGATCGTCTTGCGAGCCGAGGCCGACGTTCAGTCCGCGGTAGATGCCTGTCGATACACCGCCTTCACGGGTGAAGAAACCATGGCGTATGCCGTTTCTGGATGCGGCCTGAAGCAGGTCGCTTTGAACGGGAAGCGGCAGCGTGTCGTCCTGCATGGGGTGTTCAATCCTTTGCGGTGTCGCCGATTTTTTGAGGGATGATTCTGAGCGAGTGTTTCCGATGAGCGCATCTCAAACGATGCCGTCCGGCAGATTTGTTTCTGCTTCGAATGAGGACAATGGTGGCCCAAGCCACCTGTCTCTGTCAATCCAGTGGACGAAAGGGGAGCAGATGGACAGCTGGGCTCGACACGGCCAATACCTTGAAGAGCTCTCCCATCTTGCCAGCGCCTTCGCCTGCCAGACGGTTGATGGCTTCCGCGATATCCAGCGTCTGGTCGGGCGTTGCCGCCGCCGCCAAAGCCTGGCCCCGCTCTCGTAGCCCAAGCCCGTAGAGAAAGTCGCCCTGGTGCAGACAGCCATTGATATGAACGCCGCTGGCGGTGGCCGTCTTCGTCAGGCTTTCGAAATCCACATGGCTTGTGAGGTCGGCTTCGCCAGGATTGGCCAGAACGGGATCGTATTCATGCATTCTCAGTGCCTGCATTGTGTCGCCATAGCCAGACACCATATGGCCATAGTCGATGATCAGCGCCGTGCCGCCGTGGAGTTTCAGCCTCTCGCACAGCGCCGCCATGACTGCTTCCCTGGCAGGGGAATATTCGAAGATGGTGCCAAGCGCCTGCCTTTCCGGCTTTGGCGGCAGGAGATCTGGATCGATGCTGGCGATGCCGGCGGTGAAGATGAGCTCGTCATCCTCGCTGAGGCTCACGACGCGTTCTCTGAAGCCTTGGGGCGTCTTGACGAATTGACGGATGGGAATCGCATCGAAAAGCTCGTTGGCGGCAATCAGCAGGAAGCCCGGAGGCACATCGTCAAAACTTTCGTGCCAATTGATCTTTCCCCCATGCGTGGCAAGCGTCTTCTGCTGCGTCTCGGTGAGACGCGGGCTGGTTTCGATCAGATGCACGCTCATGGCGTCGTATAAAGGCGTGGCAATGCGCTGGATGACACGCAGCATGTCCGCCATCATCGTGCCGCGACCGGGGCCGATTTCGACAAGCCTGACATTGGCAGGCAGGCCGTGGCGCTGCCAGGCATGGACCATGAAGACGCCGAGCATTTCGCCAAAAAGCTGGCTGACTTCCGGCGCGGTAACGAAATCGCCGGTGCGGCCGAAGGGTTGGCGCGTCTTGTAATAGCCATGCTCGGGATCTGCGAGGCAGAGCGAGAAATAATCGGTGACGCTCAAGGGGCCGTTGAGGCGAATGAGAGACTTGATTCGACGGGCAAGGGGCGTTGGCATGGCACTTATCCGTTCTGCCGGGCGCTGGCAGCGTAACGCGCACGAAGGATGGCCCAGACGCCAAGCGCGAACATGGGCGCGGAGAGAACCATTCCCATGGTCAACCAGTTCCCCGCGAGATACCCGATTTGCGCGTCGGGTTCTCGGAAAAACTCCACGAAGATTCGTGACAGGGCGTAGCCCGCAACGAAGGTGCCGGTCACGGTGCCGGGCGCCTTCAGCGCTCTGAACGCCCAGATCATGACCGAGAGTACAAGCAGAAGCACGATGCCTTCCAGTCCCGCTTCGTAAAGCTGGCTTGGATGACGGGCAAAGGGCCCACCTGTCGGGAACACGACGGCCCACGGAACATCCGTCAGGCGGCCCCATAATTCGCCGTTGATAAAATTTGCGATGCGCCCGAAGAACAGGCCGACGGGTGCCACGGCCGCGATGATGTCGAACATGCTCCAGACCGGAATGCCGTTTTTACGGGCAAAGAGGATCATTGCGATCGTCGTGCCCAGGAGGCCACCATGGAAGGACATGCCGCCATTCCAGATCTCTAAGGCGCGCACCGGGTTCGCCATGACGGCTGGGAGGTCGTAAAAGAGCACATAGCCGATACGTCCGCCCAGCACGATGCCGGCTGCGGCCCAGATGATGAAGTCATCCAGGTGAACCGGTGTCACTGGAGACTTGTCGCCCGGCCACAGGCGGTCCGTCATGCTCAGCTTTCGGGCATATGACCAGCCGAGCAGAATGCCCATGACATAGGCTATGCCATACCAGTGAATCGATATCGGGCCTATGGAGAAGGCGATCGGATCGATGTTGGGAAACGGCATGATCGACAGCGGCGCCAGTGGTGAAAACAAATTGCGTATTCCGTTCTCTGGTTGTCATCGAAAACGCCAGCGTTTTCAGAAGGCAGGCTGCATGATCGTCAGCTTTCCCGCCGGGCGAAAATGGCGATTGAAAGAGAAGCGGTCAAGGCGATTCTTTGACGCTTTTATGACTGTCAAAAGTAAGGTTACCGCGCCTGACGATCCCGTTTTTGCTTGCAACGGACCGAGTGAGTGCCTACCTGAAATGTCAGAACCGGATCGAGCATCAAGTCTCTCCGGATGAAGACGAGGACACCGCGCCATGAGCACAACCGGAACCAACCGCATTTTCGATGAATTCGCGAAGCTGATGACCGATGCCGCAGGTGCGGCTCAGGGCGTCCGAAAGGAAGTGGAGCAGGCCTTCCACGCGCAGGCGGATCGCTGGCTGAACAGCCTCGATGTCGTCAAGCGCGAAGAGTTCGATGCCGTTCGCGAGATGGCCATCAAGGCGCTTGATGAGAACGACGCGTTGCGCGCCAGGATAGAGGCTCTGGAAGCCAAGCTCTCGGGGAATGCCTCCTAATAGTGATGCAGCCGTTTTAAATTGGTCGATTTTGTTCAAGGCCGCGCTCTCAAAAGGAGCGCGGCCTTTCATTTTGTCCGCTTCGAAGCAGGCACCCTCGCGAGTGCGGATTCGTACCCAAAGAGCAAGCATTTTCATCAGCATTTTTTTGCCCTCTGTGGACACTTGCAAAAAACGCAATTGGCAGAGTCGGTTATGACTCCCGCCTGACATTCCGCCACAAGAGATATCCACGGTTGTCCCCGGAAAATGGACTGGCGGGGGGTGGCGACGGGACTCGCTCGTTATAGACTGATTTTAAATGATGATTCGAAACGAACTCGGTAAGCTCCAGACAGGTTCACTGCGTTAATCTGGCGGCGTCGGGCAATCGTCCTAAACTGATGTACCGGCATTTGTATGTGCGTTTTTGTGCTTTCGCGTGCGAAACAAAACATTCATTTCCGGCTGAAAAGGTGCCGTATGAGCCTAATAGAATTCGAAGTTGAACGTTTCTCCAATCCGGTCGATATGATCGAGTTTGTGGCGGCCGCCAACGATTGGTCTTTCGAGCGCTCGGGCGAGGACGAAATTGCGATGACGGTGGAAGGCCGTTGGGCCGACTATCACGTTTCGTTTTCCTGGATGGAGCAGTTCGAGGCGCTGCATCTGGCCTGCGCTTTCGACATCAGGGTCCCCGATCATCGCGTCAACGAAGTGATCCGGCTGCTGTCGCATGTCAACGGTCAGACGCTGATGGGCCATTTCGATCTATGGCGTCAGGAAGACGTGATCATCTTCCGCCAGTCGCTGCTTCTGGCGGGCGGCGCCGAGCCAACCAATCAGCAGGTCGAAGTTCTGCTGTCGAGCGCGCTCGAAGCCTGCGAACAGTATTATCAGGCGTTCCAATTCGTCGTCTGGTCCGGCATGGAAGCCAAGGCCGCCATGGATGCGGCCCTCTTCGAGACGGTAGGCGAGGCCTGATACACATGCTGTCATTCGGTTCTGGTCCGCTCGTTCTCGTTGGCGCCGGCAATATGGGCGGCGCCATGCTTTCCGGCTGGTTGAAGAAAGGTGTATCCGGTTCATCGATCATCGTCGTCGATCCGCGCCCTTCGGATGCCATGTCCTCAAAGCTCGCGGAGGCTGGCGCGCGCCATTGTGAAAGCGCTCCCGAAGGCGTGACTGCCGGCATCCTGTTTCTGGCGGTCAAACCGCAGTTGATGGATACGGTGCTGCCTTCGTTGAAACCGCTTGTCGGCCAAGAGACGATTGTCGTTTCCGTCGCTGCCGGCAAGACGTTATCCTATATCCAAAGCCATCTGGGTCAGGCTGCTTGCGTTCGCGCCATGCCCAACACACCCGCCATGGTGGGACGTGGGGTTACCGGCGCCTACGCCAATGAACGCGTTTCCGCCGACCAGCGTCAGGCCGTGGAAGAGCTTCTCAAGGTCAGCGGTCCGGTGGAATGGGTTCCGACCGAGGGCGATATCGATGCCGTCACTGCCGTATCCGGCAGCGGACCCGCTTATGTTTTCTATCTCGTGGAATGCATGGCGGAGGCAGGTCGCAAAGCCGGTCTGCAGGCGGACCTCGCCATGCGTCTCGCGCGAGAAACCGTCGCGGGGGCTGGTGAACTTCTCTACCAGTCCCCCGACGATGCGTCCAAACTGCGCCAGAATGTGACGTCTCCGGGTGGTACGACGGCGGCTGCACTCTCCGTATTGATGGCGCAGGATGGTATGCAGCCCTTGTTCGACAAGGCGATCGCGGCGGCGAAGACGCGCGCGCAGGAACTGGCAAACTGAGGACGCACGAGAATGAGCGCTGAAATCAGCTATGCGGATTTTGAAAAGGTCGACATTCGCGTCGGTACCATCATCGAGACGGAAGCCTTTCCCGAAGCGCGCAAGCCTGCTTTTAAACTGAAGATCGATTTTGGTCCGGAAATCGGCATCAAGAAATCATCGGCGCAGATCACCGTCCATTATACGCTGGAGAGCCTGATCGGCAGACAGGTGCTTGCCGTCGTCAACTTTCCGCCGCGCCAGATCGGGCCTTTCCGCTCCGAAGTCCTGACGCTCGGTTTTGCCGATGGCAATGGCGATATCGTTCTGGCGGCTGTGGAGCAGGGCGTCCCCAACGGCGAGAAGATGTGCTGACCGATTTCAGCCTTTAGTACAGCATTTACAACTCAGGCCGGGATTTTCACAATCACCCGCAAGCCCCCGAGGGGGCTGTCGTCCAGCATCACATCGCCACCATGGCTTCTGACAATGTCTCGGACAATCGATAGGCCGAGACCGGTGCCGGAGGCGTTCAGGTTACGCGCCTCGTCCAGGCGGAAGAAGGGCTTGAAGACATCCTCGCGTGATTCCAGCGGAACGCCCGGTCCATCGTCATCAAAGAAGAGGCTGATGGAGCGCGGTGCGCGTCGCAGCTCGATGGAGAGTGTCGAGGCATAGCGTTGCGCATTGGCGGCAAGATTGCCGACCACGCGGGAGAAGGCCGTAGGGCGGACGGTAATCTGCGAAACCCCATTGAGCTCAAACCGCATCGTCTTGCCGACCATCTCGAAATCGCTTTGCAATTTTCTCAGAAGCGGTTCGAGTTCCAGCGCTCCAACGTCTTCCTCCGCGTCGTCACGAGCAAAGGCGAGATAGGCTTCCAGCATCGACTGCATGTCGTCGACGTCCTTATCCAGCCCTTCAAGATCGGGATTGTCTCCAGCGAGCGCCAGTTGAAGCTTGAAGCGGGTAAGGATAGTGCGCAGGTCGTGGCTCACGCCATTCAGCATGGCCGTACGTTGTTCCATTTGTCGTTCGATCCGCTCGCGCATGAGGATGAAGGCAAGACCGGCGCGTCTTACTTCATCGGCGCCTTTGGGCGAATATGCCGTGATCTTCTGTCCGCGGCCGAAACTTTCGGCGGCTTTGGCAAGCGCCAGGATCGGCCTGATCTGGCCGCGCAGGAAAAGGATCGAGATGCCGAGCAGAACGAGAGACGCGCCGACCATCCAGACGAGGAAGATATGCGTGTTGGACGCGTAGGTCTGATTTCGCCGTGTGAAGATGCGCAGCGTCTTGTCGTTCAATTGAATCCGGATTTCGACCAGCGATCCGTTGCCATAAGTGTCGATCCAGAAGGGCCTGCCGATCTGTGCGGTGATCTGGTCTGCCAGAATGGAATCGAGAATAGAGAAGAAGGGTTGCGGGCGCGCGGGCGGCAGTTCTGTTTTCTGTTCGATATAGACGCTGAGATCGAGCTTCTCGCGTGCGATGTTGATGACGCGCTGATAATCGTCCTGCTCAGGATCTGTCTCGATCAGTTCGATGATTGCGGCGATATCGCGCGTGACGGCGGCGGACAGGCGCTCTGTCACCAGCTGCCAGTGTCGCTCCATGAAGACCGCGGCAACCACGGCCTGCAATAGGACCATCGGCAAAATGATGATCAGCAGCGAGCGGGTGTAAAGCCCGGTGGGAAGCCAGTGCCGCAGCCATCGCACGAAGAAGCGCCACCCTCGGGCAGGGGCGCTGTTGCGGGCCAAACTCATGAAATCGAGGCTTGCCATAGATTACCTGTCCATCCGGCTCTGATCCGGGCACGCCAGAAAAGCGTGCTTCAATCCACGCTCAGACGGTAGCCGATGCCGCGTACCGTCTGCAAATAGACGGGATTGGCGGGATCGTCTTCGATCTTGCGCCGCAGACGGTTGATCTGAACGTCGATGGTGCGCTCGCCGACATCGGCATCGGCATCCACGAGCTCGTGCCGTGGGATGGTGTCACCGGCGCGCAGCGCGAACAGCATCATGATATCCATTTCGCGATCCGTCAGGCGGATGATCTCTGCGCCGCGCCGAAGTTCCTTCTTGTGGAGCGAGAAATTGAAGGGCCCGAAAATGATCTGGTCGATTTTTGGCGTATCCGGCGAGGTATTGCGGCGCAGGATATTGTTGATGCGCAGCACGAGTTCGCGTGGATCGAAGGGTTTGGCAAGGTAGTCGTCAGCACCGGCTTCCAGGCCAGCGATTCTCGAATCCGCCTCGGAGCGTGCCGTGAGAAGAATGACCGGCACGGTCTTGTTTTCATTGAGAGACTTTGTCAGCGACAAGCCGTTTTCTCCGGGCATCATCACGTCGAGGATCAGGAGATCGAACTGGATGCCCTGCATCTTGCGCCGCGCTTCCGCCGCGTCTGCAGCGGCGGTGATACGGTAACCCTTGTCGCTGAGGAAGCGCTGGAGAAGATCGCGGATACGCGCGTCGTCATCCACGATGAGGATATGAGAAGCGTCGTCATCCGCTGGCGTTCTGGTGGCGGCTGTGGCCATTTTCATTCGGCTCCCATTGTTTCGACGTCGCGCATTCTGGCGAGAAACTGCAGAACGCATGCCCTGGCTTCGGAGGGCATGCCTTCGAGGGCGCGAGCGATACGGCGCGATTGAGGATCGCTCAAGGCGAGCGCCAGTTCACGACCGGTGAGCGTTGGATAAAGTCTGCGCTGACGCCGGTCTTCAGGTCCCGCCATCTGGCGGATGTAGCCATCATCGATCAGCTGCTTGAGCACTCGTGCCAGGCTCTGCTTCGTGATCTGCAACGTATCGAGAAGATCGGCGACTGTCATGCCGGGATTTCGGCAAACAAAATAGACGACGCGATGGTGAGCTCGACCATAACCCAGCTTTTCAAGAATTGCGTCAGGGTCTGAAACGAAGTCTCGATAGGCGAAGAAGAAGGCCTCAATCGTGTCAAAGTCGATCTTGGCGTCATCGACATGGGGCAGGGCCGGGCTCGGTTTGGCGGCAGCCTTTTTCAGCGATTGGGCAGGCACTGGTCTTCCTTCATAGTATCGCGCTTGGCCACCATTAGCACGAGATCTGCCCAAATAGTGTGCCGCCGGGCAATCTCCCGATCATTTTCTGTTGCGTTCGATAATATGCCGCAGGCTGAACATCAACGCCAATATCTGCGCCGGTCCTCAACGCAGCAAAAGAGCGCGGACTAAGCCGCGCTCTCAGGTACTCGGTTACGCAGATACTCTACGCAAACTTACTCGTACACATACACAACGCGGCGCGTGCTCGGCTCCACCAGAACGCGGCGATCGTTCACACGCACGTAGCTGTATTCATAGTCCGGGATCGACACCAATTCAGCGCTGGCTGGAATGGTGGCGCCAATCGCGACGTCGCCATCGATGCGAACGACCTGTGCCGGGTGCTGATCGATATAAGTGATCACCTGCTCCGGCGGATTGACTTCACCGACGCGTCCGAGGTTGGGGTCGCCAGGGTTCGGCTCTTCCTGCTGAACGCTTGCTGTCTTTTCATAGGTAACCACCGGCACTTCGATATCGGCGCGGCGTTCGCGCAGGATCACGGGGGCACCTTCGTACATGACGTTCAGGTAATCGGCATTTGCCCAACCGCGCACGCCGTTTACTTCGATACGGCACCAGGCGCTGCCTTCCATGCATCCGTCAAGAACCGCATTGCTGCCGCGTGTGGCAAGTCCGACTTCCGGGTAATCTTCACCAGGGCCGGATCGCACCGAAATATCAGATGCCGTGGTCGCAACCATGGCCGCATTGGCATAGCCGGCGATCAAAGCGAAAGCGCCGCCAGCAATCATCAGTTTCAGCTTCTTGTCCATATGTCTCTCTCCTTTGAAGACTGGGGCAAGAACGCAGCTTTCTGTTTTCCGTTCCCGAATTTGTGAACAGTTTGTTTGAGGAAACACTACTGCGTACTAGATAAGTTATTGAAATTAAATAATTTACTACATTGTCGACAATTCTTCGCAGATGATGTTTCCTGACGATCGATTGTGCAGTCGCGTCGGGCTCTTTATAGGTGGGCCAGTTTTTTGAAGTGAAGGAAGGTCATCATGGGTAAGTTGCAGGCAGGGGTCATTCCGGTGACGGCGTTTCAGCAGAACTGCACCATTCTCTTCGATGAGGACACAAGGGAAGGTGTTGTCGTCGATCCAGGCGGGGATGTCGACGTCATCGTTCAGACTGTTGCCGAAAACGGCATCACGTTAAAGGAGATATGGCTGACCCACGGTCATCTTGATCATGCCGGTGGTGCCAAAGAATTGAAGGAGTGTCTTTCGCTCTCCATTATCGGCCCGCATGAGGACGACCTTCCGCTTCTGGAGCGGATCGAGACCCAAGCGCAGAAATATGGTATTGCGGGATTACAGAACGTGCTTCCGGACCGTTGGCTGAAGGATGGTGATGTTGTTTCCTTTGGCGATCACCGCTTCGAAGTCTATCATTGCCCGGGCCATGCCCCCGGCCACGTCATCTATTACAATCGTGCCCAAGGCTTTGCCCATGTGGGCGACGTGCTCTTCAATGGCTCCGTCGGAAGAACGGATCTTCCCGGAGGCAATCACGAGCAGTTACTGGCATCTATTCGTGACAAGGTGCTTCCGCTCGGCGACGAGGTAGGGTTCATTTGCGGCCATGGCCCCGGTGGACGATTTGGCGAGGAGCGTCGCACGAACCCGTATCTCCAGGGCCTCGGACCCATTGGTGCTGCGCCTCAAGCTCCAGTTGGGATTGATCAGAAAACAGATTGAGAAAGTGGGCGAGGGCGTCCCGTTCATAGACAGCCCTCTTAAGAGCAGCCATGAAAAAACCCGGCATTCCTGCCGGGCTTCAACTAGAAGAGAAAGTCGTATGGCTCAACCAGCAATCTGAAGATTGACTGCCTTTGGCCCCTTGCCGCGACGATCCGGTTCCGTGTCGAAGCTCACTTTCTGATTTTCTGAAAGACCGGACAGGCCGGAAGCCTGTACAGCGGAGATATGAACAAAGATATCAGCGCCACCATTGTCTGGCTTGATGAAGCCGAAGCCTTTGTCGGTATTGAAGAATTTAACGGTGCCAGTCTCGGCCATGCATCAGGTCCTTTTCGCTCTGCCCGTGTTCAGCTCCAGGCAGCATTACAGTTTTGCCCGTCAGGGCGTACGGCAGGCAGCTCTTGATGATTGAGAGATTGGACCTTCGCTGTGGAAGTCTTGACGTTCTGATCAACGTTTTGTTGTTCCCACCGCTCGAAGTATTGTCTCCGATGCATCTGTTTATAGGTCGTCCCATGCTCGCAAATTGCCTGAACCGCGATAGAGTGATGTGTTTATTTAAAATTGGCAAGCAAAAGTTTTTAAGCGGCAACCACGATTAATCATGGGCGTTTGACGCGTATTACGCGTGTCGCGGAAATTTTTCTCGCAGCGGCGCTGTTGGGAAAACAAAACCATCGTTAGCGATGGGAATTTTCGGCAATTTTCGCGCATAGGGCATGAGTGGAAAGCGGCCTTTAGCCTGCTTTACCAAGTTTTTGGTGGCGTCTTTTCGTAAGCTCCGGCACCAACTCTACCAGCAAAATCGCGGCAAAAATGATGGCGCAGCCGATATAACCGGCAGCCGGTATGATCTCTCCAAGAAAGAGCGACGCGAAGAGCGCGCCGAACAGGGCTTCGGAGGAAAGAAAGATCGCCGCCTGTGGTGCTGTCGTGTAACGCTGGCCGATGACCTGGAGAACGAATGCAAGGCCCGACGAGACAAGGCCAACATAAAGGATCTCACGGAGCGACGCAGCAACTGCCTGAGCGTTAATCGGCTCGTAGGCCGCGCCGATCACCATGCTCAGAATGGCGCAGACGGAAAACTGGACACAGGAAAGGGCAAGCGGCCGGTTGCTGGCCATGACGGCACGGCCCGCAAGCGTGATCTGCACAGCCCAGAAGAACGCGCAGGTAATGCTGAGAAAATCGCCTGTCGTCAGGCTGCTGAAGGCGCCGCCGGAGAGCAGAAAGATGCCGACCAGCATCATCGTGGCACCCGGCCAGACCACCCAGTGCGGATAACGCCGATAGATCAGAACGGCGATGGCCGGGACGAAGATGACATAGAGGGCCGTCAGAAAACTGGAATTGGTGACGGAGGTGGTAAGCAGTCCCACCTGCTGGGTTGTGGCACCCATGAAGAGGGCGAGCCCGACAAGGCCGAAGGCGCGGTATTCCGCCTTGCTAGGCCTTGCTCCCATGCGGCGCGTTTCCATGAGTGCGAAGGGCAGGACCGCAAGCGCTGCAATGGCAAAGCGCAAGCCCACGAACCAGAAGGGGCCGATGGATGCCATGGCCGTGGACTGCGCAACAAAACCACCGCCCCAGATTGCGGCAGCGAGAAGCAATACGAGGTTTGCCTGAATACGCGTCATTCTTCACCATCAAGGAAGCAGCGCAGCGGCTGCTTCATCGTCTTTTCAAAAGGCGATCCGGTCCGCTTGGTGATCGACTGCCAGAGGCTATCGGAACGTCCGGCGGTGTTGCATGAAGCAGCAGATCTTGACCCTGAAGATGGCGAAGACATCCCTGTGTGTCGCAAAAGGTGCCTCGGGCCGCCATTTCATCGGTGCTCTATCAGCAAGGGCATGGTTCGGCAAGGGACGGTCAGGGGAAGTCAGTCACGGTTTCGGCGCAGGCGGCCTTCGCGAATACTGCTGAGCGTCAAGAGCACACCGCCAACCGCCATTGTGCCGAAGCCGAGCACCACAAGGCCGGTAACGAAGATGCGATCCGATGCTTTGGAAATCGGTGCGCTGGCGATGGCAGATGTCGTCATGGGGTCGACCGCTTGCGAAGCGTGGGAGGACGTTGCAAGGCCGGCTGCCATGGTGAGGATGACCATGATGGCGGCAAGCGCCATCCACAGAGAGAAAAGCATCCTCTGCACCTTCAGCCGATCTGCCGAATTCCGGTCATTCATAAGCATCATCGTCGTCCTTGTCTCGTTTGCCCGCATGCCGAAAAGAGGCTTGGAAGTGGACTGCTTGGAGACAGAATTTCGTCAGTCCGGCGTATTTATTGTGGCGATAAAAAGGCGCGAATTAACGAGAAGTTAAGGCCGCTATAATTGCCGATTTTTTCGGCGATTGCCTCGTTTTGAGATAGATGATGGGCGCTTTGCCGAGAGAGGCCGTTCGAGGACGAAGGCGGCTTCATCTTAATCGGGACAATCGGTCATTCTGCACTAAAGTAAATGCGATCCATCGCATCTTTTGATGGGTTTTGACCTTGAAAGACTGTGTGTCTTTCGACATACCACTTGCCGCAGATAGCGACATTCCGCCGCAACTTCTGTCGATGTCAACTTCAATAGGACCGATAAAAATGGCCTTCCTTGCCGACATTCTCTCCCGCGTAAAGCCATCCGCCACCATCGCCGTTTCGCAGAAAGCTCGCGAATTGCAGGCACAGGGTCGCGATGTGATTGGCCTTGGCGCCGGCGAGCCGGATTTCGATACGCCCGACAATATCAAGGAAGCAGCCATTGCCGCTATTAAAGCAGGCAAGACGAAATACACGCCCGTTTCCGGTATTCCTGAACTGCGAAAGGCGATTGCCGAGAAGTTCAAGCGCGAAAACGGTCTGGACTACAAGCCCGAGCAGACAATTGTCGGCACGGGTGGAAAGCAGATTCTTTTCAACGCATTCATGGCAACCCTTAACCCTGGCGACGAAGTCGTTATTCCGGCACCTTACTGGGTAAGCTATCCGGAGATGGTGGCGATCTGCGGCGGTACGCCTGTTTTCGTCAACACCACGCTGGAAGACAACTTCAAGCTCAAGCCGGAAGCACTTGAAAAGGCGATCACGCCGAAGACCAAGTGGTTCATCTTCAATTCGCCGTCCAACCCATCGGGCGCCGCTTACAGCCACGACGAGCTGAAGGCGCTGACTGATGTGCTGGTCAAGCACCCGCATGTCTGGGTTTTGACCGACGACATGTATGAGCACCTGACCTATGGCGACTTCAAGTTCGTGACGCCTGTGGAAGTTGAGCCCTCGCTCTACGACCGCACGCTGACCATGAACGGCGTTTCCAAGGCCTATGCGATGACCGGCTGGCGTATCGGTTATGCGGCAGGTCCGCTACAACTGATCAAGGCGATGGACATGATCCAGGGTCAGCAGACATCTGGCGCGACCTCGATTGCGCAATGGGCGGCTGTCGAAGCGCTGAACGGTAGCCAGGACTTCATTCCAGCAAACAAGAAGATCTTCGAAGGCCGCCGTGACCTCGTTGTCTCCATGCTGAACCAGGCCAAGGGCATCACTTGCCCGGTTCCGGAAGGCGCGTTCTACGTCTATCCTTCTTGCGCCGGTCTGATCGGCAAGACGGCGCCTTCGGGCAAGGTCATCGAAACGGATGAGGATTTCGTCACCGAGCTTCTGGAAACGGAAGGTGTGGCCGTCGTTCACGGCTCCGCCTTCGGCCTCGGCCCGAACTTCCGCATTTCCTACGCCACGTCGGAAAAGCTTCTGGAAGAGGCCTGCAACCGCATCCAGCGTTTTTGCGCCAATTGCCGCTAATGCTTGATACAATCGAATGAAATGGACCCGGCAGCGATGCCGGGTTTTTTTATGCCTGTTGTTCCAGCAGAGCTATGCCCCTTATCAGGAGGAGTTCTGATGCCTGTTTGAAACATACGGCGGGATCATCTGCGCTGTCTCAGCGACGACAGTTACCAGCGATGGTAAACCGTGGTTCTCCTAGTCAATCCCGCGATGCTCGCCGGTATCGATCTCAGCATTGAAGCACATACGCCGCTTGACAACGCCACGATCTTCAATGAATGTACCGATCGGTAAAGTAATTACTGATCGGTACAATAGACCCAGTTGATCGAGGAGATCACCATGTCACGTCCTCCACTTCCCCCATTCACCCGCGAGACCGCTATTGAAAAAGTTCGCCTGGCCGAAGACGGCTGGAACACCAGAGATGCGGCGAAAGTCGCTCTTGCCTATACGCTCGACACCCGCTGGCGCAACCGCGTCGAATTTGCACGCAATCGCGATGAAGCTCAGGCATTTCTGACGCGCAAGTGGAACAAGGAGCACGAGTACCGCCTCATAAAGGAGCTATGGGCTTTCACCGAAAACCGCATCGCGGTACGGTATGCGTATGAATACCGCGACGATGCTGGTCACTGGTACCGCGCCTATGGCAACGAGAACTGGGAATTCGCAGAGGACGGCCTGATGGCGCACAGACACGCGAGCATCAATGAGATGCCGATTGCTGAAAGCGATCGCCTGTTCCATTGGCCGCTTGGCCGTCGGCCGGATGATCATGCCAGCCTTAGCGATCTGGGCCTCTGATCATGGCCCGTATGGTCAGCGAAAGAGCCGATGCCATAGGTCCCTTGGCCGAGGTGTTTCGCGAGTATGGTTATGAAGGCGCAAGCCTTGCCCTCATCGGCAAGGCGACCGGTCTCGGCAAGGGCAGCCTTTACCACTTCTTTCCAAACGGGAAGGAGGAGATGGTGGGGGCTGTGCTCGACGACATCAGCCAATGGTTCGAGAATGCCATTTATGCGCCACTACGTAACGAACCCGACGCCAATGGCGCCATCCGTGCCATGCTTGCCTCGACGGACCAATATTTCAGGACCGGCAGGCGCGTTTGCCTCGTCGGTGCCTTGGCGGTGGGCAATACGAGAGACCGTTTTGCACAAGCCATCCGAGGTTACTTTACGGGCTGGGTGGACGCGTTGCAGTCGGCGCTTATCCGGCAGGGCCGTGACCGCGATCAGTCGCGCATGCTCGCGGAGGAGACCGTCCTTGCCATTCAAGGCGCGATCGTTCTTTCTCGTGGACTGGACGATCCGGCTGTTTTCCAACGGGCGATCGACCAACTTCACGACCGGCTGGCGATGGACAGCTCTGCCTCTGCCCCAGAATGAAGGTTGGGCCGAAAGGATTTCGACCAATACGGCAATGCGGTAGTCTTCAGTGGCGCTGACATACAACGCTACTCGGGACTTCAGGACAGCAACTGGTCGATCTCGTCCCAACCATAAGCGACATTGTCAGAGCGCCATATCGGTCCGGGATCGCGGAACTCTCCAATCTTTTTGGCGCGAAGCGCCTCATAGAAGCCCGCCGCCCGCTCATTGCCTTTGACGACGCTGAGTGCGACCGATCGATATCCGGCCGCTTCCGCATGTGCGGCCAGGTCTTTCAGAATGCGCGTGCCAATACCTTGCCCCTGGTCGTCCGGCATGACGTAGAGGTTCTTAATCTCCGCCCGTGATCCGAAGATTGGATCGGACGGTCGGCCTACCGCGCCGATGCCAACGACTTGGCTGCCGATCTCAGCGATCGCTACATGCTGGTGCGGATCATCATCGGCGAGTTTAGCCGTCCAGTAACGCAGCCGGTGGTTCGCATCGAGAGCCTCAAACGCTGAAGGAGGGGCAAGAGCCCGCATGGTTTCTCTCCATACGTGGGTATGAACGCGGGCGATTTGCGCTACGTCACTTGATTGCGCAGGCCTGATCTGAAGCAACCCACGCCCTCACAAACCGAGAAACAGCAGCATGATGAAGGTAGCGAAGAGGATGAGGTGCGTCATACCCTCGATGGCATTGGTCTCCCCATCGTTGAGATTGATGGCGGCAACGATGAGTGTGATGAAGACCATCACCGTCTGCACCGGCGTCATCGCCATGATGAAGGGTTGACCGGAATAGAGCGCAATCGCCTCCATGACCGGAACGGTCAGAATGACCGTCGAGAGTGACGCGCCCATGGCGATGTTGACGACGGGTTGCATGCGGTTGCGCAAGGCAGCGCGCATGGCGGTGAGGATTTCCGGTGCCGCTGAAATGGTTGCGACGACGACGGCCATCAGGCCTTCTGGAGCGCCGCTTCCTTCCAGCCCGTGCGTGAGGAATGCGGCCATGAATTCCGCCAATAGACCGATCAGCACGACGCCGACGAGAATGGCACCGATCGAATAGCCTGCCGAGCCGTCCTCTTCCTCATGCCCGTGCGCTTCGCCTTCCGGGGCCGCCTTCTTGCGGTCTGCACGCGGATAGCTGTAGCTGAAGAAGTAGCTGTGCGGGCCAACCTGCATTTTCAGGAAGAGACCGTAGAGCGCAATCATCGCGCAGATGGTGAAGGCGGAGTAGAGGTGCCACTTCGCTTCCGGTACGAATTCCGGGACGATCATCGAGATGCCCATCGCCGTCAGGATCATCACCCCGTAGGTGCGCCCGGAATCGTCGTTATAGGGCTGCTCTCCATGGCGCAGACCGCCCAGCAATGCAGCAAGCCCGAGGATGCCGTTGATATCGATCATCACGGCGGAATAGATCGTGTCGCGCACCAGGGTAGGGGAACTTGACTCGCTCATGATGATGGCGAGGATCAGCACCTCGACCGCGACCGCAGACAGGGTCAGGATCATCGTTCCGTAAGGGTCCCCGACCTTGGCAGCAAGGATTTCGGCGTGGTGGGCAACGCGCATGGAAACCCCGACGATGACGGCAATCAGCGCTGCAGCCACGACGAAGGACATCACCTTGCCTCCCTCAAGCACGCTGTGCTCTGCGAGATAAGCGATAATGGCTACTGGAACTGCAAGAAGCAGCATGCGCTCCTGCTTGACAGCGGTGGCGATGGACATGTTCCCCTCCAGATCCTGGACCGAGCGATATGCATTTGAGAGGTCAAGAAACGCGATTTGCACTCTTGGCCGTTTGGTAGGATAGTGGATCGCGAGGACATGGTACCGAAACCGCGATCTCGGCCCAGAAATGCCCACTTGCGGTGTTGGTTGTCAATCTTCCCTAAAGAATAACAGGAGGATATCAGCGTGACCAAGGTGTGTTATGAAATCGTGGAGCATGATGGCGGTTGGGCGTATCGAATGAATGGTGCCTATTCCGAAGCCTTCCCCACCCATTCAGATGCGGTGCAAGCCGCCAAGATCGCTGCCGCCGAACAGCAGGTCGGGGGCGAAGATGAGGAAATCAGCTATCAGGATGAGCGCGGTCGATGGCATGAAGAATTCAGCCAGGGCGGTGACAGGCCGGAAGCGGAGGTTGTCGACACCTATGTTGAGCGACAGGCCCGCAATCCAAGCTGATTTTTGTCGCAGGCGTTAGCGCTTGGATGATGGCGCTTCGGGGTCGGTCGTTCTCAGGTGCGCTTTCAGGCCCTCCACCAGAGCGCTGAATACCGCTCGGCAGCGTGGTGAGGTCCTAAGATTTTCGTGCATGGCGACCCAGGCGTGGAGTGCGACTTCGAGTTCCGGCAGGACGTGTTTGAGCGTTTGATCGCGTTTGGCCAACCCAATCTGGCACATGCCGATACCGGCGCCAGCGCGAACCAGGGCGAGCTGCGCAAGATTGCTATCGGCGCGAATGGCGAAAGGAATTTGATCGGCATCGGGGATTGCCGGATTTTCCTTCTTCATGTTTTGGAGGATCGCCCTGATGAAGGGCGTCTTGCGATCAAACCCGATCAGCCGGTGCGCATCCAGATCTTCTTTCTTTGTCGGCGTTCCCATCGTCTGCAGGTAGCCGTTCGTTGCGTGAAAGCCGATCCGAAAATTTCCGACATAGCGCATCACGATAGCGTCTTGCACCGGCTCCGTCATGCGAATAGCGATATCCGCCTCGCGCCGCAGCAAATCTTCGATCGTGTCGGATAGCGAAAGCTCGATTTCGAGTTTCGGATATGTATCTTGCAGCGCGGCGATGATGGGCGGCAGCACCTCGACCCCGATCACATCCGAGGCGCTGATGCGCACGGCACCTTCGATCTTTCCGACTTCCCCTGAGGCGGCGCGCACCAGTGCCGCGGCAGTGGCCGACAGATTTTCCGCATACGGCTTCAAGGCCATCGCCGCATCGGTCGGAACGAGGCCGTGCGGCGAGCGAATGAAAAGCTGGTAGCCGATGGCTTCTTCAAGAGCACCGATATGGCGACCGACAGTTGGCTGCGTGATGCCGAGCTCTCTCGCCGCCGCAGACAGAGACCCGTCTCGCAACACGCTTAAAAATGTGCGGTAGTAGTCCCAACTGATTTCGCGATCAATGATCATAATTTCTGTATGGCCGATAAACGTGTTTAGCGAATTCTGTATAGCGAGTTTTTGCTCAATGCTCCAGTTCAAGCACGATTGCTTGAAGCGAACTGGAGTTTATTATGATCGATGTCAAAGAAACTGCGCAGCGAACAGCATTGGTTCTGGGTGCCCGTGGCGGCATAGGAGGGCATGTCACTGAGGCGTTGCTCGGACGCGGGTGGAACGTACGCGGGCTCGTCAGGGACCGAACGTCAACGTCTCAGCACCCTTTAATGGAGTGGCGTGTCGGTGACGCGATGGTGGCTCAGGACGTGTTGCAGGCTGCGCAAGGCGTTTCGCTGATCGTTCACGCGGTCAACCCGCCCGGCTATCGAAACTGGGAGACGCTCGTTCTGCCCATGCTCGACAATAGCATCAACGCAGCGGTAAGTGTCGGTGCGCGCATATTGCTGCCGGGCACCGTTTATAATTTCGGCCCTGATGCCTTCCCCTTGCTGACGGAGAAAAGCCCGCAACGGCCGATGACGCGCAAGGGGAAGATCCGTGTGGAGATGGAAAATCGGTTGCGCGCCGCTTCAACAAGGGGCGTGCCGGTCTTGATTGTCCGCGCAGGAGATTTCTTTGGGCCGCGGGCGCGCAACAACTGGTTTGGCCAAGGGCTTGTTCAGCCTGGAAAGCCTGTGCGCAGCATTTCCAATCCTGGAAGTCCCGGCGCCGGCCACCAATGGGCGTATCTTCCAGATGTGGCGGAAACCATGATGCGCCTGCTTGAGCGTACCAATGCTTTGCCGACCTTTGCCGCCTTTCACAAGGAGGGCTTCTGGGATCCGGATGGGCGCCACTTGCCCGCGGCAATCGAACGGGTGGTTGGACGCGACGTTAAAACGACGCGCGTTCCATGGTGGTTGTTCCGGCTATGCTCACCATTCGTCCCGCTGTTTAAAGAACTCTTGGAGATGCGTTATCTCTGGCAACGGGAGGTCAGAATGGGCAACGAGACGCTGGCGGATTTTCTAGGAGAGGAGCCTCGCACGCCACTCGACGAAGCGGTCTTTGCCACGCTTATGGACCTGGGCTGCCTTGGCTTGCCACACAACCCGCATGGGGAGATCGTCTCGGTCAACGAACGCCGCGCAGCCGTCTAAGATGCGCGGCGTCCAATTCTTGATCAGGCCAGGGCCGGATAGTCGGTGTAACCTTCAGCGCCGCCGCCATAGAAGGTCTGCTGGTTCGGTTCGTTCAGAGGCGCATCGTCCTTCAAGCGCTGAACCAGATCCGGATTGGCAATGAAGGCTTTGCCGAATGCAATAGCGTCTGCCTTGCCGCTCTCGACTGCTTCAATGGCAGACGCACGATCGTAACCGTTATTGGCGATCCAGAGACCCTTGCCGCCGGCTTCGGTATAGGAAGCCTTGAGCGCAGCGTAATCGAAAGGCTTGTCGCCCTGCTTGAAATCACGCGGGCCACCGGTTGCACCCTCGATGACGTGAATGAAGGCGAGGCCGCGGCTGCCGAGTTCTTTTGCCACGTAGTTGAAGAGGGGCTGCGGATCTGCCTCGGAAATATCGTTTGCGGGCGTGACCGGCGATAGGCGAATGCCAGTACGGCCCGCGCCGATTTCCTTTGAGACAACATCAACTACTTCAAGGAGGAAGCGTGCGCGGTTCTCGACCGATCCACCGTAATTATCGGTGCGGTGGTTGCTGCCAGACTTCAGGAACTGATCGATCAGATAGCCATTGGCCGCATGAATTTCGACGCCGTCAAAACCTGCCTCGATTGCAGCACGCGCACCTTTGCGAAAATCCTCGAGAATGACCGGAATTTCAGCCGTTCCCAGCTCTCTCGGTTCGGATGTTTCGGCAAAGCCGCCTGTACCGTCATCATTGATGATGTAGGTCTTGGATTTTGCGCGGATGGCGGAGGGGGCGACAGGTTGACCACCATGCGGCTGAAGCGATGTGTGCGACACGCGGCCGACATGCCAAATCTGTGCGACGATCTTACCGCCTGCCTTGTGAACGCCGTCCGTTACCTTCTGCCAGCCTTCAATGGCCTCCTGCTTATAGAGACCGGGGACATCCGCGTAGCCCTGACCTTGCTGCGAGACCGGCGTGCCTTCCGTAACGATCAGGCCTGCGGTCGCCCGCTGCTCGTAATAAGTGGCGTTGAGATTGTTCGGAATAGCGCCAGGCGAACGATTGCGTGTGAGCGGTGCCATCACGACGCGGTTTGCCAATGCGATGTCACCTGCCTGGGCGGGTTCGAACAGTTTGGTCATGGTGTGCTTTCTCTTCCTGTTGTTAGACGCGCAGCGTCTGCGCCTTGGTTTAAAGATTTTCGTTCAGATAACGCAGGAACTTCGCGATGTTTTCCTCGTCGCGTTCATAAAAATTCCACTGACCGACTTTGCGCGAGCGGATGAGGCCAGCGGCTTGCAAGGCGGAAAGATGTGATGAAACCGTAGACTGCGACAGACCGCTGATTTCAAACTGATGAGCGCATACGCCCATGCTGAACGGATGTGCCTGACTGAAATGTTTCTCAGGCTCTTGCAACCATTTAAGAAACTTCAGCCTCACCGGGTGAGCTATCGCTTTGAGCGCGTCTTCGGGGATCATCTCATTCCTGCATATCTGTCTAAGGCGATATTTAAATCGACCTTTCTCGATATCAAGGATGTGAGGGAAATTTTCTCAAAAAAAAGGCCGCCGGATTTCTCCGCGGCCTGACAGTTTTGAAGGTCAAAACCTCCAGAGGGGAACTGCAACGGACAACCCTAAGATGTCTGTTGCAGACTTAGATATGGCGCTGGAAGGTCGGCGAAACAAGGGCGATTTTGCCCAATTTCGCAGGCCATCGAGGAAAAATGTTGCGGGTAAAAAAAGAGGGCCGCCGGATTGCTCCAGGGCCCTTGTAATTGTGAAGGTCAAAAACCTCCAGAGGGGAACAGCTGATGCGGCGGAACTGGGAGGAAAAGCCGCCGTGTGCATCAGCTGTGTGCGATATGATGCTTTTATGGGCAGGCTTCAACTCTTTTTTGTGCAGGACAGGCATGCGTTTTGTGCATCACTCGGACGCGCGGTCATATTTCTGGCGCAAGACTGTCTTCGGACGCAAGTCACACGCAGGTATGACAAGGTCGCTCATAACCTTGTATTGGTTGATCTTTTAAGACCGCAGCGGAGCGTCAGAAATTCCAGTTTCGGGCCTTTGCCACGATAAAATCGCGGAAGGCCTTAAGTTTTGCAGCGTTTTTCATCTCATCCGGATAGCAGAAATAGGTATCGAAGGATGGAATATCGGCCGGAAGCGACAGCTGGATGAGGCCTGGATCGCGTCCCACTATGTAGTCGGGAAGGCAGGCAATACCGATGCCAAGCAGGCATGCGCGCTTGATCGATGTCTGGCTGTTGATCTGCAGGTGGGCAAGTCGCGTGTTGTCGGACGAGCGCCCGGCATTTTCCAGCCAGTTAACATCCAGCAAATAATTGGGCGCAGGTTCACCGAAGGAGATGATCTTGTGATTGTCCAGATCTTCGATCGACTGCGGCTCTCCATAGCGGTTGATGTACGAGGGCGCTGCATAGACGTGCATATGCACGGTGAAGAGCTTGCGCTGGATCAGATCGGACTGTTGCGGCTGGCGCAGACGAATGGCGCAGTCCGCATGGCGCATGTTGACGTCCAGTTCCTCGTTGTCGAGGATGAGCTGGATCGACATTTCCGGATAGAGCTGGAGGAATTCCTGCACCTTGTCCGTCAGCCAGCCTTGGCCGAGACCGACAGTCGTGGTGACACGCAGTTTGCCGCTCGGCTTCTCCGTCGTTTCCGTCAGTTGCATCTTGACGGTTTCGAGCTTCAGCAGCACGTCATGCGCGGTTCGATAAAGCAACTCGCCCTGCTCGGTGAGGATCAGGCCGCGCGCATGACGGTGGAAAAGCTTGACGCCGACGTCCTGCTCCAGCGCGCTGACCTGCCGGCTGATGGCAGACTGGGACAGATGCAGCTTATCCGCCGCATGGGTGAAGGATCCAGCTTCGGCAGCCGCATGAAATATGCGCAGTTTGTCCCAGTCCAATGGCATAGGCATGCGGTTTGGTGCCCTTCTTTATTCGGCTGCAACAGCCAGCGGTGTTTGCGCCGCGAGATAACGTTCGGCTTCAAGAGCCGCCATGCAGCCCATGCCGGCCGCAGTGATGGCCTGGCGATAGGTATCGTCGGTCACGTCGCCTGCGGCGAAAATACCTTCGACGTCGGTAGCGGTCGAATCCGGTGCCGTCCACATGTAGCCATTCGGCTTTAGCTTCAGCTTGTGCTTGAAGAGTTCCACCGCAGGTGCGTGACCGATTGCGACGAAGACGCCGTGGATCGGCATTTCGGTAATCTCGCCGGTTTTGGTGTTGCGCAGGCGCGCGCCGGTAACCGAAGGTGGCATCGGCGGCTTGGCTGGCGTGCCCGTGATTTCGGCGACCTCGGTGTTCCACAGGATGTTCACGTTCTCCTTTGCAAAGAGACGTTCCTGCAGAATTTTTTCCGAACGGAAGCTGTCACGGCGATGCACGACGGTAACCGACTTCGCAATGTTGGCGAGATAAAGCGCTTCCTCGACGGCGGAGTTGCCGCCGCCGACCACGATGACGTCCCTGTTGCGATAGAAGAAGCCATCGCAGGTGGCGCAAGCAGAAACGCCGAAGCCCTGAAAATGCTGTTCGCTCTCAATCCCAAGCCACTTTGCCTTGGCGCCGGTGGCGATGATGAGCGTATCGGCGGTCCAGACCGCGCCGGAGTCGGTCTTCACTGTGAACGGGCGGCTGGTCGTCTCAACCTCGGTCACCAGATCGTTGACGATCTCCGCACCGACATGCTGCGCCTGCTTCAGCATCTGATCCATAAGGAAAGGCCCCTGGATGGGATCGGCGTAACCTGGATAGTTTTCCACATCCGTGGTGATCATCAACTGCCCGCCCTGTTCCATGCCGGCAATCAACACCGGCTCAAGCATAGCGCGAGCGGCATAAATGGCCGCCGTGTAACCGGCGGGGCCAGAGCCGATGATCAAAACCTTTGTATGGCGGGCGGACATGAGACGTTCCTTTCAACAGGGTGCAGGCAGCCGGACTCATCATGGCGCCAAGATTGATACCCTTCTTGCGCAGCATTTAAGGGTGTCCAGTGCCGATATTCAAGGGCAGCCGTGCATTACCAACAGGGCAGTTGCGGGAGAACACGTAATTTTGTGTCGTGGGCACGACGGATTATTGCGAATCCCGTCGCGTGGAGTAGAAGGAAGCACGTAACCGCTGACGAAGGAATGCATGCGTGGCCAGCGTCGAACTCGATGCCATCGATCTTAAAATCCTGCGGGAACTGCAGCGCGACGGGCGCATGACCAATGTCGAACTCGCCGATCGCGTTGGTATTTCCGCACCCCCATGTCTTCGGCGCGTGCGTAAACTGGAAGAGGCCGGCATAATCGAGGGCTACCACGCCATGTTGAATGCCCCCAAGCTCGGCTTCGATCTGGTGGCCTTCTGCATGGTGGGCCTGAAGCGTCAGTCAGAAACCAACCTAAAAGCCTTCGCCGCCGCCACTGATCGCTGGCCCTTAGTACGCCAAGCCTGGATGGTGTCAGGCGACAGCGATTTCCTGCTTCATTGCGTGGCTGAAAACCTCACGCAGTTTCAGGACTTCGTCATCGAGGTGCTGACGGCGGATGAGCATGTGGAGACGGTGCGGACGATGTTGACAATCCGGCAAGTGAAGAGGTTGGGGTTGGTTGAGGTTTGAGGGGAGTGAACCCCTTCATCGTCAACTTTCAGTTGTTTCCCAGGACGACGTGCTGTTGACGAGCGTCTTTTTTATCTTCCGCTCGTCACGCCAGTCGCGTCCGGTATCCGTGATGACGTAAGGCTTGCGTTCGCCATAAATGAAGTTCTTATAAGGTTTGATAAACTTCTTGAGCGGGCGGTTGACGTCGTTATGAAACTGCTTCTCTGGGTCAAAGCGTTCATCCATCAATGCGCCTGCCTTACGCGCGAAATCTCCTCTGAGAAAGGATGGAGACGTGGTGAAGCACGGAAATGAAAAGCCCAACTTGAACTTGATTCCTAGCACTTTCCACCGCGGCCACTGGCGATGGTAAGGGCCGTGCTTATAATTCCAGTTTTTGTAGAAGTGATTTAGGGACACCTGTGCGACATCTTTATTGCTAAAGATTTCGAGTATCTCGGCTGAGGAAATTTCCTCGTTTACCACCCAATCATCTTCAAGGTGAAACACAAACGGAGATTGCGTTGAAAGCCAGTTCCGCTTCACAGCAGTACAGAAGTTGGGATTCTCTGGTGTTCTGATGTGGGCGTCAGGAAAAAATGAGCGGACAACGTCCTGAGTCCGCTTTTCGTCATCTGTACCACCGAAGATCGGGTCGATGTTTGCGTAAAAGTTCGCGACGTCAAAATTTTTGAACACGGACGCGCTGAAGCTCTGTAGTGTTGTTTTCAGCAGGTCAGGTCGACGGCCGGCAACGAGGCAAATATCGATTGTTGGCATAGCGAAATGTTTTCCTCAATTAGACTTGCTGACTTCCATACCGTTTTAAGTCCGCTTTTGCTGCCCGTGCAACCCAATAGTCGGCCTCGCGAATGGGCTTTGGGGTCGTTTCATAGCAAACGGGATAAATTCACAAGTTTTAGGAATACCAATTTTGTCGCTGACGTCTTTGTGCTAGTGGGCGGAATACTCGTTTCGGATTCCCGCATGGAAAAGCTTGATATCGTCGTTGTGAATTTAACTCGTTCCCACGAGCGTCGTACCGCGATGAGGGCACTATTGGATCCATTAGGATTGCCCTACCGTTTTTTCGATGCCATCGACGGAAGGGCCAAGCCTCACCCGCTCTTCAGCCGTTTCGACCCCCTAAAGTCGGAGATGCGTCACGGATACATTCTGACCCTCGGTGAGTTGGGATGTTACGCAAGCCATTACTTACTTTGGGAACAATGTGTTGCTGAAGATAAACCACTGCTCATTTTCGAAGATGACGTGACACTGAACGACAATTTCCTGAGCGCCTATGAGGTTGCATGTGACAAGATAGAAAAGTACGGTGTCATCCGCCTTTCTCGTCACAAAAGACGCCGCTGGGTCAGGATAGAGAGCCTCTCCAAAGGGCTAGATATCATCCGCCTCAAGATCGGGCCTCATGGGACATCATGCTATGCTGTATCTCCAGGCGCTGCGAAACAACTGATTGAGACAGCGAAAGTCTGGTTCGAACCAGTTGATTGTCATCTCGATCGTTTTTGGCGTCATGGCATATATTGCTACAATATCGCGCCACCTCCGGTTATACATGCCGCTCAAGCAGTAGAAAAGTCCGAGATTTGGGGCGGAACCGCGCGAGATGAGCCGTCGAGTAGATTTCGTTTCCGTCGCAAAGTTTACCGAATTTACGATAAGACGCTCCGTTTCATGTGCAATATTCGCTACTTTGGCCGCTGGCGCAGAATGCCGAAATAGTTCTTCTGCAAGCTTGGTTATATCACCAGAAAGATCGAGAAAAGAGAGTGATCATTACCCGTATCGTTGGTGGTCTCGGCAACCAGATGTTTCAATATGCTGTTGGGCGGGCGCTTTCTATCGAAACCGATCAGACCCTGAAGCTGGATCTGACCGAAATGGAGCGTTACGCGGTACACGCTTTTCAACTCAAGCAATTCGACATCATATATGAAGTCGCGGAACGTGGGGAAATTCCTTATCCGCCGAGAAAGAGTCTGTTCGGAAGACTTGTCACCAAAATAAAAAATAGGGGGCGAATTCCCCAGTTGTTTGAGAAGACCCAATCTTTTGATCCAAACGTTATGAATTGGCGGGGACCTGCTCACCTTTCCGGCTACTGGCAGAGCGAGAAATATTTCGTGCGGCATGCCGACGTTATCCGTCAGGACTTCTCACTGAATCAAAGCTATAGTCACAAGAGACAGAACGTTTTTTCTATGATCCGCAGTGTTGAGGCGCCAATATCCGTCCATGTAAGGAGAGGCGACTATGTCACAAATCAGAGGGCGAACGCTATCCACGGTACCTGCGAGCCGAGTTGGTATGAGAAAGCAATGGCGATGATGGCCGCCAAGACTCCGAGTCCAACCTTTTTCATATTTTCCGACGACCCAGAATGGGCAAGAGCGAATCTTCCGAGATTTGATGGGGCTGTCTTCGTGGAGCCTCAGGCAGACGGCAGAGATGCAGAAGACATGCATCTTATGGCCGCGTGCCACTCCCACATTATCGCCAACAGCACCTTCAGTTGGTGGGGAGCTTGGCTGAACCCGCGTCAGGAAAAGCACGTGATAGCGCCCGCCCAATGGTTTCGTTCATCAGAGCGGGATAGCACGGATATTGTGCCTTCGAAGTGGGAAAGATTGTAGGCAAACTTCGCGCGCTGCACAAACGAACTCGATATTCTATGTCCGTTTAAGTCATGATATCTTCAGTCCAGTCTTTAACAGTGAAAACATTCCATTTGCGGTGTACTTTTGGTGCGCGTCGCTTAGAAGGTATTGCCGCGCAGCCTCTATGAATGCTCTCCACTGTGATTCATTGACGCTTCTCAAGAATTCCAAGAGCTCTCCGTCGGAGGAGAACCTCCGGCGATCAATGAATGTATCGATTGGAATCATGTCCTCGATGTCTGGAGCACCCAAATAGATCGGGACGCAGCCAGCGTGGAAAGCATCAAATATTTTCTCCGTCAAATAGCCGCGCAGATTTTGTGCATTTTCGTAGCATAGATTAAAACGATAATTTGACATTGTCGCCAGTTTGTTCTCAACTTTGCCGCGCCAAGACTTGTATTCCCCGGTCCATCTCGCGCCTTAGTGATCAAAGTCATCTATACAATGCTGTTCTAAGAATTTTATCGTCTCTATTCTAGCGGTGTAGAGTTCGTCAGGATGTGTGGATGCCTTATTAGCAAATAAGCTTTCTATCTTGGAAGTGCGGACTTGGTTGTAGCGGCAAAGTATCGAGCTGTGGAAAGACAAACTCTTTATATCTGCTTCCTAATTCCAGGAGATCTTTGCTCCATGTAAATATAACAGTGAAATCAAAGTGATTTTTTCTGTCGTAAGCAGATTCTTCTACGATAGGAGGTTCATATTGAGCAATCGCGATCCTATCTGCTAAGCCTGCTTTTATGCAGCATTGGTAGAATGTTCCCTTGCCCAGCATTTGATTGAAGGCTCGTTTGACCCGTTTGGTAAGGCGCATAGGTTTGAAGTCTCTGAGCATGTTTTGAAAGATGACCCAGGCAACATCCTCTAATGCACCGTGATAATTCTCGGGAGTATACAACTCATAGCCGTGCTGTCGAAAACGGGTTTGAATTAGGTGCCATATATTTTGCTCATCGCCTCTGGTGCCAGGCTGGCAAAATATATTCGCCATGTTCTCTTGCTCGGGAGCATAAATAACTGGCCGCAACGTCATGTCCTTGCTCTCATTTCCACGCTACCGAACGCGATCGTATCGCGTAGCCTGCAGTGCCATTCTCATAAAAAACTAGTTTCTCACCGTGCCACGCCACTTGAGAGGCGAACAGGCAGCTTGGCAGATTTTATCTGCTGACAAAGTGAGTAGTGCTCGGGCATATAATTTCACCCGAGAACGACGAGATTTCGCTCTCGTGCGGTCTGCAGCGGAAAATTTTATCTCCGCCATCTCTTCTCGACTAAAGAGGGCATGCTTACGATTTTGCCAAAGTGTCTCGATGTCGCTTGGCGTTGCGTTCCATTTAAACTCATCGAAACGATAGAACTTGTACCGTGGATCTTCCAACGGGAGCAGATCTATGTCTGGACGCTGAACTGGGTTCAGCATGCCGGCGACAGGTAAATGGATAATTGTTGCGTGCGACAACCAAGCGGCGAGCCACGCGAACGAACTGATCGATACTGCAATCTCGCGAGACCGTCGTAGTGTCTCAAAGTCCTCCACCGCTGTCTGTGGTTTAGAAAAGATAGCGTTTGGATAGCGCTCGTGGAGTTTCTTTGCGTAGTAGCTGTTTTCTAACTGCCCAATGAAGACGGGTGCTGCATTGGAGTTTTCCAAAACACCGTCTATGTAGGAGAACGGAATAGGATAGTAATCTTGGTGGGCCGGGGTGAGAATGTCGCCACCACGAATGTGAAACACGACGTGTTCGGAGCCATATCCTTTTACATTGTCGCATCGTGAGCCAATGAGCGGCCGATAAAATTCTGGCGGGGCGTAATTCGACATTCTGAACGAGTGCCCCTTTAACAAAATATTCGACGCGAGCCCTCTGCGAATGATGTCAACGACGTCTTCGTGGTAGATGTAGTTGCCGGTCAGAGCCAGTTCTATCATTTTGTGAGGGTGATTATCTGCCGTTGCATGCAAACCCCATTCTGGAATATGGTAGCCGCTAACATTCACGTCGCCGACGACGCGCTCAATGTTTTTAGCGAGCATGAACTGCAACAATTGATTGGCAGTCCCACCTCTTGGCTGAATTCTCAGGCGACACGCCATAACGTTGGTCCGATCACAGAAGTTAGCCTAGGAATTTAGTTTTTTTGCATTGAAGCCCCAAGGGCATCATTAAGCGTCGAGAATTCACTGTCCAGCGGGTAGTGATGGTTACCGATGAAGAAGCCTGCCTCGTCGATCCGCTCGGCATTTGTAAGGTCGCCTGCAATCGTATAGTCGAACCATTTCAGCACTTCGTTCTTGGCAAAATTGCCTGCGACGATGGGTCGGGTGTCCACCTTTGCAGCCGTCAGAGCTGAGATCAGATGTTCGCGGCTTACGTTGGCGTCTGGTTCGACAATCATGCTAAAGCCGAACCAGCTACTTTCGCCGATTTCCTTCTGGGTTCTGAGATAGGGAAATTGCTTCATGATCTGGAGGAAACGTTCCGCGTTGTTTCGTCTCTCGCGAACGATCATCGGTAGTTTGCGCAGTTGAGCCAGTCCCAATGCGCCGCTCATTTCGAGAGGGCGCAGATTGTAGCCGGGAAGAACGAAGCGGAAGGCCTCGGTGAAGGGGTCGTCGCTCTTGTCGGTCGTGATTCGGTTCTGCTTCGGCAGATTTCGAGTCCAGCCATGCGCGCGCAGAGCCAGCAGGATGTGATAGATTTCCTCGTCGTCGGTAACGACTATTCCACCTTCCATGGTGGAGATATGGTGGCTGAAGAAGGAGCTATAGGTTCCCATGAGGCCGAAGGTGCCCGTCTGCTTTCCTTCAAATGTTGCGCCCATGGACTCGCAGTTGTCTTCCAACAGAACGATGTCGCGATCATTGATGATGGTCTTGATCTTGTTGAAGTCGTTGGGATTGCCGAGAAGGTTGACGGCCAAGATCGCCCGCGTGTTCGGCGTAATCGCCTGTTCGAGCTTTTCCAGGTCGAAGTTCAAAGTATCCTTGTCGATATCGACGAAGCGCAGCTTCAGGCCATATTGATAGAGCGGATAGTAGGTGGTGCTCCATGATACGGCCGGAACGATCACCTCCGCTCCCGGCAAGAGCGGTGATTCCGATTTGTATCGGAGCGCGCCGATCATCACGAGATTTGCGGAGGACCCGGAGTTGACCATGACGCAGTAGCGGCTGCCGACATAGTCCGCAAAGGCCTTTTCAAATTCGGCAACCTTCTGTCCCATCGTGAACATCCCGGACTGGATGACCGATTGGATTGCCTCATATTCCTCATGGTCCCAGGCAGAATTAGCGAGCGGATAGGACATTCTGTACTTCCTTGGAAAGATAATAGTCGTAAGTCTTGCGAATGCCGTCATGCAACTTGGTGCGAGGCACCCATCCGAGTTCTGTCTGGCGGGTCACGTCCAGGAGCTTTCTCGCCATCCCGACGGGCTTGGAAAGATCATGGACGAAGCTGCCCTTGAAGCCGATGACCTCTGCGGCTGCGGCGTAGTATTCATTGATCGTATAATCGTATCCGAGGCCAATATTGGTCAGCGCGGGCAGCGCCTCGAAATAGTCGAGGGCGAAAAAGATGGCCTCTGCCAAGTCCTCGGCAAACATGAATTCTCTGCGCGCGTTACCATCTCCCCAAATATCAACTGCCTCTGCACCGCTTTCTTTGGCGGAATGCAGCTTGTGTATGACGGCGGGGATCATATGGGAGACGGCGGGATCGAATTTGTCGAAACGACCGTAAAGGTTGCAGGGAATGAGCGTCTTGTACTGATACTCGCCGTCCTCCCGCGTGACATAGTCGCAAAGTCGAGCGACTGCGCATTTGGCGATGGCGTAACCCTCGTTGGTGGGCTCGAGGGGTCCACCCAGCACCATATCTTCTTTCAGCGGGTCCATGTGGCCGCGCGGATACATGCACGAGCTTCCAAGATTGATAAGTCGCTTGACGCCTGCCGCTCTCGCTGCCCGGACGATATTCTCACCCATGCTCCAGTTTTCCGTCAGAAAACGAACAGGTTCACGAATATTGGCCTGAATTCCGCCGACCCGTCCCGCGGCGTGGACGATGATCGATGGCTGAAGCGATTGGACGAATTCCGCCGTTTTGGCAGCGTTGGTGAGGTCAAGGACCTCACTTGTGGGCGCATGGACCTCAGCGCCTCTTTTTTCCGCCTGCTCCAGGATGTTGCGCCCAACCATCCCACGTCCGCCGGTCAGCAAGATCTTCATGTGCTTTCCTTAACAGCCCGGAGTTCTTGCTTCACGGTGCCGCCGCCATTACGACGAGGTCGCTCTCCACCATTTCACGCACAAGCTCCCGCACGCTCGTCTCATGCTTCCAACCCAGCTTCTCATGGGCCTTCGTCGGGTCGCCGATCAGGAGATCGACTTCCGTTGGGCGGAAGTAGCGGGGGTCGACTTCGACCAAAGCCTTGCCGGTTGCGGTATCGATGCCCTTTTCGTTGACGCCTTCGCCTTCCCATTTCAGGGTGAAGCCGGCGTCGGCGAAGGCCCAGTCCACGAAGGTGCGGACGGGGGTGGTTTCGCCGGTGGCGAGGACATAATCATCTGGCTCGTCCTGCTGCATCATCAGCCACATGCCGCGGACGTACTCCTTCGCATGGCCCCAGTCGCGCTTGGCGTCGAGATTGCCAAGGTAGAGCTTGTCCTGCCGGCCGAGCTTGATGGCGGCGGCGGCGCGGGTGATTTTGCGGGTGACGAAGGTCTCGCCGCGCAGCGGGCTTTCATGGTTGAAGAGGATGCCGTTTGAGGCATGCAGGCCATAGGCCTCACGATAGTTCACCACGATCCAGTAGGCGTAGAGCTTGGCTGCAGCGTATGGGCTGCGGGGATAGAAGGGCGTGGTTTCTCGCTGAGGCACTTCCTGCACGAGCCCGTAAAGCTCGGAGGTGGAGGCCTGGTAGAAGCGGGTCTTCTTTTCGAGACCCAGAATTCGGATCGCCTCGAGCAGGCGAAGCGTGCCTATGCCGTCGGCATTGGCGGTGTATTCCGGCGTTTCGAAGGAAACCTGCACGTGGCTCTGGGCAGCGAGATTGTAGATCTCGTCTGGCTGGGTTTCCTGCACGATGCGGATGAGGTTTGTTGCGTCCGTCATGTCGCCATAATGCAGGATGAAGCGTGGGTTTTCCTCGTGCGGATCCTGATAGATGTTTTCGATGCGACCGGTGTTGAAGGACGAGGAACGGCGCTTGATGCCATGGACGATGTACCCCTTGTCGAGCAGCAGTTGAGCCAAGTAAGCACCATCCTGGCCGGTGACGCCGGTAATGAGGGCTACTTTTGCTTTTTCGGACATCGGCTTGCTTTCATCTTTTCTTGGCGCAGGCGCCTCGAGCAGAAGCAGACGCGCGTTCACGCTGCGATACCGCAAGTCGCCGGCAAAATAAACCGGGAAGTTGACGCCGATGTCTTGAGAGTATCAGGACCGGGCCTTGCCGGTGACACATCTTGTGCTGTGATCGTCGAAAAGCCTATAGAGTCGCTGAGCTGCGAAGGCCTTGTAGGGCTTCAAGAGTTGGAAGAGTGCGACATGAACCAGGCCATTCCCGTTTTCGTCATAAACCTTGCGCGTCGCGAGGACAGGCTGGAGCGCGTGTCGCATCATCTGGAAGAGCGTGGCGTGGCGTTTACCCGCGTCGATGCCTGCGATGCCACGAAGGTGGATGAGGCGTTGCTGGATGGCGTCATTACACCTGCTGGTCCGCTGGGTGCGCTCGGCCTCGGCGATCGGTCCTGCACGGTGAGCCATACCTATGCCTGGGAAGCCTTTTTGCAGACAGGCGCGCGGTTCGGTTTGATGCTTGAGGACGATGTGTTTCTCTCCGGTGATGTGGCGAATGCCTTGCGGTCGGATGACTGGATCCCCTCCCATGTGGACGTGATCAAGCTGGAGAAGTTCGGGTCCGGCAGTTCCAAGGTCCTTTTGGGGGATGCCGAGATCAAGGTTCCGGGCACGGAGCGCGCTCTGCACCGCATGTATTCAAGGCATGTGGGGGGCGGGGCCTATATTCTGTCGCGCCGGGCCGCGCAGTTAGCGCTGTCCTATCGAGGACTGATGAGAGTTCCTATCGATCATTTTCTCTTCAACGACACGGTGTCGCCGGTCTTCCGGCAGTTGAAGCCTTTCATCGTCCAGCCGGCAATGGCGACGCAGCGACAGTATGAGTACAACTCCGATATTGCCAAGTTCGGGAAGGCCGCTCGCCCCACGGGCTGGCGGCTGAAACTGAGAAAGCTGCGTCGGGGTTGGAACGAGATCAGCCAGATCCACCGGCAGCTCGTGGTTTTCCTGACCAAGCGCGGCGCCATCAGAGAGATTTTCTGGAAAGATTCCGCGCCCTGACGGTCATTGTGTCTGCGTAAGCTTCATTTTCAGGCTACCTTTATTGTGCGCAAGGCCGCCAAGTACGCTTTTGCCCTATAAGTCACGTGGACTATTATTGGACGCGGTTATATAGCGCTTAAGCGTTGGCCGGGTGCGGAGCGATATTGGATGAGTGCCGAAAGAATTCTTCACATGCATTTCGGCAAGGAGGGCGGTGCCGAGCGCTTCTTCGTCAATCTGGCGACGGCTTTTGGCGATCGTGGCATCGAGCAGCGTTTCATCGTCCGGCCGGGTCGCATCTGGCGCGACGAGATCGCAGCGCTTGGCCTCACCATTGAAAGCGAATATCGCCGCATCTCTCCAAAGGCACTTTGGCTTCGCTGGCAGGTGAACAAGATCGTGCGCGAATGGAAGCCGGATGTGGTCATGGCCTGGATGTCGCGCTCCTCTCGCCTCGTTCCGGCACATGGCAACAGCGTGCGCCTGACGCGGCTTGGCGATTATCCCCGTCATCTCAAGAATTTCCGTAACAACGATCTCATTGTCGCCAATGCGCCCGGCATTGCCGAGGCCTGCGTGCAATTGGGATGGACGAAGCCGGTCAAGGTCGTCTCCAATTTCGTTCGTGAAACCACCATCAAGCCGGTATCGCGTGCCAGCATGGGTACACCAGAAGATGCCTTCCTCGTTGTGGGCACCGGACGGTTCATCCGGCGCAAGGGGTTCGATGTCCTGATCAAGGCCGTGGCGCAGATTCCCGATGCCTGGCTGTGGCTGATCGGCGACGGCGACAAGCGGGCCGAAATGGAGCAACTGGTGCAGGAACTGGGCATGGCAGACCGCACGCGCTTCACTGGCTGGGTCGAGGAGCCGATGAATTATGTTGCCGCGGGCTCGATCTTCGTTATGCCATCGCGCCATGAGCCGCTTGGCAATGTGGTGCTCGAAGCCTGGCAGGCGGATGTGCCGGTGGTCTCCACCCGTTCCGAAGGGCCGTCCTGGTTTATCCGGGACGGGGAAGATGCGCTCATGTGTGACATCGACGATGTGGATGGCACCCTTGCGGCGATCAATCGTATCCGCACAGACGATCAACTGGCGGCGAAACTGCGAGAGCAGGGCAGGGCGAGGCTTGACGCCGATTTCCGCAAGGATGCGGTGGTGGATGCCTATCTCGATCTGTTCAAGCAGATGAAACGATAGGGCGTTTTTGATGGTCTCCAACTTAAATGACATCCCGGCAAATGCCGATTTCTGCTGCTACGTCATCAATCTGGATGGCAGCACGGAGCGTTTCTCACAGGTGTCGGTGGCGCTTGAGAAAGCCGGTGTCGCATTCGAGCGTCTCTCGGCTTTCGATGGGCGCAAGCTGCCCCTCGATACGGTCGCCGATTATGATGCCGCGGCTGCCAGACGCTATATGGGGCGCGAGTTGGTCGGTGGCGAAATCGGATGCTATTACAGTCACTTGAATGCGGCGAAGGCGTTTCTTCGGACGGACAGATCCTACTGCCTCGTGATCGAAGATGACGCTGCACCGCATGAAGCTCTGCATGCGATCGTGACGGAAACGATCGGTTTTCTCAATGCGCATGATCCCGATTGGCGGATCGTGAACATGGGCAATGAGAAGCTGAAGATCTTCCGTCCACTGAAGACCATGAGCTTCGGGAAAAATATATTTACTCTTTGCTCCGCCCACTATTTTCCGATGACGACAGGCGCCATTCTGTGGTCGAGGAAAGGTGCGCAGGAGTTCGTCGATGGACACCGTGTGATCTTCGCGCCGGTCGATAACTTCTTCCGCTACTGGATCACCCGGGTTGGCGGCGGCTATTCTTTCTTTCCAAGGCCGGTGTCCACCACCGATGCGGTCAGCGACATTGCGCATCCCGGAAAGATATCGAGAAGCCGTAATGCCCGCAGCTTCCTTTATGGTCTGCGCAAACAGCGGCGGCTTATGGTGGACAAGCTGATTGCGACCAAACGGAAGTATTTTTCGTGATTTCGCGCCGTTACAATCACCTTACAGTCCAAGCCCGAGAAAGTGCGTTACGATGAGCGTGAAGCGGATATTTCACCTGCAATTCGGCACGGATGGCGGCACCGAGCAGTTTTTCCTGCGCCTCACCCGCGCTTTTCACGAGCGTGGCATAGAGCAGCAATTTGCAATCCGGCCGGGCGTGACATGGCGTCACGAGCTTGACGATCGGGGCACGGTGCATGAGGGCTACTATCTTCGCCGCTGGCCCAACTGGTGGCTGCGCACACAGTTGCTGAAGCGCTCGATGAAGCAGTGGCCGGCCGATGTGGTGATGGGGTGGCGTGCGCCGACGGCGCGGCTGATGCCGGACACCGGTCATGCCATACGCGTTGTGCGTCTAGGCGATTATCCGCATCACGTCCGCTATTTCGGCAACACCGATGCTATCGTCGGCAATGCGCCCAACGTCATCGAACACTGCCGTACACTCGGCTGGCAGGGTAAGACGACGATTATATCCAATTTTCCGGGCGAGGTCGGTACCTCCGTCGTCAAAAGGTCGGATTTTTCGACGCCGGACGATGTCCCTCTGGTTTGCGGTCTTGGCCGCTTCGTGCCGACCAAGGGTTTCGATACCTTGCTGCGGGCGGTCGCGGCGACGCCTCACCTCTGGCTCTGGCTGGTTGGAGATGGCCCCGATAGAGCCGATCTGGAGCGGTTGGTGCAAGAGCTTGGGATTGCCGATCGCGTCCGCTTCATCGGCTGGGTTTCGGAGCCGGCGGCCTATATCAAGGCGGCGGATATGTTCTGCGTGCCGAGCCGACAGGAGCCGCTTGGCAACGTGCTACTCGAAGGCTGGAAGGCGGAAGTGGCTGTGGTGTCCACCAAAACCGAAGGGCCGTCCTGGGCTGCGACGCATGATGAAAGCGCTCTCTTCACCGAGATCGACGATGTCGAGGGTATGGCGCAGGCGCTCTTGCGTCTGCAAGGGGCGCCCGAGCTTCGAGCGAAGCTGGTTCAAGGTGGGCGAGAGCAATTGGCCGCACGCTTTTCCGCAGAGCGGATCGTCGATCAATATCTGGAATTCTTCGAGGAATTGCGTAGCGGCAGGCGATGAAGGCGGTCGCGCTGTTTCAGCTCAGGCTGGGACGGCGCTGTCCAGTGTTGCGATCGGAAAAGCGATATTCGGCTGTCTAAACGCGCGCATAGATATTACCGAGAGACCGGGCTTCGCCTTCAAGCGCGAAATTTTCCACTGTCGTCTGGCGCGCAGCCGCACTTCCTCGCTGCATCATCTCTGTATCGCTCAGGAAGCCAGAGGTCGCTTCAACCATCGCATCAAGATTATCGCGGCCAATGACGGTGCCGGTTTCGCCTTCGCGCACCAATTCCGGAAAGGCGCCGACATCCGTTGCGATTACGGGCACACCCGTCGACATGGCTTCCAGAGGGGTGAGGCCAAATCCTTCCCAGCGTTGGGGGGCGATGAAGAGGTCAAGCGCGCGGTACCATTCGTTGATGTTGGTATGCTCTCCGACGAAGAGGATGCGGTCGGCAAGACCTGCGGCTCGCACTCTTTCCTTTAAGCTATTCTCGAAATCCACATGCGGACCTGTTGCGCGTCCGGCAACGATGGCCGACCACTCTGGATGGTCTGGCAAAACGCGGATCATCGTGTCAACGAAAAGATCGGTGCCTTTCTGGTGCCGTATGCGGCCGAAGCAGCCGACATATTTGCGCTGAGGATCGAGGCCGCGTGCGACCTTTGCTTCAGCCTTATCGGCGGGCGGGGAAAAGCGATCGGTGTCGATGCCGTGCATGATGACCGTGCTCGGTACCTCCAGATAGGAGGCCGTCTGGCTATTGGTGGCAATTACGCCATCCATTCTGGAAATCAGAAATTTGGTCCAGCCGGTGTGCTTGCGCTGCGAGGCGGAGGTGAAGACGATCTTCAGCTTCATGCGCAGGATGTCGCGCATGATGATGGCCGGCAGCATTTCTATATTGCGCCGCGCATGCCAGACGCGGGGCTTGCCCTCTGGACCATTCTGCCACAGCCGCCAGAGATCGCGAAAGCGAACAAAGGGCAGGCTGTCCGGCAGGCCGGGCCCGATCACGGCGATCTTCTGCCCGAGCCGGTTCTGCACCGGCACGAGCTGAATGATCGTCGATGTCACGCCCGAGAGCCTGCGCTTGAAGTTTGGCGCAAGGACGCGGACATCTCTCAGATCGACATGGGGCAAGTCTTGAAGTCTCGCAACAGGAGCGGGGGATTTCAGTTCCAGTTGACGGACAGGATCTCGTAGCCGCGCGAGCCGCCAGGCGCATTCACTTCGATGCTGTCACCCACTTCCTTGCCGATCAGGGCACGAGCAATGGGGGAGGAAATCGAAATGCGACCTTCCTTTACGTCAGCTTCCTGATCGCCAACGATCTGGTAGGTCTTTTCTTCATCGGTGTCTTCATCGATGAGCTTGACGGTGGCGCCAAACTTGATCTTGGAACCGGACATCTTGGAGAGATCGATGATCTCGGCGCGGGCAGTCAGATCTTCGAGCTCGGAGATGCGGCCTTCATTGTGGCTCTGCGCTTCCTTGGCGGCGTGATACTCGGCATTTTCCGACAGGTCGCCATGCGCGCGGGCTTCGGCGATCGCCTCGATGATGCGCGGGCGCTCTTCCTGCTGACGCCAGCGAAGTTCTTCCTGCAACTTGACGTAACCGCCCTGGGTCATCGGTACTTTTTCTACCATCTTTTTATTCCTTCACATTCGCACCGCGGTAGTCGCAGACACAAAAAGAAACAGGTTCCGGAGCAAAACTTCGGAACCATGTCAAAATCACAATTTGTCGGACTATATCAGAAGAGCATCCTGAAATGCCAGCAAATTAAAAGGCCCGTGAAAAACAAGCATTTTCAACGAGCTCCGCTTGTGATTTGACTTTCGTCATTGGAACATATAGAGAACATTCTATGAAGAAGTCAATCAAAGAGCGGCTTGCAGTTCTCTCCGATGCAGCGAAGTATGACGCCTCCTGCGCGTCCAGCGGGACCTCCAAACGCAACTCGGCGCTAAGCGGCGGGCTGGGGTCGACGGAAGGCTCTGGCATCTGTCATGCCTATGCGCCGGATGGTCGTTGTATCTCGCTTTTAAAGATTCTTCTGACCAATTTCTGCATCTATGATTGCGCCTATTGCATCAACCGTTCGTCGAGCAATGTCGAACGCGCACGCTTTACCGTGGAAGAGGTCGTGTGGCTGACGCTGGAATTTTACCGGCGAAATTATATCGAAGGTCTGTTCCTTTCTTCCGGCATCATTCGCTCTTCCGACCACACGATGGAGGAACTGGTGCGCGTAGCAAAGGAGTTGCGCGTCACCCATGGCTTCCGGGGTTATATTCACCTGAAGTCCATCCCTGAAGCGTCGCCGCATCTGATCGAAGAAGCGGGGCTTTATGCCGATCGTCTCTCGATCAATATCGAACTTCCGACCGATAGCGGGATAGGCAAGTTTGCGCCGGAAAAGCAGCCCGGCAATATTCGTCGCTCCATGGCGGATATCCGTTTGAAGATCGAGGAGGCGGGCGAGCCGACGCTGAAGACGAAGCGGGTCAAGACCTTTGCGCCGGCGGGGCAGAGCACGCAGATGATTGTCGGTGCCGACGGCGCCGATGACGGCACGATTCTCTCGACCAGTGCGCGGCTTTACGGAAGCTATGGCCTGCGGCGTGTCTATTACTCCGCCTTCAGCCCCATTCCCGATTCGTCTAAGAACCTGCCGCTCATCAAGCCGCCGTTGATGCGCGAGCACAGGCTCTATCAAGCCGATTGGCTTTACCGGTTCTACGGCTTCGACATCGGCGAGATTACCTCGACGCAGCAGAACGGTATGCTCGACCTCGATATCGATCCCAAGCTCGCCTGGGCACTCGGCAACCGCCAGAAGTTTCCTGTCGATGTCAATTCGGGTGAGAGAGAGATGCTGCTGCGCGTGCCTGGTTTCGGCGTGAAGACGGTAAACTCCATCTTGTCTTCGCGCCGCTTTCGGAGGCTGCGCTTGGAAGATCTGGCGCGCTTCGGCGTATCGCTGAAAAAGGTGAAGGCGTTTGTCGTCGCTGATGGCTGGACGCCGGGCAAGTTGACCGAGCGGCCCGACCTGCGTGCCATGTTCACACCGCCGCCGGAACAGTTGTCGTTGCTGTGATGTATGCGGTCGAACTGGAGGGCAGGGGCAACTTTGGCGAATGGCGCGATGCCGCGCGTTCGCTTCTTGCGGCGAGTGTGGCACCGAGCGATGTGGATTGGCGGCTGAAGAGCGACCGCGGCACGCGTCTTGATTTCGAGCAGCAGGCGTCACTACCGGTGGCGAAGACGCCAGCGCAGATCACGGTTCCATCGGCCTTCCTGCCATTGGCGGAAGCCATCATTTGCCACAGCGATCCGGCGCGCTTTTCTTTGCTGTATCGTCTCCTGTGGCGGCTGCAGCAGGACCGGGCGCTGTTGCAGATCAAGGCCGATCCGGATGTTCAAGCGGCCCGTCAAATGGAGAAATCGGTCCGTCGCGACAGCCACAAGATGACTGCCTTCGTCCGTTTCAAGGAAGTGCCGGGCGAGGGCGCGCAAGCACGGCGCTGCTTCATTGCGTGGTTCGAGCCGGATCATTTCATTGTCGAGCGAAAGGCGCCGTTCTTCCAGCGGCGCTTCAACGACATGGATTGGCTGATTGCAACCCCGAAAGGGTCTGCGCGGTGGAATGGTCAGTTGCTTGAGACGTCGCGAGAGCCCGCGGAGCGCCCGGATATTTCCGACGAGACGGACGAGTTGTGGCGCACCTACTATGCCAATATCTTCAATCCGGCGCGGTTGAAGATCAAAGCCATGACGGCGGAAATGCCGAAGAAGTATTGGAAGAACCTGCCAGAGGCTGATCTCATACCGGAACTTGTCATCGGCGCGGAGGCGCGCGTGCTTGGCATGGCAGCCAAGGCTGCGACGGAGCCGCAGATGTTTCACCATCGCATCCAGGCGGCGGCCGCAGCCAAGCCACAGGAAGTGCTGCCGGATGCAAACACGCTCGCTGGCGTGAAGCGTGAAGCTCAAAGCTGTCAGATGTGCCCGCTGCATTGTGCCGCGACGCAAACCGTCTTCGGCGAAGGGCCCGAGAAGGCGCAGGTGATGATCGTCGGTGAGCAGCCGGGGGATCATGAGGATTTGGCCGGGCGACCCTTTATCGGTCCGGCGGGCAGGGTGTTCGATCAGGTCCTGGGGGAGACGGGGATCGAGCGTCAATCGATCTATGTGACCAACGCGGTCAAGCATTTCAAATATGAGGCGCGGGGCAAGAAACGCATTCACCAAAGACCCAATGCCGGTGAGGTTGAGCGTTGCCGTTGGTGGTTGACGCGGGAGATCGATCTCGTCCAGCCTAAGCTGATCGTCGCCATGGGGGCGACGGCGGTTTACGCTTTGACGGGGACGAAAGAGACGCTTTCAAGCGTTCGCAGCCGGCCGATTCCCATGGAGAATTCACGCATCCTCTTTGCCACGGTGCATCCATCCTACCTGCTTAGAATTCCCGACCCGGCACGTCAGTCGCAGGAGAGGGCGCTCTTCGTCGAAGACCTGCGCGCCGTGCGGCGATTGTCCGAAGCGTGAGGTGAAGCGTCCCCGCGTTGGGTTCTTGCTGCCGCAGTAGAACAGTTCGCCCTTTTCGAAAATGCGCTGTTTCTAAACATTAAAAGCCGTTCATGAAGTAATTGTAATGCGACTATCGCCGTTTTTGGGAGTTTAATCAGCATCAACATCCAACGGTGGTTAGGATGTTGTATGTGGAAGTTATAAAAGGATTTGTATCATGTCTATTCGTAATAATCTTGCTGTTATTCTTGTTGCCGGTACTATGCTCGGCGGAATTGCTTACACTGCCGAAGCTGCATCGACAACTGCAGCGCAGACGGAAACCAAGGGCGCTGTTGTTCCGAATAAGGCCATCGACAAGGATGTTGGACGTCTCTCCCAGGACGGCGCACAGGCCTTGGCCGACATTCAGGCAACACGCCTGGCAATCTTCAATGCGAAGCCGGATGAGGCCAAGACCTTCATCAACAAGGCGAAGGACGAGCTGCAGAAGGCCTCCAAGGACGAAGCAGTCTTCATGAAGGCTGAAGCGGATCTGACGAAACCGACCAAGGCACCCGTCGCTGGTGATGCGAAGGCGGATGCGAAGCCCGCATCTGCAACGCCCATCCAATGGCTGCCGGTCGACTCGCAGTTGACGCTCGGTGAAGACTTCAAGGCAACGCCTGAAAAGGTCGCGGCCATCACCGAAGCCAATAAGAGCCTGAAGACCTCCGATCGTCAGGGTGCGCTTGAAAAGCTTGCTGTCGCGGATGTTGATGTCGAGTTCATCACCGCCGCCCTACCGCTCAATCAGACGGTCACTGATGTTGGCAAGGCTGCCGACCTCATCAACCAGGGCAAGTTCTACGAAGCCAATGCGGTGCTGAAGGATGTGACGGATAACGCGATGCTCAACATCGTCGATATCTACGGTCAGCCTTACAAGGCAAAGGCAGAAAAGCCTGCCAATGCCGCAGCGCTCACGCCTTCGACAGACAAGACCGCTGCTCCAAAGGGCTAATTGCCCTTCCACATACTGCAATGAAAATGGCCTCCCCGGTTGGAGAGGCCTTTGTTTTGAACACTTTACCTTTCGAACGGAAACTATGCCTTAGAAGTAGCTCTGCAGCGGCTTCACTTCGAGGTTGCCGGCCTTCAGCGCCTTGATGGCAAGGGCTGCGGCTTCGGCACCGGCCATGGTGGTGTAGTAGGGCACCTTCTGCATCAGCGTTGCGCGGCGTAGCGACTTGGAGTCGGAGATCGCCTTGTTGCTGTCGGTGGTGTTGATGACCAGCTGGACCTGACGGTTGCGAATGCCATCCTCAATGTGCGGGCGACCTTCCTGCACCTTGTTGATCTTCTCGGCTGCGATGCCCTGTTCGGCCAGGAAGCGCTGCGTACCGCCGGTTGCCAGGACCTTGAAGCCTGCTTCCACCAGAATGCGAATGGCGGGCAGAACGCCTTCCTTGTCCTGATCGCGAACCGAGACGAAGACCGTGCCAGAGCGGGGGAGATCGACGCCAGCGCCCAGCTGTGACTTGGCGAATGCCAGCGCGAAATCGGTATCGAGACCGATGACTTCGCCGGTGGAGCGCATTTCCGGTCCGAGCAGGATATCGACGCCAGGGAAGCGGGCGAAGGGGAAGACGGCTTCCTTTACGGCGATGTGCTTCAGGTTGCGCGGATCTGGCTTTTCGCCGTAGGCAGCAATTGCCTGATCGAGCTTCTCACCCGCCATGACGCGGGCTGCGATCTTGGCAATCGGCGCGCCGATGGTCTTGGCAACGAAGGGCACGGTACGCGACGCGCGCGGGTTGACTTCCAGAACGTAGATGGTGCCGTCCTTGATGGCGTATTGCACGTTCATCAGGCCGCCGACCTTCAGCGCCTTGGCAAGTGCTGCCGTCTGGCGTTCCAGTTCATCCAGCGTTTCGGGCGAGAGCGAGCGGGCAGGCAGCGAGCAGGCTGAGTCGCCCGAGTGAATGCCAGCTTCTTCGATATGCTCCATGATGCCGGAGACGAAGACGCTTTCGCCGTCGCACAGCGCATCCACGTCCACTTCGACAGCATTGGTCAGGTAGCTATCGAAGAGCAGTGGGTTCTTGCCGAGCAGCGTGTTGATCTGGCCGGTCTTGTCGTTCGGGTAGCGCTGCTTGATGTCTTCCGGCACGAGGCCTGGAACGGTGTCGAGCAGGTATGTCTGCAACTGGCCTTCCGAATGGATGATCTGCATGGCGCGGCCACCCAGAACGTAGGACGGGCGAACGACGAGCGGGAAGCCGATTTCGGAGGCGACGAGACGTGCCTGTTCGACCGAGTAGGCGATACCGTTGTTCGGCTGCGCCAGATCGAGCTTCATCAGCAGCTTCTGGAAGCGGTCGCGGTCTTCAGCAAGGTCGATCATGTCCGGCGCGGTGCCGAGGATAGGGATACCGTTCTTTTCCAGCGCTTCGGCAAGCTTCAGCGGGGTCTGGCCACCGAACTGCACGATGACGCCGACGAGTTCGCCCTTTTCCTGCTCCGCGCGCATGATCTCGATCACGTCTTCGGCGGTCAACGGCTCGAAATAGAGGCGGTCGGAGGTGTCGTAGTCGGTCGATACCGTTTCCGGGTTGCAGTTGATCATGATGGCTTCAAAGCCAGCATCCTTCAGCGCGAAGGCGGCATGGCAGCAGCAATAATCGAACTCGATGCCCTGGCCGATACGGTTCGGGCCACCGCCGAGGATGACGACCTTCTTGCGGTCGGACACCTGCGCTTCGGAGCGCAGTGCGCCGACGAAAGGCATCTCATAGGTGGAGTACATGTAGGCGGTCGGAGAGGCGAACTCGGCAGCGCAGGTATCGATGCGCTTGAAGACCGGACGCACATTCAGGCCGTTGCGCAGCTCGGCCACTTCTTTCGGGCGCTTGCCGGTCAGCGACGCGAGGCGGGCATCGGAGAAGCCCATGGCCTTCAGCATGCGCAGGTTTTCGGCATCGGTCGGCAGGCCGTGTTCGCGCACACGCGCTTCCATATCGACGATCGCCTTGAACTGGGCGATGAACCACGGGTCGATCTTGGAGTTCTCGTGCACTTCGGCTTCGGACATGCCCATGCGCAGCGCCTGGGCCACCATGCGCAGGCGATCCGGCGTCGGCGTGCCGATGGCAGCGCGGATGGCGTTCTTGGAGCCTTCGCCCTCTTCGTAGCCGGGGATTTCGATTTCATCGAGGCCGGTCAGGCCGGTTTCCATGCCCCGAAGCGCCTTCTGCAGCGATTCGGCGAAGGTGCGGCCAATCGCCATGACTTCACCGACGGACTTCATTGCGGTGGTAAGGATCGGCGAAGCGCCCGGGAATTTTTCGAAGGCGAAGCGCGGGATTTTCGTCACGACATAGTCGATGGACGGTTCGAAGGACGCAGGCGTTGCGCCTCCCGTGATGTCGTTGTCGAGTTCGTCCAGCGTGTAGCCGATGGCAAGCTTGGCCGCGACCTTGGCAATCGGGAAGCCGGTTGCCTTGGAGGCGAGCGCGGACGAGCGCGACACGCGCGGGTTCATTTCGATGACGACGAGGCGGCCATCCTTCGGATTGACGGCGAACTGCACGTTCGAGCCGCCGGTTTCGACGCCGATCTCGCGCAGAACCGCAATCGAGGCGTTGCGCATGATCTGGTATTCTTTGTCCGTCAGCGTCAGCGCCGGTGCAACGGTGATGGAGTCACCGGTGTGGACGCCCATCGGGTCGATGTTTTCGATGGAGCAGATAATGATGCAGTTGTCCGCCTTGTCGCGGACGACTTCCATTTCATATTCCTTCCAGCCGAGAACAGACTCTTCGACCAGAACTTCGGTGGTTGGGGAGGCGTCGAGACCGCCGGAGACGATATCGAAGAACTCAGAACGATTATAGGCAATGCCGCCGCCAGTACCGCCGAGCGTAAAGGACGGGCGAATGATGGCCGGGAGACCGACATGGTCGATCGCTTGGGCGGCGATTGCCATGGCATGCGCCATGTAGCGCTGCTTGCGGTCGGTCTCTCCGAGGTTCCACTGGTTTTCCAGCTCGTCGAGGGCCTTATCGAGTTCGGCGCCGGACAGCTTGCCCTTCAGTTCTGCGCGGGCTGCTTCGTGCTTCTTGCGGTCGGCATCCTTGATCTCGGTGGCGTTGGCCAACATCGAGCGCGGGGTTTCGAGACCGATTTTCGCCATAGCTTCACGGAAGAGGGCGCGGTCTTCGGCCTTGTCGATCGCTTCTGGCTTGGCGCCGATCATCTCGACATTGTAGCGGTCGAGCACGCCCATGCGCTTCAAGGAGAGCGCGGTGTTGAGTGCCGTCTGGCCGCCCATTGTGGGCAGCAGCGCATCGGGGCGCTCCTTGGCGATAATCTTTGCAACCACTTCCGGCGTGATCGGTTCGACGTAAGTCGCGTCCGCAAGGCCGGGGTCCGTCATGATGGTGGCGGGGTTGGAGTTGACCAGGATGACCCGGTAACCTTCTTCCTTCAGCGCCTTACAGGCCTGGGTGCCGGAATAGTCGAATTCGCATGCCTGACCGATGACGATCGGTCCCGCGCCAATGATGAGGATGGATTTGATATCTTGGCGCTTTGGCATGGCTCTCGTTCCGCTTTCGTGTTGCGCAAAAAACGGCCATGGTGAAGGTTCACCGGCCGGGGCGCGCAATTCCAAATCTTTTCAGGCTAGAAGCGGCTTATAGGCAAATGTTTTGGCGAACGGAACCCCGAATCTTCGCTTTCCGACAGGAAAGTTCGCCTGTCGTAAAAGGAGCAGGCCGGGTGATCCTTCGCGCCCCATCATCCGTAAGCCTTATCAATCGCTTCAATCATCGCTTCCAACCGGATGCAGGATAAACATGATCATCGTTCATTACCTGGAAAACTCGCGCGCACACCGCATTCTCTGGCTGCTGGAAGAACTTGAGTTGCCTTATGAGGTGAGGACCTATAAGCGCGGATCGGACATGCGCGCGCCGAAGAGCCTGAAGCAGGTGCATCCGCTGGGCAAGTCACCCGTGATCGAAGATGGTGGCAAGGTCTATGCCGAAAGCGGCGCGATCATCGAGTATCTCCTCGACACCTATGGCGAGGGCAGGTTCCGGCCAGAGAGGGGCACGGATGATTACCGTCGCTATCTTTACTGGCTGCATTATGCCGAAGGCTCGGCAATGCCGCTGCTCCTGCTCAAGCTTCTCTTCTCACGCCTGCCAAGCCAGATGCCGTTTTTTCTACGCCCTGTGGCGGGGCTTATCTCCAAGGGAGTCTCCGGAAAGCTCATCGATCCGCAACTCATCGACCATGTGGCCTACTGGGAGGCGGAGCTTTCAAGGCAAGGTTATTTTGCCGCAGACATGTTGACCGGCGCCGATATTGCCATGAGCTTTCCGGTCGAGGCGGCCATGAGCCGTGCGGACGGCGTGGGTGAAACGAAGGCGATCAGACGCTTCCTTGACGCCATCCGCGCACGCCCTGCCTATCAACGCGCCCTCGCTAAGGGTGGGGCCTACAGCTACTCCCGTAGCTGACACCGGCACTCCTCTTGCGGGAACGCTTTGCGGCAATTAGCGTTTAGCGCAAGCATATTGAAGGGGAGATTGCCATGCAGTGGAGAGGGCGCCGCCAGTCGGACAACATCGAAGATAGACGCGGCATGTCCACCGGCGGCATGGGCGGCGGCGGTGGTTTCCGCTTGCCGACCGGAGGTCGGGGCGGTGGTATCGGGATTGGCGGTCTCGTCGTCATCCTGTTGATCAGCTGGGCACTCGGTATCAATCCGCTGACGTTGTTGTCGGGCGGCGACATGTATTCGGATAGCGGTAGTCAGCAACAGCAGCAGACGGGTACGCGCCCGCAAGGCCAGTCCAGCGACGAAACCACAGCCTTTGTCCGAACCATTCTGGCAGAGACCGAAGATACCTGGGGCAAGATCTTCCAGGCTTCCGGCGAGACTTATCAAAAGCCGACGCTCGTGCTGTTCTCAGGCCAGGTGCGCTCCGCGTGCGGTAACGCAACATCCGCATCCGGTCCGTTCTATTGCCCGGTGGATCGCAAGGTCTATCTTGACACAGACTTCTTCCGCGAGCTTTCGCAGCGCTTCGGTGCTTCGGGCGACTTTGCCCAAGCCTATGTAATAGCGCATGAGGTGGGGCACCACGTCCAGAACCTCACCGGCGTGCTTCCGGAATTCAACCAGCGTCGCCAGTCCATGAGCGAGAGCCAGGCCAACGCGCTTTCAGTGAAGGTGGAACTGCAGGCCGATTGCTATGCCGGCATCTGGGGCAAGTCCACCCAGCAGAAGGGTATTCTCGAGGCTGGCGATCTGGAAGAGGCGCTGAATGCCGCCCACCAGATCGGTGACGACACGCTGCAGAAGAAAACGCAGGGCTATGTGGTTCCCGATAGCTTCAACCATGGCACGTCGGCGCAGCGCGTGGAATGGTTCCGCCGTGGCTTTGACAGCGGACGGGTCGAGGACTGCGATACGTTTTCGGCTGATATTTGAGGGCCTTGATGCTCTTCTAGTCATCCTCGCCTCAAGGGCGAGGATGATAGCGGCGCGGGCGGAGTCCTCTCGTCAGCTTGCCAGCTTCTGAGATGAAGCTTCACTCTCCCTATTACCCACACTCTCCCAGCTTCCACCGGTTTTGTAGCGCCAGGTAAGCTGTCCCTTATCGTCCATCAAGACGAGTGAGAGCCAACCGTTGTCGAAAAGCGCCTGGACCTGTGGATGCCTGTGAAGGATGTCGGTAATGGCGTGCTTTGGAGCTTCGACGGCAACAGCCAGGCGCAGCGGCTCATGGACGAGGTTTTCGCCATCATGGACAGACTGCCAAGGAAGGCCGGCGCGCAAGTTGCCGCCGTTGCCTTCGACAACGCCGATGCCGCCGACGACGTTGTGCAGCAGCTTGTTGCCTGCTCCGAACAAGGATGGTGCGACCGCAGAGCCGAAATATTGCAGGCTGATCCAGCTTGCGACGACCACGGGGGCGGTCAGGATAAGTTCGAGGATCTTGAAGTCCTCGTCCTTCTGCCAGACATAATCGTGCAGGAAGGCCTGGCCCTCCAGAGACCGGCCGGCTGTGCGTGACCGGGGAGCTGCGATGAAGGCGCGGCACCCGGCAAGGCCGAGTTCAGGCCGGGTTTCGGACCAGTCGCGCGCGCGGGCAGTCAGGTTCTTGCCCGTTGCCCGTGGAAGACGCTCTGCCCGCTCCGCTCTGGTCAGACGGCCTGCATCGGTCAGCCACTTGCGGATTTGCGCGAGATCCTTGTGCGCGATGTCGCTGTCCAGATCGGCTTCGAACAGCGTCACGCCGTCGGTGGTTGTATCGTGCAGACCGGCGATGAAGACGGAATCGGCCGGAATGTGGATACCCTTTTCTGACAGCGCGTCGCGCACGGCTCTGTCGTTGATCAGGTCTGCCAGCAGCCGCGCATTGACATCACCTGCGTGACCGCCGCAGGCGCCGCAATGGAGTGCGCTGGCATAGGGGTTGTTGACGACATTGGCGCCGTGGCCGCAGATCAGCACGAAGCGAGCGAAGCCTTCTGTCAGTGACATGGCTTTCAGCACCTTTTCGGCTATGGCAGCTCTCGTTTCCAGATCGATATCCTGGGAGAAGCGAGGCTTGACCTTGTCCGGCGCGTTGCCCTTGGTGAAACGCAGGCCGTCGCGCAATAGCTTGCCGGCATAGACCGGACCCATCGCCTCGACAAAGGCGAAGGAGGAAACGGCGGCAAGCTTGAACCTGCCCCAGGCGCGAATGCCACGGGCACCGAAGCGGGCTTTCTGATCTGCACCCTTGTCGTCATCGACGGCGCTGCAACTGAACACCGAGGGTTTCAGCAGGACCGGAAGCCTGTGTTCGGCGGTATCTGACGCGAAAGCGTGGTGACTTGTGCCGAGACCGAAGAAACCGGCAAAGCCGAGCGTGCGAATTCTGGCGTCCATCGTTTCGAGCGAGCGCCGGAAGACTTCGGAACGTACATCGATACAGAAAGCTGCCTGGAGAATGGGGCGCTGGTCTACGTCCTTCATCTCGCAAGGGGTAGCAAGCACAGCGGCGAGCTTGCGCTCTGCCGCCCGTTCGGCAGCAGCTTGGAGGATGCTGTCGATCAGCGTGTCGCGACCGGGCGTGACCGGTTCGACATGAGCCTTGCGAACATTGCGCCATTCGCTTTCGATGTTTGTCTTATGCCGCAGGTAAAGCGCTTCTTCGAAAATCAGCCGGATTGCAAGGAGTTCGAGCGCAGTCGTGTCCTCACCACCGTCGATCTCCGCCTTGAACTGTATGTGGCGGGCAAATTGCGCCCAGCCGCCAAGAGTGAGCAGCAGTTGATGGAAATAGGTTCCCGGCTCTGCGCCAAGGCCGAGCGAAACCGCTGCCCGCTCGATTGCCGCATGGGGCGTTTCCGGCGTATCGGCCACATGGGTGCCGAAGCCCTTCAGGCCCAGAATTTCCGGCGTCAGATCGTGCGTGGCAAAGGCCCGCCAGGCGGCGTAAAGCCCGTTGCGACGCGACGCTGCCCACAGCGCCTGGCCTTGATCGAAAAAGCCAGCTGCAAAAGTGCCGATCCGATCCGAAACGATGCCCGACCAGTCCTTGCCGCTTGTCCGTCCAGCCAGATCGGCCACTGTTGGAAGCGCGGCAGCTAAAGGTGCATCACTGAGCAACGCGGCCTTGATATCATCCAGGTCGATGTCCTTCGAGATAGAGCTTGTCTTGAGCACTGCGAGGAGGTCCTCGTCAGTCATGTCGCCTCTGGCGAGTTTATCGGCAAAGTGCTTGCGAGGGAGCGAAAGGCGCACACCGCCGATGCGGGCCAGCAGCGCCGCGGTCTGGTCGAAGCTATCGTCCACCTGGCCGAGGAAGGGGTTGACGGCAACGGTCGCCGTCAGAGGCCAGGCCGGTGGTATGGCTTTAACGGCATCGGCTGCGGCCTTTGCGAGAGTGTCGCCGTGCAGTGTGTCGATAGTGATGGTGCCGGTCATGAGTTCACTCCTTCACCGAAGCCGAGGTTGCAGAGGCAGATGCGGGAAGTCTCCAGCCGCCAAGCAGGTGATCGAAGAGGGCGTTGACGTAAAGCCCATTTGCGAGATGTACGCGCAGACCTGCCGCCGCCGGATGATAGGCCCAGAGGGGAAAGAGCGACTGGGCGACCGCCACAAGGCCGAAGGTAACGACGGCCAGCAGCATCAGCGTCCATTCCAATGGACCAGGCTGGGGCGGAGGCGGGAGCGTGCCGTGCATCAGCCCTTCCGCAATTTTCTGCAGGGCGAAGTAGGCGGTGGCGGCCAGGACGGCGTAGAGGGACGTCCGCCAGGTCAGCGCCCAAGGTGCGGCATCGGCAAGACCCTGGGCGATGAGGTAGGCGACGCCGAAGATGAGGATCGCACCGAGAGCAAGTGACTGTGGCGGTTTGTCGCCGAAACTGAAGAGGAGGCCAATCACAGCATAGATCGCGAGAGCTAGAAGGAAGGCGCGGGTGACCGCCTTGGCGTTGGGGATGGTGATCGGGCCAGGGCGACGGATGGAAGCTACGGTTTCTATGGCCGAACCTGAGGAGAGGAAAGAATGCGCCTTGTAGAGCGAATGCGCCACGATGTGCAGAAGCGCGATGGGGAAGAGCGCCAGGCCGCATTGCAGGATCATGAATCCCATTTGCGCGACCGTCGACCAGGCGAGCGACGTCTTGACCGCGGACTGAGTGAGCATGACCACGCTGCCGAAAATTGCGGTGAAGCCGCCGACCATCACCAGAACCGCAAGCACGATTGGCGCCTGGAGCATGATATCGGCGAAGCGAATGAGGAGAAAGCCGCCGGCATTCACGACGCCCGCATGCAAGAGCGCAGAAACCGGCGTTGGCGTTTCCATGACTTCCGTCAGCCAACCATGGGTTGGAAATTGCGCAGATTTCAAAAGGGCAGCAACAGCCAGGAGTGCTGCAGCGGCAATCGTCAGCGGCATACCCTGTCCCTGCTGGGCTTTGATCAGAATGGTGGCGATGTCACCGGTCCTGAATGCGATGGCCAGCAGAATGACAGCGAACATCAGGGCGACATCGCCCAGCCGTGATACGAAGAACTTCTTGCGGGCTGCGCGTGTGGCCGCAACTCGCTCGGGGTAGAAGACCAGCAACTGATGAAGCAGAAGACTTGACGCGCACCAGCCGATGACGAGCTGCAGTAATGTACCAGCTTGAACAAGCAGCAGAACCGCGCCAAGTGTTGCTGTCATCCAGCCAGTGAACGGTCCTTGCCGGACTTCGCCGTCAAGAAACGTCCCCGCGTAGCGCAGCACGATCCATCCGATGAAGGAAACGAGGAGGAGCATGGTGAGGCTGACAAGGTCAAGTCTCGAGGCGAGCGCGATGTAGCCGTAGCCGATCGTCGGGCCGGTGCCCGGTCCCTGGAACGTGAGGACAAGTCCTGAAAGGAGCGCAATGACAATGGACGCCAGTGCGGCAAGTTCAGCGACGCGGATCGCTGCACGGGGCCGAAGACCAGGTGCCGTGAAAGCACGATACGAGGCGTAGGCGAGAAAAAGCGGAGCGAGGAGCGGTAGAGCGTAGATCACGAAAGTTCTCCGTTCTGTGGGCTGCTTGGGAGGAGCAGGGATGTGGGGGCAACGGAGTAGCAGGAACCACAAGCGCATAAAAATTCATTGTTTCTGCAGTAACGTTCTATAAAATAGAACGATGTCCGATCTCAATTATCATCATCTTCGCTATTTTCGCGCTGTCGCCCATGACGGCAATCTAACGCGTACCGCCGAACGATTGAACCTGTCGCAGTCTGCATTGTCCATTCAGATCAAGCAGTTGGAGGAGCGGTTGGGCCACGCGCTGTTCGAGCGGCGCGGGCGGCAGCTTTACTTGACCGAAGCGGGCCGTATCGCGCTCGACCGTGCCGATACGATCTTTGCCGCTGGTGAAGAACTGATTGAAACGCTGAAGGAAACGGGGCGAAGCCGCCGTGCCATTCGTATTGGCGCACTGGCCACGCTGTCGCGCAACTTCCAGATCGAGTTCCTGCGCCCGATTATGGGCCGCTCGGATGTCGACATGATTCTCCGTTCGGGCAGTACGAGCGAGCTTCTGCGCGCGCTGGAAACGCTGAACCTCGATATCGTTCTTTTGAATCAGCCGCCGATGGCCGATTCCGTTACGCCCTTCATCGCGCAACACATCTATCAGCAACGGGTCAGTCTCGTCGGCAGGCCGTCTTTGGGCAAGGCGGGAGCAACCCTTGCTGATCTGCTGGCCGAACATCCGGTGATCCTGCCGACGCTCGAGAGCGGCGTTCGCTCCCAATTCGAGGCCTTGATTTCGCGTCTGGGTCTCATCCCGCAGATTGCCGCCGAGGTGGATGACATGGCCATGATGCGTCTTTTGGCGCGTGAAGGAGCAGGGCTTGCCGTTCTGCCTCCCATCGTGGTCAAGGGGGAACTGGAAGCCGGAACGCTCATCGAGTTCGATGCGCTGCCGGGCATGGTCGAATCCTTTTACGCCGTCACCATCAAGCGTCGGTTTCCCAATCCGCTGTTAAAGCCCCTTCTTCAAGGCGTTGAAGATGACCGGACCGAGGCTCTCAATCCTGGCACGTCTGGTCTCGCAAGATCTCGTCATGAATGAAACGGCCAGAGGTCGGGTCGTCACAGACATCGATATGTCTGTTGATGGAGCTGAATAGCTCGAGGGTCAGCACCAAGGCAGCCAGCACAGATAGCCCGATGACTGCGAACACAGACTTCGTCTTACGTGACAAGCGAGGTCCTCGTGATCGAGACAGGAGCGCTCCTATTGCGCATCATGATTGCCACAGCATCTGGCGTCGATGCAAAAACCGGAGAGTCCGGTGTGTGCCGATAGATCGACGGCGCTTTACGCTATCGCCAGTGCGGTGACGAACATGCCGAGGGCGAAGATGGTGTGGGCGACAAGGTTCAGTGCACGCACCTTGTTGGGGTTGGGGGTCTTCGAAGCGGCCCAGCCGATGCCGAGGCCGGGTTGAAGCAAGAACCAGCCTGCGGCAACGGTGACGATCCCGACGATGAAGGGCAGTAGGAAGGTCGGCGCTGCAAACCAGCCCGGCGGCACAATGAGCGCAAGCAGAACGCCGTAGAGGATGCCGACCGCATAATGAGCGATCCAGCCGATTGCCACCTCATTGGCGTGCGGCTCAGCGGTCGCAATGCTGTCGTGGAAGACTGTGCCTTTCGGAAGGTGCCAGAACCAGCGACCGACGGGTCCCCAGTTCGCGGCGGGTTGGCCGAAGGCACGATGGAGGACGATTGCCCAGATGTCCATGAAAACCGTGCCGCCAATCCCCATCGCTACGCCGCGCCAGAGAATTTCCCCCATTCGTCTTCCCTCCCGAATCTCGATTGCGAAAACATGTCTTGCGCCTGGGTGTGAGGCAAGGGCAGGTGCAGGCAGAAAGGCTTCATTTTTAGACAGGGCGCCTTTTTCTTGCGCAGGTCAGCCAAGTCTTTTATGCATTGGAGCGACCGCTTCCAGCATCCTCTGGAAGCGGTTTCAGTTTGAGGGTGAGATCATGTCTTCGTCGGAAGTTGTCGGGAACGTGTCGCAGGGCGGCAGTTCATGGGCGGCGCATTTCCGTGCCACGCTTGCATTGGGCATTCCGCTGATCGGGGCGCAACTTGCGCAACTTGGCATTCATACCACCGATATGATCATCGTTGGTCAGCTTGGTGCGGAGAAGCTTGCCGCCATGGTGCTGGCTGGCCAGTTCTTCTTTGTGGTCTTCATCTTCGGTACGGGCTTCTCGGTTGCCGTCGTTCCCATGGTCGCCAATGCTTACGGGCAGGGGGATGCGACATCGGCGCGGCGAGCGCTGCGCATGGGCATGTGGGTGGCGATAGCCTACTGGTTCCTGGCGCTTGGCATCTTCTACAATGCGGAGCGCATTCTGCTGGCACTCGGGCAAAACCCGAATGTGGCAAAGCTGACGGGCGACTATCTCGCCATTTCCAAGTTTGGCCTGCTTCCGGCGTTGTTGTTTTACGTGATGCGCGGACTCGTCAGCGCGATCGGTCGTGCCAGCGTTATTCTCTACGCCACCATTGCCATGCTGTTGCTCAACGGCGTGCTTGCCTATGCTCTGGTCCTCGGCCACTTCGGATTTCCCGCCATGGGTATGAATGGGGCTGCTATCGTGGCCGTCATCGTCAATACGTTCAGCCTCATCTTCATTGTCTTCTACGTCCAGACGCGGGACGAAACCAGGCAATACGAGCTGTTTGTCCGCTTCTGGAAACCGGACTGGAATGCGCTTGGCGAGGTCCTGCGTCTCGGTCTGCCGATCAGCATCACCATATTGGCCGAAACCATGCTGTTTTCCGCGGCGTCCATTCTCATGGGTCAGATCGGGACCATCGAGCTCGCGGCGCATGGTATCGCTCTGCAATTGGCATCGATTGCGTTCATGATCCCGCTTGGACTGTCGCAGGCGGCGACGGTACGTATTGGTGTCGCGCATGGTCGCGGCGATTATCCGAACCTCATTCGCGCTGCGATTACGATCTATGTGGTTGCCTGCGTCATTGCGCTGAGTGGTGGCATTCTCTTCGCAGCCATTCCCGGCAAGCTGGGCGGTCTGTTCCTTGATGCACATCTGCCGGAGGCGCCTCAGGTTCTCGCTTACGCGAGCTCGCTCATCATCATGGCAGGGTTGTTCCAGCTGGTAGATGGCATCCAGGCAGTGGCGGCAGGCCTGCTGCGCGGCCTGAAGGATGCGCGTATTCCGGCGATACTGGCGTTGATTTCCTACTGGCCGATCGGTTTTGCGCTCGCCTGGACCATGGCGTTCCCGCTCGGCTTCGGTGGCGTGGGGGTCTGGTCCGGATTTGTCGTCGGCCTGACGGCAGCAGCGATCATGCTGACCACACGTTTCTACCGGTTGGTGAAGCGTGAAATGCAAACGGCCCGCGGTTAAGCGGGCCGGTTATAAGTTCAACTGATCTTTGAATCTTATCAGCGCTCTGCGAGGGCCGGTTCGCCCTTCTTCTCACGCAGCAAATTGACGAAACGGCGGAAGAGGTAGTGGCTGTCCTGCGGGCCAGGAGACGCTTCCGGGTGATGCTGCACCGAGAAGACCGGCTTGCCGGTGATGCGCAGGCCGCAATTGGTGCCGTCGAAAAGCGAAGTGTGAGTCTCTTCAACGCCTTCCGGAAGAGACTTCGCGTCCACTGCAAAGCCGTGGTTCATCGAAACGATTTCCACCTTGCCGGTGGTGAAGTCCTTGACCGGGTGGTTTGCGCCGTGGTGGCCCTGGTGCATCTTCTCGGTCTTGGCGCCAACGGCAAGACCGAGCATCTGGTGGCCGAGGCAGATGCCGAAGATCGGCAGCTCGGTCTTGATCAGGTTCTGGATGACCGGAACGGCGTAAGCGCCGGTTGCCGCAGGATCTCCCGGGCCGTTGGAGAGGAAGACGCCATCCGGCTTCAGTGCCATGATGTCTTCAGCAGAGGTCTGAGCCGGAACGACGGTGACCTTGCAATCCAGACCGGCGAAGAGGCGCAGGATATTGCGCTTCACGCCGAAGTCGACGCAGACGACATGGTACTTGGCGTCTTGCTCACCGAGCGTGCCGTAACCTTCGCCCCAGACCCATGGCGTCTCGTTCCAGACGGAGGACTGGCCTGACGTCGCTTCGATAGCGAGGTCGAGACCGACGAGACCGCTCCAGGCCTTGGCTTCATCCTTCAGCGCTTCGATGTCGAAGACACCGTTCGGGTCGTGGGCGATGACAGCGTTCGGTGCGCCGTTCTCACGGATCCATGCGGTCAGCGCACGGGTGTCGATGCCGCAGAGACCGATGATGCCGCGGCTCTTCAGCCAGGCGTCGAGATGCTTGGCGGCGCGGTAGTTCGACGGATCGGTGATGTCGGCCTTGAAGATGACGCCGACCGCGCCGTGGCGTGCTGCCGGCGTCAGGTCTTCGATGTCTTCGTCGTTGGTGCCGATATTGCCAATATGCGGGAAGGTGAAGGTGACGATCTGGCCGAGATAGGACGGGTCGGTGAGGATTTCCTCATAGCCCGTCAGCGCTGTGTTGAAGCAGACTTCCGCCTGAACCTTGCCTGTTGCGCCGATACCGGTTCCCTCGATCACGGTGCCATCTGCAAGAACGAGCATGGCGGTCGGTTTGCGTGTTGTCCAGGGAGCTGTCTCGGTCATCTCGTTTTCCGTTTCTGCCGGTCCGGCCCGCCTCTTGAAAGGCAGGACGAAAGCGGTCATGTTTTCTCGCGGAGTAAGGACGCGCGAAAGCCTTCGCGTCGTAACCTTCGTTAAATTCTCGTGCAGGTGCCGGAAAATAACGGAAGCGGTCCGTGCGGTCAACCGCGAGGCCGGTGAATCCGCAGGAATTAAAAGCGAGCCTGCTCAAACACTTAAGCAAACAGTTTGCCGATTGGCGCCTGCTCGTTTATGTCACCGGCACAATTGTTAAGGAAAGGTCTGCGCTGGAAATATCTTCCGGCCCGGCTCTTCCAAGGAGAAACAGAGATGATCCGCGATACATTCGCAAGCGCCCTGAAAGAAGCCATGAAGGCCAAGGATGCCCTTCGCCTTTCGACGATCCGTCTGGTGCAGACGGCCATCAAGGATCGCGATATCGCCAATCGCGGCGTCGGCAAGGAGCCGGTGTCGGACGAGGAAATCCTGCAGATTCTCGCTAAGATGATCAAGCAGCGCGAGGAGTCCTCTGCCATCTACGAAAAGGCCGGGCGTGAGGAACTTGCCAATCAAGAGCGCGACGAGATCGCCATCATCAAGTCCTTCATGCCGGAAGAAATTCCCGAGGCCGAGGTTCGCGGCATCATCGAAGGCGTGATTGCCGAGACGGAGGCATCCGGCCTGCGCGACATGGGCAAGGTCATGGCGGTTCTGAAGGAGCGCTATCCCGGTCGTATCGATTTCGCCAAGGCATCCGCGCAGATCAAGGAACTGCTGAAGTAATCCTTCGAGCTTTGCCGGAGTGTGAAAATAAGAAAGGCAGGGCATATGTGGGTGCCCTGCCTTTCTTTTACCGGAAGGTACGCCTGCGGACGGGCGTTCTCTTATAGGGCAAGCGGTGGGGGGATGTTGCCCTGGCCTTCCGAATTTACTCTCAACACTCGACCTCATGTCGATGATCAGAGAGTGCCACGCGGCTTCTGGTTCTTCAAATTACAAATAGGTAATTTGGAGCCGATGGTTTCTGCCGCAATTTTGCCCGAAGTTTCGATAGAGGCGGTGATCTGCGTCGGAGAGCGCTATGCGTCCCATCGAACGCAAAAAGGACGCTTTGCCTTGTTGAAACTACGCATCGTGCTTTCTGAAAACAGCATCCGATTTTCGGGCCGATTCTGTTGCCGTAGACTGTGAATAACGGGCATGAGGGTGCGGCAGGCTTGGTATTTCACTGCTTACGGGCTTATATAGAAGATCGGCGGATGGCCGACAGAGATTTCAGGTAAAATGCGCTTTTCAAACTCCTTCCTCGACGAGATACGCGACCGGGTGAACATCTCCGATGTCATCGGCAAACGTGTGACGTGGGACCGGAAGAAGAGCAACGCGTCGAAAGGCGACTTTTGGGCCTGCTGCCCCTTTCATGGCGAGAAGAGCCCGAGCTTTCACTGCGAAGATCGCAAAGGACGCTACCATTGCTTCGGCTGCGGGGTGTCGGGAGATCACTTTCGCTTTCTGACCGACCTCGACGGTATGGCTTTTCCCGAGGCTGTGCAGCAAATCGCCGACATGGCGGGTGTCGCCATGCCGCAGCCGGACGTGCAGGCCGAACGACGCGAGCGCGAGCGCGCCTCGCTTCAGGACGTCATGGAGATGGCGACCCTGTTCTTTCAGGACCGGTTGCAAACGGCAGTTGGCGCGAGAGCGCGCGCTTATCTGCGCGATCGCGGGCTGACGGGGCGCACCATCGAGACCTTCCGGCTGGGTTATGCGCCCGATAGTCGCAATGCGCTGAAAGAGCATCTTGCGGCCAAAGGCATTACCAAGGAGCAGATGGAGGCCTGCGGCCTTGTCGTGTATGAGAATGTGCCGCTTTCCTACGACCGTTTCCGCGACCGCATCATGTTTCCGATCCTGTCTGCGCGTGAAAAGGTCATCGCTTTCGGTGGCCGCGCCATGGCCTCCGATGCGCTGGCGAAATATCTCAACTCCAACGAGACCGAACTCTTCCATAAGGGCAGCGTCCTCTACAATTTCGCCCGCGCGCGCCGAGCGACGCAGTCTGCCGGTACCGTCATTGCAGTCGAAGGCTATATGGATGTGATTGCGCTCTACCAGGCGGGTGTCGAGAACGCGGTTGCGCCGCTCGGAACGGCGTTGACGGAAAACCAGCTCGAACTTCTCTGGAAAATGTCGTCGCAGCCGATTCTGTGCTTCGATGGCGACGGGGCGGGTATTCGCGCTGCAAACCGTGCCGCCGATCTTGCGCTGCCGCATATCAAACCCGGTCGTTCAGTAAGTTTCGCGCTGCTGCCCGACGGCAAGGATCCGGACGATCTGGTGCGCCATGAGGGCAGGGCGCCTTTCGACCGCGTGCTTTCAGAAGCAAAGCCACTGGCCTCGATGATCTGGAGCCGTGAAACCGCGTCCACCGCTTTCGATACGCCGGAAAAACGCGCCGAACTGGAAAACCGTCTTCGCCAGATCGTTTCGGTCATCGGCGACGAAAGTGTGCGCCGTTTCTATCAGCAGGATATGCGTGACCGGCTGAATGCATTCTTCCAGCCGCAGTTTCAACGCGGCGGCAACACGATGCCGAACCGCAATTTCGGGCGCGGGGCTCCCGCTCAGGTGAGAAATGGACAACGCGGTCAGGGGAACGCCTCATCCGGTAATAGTGGGGGGATTTCCGATCGGCTCAGTCAGTCCGGTCTCGTCAAGGGCTATCTCGCAACGCCCGCCCTTCGTGAAAGTGTGCTGGCGCTGACCATCGTCAATCATCCGCAGCTGTTGCTTGAGGAGTATGACGAGATTGCCGCCATCGATTATGAAAACCGTGATCTTCAGCGGCTGTGGTCTCAGGTCTTGACCTATGCGGCAGAAAACGCCGCCGACCTGTCTCGCGACGGGCTGATGGAGCGGATGGAGGCTCAAGGGTTCGGGGCGCTGGTGAAGGCGATGAACCAGCAGGTGCGCAATGCACGGCTCTGGACAGCGACCGAGCAGGCGGCGCCCGAGGATGCGCGAGAAGGCTATATTCAGGCGCTATCGCTGCACAAACGTACCAAGGCATTGCGTTGGCAGAAGATCGATCTGGAGCGAGAGATCGCCGAGGCAACGGAGGTGGGGGATGGAGAGCGCGTCGGTCTTTTGATGCGCGCGCTTTCCGAAGTGCAGCTCGAGATCGGGCGCATGGAGAATCAGGAAGCGATCATCGATGGGTTCGGCGTGATGTCGGGCAGGGTTAAGGGGCCTGCCTATGGTCATGGATGACGCCGCTCCTCACCTGGAAATTCTGCAACGTTTTGCGCGGCACGGTTTTTCTGTTTCGACGCGCTCAGGCTTGCCTTTTGAGATTATTGCCCTAAATAGGGGATACGTTGGTGAAGGCCCGCAAAATGTTGCCGCTATGACGGCTTTTTCGGTTTTTAACCCTAGGTCTGGCCGGAAAGGCTTGACGTAACGGGAAATAGCGGGAATCACCATTTCAGGAAAAGTAAGGTGGAATGGACCTTGGCGGATCGAAACTGCATGAGCATGTATTTCCGGATGCAATGTCTTGAGGTTCCACCGGCATGTGCCGCGTTTAATCGGCAATTAAAGATCATTCCGTTAGGTGTTTGACGTGATTCGGGGCTGCTGCCGGAAACCTTTATGAGGTGGAGGGCGTTGGCCCGAGGCGGATAGTAGCGTCAGGGAAAGCGACGAGATAGATGGCAACCAAAGTCAAAGAAAACGAAGAAGCTGAAAACGAACGCGATGGCGCGACGGATGGGCCGCTTCTCGATCTTTCGGATGACGCGGTCAAGAAAATGATCAAGGCCGCCAAGAAGCGCGGCTACGTCACCATGGATGAGCTGAACGAAGTTCTGCCGTCCGATCAGGTCGATCCCGATCGCATCGAAGACATCATGGCGATGCTCAGCGAGATGGGCATCAACGTTGTAGAAGACGAGGACGCCGAGGAAGCTTCCCCCGAGGCCGACGGCGACGATTCCGACAGTGACGAGTCCGAAGGTGGCGAACTTGCGCCTTCCAGCGGCACGGCCGTTGCAACCGCCAAGAAGAAAGAACCGACAGACCGAACCGACGACCCGGTGCGCATGTATCTGCGCGAAATGGGCTCAGTAGAGCTTCTGTCGCGCGAAGGCGAAATTGCCATTGCCAAGCGCATCGAGGCCGGCCGCGAGACGATGATCTCGGGCCTGTGCGAGAGCCCTTTGACGTTCCAGGCGCTGATCATCTGGCGCGACGAACTCAACGAAGGCACGACGCTGCTGCGCGAGATCATCGATCTTGAAACTACCTATTCCGGTCCTGAGGCCAAGGCCGCGCCGCAGTTCCAGAGCCCGGAAAAGATCGAGGCTGACCGCAAGGCTGCCGAAGAAAAGGAAAAGACCCGCCGCGCGCGTAACCCGGGCGGTGACGACGACGTGACCAATGTCGGCGGCGAAGGCTTGCCGCCGGAAGAGGAAGAAGAGGACGACGACGAGTCGAACCTGTCTCTTGCCGCTATGGAAGCGGAACTGCGTCCGCAGGTCATGGAAACGCTCGACACGATTGCCGATACCTACAAGAAGCTGCGCAAGCTTCAGGATCAGCAGGTCGAGGCGCGTCTTGCGTGCACGGGTACGTTGTCCACCGGTCAGGAGCGTCGCTACAAGGAGCTGAAGGATCAGCTGATCACGGCGGTGAAGTCGCTGTCGCTGAACCAGAACCGCATCGACAGCCTTGTCGAGCAGCTCTACGACATTTCCAAGCGTCTGATGCAGAACGAAGGCCGTCTGTTGCGTCTTGCCGAATCCTACGGCGTGAAGCGCGATAGCTTCCTGGAGCAGTATCACGGCGCGGAACTCGATCCGAACTGGATGAAGTCCATTGCCAACCTTGCAGCCAAGGGCTGGAAGGAATTTGCGCGCGAAGAGAACAATACGATCCGCGATATCCGCCAGGAAATTCAGAATCTGGCACAGGAAACCGGTATTTCGATCGCCGAATTCCGCCGCATCGTTTCGATGGTGCAGAAGGGTGAGCGCGAAGCACGTATCGCCAAGAAGGAAATGGTGGAAGCCAATCTTCGTCTGGTGATCTCGATTGCCAAGAAGTACACCAACCGCGGTTTGCAGTTCCTCGATCTCATTCAGGAAGGCAATATCGGCCTGATGAAGGCGGTCGACAAGTTCGAATATCGTCGCGGCTACAAGTTCTCGACCTACGCCACATGGTGGATTCGTCAGGCGATCACCCGCTCGATTGCCGACCAGGCGCGCACGATCCGTATTCCAGTGCATATGATCGAAACGATCAACAAGATCGTTCGTACATCGCGCCAGATGCTGCATGAAATCGGTCGCGAACCGACGCCGGAAGAGCTGGCTGAAAAGCTGGCCATGCCGCTCGAAAAGGTCCGCAAGGTCCTGAAGATTGCCAAGGAGCCGATTTCTCTCGAAACGCCGGTCGGTGATGAAGAGGATTCGCATCTCGGTGACTTCATCGAGGACAAGAACGCGCTTCTACCGATCGACGCTGCCATTCAGGCAAACCTGCGCGAAACGACGACCCGCGTTCTGGCATCGCTGACGCCACGCGAAGAGCGCGTGCTCCGCATGCGCTTCGGTATCGGCATGAACACCGACCACACGCTGGAAGAAGTTGGACAGCAGTTCTCGGTAACGCGCGAACGTATCCGTCAGATCGAAGCCAAGGCGCTGCGCAAGCTGAAGCACCCGAGCCGTTCGCGCAAGCTGCGCTCGTTCCTCGACAGTTGATCGGCCTGCCGCCAAAATTTCAAAACCCGGTCAGACGATGGCCGGGTTTTTTGCTTTCTTGAGGTTTTCGGTTTTCATGCCGGAACTGCCAATAAAATCCTTGGGGTCAATATCGCCCCAACCCTTCGCGCGAACCCTGCTTTGGCCGCTTGAGAACTGATGCCTATGGAAAGACGCTCGAAACAGAACATGCAGCAAGTGATGTGGGTCGTCCTGGCCTCCGTGCTGATGCATGGTTTGCTCCTCGTGACGCTCTACCGTTATGGCAACTATCAGATTTCGACCTCTTCTGAACCTGAGAGCGTGAGCGTGGAACTGGTAGAGCCTCCTAAAGAGAAGCCGCCTCCAGAAGAGAAGAAAGCGGAAGAAACGAAGAAGGCGGAAGAGGCGAAGAAACCCGAGCCGCCGACTCCGCCGCAGGAAAGTCCAAGGGCTTCGAGCCTTCCAAGCGTTGCGATTCGTCCGGACAAAACGCAGCTCGATGCGCGCGATGAGCCAGGCGAGCAGACGGATGAGGGTGGGCAGGAAAAGCCTCAGCCGACAGAAGCGGTCGACGCAGGCGCTGAAAACGCGCAGTCCAACATCGAAAACAGTCAGGAGAATTCTCAATCCTCTCAGATGCCGGAGAAGCTGGATTTCACAGGGATGCCAGCCAATGCTGCCGTCGGTGAGATACTAGCCTCTGATAAGCCGAGCGCTCAGGATCAAGTGGCCACCGCTATACCGCTGCCGAGACCAGAGACAGAAGGTCGAAAGTCTGGACAAGCGCAAGCGCCGACCTCCGGTGAGGGGAACCCGCAACTGAAACCTGTGAAGAAAATACTGGCGAGCGGTAAACGTCCGCGTCCCATGCTTCGCCAGATCATGGGCAAGTTACCTCCGCAGAAGCGTGTCGAGCAATTGTGTGTAGCGGAGACGATGGCTCAGATCGGACGCAGCCGCGGACCTTATGTTGGACTACAACCTCACACACTGAAGAATTACCCGATTTCGGGCAATGTCATGGACGCGAAGGGCGCCTTTTACACTGGCGCTCAGTGGATATCGGTCTACTACCGGTGCGTCGTCGATATCGACAAATATATCGTGACCGATTTTCGTTTTCTCATCGGCGATCCGCTCACCTCCGATGACGTCAAGCGGTTGAAGCTTCCAGGCGGCTGACCGTCGTATCGTGAAGCAGACATGCCAAACCGCGTTGTGATGCGCTTCAGGCGCTCACCTTCTTACCCACGAGTTTCCCGATTGACGCCAGAAGAGACGCCTCGTCATAGGGCTTGCGGATGATCGGCACATGCGCCAGTTCTCCTGGCACCATGATGCCATCGCCATAGCCTGTGGCGAACATGAATGGAATTTCGCGTCTCAGCAACTCATATGCCACCGGGATCGAGGTGTCGTTGCCGAGGTTGATGTCGAGGATGGCGACATCCGGTTTGGCCGTCTTCAGCTTTTCGAGCGCCATAGCGGAGGACGAGGACGTTTCGATATCTGTAATACCGTGCTGTTCGAGCATGTACTCCACGTCCATAGCGATGAGCATCTGGTCTTCGACAAGAAATACGTTCAACTTTTCCTCCGGCGAGTAGGCTGCGGGATCGGCTCTTCCGCCAAACTGAGTGTCGATATTTGCCTCCGCGACGCTAATTGAGGCGTGACGTGCGGGTATAACGATCTGGGCTTCCAGCCCATGGGGCAGGTAATCGATGCGGCTCTTGCCACCGAGATCATAGGGCACGCTACGGCTGATGAGCGCCGTACCGAAGCCGGTTTTGGCCGGGGGCGTTATGTGTGTGCGTGCTTTTTCCTGCCAGTCGAGAACGCAATCGCGCCGCTCGTTTAGCTGCCAGCTGACGTAAAGCTCTCCGCCAGAATGGGCGAGAGCGCCATATTTGGCGGCGTTGGTTGCAAGTTCATGCAAGACCAGCGCCATAACGGAAAAGGCGCGCGAATCGACCATCACAGCAGGTCCATCGAGCGTGATCGTCGTTTCGGGTGACCGGTGGGGCGAAAGTTCGGCCTCCAGAAGGTCTTTCAACATGCCGCCGCCTTCGCCGCGCACCACTTGGTCGTGGGCAAAGGAGAGCGCCTGGATGCGACCCTTCAAGGCCGTGACATAGTCTTCCAGAGTGCGGCCTTCCTGCGTGGGATTGCCAACCAGCGACTTGATAATGGCCAACACGTTCTTGACGCGGTGGTTCAACTCTTCATTGAGCATTCGCTGGCGCACTTCGGCGCGGGCTCTTTCATCCGCCATCAATTCGCTATGGCGAAACGCTACTTCCACCAGAGCCACACGCGTTGCCTCGGCGATCTGGCGGTCTTCCTCGGTCCAGGGCTGGGCCTGTTGATGGACAGTTTCCTTCCAGATGGCAAAGCTCTTGCGTGGAGTCAGACGATCCCCCAGAGGGCCGGTCTGGTAAGATTTCTCCGGATTGCCGCCCCAATTGAGCGTCTGGATCAATTCCTTGCGGAAGAACAGCAGGTAGTCGCTCTTCACCTGCGAGAGCGAGACAGCCATCAGACCTGCCGTCTGGCTGCTGTACAACTCTGCTTCGGGCAGGTGGTGAAAGAGGGCATGGGTGGCCCAAACCTTGCCATCGGCCACGGAATGCAACAGCCTGCCAATCTGGGGAATGGAAGCTTCCGGCGGCGTGCTTCCGACGCCATACCAGTTGTCATTCATCCAAAGTCCGACACCGTCGCAAGGCATCAGTGTTTTGAAATCGTGCAGGTTGTCCGCGAGAAGCTCTTCTATATCCGATTGATGAGTCGCAAGGCGCAGGAACCTGTCGAGTGCGGCATGGGCATCCTGCGTCGTCATCAGCTTTTTATGCTGCTTAAGCGCCTGGAGGTGCAGGGAAAAGAACTCACCGAACATTTCCGCCGCAATCCGCACCGACATTGGCAGAATACGCGGAGAATAGTGATGACAGGCGATCAATCCCCACAACTCGCCTTCGACGATAATGGAAATCGACATGGAGGCCGAGACGCCCATATTGCGCAGATATTCGCAATGGATGGGAGAAACGCTACGCAAATGGGCATAGGAGAGGTCGAGGTGTTCTCCCGATGCATCGACGCGCGGGATCACCGGAACAGCGTCGCCCGTCGTATTGGAAATGATCCGGAGCGTGTTTTTGAGATAAAGCGTACGCGCCTGCTGTGGAATATCGCTGGCAGGAAAATACTGGCCAAGGAAACTCTCCAGCGAAGGCTGTTTTGCCTCGGCGATGACCTTGCCGGCACCATCCTGCTCAAACCGGTAGATCATCACCCGGTCATAGCCGAGCATCGCTTTGACGAGCCTTGAAGTTCGGGAAATGAGGCTGTCGACATTGTCGGCCTCGCGAATCCGATCAATCATCAACTGCGCGGTATGCAGAGGCTGGGCCTCTTCATTGGCAATCTCGAGCTCGATGATCGTGACGGATTTATAGCGATGGATGGCAATATCGAAGGCCTTGCCATTTGCTAGGCGGACACCCGGTAGAAGGGCTGCGCGGTTGCTGCTTGCCGTTACCGTCAAGGCGTTGCGCAGATCGTGGACGACCTCGTGACCGAAAATCTCTTCTGCCTGTCTTCCCGACAAATCGCCGGAAACGCCGAGAAACGCCTCGCAGTTTTCAGAATAGCGCAGAATGGTGCGCATCGCATTATCGCAGACGATAAGACATCCATGCGGCTGAATGCTGCCAGGAATATGGATCGGTTCTTTGTCACAGTTCGTGAGATCGACCTTTTGGTCTAAAGGCATCATGAGTCAGTGTTCCGAGCGCAGTGTTGTAGTGAACTGCTGGTAGACCGCACTTCGGTTCGAAGATTGAGTCAGGCCGAAGTAACGGGTTGTCTCTCTTTTTTCAAAAGAGGGTGCAAAAATGCCGGAGCAGCTGTCTTGCATTTCGTAGGATTTGCATATTCCAAGTTCTTCTGCGCTTGCAAGGCATTTCATAGATCGTCTCGTTCGTGGTGGAGTGCGCACATCACGCGCAGACTTTGCCCCATAGTTCATAATAACGCCGCGCCTTTACTTTGGTTCCGACAGGATAAACGATAATGCCACAGAAAATGATCGAGCTTTCAACACGGGGACAGGGTCTCTACGAGTTTACCGATGAAGCCGCGCAATTCGTTTGGGGCGCCGGGCTCGATGAAGGGCTCTTGACCGTCTTCGTTCGGCACACGTCATGTTCGCTGATCATCCAGGAGAATGCCGATCCAGATGTGCGGCGCGATCTGAAGATGTTCTTCTCCCACCTCGTGCCACCCTCCAGCGATCCGGCGATGAGCTGGGTCGCTCATACGATGGAAGGGCCAGACGATATGCCTGCGCATATCAAAGCGGCGCTGACGCAAGTTTCCATCGGCATTCCCGTGGCATCCGGGCGGTTGGTGCTTGGCACATGGCAGGGTCTTTATCTTTTCGAACACAGGGATCGCCCGCACCGGCGCGAGGTGGTCTTGCATATTTCTACATGAGGATTTGCTGAACCATGGGTGAATAGCCGGTTCTGATAACGTTCAGCCGCCATTGATTAGTTTCTCCTCATCGGTCGGGCGAGCGTGCCGGACCTCAGGGTTTAGAAATGGAGCAAGTCCCATGATTGGCAACTTTGTAAAAGCAGGTTTGGCAGCGCTGATTGCGCTTGGCGGTCTAGCGGCCACAGCCTCCAGCGCCTCTGCGGATGGTGTCCGCTATGGTATCTACGTTCAAGATGGCTATCGTCACGGTGGGCATGGAGCCCCAGGCTGGGGTCGTCCGGATCGCGGTCGCGATCGCTGCTCGCCATGGCTTGCGGAAGAGAAGGCAAGCCGCATGGGCATTCGTCGCGCTCGCGTTGTCGATGTTTCGCCGCGCCGCGTCGTTGTCGCCGGCTTCGATCGCTACGGCCGCGACCGCGTCGTGTTTGCCAATGTTCGTGGATGCCCGGTCATCCGCCGCTAATTCCTGATCGCTGATTCGATCAGAACAATGCCCCCGTCATGAGAATGGCGGGGGCACTTTTGTTTTGACCGATATTTCAGCATCGAGATTGGGGAAGGGCGCGCTCGGAAGACGCGCCCTTTCTGTTTTACTGCTCGATAGCGAATGTCACATTGACGTTGATGACATAGGTATTTTCGCCTGCGGCAATCGGCACGCTGTCTTCCTTCTGCATGGTAGCGCGCATCATCGGCGCAGGGACAGCCAGCGGGCGAGGGCTGTTCTCGCTGATCTCGAGAACGCGTCCGACCTTCACACCGGCTGCTTCGGCCAGCGTCTTTGCTTTGGCGACGGCGTTCTCCACCGCCTTCTTGCGTGCGTCGGTGAAGACCGCTTCCGGGTTGTCGTTGGTGAAGGTGATATCACCGCCCTGGTTGATGCCGAGCTTCACGGAGCTGTCGAGGATATCGCCAAGCTTCGTCAGGTCGCGCACACGAACCGTCAGCCCATTCGTTACCTGGTATCCGGTGATTTCCGGCGGGATATAGACCCCGTCTTTCGGCTCGAACTGCTTGTAGACCGGCTGAACCGAGAAGTTGGTGGTCTGCAGATCGCGGTCGGCAATGCCAGCCTTTTTCAGCGCCGCTTGTACCTCGGTCATCGCTTTGTTGTTTTCGCTCATCGCCTCGGCAGCCGTTTGCGCCTGTTTCAAGACGCTGAAGGAGAGGACAGCCATGTCCGGAGCGGTGGAGGCGTTTCCTTCGCCGGAAACCGTAATCGTCGCTTCGCGTGGCTTTGTTTCTTGCGCGAGGGCTGCAAGAGGTGCAGCGGCAGCAAGAGTGAAGGTGCCGATGGCAATCGAGCGAGCCAGTCTGGATACCATGAAAATTTCCTCTGTTGATGTCCCACTACATCCTATGGCTTTAGATTATGAGACTATTACGGCATAGATTGTGTGAGCCTATTTTCAACGGCTTGTCGCACCGGAAAAATTACGTTAGAGCGAAACCCACGCACAGGCTGAACCATTGCAGCCCTGCGCATCGACGCGTTTTGCATCGAAGGGCCTGTAGCTCAATGGTTAGAGCCGGCGGCTCATAACCGCTTGGTTGGGGGTTCGAGTCCCTCCGGGCCCACCACTCACTTTTCATCCGTTTGATTTCAAAGGGTTTTTCGTCATATTTCCCTCACCGGAAACTAGGTGCGGGGAAAGTTTCGTCCTGATCTGTTCTTCGACAAGTCGCGAAGACGCCTTCCCGAGGAGCGCCCTATCGGCTCCCTTGGTGTATACTTCGGCTTGCTTAACATTGACCCAGCCGAACTGCGCCATGAGCTGGTGGCTAGTAGCACCTGCTTCTGCCGCGAGTGTGGCGCTAAATTTTCGCAGTCCATGGGCACTTTTTTCGACTCCAGCGGCTCGGCAGGTGTCACGGAACCAGTTCCCAAAGGACTCCTTTGTCAGGGGAAGGCCTTTCTTACCCACAATGAACGCAAAATCCCCAGTTTGGGTCTGCTCAATTAGGTCCAGAACTCGTGGTGAGAACTCGACCGTCACCTGAGTGTTCGTTTTCTGGGTTTTGATCTTCAAGACGTCGTCAGTCAGATGCTGACGACCGGCGCGGACGGCGTCTGATCGCCGTAGACCCGACGCCACGATAAGCTCGAAAGCCAAACGCTCGCGGGTTCCCAACGGCCAGCGCTTCGTAAAATTATTGATGTCTTCGAGTGTCCAGATGGGAAAGCCGTCGGTGTTTAGCGTTTTCAACCGCTTCACACCCGCCGTGGGGTCAACGCTAACGTGGCTATGATCCAAGCCCCATTTGAACAAAGCCGACAGCGACTTCTTGAAATTGTTTGCGAGTGCTGGCGTCGACTTCCTTCGTTCCATGGCATTCTGAACGTCGGCCTTTGTGACCGCCCTGCAATCCACTTTTCCACTGGCGTCAATAACTTGCCTGTAGAAGAGACCGCGCTGCTTTCGAGTAGCAACACTCAGCCCACTCCACTCGGCGCTCTCCATGTACTGCTGGACGAGCCATTGTAGAGACCGGGCGATGGTCGTCGTCTCGACGTGTGCGATCCTCTGGCCTAGCAGAGCTGCCTGATATGCCTTCTTAAATTCCTTGGAACCGGGAATTCCGGGCAGCCGAATACGGTCGCCCTTTCCGATTCGGAAATAGAAGACGATCTTGCCGTGCCTTGTGACTTCTTTAACGACATGGAGAGGTAGTTTTCTGGGCATGGATACGCTCATAGCACAACTCCTCCGCGTCTGGTATGCGAAACACCACCATAGTCGCCTAGCGGCATCGGAGACACTCGAACAATACGTCCGCCGAACTCCATCTCCACCACGACCTGCTCACGCTTCGCAATATCTGCCAGACGTGCAATGTCGGCCTTGCTGATCTGCTTTCGCGCGCCCCCGGGACCTGACGAGTTCTTGCCGGTAAGCGTGTCTTCATTCTTTATCGAGTCAATTTCCATGTTCTCTGCCGCCATGCGGGTTTATGAGAAAATGGTGAGTCCAAAGCTCGCGTGTTGCAACAAATAATTCATTGAAAAATCAAAAACTTAAAAATCAGCAGGAGATTACTGGCGCACTTTACTACGGCTAGGAGGCAACCATAGGAAACTGTGGTCACCGTTCTAGTGAACAACGCGCTATTAGCCGGCGGGGCACCTTATTCACGGCTGCTTCGCAGACACGAGGTCTGTGAATTGCTCCGGTGATGTCCACCTTCCAAGCCTCATTTCCGCAACCGACATGAGATGAGCGACACCCTTGTCGGCCAACGCCGGGTCTTCGCTAATCATGGTTCGAATTCGGTCGATGCGCTCTAGGATTTCACGAGCGCTCTTATGCTTCCGGCTCACATCTCGGACCTGCTCGGCATGAAGCTCCTTAGCCCGCGTTTCTTCACGATGTAGCGCTGACTCCCTTCCTGAGACGCTTATTTGCAGCCGCTGCTTTTCCTTCTCGGCGACGATCAATGCCCGTTCGAGGTCTTGTATTCTCCGGCGGCGGCGGGCCGCCAATCCGATGGCGTAACACCACCACTGCACACGGGGGGCTTTCGAGAGCTGTTCGTGGATGTCCCAACGACGGTCCCGTGTAGCCTTCAGCTTCCCGTTCGCATCTCTGAGTTCTTCCTTTATCTGCTTAACCGCTGGCGTAGGTTTGAAGACCGGAAACGACGTCAATAGGTCATTAGATGCCTTGTTTTCCATAACGGCGAGTTCCTCGGCTACTTGGGCAAATGAGGACCTCGCAACGGTAGGCCGCTCTGGCTGCGTCGGTTGCAGCGGAACAGTGAAATCTGGAGCCCTGCTTTCTTTGAGCTCCTGTGAAATCGAATGGTCCTTGCTGGTCGGCGGCTTCTGGATCGGTAAAGTCGAAACAGCGGGTTCCATCAGCATATCAACCTCTGACTTCCGTCGGCCTGCCAGCCTATGCAGTGCGCCCACCAGGATGCCGTCGGCAGTGTTTACGACGATCCAAGTTCCCGGCTTGTCCCCTGCTTTGACCTCCAATCCCGCAGCCGATAGCGCCTCTACAAGACCGGCTCGCGATGTCCCGTCACTCGTAGCGTCTCTTACGATCTGACGCAGCGCGGGCAGGTCTAATCCAAGACGCTTTTTCTCCTGGTGTTGAGCATGAGTGAACGCCTCCGCTGGGATAGGGGGCATCAGAAGCAATGTCCGCTCCAGACCATCGGCAGCACAAGTCATTCCTCGCTTGCGTAGGCCCTTGATGACCGTATGGGTGTGTTTGCCTGCGACGAACGGATGGCCAAATGCATATTCGCTCGCTCTCGCCACCAGCTCGTGCACCACCCGATCAAACGAAGATTTCAGGACACAACCGGTCACCGGGTCCACTTCGCCGACGAGCACATGCCAATGAAGCTCGGTGGCGTCTTGGGTGGAGCGTCTCTTGCGATGTTCAACCACGACAGCACGGTCGGCGTCGAACTCGAACTCCTTGGCGATCATATCGAGGACTCGTCGCATCTGCGGCCTGTCCATCATCGCGTGCGGCGCTACAATCCAGTGCCGCACAGAATAGGCTGCCCCCTTGAAAAGGGCGTCGCTGTGCATGTCCTGAATATCCGACGCGGTGCCTCGGAGAAACGCAATCGTCTCGTTGTCGTCACCATTCCTTAGGTGCCGTATTAGCCGATTGATGCCCGATTTTGAACGAATGCGCAGCCCTTTGATTATCATTTGCATTGGATCAGCTCTTGCGCGGCTGTCCGTGCGACTTCGCCATGGAGATGGCGAGCATCGATTGGCGTTGAATTCATGACGTCGAGCAGACGATTCGCGGAACGGCGGACATCAGCGCAGGCTCGTCGGAGTCGGTTGCCCGGGACCTCGCCGCGAACGGCGTCGGCTGCAGCTCGGCGCAGAATCTCGGAAACAGGACTGCCGATCCGTTGACTGAAATCTTCAATGCGGCCCTTCTCGGCCTCCGAAATCCTGAACCGTATCGATGAATCTTTCATCGCTGTGTCTCTCCTGGGGGTTCCACAGGGGGCAGCGCCCCCTTGGCCTGCTGCGCGTGTTCACACGCGCATGGCTGGCAACCGAAGGTCACTCGGAATTAAGTGACTACAAGAGAAGAGTTGAACCGAATTTCACCGGCGGCAAGTAGTGTAGTGCCTACAAGTCATCACCTGCATTCACCGGTCCCGCTTGTGCGAGGCGTTGCTGATAACGCTCTTTCCAATGGGACTGAAATTGGGGTCCCTTCGAATCCGGCGGTGATTTTGGCCGTAGAATGCGCAAAGGCAAAGGTGTGGGCAAGTCCGGGCCGATGATGATCGCTTCGCCGGGAGCTAGCATTGGAATGAACTGAGTGGCGGCACGGTCGAGGTCGCCACAGGCGTGTTCGACTGTGCTGCGGTCCTGTTCGTTCGTAAGGCGATGAACGATCAGCGTGCCGAGCTGGCTCAATACATCCTGGGGAATGTCGCGCGGGCGCTGCGTGGCCAGCACGGTTGTCAGGCCATATTTGCGCCCCTCCTTGGCGATCAAGCCAAATGAATCGAGACGGACGCTCCCGTACTCATCGCCGATGGTCCGGCCAAGGAACTGATGCGCTTCGTCCAGAAAAACGATGATCGGGGTGTCCCTAAAGCGGCCTTCGCGAGCGAGGCCGAGAAGATATCGCCCAATAATGTTTAACAGCAATTCGCGGGTACTGTGCTCGAACCTAACTTCCTTAAACGATATCAGGGCAACATCGCGTTCGTTGTCATCCAGAAAGCTAGCGACTTCATCGACAAGTGAGGTGCCATTCGTTTGGAACAGGCATTCAAGCTCGCGAGAATTGATCAGCGTCGCTATTCGAGACGAAAGCGATTCACAGTAGCTGGCGGCATTGTTGTCTGTCCCGCCAAAGTTCGCCGGATTGTTCGTGGCATTCCCCCAGACGCACTCCTGCTTGATCTGCTCGGACAACTTCGTGATGTCAAAATCGCATTTCGTAGTGTGGAGAGCGGCGGCGTTGGCCTGAAGTGCGCCGAAGAATGGGCCACGCTGCCGACCGGCTTTCTCCAGAACGCCATTCTGGACGTGCAATCCGGCGGGCATTGCATGTTCGACAGCACGTACGAGTTTCAGACTCTTGATAGCGTCGCGGAGCTTCGGCCCTTGGCTCTGTCCTGACGGTCGAAATAACGAAAAAAGGTCGTCCTCGGTGGTTTCGGTATAGGGGAAATGAACATGCTGCGTATCCGGGACATCGGCTTCGAACGCGAAGACCGTGTCTACGCTCGCCATGTCGCAAAACTCGCCAGTCGGATCAAAGATGATCGCTTTCCCGCTCTGTGCCTTAATCTGCTCTACAAGGCCGGCGATCGTCCAACTCTTTCCACCGCCTGTGGCACCGAAGATGCCACAGTGACGACCAAATAGTTTTTCCGGTGGTAATTCGATTGTGACGCCTTGGCCACCGGCCTCGATCATGCCGACAGGCACGTTGATTTCACCGGCTTTGGTGGCGCTCCTACCGATCATTTGTGCGAGAATGTCCGCACTCGCGAGGAAGACCCCGTCTCCAATCTTGGGAAAGATGTTGATCCCGCGAGCAAGCTTTGTATCGCCATCGGTCACAGTTGAGAGCAACTGAATGCGTCCAATAGGATTTGGCGTGACCGGAGCGCCGAGGCGGGGTTCGACAGACAGGCGCTCGGCGTCCGGAATTCTTACTTCCGTAATCCGCCCCAATAGTTTGACGCGTTCGCAATCGATGAACACGAAATCGCCGACCGCTCCCCGAGAAAGCGCGCGTCGTTCTGGCTGGGCACTTGCAAGGGGAAGATTGGCCTGGACCTGGCTGGCATTTACCAGAGTGACAGTGCCTATGTATTTGTCAGGATCAACTGGGCTCCTCGTCACCATTGTCATAGCCCCGGATCGCGTAGCGCCTTGACGCGCTCCGCGTGCCGCTCTCTATCGGTCTCTCCAATCAGGTCTGGCATCGCTACCGCGAGGTCTTCAAATCGTCCGTTAATGAGGTGAACGCGGGGGTCGCCGCTAACGGCAAGCGACATAATCTTCGACAAGAATGAGTTGGTATGGGGATCACCGGTCGGAATGACATGAGTCGGGCCTTCGGGAGGTGCCCCACGTAGATCGGCCTCAGAGAGAATGAAGCCGGGATCGCAAATGATCAGCCGCATCGACAGATTGGATTCGAGGGCGGAAAGAATGGGACGGCTGATGTGGTCGTCGTTGAAGCCAAAACCTGCAACCACGAGCGCGGTATCAGGTTCGCGCAGCGCTGCCTGGAAGGCCCCCATCATGTCGAGGTAAGGCGGCTCGAATGCCTCCTGGTATTTGCTTGATCGCGGGTAAATGAGGACCGGCTTGCCTTTGGTGTTGTCGCGGGATCGCAAGACCTCTGCGCCGATGCGACGCCAATCTGTCGAACCGTGAAGCTTGTAAAGCTGGAAGACGTTGGGGATGTAGTCTGGGGCGTCCTTGGTCGCGTCGCGCCGGACAATGTCCAGTTCAAAGTGCTGCCGATCATAGACTTGGTCGAGTGAGTGCGAAAAGCCGTCTATGACCGTGAAGCGCAAACGGCGCGCCGCCTCCTCAATTGTCAGGTCATAATTTGTCGTGAATAGCTTCCCCCGGGTCTTGCGGAAGCCCCGACGCCCGATTTTTCTGACGTAAGTTTCATGCGCTGCCAATGTCGTGCTCTGGCTCACGAAGTCGACTTTTGCGAGAATGCAAGACTCTGCTTGAGAGACGAAGTCCTTGACCGCCGCGACTTCCTGATTGTTTTCATCCGCGGCGTCATTGAGTTCCAGATACACCTTGCAAAGGCTCAGGAGCTTTTCGATGTTTTCGCCGATCGTGGCATTCGGAAACCGCCCGCAAACGGCGGTGAATGCCGGCGCTCCGACAGCCGCCGCAACCGCGTTCCACAAATCTCGCATTGAAGGAGCCTGTGGCTGCCCGGCGGCGTTACGCGCGCATAGGGAGGCACCTGCTCCCGTTAGCGTGGAGAAATTCGAAGCAGACAGAGCATTGATGAGTGCGCTGTCTATTCCCTCCTTGCTGCCGCGCTCGACGACTTTGCCATCACTATCCTCGCGATCGTCATAGGCTATCCATCCCTTGCCCGGAACCAGTAGGCGGAGATTGCCTTTCGCTGCAGCGGTCTCATCCCAATAATCCCATACGCTCACTTGGCATCCCCAAAGTTCGGTGACGGCGTCGCACGACCTATTGGGTCAACCGTTTCGATGTTGCCGAGATCACCTATGTTCCAATCGAAGTCTTTCATTCAAATCGTCTCACTTCGAGCCCTTCCGGTACGGCAATGGCCTGGTTAGGCAATTGAGAGCCGGGCAGCGATGATAGGCTCAATCCGTAGACGTTGCCCGTCGTCAGTTAGCCAGACCAAGTCATTTCCCTTGGAAAGGATCGCATCGTGCCGAAATATGTAAGCCTTCGGCTTCGCCGACAGTACCTGCGCAACCACGTAGACGATGTAGTCGGCTCGATGTTCTGTTGAACGCATCTGCTTGTATTCATTTGGCGTCAACTCAACGACGAGGTCTTTGCCGGAAAGTCCTTTCACCTCGACTTTGAGGAAGCTGCCTTCGTCAGCGAATGCTTCCAGGTCCCAACCGACGCCGTCTTTTTCGACGGACTCCACCCGGTGAGAGCCTCCCTCATCGGACTCGAAATATGCGATCGCATGGTTGATCGCGGCCTGCTCCACCTTACGGCGCAACTCGGGGTCAGTCTGCCGCGGGGACTTGGCCGGTCGTTTGGCACGTCGCCCGCCTCGGCCGATGTATTCAGCGACGTCCTTGTTGAAGGCCTCTCCCTTGCCGTACCAGACCGGGCTTTGGCCCAAGTTGCCAGTCTCCTTCGCCGTCGGAATGACGTACGACCTGGCATCGACTGGCAGCAGTATCGCGTCGGCAGCAGCCGCTTCGATCTGATAGCCGACATCGAAACCTGACGAACGTTCAAGACGTCGATTCTCGGCGTTCCGGTGTATGCGTGCATTCCGATACCAGCCGACGATGACTGTCTTCTTGGTGCGTGGATTTCGCGCGATCCAGACAACCGTGACGCCATCAATCGCGGCGTCGCCTCTTTGTGCTCCAAGTCTTGAAATCTTGATTTCGGCGGAACGAGGCACATATCCGTAGACCTTACCTCTGATCGGCTCGAAGTTCCAAGACTCGTGCGCGATGTCATTCGTTTTCAGAAAACCGAAATTGCCCTCGGCCTTGTCCCCCTTTGGGCCCCGGTAATGTGTCATCCAGGCATGATTTATGTAAACCAGTGTCTCAGTAGCCATTGTCCCCCTCCCGTCTGTTGAATCCGCCTGCTCAGATTTCCAGTCTGGGCAGCGCCCGTACGATCTTCATCGTCTCAAGACTTACAGTGATGACCCGCTGGAACAGCTTGAGCGGATATGCCGGGTCGCCGATGGTCTCGATGGCGTATCGGTTGGCGTCACTAACAATGCCGCTCGCGGTGTCAGTTCGGACGCTCTGACGTTCCATCACCCATTCCAGCGCTGCCTTGCCGTTGACGATGTATTCGTAGGCTTCAAGAGGGATACCGGTCATCGTTATGTTACTGTTGTAGACGACTGTCGATTTGTCGACGCTCGGACGCTTGCCGCCGAATTTCATCTTCTCGACGCGATAAAAGTCTTCAGGGTCGTCGACTGTTGTAAGCTCTAAACTGCCCTGTTTAAACGTGACCGGATACAGGTCGACCTGCTCATACCCGCAGTGAAGGTCGCCTAGCGACCGGCCTGCCGCGACAAAAGTCCAGAAATCGGAAACTTTCTTCACGGCCGGGATGCGCGGCAACTGCTTAGAAAGGTTATCTGCGAAGCGCTCTCGATAATCCTGCGAATGCAACAGGCCATAGATATAATTAAATAGGTCATCCTTGGTGATCGCGTGACCCATATAGGCGGCTTGGAAACGTGCCAGTCCCTCATCCGTGATCGCGTCGAGACGTTGCCGCTCAGCACCGCTGGCGGCGGGAGTTAGCAAGTCACCTTGGGTGTCATCGGCCGCGATGGCTTCTTCACCGTAGAGGTAGCGTGGGAAGCATTGGCTGCCTTCAATGTCCACCATGTGCAGGCTTGGCAAAGCGGCGCTCATCAAGACGCTAAATGGGACCTTTTCACCGCCGCCTGATGTGCAAATCACTCTATTTTCAGCCGTTGCATTTCCCATCGGAAACATTCGTGGCATCTGGTTTACGTAGGCATTTAGCTGCCGATGATAGTAAACCCAGTTAGGTGTGAAGGGACGATACAGGCTCATTGATAGGCAACTTTCATCGAACTGATGATGCCTGTCTTTTGCCAATTCTTGCTTCAGGCTCCTGTTCCAACTTATTTTGCTTGGATCAGTATTGATGAAACGGTCAACGGCCGAATCTCGCGCTTTGCGATTGGCGTGGGGGTGAGCAGCATTGAAGCGATCCAGTTCCACATTGTAAACGCCAATCATGGCCCGCATATTAGCTGCCACTGCTTCACGACTCGGATTAAAACACCAAGCGTCTCGGTTGGTTTCTAGCCCCCTAGAGTAGTTGGCGAACAACACGGGTCTCGCCACACCGCCCTTGTCGCCCAACGGAATAAAGGCGTCGAAGCTATTGTCACGCTGGTTGACCCAATCGCCGTGTTTGTCTGGCGTAATCGCTTGCCAACCATGCTCCCGCTCAATACCGCTGATACCGCCGAAACGCGAAACGATGGACAGCTTCTCGTCGCGGCTGAGATAGTCTCCGATATCGTGAAATCGAATCTGCCCTTGTACGGCTGCTCTGGAGTTTTTCACAAAGAGCGTGATGGCAACAGGCGCGCGGCTCCCGCCGCCGAAAATCTTGCCACCTTCGCGCCTCGAACGATCGCCGGACGTGCGTTGATTGCCGCGTAGATGAAATATGTGGATGCTGGTAAACTCGTCAACCAGACATTGTCTCAACCCATCTGTTGCGGTTCCATCCAACCAACCCGCATTCGACACATATGCTACCACACCCGCATTGCCGATGCGGTCACTAGCCCAACGAATAGCGCGGATGTAACTGTCGTATAGAGCGTTCTTGTTTGTCGCGTTTGAACGGGCGGCGTATGTCTCTCTAATGCGCCCGTCCAGTTTCGGATAAGTAAGATTTGCAGCGTTGTCGTTCGCGCTGCCTTGCCCCACTGAATACGGTGGGTTGCCGACAATAACCCGAATGTCGAGTTCCTTCTGGCGTGTACGGCGGTTGCTGTTGTCTGCCATAAGGTCGCTGATTAGGTCGCGTTCCTGCTCGTAGAGCTGGAAGGTGTCTGTGAGGCAAATTCCCTCGAATGGCACATAGTGACCACCCGCTAGGCCGTGGTACGTGGCCTCAATATTGATGGCAGCTATATAGTAAGCCAGCAGAACGATCTCGTTGGCGTGAATTTCGTTCCGGTACTTGTGTTCCAGCTCGTCTGGCTTGATGAGACCGGATTGCAATAGCCGAGTTATGAACGTTCCCGTGCCGGTAAACGGGTCAAGGATATGAACTCCCCGACTGCCAAGTGTCTGGCCGAACTCGGATTGCAGGACTTCGTTGACCGAGTGAATGATGAAGTCCACTACCTCGACCGGCGTATAGACGATCCCCAACCGTTCTGTCATTTTCGGGAAGGCGTTGCGGAAGAACTTGTCGTAAAGCTCGACGACGATCTTCTGTTTCCCTTCAGCATTGTCGATGCCGGAGGCTCGGATTTTGACGTCGGCATAGAACTTCTGAAGGCTTGTAGATTCCTTCTCCAAATTGTGTTCATGTAGTACGTCGAGAACGCCCTGCATGGCGCGTGAGACCGGATTTTCCTTGGTGAAGTTGTACCCCTCAAACAGTGCCTCGAAGACCGGCCGGGTGATGAGGTGCTGCGCCAGCATCTCAATGGCTTCTTCTTCGGTTATGCTATCGTTCAGGTCGTCGCGAAGCTCGGCGATGAATTCCTCGAAGGCTTTCCGCTCTTCGCTGCCGGGTTGCTCCACCAAAGCCTTGATGCGGGTGATATGGGTCTGGGCGACTTTGCCGATGTCAGTTGCCCAATCCTCCCAATATGATCGACGTCCACATTTCTTGACGATACGAGCCAGAATGGCTTTTGAGATTTCGTCGAATACGAACGATGTCTGCACTGGCTCGGAAATGGAAACTCCGGTGAGGTCTTCCCTTTCTTCGGCGCTGCTCCCTTGACCAATGCGGAGCCCGGTTCTCTCAGGCTTGTTCCTGTTCGGCAGATCATTGGTGACTGCAACGATCTCGATGTGGTTCGAGACGTCGACGCCTAAATCCATCTTGTTGATCGTGGCATCAAATCTGTCGTCGTGGGCGCGGAGTGCGTTCAGAATTTGCCATACGACACGGTATTTCTCGTTATTGTTCAGCGCCTCCTCGGGCTCGACGCCAGCCGGAATGCCGACCGGCAGGATGACGTAACCCATCTTCTTGCCGGGGGCACGCCGCATGACGCGGCCGACTGATTGCACGACGTCGATCTGGGATTTGCGCGGATGCAGGAACATGATGGCGTCCAGCGCGGGGACGTCGACCCCTTCTGAAAGGCATCGTGCATTGCTGAGAATACGGCACGTGCTCTCGTCGGTGTCTTCCTTTAGCCAGTTTAGACGCTCGTTGCGCGCCTTTGCATTGAAGGTCCCGTCGACGTGTTCCAATTCGCACTGGAGTTTGTATTTTTCGGCAGGGAAGCCGTCCATGACGTTACCGCTCGTCAGGTACTCATCGAGAACCTTGGAGAACTCGTCGGTAATCAGCTTAGAGCTCTTGATGTCTTTGCAGAAGGCGAGCGCCCGTTTCATCGGCAGGGGATCAGTCATGACGTCCTGCTTGAGGTCTTCCTTTGTCAGGGCCTTGTAGCAGCCGATGATCTTCGTGGCGTCGTCGAGGACAAGCTCGCTGTGCTCGTCGGCGAGCCGATGCTGGACGCCAGCAGAGACGACGGCTTCATCCACGGCGAGCACGACCACCTTGTAGTCGGTCAGGAGACCATTCTGGACGGCCCAGGAGAAGCCACGTTGAAACAAGACCTCGCCGTAAAGCGAGACGTCATCCATGGAGCAAAGCTCGACGGACGCTTCGCCCGCCTTGGTCTTAACCGCGTCACCATAAATGCGCGGCGTCGCGGTCATATAGAGGCGCTTCTTGCCTTGAATGAAGTCCTGATTGTGGACCTTGATAAAATTGGACTCTTCCTCCCCTTCGAACTTCGCGCCGGTCGTCCGGTGCGCTTCGTCACAGATAATGAGATCGAATTCCGGAAGGCCAAATTTCTTCTGGGCGTCGGATATGGTCTGGATGGATTGGTAGGTCGAGAAGACCACCGTCATCCGGAGATCGGGATGAGCATTGATCTTGGCAGCCAGAACCTTCGCGTCCGTCGTGGCCGGGTAAGCGAGGTCGTGAATATCGATGTCGCCGAGGTCGTCGCCGCCCTTCCGCTTGCCGACCTGGACGTCAGAACAGACAGCAAAGCAGCGCAGCGGCGTCTCGGTGTCTATGGACCATTCCCGAACGGACTGTGACATCAAGGCGAGCGACGGCACGAGGTAGAGCACCATCTTGCCGATGCCCGCAAAGTCTTCGGCGATCTTCAATCCCGTGAACGTCTTGCCTGTTCCGCAGGCCATGATCAGCTTGCCACGATCGGCAGCGGCAAAGCCGTCCTTCACAGCAGCGAGCGCCTCCCTCTGATGCGGCCTGAGTTCTTTCTTTTGGGCAAGAACGACCTTGGAATCCTTGATATAGGCCGTCCAGTCGATTGGGCTCTGCTCGATGTCCGACAGGCCGATCCGCTGCGTGCTGATGTTCTGATCCTGCAACGCGCCTTCGGCGTGTTCGCTCCAATTGGTATTCGTGGTGTCGATGATCAGTCGCTCGGTGAACGGCTTCTTGCCCGACGCTGTGAAGAAGGAGTCGATGTCGCTCTTCTGGATGCGGTGACCTTCACGATAGAACTTGCACTGGATAGCACAGAAGCCGCCATCTTCACGCACCCGGGCTACCAGATCGATGCCTGTATCCTGACCGCTTATGCTTCTTTCAGACGCGAATTCCGCATAGGTCCAGACCTTGTCAAAGCGCTGCGCATATTGCGGATCATTCTCGAAGAAAACCTTGGCGAGGTTCTCAAAATAGGTGCCTTTCTCCCGTTCGCTTTTGGAGCCGGTGCGATAGCGGTCAAACAGTTCTTTAAGTGCACTGGACATCGAATCTCTCGAAATACGGGAACTTGCGGCGTCTTGTATCGCATTGGGATTTCATGGTGTCCATGAAGTCCTCACTTCCTACTATTGAAGGCCACAGAAAGAGTTGATGAGCATATCGGAGCCGGGAGCATAGCGCCCCGACAGGACCCGGCGGGAATTCGCGCATGCGAAATCGGAAACAACGGTAGCCGCAGGAGCGACAGATGTCGCGGGACCGACTGCCGCCGATTTGGCATTCCTTTGTCTGTCGGTCTGCTCGGGCGGGCGGATTTTACTGCGGTATCAATACGAACTGGCATGGCGCTACCGGAGCTTGCATTGAGGTGAGAACAATGCTCTGTGTACGCTCATATCATCCTAAGAGCGTCAGCGTGACATGTCTCTGACTGGCATTTTCAGATCATCCCATCAGCGCCGAGTGTTCTTATTGACATCGGCACTCATTATAGCGGTTTCTGTCGTCGTTATATGGGCGATATACTATTTCGCACCTGACACGAGAGGTTGGAACACTCTCAACAGCCTTCTGGTTTCAGTTGTTGCGAGCGCCGTTTTCGCAGTCGTATCTGCTCTCTACCTTTCATATTTTTTCATAGACACCGAGCATGCGGAGGCACGGACGAGGCTGATCCCTCAGGATATTGGTGGCGCGCTTCGCAGCATTGCATCTGAAGCGACGGACTATAAAATCTTTGTCCGTACCGGCCGCCATTTCAGAGCGGAGATACTCCCGATATTGCGAGAGAACGCGGTTCGAAGGCGGCGTGCCATCAATGTCGAAGTGATCCTTTTAGATTTTCGGGACGACAAAGTCTGTGAAAAATATGCAAATTACCGGCGCACTGCCTCATTTGACCGCATACTTTGGGACACCAGCTACGTTCAGAAGGAAGTAATGGCGACGATCCTCGATCTCGCCGCAGCCTCCTCAGAATTTAAAAGCTTCTTGAATATCTCATTGTTTTTGAGCGATCGCCTCTCCACGTTTCGGATCGAAGGATCGTCACAGGAGATCATAGTGACGCGTGAAGACCCCAAGGATATGGCCTTCCGCTATCCGCGGTCTGACAGCGACCACGCAGCATTCTTGACCGAATTCAGTTGGATAAGGGAGTTTGCTGACCCGGTGGTTCTTTCGTCAGGACCGCAGCCCCTTGAAGATATGTTCGGTGAACTAGGCGTGATCGCCACCCTTGAACAACAAGCAGAAAAATCACGTGGCTCCAGGTCTCCATATGCGCGCTGAGCTCACTTTTCCTCTCACGCTGGAGTATGTGCATACGGCACCAACCGAGCACCTGATGGCTGCACTCAAGAACTGGTTACGCAGCACAAATCCGGTTTGCTTGGTGCATCCCCATGGATTTTTCGTTGTTCCGGTTGACCGAACGGAAGCTGGCGATTGGCGGTTCCATCTCTGGCCGAAGGGGGAAAGGCCAATTCGAGGCATGCCTGCTTACATTCATACCCATGATCGGCACGTTGATAGCCGAATACTATCCGGCCAACTGACTAACATCACCTATGATGCTGCTTCGGCGGGAAGTGACGGGTTACCTCTCTACGAAGTCGGGTACGGCGGCGATAGGTACGAAAAATCGACGTCAAACTTTCTCGTCAAGACTTCAACCCGAGTTGGAGTCCGCCCCGTGAAAACCGAGACGCTAGTAACCGGTCAACACTATCGAGTTGACCGACACGCGTTCCACGAGGCTCAGGTGTCCGAGAGCCTGTGTACCGCAACCCTTGTTTGGATGCATAGCAGGACACCCGGTTCTGTGAAGGTGGTTGGCTGTGATGGTTATCCTGATCGGATAGAGTTCACCAGGACAGACTTCGCGGGAGCAGACCTGGCGAAACTTCTGCCTGCGTAGCTGAGGATTGTCGGCCTGTGGCCAGCACCATCGACAACAGATTTTCCATACATTGAATAAGTAACGCCAAAAGTTACAGCTTGCAGCCGACAATAGCCGAAGTCACCATTTGTCTCAGAAACGGTCGTTTTTGTCACAGATGGGCAGGTTGGGCATGGGGAGTTGGTCGGTTACGTCCGTGTTTCGAAGTCAGACGGCAGCCAGGTACTAGACCTGCAAAAAGACGCGCTGCTGGGAGCGGGCGTTGGGCCTCAGATGATCTATGAAGACCTAGCCTCGGGAAAAAAAGACGGCCGCCCGGGTCTCCAAGGATGCCTCAAGGCCCTGCGATCCGGCGACACGCTGGTAGTCTGGAAGCTGGATCGTCTGGGTCGTGATCTTCGGCATTTGGTCAACACTGTAGATGACCTGTCGAAACGCGGTGTCGGATTGAGGGTGCTATCAGGACAGACGCCAATCGACACCACCACCGCACAGGGCAAGCTGATGTTTGGCATTTTTGCATCTCTCGCAGAATTCGAACGTGAGTTGATCCGAGAGCGGACGATCGCTGGTCTTGCCTCCGCTCGCGCCCGTGGGCGCGTGGGTGGCCGAAAGCCGAAGATGACGCCCACGAAGATAAGGTTGGCGCAGGCTGCTATGGGGCAAGGGGAGACTGTCGTTGCCGATCTATGTGCGGAACTCGGTGTATCCCGTCAGACGTTGTACCGCTACATAAGGCCTGACGGAAAACTTCGAGCTGCTGACAACCTAACGTAAGGTCCGGGACCATCATCATCGGCAGGCTGCCATCCCCTTGTCGATGGAGGTCAAAGCGGGAGGTGGTCCATTCTCACGCCGAAGTATCCCGATGGACCATCGTAGTCCGATATGCTTGCGTAGCCACAGTAAGCTATCAGAATTGAAGGGGGGCTACACGGTAGCATCGCCGAATGCCACCAGGTTAGATGATGTCGAGTAAGGCGAGACCGTAGTGCCATTTCTCGACGTACTCCAAGAAGCTCTTTAAGCAAAGATTTGTTGTAAGGGCGGTGCTTGGCCTCGACTCCAATCAATAAGTCCCGAGTTTTGGGGTATCCGTCTGAAATGTTGGGCCTCGTCAATATCAGATCGAGCTCGTGAGTGTCCCCATATGTCGGGATAGTGAGAGTGTGGTTCTGGTTGGTGGCGCTTAGGGTCTCAAACTCAATATTGGTCCAAATCTCAGCGATTGGGTGATTGCCTCGGAGCATTACAACACATGGCCATCGCCGCCGATCGATTGGCCCCCCCTTCGATCTAAATCGGATTTGCGTGCCACTTTGCAAGGCAAACGAAATTCTCGGATCAGCCAGTTTGAGTTCAGTCAATAGCGCAATCAGACATTTTAGCTCGTAAGCCTTATCGGCCATAGTTGCCCCTGACAACAATTGGCCAGCAGTTGTGGCATTGACGTTCAGGTGATTTTGGAAAGCCCTTCGCAGTCGGCGGATCACAGCTACTGCAACTGGTGTTCTCGTCGGAGCTTTCATGGGGTCATCCCGCCATCATTGTTGTTATTGTTATCGTTATCGTTATCGTCATCGTCATCGTCACCGTACTCGTCGGGGAAAATCACCTTCGGGTCATAGTCACCACTTAATATCTCACCAAACCATTCAAGTTCTTCGATCAGTTGATCAGTCGAGGGGCCAGCGAAAATAGAGACGGAATCCTCTCCTCCTGGCTCATTCGCCTCAACAGCCACAGTGAGACGCCTGTCTGGTCCGGGTGAACCCACCAACACGTTGATCGAATTGACTAGCTCTTCTCGGAAAGAGAGTGTTCCAAGCCTCAGATGGGCTAACAGATTAGAATAGTACATGTTCACACGATCTCTTATCGTGAGATCAAAATTGTCCATCATCGCCGCAGTCGCGTGACGATCCCAATCAGCGTAACCGGCCCGGATAGTCAGAACTCGCAGTTCATAGAAAATCTCTTGCCAATCTTCGGGCGAAACATCTGAGGACGGGGGCACTGCAGGGTCCTTTTCAACGGGGTTCAGAGTCGGTCAATTTGTCACCCTGCGCATCGATAACCGCAAATATGCATTGTGCGAAGGGCGCACCTTATGGATGCAGTCTCTATGTGCGACTTTTGGTTAAACATGCCTTACCCGCCTCGAAGTAAGAGGCGTCTGGAGCTCGGAGGCGTCTTTGCGGTCAGCTATTTGACTATTAGGAAATCAAGCTGGACCCATCGTCTGAATTCGTCCCAGGCAGCGTTATTCAGAGGCCGATAAAAGTCGAATTCTGCTCGACGACCATTGCGTAGCGAATAAGCCGTGAGTGCCGCGACTTCTGACTTCAGTTCGTCTTGCAGACTCCACGCTTCCGCCTGAAGACTAGGACTGCTGTCCGAGAAGGATTCGACCAAGGGGATCGCCATAGCGATGTAGCCGTCGTTATCCGTCGACACGAAATGTGTTTGTGCGAACAGACGCATGTATCCATCCTGGCCTTCGTACTCACGACTGACCAAGACGACGTACTCTCCCGGAACCTCATTCTCGATCCGCTCCACAAACCTCACGCCGTGCTCATCGTTTGCAAATTGTCCAGCCGAGAAGATGATGTCTTCTAGTTCACGCATGCTATGTTCCTTCTAGTTCCTATGACGTCCATCGCGGCGCGTTGGATCGCTGCCTAGAATCTAGCCGGCCTCATTCGGAATGCTACAGACGTATAATTGAATTTGGTACGTAAAATCAGAGTCTTAGATTACCTTTCCTTCATCGCGAATACAAGACGCCGGAGTCTTTCAAATGGCCTTTGGGGAGACTCCGAGACCGCTGTCGATTTGGTGCTCTCAGCCCCGCAACTGTCGGGGAAAAAACGAAGGTATTTATCACAATCAACCCTTGATTGTTTCCGCCTCCCTCCTTCGTCGAGATGATTCGATCCTTTTCTTGGTTTTCTGCTCCCACTTACAAATCGTATGGCGCGTACTGCCGTCGCAAACACGGCAACAGATTTGATCCGAACGCCGATAATGCGGACGGTTTCGGCTGCCTTAGCCAAAAATTTCGAAGTTCGGCTTTTCGTGTGTCCTGGAGCCGTTGTGGTGGCCTTCTGAGTGGTCCCAGATCGTCCCTCGCGCCGCTCGTCAGAGGCGTCATCGTTCGCGGACGTCACTCCCTGAGTTGCGACAATAGTCGCTGAAGAATACTCAGGAACTGCTTCTTTACGAACCTCTTCTGCGTTTAAGGAGGTGCTCGACTGGGTTTCGAAAAGAAGCGCAGCGATCTTCGTGCCGCTACGGCACACCTTTACTCTGGACAACAACCTGTCGCATGTTTGAACCGGTTGCCGCGACCATGCGGTCTCATGACGATTGCGTTGTATTGTCGCCATATCTACGCCGGGCACTGACCGTGTAGCAGATGCTGGACGAGATGATCTCCATTTGGCGAACCCACCTCCGGTGCGAAAAAAGCGAAACCGATGCTGGGTGAGGCTCCAAGCAGCGCGCAGAGCATGATCAGGCCACGTCAACATGTCTTTGTTTCGCCAGATACCCCATAGCATGTAGGTCGATACCGCTGCCGCGTTTCTTATCGGGGCCGTCCTCAAGTCGATCTTGGAGAATTTGGTCATCAATCTGCGATGAACCGCTTCACGGTGATCAGGCGGCACCCGGCACACAAAATGAGCGTGCAAGTCGAAAAGGCCGGTTTGGTGATCAAAACGAGGATGAATGGCAATTAGCAAGACTTCGAACGAATGCCTTTTTCGAAGTTCACTGAACTCGTTATTGTTTGTGCAATTGAAGGTTTTCATCGCGGTCGTTAGATCATCCGGCTCCGCTTTGTGGCCTGGGAGGCCGATGCACCAGAACATGCAATCTGCAAGCCCATCAGTACGCGCGAAGGCCGTGAAGTCTGCGACTATCGGTATATTCTTCCGGATAGCGTGGGTGCCGAAAATTCGGGTCCCACGAAGCGGTTTGCCGAGATCGATAATTTCCCCGGGGCTATCCTGAAGAAGAACAAGGTAACGCTCGTTCTGGGAGGCAAAGGCGTCAATGCCTATCCCTTCGAACCGCCTTGCCAATTCGCGGGCGTAGACGCCCAGGCTCTCGGTTCCTGACGCGGAGTTTAGCATTTTGGAGTGCTCTTTCGGTCAAGAGCGGTGCGGGGTGCATTCCAATTTAGGAAATCAGTTCAATGGCCATTTTTTCGAAGGTGCGGGGCTCTAAGCACTTGAATTTCCTATCTTATGTGACAGCCTCCGGGCCCACCATTCTTTAAAAATGATTCCAGTTAGCCACGCTCGGCTCTACGCATGGGCATTGTGTCGATGAGATCGAAGATTTCCACGCTCTCGACGATTCGGTCGCTTCGGAGCTTTATTCCACCATCCTTGCCTACAAGGACTATCTGGAAGCGCTCACCACTGACATTCGCATCTTTCCTGATCGCAGCGGCGTTTAGTCCGGAGGCGTTGCCATGGACGGGGAGGGCTTCACCTCCTGATACCCGGATGACGACCAGATCACGGTCTTCTAGTTCTTCCTTTTGACGAGCGAGAAGAGCGATTTGCCGGTCCAGCGTTGGTTCGGCCGAACTGCCGAATACGATGATAACGCGGTTTTTCCACTTGAGCTCGGAGAGGCTATCCATGGCGTTCACCTGTGATGCGCTGAATGCGACAATAGCCGCGGCGATAAGTCTGTTCATGTTGAGATATTTTCCCATTCAAGGAGATAACGGTCAGGGTGGAAAATGGTTCGTCAGGGGCTCACTGGAGACGCGTTCCGGCGATTAGGTGTCAAAGAACGGATGGTGCTTGATCAAAAATCTAAAGTGGCGTGGTGACCAAAGACTTGCTTTGTTGCCAAACGGATAGCTGAACCAGCGGTTTCGTAGAGGCACTAGCGTTGGACTTTCAGTATCCGCCTTTACGGGACTATAGCGCCTTGTTAAAGCTTCTGCGGGGAAGCGGGGCATGACAGCATGACAGTGTGGTACTATGCCGTTGGACAGGAGCGAGAGGGGCCTGTCAGCGAAGATAAAATCCGCGATCTGATTACAGGCGGTACGATCACCCGCGATGCTTACATTTGGCGCGATGGCATGGCGGACTGGGAGATCGTTGGTACCCATCCGGAATTCTCGGATGCTTTCGTGACGCCTCCTCCAATTGCTGGCGTAACGCCACCTCCGCTTCCATCGAGGTCTCAGCGCACGGAACCAGCGCAAGCCCCCTCGGAGCCAGTTCAGCCGGAACCGGTTTCTGCTCCTCGCTTGCGTGCCTGGCCCCGCTTTTGGGCGCGAATGTTTGATTTGCTGCTGATTGCGCCGTTACTGTCCACCGGTATCGTAGCCGCCTCAGTCTTATATGCCCCGCATCTGTACATGATGTTCGTCACATATGAATTTCTGTGGGGTTTCATCATTACTCCACTTGTGGGGTTCGTGCTGGCGGTGCTCATGGCGCTTTTCGGCAATACTCCAGGCAAGGCCATCTTGGGCGTGCGGGTTCCCGTTCCGCCGCAAGCCAATCGATTTTTGTTCTATGTTAAACGCGAACTCAAAGTGTGGTTCTGGGCCTTTGCTCTTGGCATGCCGGTCGTATTCCTGATTACCTTCGCCGCCCAATATTGGCGTTTGGCCACAGGTCGTCCAGCTGTCTACGATCAGCGCAATCCACCTGTTATCGCCAATCCGGGTAAGCTGCGTCTCACCCTAGGCATAGCGCTCGTTGCTATTCTTTTCACCGCGAATGCTGTGTGGTGGCGAGTGCAGGAAAAGGCAGAGGTAGACCGCACGGCCACCCAGTATTGGGTCAATCCGGTCACAGGAAACACGGCCACAATCAAAAAATACTGGGAACGTCTTCCAGACGACCCTGAAATCCAGAATGCGTTCATTTTCGTTGCCCGTCATCTGCTTATGGAAGGCCTTTTCAGCCATTTGGAGCTTCCTGCCGAAAACGTCGATCCACGCTTATATGCCGCCTTCTATGCGGCTCGACTGAAAAACGTCACCCTGACGTCTGACTGGGAGCCGGTCGTGATCAATCGTGTGCGGGGATTTCGGTCAAATGGTGTGAGTATCAAGGATGCAAACCAACTGGTAGAGGTAACCGTTGTCGTGGACGGTCGTGATGCGTGGCGGTTAGTGATGTTCACCGAGGGCGGCTCAAACTTGCAAACAAGCGAGCGGGAAGCCTTTGTCCATGAGTTGTTCGGGACGACTCGATAAGCCACCGATGTCCCGCCTAGACCTCACATTCAACCGCACTATAGCGAAAGCCGGCCGTCCGAGTTCCGTCTTTCAAACTTTATTCTCCGGTGGCGTTTGTCCGACGCTCAGCCGTGGCAACGAGGCGTAAAACGGTATGGCTGACTGGCATTACACCATTGGGCGCAAGCGAGGAGGGCCCGTCGACGAGAAGATCATTCGCAGGCTCATCGAGACTGGTCATGTCACCCGCGAGGACTATCTCTGGCACGAACAGATGACGGACTGGGAGAAGGCTGGTCTCATTTCCGTTTTTGCCGATAGTTTTGCAGCACGGCCTCCCGGGGCTGAGACAAAACCTCTTGGCCCGGAACAGACCTTTGTACCCGCACATCCTTGGCGCCGTCTGTGGGCAAGGCTTTTCGATCTGTTGATGATGTCACCTTTGTTCACGGTTCTTGGACAAGAAATCTGGGTTGCTTACTTCTATTTCCCTGGAAAACGACCCGGTCATATCATTGGGGCATTTATTCTGTACCTGATGCTGATCACTCTCGCCGCTATGATACCCGCATTCTGCTTGGCATTGTTCGGTACGACGCCGGGCAAAGCCATATTCGGCGTAAGGGTGCCCACGCCTTGTAACGGTCTTCGTCTGCGCTTCACATATCACTTCCACCGTGAGTACAGGGTGTGGTTTTCGGGTTGCGCCTTGGGTATCCCCCCATTGTTCATCTTGACGTTCCTTTTCCAATACAGTCGGCTGAAGGCTGATGGAGTCGCGGGCTATGACATGGAGCGGCCGAGGGTAGTGGCCGTTCGGCCAAGCCGCGTCGCAGCCTTAATCATGGTGCCGTTTATGCTGCTTCTTGTTAGCGGTGCCGTTGTTAATGTGAGCAAGCCCCGCTTCGACAAAAGGACCAATGCGAGCCATAGCACTCTTCCCATTTCTTCTTCTGGAGGTGTCCCGGTTGATCGAATGGTCGTGCCGAATTTGACGCTGACCGATTCGACCAGAACATGGGTCAATCCCAAGACGGGCAGGGGCGCCAGGATCAGCGAAATCTGGGAGCATGTCGCTAATAACGATCCTACCGATCATGACACGTTCATATTCAGATCCAGGGAACTGAGGATGGTGGCAATGTTTGGCTCCGATCTTATTGTCGATGAGGACGTCGATCATACGGCTTATCTGAAGGATCTGGAAATGCAGTTTTCTCCCCTGATAATACCACGCTCAGATTGGAGAGAAACCTATGTCAATGGGGCGCGGGTTTTTAGGTTGGAAGGAATTGCGCCACACGTGCCAGACACACATGTAGACGTGACAGTCTTCATTAGGGGGCGAAATGTATCGAGGCTTTTCACAAGCATGCGGGGGCGTTCCGAGCTGCAATTGGTGGAAAAGAAGAATTTTCTGAGCGCAATATTCGGTACAATCGATTGACTGAATGACAAGCCGTTCGTCCATTAAGTCGACGTTGCAGCATCTTGCTCTCCATACAACTTTACGTATCGATACCGCCTTGCTAGATGCTGTTGGTCGAAATGGGGGCACGAAATATGACCGTTTGGTATTACGCGGTCGGGCAGGAGCGCGAAGGGCCGGTCGACCAAGATAAAATTGAAAAGCTGATTGTCGGTGGCGTGATCGGACGCGACGCCTATATTTGGCGCGAGGGTATGGCTGACTGGCAGGTCGTCGCCGACCATCCCGATTTTGCCGCGTTTTTTCGTGTGCCGACTCCTGTGTCTGCACCGCCTGCGTTACCGCCTACACATGCTCCGGTGACGCGCGCCGAGCCCGCAACTGGTGCTGCGCAGTTGGCTTATGCACCCCGTCTGCGACCGTGGCCGCGCTTCTGGGCAAGAATGCTTGACAATATGCTTCTCTGGCCATTTCTTGAGGTGGGAAGTCGGGCCGCGATGATCACCTTCGCGCCCTATGCAGATGCACTACAAACGCTCGGTTATTCCGCGCTGTTCGGCCTCGCGGCGATGTTTGCGAGTGCCGTTTTGCTGGCGACGAGTATGACGTTGTTTGGAACCACACCGGGCAAGGCTCTCGTTGGCGTCCTGGTGCCTGTTCCGGCAGGGGGAAGTGCATTCTCATTCTATCTCGCACGTGAGTTCAAGGTTTTGTTCTTTGCGTATGCTTTGGGAATACCGCTTGCGTTCATCGTGACCTTCATCATTCAATATCTGCGTTTAGCCTCTGGCCGTCCGGCCATGTATGACGAATACAATCCGCCAGTGATTGCAAACCCAGGAAAATTGCGGCTGACCGTCGCGATCATACTGGTCGTCATTGTTTTTGTGTTCGCTGTTCTCGTTAAGGCCGCCTTGCGGTAAGAGCAGAGATAGAGCCCTGAGAGTTCGATTGCCGTCTCTCCGGTTCTTCGTTTTGTTGTCACGCCGACTTTACTGCGTCTCTCTGTGCGTCTTCGCCTTTACCGCGCTATAAGGGGAGCGAAGCATGCCTTTTATCAAAGGCTTTGGGAGAGAGAAGACTGACTGACATGATGTCTCGTATTGCGGAGCGCCGTTCATGATCGTCGGTGTCGTTCTAACGGTCGCTTTGCTGTTGTTTCTCATCGCTTTTCCGCGGCATCTGAAGGCGGTTGTGGCGGCACTTGCCGTGGTGTGGGTGTGCCTTGGCAGCTGGGTGTTGTTCGACTGGATCCGCTCCGGCGAAAGGTTGGCGAAGATCATCGCCACAGCCGCCTATGATCCGACCTGCCAAGATGAGAATGCACCGATCCGCGTCAGTTTCCAGAATACCAATGACGTGGCGGTGGAGCGGCTGACTTACACGCTGCAGGGCTTCGAGCCGGCATTTCGTGCTCCTATTTCGCTCGAGTCATACCAGCCCAACGAAAGGCGTCTTGAGGCGCATGAAAGTTATGCTGCCTGCAGGCCTTTTCGGTTGCGCAGCAACGAACAGGCCGATCCGGCAAAACTGGAATGGCGGATCACGGTTAATTCTGCGGATTTCGAGTGAGTTTTTCTATGGAGCGGCAAAAGCGGCGGTCCGCGTCGCCGCTCCATTTTTAAACGCTTGGACTAGAAGCGGGCGCCTTTTTCGGCGATCACCTTTGTCAGGCTTCCATCTGCCGGGAAAAGCGGGATGAGGCAGGCTTGCAGGGCGTGATAGATATCACCCTTGCCGGGGAAGAGTGTGTTGGCCGGAACGAGCTCTTCGGTCAGTTCCTCATGCCAGCCGCCGAATTGATGGTCGAGGAAGTTGTTCGCAATCGTGCTCCAGATGCGGCGGTAGCTGTCCTCGTAAAACTCGTCCGCGGGCAGGTGCTCGTTGAGGAAGTGGGCGGCACCGGCTGCCTCGCACATGGGCCACCAGAGTTTTTCTGTCTTGGCGGGCGTGTTGTCCCAGTCGAGCGTGTAGAAGAAGCCGCCTTTTTCCCGGTCCCAGCCGAGCGCCATGGACTGGACGAAGAGGGACTTTGCAGCAGTCGGCATCCACTCATGCTTGCGATTGCCCAGGACCCAGAGTTGCAGGATAAGGCGGGACCATTCCAGCCAGTGGCCGGGCGTGGAGCCTGAGGGGCGGAACATTTCGTTGCCGCGATAATCCTTGTCCAGCACCCAGTTCTCGTCGAAATGCTCCGGCACGCGGAAGTCCAGCGCGCCCGCTGCCCGGCGGATGATGAGATCGGCGATCCGTTCGGCTTTGGTAAGATAGCTCTTGTCGCCCGTGGCCTCGAAGGCGGCCATCAGGGCTTCGGTCAGGTGCATGTTAGAATTCTGGCCGCGATAATTCTCGATCGGCGACCAGTCTCGGTGAAACTCTTCATTGATGGCGCCGTGCTTCTCTTCCCAGAAGCGGGTTTCGAGAACCTCGGTGATGTCGGCCAACATGGCATCTGCCAGCGGATGCCCGACGACCTTGGCGGAGGAGGCGGCGAGAAGCACGAAGGCGTGGCCGTAACCCTGCTTGGTAGCGTCGGCAGGGCCGTTGTCGTCCACCTGCCAGAAATAGCCGCCATGCTCCTGGTCTCGGTGCTTGTCCCATAGATAGGTCATGCCATGGTCAACGATATCGCCGCAGCCGGGGCGACCGAGCAGATGACCGATGGAGAAGCAATGCACCATGCGGGCTGAGGCGTGGATGCCGCGCACAGTATTGTCGGAGGAGAGAGGAGCGCCGTGCCGGTCGAGATCGAAGAAGCCGCCCTTAGGGTTGACCGCGCGATACTGGAAGAAGTCGAAGAGGCCTTCCGCCTGCTTTACCAACCATTGGCGATGCCATGGCAGCGTGCTCCAATAGGCTTTCGTGCTTTCCGTGTCGCTCATCCATTCCTCCTTTGATGCACTGGTGGAGGATACCTATATCTTTGAGGCGCGAGGGTGTCATCCGCACTGGAAATTTCGTACCCTATTTCTCGAACGGGAGCCGCGGAAGCTGCGCGATATGTTGACATAAAGATATCTTTATGTGACTTGATGACTTGCTGATTTGCACAGAATGAGGAGTAAGTGCCGATGTTGGACGATCTGTTTGGCCCTTTGGGCGGCAAACGCGACGGCGCGGAAATTCTGAAGGCGCTGAAACAGGCGGCTGAAGAGCGCATCCTCATTCTCGACGGCGCCATGGGCACGCAGATCCAGGGGCTTGGATTTGATGAAGAGCATTTCCGTGGCGACCGCTTCATCGGCTGTGCCTGTCACCAGAAGGGCAATAACGACCTGCTGATCCTGACGCAGCCGGATGCGATCGAGGATATCCATTTCCGTTATGCCATGGCAGGCGCGGATATTCTCGAAACCAACACGTTTTCCTCCACGCGCATCGCGCAGGCGGATTACGAGATGGAAGGCGCGGTTTACGACCTGAATCGCGAGGGCGCCTTTGTCGTTCGCCGTGCCGCGCAGCGCGCCGAGCGGGAAGATGGGCGCCGCCGTTTCGTCGCCGGTGCCATTGGCCCAACCAACCGCACCGCGTCGATCTCGCCAGACGTGAACAATCCCGGTTATCGTGCCGTCAGCTTCGACGATTTGCGCGCTGCCTATGGCGAGCAGATTGACGGCTTGATCGATGGCGGTGCTGATATCATTCTGATCGAAACGATCTTCGATACGCTGAACGCCAAGGCTGCGATCTTCGCCTGCGAGGAGCGCTTTGCTGCCAAGGGCATTCATCTGCCGGTGATGATTTCTGGCACGATCACCGACCTTTCTGGCCGCACGCTGTCTGGCCAGACGCCGTCGGCCTTCTGGAACTCGGTGCGTCACGCCAACCCGTTTACCATCGGCCTCAACTGTGCGCTTGGCGCGAACGCCATGCGTCCGCATTTGCAGGAACTGTCGGATGTGGCCGATACCTTCATCTGCGCCTATCCGAATGCCGGCCTGCCGAACGAATTCGGCCAGTATGACGAAACGCCGGAGATGATGGCGGCACAGGTGGCCGAGTTTGCCCGTGAAGGACTGGTCAATGTGGTGGGCGGCTGCTGTGGCTCGACGCCGGAGCATATTCGCGCCATTGCAGACGCCGTAAAGGGTTTCGAACCGCGCAAGGTGCCGGAACACAGGTCCTTCATGTCGCTGTCTGGCCTCGAGCCTTTCGTGCTGACCAAGGACATTCCCTTCGTCAATGTCGGCGAGCGCACGAACGTGACGGGCTCTGCCAAGTTCCGCAAGCTGATCACCGCTGGCGACTATACCGCTGCTCTCGCCGTTGCCCGCGATCAGGTGGAGAACGGCGCGCAGATCATCGACATCAACATGGATGAGGGCCTGATCGACAGCCAGAAGGCCATGGTCGAGTTCCTCAATCTGATTGCCGCCGAGCCGGATATTGCCCGCGTGCCTGTGATGATCGACAGCTCCAAATGGGAGATCATTGAGGCTGGCCTGAAATGCGTTCAGGGCAAGTCGATCGTCAACTCCATCTCGCTGAAGGAAGGCGAGGAGAAGTTTCTGGAACAGGCGCGTCTGGTGCGCAATTACGGTGCTGCCGTTGTCGTCATGGCGTTCGACGAAGTGGGGCAGGCGGATACCTACGAGCGCAAGGTGGAAATCTGCACCCGCGCTTATAAGCTTCTGACGGAGAAGGCCGGGCTTCTGCCGGAAGACATCATCTTCGACCCGAATGTCTTCGCCGTCGCGACCGGTATCGAAGAGCACAATAATTACGGTGTAGACTTCATCCAGGCGACCAAGACCATCCGCGAAACCATGCCACTCGTGCATATTTCCGGCGGTGTCTCGAACCTATCCTTCTCCTTCCGCGGCAACGAGCCGGTGCGCGAGGCGATGCATGCCGTGTTCCTCTACCACGCCATTCAGGTTGGCATGGATATGGGTATCGTGAATGCGGGCCAGCTTGCCGTCTATGAGGGCATCGATGCGGAATTGCGCGAGGCCTGCGAAGATGTGGTGCTGAACCGCCGCGACGATGCGACCGAACGGCTGTTGGAAATTGCCGAACGCTTCCGCGGCGCTGGCGCCAAGGAAGGCAAGGTTCAGGACCTGTCGTGGCGCGAGCTCCCCGTTGAGAAGCGGCTGGAGCATGCGCTCGTCAATGGCATTACAGACTATATCGATGCGGATACGGAAGAGGCGCGCCAGCAGGCCGCTCGTCCGCTGCATGTCATCGAAGGCCCGCTGATGGCGGGCATGAATGTGGTCGGCGATCTCTTCGGTTCAGGCAAGATGTTCCTGCCGCAGGTGGTCAAATCCGCCCGTGTGATGAAACAGGCCGTTGCCGTTCTTCTTCCCTATATGGAAGAGGAAAAGCGCCTGAATGGTGGCGATCAGCGCAAGGCTGCGGGCAAGGTGCTGATGGCGACGGTGAAGGGCGATGTCCACGATATCGGCAAGAACATCGTCGGCGTCGTTCTCGCCTGCAACAATTACGAGATCATCGATCTCGGCGTGATGGTGCCGACCACCAAGATTCTCGAAACGGCTGTTGCGGAGAAGGTCGATGTCATCGGTCTTTCCGGCCTTATCACCCCCTCGCTGGATGAAATGGTGCATGTGGCCTCCGAGATGGAGCGCATGGGGCTCGACCTGCCGCTTCTGATCGGTGGGGCGACGACGAGCCGTGTTCATACAGCGGTGAAGATCCATCCGCGCTACGAGAAGGGCCAGGCGATCTATGTGACGGACGCCTCGCGCGCGGTCGGCGTGGTGTCAGCACTTCTGTCGGAAGACCAGAAACCAGCCTATATTGACGGCATTCGCGCAGAATATGCCAAGGTTGCCGATGCGCATGCGCGCAACGAACGCGAAAAGCAGCGCCTGCCGCTGTCGCGTGCGCGCGAAAACGCGCAGAAGGTGGATTGGGCGAGCTATCAGCCGGTCAAGCCGCAATTCATCGGTACCAAGACATTCGAGGACTACGATCTCGAAGAACTGTCACACTATATCGATTGGACGCCTTTTTTCCAGACCTGGGAGCTGAAGGGTCGTTTCCCGGCCATTCTCGAAGATGAGAAGCAGGGCGAGGCAGCGCGCCATCTCTATGCCGATGCGCAGGCCATGCTGAAGAAGATCATCGAGGAAAAGTGGTTCCGACCGCGCGCCGTCATCGGCTTCTGGCCGGCCAATGCGGTGGGAGACGATATTCGTCTGTTCACCGATGAGAGCCGCACGTCTGAACTCGAAACCTTCTACACTCTGCGCCAGCAGCTCTCCAAGCGCGATGGACGGCCCAATGTGGCGCTGTCGGATTTCGTCGCGGCGAAGGACAGCGGCATTGCCGACTATGTCGGTGGCTTCGTGGTTACGGCTGGTATCGAAGAAGTGGCCATTGCCGAACGCTTCGAACGGGCCAATGACGACTATTCATCCATTCTGGTCAAGGCACTTGCCGACCGTTTCGCCGAAGCCTTTGCCGAGCGCATGCATGAACGGGTGCGCAAGGAGTTCTGGGGCTATGCGCCGGATGAGCGCTTCAGCAGTGATGATCTTGTCGGAGAAGCTTACGCCGGTATTCGCCCGGCTCCCGGCTATCCGGCTCAGCCTGACCATACGGAGAAGGACACGCTGTTCCGTCTTCTTGATGCGACGAACCAGACGGGTGTGGAGCTGACCGAAAGTTACGCCATGTGGCCGGGCTCGTCCGTGTCCGGCCTCTATATCGGACATCCGGAAAGCTATTACTTTGGTGTTGCCAAGGTGGAGCGAGATCAGGTCGAGGATTATGCTCGGCGCAAGGGTATGGCGGTGAAAGATGTCGAGCGCTGGCTTGGACCTGTGCTGAATTATGTGCCGACGGATGCGGCGAAGGAAGTTGAGACGGCGGCCTGAGTTGGGGATGAGGTTGCGTCTGACGTTGAGCGTTAGGCGCCGTAACTCCTCTGTCCTGCCAGATATCTCCGCCTCAAACGGGCAGAGCCGATGCCGCAACCGCCCGCCAATCTCTAAAGTGAAATAGAAAGAGGGGCCTCGCAGCCCCTCTAAATCCTTCCAGCGCGGAAGCGCGTACTCCCGCGCCAATCATTTCTTACATCAATAGACCACGACGCCGCGGATGCTCTCGCCCTTGTGCATCAGGTCGAAGCCCTTGTTGATGTCCTCAAGCGGCATGGTGTGGGTGATCATCGGGTCGATCTGGATCTTGCCTTCCATGTACCAGTCGACGATCTTCGGAACGTCGGTGCGGCCGCGGGCGCCGCCAAAGGCCGTGCCCATCCAGTTGCGGCCGGTGACCAGCTGGAAGGGGCGGGTGGAGATTTCCTGGCCGGCGCCTGCGACGCCGATGATGACCGATTTGCCCCAGCCGCGATGCGATGCTTCGAGCGCCTGGCGCATGACCTTGGTGTTGCCGGTGCAGTCGAAGGTGTAGTCCGCGCCGCCGATCAGGTCGCCATTGCGCTTCGTCATGTTGACGAGATAGGGCACGATGTCGTCTCCGACGTCCTTCGGATTGACGAAGTGCGTCATGCCGAATTTTTCGCCCCAGGCCTTACGATCATTGTTGATATCGACGCCGATGATCATGTCCGCGCCGGCAAGGCGCAGGCCCTGAAGCACGTTGAGGCCGATGCCGCCGAGGCCGAAGACGATCGCCGTCGAGCCGATCTCGACCTTTGCCGTGTTGATGACAGCGCCGATGCCGGTCGTGACGCCGCAACCGATGTAGCAAACCTTGTCGAAGGGCGCGTCCGGGTTGATCTTGGCAACGGCAATTTCCGGCAAAACCGTGTAATTGGCGAAGGTGGAGCAGCCCATATAGTGGTGGATCTTGTCCTTGCCGATGGAGAAGCGGCTGGTGCCGTCCGGCATCACGCCCTGGCCCTGAGTCGAGCGGATGGCGGTGCAGAGGTTGGTCTTGCGCGAAGTACAGGAATAGCACTCGCGGCATTCCGGCGTGTAGAGCGGGATGACGTGGTCGCCCTTCTTGACCGAGGTGACGCCGGGGCCGACATCGACGACGATACCGGCACCTTCATGGCCGAGGATCGCGGGAAAGAGACCTTCCGGATCGGCACCCGAGAGGGTGAAGTCATCGGTGTGGCAGATACCGGTCGCCTTGACCTCGATCAGCACTTCACCGGCGCGTGGGCCTTCCAGCTGAACCGTCATAACTTCCAATGGCTTGCCTGCCTGAACGGCGACTGCGGCGCGAACGTCCATCCTCTGGTCTCCTTTATGTCTTTATCATTCGTGGAAGCACTTTTTGCCCGACGCGGGCCTTACGAACAAGTGCAGTTGCGGCAATTCTTCAAACTTCCGCGACCTCTGCCATCTTGAGACGTCGAGCGCTCAATCTCTCGCGCCAGATGATGAACAGCCCTGACGTCACGATGATGACGATGCCGAGCCATTTGGACGGTGTTGGGAAATCGGAAAACAGCAGGTAGCCGAGGATCGTGGCGGAGATGATCTCAAAATACTGGAAAGGTGCCAGAAGCGATACGGGCGCAAGGCGAAACGCCTTGACCACGAGAAGATGCATATAGCCCGAAATCGAGCCGAGAAGGATCAGGAGAACGAGGCCGTGATCCCAGCCGGGCAGGGACATGTCGAAATTGGTGTCTCCCAGTCCGTGGCCTATCAGAAGAGCGACGCCCATGAAGATCGTGCCGGCAATGCCTGCCATGGTCTGCATGACCAGGGGGCTGTCACCCTCACCAATCGCGCGGTTTAGGAAGAGGTAGAGCGTGAAGAGAAAGGCGCAGGCGACAGGCAGCAGCGAAGTGAGGCCGAAGAGTTCGAAGCTTGGCTGGATGACGATCATCGCACCGATGAAGCCGACGGCGATCGCGCTCCAGCGCATCCAGCCGACCCGCTCTCCCAGAAACAGCGCGGACATTATGGTGAGCAGAAAGGGTTCGACGAAATAGATGGCAAAGACGTCGGCGAGCGGCATGTATTTGACAGCGGCGAAGAAGGCGAGGCTTGCCGCCGTATGCAACACGCCGCGCAGCAGGTTGAGCCAAGGGCGCTTGGCATGGATTAGCGACTTTGGCGACATGAAGAGCAGCAGCGGAAGCGTGCAGACCAGCTGGAAGAAGAAGCGATAGAATGTCACCTGACCGGGGGACATGCCCTCATGCGCCATATATTTGGCAATCGCATCCATCACCGGCAGCACGATCATGCACGCCGCCATGATAAGCATTCCACGGACGGGCTGGCTGACGCTCTGCGAAGAAGACATGCGGGATTCCGGATTTCGTTAGGAGGGCGGTCAAGACAGATTAGAAGATTTTCAAAGCGTTGAAAGGGCGTTTTGGACTTCAACCGACCTCATGAAGCTTTCCATCACGTCGCTTTTCAACCCGTCATGCAATTTCCATGGTTTCTTTCTCGTCGAGCGTTTATAGCGGCTGGACAATATTCGATACTTTGAGTGGAGATCCAAGTGGAACGCACCTGTCTTGCCGTCATTCTCGCCGCCGGTGAAAGCACGCGCATGAAATCGTCCATGTCGAAGGTTTTGCACCCCGTTGCCGGACGGCCGATGATCGCGCATGTGATGCAGGCGGTGTCCGGCGCTGGCGTGAGTGCTGCCGCGCTTGTCGTTGGTCGCGATGCGGAGAAGGTTGCGGATGCCGCGCGTGTCGCAGGCGTTTCTGTAGAACCTTACCTGCAGAAGGAGCGGCTTGGCACGGGCAACGCCGTGCTGGCGGCTCGCGAGGCAATCGAGAAGGGTTTCGACGATATTCTGATCGCCTATGGCGATGTGCCGCTTTTGACGGCTGAAACGCTGAACCGGGCGCGTCAGGCGCTGGCAGGGAACGTGGATATCGTCGTCATAGGTTTTCATACGGACAAACCAACCGGTTATGGTCGACTTCTCGTGCAGAATGGCGAACTCGTCGCCATCCGCGAGGAGAAGGATGCCAGCGACGACGAGCGCAAGGTCACATGGTGCAATAGCGGCCTGATGGCGATCAATGGTCGCCGGGCGCTGGATCTGCTCGATCGCATCGGCAACAACAATGCCAAGGGCGAGTATTATCTGACCGACATCGTCGAGATCGCCCGCGCCAATGGCGGCAAGGCCGTGGCTGTCGATGCGCCCGAGGCTGAGATGACCGGCTGCAACAACCGCGCCGAACTCGCAATTATTGAGAAACTCTGGCAGGAGCGGGCGCGCCATCAGTTCATGATCGACGGTGTTTCGATGATTGCGCCGGAAACCGTGTTTCTTTCCTGGGATACCAAGATCGGCCAGGATGCGTTGATCGAGCCCAACGTGGTGATCGGACCCGGAGTCACCATCGAATCGGGTGCCGTCATCCATGCCTTCTCGCATCTGGAAGGCGCTCATGTCAGCGCTGGTGCGACAGTTGGCCCCTATGCGCGGTTACGTCCCGGCGCCAATCTGGCGGCGAAAGCCAAGGTCGGCAATTTCTGCGAAATCAAGAAGGCCGAGATCGGCGAGGGCGCCAAGGTCAACCACCTCACCTATATCGGCGATGCCTTCATCGGTGCTGGCAGCAATATCGGTGCGGGCACGATCACTTGCAATTATGACGGCATCAACAAGCATGAAACGCGGATTGGCAGGAATGCCTTTATCGGCTCCAACTCAGCACTCGTGGCACCCGTGACGATTGGCGACGATGCCTATGTTGCTTCTGGGAGCGTGATTACCGATGACGTTCCCGGCGACGCGCTGGCCTTCGGCCGTGCGCGCCAGGAGGTGAAGGAAGGCCGCGCCAGTGTGCTTCGCGCCCGCGCCCAGGCGATCAAGGATGCCAAGAAGAAACCGGCGTAACCTTCTGACAAAGGTAACGAATAGACATTGAAAGTGACCGCGGTTGCGATTGCGGTTTTTGCGGAAATCGCTACGACTTCCGCCATTGAAAAAGCATCCGTATGGATACCCGACTCAGGTTTCGGATCGACGGATGCTCACCAAAATCTTTGGAGAACTGTATGTGCGGTATCGTCGGAATTGTTGGAACGCAACCGGTTGCGGAGCGCCTTGTGGATGCGCTGAAGCGGCTGGAATATCGGGGCTATGACTCCGCAGGCGTTGCGACGATCCATGATGGCGCGATGCACCGCCGCCGCGCCGAGGGCAAGCTCTTCAATCTGGAGAAGAAGCTGTCGGAAGAACCGCTTCCCGGCATTACCGGCATTGCCCACACCCGCTGGGCAACGCATGGGGTTCCGAACGAAACCAATGCCCATCCGCACTTCGTCGATGGCGTTGCCGTTGTGCATAACGGCATCATCGAGAATTTCTCGGAACTGCGTGAGGAGCTGAAGGCCGAGGGCGCGACGTTTACCACCCAGACCGATACGGAAGTGGTGGCGCAGCTGCTCGCCAAGTATACCCGTGAAGGGCTTTCCCATCGCGATGCGATGCTGACGATGTTGAACCGCGTGACTGGTGCTTTTGCGCTGGTGGTGATGTTCCAGGACGAGCCGGGCACGCTGCTGTCGGCCCGCTCCGGCCCGCCGCTGGCCGTCGGTCATGGACGTGGCGAGATGTTCCTCGGTTCGGATGCGATTGCGCTTTCGCCCTTCACCAATGAGATCACCTATCTGGTGGATGGCGATTGCGCCATCATCACCGCATCCGGTGCCGAAATCATCGATTTTTCCGGCGACCCGGTGCAGCGTCAGCGCCAGATTTCGCAGGCGACGGCCTATGTGGTGGACAAGGGCAACCACCGCCACTTCATGGAAAAGGAAATCTACGAGCAGCCGGAGGTCATTTCCCACGCGCTCAGCCACTATGTCGATTTTGCCGACAAGCGGGTGAAGGATATCGATCCGGCCATCGACTTTTCCAAGCTCACCGGCCTTGCGATTTCCGCTTGTGGCACTGCCTATCTCTCCGGCCTGATCGGCAAATACTGGTTCGAGCGCTATGCACGCCTGCCGGTGGAAATCGATGTGGCGTCGGAATTCCGCTATCGCGAAATGCCGCTTTTGCCGACACAGGCAGCCCTCTTCATCTCCCAGTCGGGCGAGACAGCCGATACGCTTGCCTCGCTGCGTTATTGCAAGGAGAACGATCTGAAGATCGGCGCGGTCGTCAATGTGCGTGAATCGACCATCGCCCGCGAATCCGACGCGATTTTCCCCATTCTGGCCGGTCCTGAAATCGGTGTGGCTTCCACCAAGGCCTTCACCTGCCAGCTTGCCGTGCTGGCCTCGCTGGCGATTGCTGCCGGTAAAGCGCGTGGCACGCTGACGGCGGCGCAGGAAACCGAACTGGTGCGTCATTTGATCGAGATGCCGCGCGTCATGAGCGAAGTGCTGAACGCCATCCAGCCGCAGATCGAAACCCTGTCTCGCGATCTCTCGCGTTTCAAGGATGTGCTCTATCTCGGTCGCGGCACCTCCTTCCCGCTGGCGCTGGAAGGCGCGCTAAAGCTGAAGGAAATTTCCTACATCCACGCGGAAGGCTATGCGGCAGGCGAGTTGAAGCATGGGCCGATTGCGCTGATCGACGAGAACATGCCGGTCATCGTCATTGCACCGCATGACCGCTTCTTCGAGAAGACCGTGTCAAACATGCAGGAGGTGGCAGCCCGCGGTGGGCGCATCATCTTCATCACCGATGCGAAGGGGGCCGCGGCCTCGTCGCTGGAAACCATGGCGACCATCGTGCTGCCGACCGTCGATGAACTCATCGCGCCGATGGTCTTCTCGCTGCCGATCCAGCTGCTGGCCTACCATACAGCGGTCTTCATGGGCACGGATGTGGACCAGCCGCGCAACCTGGCAAAGTCGGTCACGGTGGAATGATGATCCGTTCGGAACAGGTCGGCGATCTCGACGCAATCGGCGTCGTGACGCAGGCGGCGTTCCGGGATGTTCCCTATAGTGACCATAACGAGCACCTCGTCATCGAACGCTTGCGTCGGGCCGGTGCGCTCGCTGTTTCGCTTGTGGCCGAGGAGAATGGGGCGATCACTGGCCATATCGGCTTTTCGCCTGTCGGACTTTCTGCAAGCAGCGACATCTGGTTTGGCCTCGGTCCGCTTTCCGTGTCGCCGGAACGGCAGGGGCGGGGTGTAGGTTCGGCGCTCGTTCATCGCGGCCTCGACGCATTGCGCGAACTGAATGCCGGCGGGTGCGTCGTCATGGGCGATCCCGCCTATTACCGTCGCTTCGGTTTTTGCCACGATGAGCGACTGAAGGCCGAAGGCATTGATGACGAATATTTCATGATCCTGCCCTTGCAGGGCGGAACGCCGTCCGGCATTGTCCGTTATCATCAGGCATTCTTCGGTGACATCGCCTAGAGCATTCCGGTGATAACGGGACCACCTTCAATGCTCTCGGTCTCTGTTTTACCGCATTGTCCGACGCCAAAGCGATCACGCTTCGGCTGGAGATGCTCCAACATTCAGTGAGTTGATGACGGATCACCCAATCAGAATTTCTTTTGCGACACGCCTGCGTAACAGCTTTCTGACCGGCGTTCTCATTCTGGCGCCAGTCACGATCACGATGTGGCTGGTCTGGACCTTCCTGCAATGGGCCGATAGCTGGGTGAAGCCGTATATCCCGACGCGTTACGACCCGGAAGAATATTTCAACGTCGCCATTCCCGGTTTCGGCCTGCTGATTGCCGTCATAGGCATCACCGTCATCGGCTTTCTCGGCAACAATCTGATCGGCAAATGGATCGTCGGTGTCGGCGAATCTATCCTCAACCGCATGCCGCTGGTGCGGCCGATCTACAAGAGCATCAAGCAGCTGTTTGAATCGGTGCTGAAGGAGCATTCCAATTCCTTCAAGCGCGTCGGCATGATCGAATTTCCCGGACCCGGCACATGGGCCATGGTCTTCGTCGCATCCGAAGCCAAGGGTGAGCTCGCCTACCGCTTCAATGAGTTAGGCCAGGAAATGGTGGCGGTCTTCCTGCCGCCAACACCGGTACCAACGGCGGGTTTTTTGCTGTTTGTCCCCAAAGAAAAGATCATCATGCTCGACATGTCGCCAGAGGATGCTGCGAAGCTTCTGATTTCCGGAGGTCTGGTTGCGCCGGATTTCGAGCCGCCGAAGGCTCTTGCTCCAGTTTAATTAGGTTTACCTAGACCTTTGCGTGCTTCCGACCTATTGTTGGATTCAACCTGGGGGAGATACATGCGCTTTATTCGAAATTGGGTTATCCCGTTTTTTTCAACGGTCATTTTCGCCTGCATCGGCCTTCTGATCACTGGGTCGCCGGGATACAATATCGTCACGACATTTGACGGGCAGCCTATCGACGGCGGCCCCACACCTCAGCAGGTTGACGCCACAATTGCGAGAGGAACAGGGCTCGATAGTCATGTCGATTTCTATGGCATCGCGCTTCCAGGCGAGCCCCTGTTTTGGATGATCGGCATCGTTCTCGTAGCAGCGTTTATCGGCTACAAGTTCGGGTCGGCCTTCAAGATGCCCGCCTCTGCCTGATCGATTGGGAATGGCGCGAGCGCGCCAAGTCCCGTTTAGTCGGTTATTATCGCTTCTGCAACGTCGCGAGCTCTTCCACACCCACATGGCTCTCCACCGCGCTGCCGCGCAGGTGAAGATAAAGTCCGATGAAGAAGGCGAGCCCGGCGATGAACACCAGATACCAGGCATGCGCCATGGGGTTGATCGCAAGCGCTGTGCTCACCGCAATCGGCGTCAATCCGCCGAAGACGGCGTAGGAGACGTTGTAGGCGAAGGACAGGCCTGAGAAACGAACCGAGGCCGGGAAGGCGCGGACCATCACGTAAGGCACCGCACCCGCCATGCCTACCGACAGGCCCATCACCGCGTAAAGCGCAAACATGGTGCTGAGCGATGTTCCGGCATAGCTGTAGAAGGTGAAGGTGGCGATGCCGAAGAAGATGCTGGCGCCCATGAAGAAAATGCCGCTGCCGATGCGGTCGATCAGCGCGCCGGCGATGATGACACCGAAGATCAGGAACAGGGTGCCGAAGCTCGTGCCGGCCAGCGCTTGTGTCGGCGTGTAGCCGTAGAGCTTTTGCAGGAAGGTGGCCGTCATCAGCGTCGTGACGACGATGGCCGCGGACAACACCCAGGTGAGCAGCGCGGAGACCACGACGCCGCGCATATGGTTCTTCAGCACGAGGCTGAGCGGCAGCTTGTCCGAGAGCGTTTTTGAGTTCTTCATCTGCGTGAAGATCGGCGTTTCTTCCAGCCAACGACGCAGATAGACCGCGATCAATCCAAAGACGCCGCCGATGAGGAAGGGAATGCGCCAGGCATAGCCCGACACGGCTTCCGGCGTGAAAATGGTGTTGATCGCAAAGGCGATGAGCGATCCCAGCATGATTCCGAAAGACAGGCCAGACGTCAGCAGGCCGCAGGCAAGGCCGACATAGCGAAAGGGCACGTGCTCAGACACAAAGGTCCAGGCGCCCGGCACCTCGCCGCCGATGGCCGCTCCTTGCAGCATGCGCAAGACGATGAGCAGGATGGGCGCTGCGACGCCAATCGTTGCATAGGTCGGCATAAGGGCCATGCCGAGTGTCGAGAGTGCCATCAGCAGGATGGAGAAGGCGAAGACGCGTTTGCGGCCATAGCGGTCTCCATAATGGGCGAGAATGATGCCGCCGATGGGGCGCACAAGATAGCCGGCGGCGAAGATGCCGAAGGTCTGGATCATCACCAGCCAGTCTGGCATATCCGGCGGGAAGAAGAGGTGGCCGATCACCGTGGCGAAGAAGACGAAGATGATGAAGTCGTAGAATTCCAGCGCGCCGCCGAGAGCGGAAAGGCCAAGCGTTCTATAATCCTGCGCATTCAGCGCGCGGGCGGGAACCGGGGTCGTGGTGGGAGACATGAGCGGTTTCTTCTCTCAGGGATCGTTCCCTGTGCCATGCGTTAAAGAGCCTGCTAATTCAAGTCTTTTGTCAGCTTATGTCACAGCGTCTATTAAAGCTTACGGTGATCGTTCAGATTTGTCTTTTGGGCTTTTGTTGTCTTACCGCACGTCTTGACCGCAAGGCCGCTGCACAATTTTGCGCGTCATGCGTTTGTGATCCTGCACAAAATGGCGGTCGTGTCGTCAGACTGTTTCAGCCGGGGGTATTTTAGACCCTTTGGATCAATATCCCGCTCCAACTGGCGAAGCTCTCGGATGAGGCTTGCAAGTCCGGCTGTGACGGCGCGGCGGATGAGGGAGCCAGAGGTGTAATTCCTATAAAGACTCACAAGATCTGCCAGTCCATCAGAACAGATGATAGCCGTGGCGCCGCCTGAGATTTCGATCTCGGCGGTCGCGATGTGGTCAGCCGTTTCGGGAACGAGACTCAGGGACCAGACGGTGCCATCTGCCGTGTTCTGTCGTTCGCGATTGCGCCTTAGATCGGCAAGCGTTTTGGGGTCGCTGGTTGCCATGCCCGCCGCACCGATGCCGCCCAGACGAGCGATATGGGCGCGTGCCGCTGCTTGTTCACGCTCGAAGGCGTCGGGCAGGGCCATCAGGTTTTCTTCCCGGCCGTCATCATGAAGGATATAGACGACGCTATCGCCAAGGCCGGCGAATTGCAGCCCGTTGGGCGTGATGCGCAGACCCGCGAGCGCGGCAACCGGCCAGGCATAGCGCGGCTGATCGCCCGCCGTGGCCTCGAAGATGGTTCTGGCATCCTTGGAAATGCGGCGGATGATGTCTGTAAAATCCGCCCCGGGCGAGACTTCGCTCATCAAACGCTTGGCGGCGAAGTCGGCAATCCATGCGGCATCCGAGCCAAACTCCGTCATGAACTGCCACTCGCCAAGGCCAGTCGCGCCATCGACGACGAATGCGCTTGAGGCATTCCATGCCAGCCGATCCTCGTTGGGGCGCTCTGCCTTGCTGGGATCGCTGATGCTGTCGATAACGTCAATCTGCATGGGAGTTACTCGAAGCGGCTGATGATGCTGATGCCGCTATCCTTGAAGCTGTCCATCGCGGGTAGCGCGGTGACGGCATCGGAGAGAGAAATGTGCTTGCCGATGAGCTTTTCCGGAGAGAGCTTGCCGGTGCGGATCATCGCCAGCATGTCGTCATAGCGCCAGGCCTGCATACCGTGGCTGCCGTAGATTTCCAGTTCATGGGCAATCACCCGCGCCATCGGGATTTGCGGCGTGGAATGATCGGCGAGCATCAAGCCCACCTGCACGTGGCGGCCACGGCGGCGCAAGTTACTGATCGAGTTGCAGCAGGTTTGCGGGTGGCCAAGCGCATCTACGGAGACATGCGCGCCGCCGCCGGTCGCATCGCGGACAGCTTCGATCACGTCGGCAACGTTGCGGCTGTTGATGGTGACGGTGGCGCCGAGTTCCTTGGCCAGCGCCAGCTTGTCATCGGCAATATCAATGGCGACGATCTGCGCGCCAAGACCTGCGCCAATCATGATGGCGGAGAGCCCGACACCGCCGCACCCGTGAACCGCCAGCCATTCGCCGCCTTTCAGACGACCCTGGTCGACGACAGCGCGGAAGGAAGTGGCAAAGCGGCAACCGAGGCTTGCTGCCGTATCGAAGCTCATATCGTCAGGCATATGGATCAGATTCTGGTCGGCATAATCGATCGCGACATATTCGGCAAAAGAGCCCCAATGGGTGAAGCCCGGCTGGAACTGCGTTTCGCAGACCTGCTGGTTGCCAGAGCGGCACTCCTGGCAGTGGCCGCAGCCGGAAACGAAGGGAACGGTGACGCGGTCACCCACCTTGAAACGCATGACATTCTTGCCAACCGCAGAAATCACGCCGGCGAATTCGTGACCCGGCACATGGGGCAGGTGGATGTCGCTGTCATGGCCCATCCAGCCGTGCCAGTCGCTGCGGCAAAGGCCGGTCGCCTTCACCGAGATGACCACGCCGCCCGGTGTCGGCTCCGGGTCCGGCAAGTTCGAGATTTTCGGTGCTTCGCCAAACCGTTCGTAGAATAATGCGCGCATAGGTGCCTCCTGAGTTGGAGCGGAGTTACCCGGTTTTCCGGACTCGAAACAGTGCGCTACTCTGCTACAATCATCAAATCTTCTGATGCAAAGTGTAAGGTGACGCGCTCGCCGATGGCAGGCTGTGCCGTGCCGGGATCGTTGAACATGTCGAACGAAAGCACGCTGCCGCCGACATCGAGACGAGTGCGGATGACCGAGCCGAGGAAGTGGCTGGAGGTCACAATGCCGGAAATGGCGACATCGCCCTTGGCGCTTTCGGCCAGCGATCCAGCTTCAGGGCGAAGTGCAACTGTGACCTTTTCGCCGTTGGCTTTGGCAAGCGGCTTTTTCAGCGAGACCTTCTGATCACCGATCAGAATTGTGCTTGTTGCTGCATCGACAACGGTGGCGTCGATGAGGTTCAACGTGCCGACGAAGGAGGCGACGAAGCGCGTGGCCGGACTGTTGTAAATCTCGAAAGGCGAGCCAATCTGATCGGCGCGACCGGCATTCATCACCACGATACGATCCGAAATCGACAGGGCCTCTTCCTGGTCATGCGTGACAAAGATTGTGGTGATGCCAAGCTTGCGCTGGATCTGGCGGATTTCTTCACGCAGCGACACGCGGATCTTGGCGTCAAGCGCAGAAAGTGGCTCGTCGAGGAGCAGCACTTCCGGCTTGGGTGCCAGCGCGCGTGCAAGTGCCACGCGCTGTTGCTGGCCGCCCGACATCTGGTAGGGATAGCGGTCTGCCAAGTGCTCCAGATGAATCAGCGCCAGCATTTCCTTGACGCGTTCGTCGATTTCAGCCTTCGGCTTGCCTGCGACCTTGAGGCCGAAGGCAACGTTTTCGCGGACATTCATGTTCGGAAACAGCGCGTAAGCCTGGAACACCATGCCGATGTTGCGCTGGTTGGGACGAAGTGTCGTCTGGTCCTTGCCGTTGATGACGATTGCGCCATCGCTCGGCGTTTCGAAGCCTGCGATCATGCGCAACACGGTCGTCTTGCCGCAGCCTGAGGGGCCGAGGAAAGAGACGAACTCGCCCTTCTCGATGGCCATATTAAAGTCATGCACGACCTGAATCGGACCGAAGGACTTTTTGATGTGCGTGAGTGTCAGAAAGCTCATGTAGAAATCCTTCAGGCCTTTGGAGGCGCGCCCTTCTGGTAGCGGGAGACGAGTTGGATGAGACCGAGGCAACCCCAGGTGATGCCGAATGAAATCACGGCAAGGGCAGCAGGCTCGTAAGCACGGTTCGCGCCGAGAAGCTGCATGTAGGGGCCGAAGGCCGGTCGGTTCAAAAGCGCTGCCATGGTGAACTCACCGATGACGATGGCAAAGGTCAGGAAAGCGCCAGATAGGACGGCGACAAGGACGTTCGGGAGGATGATGCGGGCAAGAATGGTCGTCCAGCCAGCGCCAAGGCTTTGCGCCGCTTCCGTCAGCGTGCCGATATCGATGGTGCGAAGGCCGGTGTCGACGGCACGGTACATGTAAGGCAGAGCCAGCGTGGTGTAACCAAACATCAGGAGCAGGTTGGTGCCCGTTGTCGTACCCGTCAACGGCAGCCAGCTTGAGGTGTTGTAAAGGCGGATATAGCCGAAGACGATGACGATGGCCGGAATGACAAGCGGCAGCAGTGTGATGAACTCGATCACGGGGCGCAGTGTGGGCAGTTTCAGCCGCACCCAATAGGCTGTCGGCACCACCAACACTACGCCGAAGACGATGGTGACGAGCGCCATGACCACGGAATAGGTGAAGGTTTCCTGAAAGCGCGGGTCGCTCAACACTACGGTATAGGCATCGAAAGAATAGACACCACGCCGCATCTTCAGCGAGAAGTTGGTCATGCCGATCAGCGGCAGGGCGAAATAGAGGATACCGAAGAGGAGGGCGCCCCAGGCGAAAATTCGCTTCATTTCAGCCACCTCTCGCTGCGCGTGCGCATCCAGATATAGAGTGTGTTGGCGATACAGGTTACGACGATCATGCCGAAGGCCAGCGCATAGCCAAGATTGGCATTGCCGAGAACGTCACCGCGGATCTGGGCGAAGAGCAGGATCGGCACGATGCTGAGCGAGGAGCCGGTGAGCGCAATCGCGGTTGCGACAGCGCCGAAGGCGTTGGCGAAGAGGAGCGAGAAGGTGCCAAGGATCGATGGCAAAAGAATTGGGAAGGCGACCATGCGCCAATATTGCCAGCCGCTTGCGCCGAGAATTTCGGCGGCTTCGCGCCACTCGCGCTTCAGGCCGTCGAGCGCTGGGGTGATAATGAGGATCATCAGCGGGATCTGGAAGAACAGATAGGTGATCGTCAGGCCCCAGAAAGACAGAATGTTGAAGCCGAGGACGCGCAGATCGATGCCGAGCTGGGTCTTCAGAAACAGCGTGACGAGGCCGACGGGGCCAAGCGTGGCAATGAAGGCGAAGGCCAGCGGCACACCGGCGAATTGGGACGCAACGCCCGAGAAGGTCAAAAGCGGCGCACGGATTTTCTGCGGCAAGCCGCCAAGCACGACTGCGGAGGCCACGGCAAAACCGATCAGACAGCCAAGGGCTGCGGAGGCAACGCTGATCTTGATCGATATCCAGTAAGCGGCAAGGATTGAGGGTGTGAAGAGCCCGATAATATTGTCAAAGGTGAAGCTGCCGTCCGGGCCTTGAAATGCGCCGATGACGATCTTCATTGTCGGCATGATCAAGAAAAGCAGGACAAAAATGGCGAATGGCAAAATGCCGAGCCATTCGAGCTTCGGCCGGTAACGCCGTTTAACCGGCAGGGCTGTGCCAGTATCTGCTGATGACATTCTGTCCCCATTGCCGCGATCATCGCGGTCTCATTTTTTATGTGCAGCCAGCCGCTCCGGACTTTCGAGATCGGGGCGGCTGTTCGTTGTTACGTCTTACTTGACGTTGGCGCCGACGACCTTGTCCCAACCGCCGGTGACGGCTGCCTTGTTGGCATCGACATCTTCGAGCGTCGGGAAGGTTGCCTTTTCATAGGCTGCCGGTGGCGGCAGGGCGTCGAGAAGGTCCTTCGGGATCTTGTTCGCCTTGGCCATGGCATTGAAGCGGATCGGATGGCAGAAGCCCTTCAGCCAGCCGAGCTGACCGTCGTCCGAATAGAGGTGCTCCATCCACAGTTTCGCGGCATTCGGGTGCGGGGCGTAAGCGGAGATGCCCTGCACGTAGACGCCAGCCAGAACGCCCTTTTCAGGAACAACGACTTCTGTCGGTGGGTTACCGTTCAGCGTCTTTGCCCAGCCGAGAGCGTTGTAGTCCCAGGCAATCACGATCGGCGTTGCACCCTGTGCCAGCGTTCCGGCCTTGCCGATAACGGGCACGAAGTTGCCAGCCTTGTTCAGGTCTGCAAAGTACTTCAGGCCTGCTTCACCAGCTTCCTTGCCATCTTTCGCGCCTGTGGACAGACCAGCGGCGAGAACGCCGAGGATCGCCTGGTTGGAGGCGCGCGGGTCACCAGCAAGTGCGACCTGACCGGCATATTCCGGCTTCAGCAGATCGGCCCAGTCTTTGGGAGAATTCGTCACAAGGTCCTTGTTCACGAAGAAGGACATGACGCCGTAATAGTCGCCGTACCAGTAGCCTTCGGCGTCCTTGACGTTGTCTGGAATTTCGTCCCAGGTGGAGACCTTGTAAGGCTGGAGAAGACCGTCCTTCTTGGCCTGTGGGCCGAATGCCAGACCGACGTCGATCACGTCCGGTGCCTGCGGGCCCTTGTTGTCCTTGTTGGCCTTGATGGCTTCGATCTCGTCAGCCGAACCGGCATCAGGATTCAGCTCATTGACCTGGATTTCAGGGTACTTGGCCTTGAAGGAGGCGATGACGTCGCCGTATCCACACCAGTCGTGCGGCAGGGCGATGGTCGTCAGCATGCCTTCTTTCTTGGCAGCTGCGATGAGTTCTTCGCTCGGTGCTGCCGTGGCGATTGCCGTGGTGGCAAGCACGATTGCGGTGGTAAGCGAAAGCAGTCGGCGGCTATTTGAGATCACTTTTGTTCTCCTCTACGTGTCTCATGCGTCGGCGGACGCTGTACGTGGCTTGCATGAATGTTATGTGACGTTTGTAAGGGTGCTTATTGCGGTCACGCTAGCCCCGTTTGGGCCTCCTTGCCATGTTTACGTCACTTTTTTGTCATGTTGCAATGTTTGCGACATTTGTCGTTCTACTTGCGTCTTCTCCCTCTCATCCCTTTATGTGCTTCGATCGCTGGCGTCTCACCGTCGATCTGGTTTTCTGAACAGGCGTGTCTGTTCGAAAAGGCCTTCGAGCGCGTTCATGCGCTGACGGGTTTCATCCCATCCATTGCTTTGCACCGCTTCGATCAAGGCCTCGACGACGAAGAGGGTCACGACCGAGCTGTCCCAAGCGGATGGCGCTTCAATGCGCACACGGAAGGTGTGCTTGGCAAAGCGTGATACGGGCGAGGTCCATTGATCGGTGAAAAGCAGAATGCTGACATTGTTGTCATGCGCCACTTGGGCGAGCGTCACCATGTCCTGTTCGTAGCGACGGATATCGAAGATCACCAGCACATCACCTGCGCTCATGTTCAGCATGTATTGCGGCCAGGAGCTGGAGTTGGATGACATCAGTGCCGTCTTCGGGCGGATGACCTGCATATGGGTGAAGAAATATTCCGCAATCGCACCAGTGATGCGCCCACCGACGAAATAGATGCCGCGCTTTCTGTCCGAGAGCAGTGCGGCCGCATTGTCGAAATCGGCCGTGTCCAGATCGCTTAGCGTGTCGCGCAGATTGTTGGTGATGGCAGCGGCGAAGCGGTTCAGGATATGCAAGCCAGGCGCGTTGCTTGCCCATCTGTCATGCTTGGCAATCGGGTTAGAAATGGTGGCTTCCAGCTCCTGGTGGAGGCTTGCCTGAAATTCGGGGTAACCCTTGTAGCCAAGCTTTTGCACCATGCGCGCCACTGTGGGAGTGGAAACGCCTGCATTTTCTGCAACGGTGGTGATGCTGCCGAGACCCGACACCGGATAGTTCGCCAGCAGACTTTCGGCGAGCTGTCGTTCGGCGCGCGTCAAATCCTCATAGTGGGTCTGGATGACCTCCGACACCGTCGCAGACGACGTGTTGCTCAAATTTTTCCCCTTTTCCGGTTTTCTCACCGGGTTTTGCGCAAGATTAAGATACGCCGCTGCGCCGGAGTCAATCGGAAAAATGAAGAGAAAATTTCAAAAATCCATTTGACACTTTGGGATATGTGAAGAATTCTCTTCGCGTCGTTGGGGAACGGCAAAACCAGTGGGGTACGACCATGACGGTTCGTTCGCAATTTTTCCATGCCGACGAAGGTGACGCAGTCGCGGTGGAAAACGAAACGGGGAACAGCGCTGTGCTGCTCGTCTGTGAGCATGCCTCGAACACGCTTCCCGCCCGCTACGGGGATCTCGGTCTTACCGAGGATGTTCTCTCGAGCCATATTGCCTGGGACCCCGGTGCGCTTTCAGTGGCGCGCTTTATGTCTGAAAAGCTCGATGCGGCGCTGGTGTTTCAGCGGTTTTCGCGACTGATCTATGACTGCAACCGTCCGCCGGAGTCGGCATCCGCGATGCCGGTAACGAGTGAGATTTACGACATTCCCGGCAATGCCGATCTGGATGAGTCAGAGCGGTTTCTTCGCACTGCCGCGCTTTACGTGCCTTTTCATGAAGCCGTTTCCAGTCTAGTGGAAAGGCGCAAGATCCTCGGTATCGAGAGTGTCGTCGTTACGATCCATAGTTTCACGCCGATTTATCACGGGCGGGTACGCGAGGTGGAAATCGGCATTCTGCATGACAGGGACTCGCGCCTTGCCGATGCGATGCTGGTCGATCGAGACAGATCCTCTTTCAAGGTAGAGCGCAACCAGCCCTATGGGCCGGAAGACGGCGTAACCCATACGCTTCGCCTGCACGCGCTGCCGGACGGGTTGCTGAATGTGATGATCGAGGTTCGCAACGATCTGATCGCCGACGAAGCGGGGCAACGTGCGGCAGCCGACTATTTGAGTGAAAGCCTCGAAAGAGCGCTTGCCAGCATAGGAGACTAGACTTGAACGGCGGCAGGTTTTCCTGCCGAAGAACGATGTGCCGTGTGGTCCAGAACGCCGATAAAGGCGCGAGCCAGACGGGATAGGGAACAGCAGATGCATGCGGTTGGTGGGAAAGCCCTGCCAGCCGAAACTGGGGCAAAATCGGCCAATCCGGCTGACTGCCTGCTTTTTTCTTGATCAGGAGAGACAAGGCATGGACAGTTCATCATCCGGCGTCAGCTATAAGAAGGCGGACGCATCCTATTTCGAGAAACGTGGACTTTCGCGTTATGCGGGCGTCTGGTCGCTGTGGGCGCTCGGCGTCGGCGCGGTCATTTCCGGGCATTTTTCCGGCTGGAACTTCGGCTTTGCCACCGGCGGCTGGGGCGGTATGCTGGTGGCGGGTATCATCATCGCCATCATGTATCTGGGGCTTACTTTTTCCATCGCGGAAATGAGCCCGGCGCTGCCGCATACCGGGGCGGCCTATTCGTTCGCGCGAACGGCTATGGGGCCATGGGGTGGTTTTATCACCGGGCTTTGTGAGAACGTTGAGTATGTTCTGACCCCTGCCGTCATCGTCACCTTTATCACGGCTTATGTGAACTCAATCCTCGGTCTCGATCCGGCCTATTCGCCTCTATTGTGGGTGCTGTTTTACATCATCTTCCTTAGCCTCAACGTGTTCGGGCTTGAGTTGTCCTTCAAGGTCACGCTGGTCATCACGCTGATTTCGCTCGGTGTTCTGGTGTTCTTCTGGATCAGCGCCATTCCCAATATCGACTTCTCGCGCTGGGCGCTGAATATCGGTGTCGGGCCGGATGGCAAGGCTGTCGAACTGCCGGAGGGCAATGGCTCCTTCTTCCCCTTTGGTATTTCCGGCGTTCTCGCGACACTTCCCTTTGCCGTCTGGCTGTTCCTCGCCATCGAGCAGTTGCCGCTCGCAGCGGAAGAATCGGTCGATCCGAAGCGCGACATGCCCAAGGGCATCATTCTCGGCATCATCACGTTGATGATTTCCGCGTTCATGATCGTGCTGCTCAACCCTTCGCTTCCGGGTGTTGGGACGTTCCATCTCAGTTCGGCGCTCGAGCCTCTGCTGGATGGTTTCAAGGCGGTCTATGGTGACAGCGGCGTGGTTCTTTTAGGCCTCGTGGCGCTGACTGGTCTTATCGCCAGTTTCCACACAATCCTTTACGCACAGGGGCGGCAAATTTATTCGCTCTCGCGTGCGGGCTACTTCCCGACCGCACTCTCCATCACCCATTCCAAGTTCAAAACGCCGCATGTCGCCATGCTGACGGGTGCGATTGTGGGTTTAAGTGTCATGATGATCATCTGGTTCGCGCTCGGTGCGGAGCAGGGCGGCAGCATCATCGGTAGCGTGTTGCTGAACATGGCGGTATTCGGCGCGATGTTCTCCTACATCATGCAGGCGATCTCCTTCATACTGCTACGCAAGAACCTCCCACATATCGAGCGGCCTTTCCGCTCGCCGCTTGGGGTGCCGGGTGCGGTGCTCACCATCATCATCGCAGTCGTGACATTGCTTTATCAGGTGCAGGATCCGAACTTCACCAAAGGTGTACTTTGGGTTGCGATCTGGTTTGCCGTTGCAATCGCCTATTTCGCGATGATCGGTCGCCATCGTCTCATTCTCTCTCCGGAGGAAGAGTTTGCGATGGAGCAGAAGCAGGTTGCGCGCAACGTCTCTCCTGTGAAGGCGTGACGGTCCAAATATCGCAGGGCGGCTCCTTCGTGGCCGCCCGCTGCCAAACACGAAAAAAGGGAACAACCACATCATGACGACCTACACATTCGACGAGCTGAAGAAGGATGTCGCCGAAGGGCGGATCGATACGGTTCTGGCATGCCTCGTGGATATGCAGGGTCGCCTGATGGGCAAGCGGTTTCAGGCGCAGTTCTTTGTCGAGAGCGCGCATGAGGAAACGCATAGCTGCAACTATCTGCTCGCCACCGACATGGAGATGGAAACCGTCTCAGGTTATAAATCCACAAGTTGGGAGAAAGGCTATGGCGATTATACGCTGAAGCCGGATATGGCGACCTTGCGCCGCGTGCCCTGGCTGGAAGGGACCGCGCTCGTTCTGTGCGATGCCTATGATCATCACACCCATGCGGAGGTGCCGCATTCGCCGCGCGCCATGCTGAAGCGCCAGGTGGCGCGGCTTGAGGCCATGGGTCTGAAGGCTTACATGGCAAGCGAACTGGAATTCTTCCTCTTCGACCAAAGCTTCGAATCGGCACGCGCCAGCGGGTATCGCAACCTTAATCCAGCGAGCGCCTATAACGAGGATTACCATATCTTCCAGACCACCAAGGAAGAGGAGGTGATGCGCGCCATTCGCAACGGGTTGCAGGGTGCGGGCATCCCGGTGGAGAACACCAAGGGTGAGGCCTCCGCCGGCCAGGAAGAAATCAATGTGCGCTATGCGGACGCGCTGACCATGGCCGACCGCCATGCCATCATCAAGAACGCCACCAAGGAAATCGCCTGGTCCAAAGGCAAGGCCGTGACCTTCCTCGCCAAATGGAATTACAGTGCCGCTGGCAGTTCCTCGCACATCCATCAGTCGCTCTGGAGCCTGGATGGTAAGACGCCGAAATTCTTCGACAAGGACGCCGAGTATGGCATGTCGCAGATGATGAAGCACTATGTGGCAGGGCTTCTGGCGCATGCCAGCGAGATCACCTATTTCCTCGCGCCTTACATCAACTCCTACAAGCGCTACATGGCAGGCACATTCGCACCGACCAAAGCGGTCTGGAGCATGGACAACCGCACGGCGGGGTACCGTCTGTGCGGCGATGCCACCAAGGGCATCCGCATCGAGTGCCGTGTGGGCGGCTCCGATCTCAACCCGCATCTTGCCATGGCAGCGCTGCTTGCGGCCGGCATTGACGGCATCGAAAAGAAGATGGAACTTGAGCCGCAATTCGTCGGCGACGCCTATGGCGGAAAGGAAGTTCGAGAAATCCCGAAAACGCTTCGCGACGCCACGGATCACCTGAACGGTTCCGCCATGCTGCGCGGGGCTTTCGGGGACGACGTGATCGACCACTATGTGCGTGCCGCAAAGTGGGAGCAGGAAGAATATGATCGCCGCGTAACCGACTGGGAAGTCGCGCGCGGTTTCGAAAGAGCATAACAGGCTAGGAACATATCATGGTCATGATCCAGAATATCTCGCCGATCGACGGCTCGGTTTATGCCGAACGGGAGGCGATGTCGCTGGATGCGGCGCGTAGCGCCGTGTTGAAGGCGCGGGCTGCGCAAAAAACGTGGGCGCATCGTCCTTTGGAGGAACGCGTTCAACTGGTTCTGAAGGGCGTCGCACGACTTAACGAGATGGTGGACGAGGTGGTGCCGGAACTCGCCCATATGATGGGCCGTCCCGTGCGCTATGGTGGCGAGTTCAAGGGTTTCAACGAGCGCTCCAACTACGTCGCCTCGATTGCGGCAGACGCGCTTGCCCCGCTCGTCATCGAGGATAGTGGCAACTTTCAACGCCGTATCGAGCGCGAAGCCCATGGCGTCGTCTTCGTTATCGCGCCGTGGAACTACCCCTATATGACGGCGATCAACACGATTGCGCCGGCCCTGATGGCGGGCAACACAGTGGTGATCAAACATGCGGCGCAGACGCTTCTCGTCGGCGAGCGGATGGTGCGTGCCTTTGTCGAGGCCGGTGTGCCGGACGATGTGTTCATCAATCTGTTCCTCGATCATCAGACGACGTCTGCGCTGATCGCCGAAGGGTTTTTCAACTTCGTAAATTTCACCGGATCGGTGGAAGGCGGGCGCGCGATCGAGCGGGCGGCGGCAGGCACCTTTACCGGACTTGGTCTGGAGCTTGGCGGCAAGGACCCAGGCTACGTCATGGACGATGCCGATCTAGACGCGGCGGTCGATACGCTGATGGATGGCGCGACCTACAATTCCGGCCAGTGCTGCTGCGGTATCGAGCGCATCTATGTCAACGAAGCGCTGTTCGATGCCTTCGTCGAAAAGTCGGTCGCCTGGGTCTCCAACTACAAGCTTGGCAATCCACTAGAGCAGGAAACGACGCTTGGGCCAATGGCCAACAAGCGTTTTGCCAAGGTCGTGCGCCAGCAGGTGGCCGACGCGATGGCCAAGGGTGCCAAGGCGCTGGTCGATCCGAAGCTGTTCCCCGCCGATGATGGCGAGAGCGCCTATGTCGCGCCGCAAATCCTCATCGACGTCGATCACTCCATGGAGTTCATGACGGAAGAGACCTTTGGTCCTGCCGTCGGCATCATGAAAGTGAAGAATGACGATGAAGCCATAAAGCTGATGAATGACAGCAAATACGGTCTCACCGCATCGCTCTGGACGCAGGATCCCGAGCGTGCGGGCCGGATTGGGCGCGAGATCGAAACGGGTACCGTCTTCATGAACCGTGCGGATTACCTCGATCCCGCACTCTGCTGGACCGGCGTCAAGGAAACCGGGCGCGGCGGCTCGCTCTCTGTTATCGGCTTCCAGAACCTGACACGTCCGAAATCATACCATCTGAAGAAAGTCACGAAATGAATATCGTCGCAAACTGGAGCTATCCGACCCCGATCAAGCTCGGACGGGGCCGCATCAAGGAACTGGCGGATGCCTGCACGACACTTGGCATCAAGAAGCCGCTTCTTGTGACGGATCGCGGCCTTGCCGGCATGGCGATCACCGGTCATGCGCTGGATATCCTTGATGAGGCGGGTCTTGGACGCGCGATCTTCTCCGACGTCGATCCGAACCCGAACGAGATCAACCTCGAAGCCGGTGTGAAGGCGTTCAAGGATGGCGGTCATGATGGCGTCGTCGCCTTTGGTGGCGGCTCGGGCCTGGATCTCGGCAAGGCGGTTGCCTTCATGGCGGGGCAGACGCGTCCCGTATGGGATTTCGAGGATATCGGCGACTGGTGGACGCGCGCCAATTCGGATGCGATTGCACCAATCGTCGCCGTGCCGACGACTGCCGGAACGGGGTCTGAGGTGGGGCGCGCCAGCGTCATCACCAATTCAAAGACCCATGTGAAGAAGATCATCTTCCACCCGAAATTTCTGCCGGGCGTCGTCATCTGCGATCCGGAACTGACCGTCGGCATGCCGAAGGCGATCACCGCTGGCACCGGCATGGATGCGTTTGCCCACTGCCTGGAAGCTTATTCCTCGCCCTTCTTTCACCCAATGAGCCAGGGTATTGCGCTGGAAGGCATGCGGCTGATCAAGGAATTCCTGCCACGCGCCTTTAAGGACGGAACCGATATCGAAGCGCGCACCAACATGATGGCGGCTGCGGCGATGGGCGCGGTCTCCTTCCAGAAGGGGCTTGGCGCCATTCACTCGCTCTCGCATCCGATCGGTGCGGTCTACAACACCCATCACGGCATGACCAATGCGGTGGTGATGCCCGCCGTGCTGCGCTTCAACCGGCCTGCGATCGAGGACAAGATCGCGCGTGCGGCAGCGTACCTCGGGATCGCCGGCGGGTTCGACGGCTTTTACGACTACGTGCTGGAGCTTCGCAAGGAACTCGGCGTGCCGGAGAACCTGACAGCCATGGGTATCAAGCCGGATCGCATCGACGAGCTGACGGCGGAAGCGATCAAGGATCCGAGCTGCGGAGGCAACCCGATCGAAATGACGCTTGAGAACACCAAGGCGTTGTTCGAGGACTGCTTCTGACCGATAGAGGCGGGGCTTCACGCGTCCCGCCGCCAGCCTTCGGTAGAGACCTGAATATCGCTACGTACTGATAAACGCGTTATGATCCTTATTTCCATGGGAGGAAGGATCATGAACAAGAACAGGATCTGTATCTGGTACGACAAAGACGCCGAGGCCGCGGCGCGGTTTTATGCGCAGACCTTTCCAAACAGCGCGGTAGGCGCCATCACCCGGGCGCCCGGAGATTATCCGAGTGGCAGCCAGGGTGACGTTCTGGTGGTGGAGTTCACCGTTGCCGGAATACCCTGCATTGGCCTGAATGGTGGACCGACCTTCAAGCACAGCGAAGCTTTTTCCTTTCAGATATCAACCGACGACCAGGAGGAAACCGACCGCTACTGGAACGCCATCGTCGGTAATGGCGGTCAGGAAAGCGAATGTGGCTGGTGTAAGGACAAATGGGGCATCTCCTGGCAGATAACGCCGCGCAGTCTCACGGACGCGCTGGCTGCTGGCGGCGGTGAAGCCAAACGGGCATTCGCGGCAATGATGACAATGAAAAAGATCGATGTGGCAAAGATCGAGGCCGCGAGGCGCGGCGACTGATTGGGGCAATCCACAGTGCCCCTGAACGGAGGAGCGGTGCCGCACCGAGGCGCCATTCCGCCGGTGTTTCCAATTTGTTAACCATATTGGTTAACACTCTCCCAAGCACCATGCTTCGGTGCATTCCAGAGCATCGCACTTCCTAGGCTCTGACATTTCGGGGTCGCTATGACAGTCATTACATTCGCCAATACCAAGGGTGGGGCAGGCAAGACGACAGCAGTTCTTCTGCTGGCAACGGAACTTGCCCGTACCGGTCACCGCGTCACGGTTCTCGATGCCGATCCGCAGCTTTGGATTTCGCATTGGTTCGAGCTCTCCGGCTCGATCAACAATCTCAGCGTCATTTCCAACGTGACCATGGCGTCCCTGGAAGGTCATATTCGCGAGAACCGCTCCAATACGGACTGTTTCCTCATAGATCTTCCCGGCACCAAGAGCCCGCTCTTGACGATGGCGCTCGGGATTTCCGACCACGTTCTCATTCCCGTGCAGGGTTCGGCCATGGATGCGCGTGGCGCTGCGGAAGTCATGGATCACCTCGCATTTCTCGACATGAAGATGGGCAGGAAGATCGACCATTCCGTCGTGCTGACGCGTGTGAACGCGATGGTCAGCACCCGCGCTCTGCTTCAGGTCAAGATGCTGCTGGAAAAGCGCAATGTCCGCGTTCTCAATACGCCGATTGCCGAACGCGCGGCCTTCCGCGATATCTTCGATCATGGCGGCACGATTGCAGCACTCGACTGTCAGAAGGTCAGCAACGTCGACAAGGCACTGGAGAATGTCCGGCTCTTTGCATCCGAGGTGCTGACCCTTCTTCCCGCGCGCGTGGTTCGTTCTGGACGGGATTTCAGGTTCGGTCGCAAAGCAGCCTGATCTTTATATCCTCGACGTCATGGATTCTTGCGATCCCTACGCCAATTAGGGATCGCCTCATGCCTGGTCGTTAGCGATCATAACTGGCCGGTTTACAAACGTCAGATCGAGCGCTCCTCATCAAGCCGCGGCGTGCCATCCAAAAATTACGCTTGATTTGGAAACGATCATTTCCTATATCTCCTTTCATGACAGAAATTGCTTCCTCATTCCCATCACAGCGCCAGCGCGGACGTCCGCGTGAATTCGATGTCGATGCCGCTATCGACAGGGCCATTGGCGTGTTCGCAGAGCGCGGCTTCCACGCCACCTCCGTCGGCGATCTGACGGGGGCGATGGAGCTGACGCAGGGCAGCCTCTACAAGGCCTTCAAGGACAAGAAGGATATCTATATCGCTGCCATCGAGCGCTACAAGCTTGTGCAGACGAAGCGGTTCGAGGCAAGGGTCCAGGCCGGCGAAAATGGCCGCGAGAAGCTGCGGGCTGCCATGGAGTTCTACGCGGGAAACTCGGCGGGATCATCTGGTGAGCAAGGCTGTCTGATCGTCGGTGCCGTGGCCGATCTCGCGTCGCTGGATGAGGATGTAGCTCGCGTCGTTCGAAGCGCGATCAAGGTGCGTGAAAATATACTGGCCCGCCTTGTCCAAGCAGGGCAGGCAGACGGCTCTATCACAAACACAGCGGATTGTGATGTCCTTGCGAAAACGGCGCTTTGTCTGCTGTACGGAATGCGGGTTGTCGGCAAGACCGCCCCCACACGGGAGGAAATGTCTTCGGTCGTTGATGCCGCCATGCGCATTTTCGATTGATCTTTTTGCTTATTTCGGAAACGAATGTTTTCTAATTTGGAGTGACGTTATGGCGTTGAAAGCTATCGACACGGATGAACCGACGGAAGAGACGATGTCTTCCGCGATGATATTTTTGCTGGCGAGCGCCTGCGGGCTCGTGGCAGCGAACATTTATTACGCACAGCCGCTAGCAGGTGTGATCGGCCCTGAACTGGGCCTTTCGTCGGCCGCGACCGGGCTGATCGTGACGCTTACTCAGATCGGCTATGGGCTAGGACTTCTTTTCGTCGTACCGCTCGGCGATCTCGTTGAAAATCGCAAGCTCATTGTCGGTACTGTTGCCACGGCGGTTCTGGCTCTGATTTCGGCGGCGCTCGCGCCACATGCCGGTCCTTTTCTGTTTGCTATGTTTCTTGTTGGTGTCAGCTCTGTAGCGGTTCAGATGATCGTTCCCTTTGCGGCACACATGACACCAGCCGCAATTCGCGGCCGTGTTGTCGGAAATGTCATGAGCGGGTTGATGGTTGGCATCATGCTGGCGCGCCCGGCCTCCAGCATCCTGTCGGAGTTCGTCTCCTGGCGCGGTGTTTTCCTTGTTTCCGCTGTGGCGATGGGTATTCTGGCGACTGTGCTCTACCGTCAACTGCCGCGGCGCATGCCTGATGCCAAGCTGCCCTATCGCGCTCTGCTGGCTTCAATGGCAGAACTTGCTCGCACGACGCCCGTTCTGCAGCGGCGCTCAGGCTATCAGGCAGCCATGTTCGGGGCCTTCAGTCTGTTCTGGACGACCACGCCTCTTTATCTGAGCGGTCCCGCTTTCCAGCTATCGCAAGGGCAAATCGCGCTCTTCGCGCTGGCAGGAGCAGCCGGTGCCATCGCGGCTCCCATAGCCGGACGTGTGGCGGATCGAGGCTGGACGTGGGGCGCGACGCTCTTTGCGCTCAGCGCGGCTGCGATCTCCTTTCTCGTTACGCATATCGCACCGGAAGGGTCGCATCTGTCTCTAGCGCTCCTCGTTATCGCCGCCATCATCCTGGACTTTGCTGTCACCACCAATCTGGTGCTGAGCCAGCGTGCCATCTTTGCGCTCGGCGCAGAGTTCCGCAGCCGCCTCAACGGCGTCTTCATGGCAACCTTCTTTATGGGTGGCGCGGTCGGATCGGCTCTTGGTGGCTGGGCCTATTCCCGTGGGCAGTGGACGGCGGCCTCATGGCTGGGTTTTGCACTGCCGGTCATGGCGCTTGGTTTCTTTCTAACAGAACGCAGAGGAGAGAGGCGGGCGGTGAGACTGGGCTGAGGAGAACCTGCCTCCTCCACTTCTTCGATCGGCTTCTCATAGGCGCGGCAGTGGTCTAGAAACAAAAAAATCCCCGGTCAGAGGCCGGGGATTTCTGTTTTCAGAGGTTGGAGTTTACTCCGCGAATTCTACCACGACGCCGGGGCGGACCATCTTCGCCAATTCCGTTGCATCCCAGTTGGTCAGGCGGATACAGCCATGGCTGTTGGTCTTGCCGATCTTGGAGGGCTCTGGCGTTCCATGGATGCCGTAGGTCGGCTTGGAGAGCGCAATCCAGACTGTTCCGACTGGGCCGTTCGGGCCTGGCGGGATTTGTAGGATCTGAGTGTTCTGGCCCTGCTGGAAGTTGATCTTCGGATTATAGGTATAGCCCGGGTTCAGCGCGATGCGCTCAACCGTATGTGTGCCGCTTGGCGAGGGCGTGTCTGAAGAACCGATGGTCGCCGGATAGGCAGCGATCAGCGTGCCGCTTTCGTCATAGGCAAAGACCTGTTTGATACCCTTATGCGCTACGATGCGGGCAACTTGGCCCTTCTTCGGTTCACCGGGGTTTGCAACCTTGATGATGGTGCCAGGAACGGTGAAATCGACGCCGGGGTTGAGTTCCTTCAAATAGGTCTCATCCATGTGGAAGCGCTCGGCCAGGGCTTCCGTCGTGGACGTGTAGGACATGGCGGGGAGAGCGGCCTTGGCGGCGTAGTCGTCTGGAATAGAGGCGACGTAAGGGCCCGCTGCATCGGCTGCTGTAATCGTGTAATCCACGATCGCCAGACCGCCGCTGTTGCGCAGGCGCTCCAGAATGTCGTCGGTATTGTTGGGATCCAGCCTTTCGCCGGTCATCTCCTGCCAAGCCGCAATTGCCTTGTTGACGTTGTCGCCCATCTTGCCATCGATCACACCGGGAGAGATGCCTTCGCGGTCTAGAAAGACTTGAAGGGCGACGATCTCCTGGCGCGAACGATTGACCGGTGCGGTGACAGGCTGGTTTCGTTCGATCAGATGGTCTGGCTGGGGCACGGCAGCGGTGGTGCTTTCACCCGGCATGGGCTGGCTCAAAGGACCGCTTTCGACATCACCACGGCGCGGCTCGACGGAGCCGGTGTAGACCCCGTCGCTGTTGCCATCATTGCGAAACTCGCGATAGTCGCGGTACTGGCCTTGGCCCTGATAGCGTTGATTTTCCTGGTACCCATAGCTCCGCCGTGGCTGCTCCGGCTCGCGATAACGACCGGGTGGCGGTGGGTAGTAGGTGTCCGGCTCGCTATAATAGGGGTCGCGCTGTGCCTGATAGGGATCACGCGGCGCCTGCGGCTGTTGCTGAGCGCCGCCGGGCATCTGCGTGCCGACGAGATTGCCGTAGCGATCGTAATAAACGGTGCGACCCATGCGGTCACGGCTGATGACCACATCGTTCGGGTTCGGCAGATAATCCAGAACGGTGCCGTCGGGTGCGACCAGAACGCCCTGGTCCTGAGTGACATAGCGCTGTTGTGCGGACGCGTTCGACGGTGCAAGCACCGGCGACGCTGCGACTGCGAGACAGAACACGGCGTTAAGAAAAAGTTTCACGTTCTTGCGATCCCTTGGGTTAGTCCCAATAAACACACGGTAATCTTGACCCTATTGTGAAAAAGGTGAATTCGCGGTTAATGCAATCTTAATTTTACGCGGCTGCGATAGCTTTTGCGTGAGCGATGCGTCAATTGCGTCACGGAATTTTCGCATTCTCGCAGGAAAACCCTGGTCGAGTGTGCCGCAGACATGCCTGGGAGGAGCCGCTGATGAAAGAATTCAAAGCCGGAAAGTCGCCGTCCATCTTTCTCGACGACACATCCATGCTTGATATCGGCCCTTGCATCGTCGATGGTGTGAATATCGCACCCGAGCGCGCCATTCCGGATGACGGCGATCCGAGAATCGATCACTCGCTTGAGGGGTTCTTGTTCACCTGCGGTCCTGATCATATTCGCCATCCCCAACCGATTGCAGGCGATGCGAGTGGACGGAAATACCCGTTGCATGGCTCTTTCTCCTCTCATACTGCGGAGATCACCCGATGGTCTCTGACCGACGGTAATGCCGAAGCTGCGGCGCGGGTTCCGGTCGGGCTGGCTGACGGCGGCACGGCGCTGCTGGAACGGATTTGGCGAATCGATGGTGCGACCGGAGAGGTAAGCCTAGAGGACCGCGTGACCAATACCAGTGATCACACCCGTCCTACCTTCCTCATGTATCACGTGAACGTCGCTGCGAAGCTCTTCGACGACGCCGTGCGGCTGGAGAGCGCATCCTTTGAAGGTGGCGGCTTTGGCTGGCGTTTCGGCGAGGAGCCCGGCAGCGTCTTTTGTGTCCCCGCGCAGGCGGAAAACGGCTGGTCATCGCTGACACTTGGGCCAATTGCGTCGATTGGCGGTCGCACCCTCAAGGTTTCTTTTCGCACCGACACATTGCCCTATCTGCAGATGTGGCGAAACCAGAAGAGCCCCGCCAATGTGCTTGGCATAGAGCCTGTTTCGCACCGGTGGGTCGACCGGGCTGAGTTGGAGCGTGAGGGCGAGTTCAACATGCTGCAGCCGGGTGAAAGCCGCACCTATGGTTTGCGCTTTTCTATTCTTTAAACCGCTGTTTAATTGGAAAGGCCTGTCATTGACGCATCCGGCTCAACCCCTTACATCGGAGGCGGAATTCGTGAAATGGCGGTCCTGGAGCGCTACGAAGCCGTTACCCTCGGAGGATAGAAGATGGATATCAGACGCATCGATGACGATTACTCCGTTACCGGACAGATCAGCGTGGCCGATCTCGACGAGGTGAAAGCGCTTGGCTTCAAATCCATCGTATGCCACCGCCCGGATGACGAGGAAGAAGGCCAGCCGCGTTTTGCCGATATCGCCGAACGTGCTGAAGAGCTTGGCCTCACCATCATGCATGTGCCGGTCGGCCGCTTTGGCGTCGATCCCGATGCCGTGGCCGGCATGGTGGATGCGCTGGATGAATTGCAGCGCCCCATGCTTGGCTATTGCCGCTCCGGCGCACGCTCCACTGCCATCTACGAAAAGACCCATCATCTGCGGGGCTGATCCCGCACCTCTTATCCAAAGCCTACCAAACAGGAGTTTTACTATGAGCATCAAGCGCATCGAACCCGGCAAGCGCATGAGCGGCGCGGTCGTTCACGGCAACACCGTCTACCTCGCAGGTCAGGTCGGCGAAGGCACCTCCGTGACCGAGCAGAGCAAGTCCGCGCTGGCTGAAGTCGATCGCCTGCTGGCTCTGGCCGGCTCCGACAAGTCGAAGATCCTGCAGACGATCATCTACCTTTCCGACATGTCCACCTTCGGTGAGATGAACGCCGTCTGGGAAGGCTGGATCGACCCGGCAAACCCGCCAGCCCGCGCCACCAGCGAAGCAGCGCTCGCGACGCCGGACTACAAGGTCGAATTCATCGTCACCGCCGCAATCTGATCGTCAGGCGATAGATGTTTTGAAAGCCGGTCCATTGGGCCGGCTTTTTCGTTGGACGGAGATTATGTGCGAGAACGGCCAATTCTCTTTCCGTTCGAATCGCTTACCGCGATCACTTCGCAGATTGAGTCAGTGCCTTGGCAAGTTGATTCAAGTCGGTGACCCGCTCGGCAAACCACAGTCTTGCCAGATCCTGTGACGAGGCCAGATTGACGCCGTCAGGATCGATCGAGGTGACGTTCCATGCCCCGGGCTTCCTACCGGCCATGACGGCGAGCCGTGAGGCTTCGCCCTTGATTGCGTTGATGCGGGAAATCTCGTCGTCAACCGCAGCGATCAAACTGTCTGCGCCGCTCAGATTCGTGCGCAGGTCGTCGGCGGTGATGTTGTTGGCGTTGCGCGCAGGGCCGCCATTGATCTGGACACCGTCGATTCTCATCCGGTAAAGCTGGGTGTCCGGCAAACCGAGGTAGAGCTTGGCCTTTGGGTAGCGTGCGATATAGCGCGCCTTGGCGAGTGGTGTTTCCGCGTCGCTCATAAGTTCCGCCCGGCCGACCAATGTCAGACGGGGCAAGGTAAGGGCGTCGCCCTTGTTGAAGGGAGCCAGCACCAGCGAGATGCGGGGATCGGCCTCGATGTTGCGCGCATGAAGCGCCAGGCGGGCTGCGAAGAAGAAGGGTGTTCCATCCGGCTCGACGGCGATGTTGGTGGCGGTATTGTAGGGGTAGCCGCTTGCGGGATCGAGAGTTGCCAGACCGCAGGTTCGGGATGTCAGCAGCACATCGCGTGCCACCCGGATGGCTTCGAATGGCGCACCAGCCGAAGCTTCGATCTTGGCATTGCGGGGTGTGATGACCGGGATTTTGCTGTTGTGCATGGCGGCTTGTCGTTCCTTCATTCCGGCTTTTCAAGGTGACCAAGGCAGCCCAAGGATATTGGGCCGACAAATCACCTTGGTTGCGCGCAAGCGCTTCAGCCTGATCTCTGCCACGGAGACAGGGATGAGGGAAGACAGGAAGATCTACTACCTCAGCTCTTGTTCCTGATCTGCGTCAGCGTGCGGGCAGGGGTGATCGCTTCTGCGTCAAGCTTGATCTCGATTATGGCCGCTTTGCCGCTGGCGCGTGCGCGCTCGAAGGCAGGACCAAAGTCTTCGGTCTTTTCCACCAACTCCCCATGGCCGCCGAAGGCTTGGGCATAGGCGACGAAGTCCGGATTGACGAGATCGGTGGCGCTGACGCGGCCGGGATATTCCCGTTCCTGGTGCATGCGGATCGTGCCATAGGTGCCGTTGTTGACGAGGACCGTGATGATCGGCAGGCCGTAGCGTACGGCTGTAATGAATTCCTGGCCGTGCATCATAAAGCAGCCATCACCGGCAAAGCAGATGACTTCACGCTCGGGGAAGAGATGCTTGGCCGCAACGGCTGCCGGCAGGCCATAACCCATGGAGCCGGACGTGGGCGCGGCTTGTGTGTTGAAGCGGCGGAAACGGTGGAAGCGGTGGACCCATGTGGCGTAGTTGCCGGCGCCATTGGTGAAGATTGCGTCTTCCGACACATTGGCCTCGATCCAGTCCATGATCGGCCCCATCTGCACGTTGCCGGGACCGGTCTGGGGTGGTGTGGACCATTTCAGATAGGCCTCGTGCATGGCAGAGGTGCGTTCTGCCCAGGCTGGGTTTGCATCCATTTTGAGCTCTGCCAGAGCTTCGACGAAGTTCTCTGGCGCGGCGCAGATGGCGAGATCCGGGCGATAGATGCGGCCAAGCTCCTCGGCCTCTGGGAAAACGTGCACCAGCGTCTGCGACGGGTAGGGGATGTCCAGCATGGTGTAGCCGGAGGACGGCATTTCCGACATGCGGGCGCCGACAAGCACGATGAGATCGGACTCCTTGATCTCCTTCGATAGCGCCGGATTGATGCCGATGCCGACATCGCCTGCATAAGAGGAACTCGTGTGATCGAAGAGCATCTGGCGGCGGAAGGAGCAGCCGACTGGCACCTTCAGGCTTTCAGCAAAATTCTTGAAGGACGCAACGGCCTCTTCCGACCAGCGCGTGCCGCCGAGGATGAACATCGGACGCTTGGCGTTTGCGAGCAGGTCTGTGAACTTCGCCATCTGCCTGGGGCCGGGATGGTTCTCCACTGGCGTGTAGGCTTTGGCTTCGGGGGCTTCGACCTCTTCCACCAGCATATCTTCCGGCAGTGTCAGCACCACGGGGCCGGGGCGGCCGGATGTGGCGACGGCGAAGGCACGGGTCACGAATTCGGGAATACGGCGGGCATCGTCGATCTCGCCAACCCATTTGGCAAATTCGGTGAAGGCGCGGCGATACTCGACTTCCTGGAAGGCTTCGCGCTCGCGGGCATCACGCTGCACCTGGCCGATGAACAGGATCATCGGAATTGAATCCTGTCTTGCGACATGTAGACCGGCGGAGGCATTGGTTGCGCCCGGGCCGCGTGTGACCATACAGATGCCTGGCTCTCCCGTCAGTCGGCCCCAGGTGTCAGCCATCATCGCGGCACCACCTTCCTGGCGGCAGACGACGGTTTCGATGCCGCTTTCATAAAGCGCATCGAGAACCGCCAGATAGCTTTCCCCGGGCACGCAGGAGACGCGCGACACGCCATTGGCCTTCAGCGCTTCAACGATCAGTTGGCCGCCGGTTCTCTTTCCCAAAGTCGTCATTGCGCGATGTTCCTTTCGATATCGTCCAGTTCGGCCAGAACTTCGGCCTGATGTTCTCCAAGGCGCGGGCTTGGACGGTTGTAGCGTAGTGGCGTTTCAGAGAGCACGATGGGCGTGCGAACGCCAGGGATGACCGTTCCATCCGCGGCTTCCAGGTCTATACGAAGACCGCGTGCCTGAACTTGTGGATCGGCAAACATTTCTTCGATGGAGTTGATCGGACCTGCTGGAACTGCGTTGCTTTCGCAAGCCGTCAGCAAATCGCGCTTCATCCATTTGAGCGTCTCTGTGGAAACGATCTGGCGGACCTCCAGCTTGTGCGCAACGCGTGCCTTGTTGGTCGCATAACGCTCGTCTTCAGCGATCGCATCGACACCGAGGATCTTGCAGAGTCGCTTGAACTGACCGTCATTGCCAACGGCGAGGATCAGGAAACCATCGGCTGTCGGCACCACCTCATAGGGTGAGATGTTCGGATGGGCATTGCCGAGCCTGACGGGTGGCCTGCCGGAGATCAGGTAGTTCATGTTCTGGTTGGCCAGCACGGCGGACTGCACATCCAGAAGTGCCATATCGATGTGCTGACCCTCTCCAGTGCGGAGCGTGTGGATGAGCGCCGCTTGGATCGCTGTCACGGAATAGATGCCGGTAAAGATATCGGCAACGGCAACGCCTGCCTTCATCGGCTGGCCGTCCGGCTCACCGGTAATCGACATGAAGCCGGACATGCCTTGAACGATGTAATCGTAACCGGCAAAATCCGCATAGGGGCCAGTCTGGCCGAAACCGGTGATGGAGCAGTAGATGAGCTTCGGATTCAGGGCGCGCAGGCTCTGGTAATCGAGGCCGTATTTCTCCAGCCCGCCGCGCTTGAAATTCTCGATCACCACATCGGCGGTCTTAACCAGACGCCGCACGGTCTGGCGGCCTTCCTCAGTCTTCAGGTCGACAGTGATGGAGCGCTTGCCACGATTTGTCGAATGGTAATAGGCGGCCGAAAGATTGTCGCCATCCTTGCTCTCGACAAAGGGCGGTCCCCAGGCGCGCGTATCGTCGCCACCATCCGGGCTTTCAACCTTGATGACATCGGCGCCCATATCGGCCAGCATCTGGCCCGCCCATGGGCCTGCCAGAACCCGGGCGAGTTCGATGACACGGATGCCCTTGAGGGGCGGCTCTTTCGACGATGATGGTTCGACCATGAGTTACCTTGCGCTTTCCCCAGCCTTATAAACGGGTGGGTGAAAGCGCGCATGTGAATTTATCTCATGGGTTTATTCCGTTTGGGCAACGTCACTTTTCTTTCCGTCCGCCGTTCTCGCAGCCCAGGCCGCGAAATCCGCTGCAGGCTTTTCCCAGCCGATCTCGTTCAGTGTTTCGTGGCGCATGCCCTTATAGATCGTGTTCTCAACATCCGAGAAACCGGCGTTGCGAAACCTCTCCGCCAGCCAGTGGATTTCCCGCCCGTTATTGGTGGCGGCATCCTCGTCACCACTAACGAGGAGGACGGGAAGTTGTTTGGGTAGGCGCTCCATCAGCTTCGGGCCGCGATAAGACATCTCGAAGACATCCTGCCACAGCGAAACACTGGCTTCGAACTGACAGAGCGGGTCGCCCACATAGGCATCGACAGCTGCTTTGTCATGGCTCAGCCAGTCGGCAGTTGTGCGCTTCTCCGGCATACGCGCGTTCCAGATGCGAAAGGTGGCCTGCGGCAGAACGGCGCTTGGCACGTCCGAGCCCTTCAGCATTTTTTCGATGCGCAGCACCGCTTGCGCGAGGCGACCCATCACGCCGGTGTTGAAATTGGAGTTCCAGATGGAGAGAGCGTCGAAACGGTCCGGGTGGCTTACGGCAGTGTTGAGCGCAATCAACCCGCCCATGGAGTGACCGAAGAGGATAACCGGTAGGCCAGGATGACGTTTCGCTATGAGATCTCGCATGGCGATGACATCCTCTACGACCTTGTAAAGTCCATCCTTGGGAGCGAAGCGTCCGACGGGGGCGTCCGCAGAGCGCGTGCGGCCGTGGCCGCGATGGTCATGCGCATAGACCTGGAAACCGTGGCTGGCCATGAAATCGGCAAAGTGCCTGTATCGCCCGGCATGGTCCACAAGCCCGTGCAAGATCATCAGGACGCCGCGCGGTTCGCTTCTGGCAGCCTCATGACGATAGGCGAGTGTGGCGCCGGAAGGGCTCTCCAGCCGCTCGATTTTGCCGAACATCAGATCGTCGCCCATGCGCTGTTCCACTTGCTTATTATTGGCCAAGAGGTTGCTCCTCAGCCCCATTTACCTTACATAGCGGCAAATTTCCCAATCCGAATTTTCAAATCCGACGCGGAGCATTCGCTACAATGGCACGCCAATTCATCTATCACATGTCCGGGCTGAACAAGTCCTATGGCGCGAAGAAGATTCTCGAGAACGTGAACCTCTCCTTCTACCCTGATGCCAAGATCGGTATTCTTGGTCCGAACGGCGCCGGTAAGTCCACGGTTCTGCGCATCATCGCCGGTCAGGACAAGGAATTCACCGGTGAAGCCTGGCTCGCAGAAGGTGCGACTGTCGGCTATCTGGAGCAGGAGCCGAAGCTCGATCCCAACAAGAACGCTTTCGAGAACGTCATGGAGGGTGTCGCCGACAAGCAGGCCGTTCTCGACCGCTACAACGAACTGATGATGAACTATTCCGACGAGACCGCCGACGAAGGCGCCAAGCTTCAGGATATCATCGACAGCCAGAACCTCTGGGATCTGGAACAGCAGGTCGAAATGGCGATGGAAGCGCTGCGCTGCCCGCCGAAGGATGCCGATGTCACAGTGCTTTCGGGTGGTGAGCGTCGTCGTATTGCGCTTTGCCGTCTGCTGCTATCGCAGCCGGACCTGCTGCTGCTCGACGAACCGACCAACCACCTTGATGCTGAAACGATCGCCTGGCTCGAAAAGCACCTGCGCGATTACCCCGGCGCCGTCATGATGATCACCCACGATCGCTACTTCCTCGACAACGTCACGGGCTGGATCCTCGAGCTTGATCGTGGCCGTGGCATTCCCTACGAAGGCAACTACTCTGCCTATCTGACGGCCAAGGCCAAGCGCATGCAGCAGGAAGCGCGTGAAGAAGCCGGTCGCCAGAAGTCGCTCTCGCGCGAACAGGAGTGGATTGCTTCGAGCCCCAAGGCTCGTCAGGCAAAGTCCAAGGCGCGTATCAAGGCTTACGAACAGCTGGTTGATGCGGCCGAGAACATCCGTCCCGGTGACGCGCAGATCATCATTCCTGTCTCAGAACGTCTCGGACAGGTTGTTATCGAGCTTGAAGGGATCAAGAAAGGCTTCGAAGGCCGCACGCTGATCAACGACCTGTCGATCAAGCTGCCGCCAGGCGGCATCGTCGGCATCATTGGTCCCAACGGTGCCGGTAAGTCGACGCTCTTCAAGATGATCACCGGTCAGGAAAAGCCGGATGCCGGTTCGATCCGCGTCGGTGAAACGGTTCATCTCGGCTATGTCGACCAGAGCCGCGACGCGCTCGATGCCGACAAGACCGTCTGGGAAGAAATTTCGGGCGGTGCAGAAGTCATCAAGCTCGGCAAGTTCGACATGAACAGCAGAGCCTATTGCGGCGCCTTCAACTTCAAGGGCGGCGATCAGCAGCAGAAGGTCGGCAATCTTTCCGGTGGTCAGCGCAACCGCGTTCACCTGGCCAAGATGCTGAAGGCCGGCGGCAACGTTCTTCTCCTCGACGAACCGACCAACGACCTCGATACCGAAACGCTGGGTGCGCTCGAAAGCGCGCTTGAAGCATTTGCCGGCTGCGCCATTATCATCAGCCACGATCGCATGTTCCTCGACCGTCTGGCCACACACATCCTCGCCTTCGAAGGCGATGGCCATGTGGAATGGTTCGAAGGCAACTTCGAAGATTACGAACAGGACAAGATCCGCCGTCTTGGTCCCGATGCGCTGAACCCGGGCAGCCAGGCTTACAAGCGCCTGACACGCTGAGTTTTCTGAGCCGAGTTCGAAAAAGCGGTTCAAAATCTATGAGGCGAGAGAGGCGGGAGATGATTCCGCCTCTCTTTTTTCTGGAGTAGTCTCTGCTTCAGGAATGATCGGCAGTCAGTTGCTTCCACTCGGAGAATGTCAGCGTTCCAGGGATGTCTGTCCGAGGCTGATCCGGCAAGAGCGCGATATACTCAAGAGAATGACCATCGGGGTCGTCGAAGTAGACGCTGGCTGCGGGCATCCATGGAAAGACGATCGGCTCTTCGATCTCCGATCCTGCACCGTCGCGGGGGATGATGGTTTTTGAACGCAGGTACTCGGATGCTTCGAGCAGTTGCTCAAGGCTGGTCTGAAAAGCGATGTGCAACCGACTGCGCAACGGAGAACTGTGTATGGACCACAGGCCAAGCATGGAGGTCTCGCGACCTGCGATCCAGAAGAAGGCGACATTCCGTTCCGGAATGGTGTGGGCCAGCTCCAATCCCACAACATCGCGGTAGAAATCTATGGATCGATGAAGGTTCGATACGGTCAAATGGGTTTCGTAGAGACCTTTGAGTGAAATCACGAGCGTACTCCTTGTCAAAGCCTGCATTGAGGCTGTTTTTGGAACGCCGTGTTGGTAGGACCTCAAGTATAGTTGAGGTCAATAGAGTTTTTTGGAAATCGCGTGGGGGTGGCAAGTCACGGATCGTGTAGTCGGATCGACCGCGGCTGGATTATCGTGCCGACCGTCTTCCTGACAGGTCGGCTTCGCTCCGGCTTTTCGTGGTGCTTTTCTTGTCCGGATCAAAGTCCTGTCTTGCATCTCTGACTCAATCGTATAAAGATATCTTTATATGTTGATTGGGTGAGGTTGCGGCTTTGGCGCTTGGACTGGATAATCTGGTGGATCTATTGAAGGCGGCGGGAGAGCCTACGCGCTTTCGTCTCCTCGCGCTGCTCTCTGCCGGTGACTTGACGGTGACAGATCTCACCGAAATCCTTGGTCAGTCGCAGCCGCGCATTTCGCGTCACCTCAAGCTTCTTGCAGAAGAAGATCTGATTGACCGCTATCAGGAAGGTGCCTGGGCTTACTTCCGTTTGAAGCAGGATGGCAAGTCAGCCGAGCTCGTGAAGCAGTTGTTATCACTCGCATCCTCCGCCGATGCGGTTCTTGCGCGCGACAACGAGCGCCTCGCCGCGGTCAAACGCGTGCGCGCCGCTCGCGCGCAGGAATATTTCAGCCGCAATGCCTCTGCGTGGGACGAGCTTCGACGTCTGCATGTCAGCGATGAGGCCGTGGACGCGGCACTTTTGAAGTTGATCGGCACCACGCCGGTCGACTCGATGCTCGATCTGGGAACGGGGACTGGCCGTATTCTGCAGCTGCTGAGCGGCATCTATCGTCGTGCCATCGGCATCGACGCCAGCCGTGACATGCTGGCCGTCGCGCGCTCCAATCTGGATAAGGCGGGTGTCTCCCACGCGTCTGTGCGCCATGGTGATATTCTCAATCTGCCCTTGGAAGGCCAGGATTTCGATCTGGTTGTCGTCCATCAGGTTCTGCACTTCCTCGATCATCCGGAAATGGCGATTGCCGAGGCGGCGCGCATGCTGCGCCCCAATGGCCGTCTGGTGATCATCGATCTGGCGCCGCATTCTCTGGAATATCTGCGGGAAGAGCACGCGCATGTCCGCCTGGGATTTTCGAACCAGACCATGGAAGAGTGGCTGAAGAAGGCCGGTCTCTCGCCGGAAAAGTCGATGGACTTGCATTCCGGCAAGGCATCCGCCCAGTCGCTGGACGTCACCATCTGGGTTGCACGCGACCCGCGCCTGCTGATTGCCGGGGATCAATCGGCAGAGGCTCAATTCGTTTCCGCCGGGAGGGCATGATATGACCAAGACTGAAATCGACCGCAACCCTTCCAGCGACTTCAAGCTTTCCTTCGAGTTCTTCCCGCCGAAGAGCCCCGATATGGATGTGCAGCTTTGGGAGACGGTGGAAGAACTGTCCCGCTGGAACCCGGACTTCGTGTCCGTGACCTATGGGGCAGGGGGCACCACCAAGGCGCCGACGCTGGAAGCAGTGCGCCGGATGATCTCGGTGGCAGGCTTGTCGACGGCATCGCACCTGACCTGCGTGGATGCCAGCAAGCGCGAGACACATGAGGTTGTGGAAGAGCTGCGCAATGTGGGCGTCAAGCATTTCGTTGCGCTTCGAGGCGATCCTGCGACGGGAATCGGTACGGCCTACAGGCCGCACCCGGAAGGCTACGAGAACGCCGCTGCCCTGGTGCGCGGCCTGAAGGAACTGGGCGACTTCGAGATTTCGGTGTCCTCCTATCCGGAAAAGCATCCGGAGAGCGAAAGCAACTCCGTCGATATCGAGATGCTGAAGCTCAAGGCGGATAACGGCGCAACGCGGGCGCTGACACAATTCTTCTTCGACAATGATATCTTCGAGCGTTACATGGAGCGCGTCACCAAAGCCGGTATCAAAATACCGGTCGTGCCGGGCATCATGCCAATCCAGAACCTCACGCAGTTGAAGCGTTTTGCCGGTCGCTGCGGCACCAGCATTCCAGCCTTTCTCGACGAGCGCTTTGCTGGTTATGACGATGATCCGGCAGGCCGCGCCAACGTTGCCGCCGATGTCGCCGCCGAGCAGATCCAAGACCTGCGCCGCCGCGGCGTTAACGAATTTCATCTCTACACCATGAACCGCGCGCCTCTGGTGAATGCGGTTCTGGAGAATGTCGGCTTCCGTCCAGCACGCAGATCTGCTGCCTGATGGAACCGCAGTCATTCGGCATAAAAAAAGCGCAGGTACCAAAACCTGCGCTTTTTTAATGGCTTATGAGGATCAACTTGCGGCCGGGCGTCCTAAACCCCAACGTGTCGTCAGATGAAAAGCATCAATCCGACAAACGCAAACGCCACGCCGACTGCCAAGGCATTAAGAGAATTTGTAAGTCCCATGCTCTGCCTCCTGTTCGTTGACAGTAAGCATTATGACCGTTTTGTGTCTTTTGAAAAGCGCTTTTTATGATGCACTGCACACCAAACAGGCCGCTTATGGGTGAAATTGCGGCAGCAATCCATTGAAAAACAACTTATATTACACGGTGAAGATTTCGTTATTCTGACCGTAAAAAAGTAAATGGCCGAGGTTTCCCCCGGCCATTTTCATCGAATCCGATCGTCTCAGATCATTAGAGCTTGTCGAGAAGCTCGCGGGTCGGCCAGCCATCGGCAGGCAGGCCCAGACGCTGCTGTTCGCGCTGAACGGCGATGCGCGTCCCGGAGCCAAGAATGCCATCGATCTTGCCGACATCATGTGTCTTGGCATCCAGCTTCGTCTGCAGTTCCTTCATCTCGGCATCGTTCAGGCCGGGATCCGGGTTGCCTTTGTTGTAGACCGGAGCGCCCATCAGACGTGTGGCGAAATAGGCCGCAGAGGTCGTGTAGATAAACGACTGGTTCCACTCGAGATAGATGTTGAAGTTCGGGTAGGTGAGGAAGGTCGGTCCCTTGCGGCCCTGCGGCATGATGAGCGCTGCCTGGAGATTTGCGAACTTCTTGTCGCCGTCGCGCGGCGTGACCCCGAGGTTGAACCATTCACCAGCGGTCATCGTCCCGCCGAGGCCGGATTTTTCCCATGGCAGGTTTTCCGGCACCGACACTTCCTGAATCCAGGGCTCACCCTTCTTGAAGCCGAGATGCTGAATGAACTTTGCAGCCGTCAGGATGGCGTCCGGCGCACTGCCCTTGACGTTGACGTGGCCATCGCCATCACCATCGACGCCGAATGCAATAATGTCCTTCGGCAGCATCTGCACCTGGCCGATTTCGCCGGCCCATGCACCGGTGTTGGTCGCAGGGTCTAGATCGCCATGCTGGACCATTTCGGTGAGCGCGATCAGCTGTGGTCGGAAGAGCTCCGGACGGCGGCAATCATGCGAGAGCGTCACAAGAGCGTTGCGCGTGTTGAAATCGCCCTGCACGGCGCCGAAATCGGTTTCCATAGCCCAGAAGGCGGCAATGACACCGGCTGGTACGCCGAACTCGTCTTCGGCACGCTTGAAGATGGAGGAATATTCCTGAATCTTCTTGCGGCCCATGTCCAGGCGGCCCTGGCTGACGGTGCGCTGCGAGAACTCGAGGAAGGTCTGGCGGAAAACGCCCTGGGCGCGGTCGCGCGCCAGGACCTTCTGGTCGATCTGCGCACCTGCCAGTGCCTTGTCGACGGCCTCTGCAGGAACACCCTTGGCCACGGCCTCGTCTTTCACGCCTTTCAGAAAGGTGGCCAGATCGCCACCGCAGGCAACCTGTTTCGGATCATCGGCAGAGACAGTTGGGGTTACGGCAAGAGCGGTGCCGCAGGACAGGGCGAAGAGCGTGGCAGCGACTACCAGGCTGCGTTGCGGGAAGCTGAACATCGGAATTCCTCAATGTGCGATTGGCCCACTGGTTTCATGCCCTTTGTGGCAGAAGCATGGGCGACATCGTGAAAGACAATAGCAGGGCTTAGGTTTCCTCAAGCCCTGCGATTATTTCGCAGCACATCTGCCCTTCTCGGCGGAAAAATCAAGTTAAAAGGCTGCGGCGCGAGTGTATCAAGCCGCTTCACGACGAGAGGCTTGGCAAAACTTCCCAGTTTGAAGGATTGGTCGCCCTCAACTGCGAGTGTTGGACGCCGAGGCGACCCATGTGCGCCAGTTCTTTTCGCTTCCAGCAAAGACGTTGATATCTGTCGGCGTGCTGATGCCGGGAATGACGCCCGTGCCGGTATATTGCCAGAAGGCCCATTGGCGGTCCGGATAGATTTCCGATGGGTGTGCGGCAACCGAGCGCACCCAGAAACGGTAATCCTTGAACTGACCGACGAGATTGTCGCGGTGAAAATCGACGCTGGTGTAGATGATCGGACGCTTGCCGTAGTAATTTTCGATGCGGGTGAGAAAGCGCTGAATTTCGGCGCGTACGACGTCCGGCGAAGGGCGGGTCTTGCAGGTCGGCGAGGCAGGGTTCCACTCCACATCGAGAACCGGCGGCAGCTTCATCGATTCCTTCGGCACGTTGCGGATGAACCACTCAGCCTGCGCTTCCGCAGGGGCGCAAAAATAATAGAAGTGGTAGGGCGCGTGCGGCACACCGGCGGCGGCGGCACCGCGCCAGTAGTCGTCAAAACGGGAATCCACGCGGTCGGTCCCTTCCGTTGCCTTGATGAAGGCAAAGGACACGCCGGATTTGCGCACCGTCGCCCAGTCGATCTCGCCATTCCATTTGGAGATGTCGATGCCGTGGACCTCATGACCATGTGGCGATTTGCGGCCAAAATCATGCGGATCGCTATCCTTGAATTTCGGTCTCGCAACGGATGCGGTTTCCAGAAAATCATAGCTGGTGGAGGTGCAGCCGCTGACAAGCAGCAAGGTGCCAAGAAGAGCCGGAATGAGCCGCCGCATGATGTTCCCAGTTAAATGATGTCGCGCCGATGACGGCCTTCGGTTCGAAAGCGCATATCGTTAATCCTCGTTTACCATAACAGGGTAAACAAGCGGTTATGACAAGAGTCCGCGCGATAAAATCATCCTGAAAACGTCAGTCAGCTGTTGGGCGTGGTCAGCACCGCCCTCCAGGCGTAGCCACGTGCAATCGGCTCGAATTCCAGTCGAGCATTGTGCCTTCCGGCAAGCGTTTCCAGCACAAAGCGCAGATTGGCCCTGGGGGTGACGTGAAACTTCGTCAGCCATGCCTGAAGCAGTGAGCGGAACCAGACCGGCAGCTGTTCCTGCTGGCCGAAATCGACGATGTGCAAGGATCCGCCAGGCGCGAGCGAGAGGAGGGCGCGTTCGATGGCCTTCTCCCATTCCGGGATCATCGAGATTGCGTAGGAGATCATGATCCGATCGAAACCATCGTTGCGGCCAAATTCTGAAAGGCGGAACGTGGTGGCGTCGGACACACGCAAGGTGGGACGCGCCGTCTTTCCCGAAAAGTTTTCCGCCGCAGTCGCAAGCATTTCGGAGGAGATATCCAGGCCATAGAGCTTGGCGAGCGGAAAGTGGCGGGCTGCGAGGAGAAGATTTCGGCCAGTGCCGCAGCCGACTTCCAGGAGGCTTCCGCCATGGGGCACATCCAGGCGCTCGATGGTTCTGTCACGGCCGAGGAGATAGTATTTGCGTGTGATGTCATAGATGTGCCGCTGGTGGCGGTACATCCTGTCCATGAGGGTTGCATGCTGAACGTCAGCAAGCCCCACGCTGTCTCCGATGCTCTTCATGCTGACGCCCTCTGATAGATATGAAAGCCGCCATAGATGGCTGAGCGGTCTTTTGCGTTGAGCTCCAGTGAGCGGTCTTCGAGATAGGACCATTGTGCACGAATATCGGATGAAAGACGGCCTTCGATGACACTTTTTTCTGCCGCTGTGCGGAAGATCACTCGGGCATCGGCTGTCGCCGTGCGGCTGATCTGCGCCCACAAGTCGTTGATCTGCACGTCGCTCATCCAGTCCTGCGCGTCCAGCAGCACGTAACGATCTACCGATGAGGCGGGTTTCGAAGCCAAAAGCTCCGTGAAGGTAGCGTGGTGGACGCTGACGCGATCGGTATTTCGACGAATGGCGTCATAATAATCCGCCTTCAGATAATCCGGTAGCGCCCCTTCGCCTGCGTCCGGGTAGCGACGGGCGAAAGCCTGCCAGGCGAAGTAATTGTCTTTCAGTGGAAAATCACATGCGAGCTTTTCCAGGCGTCTGCGCAACACCGGCGCTATGGTATTGCCGTCTGAAAGGCTGGCAAGTTCGTCATATTGCTTAGGTGGAATGCCAAGACCAAAGAGTGAGCTCTTGCGTCTGGTAAGCCAGCGCACCATCGGCTTGTCGAAGAGCGGGGCGACCTTTTGATCGAAGAATTGACGCTGCTCTTCGACAGAACGGGCATTCGCCAAGTCGTTGAGCTTCACTCCGTGAAGGCGCGCCAGGATATGACCTGCACCGATAAAGCGTCCGAGTAGGCCGGTGCGGTAGATGTTGCGATCAAAGACCGAGATGCGACGGCGTCCTGCGATGGTTCGCTTAGACCAGTAAGCGCGCGTCTGCGGGTCGAGGTTTGGAGCGATGAAGCGATCATAGCCGTGGCTGTTGGTGGCGATATCGGCTTTTCCGAATTGGCGCACCACGTCGCTATGGCTCGGCAGGTGACGAAAAGCTGCAAGCTTCAGGCGGTTCAGCGCAATGTGGTGCGGGTTGAGATCAACGACATCGATGCTTTTTGGGCTGCGCGACAGATAGGCCAATGCATTACAGCCGCCAGAACCGATGGTGACGATGCTATGGCCTTCGCGCAGTTCCATGGCTTGCATGTCGACCTCTGGGTCTTCCCAGATCTGTGGATAGACGAGGCCGGAAAACAGCATGCCGAACAGCCGTTCCGAAAAGCCGCTGGTCGATATCGGCTTGTGCTGGAGAAGTGCGCTTTTGAGCTTGGTGTTTTTGCTGAAGCCGGTTTTGGGGGCAGCATTCGTCATATGATTCCACCTATCGTTCGGGTGACAGGCGTGTAGCGTTAGGACGCAACAGTTTCATGACGGCAGATACGGGTGAGAGGCACGAGCGGGCAGGGTGACGTTGCGCCACTGCACCTGTCGGCCACATGCTCACAGCTGGATTTCAACCCAAAACTGCGCAGCAGTTCAAATTGATATGAGGGAAAGAACTTGCCCGTCTGCTACTGGCGCAGGACGTGGAGCATGCCTTTGCGCTTGGCGTCGTAGTAGTAGCCACGGGCATAAAGCCGAACGGCACCGTCGCGGTCGTTCTCGGAAACCTTCCAGGCGCCGCTCAGATATTTTACCGCATAGCGCAGGTTGGTTTCGGCATCGAAGAGGCCGGAAGCCGGGCCATTGAAGCCCATGGAACGTGCTGTGGCGTGCTTGATCTGCATCAGACCGAAATGGCCATGATTGTAAGCGCCGGGATTGTAACGGCTTTCGCGCATGACGACGCGGTGAACCAGATCTTCCGGCACGCTGTACATGGTGGCGTATTTGGAGATCAGACCGCTGAGCTTCTCGCGACCGACGGGCTGCGGTCCGGTGCTGAGACCCTCGCGCGTGCTGATCGCAGCCAATGCTGCGTTCTGCGAGGCGGAGGCATAGGCAAGCACGGTGCTGTCCGGCTTTGGCAGCGGAACAATGGTTTGTGCCCGCACCATGTCTTCGGTCAACTGCACAGGCGCAGCCGATGGGGTGCCGGGCGGTGGTGGCGCTGGCGGAAACGCGCCCTTGACCGCGGCGACCTGCGGCAGGGATGCGGTTGCGGACGTGCTGGCCGCGGCTTGAAGACCGGCTGCGTGTCCGGTGGTCATCGCTGTTGCTGCAACGGGGGTTGCGCCGAGCGAGGCGCCGGTCGAGGCAGACGCCATCTGCGGTGCGCCGGCCGGCGACTGCATCTGCGCGGAAATGGCCGCTGCGGCTGCAATTTCGGCGGCGGGTGGTAGTGCGATGCGACCGCCCTTGACGGCTGCGGCGGCGGGAAGGGGCGTGGTAGCAGACGCCGATGCGACTTCGATTTGAGAGCTTGCGTTGTTTGTGGCGGTGCTTGGTGCTGCCGCCGCAACAGTGCCGGGCTGCTGACCTTCAGTCTGCGCCTGCGCTTCAGGTGCTGTAGACGGTGCATGCGCGGGAGCGGATGCTGCTGCAATCTTGGGGGATTTAATGTCTGAATTTGCGGAATATTCGACGCTGGTGCATCCTGCCAATGCCAGTGCCAAGCCCATAGTGGACGACAAAAGTGACGCCGATCGAAGGCGCAAATTGTCAGAAAATATCATGCTGCCGCCTCTAATTTGCCTGCCGTTTGATGCCCCCGTATCAAACGAAGCACGCAGTCTCCTGGGCGGATCATTAACGCATTGTAAGGAATCCAGCAAGACGGTGAGAAGCAGTTGTGTGTCAGGCCGCGATTCGACGATAGCCGGCGGACACGGCGCGACCCGTTATGAAGCGTGTTCCACGGGCGCTTTTGATCCTTTTCGTGGCCGACGCACGGCGCACGAGAGCGATAGTGCTACGGCCAAAAAACGCTTGAAGCGTCAGGCACAAAATCGAAACGAGCAGAGCCGTAGCCTGCATCTGCGTCAACATCTCGAGGGTATCGCGTGAGCGGTTGATGAACTGCGACAGGAAAGCGATGAAGAATGCGAAGTAGCGCAGTCGCAAGGCCGACAGCATAAAACAATCGACGAAGATTGAGCCGAGCGTTCTGCCCGGTAGATTGTCGTTCTCCGCCTGAGATTCGCGTGCTGCCGGTGTAGCAACCGTCCACAGAGCAAAGAGCATCAACCAGCCGCTGGCCGCCCATTGAAAAATTTCGATGAAGGATTGAGGTGCAAACGTCGTCGCAGCAATCGCGATCGCGGCAGCCGTAAAGGTCATCATGACACCAAGTGCCGCGCCTGTGACGGACGCGATCATGGTGCGCTTGCCGCGGACAACCGCGTAGGTTGCCACCTTGAAGGCGACGGGCGATGGCAATGCGAAAAGAATGGTACAGGCTGCCAAGAAGACCAGCCAGACTTGTGCGGACATGAATACCTCCTTGCCCATCCGATCAATTTACCAAGCAACGAGGCGATAATAAAGCCTTCGTCACATGGAGTTGCCAACATCGCCGTCTTTCCCGCTCCGCGTTGTGCGAAAGCCACGCCAGGTTCTTCATACCCTCACGGCGTACAGGAATCATTGGCCCGGAAATCAAACCGATTTCCGGGCCAATGGATGCATAACCACGCGAATTTCGTCTGTTTTGTCGAGGCAGACGCCTCAGTTTATGCAGCCTTAAAGGGCTGGCCGATGTGATTCATAACGTCGCCGAACCACGGCGCGGAGATGTCGAAGTGCTTGCCGCCCTTGATGCGCGGGAACTCGATCGTGCGCAGCTTCCCGCCCTGATCCTCATCATGGCCGGTGACGCCGGAGATTCTGTTGAGCGCACTTTCTACCGCGAGATCGACCATGCTGTGAATCAGCCGCAGGTCTTCGCCGTTGGCGGGAGCGGAGCGGGCATAATAGCCCGACTTCTGCACCATGGTGCGCTCGGCGCCGATAAGGCTTGCGAATTGCTTCTGGAACCAGCCGCCGACATTGATCGTATCGATCTTCACGTGACCGAAGGCGTCGCGCTTGATCGCTTCGCCAGCCGCTTCACGCTCCGCCACGATGGAATCAAGGCCCGCTCCTTCCGACACGAAGAGTGTCACGAAGCCGTTCTTCTCCATGATTTTTTTCAGGCGTTCGGCTTCCGCCTGAATGTCGAAGGCCATTTCTGGCAGATAAAGACCATCGATGCGCTTCAATTCCTCGCCCATTAACAGGCCTTCGACATAGTCGTTGCCTTTGACCTTCTGGATATAGGCGCGTGCAGTTGCGGCCGTCAGCCAGCCGCAGTGGCGGCCCATGACCTCGTGAATGACGAAGGTCTTGGGTGCAGCACTCTGTTCATTGCTGACATTGTCGAAGAAATTCGCGCCGACTTCGGCAGCCGTCCATGCGCCGAGCGACTGCTTGATCGGCACCACGTCGTTATCGACAGTCTTCGGAAGACCGACGACGGTGAGATCATAACCATTTGCACCGAGATAAGCGGCGAGATCGGCGGCGGTTGTGTTGGTGTCGTCGCCGCCAATGGTATGGAGAATGGTCACCCCGTCCTTGGCGAGGCGGTCTGCGGCAACCTGCAACGGGTTCTGGCCTTCCTTCACCAGTCCGCGCTTGGCGCAGTCTGCAGCATTGGTCAGTTTCACGCGGCTGTTGCCGATTGGCGAGCCGCCGTAGCGATGCAGGAGCGGAGCTTTTTCGCGCATTTCTTTGGTGATTGCGACGCTGTCGCCCAGAAGCACGCCCTGGTAGCCGGAGCGGTATGCCACAATGTCGATCTCGGGAGCGATGTCGGTGTAACGCTCGATCAATCCGCCGACAGCAGATGAGAGGCAGGGCGCCAGGCCGCCCGCGGTCAACATTGCGACTTTCTGTTTGGCCATCGAGGCTCTCCTTTGTCAGTTCCAACGCGTGTCGGGGCAAATGGATGCGACAGCATCATGGTCATGTAAAGTGAATTTCTCAAGAAAAACGGGTATTTCGCGGTATTTTCGAAGAACGGTGAACCGCGTCGGCAATATAATCGTTTCAATGATTACAAGTGTTCGTCATCCCGGAACTTGGCTGTGGAAAAGCTGTTACACTTGCAGTTGGTGATCAGCGCTACGCCAAACTATCATGACGAAAACTTAATGATCTGCGACCTTTATGCATATTGCATTCCAACCACGGAGCCGTCATGCTGATAGACATGATGTTCGATTTCGCCTGTTTGCAAATTTCATCCCTTTGGGAACGGCTGCTCGGCGCAATCGGCGAAGCGGCAGGAAACGTGCTTGGTCGTGTGATCGAAGCGGTACGCACCGTCTTCGAGGGCGACCCGGAAACACGGCGAAAGGTTTCCTTCTCCGTTGCCATCATCGCGCTTTCCGCCAAGATGGCTAAAGCCGACGGTGTGGTCAACGACGCAGAGGTCCGCGCTTTCCGCCAGATATTCGATTTTCCCGAAGAAGAAGCCAGAAACGTCGCAAGGCTTTATAATCTGGCGCGTCAGGATGTCGCCGGTTACGAAGCTTACGCCGAGCGGCTTTCGGGTCTTTGCGGCACCGGACAGGAAAATTGCGAGATGCTGGAAAGCGTGGTTGACGGCTTGTTCCACATCGCCAAGGCTGATGGCCTGATTCACGAAAGAGAATTGGCGTTCCTTGGTCGAATCGCGGAAATCTTCCGCATCACCGACGATCACTTCGAAATGATCATGGCGCGTCACGTTCATATGGAGGGACGAGATCCCTACCGTGTGCTTGGCGTTTCGCCGTCAGACGACTTCTCCGATATTCGCAAGCGCTACCGTCTGCTGGTCGCGGAACATCATCCCGACAAGCTGATCGCTCGAGGCGTGCCCATGGAATTGCATGCGGCGGCAAATGAGCGTATGGCGGCACTCAACGCCGCCTATGCAGCCATCGAGAGAGAACGCCGCGTCGCATGAGTGACTTCACGCCGGACTATGCCGGTGCCAGCGTCCAGCCCTCGCCAAACCATGGCGAGCGAGTGGGCGTGAGCGCACCCGATGCCATCATTCTACATTACACCGGTATGGAAAGCGCTGAACGGGCGCTGACGTGGCTTTGCGATCCGGCAAGTCAGGTGTCCAGCCATTATCTCGTCTTCGAGGACGGACGCATCATTCAGATGGTGGCGGAAAGCCGTCGCGCCTGGCATGCGGGCAAGAGCTTTTGGGCGGGAGAGACCGACCTGAACTCGCGCTCGATCGGCATCGAAATCGCCAATGGCGGCCATCCCGCCGGATTGCCGGAGTTTCCTGAAGCCCAGATAAATGCAGTCGCTGAATTGTGTCGCGACTGTGGCTCGCGGTGGTCGATCAAGCCGGAACGGGTGCTCGCGCACTCGGACATCGCACCTGTTCGCAAGGTTGATCCCGGTGAGAAATTCCCGTGGGACATCCTGTCGCAGAAGGGTGTTGGCCACTGGGTTCAACCGGCGTCCGTCGGCGGCGGACGTTTCTTTCAGCGCGGCGATAGCGGCCAGCCGGTCGAGGCCTTGCAGTCAATGCTGTCTCTTTACGGTTATGGCGTTGAAATTTCTGGTGCTTACTGTGAGAAAACGGAGGGTGCCGTCGCATCCTTTCAGCGTCATTTCCGGCCTGCCCTGGTGGATGGGATTGCCGATTTCTCCACCATCGACACACTGCACAGGCTGATTTCGCAACTGCCAAAATACAAGAACGCGTAACTGCGATTTCGATAAAACCGCTGTGATCGAATCCGCTCTTCGACGTAGTTGTAGAACTCTGCCACAGTAAATCCTTATTAGCCGACTTTAAACGCCGCATCGAAATGCGGCTGGCTGGATATCGTCCTCGACGCCGATACTATCAATGATGAAGACGTTCGGCGGGAAAGTCGCGATGACTTCCCGGATGCGCGCCCTTGCGTGTCCATTACTGCACGTCTTTGTGCCTGGAGACTATTTATACTAATGAGAAATGTGATTGTTTCTGTCTCGGTCTGCATCTCGATGCTGGCCGTGCAGACCGGTATTGTTTTGGCCAAGGATGATGTGAAGACTAAGACCGTGACGCTGCAGACCTTTTTCCGCAAGCCCGGCTATCCCATCCCCGAGCGAACCCTTCCCGCCACGCTGAAGAACGATTACTCCGATCTCATCGTCAAATACGCCAAGCGCTACGGCGTACCGATCAATCTGGCGCATGCTGTTGTTGCCGTCGAAAGCCGCTTCAACCCAAAGGCCCGAGGCAGTGCGGGCGAAGTGGGGCTGATGCAGATCAAACCCGCCACCGCACGAATGATAGGTTATCGCGGCACGGTGAAGGCGCTCTACGACCCTGAAATCAATATCCGCTGGGGTATGCAATATCTTGCCACTGCGCACCAACTTGGAGGTGGCGAGGTGTGCAGCACCATTTTGCGCTACAATGCAGGTCACGCCGCCACCCGCATGAACCCGGTGTCCAAGGCCTATTGCGGAAAGGTTCAGGCATTGATCGAGGGCTGATCGGGCACGACGCGGCATTCGTAAGCCGGGGCTTTTTTCGATGAGCAGAGTTTGTTAGTCAAAAAAGCGCAAGTGGTGGAGCGCAGCATGAGAGACTTTAGGTATATCGTGATCGGAGCCGGGATGATGGGTGCTGCCGCAGCTCGCCATCTCTCGTCGCAGACGGACGGGGTCGCTTTGATCGGTCCTGCCGAACCTTCGAACCGAAAGACCCATCATGGCGTGTTCTCAAGCCATTACGACGAGGCGCGAATCACACGCGGCTTCGATGGCGATCCCGTGTGGGCTGAGCTTGCGAAGCGCTCGATCTCTCGTTACGGCGAGATCGAGCAAAAGAGCGGCATTGGCTTTTATCACGAGGTCGGCTGCCTCTTCAGCGGCAACGGCGCGGGTCTCGGCGGTGCATACGTATCGGGCGCCATGGGTCGCAAGGACGCCTTGGGGTTGACGGTCGAAACCTACGATACCCGCTCGCTTTCGGCTCGCTTTCCGATGTTCTCGCTACCGCAGGATCATCATGGATGGTTCGAGCCGCGTAATGCCGGCTACGTCAATCCACGCGCGATGGTCAAGGCCCAGATCGCGATCGCCGAGCAGCAGGGTGCCTCGATCGTTCGTGAGACGGTTGCCAAGGTTTTCGACAGCTCTCGCGGTGTCGAGGTCGAAACATCGGAAGGTGCGCGCTACTCGGCGCAAAAAGTCATCGTGGCGGCTGGCGGCTTCACGAATATGGGCGATATCCTGCCCGTCAAAGTCGATATGGCGGCCACCGGCCGGACCATCGCCTTCTTCGAACTCGATGAAGACAAGCAGAAAGCCTTCGCCGGTATGCCATCCACTATCGTCCTTGCGGAAAACGAAGACGACATCGTCTATATCCTTCCACCTGTGCGATATCCTGATGGCAAGGTCTATTTGAAGATCGGCGGTGAAAGCGAGAAGGGCCGTTTGGACACGCTCGATCAGGCGATCCGATGGTTTCATTCGGATGGAACGGCGAGTGAAGTGGAATTCCTTGTCCGCCGTGCTGTCGAATTGATGCCGGCTCTTGCAGGATGTCCCATCACCTCCGGCTCCTGCGTCGCCTCCATCACTCGCACCGGCTATCCCTACATCGGCTACACATCGTCTTCCAATATCGCGGTCCTGACTGGTGGCAATTTCGTCTCGGCAAAATCGTCCGACGAAATCGGCCGTCTGGGAGCAGTGCTTCTGCTGGAGGGGCAACTCGGCGAGGATGATTTTGCAGCGCAGATGGCGCCGGTGTTCGTTTGACGATGTCAATGATGCAGACGTTGTCGCAGACGTGCGCCTTCATCGATGTCTTAAATCTCTCTGACGGTGATTCAAGAAGCCGCTACAAGTCACTGAAGCAGAATCTCAAATTGGAGGACACCGGGCATGGCAGCGCAGTTTAAATACATCGTCGTCGGCGCGGGTATGATGGGGGCTGCCGCGGCCCGGCATCTGTCTCTTGGGTCGGATGGCGTCGCGCTGATCGGGCCGAATGAGCCGGCGGACATCGCACGTCATCAGGGTGTGTTTGCCAGCCATTACGATGCGGCGCGGATTACGCGCACCATCGATGACGATGCGGATTGGGCCCGGCTCGCCAATCGCTCGATTGCGCGTTACCAGGAAATTGAAAACGAGAGCGGCATCGATTTCTACCATGAGGTCGGTTGCCTGATCGTCGGCAAGGCGCGCGGCACGGGTGTTCCCTATATCGAGAATGTCTGCGCGGCGGCAGAGACGCTTGGTGTTGAAACACAAGTTCTGGGCGATGCCGAGTTGATCCAGCGCTTTCCTTACTTTTCCTTTGAAAGCGGTTGCGAAGGCGTGTTCGAGCCGCGCAATGCCGGACACATCAATCCACGTGGGTTGGTGCGGGCACAGATTGTTGCCGCCGAGAAGCGCGGTGTTACGCGCTATGACGACGTTGCGGTTTCGGTGCGCGACGAGGGTGGTTTGGCGATTGTCACGACGGTCTCCGGCAAGCGCTATACAGCGGAAAAGGTGCTGGTTGCTGCGGGCGGATTTTCCATCGCAATGGGACTGCTCCCTGAGCCTCTTTCGATGGAAGTCTATGGTCGCACGGTTGCTTTCTTCGAAATCGACAACACCAAGCTTGCAGACTATGCCGAAATGCCATCGCTGATCTACGAGCCGAGTGACGCGAGCAAGCATATCTATCTCTTGCCCCCCGTCCTCTATCCTGATGGCAAGACCTATCTAAAAATCGGCGGTGAGCCCGAAGATATTCTGCTGGGCAGCGACGCGGAACTGCGCGCCTGGTTTCGCGCTGGCGGTAAGCCTGAGGTGCGCGACAATCTCGCAGCCATCGTCAAGACGCTCGTTCCCGGTATCGATGTGGAGAGATTGTCGATGGCAGGCTGCGTCACGTCCTATACGTCGAGCGGTTATCCGGCGATCGGCTATTGCGGATCGCAACGGATTGCTGTTCTGACAGGCGGCTGCGGTGCGGCGGCGAAGAGCTCTGACGAGATCGGGCGGCTGGGCGCGGTGCTCCTGAGGCAAGGCCACCTCAAGGATGAGGGATACGAAACCGATTTCGCACCGGTCTTTTGTCCATAGCGTTGCCACCATCTGCGAACGCGCTCCAGAGCGTGCCGATTTTCCGTTGGCTTTTCATCCTGAACCCGTCTAAGGAGCGCGTGCCAGTTGGCCGGGCAGCCGCGCTTTACCAATGTCGAAAGACGGTAGGGTGAGGAAAGTCCGGGCTCCACGGAAACACGGTGCCGGATAACGTCCGGCGGGGGCGACCCTAGGGAAAGTGCCGCAGAGAGTAGACCGCCACCTTTTAGGTGGTAAGGGTGAAAGGGTGGGGTAAGAGCCCACCGCGCCGCTGGTAACAGGGGTGGCATGGTAAACCCCACCGGGAGCAAGACCGAATAGGGATGACGTGGGGCGCTGCCAAAGCAGTGCCTACAGCCTGTTTCCGGGCGAGTCATCCGGGTGGGTTGCGCGAGGCGGCATGCAAATGTCGTCCCAGATGAATGGCTGCCACGTTCCGGGTCAAACCGGAGCCATACAGAACCCGGCTTACAGGCCAACTGGCGATTTTTCTCTTTTTCCAAAGTGGTGCGAAGCAGATTCCGCTCATCGGAATAGGCTCTTGTTATCGTTCGATAATTTTTGCTCCTGACTTCCGTTAGGTCAAGTGAAGAAGTCGCTTCAAACCCTTGCCGGTAAACCATTCGTTAAACTTAACGGGATATGAATATTCGAATCCGAAGTCGGTTCGCGCCGCCTTCTCCCATTGACGCCCATAGTGTCCCATGGTAACCCAAATGCACACCGCAAGGGGTCGTGTTTTTGACCCGCAATCGCTGAAACGGAGACAAGGCCTTTCCAAGGCTGCAGGACTTTTGGTTCTGCCGGTCAGCGATTTGTCGTGCGTATCGGTGTCGTCTGAGCATGCGGCTTCAGGCGTTTTTGGCGAGTTGTCACATGGGGCGCTTTTTATCGAACGTGACGAACAGGATCGACGCCAAGGGGCGCGTTTCGGTTCCTTCGGCGTTTCGTTCGGTGTTGGCGCAGCGCGAAATCCAGGAGCTTTATTGCCTTCAGGATTTTGCCTTTCCGGCCATCAGCATTGGCGGGCCGGACCTGTTGGATCGCTACGAGCGGCAGATCGCGTCGATGGACGCGTTTTCGCCGGAAGCAAATGCGATGTCGCTGCTGGTTCACGGTGGCGGCGTGTTCATGAAGCTCGACGGGGAAGGGCGGCTGATGGTCACGGATTTCATCCGGGACTTCACCGGCATCACCGCGGAAGTGACCTTTGTCGGTCGGGCGGATCATTTTCAGTTGTGGCGGCCGGAGGCGTTTCACGAGGCGCAGACGGCCGCAAGAGCGGGGCGCAGTTTTTCTGCTGTTCGTCCCGTATAAGGCGGGGACACGGAATGGCGGCGAATTCTGGCGGACGATCTTCTGATGCCGGTGGCGGACCTGTTCGCCACATTCCGGTTCTCCTTCGCGAAGTTTTAAGCGCGCTCGATCCCGCTCAAGGCAAGATCATTCTCGACGGTACATTCGGCGCTGGCGGCTACACCCAGGCGATCCTCGATTGTGGCGCCAACGTGATTGCGCTTGACCGCGATCCCACCGCCATTGCTGGCGGACAAGCGATGGTCGCAGCCAATGGCGGGCGGCTTTCTCTCATTCAATCGCAATTTTCCGATCTGGCAACGCACGCACCCTCTGAAGGGCTTGACGGCGTCGTGCTCGATATCGGCGTGTCCTCCATGCAGATCGACGAGGCAGAGCGCGGCTTCTCCTTTCAGAAGAACGGCCCACTCGACATGCGCATGTCCGCATCCGGCGTGTCGGCTGCCGATGTCGTCAATCGCTGCAAGGTCGGCGATCTGATCCGCATTTTCGGCTTCCTCGGTGAGGAAAAGCAGGCTGGGCGTATTGCTCGCGCCATCGAGAAGAAGCGTGCCGAGGAGCCTTTCCGCACCACCCGCGATCTTGCCGGGCTGATAGAAATCGTCACGCCCCGCAAGGCGAAGGACAAGATACATCCCGCAACCCGTGTTTTCCAGGCGCTGCGCGTCTTCGTCAATGACGAACTAGGCGAACTGGCCAAAGCCTTATTTGCTGCCGAGCAGGTATTGAAGCCCGGTGGTCGTCTCGTGGTCGTTACTTTTCACTCGCTGGAAGATCGCATCGTGAAGAAGTATTTCGCTGATCGTTCCGGCCGTGCGGCAGGGTCCCGTCACATGCCGATGGTCGAAGACAAGCCGGCGATCTTCGATGCGCTGGGCAAGCCGATGATCGCTGCGAGCGAGGAAGAGGCGGAGATGAATCCGCGTGCCCGTTCCGCCAAGCTGCGTGCGGGTATTCGCACCAACGCTGCGGTCCGTTCGCCGGACATGTCAATTTTCGAACTTCCTGATCTCGCCAGCCTTGAAAAGATGGGAGGCTGATATGCTACGCACACTCGACCTCATCCTCGTCGGCGTGATGGTGGCAGCAGCCGTCGTCACCTATTCCATCAAGCATCAGGCCGATCTCAAGCTTGAATCGGTCAAGAAGCTCGAAGCCGAGATCAGGCTAGAGCGCGACACGATCGATCTACTGCGGGCCGACTGGGCGCTTCTAACGCAGCCGAACCGCCTGCATCGTCTCGTCAATGCCTATCAGGCCGATCTCCAGTTGGCGCCCACCTTGCCGACGCAGCTGGCGCAGCCGCAGGAACTGCCGATGCTGCGTTCGCAGTTGCCGCAGCCGCCAGAGCCTGAAGGCATGAGCGTCGAGGACGTGATTGCTGCGGCCGTCAATGGTTCGAAGCCGGGTGCCACACTTGGTGGTGCCAAGCCGAAGTCTGCGCCTGCCGGCCAGATTGTCGCTACTGGCGGCAAGCCTGTTCCAGCACCGGCGCCGCGCTCTCATGTGGCACGCGCGCCGAAGCAGCCGATGCCTGCGCCAAGAGCGCCGGTTGGCGACGAGTCTGGCGAAATGGATGAAACGATAACAGGATCGGTGGACTGATGTCTTTTCTCTCCCGCGTCATGGTTTTGAAGAGCAAGGCCCATTTCTCCGCCAGCACGATTGGCGGAGCGGACCATGCTGCGTTTGACGGTGCGCGCAAGAAGCGCGCTTCGCAGGCAAAAAGCCGCGTCGGCCTTTTGATCTTCGGCTTCGTCTGCTTCTACGGCGTCATCGGCGGTCGTCTGGTGCAATATGGTCTGGCCCAGCAGGAAACAGTGTCCAGCATCGCGCCTGCCGACAGGCTGATGGCCTCGCGTCCCGACCTTCTGGACCGCAATGGCGAAGTGCTCGCCACCGATATCCGCACCGTATCGCTCTTTGCCGAACCGCATCGCATCGTCGATGTCGACGAGGCAATCGAGAAGCTGCGCACGGTTCTTCCCGATCTCGATACGCGCGGCACCTATCAGAAGCTGACCTCCAGTTCACGCTTCCAGTGGCTGCGCCGTCAGTTGACGCCGAAGCAGCAGAGTCAGATTCTCGCGCTCGGCATTCCCGGCATCGGCTTTCGGCCTGAGAAACGTCGCTTCTATCCCGGTGGCCCGACAGCAGCGCACGTCATCGGCCATGTCAATATCGATAACCGCGGCGTTGCCGGCATGGAGCGTTATCTCGACAGTCAGGGCCTTGCGGATCTGACCGCACTCGGCATGACGTCCGATCAGCCGCTGGAGCCGGTGAAGCTTTCCATCGATCTCCGCGTCCAGGCCATCGTGCGCGAAGTGGTGGTCAACGCTATCCAGAAATTCCAGGCGATCGGCGCGGGTGCTGTCGTTATCAATGTGCATACGGGCGAAATCCTCGCCATGGCATCACTGCCGGATTACGATCCCAACAATCCGGCGGAAGGCGCCAAGGAAGGCTGGCTGAACCGCATGTCGAACGGTACGTTCGAAATGGGCTCGACCTTCAAATCCTTCACCATCGCCATGGGTCTGGACGAGGGTGGCATCAACTTGGGGTCCACCTTCGATGCCCGCTTCCCGATCCGCATCGGTGGCTTCACCATCAAGGATTTCCACGGCAAAGGCCGCGTGCTTTCCGTGCCTGAAATCTTCCAGTATTCGTCCAACATCGGCACGGCGAAAATCGCCGATACGGTCGGTACGGAAGGGCATAAGGAGTTTCTGACGCGTCTTGGCCTGTTGTCCAAAATGCAGACGGAGCTTCCGGAAGTGGCAATGCCGACGCAGCCGCGCCAGTGGAAGAAGATCAACTCCATCACGATCTCCTTCGGTCACGGTGTTTCGACGACCCCGCTGCAAACGGCAATTGCCGGTGCGGCACTCGTCAATGGCGGCAAGCTGATCGAGCCAACCTTCCTGCCGCGCACTGTCGAACAGGCCGATCTCGTCGCCAAGCAGGTCATCAAGCCCACCACTAGCCGTGACATGCGCTTCCTGTTCGAGTGGAATGGCGTCAACGGCTCAGGCCGTAACGCCCGTGTCGAAGGCTTCAACGTGGGTGGCAAGACGGGTACTGCCGACAAGGTGGTCAATGGCCGCTACGTGCATGACAAGAACTTCAACGCCTTCCTCTCGGCTTTCCCGATGGAGAAGCCAGAATATGTCGTGCTTTCCTTCATCGACGAACCGAAGACGGACAAGGGCAATGGTGCGGCACTTGCAGGCTCTTCCGCGGCTCCGATGGTGCATGACATCATCGCCCGCTCTGCCGCGATCCTCGGCGTGAAGCCGAAGTTCGGTAAGGATGGCTCGGCCTTGCTCGTGTCTTATTGATTGGTACAGCTTATGATGGACCGGCGATTCGCGTCGGGGGGACATGACGGACACATCAATGAATTTGCGAGATCTATCGGGACAGTCGTTTCCGGAACTGAATGAATTGCTTCGCGCAGATGCCGGAGCGCTGACCATCACCTCGATCACGGCTGATAGCCGCAAGGTCGAGCCGGGCGCGCTCTTCGTTGCCGTTGCAGGCAATAAGGCGGACGGCACGAGTTTCGTAAAGGATGCCGTCGCCAAGGGTGCGGCCGCGGTCGTGACCGGCCAGCCTGTATCCGCAGACGTACCGGTTCTCGTCGTTTCCGATCCGAGATTGTATCTCGCGCTCGCTGCCGCCCGCTTTTACGGAAAACAGCCGGAAACCATGGTTGCCGTGACCGGTACGGCTGGCAAGACTTCCGTTGCATCCTTCACCCGCCAGATTTGGGCTTTTGCCGGCCATCCCGCAGCACAGATCGGCACCACCGGCGTTATTGCGCCTGGCCGTGAGGAGTACGGCTCGCTCACCACGCCCGATCCTGTTTCGTTGCATGCGCTTCTGGCAGAACTCGCCGCAGAAGGCGTGACGCATGCGGCCATGGAGGCGTCGAGCCATGGTCTCGACCAGCGCCGTCTCGACGGCGTCAAGCTCTCGGCTGCCGGTTTCACCAATCTCGGCCGCGATCATATGGACTACCATCCGACCGTCGAGGACTACATGGCCGCCAAGATGCGGCTCTTCGATACTCTTCTTCCGAAGGGCTCTCCGGTCGTCATCTTTGCCGACGACCCATGGTCTGCGCAGGCAATAGAGGTCGCGACCAAAGCCGGTCACGACGTGCGCACCGTGGGTCGAAAGGGTGACTATCTGGCGCTGAAGCGTGTAGAGCACTTTCGCCACAAGCAGATGATCGAAGTGCATCACGAAGGCGCAATTCACGAAGTGGATATTCCGCTCGCCGGCGACTTCCAGGTGGCCAATGCTCTCGTTTCAGCGGGTCTTGCCATGTCCACCGGTGTGCCTGTGGCGGTAGCCATGAAAGCGCTGGAAAAGCTGATTGGCGCTGCCGGTCGTCTGGAACTGGTAGGGCAGACGAAGAACGGCGCGTTGGCTTACGTGGATTATGCTCACAAGCCGGACGCGCTGGAGAACGTTCTGACCTCCGTGCGTCCTTTCACCTCGGGTCGCATCATTACTGTTTTCGGCTGCGGCGGCGACCGTGACAAGGGCAAGCGTCCGATCATGGGCGAGGTCGCCACACGGCTTTCGGACGTTGTCATCGTCACAGACGACAACCCGCGTTCGGAGGAGCCCGCCACCATTCGATCCGAGATCATGGCGGCGGCACAGGGCGCACTGGAGATTGCAGACCGCGCAGAGGCGATCCGCCATGCCGTGTCGATGCTGGGGAATGGAGACACATTGATCGTTGCGGGCAAGGGGCACGAGGAAGGTCAGATCATTGGCGGCGTGACGCTGCCGTTTTCCGACCATGAACAGGTGCGTTCGGCGCTGGAAGGATTGAAGATTTGAACTGGTTATGGACAGTTGCGGACATGATCGCCATTACGGCTGGTCGTCCGGTCGGCAATCTGCCGCAAGGCATTACGGGAATTTCCATCGACAGCCGCACGGTGCAGCAGGGCGAAGCCTTCTTCGCCATCAAGGGCGATCGCGTCGACGGCCATGATTATGCGAGCTTTGCCGTTGCGAATGGCGCGAGCCTGATGGTCGTTGCCGAGGCAAAGCTGCCAGCGCTAGGTCGTTTGACCGTGCCGATGATCGTTGTCGACGACGTGCTCAGCGCACTGGTCAAGCTCGGTATCGCCGCGCGCGAAAGAACCTCGGCCCGCATCATTGCGGTCACCGGTTCCGTCGGCAAGACGACCACCAAGGAAATGCTGCGGCAGGTGCTGGCGCCATCGGGCAAGGTTCATGCGGCGGTGTCGTCCTTCAACAATCACTGGGGCGTGCCGCTGACGTTAGCGCGTATGCCGGCAGATACCGAATTCGGCGTGTTCGAGGTGGGCATGAACCACCCCAACGAAATCCGCCCGCTGGTCAAGCAGGTGAAACCGCATCTGGCGATCATCACCACCATTGCTGCAGCACATCTTGGCAACTTCAATAGCCTCGAAGAGATCGCTGACGCGAAGGCGGAAATTTTCGAGGGCGTGGTGCCGGGCGGCGCCGTCATTCTCAACCGAGACAATGCGCAGTTCGAGCGGTTGGAAGCTACCGCGATCAATGTCGGCATCGAACATATTCTAACGTTCGGCCAGCATGCCAAGGCCGATTTTCGTCTGGCAGATTTCGAAAGCACGCCGAACGGATCGACCATTTGGGCCATCATCAATGGCGAAACGAGCGAGCTCAATATCGCTATTCCGGGTCGTCACATCGCTGAAAACGCCATGGCGGCGCTCGGTGCCGTGGCTGTCACGGGCGCCAATCTCGACCGCGCATTCCAGGCGCTTGGCGCTCTGAAGCCGGTCAAGGGCAGGGGAGAGCGGCATCGCCGTTCCATCGGTGACGGCTCATTCCTGCTGATCGACGAAAGCTATAATGCCAACCCTGCTTCCATGCGTGCGGCAATTGCGCTTCTGGCGCAGGCCGAGGTGCACGGGAATGGGCGGCGCATCGCGGTTCTCGGCGATATGCTGGAAATGGGCGAGTTCGCCGCCGAGGTCCATGAAGATCTGTCGAGCCCGATCTTGTCTGCCGGTATCGAACATGTGTGGCTTGCGGGAGAATCGATGGCGTATCTGCGCGATGCGCTGCCGGAAAGCGTCAATGTCTCCTGGTTTCCAACAACAGGTGAACTGGCGGAGTTCGTGCTGAAATGGGTGCAGCCGGGCGACGTGGTGATGATAAAATCGTCACTTGGCATCGGTTTCGGCAAGATTGTGTCGGCTCTTCTTGACAAGTATCCGGCATTCCCCGAGACGGAGCGCCAGAATTAGGAAGCCTGAAAGGCCGAAATTTTCGGCTTTTTGCGCTCGATACGGAAACAAGAACCTCGAAGCGGTGCTGGTCATCCTCCCGCCCGCCGCTTCGACCGCCTTTCGAAAGGGCAAACATGCTGATCTGGCTCGTTGAACTGTCGGACAAAATTCAAATCTTCAACCTGTTCAGGTACATCACGTTCCGGGCAGGTGCCGCGCTCTTCACCTCAGCGCTCATCGTCTTCCTGTTCGGACCGGCCATCATCAATTCGCTGCGCATTCGCCAGGGCAAGGGTCAGCCAATCCGTGCCGACGGCCCGCAGACGCATTTCAAGAAGGCCGGTACGCCGACCATGGGCGGCTTGATGATCCTCGCCGGCATTCTCGGCGGATCGCTGCTTTGGGGCGATCTGTCGAATGTCTATGTCGTTGCGGTTCTTCTGGTGACGCTTGGCTTCGGCGCGATCGGCTTTTACGATGACTACCTCAAGGTAACGAAGCAGAGTGACAAGGGCTTTTCCGGCAAGGCGCGTCTGGGCATCGAATTCGTCATTGCTGCCATCGCCACGTTTTTCATGATGCAAATTGCGCTGGCGACCGCACCGCATGGAGGGACGCTTGGGAGCTCAGTCGCGTTTCCGTTCTTCAAGGAATTCGTCATCAATCTTGGCTACTTCTTCGTTCTCTTCGGCGCCTTCGTCATCGTCGCGGCGGGTAACGCGGTGAACCTGACGGACGGTCTCGACGGTCTTGCTATCGTGCCGGTGATGATTGCTGCGGCGACCTTCGGCGTGATTTCCTATCTCGTCGGCAATGCCATCTTCGCCAATTATCTGCAGATCAACTTCGTGCCGGGAACGGGTGAGCTTGCGGTGATCGTCGGCGCTGTCATCGGTGCCGGTCTCGGCTTCCTCTGGTTCAATGCGCCGCCTGCCGCGATCTTCATGGGCGACACTGGCTCGCTCGCACTCGGTGGTCTGATTGGCTCGATTGCCGTTGCCGTCAAGCATGAGATCGTGATGGTCATCGTCGGCGGTCTCTTCGTGATGGAAACGCTCTCCGTCATCATCCAGGTGTTCTGGTTCAAGCGCACTGGACGTCGTGTTTTTCTCATGGCGCCGATCCACCACCATTTTGAAAAGAAGGGCTGGACGGAAAGCCAGGTTGTTATCCGCTTCTGGATCATCTCCGTCGGTCTTGCCATGCTCGGTCTCGCCACACTGAAGCTGAGGTAAGCGATGATCCCGGTCACATCTTTCGCGGATAAGAAGGTTGCTCTCTTCGGTCTCGGCGGTTCGGGCCTTGCGACCGCCAGAGCGCTGGTTGCTGGCGGCGCCGATATCGTTGCTTTCGACGACAACCCGGACAGCGTTGCGAAGGCTGCGAGTGAGGGTATCCCGACCGCCGATCTGCGCACGCTCGATTGGTCGAAGCTTGCCGCTTTCGTTCTCGCGCCGGGCGTGCCGCTGACCCATCCGAAGCCCCACTGGTCGGTCGATCTTGCCAAGGCTGCTGGTGTTGACGTGATCGGTGATATCGAGCTCTTCGTGCGTGAGCGCCGAGCGCATGCGCCGGATTGCCCCTTCATTGCCATTACCGGCACCAATGGCAAATCCACCACCACGGCCCTGATTGCCCATATTCTGAAATCCGCTGGCCGCGATACGCAGCTTGGCGGCAATATCGGCACAGCCGTTCTCAGCCTCGATCCACCGAAAGCTGAACGGTTCTACGTGGTCGAATGCTCTTCCTATCAGATCGATCTCGCTCCGACGTTGAACCCATCGGCCGGGATATTGCTCAACCTGACGCCCGATCACCTCGATCGCCACGGCACTATGCAGCATTATGCCGACGTCAAAGAGCGTCTCGTTGCAGGAAGCGATGCGGCCATTGTCGGAGTCGACGATAGCTATTGCACCTTGATTGCCGATCGTATCGAGCGCGCTGGCGTGAAAGTCAGCCGGATCTCTAAGCGCAATGCAGTGGCCAATGGGCTTTACGCCGAAGGCAGCCGGATCATGAAAGCCGAGGGCGGTACGTCGTCGCTGCTTGTCGATCTGGACGGCATCCAGACGCTTCGCGGTAGCCACAATGCTCAGAACGCTGCGGCTGCCATTGCGGCTTGCATTGCAGTCGGCGTCTCCGAGGACGAGGTGAGGTCGGGGTTGAAGTCCTTCCCCGGTCTGAAGCACCGCATGCAGCCCGTCGGACGGCGTGGCAACGTCACCTTCATCAATGACAGCAAGGCGACCAATGCGGATGCATCTGCGCCCGCGCTTTCGAGCTATGACCGCATCTACTGGATTGCCGGCGGTTTGCCGAAGGCAGGCGGTATCGCCAGCCTTTCACCATTGTTCTCGCGTATCGCCAAGGCCTATCTGATCGGCGAGGCGGCAGCCGAATTTGCCGCGACGCTGGGTGAAGCCGTACCTTATGAAATTTCCGGCACGCTGGACAAAGCGGTCGCGCATGCGGCTGCCGAAGCCACGGCAGATGGTCAGAGCGGCAATGTCGTGATGCTATCTCCGGCTTGCGCAAGCTTCGATCAATATAAGAATTTTGAAATACGGGGTGATTCGTTCGTTTCGCACGTCGCTGCACTCGATGGTGTGACGATGCTGGTGGAAGTGCAAAAGGAGCACTGAAGATATGGTAAGCCGTACTGACCGTGGTCCAGTCGCGGAGTGGTTCTGGACAATCGACCGCTTCTTCCTGGCCGCCTTCATTGCTCTCATCGGCATTGGTCTGATGCTGTCCTTTGCCGCGTCGCCGGCGGTGGCCGAGCGCATCGGCCTCAACAGCTTCTTCTTCGTCGAGCGCCAGGCGATGTTCATCGTCCCGTCGCTGGCGATCATGATCGGGCTGTCCTTTCTTTCGCCGCGGCAGGTTCGCCGCGTGGCTATCGTGCTATTGATCGTATCGCTCCTGATGATGATCTTCGCGCTGTTCTTCGGCATCGAGGTGAAGGGTGCGCGCCGCTGGATTTCGATCGGCAGCTTTTCCATCCAGCCATCCGAATTCATGAAGCCAGCCTTTGTCATCGTTTGCGCCTGGCTTTTTGCCGAGCGTGCGCGCCATCCCGAGATTCCAGGCAACCTCTTCGCCATCATCACTTTCGGCATTGTCGCGGCGCTTTTGATCGCCCAGCCGGACTTTGGTCAGACGATTCTGACATCCGTTGTCTGGGGTGGGATGTTCTTCATGGCCGGTGTGCCGTGGTTTTGGATCATCATGCTCGGTGGTCTGGGTGTTGGTGGCATCGTCACTGCCTATCTGACGCTACCGCACGTGGCCGGTCGTATTGACCGATTCTGGACAGGCGAGGGTGACACGTTCCAGGTGGATACCGCGCGAGAGGCGATCATTCGCGGCGACTGGTTTGGCCAGGGCCCGGGCGAGGGCATCGTCAAGCGGATCATTCCTGACAGCCATACCGACTTCATCTTCTCCGTGGCTGCGGAGGAATTCGGTATCGTCTTCTGCATGGCGTTGGTTGCGATCTTCGCGTTCATCGTTCTGCGTGGCCTCAGCCATGCCTTCAAGGAGAAGGACGATTTCGTCCGTTTCGCGGTTGCAGGCCTCGTTCTACAGATCGGCATCCAGTCGATGATCAATATCGGCGTCAATCTCGAACTTATGCCAGCCAAGGGCATGACGCTGCCGCTGATTTCCTATGGTGGTTCTTCGATGATGGCGATCTGCGTGACGGCTGGCTTCCTGCTGGCACTCACACGACACAGACCCGAGAAGCGCGCACAGGAGCGCAGCTTCTTCCGCGTGGGCGCGGGTCTTCCTGCGGAGTAAAGATTTATGACCAAGGGTATTGTTATGCTTGCCGCCGGTGGAACCGGCGGCCATGTTTTTCCGGCAGAAGCGTTGGCGTACGAGTTAAAGGCACGCGGTTACTCCGTACACTTGGTGACCGACAGCCGAGCCGAGCGCTACGCGGGCAAGTTTCCCGCCGAGGAAATTCATGTCGTGCCATCAGCGACGATTGGCTCGAAGAACCCGATCCGCGTGATCAAGGCGCTGGCCACGCTCTGGACGGGTCTTCGCTCTGCGCGCAAACTGATGACTCGACTAAGGCCTGTTGCCGTTGTCGGCTTCGGTGGTTATCCAACGGTTCCGCCGCTTTTGGCATCCACCGGTATGGGTGTACCGTCGCTGCTGCATGAACAGAATGCGGTCATGGGCCGCGCCAACAAGGCGCTGGCAAAGCGGGTTAAGGCGATCGCCGGCGGCTTTTTGCCGGAAAACAAAGGCGAGTATGGCGACAAGATCGTCATGACGGGGAACCCTGTTCGTCCAGCCGTCCTGTCTGCTGCGCATGTTGCCTACACGCCATCCAATTCGGGCGAAGAGTTCAATCTCGTCGTTTTTGGCGGAAGCCAGGGGGCGCAGTTTTTCTCCGCAGCTGTTCCTGCTGCCATCTGCCTCCTTCCTAATGATCTGCGCAGCCGCATCACGCTGACCCAGCAGGCGCGGGTCGAGGATAAGGACAGCGTTGTCGAATCCTACAAGAAGCTTGGTGTGAGGGCGGATGTCTCGCCATTCTTCGGCGATATGGCCGAGCGTATCGCTCAAGCCGATCTGGTGATCAGCCGCTCAGGCGCTTCGACCGTCTCGGAGCTTTCGGTGATCGGTCGGCCGTCGGTTCTCGTTCCTTATCCGCATGCGCTCGATCACGATCAGGCGGCCAATGCGGCGGCTCTTTCCGCAGCCGGCGGTGCCAGCGTCATCAAGCAGGCTGATCTCTCGCCGAATGCGCTCTCGGCGCTTTTGGCTGACGCGATGAACGACCCGGCTCGACTGGAGAAGACGGCTGCTGCCGCCAAGGCCACCGGCAAGCCGGACGCGGCCAAGCGCCTCGCCGATCTCGTGGAGGCGATTGCCGCCGGGGAAAGCGTTCAGCAATTTAAATCGAAGAATGAAGGAGTGCATCCATGAAGATGCCGAAAGCCATCGGTCTAGTCCATTTCATCGGAATTGGCGGCATCGGCATGAGCGGCATTGCCGAGGTGCTGCACAATCTTGGCCATCGCGTTCAAGGTTCCGATCAGGCAGACAGTGCCAATGTGCAGCGTCTGCGCGAGAAGGGTATTGAGGTTTTCGTCGGTCACAAGGCTGAAAACCTTGGCGACGCGGAAGTGGTGGTGGTTTCGACCGCCATCAAGAAGAACAATCCCGAACTGGTCTCCGCACGCGAAAAACATCTGCCCATCGTTCGCCGTGCCGAAATGCTGGCCGAGTTGATGCGTTTCCGCAATGCGATCGCTATCGGCGGTACGCATGGCAAGACCACGACGACGTCCATGGTGGCGACGCTGCTGGAAGCTGGCAATCTCGATCCGACCGTCATCAATGGTGGTATCATTAACGCCTATGGCACCAATGCCCGCATGGGTGAGGGTGAATGGATGGTGGTCGAGGCCGACGAATCCGACGGTACCTTTCTGAAGCTGCCCGCAGATGTTGCGGTGGTCACCAATATCGACCCGGAACATCTCGACCATTACGGCAATTTCGACGCCGTGCGTCAGGCCTTCCGCCAGTTCGTGGAAAACGTGCCTTTCTATGGCTTCGGGGTCATGTGCCTCGACCATCCAGAGGTGCAGACGCTGGTCGGCAAGATCGAGGATCGCAAGGTCATCACCTATGGTGAGAACCCACAGGCGGATGTGCGCTTTTCCAATGTTCGTATCGATGGCACCAAGTCTGTCTTCGATGTCGAAATCCGTCGCCGCCGCACGGGCAAGGTGTTTTCCTTCAAGGATCTCGTGCTGCCGATGCCCGGCCGTCACAATGTCTCGAACGCTACAGCTGCGATTGCAGTCGCCAACCGGCTCGGCATTTCGGAAGCGGACATCAAGAAGGGGCTCGGTTCTTTCGGCGGCGTCAAACGCCGCTTTACGCTTACGGGTGAGTCCAACGGCGTGCAGGTTTTCGACGATTACGGTCATCACCCCGTGGAAATCAAGGCCGTGTTAAAAGCTGCACGCGAGGCCTGCAAAGGTCGCATTATCGCCGTGCATCAGCCGCACCGCTTCACGCGCCTGTCGAGTTTGTTCGAGGATTTCGCCCATTGCTTCAACGATGCCGACACGATTCTTCTTGCTCCGGTCTATGCAGCAGGTGAAGATGCCATCGAAGGTGTCAACTCCGAGACGCTGGTTTCCGCCATCAAGGCGGCAGGCCATCGCGATGCCCGTCATCTTGCCTCGCGCGACGATCTGGCAAAGACGGTTGCAGCCATTGCGAATCCGGGTGATTTCGTGGTTCTCTTGGGCGCTGGTAATATTACGCAGTGGGCAGCGGCGCTGCCGTCAGAATTGGATAGCATTTCAGGAAAGTCTGCATGAGACAGGTGGATGGGGTAAAGTTGCTGGAAAGGCTCGGCGACGGAGTAAAGGAACTAAGAGGACGTGTGACGCCGGACTCGCCAATGGACCGCGTGACGTGGTTCAGGGCCGGTGGTCTTGCGGAACTGATGTTCCAGCCCCACGACACGGATGATCTCATCACCTTCCTCAAGATTCTGCCCGAGGATGTTCCGCTGACCGTGGTTGGCGTTGGCTCCAACCTGCTGGTGCGTGACGGCGGCATTCCGGGCGTCGTCGTGCGCTTGTCCGCCAAGGGTTTTGGTCAGGTCGAGCTTGCTGGCGAAAATCGTATCAAGGCGGGTGCTATCTGCCCGGACAAGCATATCGCAGCCATGGCGATGGATAACGGCATCGGCGGCTTCCACTTCTACTATGGCATTCCAGGCTCCATCGGCGGCGCGCTGCGCATGAATGCCGGCGCCAATGGTGGCGAAACCCGAGACCGTGTCGTGGAAGTCTATGCGGTGGACCGCAAGGGCAACAGCCATGTGCTGTCCAATGCCGATATGCAGTATAGCTATCGGCATTCAGGTGCCGATAAAGATCTGATCTTCACGGGCGCACTTTTCGAGGGTTATCCGGAAGACCGTGCAAAGATCCGTGCCGATATGGACGCTGTGCGTCATCACCGTGAGACTGTTCAGCCGATCCGCGAACAGACCGGTGGTTCGACCTTCAAGAATCCGGAAGGCCACTCGGCCTGGGAGTTGATCGACGAGGCGGGTGGTCGCGGCATGGTGATCGGCGGCGCGCAGATGTCGTCGCTGCATTGCAACTTCATGATCAATACCGGTCACGCGACGGGCTACGATCTCGAATATCTCGGTGAAGCCGTGCGCAAGCGTGTCTTCGAGAAATCCGGCATTCGTCTGGAATGGGAAATAAAGCGCCTTGGCCTTTTCATGCCGGGCCGCGAAGTCGAGCCCTTCCTCGGCGGCTAAGCGCATTCAGTAAGATATAAAGAAAAGCCCGCGAAGTCAGAAACTTCGCGGGCTTTTTTATTAGCTTGATTCAGGCTTCAAGCGGCGCATCGGGAATGGTGCGCCGCCATTGTCGGGATCGCTTACACTTCGTCCTTGCCTGAGGCGAGGATGCAGACCAGCGTGATCACGGCAGCGATGCCGAGATAATAGCCGACGGCGGCCATGCCGTAATTCGTCTGCAGCCACGTCGCGATGTAAGGTGCGAGAGAGGCGCCGACGATGCCTGCGAAGTTGAAGGTCAGCGACGCGCCGGTGTAGCGCACGCTGGTGGGGAAGGGGGCAGCCAATGCCGCGCCGATCAGCGCGTAGGTCATGCCCATCAGTGCCATGGCCGAAGCCGCGAAGATTGCGACGCCTGTTTCGCCGCCGCCCAGAAGAACCGGAAGCAGGAAGGAGAAGGCGGCGATCAAGACCGTGATGACGATCAGCGACAGGCGACGACCGACCTTGTCGCCGACGATGCCCGTCAGCGGAATGAAGATGCCGAAGACGACAGCGCTAAGGATCTGGATTTCCAGCGCGTCGAGGAAGGGGATCTTCAGGACCTTGACGTTGTAGGACAGCAGCCAGGCGGTCGCGATGTAGAACAGCACGAAGGTGACGAGCGCTACAAAGGTGCCGAGGAACAGGCTGCGCTTGTACTTGGTGAAGATTTCCTTGGCTGGAACGGCAACGCGTTCATGCTTGTCGATTGCCTTCTGGAACGCAGGCGTTTCCGAAATGGAGAAGCGAACCCACAGGCCAACGGCGATCAGCAGCGTCGAGGCGACGAAGGGAATACGCCAGCCCCACGAGATGAGCGCTTCATTCGACATGACATGCAGCAGCAGCCAGAAGATACCCGAGGAGAGGAAGAGACCAACCGGTGCGCCGAGCTGCGGGAACATCGCGTACCAGTTGCGTTTGCCCGGAGGCGCATTTTCTGTTGCCAGAAGAACGGCGCCGCCCCATTCGCCACCAAGTCCAAAGCCCTGGCCGAAACGGCAAAGGGCTAGCAGCAGAGGAGCGAAAACGCCTGCTGTTTCATAGGACGGCAAAAGACCGATCACGACAGTAGAGATACCCATCGTCAGCAGTGCTGCGACAAGCGTCGTCTTGCGGCCCACGCGGTCGCCGTAGTGACCAAACACCAGTGCGCCGAGTGGACGGGCAAAGAAGGCGATCGAAAAGGTGGCGAAGGATGCAAGCAAAGCCGTCATCGGATCGCTGTTGGGGAAGAACAGCGTCGGAAACACGAGCACGGCGGCGGTCGCATAAACGTAGAAATCGAAGAATTCGATGGTCGTACCGACCAGGCTGGCAGTGAGAACTCGTGCAGGCGAATTTGTCTTTACATCGTTCGGCGTGGCAGCTGTCGGCGATACAGGAGATATCGCGTCAGTCATGGTATTGGTTCCATTGTTAAGTAAGACTTATGACCTTGGAGGAGGCTGCCGTTGCGTTAACGCAATTTTCGATCCTTTGGAACGACTAAAGCGCAATAAGCTGTAAAAAATCACGAGAATTTCAGGTGTTTTTGGACTTTAAGGTGACAAGCGCTCAATGCGCGGCATCCTTTTGCCGCTCAGCGCCAGTGCCTTAAGGTTCTAAAATCCCTGGGGACAATCGGGCGATCTTAACGAATCGATCTTGCTTTTGATGCCGATGCTCGAAATCCGCGCAATGGATTTATTTGATCCGGCTTAAATTCTGAATCTTGCATCGACCGCAACACTCTGATTCCAAGGAAGGAATCCGTGCCTCATGTGATTCTTTAACAAAAATCGCACCAATGGCCGCTTCGGTTAAGGAAAGTAAACGCTTCGTTAACCTTAATGACGTTTAAGTGTCTCGTACGGGTCGGGCGAGAGAATCGCGAACCATTCCGGTTCCGGTGCCTCGTCTGGAATTTCAGGTGTCAGAGGTTTTTATGAGCGGCAAGCACGTAGCTGTTCTTATGGGTGGGTTTTCTTCGGAGCGGCCGGTCAGCCTCTCGTCGGGAGAGGCTTGCGCGTCCGCACTGGAAGGTGAGGGCTATAAGGTCACGCGGGTGGATGTCGATCGCAACATTGCTGCGGTCCTTGCTGACTTGCGGCCTGACGTCGCCTTCAACGCTTTGCATGGTCCCTTCGGGGAAGACGGTACGATCCAGGGTGTTCTGGAATATCTCGAAATTCCCTATACCCATTCCGGGGTCGCGGCGTCGTCTTTGGCGATGAACAAGTCGCAGTCCAAGAAGATTGCCGCTGCCGCTGGCATCCCTGTTGCTGCCGAGAGGCTGATGAACCGTTTCGATATCGGCTCCGACCATCCGATGGCGACGCCTTATGTCGTCAAGCCTGTTTGCGAGGGTTCGAGCTTCGGAGTTGTCATCGTCACGGAAGATCAATCCCATCCTCCGCAGGTGCTTGGTTCGACCGACTGGCGTTACGGTGATTCGGTCATGGTCGAACGCTATGTTCATGGCCGCGAACTCACCTGCGGCGTGATGAACGGCGAGGCTTTAGGCGTGACGGAAGTCGTGCCGCTCGGCCATAATTTCTACGATTACGACGCAAAATACGCCAAGGGTGGCTCAAAGCATGTCATCCCGGCAGAAATTTCACCGAATATTTACCAAAGAATCCAATCATTGGCGGTCATGGCGCATCAGGTGATTGGCTGCCGTGGCGTAAGCCGTTCGGATTTTCGCTACGACGACCGTTTCTCAGAAGATGGCGAACTTATCTGGCTGGAGATCAATACCCAGCCGGGCATGACGCCGACCTCCCTCGTGCCCGAGATGGCGGCTCATCAGGGCCGTTCCTTTGGTGATCTTGTCCGGTGGATGGTGGAGGATGCGTCGTGCTTGCGGTAAAGGGCAAAAAATCGGCAGCTAGAAAGCGTGACCAGCACGCAGCCGCAGGTGTGGATGACCGGCTGGTTCTTCCGCGTCCGCTGCGCCGTGTCTTCCGCTTTTGTGCGAGCCTTGCAACGGGACGCATTCATATTCCTGCCCATACCGGCACGGTATCGACGCTCGTATTTTTTTCCGCTGTCGGCCTTTACGGCATGTCGCTTGGTGGCCACACGGAGCTTGTTGCTCAAGCAACAACGTCTGCTGCCGGTTTTGCCGTTGAAGACGTCAAGGTCTCCGGTAATCTTCAGACATCGGAAATCGAAGTCTTCCAGCTTCTCGGCCTTGATGGCGCAACCTCGCTGATTGCGCTGGACGTCAACGCTGCGCGCAAGAAACTGACCGAACTTCCATGGGTCGACGATGTGGAAGTGCGCAAGGTCTATCCGAAGACGATCGAAGTGCGCCTCAAGGAGCGTCAGGCCTTTGGTATCTGGCAGCACGGCTCGGAGCTGTCGTTGATCGAAAAAAGCGGCAGTGTCATCGCGCCGTTGCGTGACAACAAATATGCAGGTCTGCCGCTGTTCGTTGGCCGCGATGCCGAAACCGGTGCTGCAGGCTTTGTCGATGAGCTTGCGGACTGGCCGGAGATTCGCAACCGCGTTCGCGCCTATGTTCGCGTTGCCGGTCGCCGTTGGGATTTGCACCTCGACAATGGCATCGTGGTAAAGCTGCCGGAAGAGAACGTGCCGAAGGCGCTGCAGCTTCTGGCCCGTCTCGATATGGAGCAGAAAATTCTTTCGCGCGACGTCGCAGCAGTTGATCTGCGTCTTTCCGACCGCACCACGGTGCAGTTGACGGACGGTGCAGCAGAGCGTCGTCAGGCTGCCGTCGAAGCGCGTAGCAAGGCCCTCAAGAAAGCGGAGAAGAACACATGAGCTTGTTCGGTTCTTCCCAGTTCGGTCTTCCGCGCCTGAAGCCATTGTCGTCCAAGCGCAGCCATGTGGTTTCGGTTCTCGATATCGGCTCCACCAAGGTCGTGTGCATGATCGGCCGTCTGACGCCGCGCCAGGAGAGCGAAGTTCTGCCCGGTCGCACGCATAAGGTAGACGTGATCGGCATCGGTCATCAGCGTTCGCGTGGCGTGAAATCCGGCGTGATCGCCGATCTCGATGCGCTGGAAGGCGTCATTCGCCTGGCCGTCGATGCCGCCGAGCGCATGGCAGGCCTCACCGTCGACAGCCTGATCGTCAATGTTTCGGCTGGCCGTCTGGCGAGCGATATCTACACTGCCTCCATCGATCTCGGTGGACAGGAAGTGGAATCGGGCGATCTGCGCAAGGTTTTGATTGCTGCAAGCCAGCAGTCGCTTCGCCAGGACCGTGCTATTCTGCATTCGTTGCCGACGGGCTATTCGCTGGATGGCGAGCGCGGCATTCGCGACCCACTCTCCATGTATGGCGATCTGCTGGGTGTGGATATGCACGTCGTTACCGCTGAACGCACGGCGCTGAAGAACCTAGAACTTTGCATCAACCGTGCGCACCTCTCGGTCGAAGGCATTGTTGCAACTCCCTATGCCAGCGGTCTGGCTGCATTGGTGGATGACGAAGTCGAACTCGGCTGCGCTGCTATCGATATGGGCGGCGGCACGACGACGATCTCGGTTTTCGCCGAAGGCCGTCTGGTCCATACCGATGCAATCGGCCTTGGTGGCCACCACGTCACCACCGACCTTGCACGTGGTCTCTCCACGCGTATCGAAGACGCAGAGCGTCTGAAGGTGGTTCACGGTTCGTCGCTTGCCAATGGCGGCGTGGACGATCGCGAGATGATTGCCGTTCCGCCGATCGGCGAGGACGATCGCGATCAGCCATCGCAGGTCTCTAAGGCGCTGGTCAGCCGTATTATCCGCGCTCGTATCGAAGAGACGCTGGAACTGATTCGTGACCGGATCCAGAAGTCCGGTTTCAGCCCCATCGTGGGCAAGCGCGTGGTGCTGACGGGTGGCGCTAGCCAGCTCACCGGTCTGCCGGAAACGGCGCGTCGCATTCTGGCTCGCAACGTGCGCATCGGTCGTCCGATGGGTGTGGCGGGCCTACCGGTTGCGGCCAAGGGCCCGGCCTTTTCCACGGCTTGCGGATTGATGATCTATCCGCAGATCGCGGACATCGAAATTCATGCGGCGCAGAGCGGAATGTTCTCGCCGTTTGGAATGGGCAGCGGGCGGATCGCCCGTGTGGGGCAGTGGCTGAAAGAAAGTTTCTGATCCTTTTCCTGCGTATCACGGAAAAGGAATGAGTGAAGATCGAAGAAATTGGCCAGCGGGGCGTTGCCGGCCATCAAAAGAAGGAATGGTAAAATGACGATACAGCTGCAAAAGCCGGATATCACCGAGCTGAAGCCACGCATCACCGTTTTCGGTGTTGGCGGCGGTGGCGGTAACGCTGTCAACAACATGATCACGGCGGGTCTGCAGGGCGTCGATTTCGTCGTCGCCAACACGGACGCACAGGCGCTCACGATGACGAAGGCCGACCGGGTTATCCAGCTCGGCGTGAACGTCACCGAAGGCCTCGGCGCCGGTTCGCAGCCGGAAGTTGGCCGCGCTGCTGCCGAAGAGTGCATCGATGAAATCATCGATCACCTGAACGGCACTCACATGTGCTTCGTCACCGCCGGCATGGGCGGCGGCACCGGCACGGGTGCGGCTCCGGTCGTTGCACAGGCAGCCCGCAACAAGGGCATCCTGACGGTCGGCGTCGTAACCAAGCCGTTCCATTTCGAAGGTGGACGCCGCATGCGTCTGGCCGAACAGGGTATCGAAGAGCTGCAGAAGTCGGTCGATACGCTGATCGTCATTCCGAACCAGAACCTTTTCCGCATTGCCAATGACAAGACGACCTTTGCCGATGCCTTCGCAATGGCTGACCAGGTTCTCTATTCGGGCGTTGCTTGCATCACCGACCTGATGGTGAAGGAAGGTCTCATCAACCTCGACTTCGCCGACGTTCGCTCGGTCATGCGCGAAATGGGCCGCGCAATGATGGGTACGGGTGAGGCTTCCGGCGAAGGCCGCGCAATGCAGGCTGCGGAAGCGGCGATTGCCAACCCGCTGCTCGACGAAACCTCGATGAAGGGCGCACAGGGCCTCCTGATCTCCATCACCGGTGGTCGCGACCTGACCCTCTTCGAAGTCGACGAAGCTGCAACGCGTATCCGCGAAGAAGTCGATCCGGATGCCAACATCATCCTCGGCGCGACCTTCGACGAAGCGCTCGAAGGCCTCATCCGCGTTTCCGTTGTTGCCACCGGCATCGACCGTGTACCGGGCCAGATGGAGCAGAACATTGCTGAAATGCGTGCAGCCGCAGCTGCCGCAGCAAAGCCCATTATCCGTCCCTCCGCGGCCGTTGCATCCGCACCGGCCGCAGTTCAGCCTGCCCCAGTATCGCAGGCACCAAAGACCGTAGATCCGATTGCTCAGACCATCCGCGCTGCGGAAGTCGATATGGAGCGCGAACTTGCTCTGGCCGCTGCCGAACAGCAGCTGCGCCAGGCACAGGCAGAGGCCGAGTTCCGCCCACAGAGCAAGCTGTTCGCATCTGCTCCGGCCGAAGCGCCGGTCGTTGCTCGCCCCGCAGCACCGGTTCAGGCTGCTCCGGCACCTGTATACCACGCTCCGGAGCAGGTCGCAGCGCCGGCTCCGCGCATGGCACAGCCGCAGGCTCAGGTTTATCATGAACCTGCTCCTGTCGCACGCCAGCCGGAGCCGGTTCGCATGCCAAAGGTCGAGGATTTCCCTCCGGTCGTGAAGGCTGAAATCGATCACCGCGCACAGGTTGCTCATGCAGCGCCTGAAGAGCGTGGTCCGATGGGTCTCTTGAAGCGAATCACAAATTCGCTCGGTCGCCGCGATGAAGAAGATACTGTTCCTTCCGACATGATGGATGCTCCGAGCCTTGCTCCGCAGCAACGCCGTCCGCTGTCTCAGGAAGCCAGCATGTACGCACCGCGTCGGGGCAATCTGGATGATCACGGTCGCCAGATGCCGGCATCGTCCAGCCATCACGATGACGATCAGCTCGAAATTCCGGCCTTCCTGCGTCGTCAGTCGAACTGATCGGATTGCCGGTCGGTGAACCGATCAGGCGATTCTACGTTTAGCGAATACCCGGGTTCGAAAGGCCCGGGTATTCGTGTTTCATCCGCTTCGCAAAGGCGAATTTAGATCAATTGTTTCAAATGCTTGTGTCTGTAACAATGCGAAATCAACAGTGATTTGTTATGGCGCTGCACTGTGCGTATGTAAGAGCATGGGTTTGGGAAATGACGTCTTCGTGAAGGCAAAATTTCCCCTCGTTCGACTTCGAACCGAGCCGGTATCGCCGGCTGGTTCACATGAAAAGGCTTAATACGCATGACCATCGGATTGCTCGGTTTCCAAACAACTATCGCCAACCCTGTTCAGCTCAAGGGCATCGGCGTTCACTCGGGCAATCCGGCTTCCATGACGTTTCAGCCGGCGGAAGCCGGAACGGGCATCGTCTTCAGCCGCACGCTGGAGAACGGCACCGTGGTCGACGTGAAGGCCGTTTCTGCCAATGTCGGCAATACCGATCTTTGCACCGTCATCGGCCGTTCGCCGGCACAGTCGGTTGCGACCGTCGAGCATGTCATGGCTGGCATCTACGCCATGGGCATCGACAACCTGATCGTTGAAGTCGACGGTCCGGAAGTGCCGATCATGGATGGTAGCTCCGCACCTTTCATCGAAGCGATCGAGTCGGTTGGTATCAAGAATCTCGGTGTGAAGCGTCGCTACATCCGCGTGATCAAGCCTGTTCGTATTGATGCGGGCGCTTCCTGGGCGGAATTCCGTCCCTATGACGGCACGCGTTTCGAAGTCGAAATCGATTTTGATACGCCGCTTATCGGTCGCCAGACCTGGAAGGGTGACCTGACGGCTGATACATTCAAGAACGAGTTGTCCCGCGCCCGTACCTTCGGCTTCATGCGTGATGTGGAGCGCCTGTGGGCTGCCGGCTACGCGCTCGGCTCGTCGCTCGAAAATTCCGTTGTGATCTCCGATGACCACACGGTCATCAATATGGAAGGCCTGCGTTACGCGAAGGACGAATTCGTCCGTCACAAGACGCTTGATGCCGTTGGCGATCTGGCACTTGCAGGTGCGCAGTTCATCGGTTGCTATCGCTCCTATCGTGGTGGCCACAAGGTCAACGCCAATGCGCTGAAGGCACTGCTCAGCGATCCGACCGCGTATGAGATCGTCGAGGCGCCTGCCGCGCGTCATCCGGTCGTTCGCGCACGTGAGTTTGTCGCCATCAACCAGCCGGAATTTGCCCCCTGGTCCGCTTAAACTCTGCGATACATTCGACCTTTACTAAGGGCTGCTCCTCCAGGCAGCCTTTTTTTATTTGCTGCCGAGACTTTATTACAGTGTGCCGTTAGCGTTGCAGGTTACGCCACCGGAAGAGCTTGCAAAGCGGACTTCAAGTCATCAGAAAAGTGCTTCGTTCAAGGGATGAGTAGTGCCGGTGTTTATCTGTCGCGACGCGTGATTGGCTCTACCGAATGTCGAATACGTCCACCATCGATCACCTGTGCGACGGCGAAAATCTGCTCGAGCAGAACGCTTCCATTTAAAAAGGAAACCCTCTAATAGGAGTTGCACGGGTGGAGATCGGGATTATCGCGTCATGCGCGGTTGCCTGCCATAAAAATGCGTTAATGCGTCATCATTGCGTTGCCCTGCTGGTGCTTTTACGGCTAGAAACGCCTGCAAGAAGCCAAAGCTCTGTGTTGACGCGGGAAGTGGGAACTGTCGAATGAAGCGTGTAGGTTCTGGTGCTATGAATGGAACGATGCGGGTCGGACTCGTGTCGCTGATGCTGCTTGGCGCCGGAACGCTGGTCACTGCCTGCCAGTCCGATCCCGATATCGACATCACCAAACTCGGCGTTGAGAATGATCCGCCGGATGTGCTCTATCGCCAGGCCCTTGCCAATATGAACAAGGGCAACATGACCGAAGCGGGCCGCAAGTTCACAGCGATCGATAAGCAGTATCCTTTCACCGAGTGGGGCCAGAAGGCTCTGGTGATGAACACCTTTATTGCCACCCGCCAGAACAAGAACGAAGCAGCGATCACCTCTGGCCAGCGGTTCCTCAAGCAGTATCCGCGCGCCAAAGACGCCGCCTACGTTCAGTACATGATCGGCCTTGCTTACTCCAAGCAGATTGCCGACGTGACGCAGGACCAACGCGCCGCCCAGCGCACCATCGAAGCGATGAGCAAGGTGGTCAACGATTATCCCGATTCCGAATATGTAGCCGATGCGCAGGCCAAGATCCGCTTTGCGCGTGACCAGCTTGCCGGTCGCGAAATGCAGGTCGGTCGTTATTACCTCGAGCGCAAAGAATATTTGGCCGCGGTGTCGCGCTTCCGTATCGTCGTGGAGCAGTACCAGAACACCAACCAGATCGAAGAGGCGCTGGCGCGTCTTACCGAAGCTTACTACGCCATGGGACTGGTGGATGAAGCCCAGACGGCTGCTGCCGTGCTCGGCAATAACTACCCTGACAGCCAGTGGTATGCCGATTCCTACAAGCTCTTGAAGGGGCAGGGGCTGGAGCCGCGTGAAAATCGCGAATCCTGGATCTCTCGCGCCGGCAAGAAGCTGATCGGAGCCTAAGGCAAGGGCGTCATCCATGCTGGTCCAGCTTTCGATCCGCGACATCGTTCTGATCGAACGGCTCGACCTTGGGTTCGAGGCCGGTCTCTCCGTGCTGACCGGTGAAACCGGCGCTGGTAAATCCATTCTTCTCGACAGCTTGTCGCTTGCTCTTGGCGGCCGCGGCGATGGCGGCCTTGTGCGTCACGGCGAGGAAAAAGGTCAGGTTACGGCCACGTTCGAAGTCGGATTGGATCACCCCGCTCGGCTGCTGTTGCGTGAGAACGGTCTGGACGACGACGGGGATCTGATCTTTCGGCGTGTGCAGTCGGCGGACGGGCGGACCAAGTCCTATGTCAACGATCAGGCCGTTTCGGTGCAGATGATGCGCCAGCTCGGACAACATCTCGTTGAAATTCACGGTCAGCACGACGATCGGGCGCTGGTCGATACCAACGCGCATCGTGCGCTTCTTGATGCTTTCGCCGGTCTTGGCGACGAGGTCGTTTCGGTGCAGGGTCTGTACCGTACGTGGAAAGATGCCGAGCGCGGCTTGAAGGTGCATCGCGCCAAGGTCGAGGCGGCGGCGCGTGAGGCCGATTATTTACGGTCCTCGGTTGATGAGCTGGAAGCCCTGTCTCCTCGCGATGGTGAGGAGGACGAACTGGCCGAGCGTCGGGCCGTGATGCAGAAGTCCGAACGTATTGCCGGTGATATTGCCGAAGCGAGCGAGTTCCTGAACGGCAACGCATCTCCCGTGCCGATCATCGCCTCGATGATGCGGCGACTTGAGCGCAAGAGCCATGAAGCGCCCGGTCTGCTGGAAGACACGGTGCAGCTGCTGGACGCCGCGCTCGACAATCTGTCCAATGCGCAGATGGAGGTGGAGGCAGCTCTTCGCCGGACCGAATTCGACCCACGCGAGCTGGAGCGGGTTGAAGAGCGTTTGTTTGCGCTTCGTGCGGCGGCTCGCAAATATTCCGTTCCCGTGACCGATCTTCCAGCCCTTGCCGAGCGTATGGTGACGGATCTTGCCGATCTCGATGCGGGCGAAGAAAAGCTTGCGAAACTCGAGGCGCAGCTTGGCGTCGTCAAGGCCGATTTTGACCGGGCGGCATTATCGCTGTCGGAGAAAAGGCGTCATGCTGCGGAGGCGCTCTCCGAAGCTGTCATGGCCGAACTGCCGGCACTAAAGCTGGAGCGGGCGCGCTTCAGCGTAGAGGTGACGAGCGATTCCTCCTCGGCGACGGCTGACGGCATCGACGTTGTGGAATTTCATGTCCAGACCAACCCCGGCACGCGACCCGGTCCGATCATGAAGGTCGCTTCGGGCGGCGAGCTCTCACGCTTCCTGTTGGCGCTCAAAGTTGCCCTTGCCGATCGTGGATCTGCGCCGACGCTGGTGTTCGACGAAATCGATACGGGAGTAGGGGGCGCAGTGGCGGACGCCATCGGTCAGCGTTTGAAACGCTTGTCGAAGACTGTGCAGGTTCTATCCGTCACCCATGCGCCGCAGGTGGCAGCACGCGCTTCCACGCATCTGTTGATCGCCAAGGGACCGGCAGGCGATGGGACCGAGCGCATTGCCACGCGAGTGGCCACCATGCAGCCCGAACATCGTACCGAAGAGATTGCCCGCATGCTCGCCGGCGCTTCAGTGACGGACGAAGCCAGGGCAGCGGCTGCGCGGCTTCTGGCCGCGCAGGATTGAAGCGTTTCCTTTAATAAGAATATCGAGCTTGCTGGAAAGGCTCGGGTGGTTCTGCCGAGCCGGCTGAACTTTGCCGTCAGGCGGCAGGCGCAAGCAATTCTTGGACCGTGCTTGGCACGACAACCGACTCGAAGGCGGGTTTCGCCAGAAGGTATCCCTGCACCAGAACAACGCCGAGATCGCGAAGTACCGAAAGTTCACCGGCGGTTTCCACACCCTCACAGAGAGGTGTGATATTCAGATCGGCCAGCATATTCAATGTATTGCGAACAATGACGCGTCTGACCGGATCGCGGTCGATCCCGCGGATCATGTCCATGTCGAGCTTGACGATATCGGGCTGGAAATGGGTGAGAAGACCGAGCCCGGAATAGCCGGCACCGAAATCATCGATCGCCGTCATGAACCCGATGTCCCGGTATGTGCGCAAGATATTCAGCACATGCACAGAGTCCAGCTTCTCCGTTTCCGTGAACTCGAAAATGATACGGTTCAGCGGGAAGCCGGTCTTCATAGCGGTTGCGAGCGTCAGGCGGATGCAGGCGCGCGGCTCGTAGACGGCGTTCGGCATGAAGTTGATGGAGAGCTTGGTGGTTTCCGTCGGGTCGAAAAGGCGCGCTGCCAGCTCAATTGCCTTGATGCGACATTGCTGATCGAACCTATATCGGTTGCTGTCATCGACCTGAGACAGGATCGTTCCAGCGCCCTCGCCATTCGGACCACGCACCAGCGCCTCATTGGCAAACACCGAACCGGTGTTGACATCAAATATCGGCTGGAATGCCATCGAGAATGGCAAATCGACCCCCTTGCCCTCGCGGCAACCTTCACAATTTGTCGACATGTCCAACTTTTCTCCATGGTTGTTGCGGAAACCTAGCTGGGTGATGTTAACTATTCGTGTGGAAGGCGCGATATAAACTGTGTTCGAAAGCGTACGGTCGGACGCTTAACTGTCGTCTTGGTGAGACAAAATATTGATCAATCGCCCAAAGGGATCTCTTACGTAGAAACGCGTTACCCCCCAAGGCTCATCGGCAGGCCCATATTCTAGCGCCAGGCCTGCGGCTGTTACCCGTAGAAGTACCTCCTGAAGGTTGTCCACTTCAATCGAGAGATCCGGGACAGGCGTGCCTGATCCGCCTTGGGTTGCGATGCTGATCTGCGGCCTGGCTTCTATTGCCGGTGCGGCGAAGGTCGCGATCCACCCGTGGTCCATTATGAGGTCGAGGCCGAGGATATCGCGATAAAACGCCTGTGCGGTTTTGACATCCGGCGCGGCAATATTGGCGACAATCCTTTTGACGACCATGGTCGCTTCGCTCCTTGTCATCGGCTGGCGGCGACAGCCACGCCTGAGCCGATCATGACGCTGCCTGCAACGCGATTGACACGCTTCACGATGCGTTCGGATCGTAGAAGCTTCCGTGCCCGGACCGCAAGCATCACGTGTCCGCCGATCACCAAGACCTCCACGCCCAGGATGACGGCGGCAAGTACTGCCAAATGATCCACGTTCAGCGACGTGCCGACGATATTGGGCAGGAGGGCCACATAGAACAGCGGCATTTTTGGATTGCCTAGATTGAGTACGAAGCCGGTGAGGAGGATGGAAAGAAGCCCTTGTCTTCCACCCGCTGGCTGAAGCTCCGGCACGACGGCCGGTGTCGTCCACATCTGCACGCCCATCCAGATCAGATAGGCCGCGCCACCATAGCGCAGAACAGTCATGACGACGCCCATCTCCTGCGCGACCAGCGACAGGCCGAAGGCGGCGAGTGTGAGAAAGATCAGGATACCAGCGACGGTGCCTATCCCGTAAGCAATCCCTGATAGCGCGCCATGGGTGATGGTTCGGGCGACGATCGTCATGTTGTCGGGGCCGGGACTGGCTGCAAAGACGAAGAACGCAGCGGCGAAGGCAAGAACAGTCGTCATGTCCATTGGTCAGCTCCGGAACAGATTTATCATCCGGATGTTCAGAGTAGCCGATTCCGGGCCGATGAAAAGGGGCCGGTTTGTCCGCCTCGATAGCCGAACAAGCGCTATCTTTCAGATTCGCGTCTATTCAGATATTCGTTGTGGCATGGCGTTATCGCAAAACCGCTTCACACTTTCGCACGACATGCTCTAAAAGCACTGGCAGATTTCCCCAATGAGGCCGCCATGTCGAACGACCAGACACCTGTCGAAAACCTGACCGAGCTTGAAGCGTCTTCAGAGCTCGCTTTTCTCGCAGCAGAACTGGCGCGGCACGATGCGCTCTATCACGGCAAGGATCAGCCGGAGATTTCAGACGCAGAATATGACGCGCTGAAACGGCGCAATGACGCGATCGAGGCGGCATTTCCTGCATTGGTGCGGGCCGATAGTCCGTCGAAGAAGGTGGGCTTTACGCCCCTGCCAACCTTTGCGCCCATCGTTCACGCGCGCCCGATGCTTTCGCTCGACAATACCTTTTCCGAGGAAGATGTTACGGATTTCGTGGCTTCGGTTTACCGTTTCCTCGGCCGTCCGCCGGATGATTCCATCGCCTTCACGGCCGAGCCTAAAATCGACGGACTTTCCATGTCCATTCGCTATGAGCGTGGAAGACTGACGACGGCGGCCACTCGCGGTGACGGAACGACGGGCGAAAACGTTACTGCCAATATCAGGACGATCAAAGAAGTTCCTAACGAGTTGCCCGCTGGGGCGCCGGACGTCGTAGAGGTGCGCGGTGAGGTCTACATGGCCAAAAGCGACTTCCTGGCTCTGAACGCGCAGATGGAGGCCGAGGGCAAGCAGACCTATGTCAATCCGCGCAACACCGCGTCCGGTTCGCTACGCCAGCTCGATCCGACTGTGACGGCCCGGCGCAAGCTGAGATTTTTCGCTTATGCGTTGGGTGAGGTTTCGAATGGTGGCCAGCCGACCCGTATTGCCGACACACAGCACGGCATCGTTGAGACGTTTCGCAAGTGGGGCTTTCCCGTCAACCCCTTGATGAAGAGATTCACCTCTGCCGCGCAACTGCTTGAGCATTATCATGAAATCGGCATTGCCAGACCGGATCTCGATTATGACATCGATGGCGTGGTCTACAAGGTCGATGAGCTCGATCTGCAAGAGCGCCTCGGGTTTCGCTCCCGGAGCCCTCGCTGGGCGACAGCGCATAAGTTTCCCGCTGAGCAGGCTTTCACAATGGTGGAGGCGATCGACATTCAGGTGGGACGCACAGGTGCGCTGACGCCAGTGGCGCGGCTGACGCCGATCACCGTCGGCGGCGTGGTGGTGACGAATGCGACATTGCACAATGCTGATTACATCGATGGCATCGGCAATAACGGTGAGCGCATCCGCCCACAGGAGCACGATATCCGCATTGGCGACACCGTCATCGTTCAGCGGGCAGGCGATGTCATTCCGCAGGTCCTCGATATCGTGCTGGAACGTCGCCCCGACGGTCTGAAGCCCTATGAGTTTCCGAAGAAGTGCCCGGTTTGTGGCAGCCACGCGGTGCGTGAGCGCAATGAAAAGACCGGCAAGCTCGATTCGGTGACGCGTTGCACGGGCGGTTTCGTCTGCCGGGCGCAGGCAGTGGAGCATCTGAAGCATTTTGTCTCGCGAAATGCCTTCGATATCGAGGGGCTTGGCACCAAGCAGATCGAGTTTTTCTTCGAGAGTGACGATCCGGCGCTGTCGATCAAGACTGCTGCGGATATCTTTACGCTGAAGGAGCGGCAGGACAAAAGCGCACTGACCAAGCTTGAGAATATCGATGGCTTCGGCAAGGTCAGCGTGAAGAAGCTTTTCGATGCCATTGATGCCAGGCGCGAGATCGATCTGCACCGGCTGATCTTTGCCTTGGGCATTCGCCATGTCGGGGAAACCACCGCAAAGCTTTTGGCCCGAAATTACGGTACTTACGCACATTTCGAAGAATCAATGAAGGATGCTGCGGATATCTCCGGTGATGCATGGAGCGAGCTCAACACGATCGATGGTATCGGCGAGGTCGTAGCACGCGCCATTGTGGAGTTCTACAAGGAGCCGCGCAATCTCGATGTCATCGACCGGTTGATAAAGGAACTGCGCCCGAAGGAGGCGGAGAAACCCTTGACGGAGGGAAGCCCGGTGGCTGGCAAGACGGTCGTCTTTACCGGGTCGCTGGAGAAATTCACCCGCGATGAGGCCAAGGCGCGGGCCGAAAGCCTCGGCGCCAAGGTGGCGGGATCGGTGTCGAAGAAGACCGATATCGTCGTGGCAGGTCCCGGTGCAGGATCGAAGTTGGATAAGGCACGCGAGCTTGGTGTGCAGACCATGGATGAGGATGAATGGCTGGCTTTGATCGGGGGGTGACTGCAGGGTCGTTTCGCATGTCCCGCTACAATCACTGTTTAGGAGCCTACTAAGGCGAGCGGAGTGCGGACGAGACGAGAGACTGAGCGAATGGTCGCGCGGGATTATTCGCGAGTTGATGAAAGATCATCTCCAAGATGGCAAGGGCTGATGAAGAAGGTATGCCGAACAGACACTCTTGATGCTTTTGCTCCACACCCTTAAATTTCGGTTGCTGAGTTCAGTATCAATTCCAAATTGTGCAACCCATCTGTATGTGTCACAGATCTCAGGGGCTACAGCATCGGGCCGATGCGTGGATTAAAGAAGATAGGGCGTCCTTTGTGCGTTTCATAAGACGCACGGCGTTCTAGGGGCGCAAATGGACATATTTTCTTATAGACTTCTGACCTTGAATGAACTGCAGGACGTGCTTTTTTCCTGGGCGATTCTGTTCGGGTCTGCTGCTTTAAGCGCAACGGTCTTCAAATTCGACTTTCAGCTCAGGCGCCCGCTTTACGCCTTCATCGTTGGCATCGCTGTGCTCGTTTTGGGGATACGATCTGCCTCCTTTGTCGCAGTATTTGACGCAATCAAGGGCGGATATCTGACGCAACTGACGCTCGCGCTTTATGGGGTATTGGTTCCGATCGGCATTTTAATGGGGATTTTTTCCGCAGCGCGAAGCAGGGACGCTTATGGCTCCTCCGACAAGTGGGCATATGGACTTATCCCCATCCTCAACTTGGTCATGCTGTTCGCGCCCTCGCAGGAAAACGCTGACAAAACGGGCTTCTTCAGAAGGGCCGGGAAGATCGCAGTCGTCAGCGTCGCCGTAATGCTGATGCTGTCAGGTCATGTGGTGCGGTTGCTAGCCGAAAAGCAGGCTGAAATATCCCAGACGGATATCGATCCCGAATTGCAGAAGAAGATTGTCTTTTATGAGCTTCGTAGCGGCAACATGGCTTCTTATGCTACGCTCATCACGCAGGAGTTGTCCAACTCAAAGGATTATAGTGCTGTCTTCACGAGCAAACATGTGGATGTTGATGAGTTGACAGTCAATTATACTTTTGAAGTCGCGGATAAGGATTATCGGTTCTCGGAAATATGGCGCGATTCCCTGATCAATGATTTATGCGAGGGAAAATCGGGAATCTTGATAGATGCTGGCGCGACGATCAATCAAAAGTATCTTTCCAATGACGGAACGGTATTGGCCGAGCTGAGCCTTGACGCAGCCTCTTGCGATCAGTGGGCGTCGAAGCTGGATAGTAATATGAAGCAGGTCGCCAGATCCATTGATGGAGTAAAGGAAATCAATGGATTGAATTTGAGAGTTCGTGCCGAATATTATGATAAAACATTGAGTATTCGTTATATCGCCAATCAGGTTCCTGAGGAAGGCTGGGAAAATCGTATTTCAGAGAGCTTGTGTAACAACAATGATCTGAGGATCATAATGGGTTTTAATATCAACATTCATACCTTTTTTTTCTATGGGGCCAGGCGCGTCGGCGACTTTTCGGTCAACTCTCAGATTTGCGATACGCGATCACAGAAGAGTGCAAGTTCTCAAGGTAAGATATTGTAAGTCGCAATCTCCAGCCGATGCTGGAGATTGCTCCAATTGAACGACCTCAGCCGCGCCATCAAGTAACAATCGGCATATGCGCCGGCTCGGAAGGCGTATTGGCGCATCGTGCCTTCTTTCTCGAAGCCGAACTTTTCATACAGCCGGATAGCGGGCGCGTTGTCGGTGAAGACGTTGAGCTCGATCCGTTTCAAGTCATGCCAGTTATCGGCAGCGTCCAGCAAAGTCTTGATGAAGAGCGTTCCGAGCCCCTTGCCCGTGAAGTCATCATGGATGCCGAGCCCGAGCGATGCCGCGTGTCTTCGACGGCCACGTTGGGCGTGCAGGCCAGCGTTTCCGAGTAGCATTCCATGCCATTCTGCGACGATAACGATATCGGCGTGCGTCAGCGATTCGATATATTGGCGGGTGTGAGCGACGCTCTGGAAGGGCTGGCGCAGCGTGCCGTGGCGGACGCCCGGCATGTTCAGCACCTGTGCCAATGCTTCGGCATCGTCAGGGCGTATGCCGCGGATGGTGACGTCGTCGAGTGAAAAATCGGCGGGAGATGGTTCCTGGGACGGCGACATGCTGTTTCCTTTTGGTTGGAAGAGCAGGTGCATCCTCTTGCCCTGCTGCTTCGGCAGGGCTCTGGTGTAAAGATCGCGCGACCTATCGCGCCAATGCTCGACACAGGGCTCCACCGTCCACCGGCGCGCCGGTGGTACCCGTGGAAAGCATCACTGTGTTGGTCTTTGCGATCATGACGGAAGGATGAGGTCACAGGCCAGCCCTGTCAAGACGCCTTCAGAGACTTGCGCCGCAACAGCCGTCCATCGATGGCAACGAGGCCAGCGGCAATCATCGCCATGCCGATGAAATGCTTCGCTGCAAGCTGTTCTCCGAGCGCCAGCGATCCGAGCAGGATGGCGCTGACAGGAATGAGGAAGGTGACGAGCGCAAGATTGGTCGCCCCTGCTGAGGAGAGAATGCGGAAGAAGATCAGATAGGCAAGTGCGGTAGAGAGGAGCGCGATGCCAAACAGCGCCGCCCATGTCTCGCCACTCGGAATGGCGAGCGTCCATGGCCGGTCGATGACCATGGCAAGCGGAAGAAGCAACAGGCTCGAGGCGGTAATCTGGCCGGTGGCCGTGACCAGTGGGGCGACGCCCATGATCTTGAAACGCCGTCCGAAAACGCTAGCGAAGGAATAGGATATCGCGGCTCCCAGAATGGCAAGTTGACCCAATAAGCTCGATCTCTCACCGCTGAGTGCAGCGGGGCCGATCAAGGTTGCGACGCCTGCAAAACCGATGATGACGCCTGCCAGCTTGTTGGCGTTGAGTTTTTCATCTGTGGTCAGCATATGGGCCACAAGCACGGTAAAGAGCGGTGTGGTGGCATTGAGGATGGAGGCGACGCCGCTTGCAATATGCGTCTGGCCCCAGACGATCAGCGAAAAGGGTATGATGTTGTTCAGCAGCCCCATCACGATGAAGGCGCGGAGAACCTCCGGCTTTCGCGGCAGGCTGTAGGCGAGCACCCGACACACCGTGAGCAGCGCGAGCGCTGCAATAAACACCCGTAGAGTGACGATGGTGATCGGCGGCACTTCTCTGACCGCGATGCCCACAAAGAAGAAGGAGCCGCCCCAAAGGATGGACAGGGCGACGAGCATTGCCCATTCCGTCGAATTCATTCGGCTATGTACGCTCATCTCGATCATCCCCGTCGCGGTATTGGGGCTTTAAGCTGGGGCGGCTGTGGTTCCCACCCGTTTCTTGCCCGGTGGTTCATTTCCGGGCCATTTTGTTCTATGCCGTTTGCGATATACGGGGAATCACCTCTTGAAAACAATCGCAATCGATTTCGAAACCGCCAATGAAGAGCGTGGTAGCGCTTGCTCGGTTGGGCTCGCCTGGATCGAGGACGGCGCAATCACGCGGGTAGAAGAACGGCTGATCCGGCCGAAAGACATGCGCTTTTCGCCCTTCAATATTGCCGTCCACGGCATTCGTCCAGCAGATGTGGAGGATGCTCCGGAGTTTCCCGAGGTGATGGAAGAGTTTGTCGACGAGTTTCGCGATGCGACGATGATCGCGCATAATGCTGCTTTCGATTTCAGCGTCATGCGCGCCAGCTTCGACAAATATCGGCAGAGTTATCCGTCGCTTTCTTATTTCTGCAGCGTGAAGATGGCGCAGCGCGTCTGGCCGTCGCTACCGTCGCACAAGCTCAACATCATCGCGCATCATCTGCAGCTTCGGTTCGTCCACCATAATGCGGCAGAAGACGCCGTTGTCTGCGCCTCTGCGGCTCTAGCGGCGGCGAAGTCCCTCGCACTTCAGCATGTGCGCGACATTCCAGCAAAGATCGGCATGGTTGCAGGGCGTTTGCACGCTTTGGGCTACGAGCCCTGCACCATGAGAAAACGATAATCCAACGGCTTGTCACCGTCGCGCGCCACCCTATCTGTTGTTGCAGACATGGAGGTAAAGGCGATGGTTTCAAAGAAGTTTCGGGCAATTCTGGTGGCGGGGCTTGTGCTTGCTCCGCTCGGCGCGCTGGCGCAAGTGGTGGGCAAGGTCGGCGTGGACTGGACCGGCAACGATATCGTTGTGGAGGCCATTGCCGATCCCAAGGTAAAGGGTGTTACTTGCCACATTACCTATTTCGACCGCGGCGTGATCGACCGGCTAAAAAACGGCAACTGGTTCGAAGACCCTTCCAATAACGCCATTTCGTGCAGCCAGACCGGGCCGGTCGAAGTTGACGATATCGATCTTTCCAAGGGTGGGGAGGAAGTTTTCCGTCAGGGCATGTCGCTCGTGTGGAAGAAAATGGTCGTCAACCGGATTTACGATAAGGCCAATGACGCCCTGATCTATCTGGTCCACACCCGCGAACTTACCGATGGCTCGGCTAAGATGGCGATCTCGACCGTGCCACTCTATGGGCAGACGGTCACATGGAAGAACGGTAAGCCTTAAGACTTGGGACGTGCGCGGACTGTGCGCACTCAACGAAAAACGGCGGACCCGAAGGCCCGCCGTTTTATGAAGTTCGTCAAGACCGGTGGTTAGGCAGCTTCGCGCGACAGTTCGTCGGCGATGACCGTGTCGAGGTTGAGGAAGCAGACCATACTCTTTTCCAGCGCCACGATGCCGCGGCAGAAATTGCGCTGCTCTTCAGGAATGATTTCCGGGGCAGGCTGGAGGTCTTCCGAGCGGATGGTCATCATATCGGATACCTGTTCGACCAGAAGGCCAACCAGTTTGCCGCCAATATCGGTGACGATGATTGCGGAGCGTTCGGACGGTTCGGTCATCTTCATGCCAAGGCGGCAAGCCATGTCGATAACCGGGATAACTGCGCCACGAAGGTTTATGAGGCCGAGAACGTAAGGCGGGGTATGGGGCATCGGCGTGACTGGCGCCCAACCGCGAATTTCGCGGATCGCCATGATGTCGATGCAGAATTCCTGATCGCCGAGATGGAAGGAAACGATTTCGAGGTATGCGCCGGATTGTTTGATGGCGTTCGACATGGTCGTTGCTTGTCCTGACGGCTCTCTGGCGGGCCGCTTGTTTGGGAAGATGAATGCGGTGTCCAGTTGAACCCGGTGACATCATGTCGTGCGCTTATGCGGACCGCTGACGAACATGATGGCAAGAATCGTTTAAACTTTCACTAACAAATACATTCAAACCTCTTGTTACCAAGCTTTGCACTTTGCCTGGCAAGGATATTGCAGTATTGTTTGGCGATGAGCGGATTATCGTCCAACACCGGAAAGTTGCTTCTTGGCGCTGCTGCAACAGCAGCATTTCTTTATGTGTCAGTGGCAACCTTCGACGGCTGGCTGCGGCACGGCACGGACATCTTCATCGCTTCGGTACAAAACGGCATTGCCTGGTGTTTTTGACCGGCCTCTACGCTGACTTCCTTTCTTGCATGGCACTGGGACAAAACAGCGCGGTTCGGCTTTCAAGCCGTTGTTGATTTGCGCAATGTTGAAGGCTTGGTTATCAAGCGCTTTAGGGCGCTTGGCGTCAATCGAGAGCGGTTCGCGATCATCCGCACCATGCTCTCGGACATTGTGTGTGGCATGGTGAGGAAACAGCATGAAATCGATCCGTCTTGCGCTCTGGGGTGCCGTGGTCGTTCTTTTGGGCGTCATGGGCTGGTTGACTGTTGAATTGACCAAGAGTCGCGAACAGATGGTGGAGGAAGCCTATGGCGTTCCGTTCCAGCTGGTCGCTCAGAACGGCCAGCCGATTACCGAAAAGGCTTTTCAGGGCAAGCCGACAGCGTTGTTTTTTGGTTTTACGCATTGCCCCGAGGTTTGCCCGACAACGCTGTTCGAGTTGAATGGCTGGATGGAGAAGGTGGACCCGGCAGGCGACAAGCTGCAAGCCTATTTCGTCTCCGTAGATCCCGAGCGGGACACGCCCGAGGTGATGAACCAATATATTTCCAATGTCTCAAAGCGCATTACCGGTATTACCGGGGCTCCGGACAAGATTGCTGAAACGCTGAAGGGCTATCGCATCTACGCCAAGAAGGTGCCGGTCGATGAGAAGGAGCCGAATGGCGATTATACGATGGATCATACCGCCTCAGTGATCCTGCTTCGGCCCGATGGCTCATTTGCCGGGACGATTGCCTACGGCGAAAATCCGGATATCGCCGTCCAGAAGCTGCAAAATCTCGTCAAATCCTAAGCGGGCCGCGCAAGAAACTCGCTTCGCTCCATTGGATTGGTGTGTGTTTTGTGGCAAAGGCTGACGCGTCAACCAGCCAGGTTTTGAGAAAGCGTCTGCCGTGAGCGAAATCCGTCTCTATGTCACCACAACCGAAGTTCAGGCAGGCGATGTGCTCGACGTGATGTCTGAGGTTTTCGGCGAGGAAGATATTGCGATTGCGACCACCGAAGTGGATGAGAAGCGCGATATCTGGGAAGCGTCGATCTATATGCTGCGCGAGCAGGAAGAAGAGATCGCGGAGCGCTTTGCGTCCTTGCTACAGGCGTCCTTTCCGCACCTCGTCATCGAGCGCGAAGTCATTCCCGATGTCGACTGGATCGCCAAATCGCTCGAAGGGCTGAAGCCGGTGAGAGCAGGGCGCTTCCTCGTTCACGGGTCGCACGATCGCGACAAGGTTCGACCAAACGATCTGGCCATCGAGATCGAGGCGGGGCAGGCTTTCGGGACCGGACACCACGGCACCACGGCAGGTTGCCTGGAAATGATCGAGGATGTGCTGCGCGCCCGTACCATCCGCAATGCGCTCGATCTGGGAACGGGAAGCGGTGTGCTGGCAATCGCTGCCGCGAAAATGCGTAAAGTTCCTGTGCTGGCTACAGACATCGATCCGATCGCTATCCGGGTCGCAAAGGAAAATGCGCGGCTGAACGGCATCGTCTCCGGAATATCTTTCGAAACCGCGCCCGGGTTCCATTCGGACTCCTTTCGCCGGCATGGGCCGTTCGATCTGATTATCGCCAATATCCTGGCGCGTCCTTTGATCAAGATGGCACCGCAGCTCGTTGCGCATCTGGCGCCCGGCGGCACGGTCATTCTGTCCGGTATCTTGAGCACCCAGCGCTGGAAGGTCCTGTCTGCTTATAATGGCATGAAGCTCAGCCATATCCGCACGATCTGGCGCAATGGCTGGGTCACGATCCATCTTCGCCGGGATGCCTTCTGAGACAATGAAAAAGGCGACGCTCGCGCGCCGCCTTTTCAATCGGTCCTTCTGACCGAATCCGCGAACCTTGGGAGGAGAGGCTCAAGCGGATAAACGTATTCTTTTCAAATCGGGCTTGGGAGGAGAAGACCCGATTGATGATCAGAATACGTAAGTGGATTTTGCCTTACGACGAAGCTCTTCACGTGTGGTGCCGAAAGCGGCGATCGTGGTCGCGTCGAGATTGAGCATTGCGCTGCTGACATGGCGATCGGCCTGACGCTGGCGGGCCTCAACGACGCGCTCGAATGCTGTGCGAAAGATCGACTTCGACATGTAGACATCCTTGTTTCACGGGCGTTTCGTCACCCTTTCGATGCTTTGGACCTTAAGCCATACCGGCGTTGCAGGCCATAGACGCTTCGGCATCCTTGCTATGCGATTTTCGCAATGCTCATCCATCTCGGCATCGAAAATCTTGCTAGTTGCCTACAGTTTGTGCGGATCGGCTGCAGGCAAAAGCGCCTGTGCTTAGGTCTGGACGTTCAAGACGCTGCCGGGATATGCTCGGCCACACTGACGATTTAGAAAGCATTCCATGTTTCAGTCCTTCGACAACAAATCCGCTCCACAATTCGGCAAAGCTCGCGTGGAGGCGCTACGCGCGACGTTCGATACGCTCGGAATTGATGGTTTTCTTATTCCCCGTGCTGACGAGTATCAGGGTGAATATGTTCCCGAATGCGCCGAGCGGATGGCGTGGCTCAGCGGCTTTACCGGATCTGCCGGCGTGGTGCTGGTGACGCGATCCGAGGCTATCGTATTCGTCGATGGTCGTTACACGACGCAGCTTGTGGCGCAGGTCGATCCATCGGTCTTCACGGGCGGCGACCTTGTTGGTGCGCCTCCCGCACGATGGCTTGCCGACAATGCGTCCGCGGGATTTCGCCTAGGCATCGATCCGTGGCTTCACACGAGCGCCGAGTTGTCGCGTCTTGAAAAAGCGCTGGAGGAGAAGGGGGGCTCGGTGGTCCTGCTTGCTGCCAATCCGCTCGATCCATTGTGGGAGGGGCGTCCAGCGGAGCCTCTCGAGCCGGTGACGATTCAGCCGGATGCTTTTACCGGTACCCCCGCGCGCGACAAGATCGGGGCGGTTGCGGCTGAGGCTAAAGGCCGGAAGGCAGATGCAGTTCTGGTCACCGATCCGTCTTCGATTGCCTGGATATTCAATATTCGCGGCAACGACGTTCCGCACACGCCGCATCCGCTTGCCCGTGCCATTATCCATGCGGACGGCAAGGCTGATCTGTTCCTGGATGAGCGAAAAACGAATGACGAGGTCAAAGGCTATCTTCGCGACCTCGCTGAGCTTCAGACGCCGGCAGAGATCAAGCCGATGCTTCGCAGCCTTGCGGAGAAAGGCGCGACGATCTTGGTTGACGCCGATGTGGTGCCGGTGGCGCTGACGCGGATCATCAAGGATACGGGAGGCTCGGTCGTAGAGGCCACGGATCCGGTGAAGCTGCCAAGGGCCTGCAAGAACGAGGCAGAGCTTGCCGGTTCCGCCGCTGCCCATATTCAGGACGGTGCGGCTATGGTCGAGTATCTGGCCTGGCTCGATGCCCAGCAGCCCGGCACTGTGACGGAAATCCAAGCGGTGAAGATGCTGGAGCAGACACGTGCCAAGCTTGGGCAGGCGATGCAGAACCCGCTGAAAGATATTTCCTTCGATACGATTTCCGGTTCCGGCCCGAATGCTGCGATCATTCATTACCGCGTGACCACCGACACGGATCGCACTCTACAGAATGGCGAGATGTTCCTGGTCGATTCCGGAGCGCAATATATAAACGGCACGACGGATATCACCCGCACTGTCGCCATCGGCTCTGTGCCTGAGGAGCAGAAGCGCTTCTTTACCCTGGTGTTGAAGGGCGTTATTGCCATCAGTGACGCGAAGTTTCCGAAAGGCACGCGCGGTTGCGATCTCGATCCGCTGGCGCGCATTGCATTGTGGAAGGCAGGCGCCGATTACGGCCACGGCACGGGCCATGGCGTCGGCTCCTATCTGTCGGTGCATGAGGGTCCGCAGCGCATCTCGCGCGTATCTCAGCAGGAACTGCTGCCCGGTATGATCCTTTCCAACGAGCCCGGCTACTACAGACCTGGTGCCTTCGGCATTCGTATCGAAAACCTGATCTATGTGCGGGAGGCGCAATCGATCGAAGGTGGCGACCAGCCCATGCTTTCCTTCGAAACGCTGACGTGGTGTCCGATCGACCGCAGGCTGATCGTTGTTTCTTTGCTGACGGAGGACGAGCGCAATTGGCTGAACGACTATCACGCCAAGACGCGGGAAAAGCTGCTGCCGTTGATCAGCGATGAGAGCGTCAAGCAGTGGCTGACGGCTGCGACCGAGGCTTTGTAACGTCACGCTTTTGGCGGCATTTTTAGCTCATGCGAGCTGAAAATGCCGCAACGCCACGACCAATGCCCAGCCAGCAAACAGCATGATCAGTCCGGGAAAGCGTAAACCGACGATCAGGGCCACGATCATGCCGAGTTTCACGTCATAGCCGCCCTCGAAAAAGGCCGGCGCCACAAGCGTGGTCAGAACCGCGACAGGCACGGCGTTTAGTCCGGCCTCCACGCGGGGTGGGATGGATTTCAGCCGCGTCATCAACACGTAGCCGCCAACGCGGGTGAGATAGGTCGCGACAGCGCCGGCAAAGATGATGATCAGCGTCTGAAGATGGAAAAACTCGCTCATGACGTTTGCACCTCACTGTCCGCATTTTTGGTTTTGGCAGGCGGCAAAATAACGGCGATGATGATGCCGGTCATCGCGCCGATGCTCACATGCCATGGCGAGCCGACGAAGTGGAAGGACGCGATCGCGCCCACGGCGCTTGCCAGCATGACGGGGTAGAAGCTGTCGCGCTTACGGAAACCGAGAACCATGCCCATGAAATAGATGGGTAGCAGCACGTCGAAGCCGAGCGCCTTTGGATCACCGACCAGATTACCGAGCGATGCGCCGAGGACGGTTGAGATCATCCACAGCACATAGACCACTAAGGCATAGCCCATATAGAGGGCATAACGCACTTGCCCGTGTATTTCCTTCTGCCGGACGGATTCGGCAAATTGCGGGTCGACGAGAAAGAAAAAGCCGATCGCCTTGCGGGCGAAGGACCACTCCGGAACGATGCGAACCATGGCGGCCGAATAGAGCACGTGCCGAAAATTGACGGCGAAGATCGACAGGACTACGAGCCAAGCGGGCAAGTTTTGATTGAAAAGCTCGATGCCGACGAGTTGGCTGGCGCCGGCGTAGATGATGCCGCTCATCAGCGTTGCTTCATAAATGGTTAGGCCATTGTCGATCGCGACGGCGCCAAACAGCGCGCCGAAGGGCAAGACGGCAAGAGCGACGGGAAGGCCAAGGCGGATGCCTGACCTGAAAGGTGACTGGGTCATGGGGAGCCGGTCCTGCACCGGAGAACATTGAATAGCTGTTGACCTACAGCCTTGGCGGCACCAGCACAAACAAAAATAAGGAATGGCTCGATTGATTTATTTGAAGCTGAAATTAAGCTGACTTGGCTTGGAGCGCGGTCCCGTCTTTTTAGACGCACAAAGCCCGATGCTGTAGGAGATCATCATTGTGGAACTCAAAGTCGATAAACAGCAGAAAGCAGCAATGACCAAGCTCGTTCGGGACTATCTGGTCAACGAACTCGACGTGGATATCAGCGGGTTGCAAAGCGAAATGCTGGTGGACCACCTTGCGCAGGTAATCGGCCCTCAGTTCTACAATCAGGGTTTAAGGGACGCGCAAGCTGTGATCTTGCGCCGCATGGACGATGCCGCCTCTGACATCGACGTGCTGGAGCAGCCCTTGCATGGCCGCTGACGGCTCAGGCTGTCAGAATATCGGTGCTATTGACGACCGCCACACCCTTGGCACGCATGGCTGCAATGGCGGCCTTGATGCCCTCCGGATCGATGCCTCGGCTCGCGTCCTCAATGAAGCGCACCTTAACATCCGGAAGCATGTCGCGCGCATCTAGCGCCGAGAAACTGACGCAGTAATCGGTTGCAAGGCCGCAAATATCGAGAACGGTCACACCCTGGCGGCTAAGATAGTCCGCAAGGCCAGTGGTTGCCCACTTATCGTTATCGCGAAAGGCGGAATAGCTGTCGACGGCAGGGTTGTCGCCCTTTTGCTGGATGAAATCGAAGGCCTGAATATTGAGATCGGGATGAAACTCCGCATCGGTTGTTCCCTGAACGCAATGGTCTGGCCACATGACTTGCGCTTTGCCTGACAGCTCACCCATCTCGAAAGGCTGCGTTCCCGGATGCTGAGATGCAAAGCTGCCGTGGTTGGCCGGATGCCAATCCTGGGAGGCGACGATCAGGTCGTAGCCGCCATTCTCGATCAGAGCGTTGGCGATCGGCACGACTTTGTCTCCATCGACAACGGGAAGATTTCCACCCGGGCAAAAACCGTTCTGGATGTCGATCAGTAATAGCGCTTTCATGTGTCTTCCCTGAACGTGTCGGAGCAGGTCGAGCTTAAAGGCTTTCAAGTAAAATGAAAGCCGGTGCCGCCGCTATCGCCCCATTTTCGGCTAAGTCAAAAGATACTGGCTTCTCTAGAAGAGGGGATCCAGACAAAGCCGGTTTGTGCGGCGCTGACAGCCTTGCTCTTTGGTTTCGACGTCCGAAAAAACCGGCGCGAACATCGAATCTTACCTGCATGACCACAGCTCACGCTTCAGGGACAGCGTTTTCAGGGGACTCGTAAAGACTTTGGTTACCATAATTCGGCATGCTTCGGACCTGTTCACTTCGAAGTTGGTGCGATTCGCTCCTTGCATTCGAAGCCAACACCAAGTCGCTGGCCATAGGCCGGTTTTGCGTAAACGGTTCGAGTAACGAGTATCATGGCGTCATCAGTCGTGACCTATCAGGGTCGCCCCGTGCGCGGCGCGTCCCCAGCCAAAAAACGTGCCGCTCTTTCTAGCGGTGGCTTCTCTGCCCTTATGGGCGGCGGAGTTCTTGCCAGCGTCTGCGCAATCGCGGCTTTTGCCTCCTTGCACGGGATGGCGCAGGCCTCGCATGGTGCGCGCGGTTTTGAGAAAACGCTGGTTGCGCGTCTGGATCGTCCCTCAAGCGATCCGTCCGATGCCGCTCAGCCGACTATCCACGTTCACAAATTTTCCAGGCTTTCGGCCAGCGCTGAAAGTCACCAGAAAATGACCCGCCTTGCAGCGGAGCATCACCTCAACGCCAAGCTTTTTGCCGCGCGTTTCGGTGCCGCCGCCATCGATGCTCAAGGGCAAGCGACAGTGAAGGAGCTTGCGGCGCTTCGCCCTTCGGCTATCGTCGATTCGGCGCTTGGACGCGGCCCTGAAACCGCCATGCTGGAAACGCCGACCGAGAAGGAACATCCGGCATTCGCAGCGGCGCTTGGACGTCCGCAACCAGCGGCGGAAGACGAAATCGACCTTCTGCCAGAGACGGTTCCACTGCCAAGTTTCCGCCCCGAGATTGCTAAGGCAATCGAAGTAGAGCCGATGCCGCGACCTGACCTTCCACCGGTCGCCGAAAAGACAGTCGCTACGCCTGCCACCATTCCAACACCCGTCAGACCGCCGGTGCAGCAGCCTGCAACGTCCACGATGGTGGCCTTTGCCAAGCCAGACAATCCGATGCGCGAAACGAAAATGGACGCTGTTCCGTGGCCCGACCGCGGCAATGGAACGGCCATCTATGATATTTCTGCAGGTGTTGTGCACCTCCCCAGCGGCGAAAAGCTTGAGGCCCATTCGGGCATCGGAAAGATGCGCGACAATCCCGATTTCGTTCACGTGAAGATGCGCGGCGCGACACCGCCTTCCAGTTACCGTCTGACGATGCGTGAATCGCTTTTCCATGGTGTCGAGGCGATTCGCCTTACGCCGGAAAACGGCGTGAACCCGCATGGCCGCAACGGTCTTCTGGCGCATACCTACATGCTGGCGAAGCGTGGTGAATCGAATGGCTGCGTCGTCTTCAAGGAATATCCGAAATTTCTCGCGGCTTTCAAACGCGGAGAAGTCAAGCGCCTGATCGTCGTGCCGAAGTTGAATGGACGTCCATCTGCCATGGCTGCCAGCAACGGTGGAAAGAGCGGGGGCAAAACCTTGTTCGGTAGCCTGTTCGGCAAGAGCTAAAACCGATCGCGGATTTTTGGGCTCCGCGCCTCACGCTTCAAAGCAGGTCCGATGAACGCGATTTTACCAGACCTGCTTTAACCCGTTTTCTGCATTTTCGGTCGTGTATCCGCCGAACTCTTTCGCGCGGACCGTGCTTTATGAAATCGCTTCAGCGTCGCCGTTGCGTCAGCACCATGCCGGCGAGGATGAGGAGCACACCGAGTGCCGTCGCCCAGATTTTCGGCGGCTGGTCGCTCAGGAAATCCAGCGCCACGCCGGATACCATCTGGCCGCTGATGACGAGAAGCGCGGTGTTGACCGCGCCGATGCGCGCGATGAGCCAACTTCCCGAGGCGATGAAGACCACGCCGATCGGACCGCCGATGAAAGCGTACCACGGCGCTTCAGTCGCGCCTTCAGGGAACAGGCCACCAATAAAAAGCCCCAGCAAAGTCAGAACCGCAAGTCCGACAAAGTGATTCCAGAAGGATGCGGTGAGCGGTGAAGTGGACAGGCTGAGACGCCCGTTGATCTGGCGGCTGAGCGACACGAAGACGCCCCCGACGAAAGCCATGGCGATCCAGACGATCATGTCGCTCTTCCTATGAGAATGATAAGAGCGCTGCCGCCGAGGATCAGGGCGATTGCCAGAATGTCTTGGCCTTGCGGACGTCGTTTTGGCAGACCAAACAAACCCCAGAAATCCGCCGCGAGGCTGAAAATGACCTGTCCCGCCAATCCGAGCGCGATGGTGCCGGAGAGGGCGAGCGGCGAGTTTACCGCCGTGGAGGTCAACATCACAAGCACCGCGCCGATCATTCCCCCGAGATAGGCCCACAATGGAGCCTTGGGCTTTGTCGCCTGTCCTGGTGCCCGTTTCCGGTAAAGCAAGGCCATCATAATGATGGCGGCAACAGTGCCCGTGGCATGCGCCGTCCAGGATGAAAAGAGAGCGTTGCCATAATGGGCGAGCAGTCCGTTGAAATGCACCATCAGGGTCAAGAGACCGCCACTGGCAAAGGCTGCGGCCAGGTGAAGCGGGTTGGAACGTGTCGGCGTCATGGGAATCTTCGTCTCTTCGAACTGATCCTTCAGATGCTTCGCTTTAGAGGTTCACGGGCCGAAAGCAAAATGAAATGCATTCATCGGCTCGATCCTGTGTGGTTATGACGTAAAGCCGGAACAAAATCCGCACAGATCGGTTGTCTGCGCATGAAGAAAACCACACGCAAACCACTGAACCGGATGACTGTCTTCGTCATCTCCATCTTCGTTCTGGCCGTCATCATTGCCGCCGTTTACCTGATCGGTTTTACGCCAGGTGAGACGACGGCTTAAGACGTGCGCTGTTCCGCTGGAAGCATCACGGGCTGAACGGGTCGCTGGGCCACACTACGCGAAAAGAAGCCAATTGTTTTAACCTGTAGCAGCCTGAAGCCGCGGCACAGGAACCGCGCTATTTCCAAATAGGCGCGATAGGGAAGCACGGTGAGATAACGCCAGCCCGGCAGTCGATAGCTGCGGACGTTATCCTGGATCTGGCTCCGGGCATCGGCATGTTGGGTGGCGCAGACCGGGTAGATAAACGCAGCTTTCAGCCCGGCAAGATATTCGGTGTCGAACGCGATGTCATACGCAAGTCTCATCGGCACGAGATCGGTCGAAATCCATTGGGCCGCTCGACGATTGATGACATATGCGCCAGCGCCCTTTTCGCGGGTCATGGCGATGGCGAGCGCTCTTTGAGCTGTGAGCTTTTGAAACGGATATTTTCGGCCCGAATTGACCGTCGACAATCGCAGTATATCCCAGGATCCGCTCTTCTCGACGGCGGCTTCGACAGCCTCCAGAAAGTCGTCGTGGAAAATGACGTCGTCTTCGAGGATGAGAGCAAAGTTCGCCCCACTGCGTAAAAGTCTGCGGGCGCACTCTACGTGGCTAAGATAGCAGCCGACTTCCGGCGGGCAAGTGCGGCGGCCATGGAGCAGCTTGTAAGAGATTTCACTGAACTGCGGAATGGGGAAGGTCAACGCCCTGCCATCGACCGCCTCGATGCGTTCGGCAGTCAGGCCGATCGCACTCAGTCTTTCAGACATGCCCAACCTGCGCTCATGCGCATCCGCCATGTTGATGAGATAAACAGCAAGTATTTTTTTAGGTTTTTTCGAATAAATGCAATTTATCCTCAGAGGAAATTACTAGGTAATGACAATTGTTATTACCTAGAATCACTCGCAGAGGAAGGAGCGGATCATGAGGTTCCGGAGAATTACGACCTGAATATTTGATGTCAGGCTTTTTCCACGAAACCGTCTAGAACACGTTTTTGGCCGGCACGGTCAAAATCGATTGTCAGTTTGTTACCTTCGACGGTCGCGACGTTGCCATTGCCGAACTTGATGTGGAAGACACGATCTCCGACAGCAAATTTCGATGGGGCATCCGCGACTGACTTGGCCACCAGCTCGCCTTCAATCGTGCGGGTACGCGGGCCGCTTTCACCGTAACCAATCCGCTCCACCGCATGGCCAGAGCGGGACCCCCAATTGTCGCGTGTGGCATCGGAGCGATTGGCCTGCGCCCGCTTCCAACCCGGAGTTGAGTAGTTGTTGGTAAACGGGTCTGCCTTGTCAAAACGCGACTGGCCGTAGCCGCCGCGGCCACCATAGCCGCCATAATTGCTCTCCGATGCCGTGACCTCGACATGCGATGGGGGCAGTTCGTCCAGGAAGCGGGAGGGCAGGGTTGATTGCCAAAGGCCATGAATGCGGCGGTTGGAGACGAACCAGATGTGGCAGCGTCGCTTGGCGCGGGTGATGCCCACATAGGCAAGTCGCCGCTCTTCTTCCAGGCCGGAACGGCCACCTTCATCCAAAGAGCGCTGATGCGGAAACAGGCCTTCTTCCCATCCCGGCAGAAAGACCGTCTCGAATTCGAGACCTTTGGCAGAGTGCAGTGTCATGATCGAGACGGCGTCGAGGTCTTCGTTTTGTTCGGCATCCATGACGAGCGCTACGTGCTCAAGAAAGCCACGCATGCTCTCGAAGGATTCCATCGAGCGGATAAGTTCCTTAAGGTTTTCAAGACGTCCAGGCGCTTCCGCTGTCTTGTCTGCCTGCCACATGGCCGTATAGCCGCTCTCATCGAGGATCTGTTCCGCCAAAACCGTGTGCTCGGTGTTTTCAAGAAGACCTTGCCAGCGGCGCAAATCCTGAACCACATCGAAGAGCGCCTTACGTGCCTTGGGCTTCAACTCATCGGTCTCGATAATATCAGCGGCAGCCGCCAGCATGGGAATATCACGGGCGCGGGCGTAGTCGTGCAGCGTGCGAATGGTCGTGTCACCCAGTCCGCGCTTTGGGGTGTTGACGATACGCTCGAAGGCCAGATCGTCCGCCGGTTGGCAGACGAGACGGAAGTAGGCCATTGCGTCGCGGATTTCCATGCGCTCGTAGAATCGGGGGCCGCCGATGACGCGGTAATTCAAGCCGAGGGTTACGAAGCGATCTTCGAACTCACGCATCTGGAATGAGGCGCGGACCAATATCGCCATGTCGTTCAGATTGTGCTTGGTATTGCGCTGTAACGCCTCAATCTCTTCGCCAACAGCGCGTGCTTCTTCTTCCGAGTCCCATGCTGCATGGACCACGACCTTCTCGTCGTTCGGATCGACACGATCGGTAAAGAGCGTCTTGCCGAGGCGGCCTTCATTGTGAGCGATCAGATGGCCGGCGGCGCCGAGAATATGCTCCGTGGAGCGATAATTGCGCTCCAGCTTGATGACCCTGGCGCCGGGAAAATCCTTGTCGAAGCGCAGGATGTTGTCCACCTCCGCGCCGCGCCAGCCGTAGATGGACTGGTCGTCATCGCCGACGCAACACACGTTCTGAGGCTCTCCTTTGGCGCGCTGTGCCAATAGCCGGAGCCACATATATTGAGCGGTGTTGGTGTCCTGATACTCGTCGACGAGAATGTAGCGAAAACGCTGGTGGTAGTCTTTCAGAATATCGCCATGGCGGCGGAAGATGGTGATCGGGTGCAGAAGAAGATCGCCGAAGTCACAGGCGTTCAGAGTCTTCAGACGCGCCTGATAGGCGGTGTATAGGTCTCGACCCTTTCCGTTGGCGAAAGCGCGACTGTCGCCTTCCGGAATGTCCAGCGGTGTCAGGCCCTTGTTCTTCCAGTTGTCGATCATACCGGCAAACTGCTTGGCAGGCCAGCGTTTGTCATCCAGACCTTCTGCCTGGATGAGCTGCTTGATGAGCCGCACCACGTCATCCGTATCGAGGATGGTGAAGTCCGATTTCAGCCCGACCAGTTCTGCGTGACGACGCAGCAGTTTCACGCCAATGGAGTGGAAGGTGCCGAGCCACGGCATGCCTTCTACCGCGCCGCCGACGAGAACGCCAATACGCTCCTTCATTTCGCGGGCGGCCTTGTTGGTAAAGGTCACGGCGAGGATCTGACTTGGATAGGCGCGGTTGGTTGCCAGAATATGGGCAATACGCGTGGTCAGCACGCGGGTCTTGCCGGTGCCCGCTCCTGCAAGAACCAGCACAGGTCCGTCCAATGTCTCCACCGCATCCCGCTGTTCCGGATTGAGGCCTGAGAGATAATCGGGTGCGGAACGTGCCTGATCGCGTGCAGCCATAGCGCGGGCAGCAATTCCCAGACCGCCAGCAGCCGGCGCGGCAGGTGCCGGGCGGCGCGGCTCGTTTGGTTCTTCGTCGAAGAACGGCATATCGTCGAAACTGTTATTCATGCGGCCCAATGTAGTGATTCGGTATGTAAACGCTAGAACATCGTTCTGCTTTTATTCCCGCATCAACTGCGATCGCGTCCAATCCAAGGCAGAGGCTCCTGCGTTGCAGGTGCGTTTGTGCTGCCGATCAGATGCGTTTTTTCAGGTTTTCCGACCAGCATTACAACTCCTGATACTGCTAGTTGGTCGATTTCAGACTGAATGTCGTCAAATGATCGAGAATTACAATTCAGTAAGAAACGGAATCATGCGTTGCGTTGTTAAGCGGCTGCAAAGATACTGCGATAAATCATTTGCGCGTCGGCACCATGGTGCGACTGCGTTTGCGTTTAAATTACACGGAGAATTGGATGCGGGTTTGGAAGCAGGTTGGTGTCAGTCTGGCGGTCGTCGGAGCCGGCTTCTTTTTGTGGGCCTTCAATTCGTCCACCGGGCGCGACCTTTTGGCAAGCGCGGGCATCGTCACGGCAGAAAATCCAGTTGCACCGACAGCCGCGGATTCTGCGTCGAAACCGTCAGGGCAGAGGGGCGGCGGGCGCAGCAATGCGACGCTTGTCGTGACTGCTCCGGTGAAAACCGCCACCGTGAACGACCGCCTGAACGCTATCGGCAACGGCGAAGCCATCCAGACCGTCATCGTGACACCTCAGGCTTCCGGCCTGGTTTCGGAAATCCTGGTGTCCTCTGGCCAGAAGGTTAAGAAGGGCGACGTTCTGGCCCGGCTCGATGATGACGAGCAGTTGATCGAGCGCGATAAAGCGCAGGTCGCTCTCAGGAGCGCGGTCGAGAAATCCTCATCCTACCGAAATCTCCGGTCTGTGGCGCGCCTCGATGTTCTCGATGCGCAGATTGCCGAGGAGTCCGCCAAGCTTGCCGTCAGCACCGCCGAGCTTAATCTCAAGAGACGCAACATCGTCGCACCCATCGAGGGAATCGCAGGCATCGTCGCTATCAATGTCGGCGATAATGCCACGACGCAGACAAGCGTTGTCAGCATCGACGACCGCTCGAAAATTCTCGTCAATTTCTGGGCACCAGAGCGGTTCGCGACCACGATCAAGGTGGGCATGCCGGTGGAGGCGACCTCGGTTTCGCGTCCGGGTGAAACGTTCACGGGCAAGGTCGAGGCGGTTGATAATCGCGTGGACGAAGCAAGCCGCACCGTGCGGGTGCGTGCGGTTTTCGATAATGCAAGGGACGAATTGCGCGCCGGCATGTCGTTCAGCGTGACGATGCGGTTCGAGGGAGAAAACTATCCATCAGTCGATCCGCTGGCCGTGCAATGGGACGCGGATGGATCGTATGTCTGGCGTGTGAACGATAACAAGTCAAACAAGGTGCGGGTGCAGGTGGTTCAACGCAATCCGGATGCGGTGCTGGTGAAGGCCGATCTCACACCCGACGATGTTATTGTAACGGAAGGCCTTCAGCGGGTGCGCGAAGGTGGGGCTGTGCGCCGTGCGGACGCTGCGAATGCAGCGGAGGTGGCAAGCCGATGAGTGCTGCATCGACCGGACAGACGCCGCCCGCAGGCCAGGATTCGAAGCTGACATTCACCGCGCTCTTCGTCCGTCGGCCTATCCTTGCTGCCGTTATCAATACGCTGATCGTCGTTGCTGGCCTTGCGGCGCTTGTCGGCGTGGAAGTGCGCGAATTGCCGGATGTCGATCGTCCGGTCATATCCGTGCGCACGACCTATGACGGCGCCTCGCCGCAGACGATCGATCAGGAGGTGACGCAGACCATCGAAGGCGCGGTCGCTCGCGTCAGCGGTGTGAAATCCATTTCCTCTGCTTCCCAATTCGGGACCAGCCGCGTGACCTTGGAATTCGGTGACGATATCGATCTTGCCGTTGCGGCGAACGACGTGCGCGACGCAATCGGGCGCGTCACCAATCAGATGCCCGAGGATGCCGATGAGCCGCAGATCATCAAGGCCGATTCCGACAGCCAGCCGATCATGCGTCTGGCCGTCACTTCCTCGACACTAAGCATGGAAGACCTGACGAAGCTCGTGGACGATGAGATCGTCGATCGTCTGGCTGCCGTGGATGGCGTTGCCGATGTGGAATTTTATGGCGATCAGGAAAAGGTCTTTCGGGTCGATCTCGATCAGGCCGCCCTCGCCAGTCGCGGGCTGACGGTGACGGACGTCTCGAATGCGCTGGCAACGGCCGCGCTCGACGTTCCTGCCGGATCGCTGAAGAGCTCGACGCAAGACATCGTGGTTCGCGCGACCGCCAATCTGACAACGCCCGCAGAATTCGAGAACCTTCTGATCAAGGACAAGGTCCGTCTGCGCGATGTGGCGAGCGTTCAGCTTGGCGCGGATGACGAGAACACGTCATTACGCTCCAACGGAGTGCAAGGGGTAGGGCTTGGCGTTATTCGTCAGGCGCAGTCCAACACTCTGAATATTTCGAGCGGCGTGAAGGCGGCTGTCGAAGCAATGACGCCGAACTTGCCAGAGGGCACCAGAATTGTCGTCACCAGTGACGATGCGGTCTTTATCGAAGGCGCGCTTCACGAGGTGGAACTGGCGCTGGGCCTGTCCGCGCTGATCGTTGTCGTGGTTCTCTATCTTTTCCTCAGGGATTGGCGCGCCACGCTCATTCCGGCGATCACCATGCCGGTCGCGTTGATCGGTACGCTGGTTGCGATCTATATGGTCGGTTTCTCCATCAACATCCTGACGTTGCTCGCTATCGTTCTGGCGACGGGTCTTGTGGTGGACGACGCCATCGTGGTGCTTGAAAATATTGTGCGCCGCCGTGCCGAAGGCATGGGGCCGCGGGCGGCAGCCGTGCTCGGTACGCAGGAGGTGTTCTTTGCGGTTCTTGCCACGACGGCAACGCTTGCTGCGGTCTTCATTCCGCTATCTTTCCTGCCCGGCCAGTTGGGCGGCCTATTCCGCGAGTTCGGCTTCGTGCTCGCCTTCGCGGTCGGCCTATCCTCCATCGTGGCGTTGACGCTTTGCCCGATGCTCGCCTCCCGGATGCTGAAAAAGACCGTCGAGCATCAGACTGGACCGCTTGCCTGGTTCGGCAACGTGTTTGCCAGTACCTACAAAAAGACGCTTTCGAGCTGTCTGAACAATCCGCTGATCGTCATTGTCGTATCGCTTGCCTTCGCTGGCGTGTCCTGGATCGCTTTCGGCATGGTACAGAACGAGTTGACGCCGCGCGAAGATCGGTCTTCGATCTTCATGCGCGTTACGGCACCGCAAGGTGTCAGTCTTGAATATACGCGAGACCAGCTGCAGCGTATCGAGGAAAATCTTGCGCCGCTTCGCGAAAGCGGGGAGATCCGCAATATCTACTCGATTACCGGCATGAACGGAGCGACAAATTCCGGCTTCATGGTGCTGACGCTGGCGCCGTGGGCAGATCGCGATCGAACTCAGAACCTGATTGCTCAAGACATCAACGCGGCTGCGCAAAAAGTGCCCGCTCTGCGCGGTACGGCGCAGCAACCGAACAGCTTGCGCATTCGCGGTGCTGGCAACGGGTTGAGCATGGCGATGGTAGGATCCAACTATCCGGCGCTGACAGAAGCGACGCAGAAGTTGCTGTTGTCCATGGAAGAAACCGGTATGTTCGATACGCCGCGTTTTGACAACGAGCCGAACCAGGCTCAGCTTTCGGTGTCCATCGATCGTGAGCGGGCATCCGATCTCGGTATCGATATCACCGGGCTTTCCCGTGCAATGCAGTCTCTGCTCGAAGGCCGCTCTATTGTTGACGTGTTCGTGAACGGTGATGCCATACCGGTACGCCTGCTGGCCTCAACGCGCCCGATCAACGATCCGACTGATCTTGAGAATGTCTTCCTCAAGACCGATGACGGAAAGATCGTGCCGATGTCGGTTATCGCGACTATGAAGGAAAATGCGGTGGCGCCGCAGTTGAATCGCGAACAGCAACTGCCGTCGGTCGGCTTTTCTGCCAACCTGCGCGAGGGTGTTTCCCTTGGCGAGGCGGTCGCGAAGGTCAACGAGCTTGCCGGCCAGATCATGCCATCCGGCGCGCGTTTAATGCCGCTTGGTGAGGCCGCGACATTGCAGGAAAATTCCAGCGGCATGCTGCTGACCTTCGGTTTTGCCATTGCGATCATTTTCCTGGTACTGGCAGCGCAATTCGAAAGCATACTGAGTTCACTCATCATCATGACGACGGTCCCGCTCGGCCTGGCCTGCGCCGTCATCGCGCTGTTGGTCACCGGATCGAGCCTCAATGTCTACAGTCAGATTGGCCTGGTGCTTCTTGTCGGCGTCATGGCGAAGAACGGCATTTTGATCGTGGAGTTCGCCAACCATCTGCGTGACCAGGGGGCGAGTGTGCGTGAAGCCATTGAGAAGTCCTGCAGCATCCGTTTGCGCCCGGTGATGATGACAATGATCGCCACCATTCTCGGCGGCGTGCCGCTTGTGTTGGCGCAGGGTGCGGGTGCTGAGGCCCGTATCGCGCTTGGCTGGGTGATTGTCGGCGGTCTCGGTTTCGCGACGCTGGTGACGCTCTACATTACGCCGGTTTCCTACCTGCTGATTGCGCGCTTCGCCAAGCCGCAGGCCGATGAGGAAATCCGTCTTCACCGCGAGTTGGATACGGCCATTCGTCGTCGCGCTTTGGAAGAAGACAAACCGCTTCTCGCGGCGGAATAATTTGGAGTCCAACACTGAAGCAAGGTAAAGCCTGCGCTGGACAAAGTGAAAGCCTTGTCACATACCACACCATGACCCGCGCGCGGCGCGGGTCGAAATTTGCAGTGTGGTGGAGCATGTCATGGCTTTGAAAGATGTCGTATCGGGAACGCGAAACGAGGCTGGAATTGCCGCTGTTCTAACCGTGCTGAAGCACGATCTCGGCGATAAATTCCAGACGGGCCAATCCTTTCGCGAGCAGCATTCCCACACCACGACGTACCTGACGACCCAGCTTCCCGATGGCGTGGCCTTCGTTGAAAGTGCAGATGATGTGAAAGCGGTGGTCAAGGCCTGTGCGGAGCATAAGGTCCCGGTCATCCCTTTCGGTACGGGCTCATCGTTGGAGGGTCAAGTCAATGCGCCCTCGGGCGGCATCTCCATCGATTTCAGCCGGATGAACCGCATCACAGAGTTGAACGCCGAGGATCTTGACGTAACCGTCGAGCCGGGCGTCAACCGCGAGCAATTGAATACGTATCTGCGCGATACGGGTCTGTTCTTCCCGATCGATCCCGGCGCGAACGCTTCCATCGGAGGCATGGCATCCACCCGTGCATCCGGAACCAATGCGGTGCGTTACGGGACGATGAAGGATAATGTTCTGGCTGTGACCGCTGTCACCGCCAAGGGTGAGGAAATCCGCACTGGCAGGCGTGCGCGTAAATCGTCCGCCGGTTATGATCTGACGCGGCTTTTCGTCGGCGCCGAAGGAACGCTCGGCGTCCTTACCTCTGTTACCCTTCGTTTGCAGGGAATTCCCGAAAAAATTGCCGGAGGTGTCTGCAGCTTCGAGACAATCAAGGCCGCCTGCGACGCGGTGATCATGACGATCCAGATGGGGATACCAGTGGCCCGGATCGAGCTTCTGGACGAGGTACAGATCCGCGCCTGCAATGCCTATTCCGGTCTTGGCTATGAGGAGAAGCCGACGCTCTTCGTCGAGTTTCATGGCACGGAAGAAACGACCGCTTTGCAATCGCAGCAATTTGCCGAAATCGTTGGCGAGTTCGGCAGCACAGATTTTAACTGGACGGGCGACGCGCAGCAGCGCAACGCGCTGTGGAAAGCGCGCCATGATGCCTATTGGGCATCCCGCGCGCTCGCACCACATCTCGATGGACTTTCCACCGATGTCTGCGTGCCCATTTCCCGCCTTGCCGATTGCGTTGTGGAAACGCAGCACGATATTAGGGAAAATGATATGTTGGCGCCGATCGTCGGTCATGCAGGTGATGGGAACTTCCATGTTCTCGTGCTTTTTGACGGAAAAGATCCGGAGAGCGTGGTAAAGACCGAAGCTTTCGTCGCACGTCTCAACCGCCGTGCACTTTCGATGGATGGCACCTGCACCGGTGAACACGGGGTAGGGCAGGGGAAGATGAGCTTTCTCGAGGAAGAGGCTGGTGCCGCGCTCGATATGATGCGCACCATCAAGCGTTCGCTTGATCCGGATAATATTTTTAATCCGGGCAAGCTTTTCCGGCTTTGAACTGGTTAGAACCATCAACCAATTGATGCTTGCCCTGAGGCGAAAAAACGCTAGTTTTCAGCGGTGATTATGGGAGACGACGGGTCGTGCTCGGACGCATACTGGTTTTTCTGGGCGGACTGCTGGTCGTGGCGCTTTTTGCGGCGCTTTTGATTCCGTATTTTATCGATTGGACGGACTTCCGTCGCGACTTCGAAGATCAAGCAAGCCGCATCTTGGGCAAGAAAGTCGTGGTTCACGGACCAGTCGAGGCCCGGCTTCTGCCGTTTCCATCCGTGACTTTGCACGATGTACGGGCAGGCACCGATGCCGATGGCTCGCCGCTCATTCAGGTGGCGCGCTTTTCCATGGATGCCGAGCTTGCGCCGTTTCTTTCCGGGGAAGCACGTATCTTCGATATGCGCATCGAAGAGCCGAAAGCGAAAATTCGTCTGCTGAAGGATGGAACGCTGGACTGGATGCGTGGAGGTCGCGCCGAGATCCCAGCCCGTACAGTGGTGCTGGAAAGCGTCAATATCGAAGACGGGCAGATTGAGTTCATCGACGAGCAATCCGGGCGCAACCGCACCATCACCGGGCTGGACGCCGCCATGTCAGCGAAGTCTCTTGCGGGACCCTGGCGTGCGGATGGGCGTGCAGCTATCGACGGGCACGCCGGTTCGTTTTCGCTCACAAGCGGCGAGCCCGATCCGACGGTCGGTCGGATGGGACTTCGTTTGCGGCTGCAGCCGGATGAGTATCCGGTCGAAATCGATCTCGATGGCGGTATCGGCGCGACGGCTGGTCGTCCAGTCTATAGCGGCTCCTTCGCCTTTAATTTTAGGCGCGACGATAAGCAGCAGAAGCAGGATCAATCGATCTTTTCTGCGCCACGCACGCGCGGCAGCTTCGAGCTGACAAACGGACGTTTGCGGGTTCCAAGCTACCGTATGGAACTGGGGTCCACCGATAATCCCTATATCGTCACCGGCGAGGCAACGCTGGATACCGGGGCGGCGCCTGAGTTTCTGCTGACTGCCGACGGTCAGCAGATCGACTTCAATCGTTTCACGCCAGCGCCAGCGTCTTCCAGTGGCAAGACATCGCGGGTTCCGACCGTGTCGGTGCGCCAGCGGATCGAGGCATTTGCGGATCTGATTGCGCGCATTCCGGTGCCGCAGGTGCCGGGCAAAGCAAGCATCAGTCTGCCCGCGCTGGTTTCCGACGACACCACGATCCGCGATATCCGCCTCGATGTTCGACCGGACGGATCGGGTTGGCAGGTGGTCAATGCCGTTGCCGTGCTACCGGGCCGCACCCAGTTCGAGGCAAAGGGTTCGCTGACGCTGACAGGCGGGCCTGCTTTCAACGGCGATCTACTTGTCGCCTCCAACCAGCCTTCCGGACTTGCGAACTGGTTGACGGGTAGTGTCGATCCGGCAATCCGGCAACTTAATGCCGCCGGGTTCTCATCCAAGGTGTCGCTGACCACCAAGGCGCAGCGCTTCGACAACCTCGAACTCGCCATTGGTCAGGCGTCTTTGCGCGGTAGTCTTTTACGCCAGGCGATGGACAAAGGATCGAGCATCGATATCGATCTGGCCGGTGACGAGATCGATCTAGACGCCTTGAAGGCCCTTGGAAGCCTGGTGCTTGGCGATCAGAACGGCTCGTCGGTCTTCGATCATCGCATCACTGCGAAGTTCAAGGCTGATCGTTTCAATATGGCGGGCGTAACCGCCAATAAGGTGGAGACCGCCTTCACGGTATCAGAGGGCGTTCTCTCGCTCGAGACGATGACGGCAGGTGATATTGCCGGTGCCGAGGTTCACGCCAAGGGTGAGCTGAAGGGCTCGCTGCTCAAATATGGTGGCAAGGGCACGGTCAATCTGCGCGCCGCCGATGCGCAGCCGGTTCTTGAACTCGTTGCACGCAAGCTCCCGCACCATCCTTTGCTGGATCGTCTGGTCAGAAGTGCTGCCTGGTACGCCAATTCCGATGTTACGGTTGATCTATCCGTCGATAGCAATAGTGGCGGCGCAAACGCTGCCGTTTCCGGCACCATCAATGGCAGCCGGCTCTCAGCGGTTGCCAAGCTGCCCGATTTCTTCTCCATTACCGACGATACTGCCCTGACGCTCGAAGCGGTCCTCAAGAACCAGTCGACTGCCATTCTGTTTGGCCAAGCGGGGCTCGATCCGTTACCCTTCGATGCCGATGGCGAAGGCCTGCTATCGGTTAAGCTCAACGGAAGCGTCGGCGCTGCAATGCAGACCGATTTCCGCTTTTCAACCGAGCGTACTCACTTCACCGCCGCAGGCAGCTTCTCGCTGGCGCCTGGAAGCTTCGGCGAAGGCAGTGCCGATGTGGCGCTCGAAAGCGCCGATATCGAACCCTATCTCATCATGAATGCCGTGGGGCTGCCGCAACTGGGCGGCGGCATGTCGACCAAGCTCAATGCCAAGCTTGCCGTCGACAAGGACAAGGCGAATTTCACAAATCTGGCCGGTCAGGCAGGCGGTAACGCTTTCTCCGGCAATGTCGCGATATCAAGAGCAGCCCCCTACAGATTGATGGGCGATATCTCACTTGCCAGCGTCGATATGGACTGGCTGGGTGACGCCATGTACGGGCCGGTTATCGATCCGGAAAATGGCGGCCTGAATGCCAAGCCGGTCGCACTTCCCGCATTCCCGAAAGTGGAGGCGGCGTTGGCGGTCAAGGCGGCGAAGTTCGCGGCAGGACCTTTCGGCACGGTTTCGGGCTCTTCGTTTAATCTGACCCACGCCAACGGCACGTTATCGCTCGATAATATGTCCGGCGACTGGATGGGCGGCAAGGTTTCCGGCAACGTCGCCATGGCGACAGGGGAGGGTGCCGCTATTTTTCGCACCAAGCTTTCCATTGCCGGTGCCAATCCCGAAAGCATCATTTGGAGGAATGCAAACGGTCCTGTGGTGACCGGGCGCTTTGCTGCCGATCTGACAGCGGAAGCCACGGGCAAGAGTGTGCGTGAATTGTTGACCGCGGCCAGTGGTTCTGGCGAGATTCGTACAGACGATCTCGTCTTGCGCGGCCTCAACCCGAATGCCTTCCAGCCTTGGCTTCAGGCAGCGTCCGGGCTTCAGGGCGACATTGATGCGGCAAAGGTTCGCCCGCTGGTCGATCAGCAGTTATGGCAGGGAGACATTCCGCTCGGGCAGATCTCTATGCCGTTCACCATCTCCGATGGTAGTCTGCGCATGCAAAATGTGACGGCTTCCACCGACAAGCTGTTCATGACAGGCGAGCTTTCTCTCAATCTGGCGGACGAAACGCTGACCGGTGGCGTCGCGCTCGATTATAAGCCGGGCATCGAAGAGCTCGCCGGTGCTTCGCCGTCCATTCGCCTCAACTATGTCGGTCCCCTCGCGCAGCCTGCTTTGACGACCGATGTGTCCGGGCTTACCGGCTACCTGTCTCTTCGCGCTTTCGAAAAGGAAAGACGGCGCGTCGAGGCGCTACAGGCAAGCGTTCTGGAAAAGCAGCGTCTGAGACGCGAGGTTGCGCTGTATCGCTTTCAGGCCGCAGAGCGAGAGGCCGCCAAGGAGCGTGCGCAGGCAGAGGACAGAGCCAGGAAGGCGGAGGAAGAACGCCTGCGCAACATGGCACAGGAGCGTCTGCAGGCGGAGAAAGAACAGCAGGAGCGCTTGCAGCGTCAACAGCAAGACCAGCAGTCCGCGCCGACCCTGACGGTTCCGCCGACGCAGGACGTGATCAGGCAATTTTCCAATCCACCGAAGGACTCGCCGCCCTGACCTCGGCTTGTATGGCGCGCAGGTTGTGGTGACGAGAAACATGTTTGCGGGAATGGCGTTCCGCATGTCAGCAGGATCGGAGATCGCAGGATGCTTCGACCTTGATCGGGTTTTGCTATGGCTGGGCTTTGAGCCAAGTCAGGACGTAGACCCGCAGAGCCGACGACAGATTGCTGCTTTCCGATCTGTTGTCATCAATCTCAGCCAGCAGCGCCGCAAAGCTCATTTTTCGCTTTTCTGCGATGGCACGCAACTCATCCCAGAATGCATCTTCCAGAGAAATGCTGGTGCGGTGACCATGAAGAGTCGTGGAGTGCTTGCGTATCAAGGTCGCTGCTTTCCAAACTGGTTCAAGAGGATTGCAATCTGATTCACTGTCTGCCTGCAAGTCCATGAAATGTATAGGAGCTTGCGTTCGATAACGCCGCTATCCGGCGTGGGTTCCACGGCTTTTGGCGCGCGTTGGCATAGGCCCAAAAATCGTAACCGATTTTGGGACAGCACGATGCGCAGATTAAAGAAGATACAGCGTTCTCTGTGAGTCGCATGAGGATGACGCTCTAGTGCCGCTCTGCCCGATATCGACACAGCGATCGGAAAGCCAGCGAGAGCTGGGCGGTGGTCCGACTGGCGCATCGACAGAGTGAATGGAGGACGGATGCAGTTTTTTAACCGGCGGTTGGCGGTGCGCTCAAATATGAAGATGGGGGAGCGCAAGATGAGACCGTGGTACCGGGCTCTGCCTTGAAGGCGTGTCGCGATCTTTCAGGTCAGCCGCTTCCGCTAGAGGCTTTCGTTGTCAAAGAAACGAAAAAGTTCTACTCGGCGTCGCCGTCGTTTTTCTCAAGCTTGCCCTGATCGAACTGACGATCCGACTTGCTCTTAAGCGCGTCAGTCAGGGACTTTTCGGCTTTTGTTCGGCCAAATGACAGGCGGTTTTGCTCCGCCTGTTTTTCCTTTTCGGAGCGTGTCTTCTGCTTGCGAAACTGGCGAAGGTTGACGACGTCGCCGGTCATGCAGTGCTCCCAGTGATCACGGTATTGCTTACGGCGCTTATGCGGGCGCCTAACACTTTACTTGTTCTTACGGAATGCATCGAGCGAGACGACCGAACCGGCCTTCTTATCCTCATCTACCTTCTTTTCTTCCGATACTTGCGGCTTGCCCTCTGCAGGAACCGGGTATGCGGTGATCTCTGCTTCCTGAACCTCTTCCTCTTCCGCCATCGGCACGTCGAATTCGAGTTCGAAGTTGACCGACGGATCGTAGAACCCGCGAATTGCGTTGAAAGGGATCACCAGCTTTTCAGGCGTGTCGGAAAAAGACAGGCCAATCTCGAAAAGGGTCTCGGTGACCTTCAGATCCCAGAACTGGTGCTGGATGACGATTGTCATCTGCTCGGCATATTTCGCTTTGAGGTGTTGCGAAATGCGAACGCCCGGCGCGCCGGTCAGGAAGGTGATGAAGAAGTGGTGATCGCCCGGCAACCGGCCGGTGGCCGCAACCTCGCTCAGAACCTTGCGGATAACGCCGCGAAGGGCATCCTGTGCGAGAATGTCGTAACGGATATGATCCTGCCCCATACGGTCCTGTCTTTCCTTATTCGAACGTCTTTTACCTAAGTATACGCAATGTCTTAATGCGCAGCAATGAAAAAGCCTTTGCCGCTTCCAGCATGTTCTACTCATCAACCGCGGCAAATATACGCGCAGTGACGTAAGGCTGAAAGCGAGTCAGACGCACCCTATAACGAATTTCAAAAGAGGAGAGAAGGTGGAGGTTTCTGTTGCCAGGTACCTCCGAACCCCGCCTTACGGGGCTAACCGTAAGGACTTAGAGCGGAATTCCCGCACCGCCATTAGGCAGCGAGAGCGTATTCCTTAGCGTTGTTGTCATTTGCAACTACACTTGTGACCCGATAACGGCGGTATCATGCCGAGCAAAAGTTCGATCTTTACGCCCTTGTCGATCCTATTTCGCCCCCATCAAAAGCCGGCCTTATCGCAAGAAGCCGCCGGTTTTTGGTGGAGGCGCCGGGTACCGCCCCCGGGTCCAATAGGTTTATTCCATCGACCGTTTATCGCCATAGCCGGATTTGCATCCGGCAGAGGTCATATAGGCATTTCTTCGCTGTTAGAAAAGAGGCCTTGTGACATTTCGATAAAGGAACGAACCACGTTTGGTTGCATGAGATTCTTGACGCGGTTGCGGGGTTGGAACATGTTCTTCTTGAAGCGGACGTAGATACGATCCGGCCGCTCAACATGGAGGATAAGGACATGACGGACTATCTTGCAGATGTGAAGACATACGATCCCAATGCCGATGAAGCCGTGGTGAACAAGATCGTCAAATATTTGGGTATCGCGCTTCGCAATCGCGACTCGGCGCTGGTGTCGTCATCTGACCCGCAGGAGCTTGCGAGAGTGAGGAGTGGATGGTGCGCCAAGAAGCTCGGTGTGGATGGCGCTGAAGCTGACGCCGCGATTGCGGCGACCGCGAAGGAGATGGCGGCCGACCGCAGCAAATCGCGCGTGACCTTCTATTACCTCGTGGCCAAGCATCTGGACAAGCTTGAGACCGTCTGACGTACAAAGCTGTTGGGGATTTAATTCCTCAGTCGATTGGTTCCGCTGCCGGGAAGGGGTATAACAAACCCATAGAGACTCGGTGGCGGAACGACATGAAGCAATATCTCGATCTTCTCAGGCATGTGATGGAAACGGGAAGCGATCGCGGCGATCGTACCGGGACGGGCACGCGTTCCGTCTTCGGCTATCAGATGCGTTTCGATCTCTCCGAAGGCTTTCCGGTGCTGACCACCAAGAAGCTGCATCTACGCTCGATCATCCATGAGTTGCTGTGGTTTCTGAAGGGCGATACGAACATCGCTTATCTCAAGGAAAACGGTGTTACCATCTGGGACGAGTGGGCCGATGAAAAGGGCGATCTGGGTCCTGTATACGGGGCGCAGTGGCGCTCATGGCCCGCACCGGATGGTCGTCACATCGACCAGATTCAGCTTTTGATCGAGGGCCTGAAGACCAACCCCAATTCGCGTCGGCATATCGTTTCGGCCTGGAACCCTGCGCTGGTCGACGAAATGGCGCTTCCGCCCTGCCACTGCCTGTTCCAGTTCTATGTTTCGGATGGCAAACTCTCCTGCCAGCTTTACCAACGCTCCGCCGATATTTTTCTCGGAGTGGCATTCTATGCCGGTGGGGAGTTGGTATCTTCGATCGCAAGTGACTGTTATTTAACGGTTCACTGATGGCCTTGCTTGCGTACCGGTACAGTAGGCTTGGTTCGTCACTGCTCGTGTTGCTCTTGGAGCGCTTTGCTTTGTTCTTGATCGATTAGCCGCTCATAGAAATTGACGGCCGCAGGCTCCGTTACCGCCTCAGGTTACACTCGCAAAAGTTTTGCAACTTTAGACGCCTTGCAGCCGCCCGCTGCGGACGCCACCATCGCACGCAACTCAGGAAAGACTCATGGCCCGTCATCAAGAATACCAGTATCTGGACCTCGTCGAGCATGTCTTAAAAAATGGCGACCGGCGTGTCGACCGGACAGGCGTTGGCACACTCGCGTCGTTTGGCGCTATGATGCGGTTCGATATGAGCGATGGGACATTCCCCGTTTACACTACCAAGCGCGTATACTGGAAAACGGCCGTCAAAGAGATGCTGTGGTTTCTGACGGGTCAGACCAACATACGCTCTTTGCTTGAAGACAACGTTCGGATCTGGACCGATTGGCCGCTCGACAAGTACAAGAAGGCGACCGGGACGGATATCAGTCAGGAAGAGTTTGAAGCTCGCATACTTGCCGACAGCGACTTTGCTCTACGGTGGGGTGACCTCGGCCCGGTATACGGCAAGCAATGGCGACGTTGGGTGGGGCCGGATGGCGAGGAGTACGACCAGATTGCATCCGTCATCAGCACACTGCGCTCGAATCCGGCAAGTCGGCGAATGCTCTTTCACGCTTGGAACGTGGCCGACCTGGACAAAATGGCTCTAAATCCCTGCCACAATTTTTATCAGTTTTTCGCAAGCGGAATTAGTGAAAAAGATGGCGGTGCGCCGAAGCTTTCATTGATGACTGGCACCAGGAGCAATGATCTCGGTCTCGGAAATCCCTTCAACGTATGTCAGCAGGCCGCTCTGCTAGCGATGGTGGCGCAGCAGGTCGATATGGTTCCACATGAGCTGATTTGGGTAGGAGGAGATGTCCACCTCTATCTGAACCATATCGAACTCGCAGAGACCATCCTTCAACGAGAGCCTAGACCTTTCCCGAAACTGAGACTGCTTCGACGGCCGGAGAGTATCGACGAATATCGTATCGATGACTTCGAGGTTACAGGCTACGACCCCCATCCTCCAATCGAGGCTCCGGTGGCGGTCTGAGATGGCAACGCTCCTGCAAAAGCGGCTCGAAGAAGAGCTACTTGGTGATCAGGAGCGAGGAACGATAATTTGGAACGAGCTCGGGCAGGTAAACCGGGCTGCTTATGCGCAGCGTCTAGGCGTCACACGCCGCGCCTTAAGCCAAGAAATCTTACGGAGGTTCGACGCGTGCGGACCTCGAATACCCCACGTCGAGAGTCTCTTGAGGTCACTGCTTGACGACGACCTCAAGAATGGCGTCGTGGTTTTTTCGAAACCAGGCTTCATAAACAAAAGGCACTATGCCCGGCTCGCGCAATGCACCAACACGCAGTACTACAAGGCGCTATTCGAGGAGTACGAGACGAAGGCTGGCGGGCTTCGAACTGCTACGGCGCTGGAGGAAATGCTCTCCGGCGACTACGAGTGCGGCACGCTTAAGTTCAGCCGCGGCGGGAAAATCGACCGAACGACTTATGCCCGTGCGCTCGGGGTTCAGAAGTCTGCCCTCACAAACTATTTACAGATGTTTGCGGTTTTCGAGGAGCGGGTTGGCGGCGCCAAGCGATACCGCGACGACGACCTTCGCAAGATGGCCGACTGGCTGAGGGAAAGCCACCTTGCCGGCAAGCTTCGGTTTCGTGCAAACGGTAAAGTCGTCAGACAGCAGTTCAAGGACGCCTTCGGAATTACGTACGGCGATTTCGAGGTTCGCTTCCCCGAGGTAGGGGCACTAATCGCTCAGTATGATGTTCAAGGGGTGGCGTCCCTGGGTTCTGACATTATCAGAATCGACCCTGCGCTTGCAGTTGGGCAGGGCGTATCGCAAGGTTTACTAGAGTCTGCGTCGACCAAAAGGGCCGATGTTGACCAGCCCTATCGTCGAGCAGAATTGCAGCCTCACGGTGACGAGGGCTGCGGAGATATCGTTTCTATAGGTGAGGTCAATCCGAAAGATATCCGGGAAGACCACACGCTGACTGCTGTAGACGACGAAAGCGGCGAACTCGATCACGAAATTGATGCTGTTACTTCGAAATTCGAGGTTTTGGATGCGCAGGCTGAAGACCCTGTCATTTTCGTCTCTGATCTAGCGGGGGCGAATACGGGCCAAAAGCAGCCAAGCGCGCAACATAATTGTCCAGATAGACCAATTTCATTAGAACCGATCTCGGACGCCACCGGACCAGAAGAAGAATACGAACACCAGGATCTTTCAGGGCCGTTGCTGGTCTACTACCCTAGGCTCAAGCGGCACCAGTTTTACGAACAACATAGTGTCGCCGCGAGGATCGTTTCGTTGCTGAACGAGTTCGTCCTCGGCCCCGGACTGCCGAAGAGCGTCGACGGCACCCTCAACAGAAACGAGCTGCTACCTCTCTTGCGATTGACCCGTGCGGAGCTACTTGCCCACGATCAGATTGTGACGGATTACGATGTCGTCACGCGGTTCAAGTCGCGGGAATCTCCGGTCACCAGTCTAAAGCCGTTCGCGACCTCCTCGGATGAGCTTGTCGCTAAGCACCAGTCTTACGAGCCCTTGAGCGCGTTCGGCCGCGCAGTTGCGGTTCTCGATGGGATGGTGGACGCTGGAACTTTTCCGCGTATGGCTGGCGGACCGGACTACGGAGCCTTAGCGAAGGCTCTCGGCATCAGGGCATGGTGTCTAGACCCTTACAAACCTATCATTAACGACTACGATCGGCTCGATCGAGCACGAACTGGGTCTTCCCAACGCTTCGTGCGACGGGCCGCGCATGATGGTTCGAATGTCAGCAGCCGCACCTTTAGTCCTGTCGACCAGACACCGACCCCGACATTAAAACCTAGTGAAAAATCATCGCTCGCGACAAATGAATCGACGTCGAACCAGCACACATTGCCGACACGATCTTTCGAAGCACAGCCTGAGCAGTCGCAGTCAATTCCGGCTCCTGCAGATGCTCAAGGTAGAGAGCGAGAATGTGGCGCCACGCCTACCACTGACAAAATCGATGAGATCCACCCGGATTTGAGAAAGCATCAATACTACGACACCCACACCACACGAGGCCGTCTCGTCGCCGTACTGAACGACGACCTACGCACGGGCGACATCCCGCGGAGCCGCGGTGGGAAAATAGATCGTCGGCGCCTCTGCTCCATGTTCGGTTTTTCGATCACCGGGATGAATAATTACCTGGACATAATAGAGGACTACGAGCGGGCCACGGGAGGGTTGGCCAACGTCCACCAACGACGAATACCCGAAATGGAGGCGTGGCTTAGGTCGGAGATGGACAATGGAACTCTGGAAGTGCGTGACGGCAAGGTAGAGAGAAAGGCCTTCCATAAACATTTCGGCCTAGCTGAAACTAAGACCGTTCTTGTCCGAAATCCAGAAATCTTGGAGTTGGTCGAGAAGTTCGACAATCTCATACAGACCACAGGCTACTTGCCACAGCAACTTAGAAACGAAGTTAGGGTTTTACGAGAGACTCTGGCGTCAGACCCGCCGATATTTAAGACCGGCCTATCATATGATCGAACCAAGTTGGCGAAGCTTACTGGCATCCCTCGCGGCAGGATCTTGAGGTCGCCATTCAGGGAGGTTCTTGATGAGGCCGACGCAATTCTAAAGCAGAGCGTCGAAAATGATCCGCTTTGCTAATTGTTGGGAGGACGCCTTTTCTCGTTCAGCGATCTGGCGGACGCGGGATGGTCGGCTGGCTTTCTGGCAAAACTAGCGAAGACATTCCAGCAGGTCTACCAAACGAAGCCCGCAAACGAAGCGAAGAAGGCGTACAACGTGTTGAAGGAACTGTTGCGCTTCGTCGGTGCGTCTGCCGATCCATCATGCAGCGGTATTCGGGCAGCTTTGAACAGTGGGCATCCTCGGTCTGCGCGCGCCAAAGACTGGACGCTCGGTACGCAACTTTATGCAAGCTGGTTGGATAATAGAGACGATCACCACGGAGGAACGGCCAAAACCAAGTTGATGACGGCAACTAACGTGCTTCGTCATCTTGGGAATGCAGGCGCGCTTCCTGAGCTTGAAAGCCAGTTGCGGTCGAAAGGTGAGGCGTCGCAGCACCGTAGAACACTCGCTCAGGAGCCTCACAGGGAAGGGGTTGACGATTACTTGGCCTTCGCAACCGCGATGCTCAGAGACGCTGCAAAGCTGCGGGAGATCGATATCGACGATGGTTCAGAGACGGGATTTTTACAAACTCTTCGCATCGAGCTAAGCAAAACATCGCCTACGAACGACGACACCCCTTCAAGCTTGATCCTGAGGGTCCTGAAGAGGAGGCTGGCCGCGATAAAAGACGCGCTTGGGGTCATCTACATGAACTGGCGCGCGCATTGGGAACGAGGCCAGATCCTGGTTCAAAATGGAAAAAGCGTGGGCGATGATTGGTGTTCGCTACTGGTTTCCGGATCGCTGAATAACCACACTCGGAAGATCAATCTTCGTAATCTGTTTCCGTTGGACGATCGCGACCGTGCAACTTCAAACTTTATCAAACTGCTTTCTGACCATTTCAACGGAATGTTCCCAGAAAACGAATACGGAAATGGGCCATATGGTCAGTTCTTTAACAAGAGGGCGCTGGAGCTGGGAGGAAAGCTAAACCTTCAAGCCTTCATTCATCCACATAACGACGCAGTAGCAGCGGTTGCCCTCCTGACAATCTGCGAATCAGGATTGAATGTGGCGGTCGCGCGCAGCCTTTTCACTGACGCAATGGAGGCATCGACGATCACCGGTGCAACGCACGTCACCGGAGAGAAAGCTCGCGCGCGCGGCAAGCCCATCCATGCCCATCTCGACAACCGATCGCATGCAATGATGGGAATGAAATGGTTACTCGACGCTTCATCTGGCGTTCGTTCGCTGCTCTCATCCGACGAGCAAAAGCTGTTGTTCGTGACGCTGGCTAAGGCTTCCGGTCCCAAGCAATTGGAAGAATTCTTTCTCAGGGATTTCTTAAAACGGGTTGTGGCGGAGATACCCGAACTCGCCGGCTTGAACGTAACGCCTGCCATGCTGCGTCCCACCGTCCTTCTTATCGCGGCGCTCGAAGGCGACGGCGGTCTGCGCGTATCCGCAGCGTTGGGACAGCATGGGGACAACGTCAATCAAGGCTACAGCAACCATCCTCCTACGCGCTTCAACCGTGATGAGGAAGTCCGCAATTTCGTGGATAGTTTGGAGTTAGTTGCGTTCCACATGAACGAGGACGTTCAGGAGTGGCTCGGGTACTCCAAAACGGAGATGGAAGGCAAGGTCGACGACGTCATGGAGACAGGTCTCGGCACATTCTGTCGCAATCTGCATGGGCGTCCCGGTAACGAGGGGGCCAAGTGCAAGACTTTCGATTGCTGGAACAGTTGCCCGCAAATGATTTTCATCCCCCGCAAGAAAGAGCTTGTTCTGCTTATCATATGGAAGGCGTCGCTGATCGAGGCCGAAGCGGAGTGGGTCCGCGATCGTCCCGAGCGATGGTATGGTCTGTGGTTCTATTGGCTCGAGTTTATTGCCGCAGTCGAGCGCAAAATCCTTAAAACCTCGATGGGAAAGCTGTGGCGCGAAGCCCAAAAGCTGGCTGGAGAAGTGATGGCGCACCCGAATTTCAAGCCACGGAGACCATATTGATGGCACTTAAGGTCGCAGGGATTACCACCACGTCCAAGCCACGGGTCTTGCTAAAGCGTACCGCAAAATGGCTGGCCAGCAGCTACGAGGAAACCTCTTGGGAAATAGTGGACACCGTTGGCGAAGGCAAAAATGAGATCATCGACTTCTATGTGAAGCTTCCCAACGGAAGGTATCTAACGGAGGAGCCCGAACTTTACGCGACTGTGAAGGAGCTCACGTTCTGGATCAGGGAATCATCCTTCACGCGTATCGACGACGCCGCCCGGCACAAGACGTACGGCCTCGTGGCCACACAGATCGCATGGGGGCTAGTTGCTCGAGGGTTCACGTCCTTTGCCCAACTGGGGAAAGATGACGTCCATAAGATATGCGAGGATAGCGCAAGGGGAAAGGACGGCATCACCAATGCCTCGGTTCTATTGAAAGATCTCCTTGATAAATTTAAGTCCTGGGACGAGGTGCCATCGAAGTTTGCGGCGGGGAAGCATTTCGATTTCGATCGCGTTGTCTCTGCTCTCCACATTCCCGACCGGTGGGATCGCGCCCCATTGCGTCGCGAGCTCGCATATACCACGGCAAAATTGAATGGTCAGACGCTGCTGCGCGTCGGGCCTAAGCAGGTCACCGTCCAAAATGTGCACCTCGTAACGACGATTTTCGAAGCGCTGTACAAGCTTCGGCATCATATGGAATCGTCGTCGTTGTCCGTCGATCCATTTGATGATGGAGCCTCGGCGATGGCCAATAGTCTTGGCGCAGGTACCGAGCCCACACCGATAGCACCGCCAGATCTTGTTCTGAAGTTCATAGAAAGCTCGGCCGATTATCTGGTCCGCCATGCTCGTGAGGTGACGGCACGGTACATGGTAATCTGGAACTCGTTTGGGACCGAGGCTTGGAGTCCTGACCAAGCCGCGGAGATGAAAGCTCGAGTTAAATCGCTCGCCGGAGCAGCGTTTGTGTTGATCGCGGCATTTACGGCGCGGCGCCTTGAGGAAATCAACATGCTTCGCCGCGATTGCCTAAAGGGCAGCGATGCGGAAGGCTGGTGGCTTAACGTCTACATTCAAAAGTCTGAAAGAAAATGGACCTGGATCCCGATCCCAAGGGTCGTCGCGCGTGCCGTAGATTTTCTGAAGGGCTTGGACGTAGATGACCCCGCGGACGATCAGAAACTGTTCACGCTGAACGATCCTATAACTGGGAAGAGGATCAAGCTGAACCACCGGATCAAGGGACTTGCGGCCAAATTTGGCGCGGACCGATACGTTCGCCGGAACGGCGTCGCCGTAATGTGGGACTGGACACCTCGACAGTTCCGCCGGTTCTTCGCAGTCGTGTTCATCTATCGTTGGTTCGGCAAGAAGGAAACGTTGGCTCACCATCTCAGGCACTACGATCTTCAGACCGCGAACGACTATCTTAGGCTCGATCCCGAGACCTCGGATATTTGGCTTAAGGAGATTGCGAACTACAAATCATTCCTGGCCGAGAAGGTCGCTGCAGACGATCGGCAATTTGTCGGGCCGATGGGCGAGCGCCTCCAAAAGCATATCGACCGAGTTCGCCGTATGATCGATCAAAATCTGATGATCGTTCCAGAGGAAAAGGCAGAGGTCATCCTTAGGTTGATGAACAAGCTACATCTGGTGGTGACGGTCAAGCCGTGGGCGACATGCTGCTGTCCAAACACTCAAGGCGGCTGCGAGCGCGCGGCTTGTCGGAAGGATACAGTATATGTTCCCGGTTCGACAGGTCCGGACTTCGTTGCGGCCGGTCCGGCGATCTGTCCCGGATGCCCTTGGGCGCTCATCTCTGAAGGTAACATTGATTACATCGAGTTGGAGCTCGAGGAGTTGACGGAAAGCAATGCGCAAGTTTCGGGCGCCTTCGCGGAATTAGCGTCCGAGAAGATCGTTATTCTCTCTCAGTACCGGGAATCCTTGAGGGAGAATTTGGCCGGGAGACGCGCATGAGCCAGAGCCTTTCAACCCGAATAGCAGTGCGTATCGAGCTCATCGCTAGATGGCTGAAAGAGGGTATTCCGAACGACCTCGGAAAAATTCCGACGACGTTGAATGGGTGGCGCGAATATCACAATCCCGACTTGGGGGTGACGCGGATCGGCTCGAAGACAAGTTTCACCACCACCCATGCCAAGTTGGGCTCGCAGGTGCTGAGACTGCAGGGGCTGATAGAGAACCTCAAAGAAGCTATCGACGCGGAGGCAGACAAGAAGCGCTCGGACGCAAAAAGGCGGCGAGTATACAAGCCAGAAAGTGCCCGGCGAAGGCTGTCGGAGGCGGAGCGCGACGCCGCGCTTAAAGACCTCGCAACGGTAACGGGCCACTGGCATCAGGCTCGTCACGAACTAGAACGTAAAAGCAAAGAGGCGGACGAGCTCAAGACGAGTGTGCTCCAACTTAATGCGAAAGTCGACGAACGAGACGATCGCGTCCGCTATCTACTCGAGCGTCTCCGCACCGCTGGTATCCGCGAGGTCTGAAAGATGAGCTTCGATAAATCTCTGGCGGAGCTTCTCGCCAGCAATTTCAACGAACAGGAGCCGGTATGGACGAAACGCGGGGTTTGTCGAAGGTGGGTTGCCTCTCTCGTCGGCTGCCGACCAGGAACTCTCAGCTCGAACTTCAGGCTGCGACGGATGATACGGGAATGGGAAGCACGTCACCTGAAGGCGCCGAGGCTTGTAGACGTGAAGTTCGCGGTGGAATCAGAAGACAATGTAGTTCCATTTCGGCGCAACAACGAGCTTGAACGCATCGTTTGGGCGACCGTAAAGCTCCACAAGAAACTCTGGTCCATTCCAACCATCGTTTCCAAATCGGGTGAGCAGTATTACAACGACTGGTTCCGCTATCTTGTCATCAAGAGGAAGCTTGAACCCAACTCAGTCTGCGAGACCGCCAAACAGGTGCGGCAGTTTTTGTCGTTCTGCAGCCGGAGAAAAATTCGCCTCGACGAGGTCGATGACGACGTGCTCATCGCCTGGCGTGAAGAGCTATGCGACACCGGAACCAAAATGGCTCGTCGCAATGTTCTTTTGCGGACGATCCACGCCTTTTACAAATGGGCTGCCCAGCAAAAGATATTCAAGTACATCGTCCAGGTGGACAGGTACAGCAACTACCCCGAGCCCATGCTCGATCATGTGTTTAGAATATCTTCGGAAGAGATAATTGTCGTCACCAGCCGTGGGTACAAGCGTGTTCACTGGGTGTGGCCGTTCTTGGAACACGGAGCCGGCGCTCGCTATGGACGGAGACACACGCCCACATTCGAGGAAATTGATCGTATCTACGCCTTCACTGACGTTGAGAAGCATGGAATCCGAAATGTCCTCATCATGAACTGGGCTCTTCGAACCGGAGCTCGTGTGAGCGAAATCCTCTCGCTTCAGCTCAAGGACCTTCCTACGGAGGCACACTATTCCGAGATGATTGAAAAGGACCAATGGATCGTCAAACTGAAGAAGCGAAAGTGGCGCAAGGAGGGTGGCGTTCTCTATGTGCCTGCGGATCTTATCTGGGATACATTGAACTACGTCGACAAGGAGAGACAGAGGATCGTCACCTCGCGTGGTGCGAAGGGCGGGGGCGCCCTGTTTCTTTCAGAGCGCGGGACACCACTCGTCACCGACAGCGTCACCAGGATCTGCAATCGGCTCTTCAATGCGGCTGACGTACAGCGGGCGAACATTCACCGGCTTCGCGCGCGCTTCGCTCAAAACGTCGTCGAAATCGCTTTGAATCATTTGGAGCAGGCGGGCATCACTCTGGACCCGTCTTCGGGTTGGCATGAGACGGCCTTGATCATCGCCGCCGAAATGATGGGGCATAGCTCTCCCCGTTCTCTTCAGCCTTATCTCCATGACATCATGTTCCGACGCTCCGAAATCGCACGACTGAAGAGCCAGGGCGCGGTGATCAGGGTAGAGGAGGACAGAGAGTCGGAGAAGGCTCAACTTGTGTTGCTCGGAGAGCGCATTTCAACGCTGTTGCGTGACGGCAAAGAGTCCGAGGCTCGCCAAGTGGCGCGCCGTATATCCAACTCGATCGACAGAAGGCTTCTGTGGCAGGACCCGGTCGCGATGGCGGCGTGATGGGTGGTCGGATCCTATGACTAGCACTACGACGGACTATGCGCTTGTAAGAAGGTTTGCTGAGGCCTTCCGATCCGAGCGCGAACTTGGAGGTACGATTTCGTACGGGAGTGGTCGCGAGCGTAGCATCGTTTCATAATTGAATTCAACGCCCTGAATTGCCGAGTAGACCGCCAATCCTATCGCTTGCGACACTCTAGGAACGACGGCGTTCCCGATCTGCTGGGCTTGCGACGCATTTTCGCCGACTACCACCAGGTCGTCCGGCAACCCCATAAGACGAAGCTTCATTTCGATGGTCAACCCTGGCATGAAAGCGTCTCCGCTGAGCCTGGCTAACTCGTCGGTAGGAGGGCCAGCAGAGATCCTGCCAACCGCGATTTCGCGACGTCCCCAACGGTCAGCTTCCTTTTCTTGCGGAGTCCTCTTTTCGCCAGTGATGGTAGAGGCCAGCGCCCCGATCTCGATCTTGCGGCCGCGGACGATCACCTGGGTGCGGCGCCGGTCAGCCCACGCCGCTGCCTCCGACCAATTACCCGCAGCCATCTGGTCCGCAAGCGCATCACCGAGCGTCGCGCGCCATTGAGGAAGCGAAGGCGGCGGGCGGAACCGCGCCATATACTCCGGACGCAAGCCGACAATGAAAACGCGCGCACGTTCCTGAGCTATGCCATAGTCCTTAGAGTCAATCGACACGACGCGTACTTCGTATCCTGCATCCGCGAAACTGGCGAAGAGCGACGCCCGATGATCGGCGTGCTTGGCGTCTAGGAAACCTTTGACGTTTTCGAAAACGAACCCCTTCGGTTTAACTGCATTGACAATCTTCACAGTCTCGGGAAACAGGTCTCGCTGATCGTTCTTTCCGAGTCCGCGGCCGTTGCGGGAGTAAGGTTGACATGGGACCCCGCCGGTAACGAGATCCACGTTCTCACAATAGACGCTGCAGTCCACCAACTTTATATTGGCTTCGATCACGTTCCAGTCGTCTCGATTGGCGCGCATTGTCGCGCTTGCGTCGGGATCAATCTCGATGAGCGCCACAGGGTCGAATCCGGCATGCTCCATTCCCATTGCCATCCCGCCCAAGCCTGCGCACAACTCCAAGGAGCGTAAGCGCTTCGGCGTCGATGTCAGATCTGTCTCCCGGAAGGGATGGGTACGGTAAAGCCAGTCCGATCGAAGAGGGCGCCTGGTGAGTACCTGAAGCGCGGATATTATCTCCGCGAACTCGAAGTCGCCTGCCTGCTCGTTGAAGCTCCAGCCTCCAAGATGCGAAAAGCGTCCAGTCGAAAAGCGCTTCAATGCTGTGTAGGCCCTGGCGATCCAGCGATGCGTATGACCACCTGAGCCGAAAAGTCGCTCGAAAGACTCGAGTAATTTTGCGCCTCCCAACTTCAGCAGTTCGTAGTCCTGGAGGTAGACATCATTTTCAAGGTATCGGGATCGCCGAGCGAGCCGCCTGGAGCGCTGGTGCAACTCCATCGCCTTCTTGATGAAGATTGCTACTTCTTCCTCAAGCGTAGATAGAGCCGACGAGCTGTAGCGCCTGCTTTCGCTTGTTATCGCGGCCTTGCGTTCCCGCTCTTGGGCGACGACGAATGGAGTGGTCTCATAGCGCCGACGACGTCTCAGCGCGGCTATGTCTTTCGTACCAAGATGCGCCCCAGCGGCGATGTTGGTGAGCGCTTCTGCACGGGTATCCTCATCTAGCGCCACCAACGACTTCATAACCGAAAACTGCACGCGACCGGAACGCAGCACATCCTCGGCGCCCTTCAGAGTTCTAGAAACCTTCACATAGACGCCGAATTCGGCAGATCCAAGTCCGCAGCTAGTCTTGAGGAATTGGCGCGCTTCACGGGTGGGGGTGTGCTCGATCAGGGCGTGGACCTCGGCCGCAATTTCGAGCTCGCGATCGGTGATCTGCCTTCGCAACGCCTCGATCCGCTTCGTTGCTTTCGTGAGTGCGTCAGCCGTAGTGTTCATCCGTCACCGTTGGTGTTTCAATAGGAAACGTTTATCGAGAGAATATTCATTCTCCGGAAATAGAGATGATAAAATGCAAGTAGTATTGCCCCATAACTACTTCAGGAGTGGTTTTAGTAATGGTCCCCATGTTCCCTTCTCGGCCCGAGAGCATGCGTATTCTAGGATACGCTCCGGGCGCTACCTCGGTCTAGAACGGAACCCGAATCCCGAAGAACTCGCCAACGCACTCTCGCAAGAACTCGATGGTGCATAAGGTGGCGCCGAGGCTATGTGACTGTGAACTGTATGAGGAGGTATTGGCAAACAGATGAAGGATGTCGGACCGTCCCTATAATTACAGCGTCGAACGTGAAATGCTTGAACAGAGCAGAGTTCTGCTCAGACTTGTCCTGCCTCACCCCCTATCAGAATTGTGGGGACAAAGGCCTGCGCTGTTCGGTTCTGATCATAGATTTTCATCGCGAGATCCGCTTTCGGCATCCAGACGCGCCCTGTCTCCAGCGCTACCGACGCGGGTACTGCAGGGAACACATGGACCATGACACCCTCACCATGGTGAGCTTTAATCTTGTCGAAGAGGTTGCGCAGCAGCTTCTTGTACGCAGCTAGGTCGTCTTTCCTGCGCATGATGTCGTTTCCGGGTTGCTCACATGTGATTGACCAGATGGCCGTGTTCTGCCCCAACAAGGAGGTGATCCTGTCATCATTCACAATAGCGCTCAGAGCCAGCTTTAGCGCAACCGGCACTTTCTTGCTCCCATTATATTCCGCGACTTGGTAGCAAATGCGCGGTTGGTCAGGAAGCCACTTCCATGTGTCTGGCTCTCGGTGTTTCTGATGTACTGAGACGGGAACTATGTCTCCCAAGAGCGTACCAAGTCGGATGAGCAGCGGTTGCGGTGCCAGCGCAAATACACTGAGCTGACGGATCTCCCTCTGCTCGATGCGCTCCTTGATCTTGCGTGCGAAAAGGCGCTCCAAATTTTCGTTTTGCTCTGTCCAGTAGGCCTGTTCGTGATCCTTTCGCTCCGATCCGATCAGTTCGATATCGATCGTCCGGCCCTCCGCGGGATGGTGATCCGGCGGCATAGCGCTGAAGATCGCACGGGTCGTCACCAACGAGTCGCGTTGTCCGATATTGGCGGCGAACCGCACTACGTGAGCGACACGATCGACATCCATGTTGGTGACAATCTCGATCCGGTCCTCGTGCTCCGCCTTCATTGCTAGGAGGACATCTTCGGGATAGTCAGCCAAATAGTCGACGTCGATCGCCTTGTGATGGACTGGACACATCAGCATTAGGTTATCGATGTCCTGCGCAAGCAGAGGAGACCTAACTGTATCTCCCCTAGGTCCGCCTGGCTCGTCGGCCACCACATGTGCTATGTAGCCGAACTTGCCCGTTTTTTTCCCCGAAATGAGGTCGCCGATCAGAAGCTTGTTACATCCGCGGAACTGACATCTCCCTCCCGCCTTCGCCCAAAGAGCATTAGCAACTTTTGCTGGAATTGGCGTCGACGACATGGTCCCTCCTGTTCCGTACTGCCCGCGACACCGTTAAAACTTAACTTCAAAACGATTACGGCTCCGGGTCATCGATCATTTCTACAGGCTGCGGCACCCGACCGCGCATGAATATGTATGTTCCTACTTGCATCATCACGAACATCCGCAGCCTAACAATCATCAAGACTGAGAAATCGATATTACCGCTGTCCTCGACCATCGCCTGCATCGTCACTATATCCGTCGGGCTCGGTTTTACTGCGAAGCTTGGATGGGAGTGCCACTCTCCTAGATAGTTGAAGCGACGGAAGTTGTTGCCATGCTTCTCGAAGAAAGCCTCCAATGCTTGGGCGTGCAGCTCCGGCCGACGCTCAAAATAGTCCTTATCGCCGCCCTTCGGATCCACAGTGACATCTACAACCCGAAATCTACCCTCGCCGTCCAATTGTTCAGCAAGCAGCAAACCGCCGGTTTCCTTGTTCCCTGATCGGAACAGCTCCAAGCAAATCTTCCTGCGGACAGAGCTAGACAGAGCAACTTGCATCCTGGTCCTGTTCGGGGAAGAGAAGGGACACGAGTTCTTTCAGCTTTGATTCGTCGGGGGACGATCCTCCGACCCATCCGTCAGTGCCCGTGTAGGTGATGGGATGTGTGTCGAAAGGAGCTGTAAATATCCAACCTTCGGCAAGGCCGATCGCATATGCCGGCGCGGGAAACTGGCTTCCGCCTCCTCGAAGAGTGTCTATAGCCAAACGTGCGAGGTGGCCGGCGATTACGGAAACATCTGCATCGTCAGCGATCAACGGCGGCTGATCCGTCCTTGAAACGCCATAGTCCACATGAATCGATAACGGTTCCCACTCAACATTCTTATCCTCGCACCATGTGAGTATCTGGCGCCGCGCGAGGTCGGGTGAAGGATCGTGTCCTGGTCGAGATCGAGCCACTATCCCGCCGATCCCGCCGCTAAAGATCTCAGCCCAGATCATGGCCCGGCCCCTAAACCTAGCAGCGGCTGCGGCGAGGCCAAAAACGGTGGCATCCGCTGTAGCGTCGATAATCAGGTCGCATTTGGAGAGTGTTTCGAGCGCAGTGGCCGTCCATTCAGAACTCTCCTGACCGCCAAGATTTACGATTTGCACTGCGATATTCGCATTCGGCGCAATTTCGCGAAGCCGCGCCCGTAGTACCTTCGCCTTGTGAGCACCGACACCACGCCAGTCCAACTCATTCCGGACCAAGTTTCCAGGAGTCAGAATGTCGTCGTCAAACAATTCAAGACTTCGGGCACCCGATCGCACCAGCATTGCCGCGGTTCTCGATCCCAGGGATCCGCATCCTATCAGCGCGATACGCTTGTCGGCTAGCGTTGAGTTTGCCACGGGTAGTCGCTGTTGGTCGGGCCCGATTACGAATGTCGCGTAACCGTAAACACGGACGCCGCCTTCCGCTTTGCGAACGGCCATCGCCAACCATGCGGTCGCGTCATCCACAAGCAGGTAGGTGGCAGGCGGCCATTCCGGGTACTCTTCGACGACACATACGGCCTCAAGAATGAAAGCTAAGGTCTCTTCGTTAGCTGGACCTGGAAATGTCAATCCCCTGCGAACGCGGATCGCGGTACCTTTGTAATTAGAGGAGGTCGAAACTGGCTTACCTTGTTGCCACATTCTCTTGTCGCTAGTGCCAACAGCCGTAAGATGCGCCACAGCAGCTTCACCGTATAAGTGCTCCTCTATCTCGATCGGTATTTGGTTGTCATCCTCCAAGAGTTGCATCAAACGTAATGCTTCTTCAGGAATGACCAGTCTCAGATAAGTTCCGCGAAGTCGCTGGCCTTCTGATACCGCGTGAACTGAGATGACCTCCTGGCCGTGAGATCCTCCACTCTCGCCGACCAGCAGGCGATGAGCACTTTCGATCATCATTGAGCCGGTGCAAGTGATCTCCCAGTTATCTGGGCGATACTCAAGACAAAGCTCGCCCGACTGACCGTACTGATGTCCGGAGATACGTTCTCCGTCCGCATTGAACACCAAGGGAGGAATCGAGGGAAAAAATTCTGGGTAGTGCATTGTGAGGCGCCATCTGGAATGCGCATCGACAATCTCAAAGTCAAGTAACAGCTTCAATCCATCAAGTCGCCACCGCACATTCTGTAGCCAATCAGCCGATTGCTCTAACCGGGCAATTTCAAGCCGTTCAGACAGACCTCGGTCGGGATCTGAAACCCACCAAATCATTTGCTGCCGAAGCCTGCGGGCTTACCTGGGATGCGGGCTTGGGCGGGGAACGATGGCGCAGCGGCGGCGGAGGTTGCGACGGTAGCGGGACGGAGTAGCGACGCCGCCGGCTTTGGCGCCGCGCGATCTCTCGCTCTCTCTGCTAGACCACGACCTATGCCGAGCGCCACGGAGTCGGTTATTACCTGACTGCTGCTCTGCTGGGCAGCGTATAGGAAATCTCGCCTTGCCGCTTCCAGCCACTCGAAGAAAGCAGCGCGACGTTCCGGATACTCGGCCCACTTGTCGGCAAAGTTCTCAAGGGGGTCAGACGGATTAGGAATACTGTATTGGAAGCCATCGAAGCTGATGAAGCTGTTCATATTCGTGAGGATCGAAACGAGGGCCTGGCCGATCGTTTCTTCGCCCCCGTATGCGTGCGCCGACAGGGTAGTGAGGATTACCGAGATTGGTTTCACATCCTTACGGATCGCAAACATTTGGTCGCGGTGCCGTTTCAGGATCATAATTGCCTGTTGTAACGGTGTCACCACACGATACTCAGGGATGCTTTCCACGCTTGCATGGAGTGCTTCGGCGAGTTGACGTCGCTTTCGCGTAAACGCGACAGCCATACGCGAGCGAAACCAGTTGGCATAGCCCTTCGGATTAGATCGCGGCCACTCCGTCGTTTGCTGATAGAAAAGAGGGTGTTTATTGTCCGTGATGGCTATCGCGCTCCCGGCCCACTGCGCGTCAAGCCCCCTCGTTTCCAGCAGCAAGCGCGTAGCGGTCCCGTTAGGCAGCGCCGGAACAATGTCCATGTGAAACTGGGCGCCCTCTGCATACTCAAGCGTCCAGCAACGACGGCCTTCCCCGAGCGGCTTTCGCATTGATTGCGCCACGCGATATGATTCAATCTCGACCCGAAGCATTTCTTTGAGCGAATACTGAGTCAAAGACCCCTTCGTGAGGGAGGCCAGCTCGCAAACGGAGTCAACATCATACTGACCGTTTTCGTCGTCTGGTCTGATAACGGTACCCAGTCGAAACGAGCCTTGGGAGTAGACCTGCGGATCGTACTGCCTCACGGTCGATGCCTCACGATGCAGCCAGGCACCCAAGGATTCGTACCGGGCGACTGCTTGCTCGTATCTGCTGGGCGAGATGGTAAGTTCGTCTGCCAGTGCTTCAAGATAACCTTCGGCTTGTTTGGTTATCGTAATCATAAGCGCCCCATTCTGCTGACCGATTGACAAGCACGCCCTCAGAGCTTGCTCGGACGTGCACATTGCCTGACAACTCAACACTCTACGGGTTAGAGTTCAATCGATCCCGAGGGCCAGCAATCCGCTGACGGATTACAGTCGCAACGACTGATGTGGAGTTAGGTTGTATTTACTTAAGTATTACACGTTAATCAAGAGGGCGCTTTATGTCAAAGCGTTGCTGATATCGCGACGGTCTTTGAAAGAAGATTACAGCCTCGATATAGCACTGGCGAGGGTGGCGTCGAAGCCGGGGGCACTATCGAAACCGTGTTAAATAAGACAAGCCGCATTAAGTGTCCATCGGCGGTTGGCTTGATTTCCGAACACTGCACGTAAAGCCGAAGCTGAGCGCCAGAAAGGATCAAACCTACTAATTTGGCGGCATCGGCGACTATGATGCTTGAGCTTGTTTCGTTTGGACAAGAAGCAACAGCGGGAGTCAACTTCGACGCTTATGATTGATGGCGGCGGATATTCGAGCGTTCTTTCGGTTCCTTGCTTTCGAGGAGCCTGCCTTTAGCCACCAGATCCAACGCGTGCTTGCCATCCCCGGCAAAATCGGCGCGAAGCGCGAGGTACAGTTCCTTGTCCGGGATGAGATCAAGGCGCTTTTGGCAGCACCGGACAGGCGATTATGGATCGGTCGCCGCGACTACTGCCTCCTCCTGACGGCAACTCAGACAGGCATGCGGCTCTCCGAACTGGTCGGGCTTGAACGGAGTGCCGTGACCCTGGACGCCGGCGCCCACATTCGTTGCTTCGGAAAGGGACGGAAGGAGCGTGCCACACCGCTGACCAAAATTCTGAGTGCTGCGCTCAAACAATGGTTGGACGAGCCAAGACCGGAGACTTCCGACATCCTCTTCCCAACCGTGCATGGATCTCGGATGAGCCCGGACGCGGTCCAATATCTGCTGGCGAAGTATGTGAAGCAGGCGGCACAGCAATGCCCCTCTCTGCGAGCAAAACGAATATCACCGCACGTACTTCGTCACAGTGCGGCAATGGAATTGCTGGATGCCGGCGTAGACAGCACGGTGATTTCGCTATGGCTGGGGCATGAATCCACACGCTCCACACAGGCCTACCTTCACGCGCATCTCGCAATAAAGGAGGCGGCGCTTGCGAAGGTGGCCCCATTGAGCGAGCAGCCCTTCCGCCGGTTCAAAGCTGGTGACAAGCTATTGTCGTTTCTCGACAACCTGTAACAGCACAATGGCGCCGCTGGCCTTTTAGCGGCGCCATCATCTCGTGGTATCGAGCCGCTTGACTTCAACAAGATATCCGTTATTCTGGATATATGGAAAGCAATAGCGCGATAACGGCCCTCGCGGCCTTGGCCCAGAACACCCGCCTTGAGACATTTCGGTTGCTCGTCCGGCACGAGCCGGATGGCATTCCGGCTGGCGAGCTAGCCCGGTTCCTCGATGTCCCGCAGAACACGATGTCAGCGCATCTTGCAACACTATCGCGTGCCGGGTTGGTGAAGAGCGAGCGCCAGAGCCGATCAATCATCTACCGGGCCGACCTCGACGGCCTGCGCGACCTGACTCTATTCCTGCTGAAGGACTGCTGTGGTGGTTCGACAGAGGTTTGCGCGCCGCTCATTGCAGAACTGACCCCTTGTTGCGCGCCGGAGGCGAAGCCATGTTGAGCGCGATCACATTACACCAAGTTTCCGGTGACGACACCCGTCTACGTGAAGCGCTCCACGACGCAAACCTTCCGACCGATGATATCGAGGATCAAGGTCGCGCCTTCTTTGAAGCCATTTCTGGTACAAACGAGATTGTGGGCTATGCCGGCCTCGAACGATGCGACAGCGATTACCTGCTACGATCTGTTGTCGTGCTTCCGGCCTGCCGGGGTCATGGCGTGGGACAGGCCATCGTAGAAGCTGCTCTGCAAGGCGTAGGCGACGGCGACGTCTTTCTTGCAACGACGAGCGCCGCGCCATTTTTCTCGAGCATCGGGTTTTCAGAAGTGCCGCGGGCCGAAGTGCCGGCCGCGGTGCTTGCGACCCGCCAACTATCCTCCATTTGCCCCTCGTCGGCGACCATCATGAAGCTCAACAGGCCTCCAACCTAACACGGACCACGACCATGACTGACAAGACCTATAACGTGCTGTTCCTCTGCACGGGCAATTCCGCTCGCTCTATTCTCGCCGAGTCTATCCTCAACAAAGAGGGCGGCGGCCGGTTCAAGGCCTATTCCGCCGGCAGCCAGCCGAAGGGCGAAGTCAATCCGCACGCGCTGAAAGAACTGGATGCGCTCGGCTATCCATCGACGGGTTTCTCATCGAAGAGTTGGGACGTGTTCGCCGAGGCAGGCAGCCCAGAGATGGATTTCATCTTCACCGTCTGCGACAGCGCAGCCGGTGAGGCCTGCCCGGTCTGGATCGGCCATCCGATGACTGCCCACTGGGGTGTCGAGGATCCGGCGGCCGTCGTCGGCACTGAAGTCGAGATCCAGCGCGCATTCGCTCAAGCTGCACGGTTCCTCAAGAACCGGATCAGCGCCTTCATCAACCTGCCCATCGCCTCGATCGACCGCCTGGCCCTCGAACAGCACGTTCGCCAGATCGGTTCATTGGGAGGCGCGTCGGTCAAATCCGCGAAGGCCGAGTAAGATGTCGACATTTGAACGATACCTGACCGTCTGGGTCTTCCTCTGTATCGCCGTCGGCGTTGCCCTCGGTCACCTGATGCCCGGCGTCTTCCAGATCATCGGCGGCGCCGAGGTCGCTAAGGTGAACATCCCTGTCGCCATACTGATCTGGCTGATGGTCATACCGATGCTGCTGAAGATCGATTTCCGGTCGCTGGCACAGGTCGGCTCCTACTGGCGCGGGATCGGCGTCACGCTGATCATCAACTGGGCGATCAAACCGTTCTCCATGGCATTGCTGGGATGGCTGTTCGTCGGCTGGCTCTTTCGGCCCTATCTGCCGGCAGACCAGATTGACTCTTATATTGCAGGCCTGATCATCCTTGCAGCGGCTCCATGCACAGCCATGGTCTTCGTATGGTCGAACCTGACACGGGGCGAGCCGCTTTTCACCCTCTCGCAGGTCGCCCTGAACGACGCGATCATGGTCGTCGCCTTCGCCCCGATCGTCGGTCTACTTTTGGGCCTATCGGCTATCACCGTGCCGTGGGCGACGCTCGCCCTGTCGGTCGCGCTTTACATCGTGGTTCCCGTCATCATCGCCCAGGTGCTGCGCAGCTACCTGACGACCGACGGCACGACGGGCGCGCTCGACCGCTTGCTTGCGAAGCTCCAGCCGGTATCGCTCATGGCGTTGCTCGCCACGCTCGTGCTTCTTTTTGCCTTCCAGGGCGAGCAGATCATCGCCCAGCCGGCCATCATCGCACTGCTGGCCGTGCCGATCTTGATCCAGGTCTATTTGAACTCCGGTCTGGCTTATATTCTGAACCGCATGGCAGGCGAGCGCCATTGCGTCGCCGGGCCGTCAGCGCTCATCGGTGCCAGCAACTTTTTCGAACTTGCGGTCGCAGCCGCCATCAGTCTCTTCGGGTTTCAGTCGGGCGCGGCACTCGCCACCGTCGTCGGTGTTCTGATCGAGGTGCCCGTGATGCTGTCGGTCGTCTGGATCGTGAACCGCTCGAAGGGTTGGTACGAGGCATCGCCCGCCGTTTCCCGCAACACCATCATCGAAAGGCCCTAACCATGGACGCCGTCATCTATCATAATCCGGCCTGCGGCACGTCGCGCAACACGCTGGCGCTGATCCGCGCCGCCGGGATCGAACCCACCGTCATCGAATACCTTCAGAACCCACCATCGCGCGCGCAGCTTTCGAAGATGATCGCAGATGCCGGCCTCACGGTCCGCGAAGCGATCCGTGAGAAGGGCACGCCCTATGGGGAACTCGGCCTCGACAATCCGGGCCTCACCGATGAGCAGTTGCTGGACGCGATGATCGCCACCCCGATTCTGATCAACCGACCATTCGTCGTCACGCCGCTCGGCACCAGACTTGCTCGCCCCTCGGAGGTCGTGCTCGACATTCTGCCGGTCGACGCCTTCAAAGGACCGTTCACCAAGGAAGACGGCGAACAGGTCCTCGACCAGGAAGGAAAGCGCATTGTCTGAGACATTTCCCGCTCTGCACGACGACCATCTTCAGCCCATCGCGGCAGAATCGCTTCGGCCGGCATTCTCGACGCACAAGCCGAGGATCCTGATCCTCTATGGATCTCTGCGCGAAGTCTCCTATAGCCGCCTTCTCGCCTTTGAGGTCCGGCGCCTGCTAGAGCGCCTCGGATGCGAAATTCGGATATTCGATCCCGCCGGATTGCCGCTCCCGGATGAGGCACCCGTCAGTCATCCCAAGGTTCAGGAGCTGCGCGATCTCACGCAATGGTCGGAAGGCCAGGTCTGGATCAGCCCGGAGAGGCACGGCGCGATGACCGGCATCATGAAGTCGCAGATCGACTGGATCCCGCTATCGCTCGGCTCCGTCCGCCCCACCCAGGGCAAGACGCTGGCGGTGATGGAGGTTTCCGGCGGCAGCCAGTCCTTCAACGCCGTGAACCAGTTGCGCGTCCTCGGCCGCTGGATGCGGATGATCACCATTCCCAATCAGAGCAGCGTTGCAAAGGCGTTTCAGGAATTCGACACCGATGGCCGGATGAAGCCGTCGTCGTATTATGATCGCGTCGTCGACGTCTGCGAGGAGCTGGTGAAGTTCACGATCCTGACCAGGGATGCATCCTCTTATCTGACGGACCGCTACAGCGAGCGGAAGGAAGAGGCGGCCGAGCTGGAGAAGCGGGTTTCGCTGAAGTCGATCTGACGGTTATGTGTGCCGCCAGACTTTGATGGCAGACAGCAGCAGGATCACGGCGAGCGCGGGCAACAGCACCGCGTTCGGAACGATCCCCAGCATTTGTCCGCCGATAAAGGTGCCCACGATCGAACCTGCCGCCATGACCAGCAGGAATGTTTTGTTGCGGCCAAGGACCGAGAAGCTTTGGTCGCGGCTATATCGGGTGAAGCCGACCAGCATCGTCGGCAGGCTGACGGCAAGCGACAGTGATCCTGCGAGTTTGATGTCTGCGCCGAACAGGAGCACGAGCGTCGGGATCAAAAGCTCACCGCCTGCCACGCCGAGCAGGGAGGCGACTACGCCGATCACGAACCCTGCGACGATGCCCGCGACGATCTGTGCTCCGCCCAATAAGAGCGGCTGTCCCGCCGCGGCATCGTGGCCGAAGATCAGGACGAGCGCGATGACCACCAGGAGTGCCGAGATGATCTTATACAGCGTCTCGGATTTCAGGCGGGTCGCCCACCCTGCGCCGAACCATGCGCCAGCAAGGCTTCCGGCCAATAGGTTGACGACAATCTGCCAATGCGAAGCGATCTCGCTGAAGGGTACAGTCGCCGCTCGGAACGGCAGGGCTGATGCGACCACCACCAGGCTCATGGCCTTGTTGAGGATGACCGCCTCAAGTGCTGCGAAGTTGAAGATGCCGATGAGAAGGGGCAAACGGAATTCGGCGCCGCCAAGCCCGATCAAACCACCCAATGCTCCGATGATCCCGCCCCCGGCGAAGGCCGGTATGAGTTTTCTCTGAGCTGTGTCGTCTGTTGTCTCGGTCATGGGATGGCCCTGTCAAATTGATATGCAAGCCATAGCATAGGTGCGCTCGCTCTACCCGAACGAAGTTCACGCGCTGTCTGCGATAGAGCTGGTCGTTTGCGATCTTGCAGATGCTGCCACTGCGACGAATGCCGCGATGCTGACCGCCCCGAGGCATGCGTTTGCGACGAGGGCGAAGCTCAGCCCGATGTTCTCCATGGTCGCCGCGAACACGAAGGGCGCGCCAGCGCCGACCGCCAGACGGGCGGCAGCCATCTTGCCGGTGATCGCACCATAACCGTCCGATCCGAACAGATAGAGCGGCAGGCTCCCCTGCGCGATGCTGTTGATGCCGGAACCGAGACCGAGGCAAATGGCGAAGGCAACCGCACCCGGCAGCCAGTTGCCCGTCATCAGCAGGATCAGGACGCCGAACACGATCATCACGGCCGAGAGGACGGCAAGCCCTGGTGGTGATAAGCTCTTCCCAAACACCATGTTGATCAAGCGGCTCAGCACCTGCGCCGGCCCGAACAGTGAACCGATCACGACGGCGGTCGCGCTCAGCCCGATCGACCCCAGCATCGGCACCATATGGGCAAGGATCGCGGCGAGCGTGAAGCCAAGCAGCGCGAAGGCAAAGGAGACGATCAGCATCGCGCGGCGCCGGGCGTGCGGCGGGATCGCGCCGATGACCGTCTCGCGCGGCCGGATGGATGCTTCGCCTGCCTTCTTTCCTAGGCTTCGGATCCAGAAGTGCAGCGGCATGCAGAGGAACAGGTTCAGCGCCGCAAAGACGAGATAGATCTCCCGCCAGGACAGATAGCCGGTGAGCGTCGCCGAGATCGGCCAGAAGATCGTCGAGGCAAAGCCGCCGATCAGCGTAAGATAGGCGATGCTGCGAGAGGCTGTGCGGGGATCGCTCTCGACCAGCGCCGCGAATGCCGCCTGATACTGGACCATGCCGGACGACACCTCGAGCAGGATGATAGCGATGGCGAAGATCGCGACCGAGGGCGACCAGGCGCAGAGGGCGAGTGTCAGTGCAGCAAGGGCCGAGCCGATGGTCATGATGGTCGCAGCGCCGATCCGGTCCATCTGCTTGCCGATATAGGTGGCCGACAGGCCACCTATGAACAGCGACACGGAGAACACGCCAAAAACTTCTGCCAGCGACAAGTCGAGATCTTCTGCCATGCCGGGGGCGAGGATGCTGAAGCTGTAATAGAGGGTGCCGTAACCGATGATCTGGGTCAGGCCGAGAGCCGAGACGAGCCCGGCCGGGATTTTCGAACTATGCAACGACGTCACCCCTGTCGGCCGGAATGCAGCAGTCGTCGGCACACTCGACGTTCTCCCTGATCGCCGGATGACCGGCGCAGCAGTCTTCCATGAGGAATTTGACGAGATCGGCGAGCGCCTCGTAGCTGGCGCTGTAGATGATCGAGCGGGATACCCTTCGCTGCGAGATCAATCCCGACCGCTCCAGCTCCTTCAAATGGAACGAAACATTCGTGGCGGAAACGCCCATCCGCTCGGCGATGACGCCCGCGGCCAGCCCTTCAGGACCAGCGACGACCAGCGCTCGGACGATGGCAAGGCGCGTCTCCTGCGACAGCGCCGCGAATGATGAAAGGGCTTGACGTTGATCCATACTTCAATAATCCTTGAATTATCGGATGAAGGGATAACCCACATGAACTCGATCGACAAGTCAGTTTCAACCGACATCGGTCTCGGCCATCTTCTGGATATGCTCGCGGTAGCGCCCGATGCCCCGTTGGTGTTCAGTTATGAGGGCAGTCCCGTCCGGCCTGGCTATCATGTCACCGGGGTCAAGGCCGGGATGTTTTCGGCACTCGACTGCGGTGCGAACCCGGAAGCCTGGTCGGAGATCTTCGTCCAATTGTGGGATATCGACGAAGATGGCCGCACACACATGCCGGCCGGCAAGTTCGCGGCGATCATCCGCAAAGTCTCCGACCATGTCCAGCTTGAGCCGATGGCAAAACTCACGTTCGAGGTCAGTGACGGAGAGCGACCGATGGCCCTTTACTGCGCGGCCGCGCCGAGGCTCGTCGCTGGCTCCTTCGAGGTGTCCCTTGCTGCTCGGCCAGCGAGCTGCAAGCCGCGAGATCGCTGGCTGGCGGAGGAACAGGCGAAATCATCTTGCTGCGGGCCGACAGCTAATGAGTCGAAGTGCTGCGGATAATCAAACTCGTCAGCTTTTAATCGCCGATATTTATGGCGAGCTTGCTGGGCGATTTTACTTGAAATCTCGGGCCTTAGGGAACGCGCTCGGCATAGTATCCGGCTCGGGATAAGTAAGAGACTTGCACATAGATACACTGAAAGTGAAAAGCCGGAATTTTCAGTAGGGACGCGTGTTTCACTCCGCGCGTGTTTAATGCTCGCGACGCATTTTCTATCGAAGTCATCGGTCTGCCGATAACGCCGGCCATAGGCGAATTTGAGCGATCCTTAGGCCTGATCGGATCTCGTTCCTGTTGAAATCGTCGGCTACTATCTTGATAAGATATGCCGAAGACAATCAGGCGGAAATCAAACTAAATGAGCTACATGTCCGAGAGATACGAAGACTACCTCGCGACGACGTCCGAATTGCTGATAGCGGAAAACATGGTCGAGGCAGCCGAGGTGCTTCGAACATCGATGCCGAAGGTTGAGGAGACAGGATATGATAACTGGAATGGAGGTACTCGGATTTGGACTGTTTACTTGCAACTCGAGCCGTCGGTCTATTCGCAACTGGGTACTAGCCGCGAAAGTCTAACGGAGCAGATTGCGAACCGCCTGAAATCGGTACTTGAGCCATTTTCTGAAGACTGGTTCAGCGTGAAGATCGTTCCGATAGTTCGCCCGCGACCGGATTGGCGCGAGACGGGTAAGGGCGTATCTCGTGCGACCCGTCAAAACATATTTGATGGAATGCGGATTGAGAAGGTCGTATGGAACGGTCGGCTCGACGAGGTTGAGTTCCTGGAACGGCTATACGACCTTAAATCGATGCCGTCTCACGACAGTCGCTACGCTGATGCTGCAAGGGACATTTGGCAGCACCGTGTCAACAACCCAACCGATTGGGATGACGACTGGATCTATGGTGACGCTCGGTTTAATTTGCTTCATTGCCCAGCGCATGAGTTTCTCCGCTTCTTATCCGAAGTGGTACATCCGGTGGTTCGGCCCGACCGCAACGATTGCTTGAAGCTGGTTCAGCAGATCAACGATCAGCTTCGGGCCGACGGTTGGCACCTAATCGAAGACGAAAAGATCGCCGGAAGGCCGAGATTCGTTGGGAGACCGCTGAGGGATTCTGGTCACCGATCGGTATCTAGGGCTCGCTCGGCGGCCGATGCGTTGGACGCTGGTTGGATGCAGAAAGAAATCGAGCGTTTAGAGAATGCCGTCGAGAGAGATCCGGCATTAGCGATCGGGACGGCGAAGGAACTTGTCGAAACATGTTGCAAGACGATTTTAGGCAAGTTGGGTGTGGCGGTATCTCGTTCAGACGACCTTCCTAGGCTGACGAAGGCCCTCGCCAAGGAGCTCAAGCTCGTACCGGAGGGGATTTCAGATGCTGCAAGAGGTGCCAACGCCATCAAGCTGATCCTACAAAACCTGTCGGCAATGACGCAGAACATAGCGGAGCTTCGTGGCCTGTATGGATCCGGGCATGGCCGCGATGGGAAATATCGTGGTTTGGAAGCCCGCCACGCTAGGCTGGCGGTCGGCGCCGCAGCGGCGTTTATCGACTTCGTCACTGCAACCTACCAAAGGCGCACTTCGGATTCAGATGTTGAGAAGCGGTGATTTCGTCATGTCTATCAGCGCGCGCCCGCTGCTGCACTATTCCTGTGTTCTCCGGCGTCTAGCTAAGTCACCGGAGAGGTTCTTATAAACGAGAAGCGGTTACACAATTCGGTGACGCAAGTGGAGTCTGACCCGATAAAATGCGGGCAAATCAGACGGTACACCAGTCTTATCTCCAGCTTGGATTAGCATGGTCGTGGTTGCAGGTAACTGATCCGCTCGGTCTTCGGTGCAGCCATCCGGCTACATCTCCTTTGTGTTCAACGGAAGAAGCGAGGCCGGAAGGCCAGTCCTTGGGTCGTGCATGCTAAGGAACTGCAGCGGACCCGTCTTGGCCAGCAATTTGGTGACCGAGAGGAGACGACGATGTGATCGTCACTACAGTCGTATCCCAAACGTCGGCTTGTCCTACTCGTTGGTGTTGCGACGGGTCCCTATTTTAGCCCTGCTTTTTTGGCTTCTTCTTCCTGTTGGTTTTCTTGACCGACTTCTTCTTCCCAGTGATCTTTTTTGCCGACTTCTTTTTCTTGTTCTTTAATTTTGACTTCGACTTTAACTGATCGTCGAACTCCGGCTGAGATTTGACATAGTCCTTCCATGCTTTGGCATTGGTCTGGTGGATGTCGATCTCGAGGTAATCTGATCTGATCCTATCCAGGATCATTGACAAGCCTTGATGCATTTCTTGCCGACCGGCGTCGATTTCGTCCCACGCCTTCTGCCGAGCACCTACCAATGGCATGTCGCCTGGGTTTGTGAACACATGAACATTGCCGCTCGCAGTTGCATGATACTGGTTGTCGTGAGCCAGCGCCTTCGCCCAGCCGCTGTAGAGCTTGTCGACCGCGTCCTTAAGGACTGGATCGTAGACACTGAACAAGTTGTTGGCAACGACGCCCTTAAAGGAGTCACTGAACCAAATTGCCCTGTCAGAAATAGCATGCGGAAGTTCCTGAACATGCTGCTGAAGAGTCGGCAAGTGAAGCGACTCCATTAGCCAGCGCATGTTCTTCACATCATGATCATGTTCAATCCTCTCGCGCGTCAGCCCTTTTAGCTCGGCCGGACGTTTAGGATTTTTTTTGATCACAGCCTTGATGGCGACCTCAAGAAACGCACGGAGTTCATCACGCTTCGAAGGAGGATCGGACGGGGCATAGCTGTAAGGGCTAACGCGGTTCTGAATGAAGTCGAAAGGTAGATCGGCAGGGAATTCGCCGATGGCACTGTTGAATAGCAGGACGATCCGTTCCCAGCCCAATGTGGCAACGGCGTATCCAAGCTCATATCCGACATTCGGGTTAGGACATGGCCTCGGGACGCCAGGACCCGTGATGGTCGTGATGTCAGCGATAAAAATTGCCGACATTTCGATTTTCTCGAGTATCTTGAGGGCAATATTAGGACTGCCGCTCGTATCCCGAGTCGCTTCATCGGGAACGAGCACGATATGAGAATTTGCCGCTTCCAGGCGCTTGCAGGCATCCTCTAGAGCGCGTCGAATCGCATTGAGATTTGTCTTCTTCGGCGAGTCGCTCTGCCAAGAATAGAATACGTGTATTGTTTTTTTCTTCTTATCCATAGCCCCATCTATAATAGAAAAAGACCTATGAGAAGCTTATTGCTATGCATGGTCATCGGCCGGCTCCGCGACCAAGAAGTCATATGTAGGCAGTCGATTGTACGGGAAGTTGCATTGCGATGGTTGAAAGCTGCAATGCCAGAATTGAAATGGTAGCTGTAACCGCCTGCCTGCTTGGACAAGTTGCTGTGCTCTCCGTACGGAACCGACAGTGATGCATAAAGCTGTGAGAGACGTACAAGCAGAAGAAGCACATCCTTGACCGTGCTAAGTTTCGATGTGAATTCTAGACATCGCAATGCGCCCGTGACTTCGAAAAGCGCAGATGAAGGTTTGAAACAGCAAGTCTAGGAGCGTCTCGAAATGACCAAAAAGACACCGTCAACTAGCGGGGGCGGAAAGCCTGCACCCACACCTGGTAAGGGTTCTGTGACCGGTTCTTTCAACGGCGGGAAAACTGGGGTAACACGCAGCCACGGAAACCAGCCGCCTCCGCCTCCGCCACGGAAGAAGTGATAATGAGTGTCAACGTCGAGATCGAAGACGACGATTGTTATGTTGAAGTCTTCCATCTCAGGCACATGGCCTTGCGAAACGCCCTCTATCATTCTGCGCGACGGGGATGGTTGGACGGTTGGAACCGCTTCTACAATTTCGTTGTGATTCTCGGTGGCTCAGCGAGTGCGACCAAGATCGTTACCAATGGTTCCTCTGCCGACGTTTCTCTCGGGCTCGTAATCGCTGCTGTCGGAGCATCACAGCTTGTCTGGGATTTTGGCGGGCGAGCTAGGACGCATGAGTTTCTTCAAAGGCGCTTCTACGATCTCATGGCGGAGATAGATCTAACTACTCAACCGACGAGATCACTGTGCGCTGAATGGCGATCTAAGATCACGCTTGCAGCGGCTGACGCTCCTCCAGTATTGCGAGCGCTCGATGCAATTATGGACAATCAGGCTACTGGAGCACTCCGGGGCGCAAAGAGACCGAGGCTCCATGTAAGATGGTATCAACGTCGACTTCGTCATATCTGGCCCTTCATATCCGCAACATTCCCTGTTGTCGAAGGATGGGAAATTTCCGATCAGCAATAGCCTTTGGATGGCCGCTGACGTTGCCCCCGAGTTTTATCCAGTTTTGAGTTCGCTCCAGCGGTTTTGGGTTGCTGTATTCGGGGCGGTAGCGGCGGGTTGCGGTGCGGAGCCATTCCGGCTGCGCAGCACCGCATCACGTCGCGGGTTGATGGTCTGAGCGAACTCGGCAGGCGTCATCCAGCCTAGTCCAGAGTGTGGTCGATGATCGTTGTAATCGCTGCGCCAGTTTAAAAGCGCTGATCGTGCATGGGTCAGTGACGAGAAGAGCGTTTCATTCAGGAGCTCGTCTCGTAGCCGTCCATTGAAGCTTTCGATGAAGGCGTTCTGGATCGGTTTGCCTGGCGCGATGTAGTGCCATTCCACCTTGGTCCGGTCCGTCCATTGCAGGATCGCGTTGCTGGTAAACTCGCTGCCGTTGTCGCTGACAATCATTTTCGGCCTGCCGCGCTCCTCGATGATCCGGTCCAGTTCACGAGCAACGCGCAGACCGGAAAGGGACGTATCGGCGACGAGGCCCAAGCATTCTCTTGTGCGATCATCGACGACCGTAAGCACCCGGAACCTGCGGCCATCGGTGAGCTGATCTGACACGAAGTCCAGCGACCAGCGATCATTGGCAGCCGTCGGGATCAACATCGGCGCTCGGGTGCCTATCGCCCGCTTACGCCCGCCACGCTTGCGTACCGTCAGCTTCTCCTCCCGATAGAGCCGGAAGAGCCGCTTGTGGTTCACAAGGTGACCCTCACGCCTGAGCAGCACATGAAGGCGTCGATATCCAAAGCGGCGACGTTCATGCGCCAGCGCCTTCATCCGCTCGCGAAGGTCATGGTCATCGCTGCGCCTGGTTTCGTAACGGATCGTCATACGGCAAAAGCCCATGGCTTTACACGCCCGCCGTTCGCTCATCTGGTGGTGATCCATCAGATGAGCGAAAGCTTTCCGCCTTGCTGCGGGCGTCACCACTTCTTTCCCAAAAGGTGTTTCAAAGCGGCGTTGTCGAGCATCGCATCTGCCAGGAGCCGTTTCAGCTTCGTGTTTTCGTCTTCCAGCGTCTTCAGTCTCTTGGCTTCGGGTACGTCCATGCCGCCGAACTTGGCCTTCCACTTGTAGATGCTCGCATCACTGACACCGTGCTTGCGGCAAAGCTCCGAGACCGGCGTGCCCGCCTCGTGCTCCTTCAGAATGCCGATGATCTGTTCGTCTGTAAAACGGTTGCGCTTCATTCTCTGGTCCTCTCAATGGGCCAGAGCTTACTTCAAAATGGATTAGTTCAACGGGGCAAGGTCA
>CAJYTK010000003.1 GCA_913777615.1 uncultured Agrobacterium sp. | reverse complement strand
CACGGCCGTGAAACGCCCCAGCGCCAATGGTACTCCGTCTTAAGACGCGGGAGAGTAGGTCGCTGCCAGGTCTGCTAAACGCAACAAAATCTTCTCAAATCACAAACATAACGGCCAAGGCCGATACAAAAGGCCGCACACAAAGCGGCCTTTTGCACCTCTAAAACTTACTCGACATCAAAGTCGATCAAAGTCAACGCGGGCTCGAGCAGCCCGGTAGCTCGTCAGGCTCATAACCTGAAGGCCGCAGGTTCAAATCCTGCCCCCGCAACCACTGAAACTTGTAAATTCTCCCACTCGGGAAACCTCTTCAAAAGCTCCTCGGCGTAAGCCTCGAGGAGCTTTTTCTTTTTGTGCTCCGTGTCGATCTCGCCAGATGCAATGCGGGACATCAGGTCGTTCTGGGCGCTGGCTACGAATTGCCGCTGCATCATGTCGATCACGTCCATCGATGCCATGATGTTGGCGATGTCGCCATGGACCTGCAGAGCTGCCGGTTGGTGGCCCGGTGTCTTGCCGATCACCACCGTGTGGATCAGGTCGCGCACGATCGGCATCAGCCGGCGCTTGGCCTGTTCGTCGGCATTGTTGCGGGCGAGGAAGATCAACTTGCGAATGGCAAGCTCGGTATTCGTCGGATCGAACTGCGCCTTCAACTTGGCAATCTTCTCCGAGAAATCCTGCTCGGGTTCTTCGGTGGTGGCGAGTTCCCCAAGAAGCGCCTCGCGAGCTGCCTCCAAGTCATCGAGTTGATCGTCGAGAATGGCGAGACGCGGCCGGCCTTCAGCGTGCCGATCCTGGATCTGCTGCATCAGGCTTGCCTGCTTCGACTTGATCGATGCCAGTTCGCTTGTCATCTGATCTTTGCGGGAAGGGATGGTCTTCAGCTTGCTCACCTCATGCGCGACCATCTTCTGCGAAATGCGGTCAAAGATATCGAGCGAGTAGAAGGCGACCGGAATGCAGTTGAGGACGCGCTCTTCGAGTTCGTGGCGGGTGATCGTCTTGCTGTTGCTGCAGCAGGCGCCACCGAGATCATCGATCGGCAGCCGCTTCTTGCGGTTGGTGCAGCTATAGCGATCCTTGCCGGAGATGGCGTAAGGCCCGCCGCACTCTGCGCATTCCAGCATTCCGCTCAGAAGATATTCCGGCCGATGTGTTGCGTTCAGGCGGTTAGTCCTGGCGTTCTGATAGAGGTCGCCGATCTCGGCGTCGCGAGCACGAACGCGCTCCCAGAGATCGTCGCTGACGATACGCATTGTCGGTACCTCTGCCCAGACCCATTGATCGGCATCGTTCATCCGGGCAGTGCGCCGCTCCGTGTCAGGGTTTTTACGGTACTGCCGCTTATTCCAGACAATACGGCCAATGTAGCTCGGATTGTTGAGGATGCCGGTTCCGACTGTTTTGGAGCCGCGGATGGCAGTATCGCGCCAAGCGGCGCCCCGTGGTCCGATGATACCTTCATTGTTCAGGATGTGGGCGATGTCGCGCGGAGAGATACCATCGGCATACATTTTGAAGATTCGCCTCACGATCTCCGCCTTGACCGGATCGATATCCCGCTGACCCTTAATGCGGTCACCATTGGCGTCACGCTGCTGGGACAGTTTGTATCCATAGGCGAGGCACGTTGATGCCTTGCCTTTCTTGACAGCCGTCTTCATTCCTTCGCGCGTCCGGAAGCGGATCTGGTCGACGAGTTCGTCGCTCAGGGTCGCCCGGAAATGCAGTTCCAGCTTCGTGATCGCCTGATTGGCGTGAACAGTCCAGATCTCGGTGTTCTGGTAGTTCAGGTCTTTGAGGATCCTGGCGCTGTGCTCGACATCGCGCGACAGGCGGTCGACGGTAACGCACAGCACGACGTCGATGCGTTCACGCTTCACGTGCGCCAAAAGTCGCTGAATACCGGGGCGCAACATAAAGCTCATGCCGCTGACAGCGGAATCTGAATAGGTTGCAACGAGGTTCCAGCCTTTCTGTTTGACGAAGGCTTCGCATAGCTCAATCTGCGTCTCGATCGAGACCTCATTCTGGCGGTCGGTAGAGTAGCGGGCATAAAACAGGACATTCTTGGTCATCTGCGAAATTCCATCTGAAACAATCTCTTTGTGAGCACTGGCCAGCAGGACTGGCCAGTGTGATGGGGGGTTGATCGTGCTGGTGCCCTATTCCGCAACACCCCGTGCTGCCAGTCGCTGGCGCTGCTTTACGCGTTGCCAAAGGTCCTGCGTGACGATCTGAAGCGCTGGCACAAAGTCGAAACAGTCGCGGCCCGGTATCCAGAAGCGGCCGAGATAGAGTTCCTCATTGAGGATGCCGGTTCTTTGCGCCCGATCACCACGGATTGTCGTGTCGCGCCATGGCTTGTCGAGCGGACCGGCGATGCTCAATGTTTTGAGGAGTGCAGCAATCTTTGCCGGAGACATGCCATCGGCATACAAGTGGAAGATCTGCTGAACGGCTTCGGCTGCTTTTGGATCTACAGCCGTGAACCCGAAGATGTACTGACGGTCAGCGTTGAATGTGCCCGAATAGCGATAGCCATATGGAAGCGGAACGAGGTGTTCGGCTTCGTAGAGTTCGTCCGGCATTGGTGCGATCAGGTTGATGCATCCGGACGAGTCGCGCTCACCATCGTAATGTTCGCTCAGGTCAGTGGCCTTGATCTCAACACCAGGATCGGCTGACCAGACTTCAATGTCCTTTCCACGAAGTTCCCGCAACAGACCCAGCGCTACGTCATACCTTGAACATAGGCGGTCGAGCGTGTGGCAGAGGATGATATCGATCGCACCTTCTTCGACATAGCCGAGGAGTTTGCGGATACCCGGCTGCGCCGTGAAGACGACTTCGCCGATGTCTTCATCGCGGCAGATTGCCGACAGTGACCAGCCGTTCTTCTTGATAAACTCCTTTGCGAAATACAACTGCGTATCGAAGCAGGCGCCGAGATGAGAGGTGGTCGAGCTGCGTGCATAGAACAGAACATTCTTCGTCATTGTGAACCTTGGATGAAAACTTTCCTTGGGGGGACAGGTAACCGGCGGCGGGGAACTTGAGAGCCCCCGCAGCACTACCGGACCGTCATGGTTCGGCGGGCGTGATGATGGAAACCCAGCGTTGAGCGGTGAAACTGTGCGAGGCGGGAGACAAATGCCAACGGCAATTATTGCCGCGATCACGCTTCGCCGACGCCGACGGGGCTAGGGGCTCATAGCGGAACGGTAAGCGGCCGCCGCGGCGGAGTTACCACGCAGGAGGCCGTCGCGTTGGGGCTCGAGGATCTCCCACTGGATACGGTCGTGGGCGCCGAGCCAGTACCAACTGCTTTGATCGGGCAAGATGACGAAGATCTCGTTAGGAGTGATCTTGACGCGCGTTGCTCCTGTCTCAGCCTTGATCGCCTCGCGAAAGAGTTCTTCAAGTTTGCTGTCCGCGTCAGTCTTCTTCGCCTTCGATACCAGCTTCCTGGATGTGATCGTGGGTGCAATACGTTTGGTCAAAGCCAGAACGTGGCTGACCTTTTTGCGACGCCCCTTTGCATCGCCGATATCGATCACGATGCCGTGGCTGAAGACGTCGCAGAAAACGCCGCCGCTCACGGCAACGCAATGCGTGCTGAGCCTCACAACGCACGGATGATCGCGCTCAACGCCGGTTCGGGTGTTTAGATATGCCGCGAGTGTCTGTTGTTCAGGGAGATAACGCCAACTTCCGACATATCCAAGAAGGCGCAATGCCCCCCCAATCTCTACATCGGTGGTTCCGGTGATGGGAGGAGCGCGCGGGAAGTCTAGCCAGCGCGAACCGTGGCGGTGCTGACGGATTGCGTCTTTCGCTTTCGACACACTTACGCTGGTGATCGACGCGATAACGCCCGGTCCAGGATAAAGGCGGGATTTGGTGTCGTTGTCGACGTCATGCAGGTGATGCGTTTTAACCGCAACGATGGCAGACGGATGCTGGATGATAGTTGACATGGAATCTCCTTATAGTCGTGGATCGTCGTCGTCTTCGACGGCAATCCACGCGGAGAACTTCCTCGCGCATGCGGCCGGTGCAGATTCCGAGACGGGAATCGTTGTTGCACTCAATGTCCCGGGACGGCTGGATCGTGGCGCCGTCGACATGGAAAACGTGAACCATGGGCGCCTCCTTGTCCGTTGCGGGTTGGCCTGTTGAACACTCGTTGGCGCCAATAGCGCACAAAGCCCGGCCTTTCTCAAGAGCCCCATTTGTATGGCTTTCGACGTCGGTTTGCCGAAAATGCCGTGATTCCCGAAATGGCACGGCTGGAATCATTGATCTGCGGGGGAACGCCATCAGCGACCAAACCGGCGGTAGGTCATTGTTAAGTATAGAGTTATGAAAACTGTTGCTGATGCGCAACGCACTTATACCCATGGCCTACTCGCCAGTCATGGTTCACGTGCCGGATCCGCCTCCCTCTTGAAAATGCTCGAAACATTCGATTCAGAATCAAACGGCGTTTTACCGAGTAATGGGGGGAGGAGCCTTAGAGTCTGCAAACGCCGTTAGGCGTCCCAGTCGCCATCGTTGATGGGCAAAAGACCGAAACCGTAGGCTGCAGTTTGGACGCGACCGGTCAGTCAGCGGCGTCTGCGCGATCAGGATAGAGCAGGTGGGGTTTGCGGCGGAAGGGCGAGCCCCCCGTTCGGTATTTGGAGATGAGGTCATCGAGAACGGTCTCGGATTGGCGGTTGTCGAAGCCTTGTTCTGTAAGCATCGCAACGATCCTGGCTCTGAACTTCTCAAGGTCTTCGTGCAGCTCCTTCTCGATCGCCCTGTTAATGAGCCAGTAGAGTGCGACGCGGGCCACATCGTCTCGTCCTGGGCGCTTGGCCTTTCTGTCGGCATCGCGGAGCTTCTGCTGTCGCTCGCGCTGTTTGCGGTTTCGGATATCTTCGGACTTCGCTGGCATGCACTCTTTCCCGTCAGGTCTCCGGCTATCGATGCCAGACCGTTGTCACCGCGGCAACGCCGTTTGCATGGAATCGGAAATCCCGGTTTATGAATCGTTTTTTTGGGGTTCTGAATCAAATGAGCGCAATTTGAGATCAATTGCGGGCACGTTGAGACAGGTCGAGATAAGCTGGCGAGGGCCAAACGGCGGTCGTGAATCAAATGAGCAGCGTTTGGAATCAAAAATATCGAACCATGAATCAGATGAGCGCAACTTGTCTCGACGTGTGGGCACATTGAAACGATCTGTGGGCAAGGTGACGGAAATCGCCGGCGGCTTCGTGTCGCGCTTGCATCTGCAGGACGATCTCCATTCCGGACTATGAGGCGGCGGCGAACCAAAAAGCTTCTAGGTGGGTTCATCCGCGATGTCTCATGTCATATATCCCAGCCGTTCGCGCGGAATGTGCCATCTCCGGGTGGAAATCGAGCGTCGCCTTTAGACGGCGAGACGCTGGCGCCGTGTTTACTTCGCCGCGTGTTTCCGTAACGACAAGACTACTTCGTTAAGGCCCTAAATGTGGGAGGCCGGCTATTCGGCTACGGATACTGGATTTTGCCGTGAAATAATATCGATCAAACGCGAAGTGGAAATTTTTTATAAATATCGTATATCTCGATATCATTTAGTTAACTATTGATTTCAGTTGAAATACATTCTCTTTAGATCGCTCAGAAATAAAGGTTATAATCGAATATATACTATAATTATGTTTTACTTGAATTTGCATTATATCCGTATTGGCGCGATCATATAGTCATCCGATGCGTTGTTGTCGGATACATTGTAACCGCGTCACACGGAGACTTCCATGCGCACAAAGACCACCAAGACGATCGCGACTGCCGCCTATTCCTACGAAGATAACGGTATCGGGCACTCGATGCGCGAACAGCTCGAAACGAGCGCGGCCCATATCTTCGACCTCGGCCGCCGCACCACCGAGCAGACTTTCGAGCTCGGCGATCATCTGGCCCAAGCTGCAGACCTGCTGGCCGATGGCCGGTTTGATCATTGGGTGAAGATGCGCTGCGGTCTCGCACCGCGCAGCGCCCGCAATTATACTGCGGTGTACCGCAACCTGACACCCTACCGTGATGAACTGGTCGACCTCTCGGTCGGCGCGACGGTGTTGTTCCATCTGAGTTCGGCAACGACCGACCAGATCACGGCGGCCATTGCCTTTGCCGAGGCGAACGGGCGCCTTCAGGTCGCCGACGTAAAGGCCATTTTGGCCAATGGCGAGGAGGGTGGTGACAAGGCCGAGAAGGACGATCAGTTCTGGACCGGTGGCGTTGGCGGTTTGAAGGTGCTGATTGCGGCCAAGATCCGCGATGGATTGAAGGCGTTCATCCAGCACGTCGTGACAATCTGCCAGGCGATCGAGGCTGCATTGGCCAAAAGCCGTGTGATCAAGGAGGCGCTGGCGAAGGAAATCCAGGACATTGCCCGGGTCGCCCGTCAGGAGCTCGAAAGCCTGGCGCTGTTCCTTGAGCCGGAACTCGATTGGGGCCGCAACACCAAGCCAACGAAATTCCCCAAAAAAACCGGATGGGCCGAGGTCAACGACACGCTCTACACATTGGGTGGCGTCGATGGCTGGCCGAAGTCGAAAGACATGCGTGACTGGCTTGCGCTGCATGTGCTTCCGGTGCTCGGCTGGGCGGTGTCCAAAGGCCGGAAGCCGGAATGGCCGCTTGCTGCACCAACTGCTGTAGCTTCCGAACCGGCGGTTCCGGCAGAAGCGGTCAGCGTCGGCGATCGTCACGATGCCGAGCCGGCAATGTTGGACGAGGTCTCTGATGATGCCGATGTCCCGGATGAGGCGATCGACCGGTTTGGTGCTGCGCTCGCGGAGGCAACCGGCGGCTTCATGACGGTCAGCCGTGAGGCGCCGCGAAACCGCAAGCAGTTTGCCAAGGTGCCGGCGCTTGCCGATGACAGCGTCGCCGAGGCTGAACTCGTACCGGCCGTTACGCCGTAAGAGGCAATTGCATGAAGGCCGCAATCTCGGGCCTTCCCTCCGAACTCGAAGGGGCCGCATGTCGGCCCTTTTCCTTTTGCCTGATGATGGCGAGCGGAAACGCTGAGGTCGAGCGTTGCGATCAGGGGGCGCGTTCATCGGCCTGGACTTCGTGAGCCCGCCGTTAACTATGTACCGGCTTTGTTCTTTTTTTGTGCTTCCGGGTCCTTGAGCCCGGCTCCCGGTCCTGCCAGGTTGGGGCCGTTCGGAAGACCGGACGCATAACGGCCCAAGCCGATGCTACCAACATCGACAAGGGCCTGACCCTCAGCCTTCGCTAAAAAGGAATCGGGCTATGACCACCCATACTCTCTCTACCCCTGCCGGGGAAGTTCTTCGTTCGACTGTCGCCGCGGCATCGATGTTCTCCCACGGCTCCTTCGGCATCGGTGCCTACAGCATCGGCGAGCCAGCGGTCCTGCGCCGCCATCCGCATATCGTTCGCTTCGCCGAAGTCGAGGCCGATCTCGATCTGCTGATCGATCGCGCCATCGCGGCGATTGCCGACGGTGAACCGGTCGAAGACGACATCCTCGGGCACTACATTCATATCGCTTCGCTCGTTCGCGCTGTGTCCTTCCGCGAGGGCAAGCTCTTGGAGCAGGCGGTCGAGCGTCTGGCGAAAGCCAATCCAAACATCACCGTGCTGACCCAGTCGCTGAAGTTGCCGCTGGTCAAGGCGGCGCTCGAAGCCGTGTCCGGAAACGACTGGCAGAGTCTCGATGGTGTGAAGCTCGATTGCGAGGCACCGGCGAAGGGCAGCTATACGCCCGACCTTATCCTCGTGAATCGCGCCCGGCATACCGCCTACATCCTCGACCTGAAGCGGTCGCTGGCGTCGTATGGCGACACCAGCCGTTTGGAAGAATTGAAGCTGAAAATGATGGCCTCAGCGATGGTTTTGCCGGACTGGCTCTACAAAAACCAGAAGCGCCTGATGGTCGACACTGTCGAAGTTGCGATCGTTGATGGCGCCAGCCGCCCGAGCGACCATGCCACCGGCATCTGGGCCTTGTCGGAGATCGACGACCTGCTGGAGATCGACGGAGTTGCGGCCTGCATGGCCGAACTGCGCCTGCGCTTCGGTCGCCGCGTGCAGCAGCTTCTCGAAGCGGAAGCCCGTAAGGCTCTCGGTGTCGTGGCGGTTGCCGTGTCGGACGCGGCCGCTACCTCGACCGTATTGGGCAGGCCGCTGATCGCGCCGAACGGTCCGGCCCGCACTTACGAAGAAGAGCGGGCCCTGGCTACGGATGAAGATGACGACGGTCGTTACAATCTCGGCCGCTTCGATGATGATCCGGACGAAGAGCCGGAACCGGTCCGTATCCGGGTTGGCTTCGCCCGCCGTCCGCGCAGGCACTGACGAGCCGCGAGCCCAACAGCAGTGATCGCGGCCGCGCCTGAAGCGCGTGTGCGGCTTCTCCGGTCCTTTCCATTCCATAAATGCCGGTTGCAATGCACTCCGGTGAGGAGACAGTCATGTCCATCGACACCCATAGTCCGTCTTTGGCCGGCTTCCGTTGCGAAGCGGTCACGACCGATACCATCGCGTTCGCCTGCCTTCACGGCAGGCTCGTGAATATCAGTCCCGTCCAATCCGATGACCTTGATCACGGTTCAAGCAATCGCGACGACCCTGCTGTTTTGATTGGGCTCACGCTTGCCTCCGTCAGACATGGTCGTTCGTTGAACGGCCTTGTTCCGGAACCGCTGATGCTCCGTCTGCGTGCGACTGCCGGCAGCGGCAATGCCGCCTGCCGCCTGTTGCTCGACTGGCTGCAGAACCGCAATCGCGATATCGATCAGTCTTGGAACGAGCCGACTGGTTGGGCTTCGGTCACTCCTCCGGGCGGCTCTTCTCCGCCACGCCGTTCGCCGCGCGAGCGTGTGTTGACGCAGTTGCCGCAGCCCGGTGCCATTAGTGGGTGGAGGCGTGGTCGGACGCGTCGGCGCGAACCGGTGCAAGACGCCCACACGGAAATTATTGCCGCGGAGACGGGAGGGCGTACCGATGGATAAGCTCACTCGTCTGTTCGTTCGCCGGCTCCAGCATCTCGCCCGGCGGGAGGCACGCCGGACCGCACTGCGCAACGGTCTGCTGGAAAGCAGGATCGTTGATGTCGGCGGTCATCTTCTCCTCCGCTATTCCCCTGCGTTCGACACGACACGACTGATCGGCGATACGATCCGTGACGACACCTGGTTCCGAAAGAACTTTGGCGACTGGCTTGTCCCACCGAGGGAGAGCGGCAATCCGGAGCCTGGCTCTGAAGGTGATGGTGCCATGATCGCCGAGGTCAAGCATCCGTCGTTCGCCGCGCAACTCGTGAACATCCCCCGGGTGCGTCACGGCGCAATCGGAGAGAATGCTGTGCTGGGCAACGGTATCGATCAGCGTGCCTATGCCATCGGTCTTGTGGATCGAGCCGCCGCTCCGCCAATGGTCAGTCACATCGTTGCGACCCTGGTTCTGGCGCGTGCGGTGCGTGGCAGCGGACGGTCGCTTCGGGAGATCGTTTGTACGCTGACCCGTGTGACATCGGTCGTTACCCTCCATGCGCCGCTTGCAGGCTTCGAGCGTGAGGTGCTGCGGCTCCTTGAGAAAACCCGGCTTGTGCCTGGCGGCCCGTTCGCAGCCACGGAATCCGATCACATGTACAACGACGACCACTTCGATGCCCTCGAAGCTGAGACGCGCAGGCGTCTGATGACCTTCTCGGGTGCCGGCGTGCATCGTGTCACGGGCAATGCCCTGCGCCGGCGGATGATCAGCGCGCTCTCGCGCGACTTGTCGATCCTTGCCATCGCGGAAAAGCGGTCGGACGTTCCGTCGCTCTTGCAGATCTCCGCCGACCTGTCTCTGGAGACGGGAAAGCTCGATCGCAGGTTCGTCGCCGATCTGGTGGAGGTGCTTTATCCGAACACGGCGATTGAGACGTTTGGCCTGCCGTCAGATTCCGATGCGCGCTGGCTGTCGCTGGAGGATCTGGTTCTTGCGTTTCGCCCCGGGCGACATGTTCGCGACGTACTGCATGTCCTTGCCACGCTCATCGAGCGCAATCGCAGTGACTTCGAGGAAGAGGAGGACGGTGGTGGCGGAAGCAATGACAAGGCATCCAGATCGGCATCGTCGAGCACATCCGCCGAGAAGCCCCAAGGCTCGCACGAAAAGCCGAAATCGAACGACACTGATAGCAACGGTCGCTGGAAGAAGGACAAGCCGTCTGGCGCCGAAGTGATCCAGCCGGAGCCTTTGCCGACGGTGGGTGAGATCGGCCACAAGCCGCCATTGACCGTCGAAACGCTATCCGGATATGGCAAGGCGAAGGAGTGGGCGCTCGATCTCAAGGCAGATCTGGACGATTACCGGGCAAGCATCCTCGCTTGGTCGGAGATGAGCGCTAAGCTTTTGCTGTCCGGTCCGCCTGGTACCGGCAAGACGACCTTTGCCCGGGCGCTGTGCAACAGCCTGCAAATCCCGCTGGTCGTCACATCCGTCTCGACCTGGTTGCAGGGCGGTCATCTCAACGACGTGATCGACAGGATGAGCAAGACATTTGTCGAAGCGCGGGCCATGGCGCCGGCGATCCTGTTCGTCGACGAGATCGACGGTATCGGCAAAAGGCAGCCGGCCGAGCGGGAATATGCCGACTACTGGAATACCATCGTCAACAAGGCGCTGGAACTGCTTGATGGCGCGATCAAGAACGAAGGGCTGATCGTCGTCGGTGCCACCAACCGGCCCGATCATATCGACGAGGCCATCAAGCGCTCCGGACGATTGGAGACCCATATCGAAATCCCCAAACCCGATGTGCCGACGCTGGCCGAAATCCTCGCTCATCATCTCGGTGACGATGTGACATCGCTGATCCGGGAGCCAGTACAGGGCATCCCATCAGAGGTCGATGATGGTTTCTCTCTGAAGAAGATCGTTGCCGACTATCTGCAGGAAGACGCAGAAAGTGAACGGAAGGGAGCCAGCCGATGACTGAACCACAGAACACCAACACGTCGGAAACGCCGACGGCCGCGCAACACACCAATTCTGCTGATGCGATCCTGCGGCGTCTCGCCACGCGGGCGATGGGGCTGACGGGTGCGGATATCGAACGCATCGTCCGGGAGGCGCGGTTGAAAGCGCGGCGTGGCAAGCGGGCGATCCGCTATGAGGACATCGAAGACGGCATCCGCGGTCATCGTCCGCCGGTACCCTATAATCTGCGCTGGCGCTTCGCCTTCCACGAGGCAGGGCATGCCGTTGTCCATCATGCGCTCGATCTCGGGCCTGTTCGCGGTCTCAACATCGATACCGGCGAGGGCGGCTATAATCTCGTCGGCTTCCACGCCTGGGCCACGGACACCCGCGACTGGTACGAAAACATGTTGACCATGCTGATGGCCGGGCGGGCTGCCGAGCAACTGGTGCTAAAACGTGTCTCGAGCGGTTCCGGAGGGACCGACGATAGCGATCTGGCACGGGCGACGCGGCTTGCCTTCGATATGGAGCGGACGCTCGGCTTCGGAACCGAGCATCCGCTGCTCTATCGGCCCCATCGCGATGCGGGCGCGGTTCTGGACCGAGATACCGAACTGGCCAATCGCGTTCATGCCAAGTTGGAGGCGGCGCTCGAAAAAGCGGTGGCGATCCTTAAGCTACGCCGGTCCATTTTCCACGCCCTCGCAAAGTCGCTGTTCGAGACCCAGGCAATGGATGAGGCGGCTGTCAGTGGAATCCTGAAAGACGTTGAGACACTGCATGAAAGCGGATTCGCCTCGGTCTTGACGTAGGCCAATCCGGTCTGTGCGTGAGATTATCAACGCCATCTCTATCTTTTCTGCGATAGCATCCCGCGGCGAGGTATCTAAAAGATATACACCGAGGAGCGCGGTGTAAGATTATTTTTGCCGATGGCGCGATGCCGTTACTATTCACGCGGATCAACCATCGCCTCTTTCAATCGATCAAGAGCGGGTCGGACGGCAGGCCTCGCCGAACGACACCGTTCTGGACAGCCAGAGTGAGGGCGGCCAACTGCGCGGCTACGATGCGGGCAAGAGCTTCGGAGGCGCGTATCATCTATGGCGAAAGCTTCCGTCTGGAAACGTTCTCGATTTGAAACGGGAACTGACAAGCCACTCGGCTGGGCAACTGAACTGGTCGATGCAGACGTCGATCCATCTCCTGCTCGGGGAAGGCCGCTTGGGCAAAGAGGCAATCCGACACTCGCATCTGTCTTATCTGCCAAGGTGTCGAAGTTAGCACGTTTGGATTGGTGATGCGGGTTATCGAGAGAGACCCATGCGGGTCGGAGGTCACAGCTTCAACGTTGCTTTAAGACGGTAGCCCGGTTGGGTGTCGAAAGGTCGTATGACAATGGAAACCGGATGCCGACGACTGAGGAAACCGACGTCATTTTCCTGCGGGGCCTTTTGCATCATCGATATCGATGACAACGCAGTCCTCGTAAATAGCGCGTAAGGAAAGGCCTCTAGCAATGTTCGGCAAGAGCGATTAGTGAAGACCGAGACTGTCTTGTCATGCGGTGCAATTGTATCTTACCTAAGCGACCGTCATTCCAAGATCGACTATACCCGTCATAACTGGAATTCTTGACGTGCGCTGTAGGCCTAGCTCATTCTACCGCTGATGGACGAGTTGGATGCAAAGGCCATTCCGTTTGTCTACTTCGTGCCCTTTGCGCGGTCGGCAGCGATCAGCAGACTTTCGTGCTATCCACAGCAAGTGGAGGCATACGCTATATCGTGACAGCTCTGCACTCAAAGCACCGAGGCACGATGCATTGATTTTCGCTATAGCTCTGCAGCGGCCTTTTCCAGGCACTGGGCAAACGCTAGCGGAGGTCCTAGATTTTCCTGTTCGCCACGAAGTGTATAGGCAAACCATTCCGACGTCATCCTCAGCCCTTCCCTCAGCGGTATTGTCGGCTCCCAGCCGAGGAGCGCCTGCGCGCGGCTGATATCTGGTCTGCGTCGTTGTGGATCGTCCACTGGCAGCGGCTTGTAAACGATCTTTGAGTCGGAGCGAGTGAGATCCAGCACTAGATCCGCCAACTCGTTGATTGTGAACTCTCCGGGATTACCCAGATTGACGGGGAGGCTGGGGTTGGGTTGGACTTCCATCAGGCCGATCAGCCCAGCGACGAGATCCTTTACATAACAGAAGGATCGTGTCTGGTTGCCGTGACCGTAGATGGTCAGAGCTTCGCCCTTCAGCGCCTGAACGAGTAGGTTGGAGATGATGCGGCCATCATCCGGGCGCATGCGCGGGCCATAGGTGTTGAAGATGCGGGCAACGCGCGCGTCTACCTTGCCTGAACGCAACATGTCGAAACACAGCGCTTCGGCAGCACGCTTGCCCTCATCGTAACAGGCTCGCGGGCCGGTGCAATTGACGTTGCCGCGATAATCCTCGCGCTGCGGATGCTCTTCCGGATCACCGTAGATCTCGCTGGTTGACGCCTGCACGAACGATGCTCCGTGGCTTGCTGCGATAGACAGGAGGTTTGCCGTACCCTGAACGCAGGTCATCATCGTATGAACCGGATCGGCCTGATAATGTGGTGGTGAGGCAGGGCAGGCGAGGTTGAAAATCTGCCCCACATGTTCGTCGATGGCCTGAATGTTGCAGATATCGGCTTCGATCATGCGGAACTGCGGGTGGTTGCCAAGCGCCACAATGTTTTCAGCCCTGCCTGTGCGGTAGCTGTCGATGCAGATAACGCGTTCGCCCTTTGCCAGCAGCGCGTCGCACAGATGCGAACCGACAAATCCTGCGCCACCGGCAACAACAGAGGTTTTCTTGGCTTCGTTGATATCATGCATCGTCATGGAGATACTCCTGCGGCTGAAACTTCAGGGTGCGAGGATGACTGGGCGGTACGCGCGCCTCGGTAAAAGGAGCGAATATATTCTACAAGCTGGGTAGCCCTGGCCTGGCCCGTGTGGGATTTCATCACGATGCGATAGGCTGTCTCCGCCATTCGCGTCCTCTCTTCGGATGAGGAGACCTGCAACATCTGGACGACCTCGTCGCCGGTTTCAGCTATCAGGATAGCTTTGCCGGGGAGCACATTTTCCAGCCCCCGCCAGCGGTCGGTGATGATGGGCGTCTTGCATGCAGCTGCCTCGAATAGCCTCACGCTGGGAGACCAGCCAGCCTCCACCATATCCGCCCGGGTGATATTGAGCGTAAAGCGCTGTTTGCTGTAGAAATCGGCATGCTGGGCAGGGGGCAGATGCTCGATACGCTCTACATTGGCAGGCCAGGAAATATTGGTTGGATATTGCGGCCCCGCCACCACGAAACGCATCTTTGGGAGCCGACGTGCAGGCTCCAGTAGAAGCCTTTCCAGCTTGGGCTGACGGTCGGGACTGTAGGTTCCCAGATAGCCGAGATCCCACTGGAATGGCTGCCCTGTATTCGTGTAAGCGCCCTCATCGACCGAGCAGTAAAGCGCTTCTGCGCGCTTCGCGTGCCAATCTCGCTCCAGGAGGGTTAGAACATCGCCGCCGGAAAAGGAGAGGTAGATATCGAAATAGGATATTTGTTTCGCCGCAATATATTCCTGATCGTCACGCCGAAGCTTTGCGAGCGTTACAGGCGTATCGATATCATAGAAGCACAGGCAACTCGGCGTCATCTCGCGAACAGTGTCGATAACCTGTTTTCCGTCCGGCACATAGGAGCCGATGATGACGGCGTCTGCCCTTTCGATCCGCTGACGGAAAAGCGTGTTCAACTCGGTCGGATCAGCGTAATAGGACAGCATGCAGAAATCGGGCGATGGCAGATCGCGATGCGCTGCGTACCACGGCACATCACGCTCCAGAAACAGGCAATCATGCCCAAGCGCTTGTAGCCCGCGAAGAAGCGCGCGAAAGGTAGTAGCGTGGCCGTTCCCCCAGGATGACGACAATGAGAGGCCGATGAAGACGAGGTTGAGCTTCTGGGTCATTCCGCCGCTTCCATGGATCTAGCCAGACGGGCTTTGAAAAGAGCGTCGACCGTCATGGCTCGCTGCTTATAAGTATGGTCGGATAGTGCGCGGATAAGCGCACGTTTGCCGATAGCCTGTGCTTCTTCAGCCGTCAGATGCCGAACCAGTTCGGCAACGTCGTGCCCATCACGGGCAACCAGAATTTCCTCTCCCGGCTTGAAAAAACGGTCGATGCCTTCCCAATGGTCGGTGATGAGGCATGCACCCGCACCCGTTGCCTCAAAGACACGGGTGGCCGGGGAAAAGCCGTTCTGCGCCATGCTCTCGCGGGAAACATTCAGCACAGCACGCGCCGAGACGTTTAAAGCATTATGGTCTCTCGTCGGAACGTGGCCGATGTAGGTGAGGTTCGAGCTGAACGCCCGGTCGGACCAACCAGCCCCGCCAAGCAGAAAGCTTTTTTCAGGCAGCGTTTGCGCTGCCTTCAGGAAGAACTCCTCTACCCGCGCCTCCCTGTCGGGCAACCGGTTTCCAAGGAAAAACAGATCGGTTACGAAGCGCTCCTCCTTTGGAACCGGATGGTGCGTATGTGGATCGAGCGCATTGTAGATCGGCACACATTCCTTCGCTCCGAGTGCGCGATAGGCAGCGACCACCGGCTCTCCGCCGCCATAGGTCAGCACGAGGTCGAGAGAGGAAAGCGCAAGTCGCAAAGGATGTTGCGGCGCCGCCTTCAGCTCTGCCAGCGTTGCGGGTGCATCCACATCCCAAAAGATTTTCAGAGCTTTGGGATGGCTATTAGACAGGACCTCTTCCAGCAGCAGATCGTCCTCGAAACCGACACCGCTGGCCTTGATCACGATGTCAGCCGAACCCGCCTTAGCTGCTGCTTCTTTCAAAGCCTCCACAGTGCCGGAATATACCACGACCTTGCACCAGTCCGGTGGTTCGATGTCGCGATGTTCCTGCCTGCCATACACATCGGGCTCATAGAAGGTGATTGTATAGCCGCGCTCTGCAAGCGCTTTCAGTAGGCCTCGATAATAGGTCGCCGCACCGTTCCAATAAGAGGAGAGAAGGCTGGAGCCATAAAATGCGATCTTCATAGAGCCATGTCCTCCATCGTCAGCGCCGTCTTTACCCGTGCTGTTCCGCATCTCCTGAGAATGTCAAAGAGTTCACTCACCCGGTGGGCGCAGGTGTGCCTGTCGCGGATCGTCTCTGCGCCGGATTTGACTAACTGCGCTGCAAGCATTGGGTCGCTGAGGACGGAGCGAAGCGCTTCCTTCATCTCCCCACCATTGCTGACTGTAAGGTAATCCTGGCCGGGCCGGAACAGCCCTTCATCATCCTTCCAGGGCGCTGAAATAAGAGGAATTCCGCAGGCCAAGGCCTCGAAAACACGAATAGTCGGAATGCCCGGCAGATGCTTCACATAAGGACGTCGCGGAATGTGCACCGTCATCTTGTAGCGCGAGAATGCAGATGGCGCTTGGGCATTGGCAATCCAGCCACGGTAGGAAATGCCAGCTGCCTTCAGGGCATCCAGCGCTTCGGCAGGATATCTGACACCGTAAACGCTGGCTTTGAGGTCGAGTTCATGCACTGGATCTATGAGGTATTCAATGATTTCCGCAGAGCGCTCATTGTCTCCCCAGTTGCCGATCCAGATCAGATCGCCCTCGATGTCGTCGACGGGAAGCGGATGGAAGACGGTCGTATCGGCAGCCTCGTGCCAGGTAAATACATTTGTACCCCAGCCCGCATCCAGATAGCGCTGGCGCAGCGTTTCGCCAAACGCCAGAACGCCATCGTAATCCTGCAATCGAAGACTAGCGATATCGTGCTCGGAAGACACCGCGCGGTGGTGCGTGTCGTGGAACAGAAGGGTGAAGCGCCCGCCATCCCGGCGAATACGCCCTATGCGCTCCACTAGTGACGGTTCGCTCCACTCGTGCACGACGACCACATCCGCGTCCGAAAGGGTCGCCTCATGGTCATGGTCTTTGCCGTATGTTTGTGAGGTCAGATCGGGGAAGCTGTCGTGAAAACTTTGAATTGCTTTCTCTCCGCCTTCTCTAAGAAGATTCTCACGGCTCCAGGAGTCTTCGGGCTCCAGCGCAAGCGCCACGTGGCCCGCTTTGTTCAGCTGACGCATGATGCCGCGCAGAAAGTGAGCGTTGCCGTGGTTCCAGTCGGATACGAGGGAATGGGTGTAGAATATGAACTTCATCGTTACTCCGCTGGGGCTTGCGCGCGAGCAAGCGCCCGCTGGTAGAGCGCGATCATTTCGCTTGCCTGATGTTGCTCGCTGTAATCGAAAGACCGCCGTTGGGAGCGAGCCGCCAGTTCGGCTGTCGCTTGGCGGTCGCTAATCAGTTCCTCGAGCTTGAGAAGAAAGTCTTCCGGGCTTGCAGGATCGGCGAAGACCGCCGCTCCATTCCACAGCTCGCGATAGGTTGGAATGTCGGACAGGAGCAGGGCGCAGCCGCAACGTGCAGCTTCCAGCGTCGCAAGCCCGAAGGGCTCGTAGCGCGATGGGGAGACGAAGATGGCGGCACGGCGCATGAGGTCAACGATCTGGTCGTGGCCCAACTGACCGAGCCGCGAACCTTGGGCCAGTCCTGTATGTTCGCCGCGCGGACCCTCATCGGCACCTGCAAAGAAAAATGGCCAGCGAAGATTGGCCGCTGAAAGTTCCAGCACGCGGCCATTTTTGCCCTCATCCCACCAACGTCCGGCGGAGAGAATGAGGTTCTCTTTCTCGGCAGCGTCATCGTGCAGATCGGACGCGTTATAGACCACCGAGACCTGACCAATATCACCATATGTTTTCTTTAAAAGCATCGCGTGGCTGTGGCTTGGCGCAACGATGATATCGGCCCTTAACAAACCTTCGCGATTGATGTCGTAATGCCAGGCGAAGTCGCTTGGTAGATCGCCGCCCCGCATGGTGCCAAACCATGTCGTCACGCAGGAATGCGACATGGCGATGGTCGGTATATTTGTCTCCAGTCCCGCTGCTTGCGACGGCAGATTGAGATGGAGGATATCGATGCGCTCCCGTGCAATGATATCCTTCAACAGGGGCGGGATTTCGTCTAGTGCGGCACGGCTATCGGTCGTCCAGTCGAGCGGCGCATCCAGCCAGATCAGCTTGTCGACAGCCAGTGCTTCCCGCGCCTGCTTTTCGCTGGGTGCTGGGCCGAAGCCTGCAAGGGTCACGATCATGCCCCCACGTTTAAGGCTTCTCGCGAGATCGAGCGTGAAGCGCCAGACACCCCCGACAGCATCGAGTGTTATCAACACGCGTTTTCCGCTGATCTCGCCGGTCTTTATCATGCCAGCATTCTCCGCTCGGCGGGTGCCGGAGGCAGCGACATGCCATTGAAGCGTTCTTCAAGAAGCCATTCGGCAAGATGTCTCAAGCCTTCTCTCCAGCCGACATTCGCCTGCCAGTCTGCTTTTTCTCTCAGCATCCGCGCGTCAGTCACGAAATAGCGTTGATCGCCCTCGCGCCAGTCGTTGAAATTAAGGTCAAGCGGACATCCGAGCAGCGTCTCGATTTCCTGTAAGCACTGCAGAATGCTAACCGCGTTGGCCGTGCCCCCACCCAGGTTGAATGCCTTGCCTGTAAAAGCACCTATGTTGGCAAGCACGGCACGATAGGCGGCAACGGCATCATCGACATACAATATGTCCCGGACCTGCTTGCCATCGCCATAGACGGAAATTGCTTCGCCCTGAATGGCGCGGATGAGGAAATGCGCAACCCAGCCCTGATCTTCCGTACCGAACTGCCTTGGCCCGTAAATGCAGCTCATGCGCAATACTGCTGAAGGAATGCCGAAGGACTTGGCATAGTCCAGAACATATTGGTCGGCCACACCCTTGGAACAACCATACGGCGTGCAAAAATCCAAGGGCTGGTTTTCCGAAATACCATTATGACGAATGGCCTCATCGGCCGGTTGGTAGCGGTCGGTCGTCTCGATGAAGTCGATCGCGTCAAGTGAACCATAGACCTTGTTTGTACTGGCAAAGATGACCGGCGCTTTTCGGCCTGCTTTTCTGACGGCTTCCAGAACGTTCAACGTGCCGCGCGCATTGGTCTCGAAATCATCCATGGGATGAACAAGGCTCGTTGTAACTGCCGTCTGGGCCCCGAGATGGAAAACCGCTCCTGCTTCGCGGAAAACCGGTTCCAGACCGTGGAAATCACGAACATCGCCGAGCACGGGATGAACGCGCGTTCCATGTCTTTCCGTCAGCCAAGAGAGATTCTGGTCCACGCCCGGGCGGCTGAGGTTATCGAAGACGATGACGTCTGCACCGTCCCGCAAAAATGAATCTGCGAGATTGCAGCCGATGAAGCCGCTGCCGCCGGTGATCACCACCGGTGCGGACGAAGTCGCCACATGCGGCGACGTCAGCTTGTCAACCTCCAGAAGCCGCTCAACCCCGCCTTCCGTCAGAAGCCGCGCCAGAAGCTTCGGCTGGTCGTCATGCGTCACTGCACCCAAATGGTAATGGCGCGGGTCGAACCAAAGCCCCTCTTGCACCGGCACATTGGGCGCTACATCCTGCCATGCGTACCAGTACATCCGGTCCGCATTCACATTGAGAGCTTTGAGGAAACGCTTGGCCTGTTCCACCTCGTTATTGCGCCATGTGGAATAACCAGTTTCTGTTATCCATATCTGCGCCTCAGGGTTATAGCGGTCTACGATCTTGCGCATTTCCCCGAGATGCATGTCCCAGCCGCCCCAGGTCGCCTCCTCGCTATCCCATGTGCCGGGAAAGCCATGAAAACCCACGGCATCCACCACGTTGAGCACACCGCGCTCTCCCATGAGGTTCAGCCAGTAAGGATCAAAAGGGCAGGGGCCGCCGAGTACGGTTTTTTTACCCCGCTGCTGGACCCAATAGGCAGCACCACCAACCATTTCGCAGAAGAGATTGAACTCCTTATCTATGCGCCAATCCCAGTCCAGCAGGTTGTTCGGCTCGTTCCAGAGTTCGATATGGGTGAAGAATTCGCCATAGCGTGTGATGATGTGGTCAATGAAATCGGCGTAGGCTTTGAGATCATGCGGCGCGCCGGAAGATCGTCCGGTGCGAGACATGGAAGGCGGCGTGTAGACGATGCAGGGTAGAAGCTCGATGCGGCTTCCGACATAGGGAATGAGCCAGTCGAACCACTCCTGTCCGCCCGGTGCCAGATATTCGGCCCATGAAAGATGGGTTCTGAGATAGCACGCCCCACTTTTTTCGATGGCTGCCATGGCGCGCTCCACGCGCTCATGCTCGCCGGGGCGAAACCATTCAACGAAGCCGAAAGACTTCTGGTCGCTGTCCTGCAAGGATGTCGAACGCAGCAATGTCATGAAACCAGCCCTCTTTCGAGGAGTTCCCGCTGCATCTGTGGCCCACGGTCGGGCGCGACCTGCGAGGTAACCCAATCCACGAAGGGGCCGAGCGAGTTTTCTAGCCGCAATTGCGGCTTGAAACCCAGAAGCTCACGGGCTTTGGTAATATCGGCAAAGCAGTGGCGAATATCTCCGGAGCGCGCCTTGTCGAGAATTTCCGGCTGAAGCTGCGGCTTTCCCATCGCATCCGCGAGAAGCGATGCAACCTGCGAAATCGTATAGGCATTGCCACTACCGATGTTGAAAACATGGCCCGATGCGAGCGGCTTTTCCAGCGCAAGGCGGAATGCGCGCGCAACATCCTTTACATGCACGAAATCGCGCTTCTGCTGGCCATCCTCAAATATGGTCGGGCTTTGGCCATTCATCAGACGCGAAGCGAAATTGGCGAGAACACCGGTGTAAGGATTGGACAAAGCTTGGCCCGCACCGAACACGTTGAAGAGCCTTAGCGCAACCGCATTTACACCATAGGCGTTGCCATAAAGCAGAACCTGACGTTCCTGAACATATTTTGTCAGTGCATAGATGGAGGCGAGTTCCACCGGCTTCTGCTCATCTGTCGCCAGCGGCGTCAGCCACTCGCCGTCGGGCGAAAGTGGCTCCCATTGCTTCGATTTGATTTCGGAAGATGTGCGGCGGATGGTGTCATAGCGACGCCCCGCCTCGTCCGCATAAAGACCTTCGCCGTAAACGCTCATGGAGGAAGCAACGACGATTTTCTTGATGTCCTTGCCGAGCATCGACTCCAGCAGAACCGCCGTACCAAGATCGTTTGCTCCGACATAGCGGGCGATCTCATACATGGACTGCCCAACGCCGACTTCTGCGGCAAGGTGAATTACGCCTTCCACACCCTCCAGTGCCCGCAAAACCGCGGCCTTGTTGCGAACATCCGCGTAAATGACCTCTGAAATGCCGTCCTGTTTATCAGGAACATCTCCGTGAACCTGCTCCACGAGAGCGTCCAACACGCGCACCGAGTATCCGCTTTCAAGAAGTTCAGACGTAACGTAACGTCCGATAAATCCACTGCCGCCAGTCACGAGAATGGTTTTCATTAAACCCTCGATACATTGTTTCGCTTTGACTGGCGCCCCGAACAAGGGGTTGATGCAATGGTTCCTTCTTCTGTGACATCTTTCTCATGAATGACTTCATCTACCCTTCTTCAGGAACATCCTGACGGGATCGCGGTTCGTCGGGCGATCGGCAGAGGGCTATCCCTTCGCTGCCTGCGAATGGAGAAGATTATGAATGTTATGACCAATATCGAAAACGCGACGATGAAGGCTGCGGTGGTGACGGGACCTGGCATGGTCGAAGTACAGGAACTTGCGCTTCCCGTTCCGGGTACGCATCAGGTCCGCATCAAGCTGGAAGGCTGCGGCGTCTGCGCCTCCAATCTTGGTCCGTGGGCGGGGCCGGACTGGATGCAGTTTCCAACGGAAGCGGGTGGCCTCGGCCACGAAGGTTGGGGCGTGATCGATGCTGTGGGCGAGGGCGTTAAAGATTTTACGGTTGGGAACCGCGTCGCGGCTCTCAGCTACCATGCCTACGCAAGCCACGATATTGCCGATGAAAACATGCTGGTGCATCTTCCGGCGGAACTGGAAGGCCTGCCGTTCCCCGGAGAACCGCTCGGCTGTGCCATGAATATTTTCACTCGTGCCGATATCCGAGAAGGCCAAACGGTCGCTATCATTGGCGTCGGCTTTCTAGGCAGCCTGCTCATCCAGCTTGCAGCACGTAAGGGCGCTCGCGTAATTGCTATATCGAGAAGGCCATATGCGCTTGAAGCCGCAACAGAAGCCGGTGCCGCCGTTACCATTACCATGGACGACCACTGGAAGATTATCGATGAGGTGAAATCTCTCACAAATGGCGCGCTCTGCGAACGTGTCATTGAAGCCGTCGGCAAGCAGTGGCCTCTCGATCTGGCAGCGGATTTGACGGGCGAGCGCGGTCGGCTGATCGTTGCAGGTTATCACCAGGACGGCGCGCGGCAAGTCAACATGCAGGCCTGGAACTGGAAGGGCATCGATGTCATCAACGCCCATGAGCGCGATCCGGCGATCTATATAGAGGGAATACGGCAGGCTGTGTCTGCGGTGCAAGCGGGGAACATGAATCCTTTCCCTCTCTTGACGCATTCCTATCCGCTTTCGGAACTGGCAACTGCTCTGAACGAAACTCGTGACAGACCGAACGGCTTCATGAAAGCTCTCATCCGTTTCTAATCGATTTCGGCACCAGGATAGCGGAGAATGAGCTCACGCTCTCAAGGCATGTTCCGAGCGGCGTTCGGGTCCATCGGCATCATCATATTGGTGTTGAGGTGGTACATGATCCAAAGAGAGCCGGAGACTGCAATGAGCAGGACGACGATCGTGAATATCAGCGAGAGCATGATCCATTCCCGCTCCGCCCGAGCATCCATGTGGAGAAAGTAGATCATGTGCACCACGATCTGCGCCATGGCGAAAATGATGAGGAGTGTTGCAGTCAATGCGCGGCTCTGCAGCACGCCGGACATGACCAACCAGAAGGGGATTGCCGTCAGGATGGCCGAAAGGATGAAGCCCTTATGATACGCGCTTCTGCTTCCATGCGGTGAATGTGTTGTCTTGTGCTCAGCACTCATCGGGAAACTCCCAGTAGATAAACGAATGTGAAGACGCCAATCCAGATGATGTCCAGAAAGTGCCAGAAGAGGGAGAGGCAACTCAGGCGGCGCATGTTGTCCTCCTGCAGACCGCGTTGGCCGATCTGTATGATAAGCACGACGATCCAGATGATGCCGAAGGTGACGTGCAGTCCGTGTGTTCCGACAAGCGCGAAGAAGGACGATAAAAAGCCACTGCGCGTTGGCCCTGCGCCTTCGGCTATAAGTTCTGCAAACTCATAGAGTTCGATGGCAACGAAGGACGCACCCAGAACACCTGTCAACATCAGGAAACGGATGGCACTCTTGACCTTGCCCTCTTCCGCAGCGAGCATCGCATAACCGAAGGTCAGCGAAGAGATGAGGAGGATCGTGGTGTTGACCGCTACAAGCGGAAGGCTGAATAGCGCAGACGGCGGCTCGCCACCGGCAAAGCTTTGGCTCAACACGGCATGCGTGGCGAACAGCACGGCGAAGATGAGACTGTCGCTCATCAGATAGACCCAGAAACCGAGATAAGTTCCGTTTTCGGGGTGATGCTCTTCTTCCGCGTGATAAAGCCGCTCGGATACTACAGGCATGGGTTCGCTCATGACGGACTCCGCGTTGAAAGGCTGCGGATCGCCGCTTCCGATTTCTCCACCGCGTCAACCGGAATCCAGTAATCCCGGTCGTAATTGAAAGTGTGGACGATGGAGATGGCGATGATCCCGACAAAGGATAAAGCGACCAGCCACCAGATGTACCAAACCATCGCGAAGCCGAAGATAACGCTGAGCGCACTGATATAGACGCCGCTTGCTGTGTTCTTCGGCATGTGAATAGGGCGGAAGCCTGTGGTTGGAAATGCACCACCTTCACGTTTCATGTCGTACCAGCTGTCCAGTTCATGAACGACAGGCGTAAAAGCAAAGTTGTAATGCGGTGGGGGTGAGGCTGTGGCCCACTCCAGCGTGCGACCGTTCCAAGGATCCCCGCTAGTGTCCCGCAACTCTTCGCGGCGGATGAAGCTGACGACGAGCTGGATGATGAAGGCCAGGATACCACAGGCGATGATTGCCGCGCCGATTGCAGCGATGACAAACCATATCTGTAGTGATGAATCTTCAATAATCGCCAGGCGGCGCGTAACGCCCATCAACCCCAATACATAGAGCGGCATGAAGGCAACGTAGCAGCCGACGAGCCAGCACCAGAAGGAAATCTTCCCCCAGAATGGATCGAGCTTGAAGCCGAAGGCCTTGGGGAACCAGTAGACCGTGCCTGCAAGCAGCCCGAAAACGACGCCGCCGATGATAACGTTGTGAAAATGGGCAACTAGAAACAAAGAGTTGTGCAGCACGAAATCGGCTGGCGGGATGGCGAGCATGACACCGGTCATGCCGCCGATGACGAAGGTCACCATAAAGCCGACAGTCCACATCATGGGAAGTTCAAACCGGATACGACCCTGATACATGGTGAAGAGCCAGTTGAATATTTTCGCGCCAGTGGGGATAGAGATGATCATGGTGGTGATGCCAAAGAAGGCATTGACGCTGGCACCTGAGCCCATGGTGAAGAAATGGTGCAGCCAAACAAGATAGGAGAGGATTGTGATGACGACGGTCGCATAGACCATCGACGCGTAACCGAAGAGCCTCTTGCCTGAAAATGTGGATACCACTTCGGAGAAAATATTGAACGCTGGCAGAATGAGGATGTAGACCTCCGGGTGCCCCCAAATCCAGATGAGGTTCACATACATCATCGGATTGCCGCCGAGGTCATTGGTAAAGAAATGCGTGCCCGCATAGCGGTCAAGAGTAAGTAGTGCGAGCGTGGCTGTGAGAACCGGGAATGTCGCGACAATCAGGATATTGGTGCAGAGCGAAGTCCAGGTGAAGATCGGCATCTTCATCATCGACATGCCGGGCGCGCGCATCTTGACGATGGTCGTCAGCAAGTTGATGCCCGATAATGTCGTTCCTACCCCTGCAATTTGCAGCGCCCATAGATAATAATCGACGCCGACGCCTGGACTGTAGTCGATGCCGGAAAGTGGTGGGTAGGCCAGCCACCCCGTGCGCGCAAATTCTCCGACGAATAGCGACGACATGATCAGTGCAGCACCGGCAACAGTCATCCAGAAAGAGAGATTGTTGAGGAAGGGAAAGGCTACATCACGTGCCCCGATCTGTAACGGAACGATGAAATTCATCAGGCCGGTGATGAAGGGCATGGCCATGAAAAAGATCATGATGACGCCATGTGCCGTGAAAACCTGGTCGAAATGGTGGGGCGGCAGATAGCCTTCGCTCTCACCAAACGCGATAGCCTGCTGCGTTCTCATCATCACAAGGCCGCGTCCCCCGATAACATCGCGATTGGCGTCATCATCGGTCGCACTGCAGAGTTTTTCGACTTCTTCGTCTACGGCATTGCTTCCATTCTGGTGTTCCCCAGCCTCGTCTTTTCCTTCGAGCCCGACCCGGTACGGGCGCTGATGTATTCCTTCCTGGTTTTCTCGGTCGCCTTTCTCGCGCGACCAATCGGCTCATTCGTCTTCATGGCTGTAGACAGGGCATATGGGCGAGGCGTCAAGCTGACCATTGCGCTTTTCATGCCGGGAGGGTCGACGGTTTCGATGGCATTTCTCCCGTCCTATGATCAGGCTGGTGCCGTCTCCCTCTGGCTGCTGATAGCCTTTCGTCTCGGGCAGGGATTTGCTTGGGGAGGCGCGTGGGATGGTCTCGCCTCCTTATTGGCACTGAATGCACCAGATGGGCGACAGGGGCGCTATGCAATGGTGCCGCAGTTGGGCGCGCCGCTTGGCTTTGCACTGGCCAGCGTGCTCTTTGGATATTTCTACACCATCCTGCCAGAAGAAGATTTTCTTGCCTGGGGATGGCGCTACCCCTTCTTTGTCGCCTTTGCGATCAATGTGGTTGCGTTATTCGCGCGCCTTCGTCTCGTGGCGACAAGAGAGTTTGGCGAACTGCTGCACAAGAACGAACTCTTTGCTCAGGCAATGGACGAACTGATCAGGCACCACCTGCGGGATGTATCGATCGGAGCCTTCGTCCCCCTTGCAAGCTTCGCGCTTTTCCACCTCGTTACCATCTTCCCGCTCGCCTGGATAAGCCTTGTGCGACGTGAGCAGATCGGTGAGATGCTGGCGATGCAGTTGGTTGGTGCCGCAGTGGGAACCGTAGCCATCGTCCTTTCCGGCTATGCGGCAGACCGGTGGGGGCGAAGAAGGCATCTTCTTTGGAGTGCCGCACTGACCGCGCTGTTCAGTTTCTCGGCTACTCTGCTGATCGATACCGGAAGGATCGGCCAATACAGCTTTTTGTTGATCGGCTTTGCCCTGATGGGCTTCTCTTTCGGTCAGGCTTCGGGGTCGATTGCGAATGTCTTTTCCACCCGCTTCCGCTATTCTGGATCGGCGGTGACATCCGACATTGCGTGGTTGATCGGTGCCGGCTTCGCCCCGGCTGTCGCGCTCTTTCTCGCTACCGAATTCGGAATTGCTTTTATTGGTATTTACCTGCTGTCCGGCGCGGTGTGCAGCATCGCCGCTCTCATGATCGCCAGCAGGGTCAGGCCCATTCCGGATGATCGCGATCCGGCAACACGCAAGGATATATGATGACGACGCCTCTCAAACGCGTTCGCGGCTTCGGCTCCGCCAAGGGCGGCACACGCAACTATGCTTTGAAGCAGGCAACCGGCTTCGCATCCGCCTTGGTCACTCCCTACATAATCTTCTTGGGCTTTTGGCTTTTCGGCAAGCCTCACAGCGAGGTGCTCAAGGCTTTTACCCATTGGTGGGTTGCGGTGCCGACGCTGATTTTCATAATGCTGTCTGTATGGCACATGCGCCTTGGATTGCATGCGATCATCGACGATTATGTTCATGCGCATTTTCTCAAACTTGTGCTTGTCGGCGCCAACTGGCTCTTCTGCTGGGGGCTTGGGCTTGTCTGCTGTCTAGCCGTTATTCGCATGTTCCTCGCTGGATAATGAGACAATTCTGCCGCGCCTAAGGAGGCATTCGCCGACCTTAGGTTCTGTTTGGTTCGATACAAAGATTGATTGGTTCATTTGAACGCTTGGAGAGGCGGTCTTGCCGCTGTATCCTAATACCAGATGTAAATGGTCACACTGTTTCGATTAGCTATGTCTCTTGCTGTTTAATGAACGCTGTAGAAAGGATGTGAGATGGAACCGCATCAACTCCTGACTGGGAAGCGTATCCTCGTCGTTGAGGATGATTACTTTATCGCCCAGCAACTGGCCTCGGACCTTTCATTGGCCGGTGTCCTCGTCGTGGGGCCAGCTGCGGATGTGGAAAGCGCACTTGAGCAAATTCCAGCCGCCTCAGATATTGCCGGTGCCATTCTCGATATCAAACTCGGCAAGGAACTGGTCTTTCTGGTAGCGGATGAACTTGAGCGGCTTGCTGTCCCTTTCGTATTCGTTACAGGTTTCGAACCGGATCTCATACCCGCACGTCACTCAGACAAGATCGTTCTGAGAAAGCCCGTCGAAGAACAGTCTGCGATTTTGGCGCTTTCGCAAGCGCTTTACGCCAAGCCCGTTACGGAAGTATACGCCCGCCACAATCATCTCCTCGCCAGGCTGTCGGATGAAGACCTGGCCGCCGTTCTTCCGAAACTTCGTGCGATCACTCTCCCTCGAGGAGCCGTGATGGAGTTACAGCACCAGAGCGTTACACGCGTATACTTTCCCATCGATTGTGTCGCATCGATGATAGTGGCCGGTCGCGACGGCAACCGCATCGAGACGGGTGTCATTGGCAGGGAGGGTGTGACCGGCCTGGGGCTTCTCGACGGGGATGACAAGACGCCTTACGAATTGATTACCCAGATCGAAGGTTCGGCGCTGGCAATGGCGGCTGACGATTTCCTGTCCCTCTTAAACGAGCTTCCCGACCTGCGCGTGCTCGCCGCTCGTTTCTCAAGGTCGCTCGGCGTGCAGGTCAGTCACACGGCTCTCGCAAATGGACGTTTTGGGCTGCAACAGCGTCTCGCCCGATGGCTGGCGATGGTACATGACAGGGTGCCTGGAGGGACTGTCAGGCTCACCCACCAATATCTCTCCGTGATGCTGGGAGTTAGGCGGTCGTCGGTAACGGACACGCTTCATATCCTTGAAGGCGAACGATTGATAAGATCCAACCGGGGTAGCATCGAGATTCGTGACAAACGAGGTCTGATCGCAGCCGCTGGTGAATCGTACGGAGCACCGGAGGCCGAATATCAACGGCTAATGGCATTGCCTCTCGCCGATCAAGCAGTTCGGCCGAGCGTAAACTGAGATCCCGTATCTCATCAATCGGTCATATGTCGGCTGCCGTACCGGCAGACTTCGGATCGTTCTGCGTTGAAACCGCAAAGGCGCCGCGTTGTTGGGAAGATGTCTTCGAAAGAGGACGTATCACAACATTCAGGAGGCCGATCATGGCAAATCAACAGAACAACAACGATCAGGGTAAGGGCGACACCTCTAAGCGGGGCTTTGCTTCCATGGACGAGGACAAACAGCGCGATGTCGCCTCGAAGGGCGGCAAAGAATCTGGTGGCAACTTTAAGAACGACCCGGAACGTGCATCGGAAGCCGGTCGTGAAGGTGGACGTCACTAGGGCATGCGTTATCAAATGAGCGAGGGAGGCTGATCGAGCCTCCCTGAAATGCCGTATGGAGAAGCCAAAATGTCGCGTGACGTGTTGCCGCTCAGCGGAAAAACGATACTTGTCGTTGAAGACGAGTTTTTCATAGCTTTAGACATCGCGACCGAGCTTGAAGCCATGGGAGCCCGAGTGTCTGGTCCGGTGTCGAATATCGATGACGCCTTCCAAAGGATAGACGGCGCGCCATCCGTTAGCCTTGATGCCGCAGTTCTTGATGTCAACGTGAACGGCAGCATGGTTTACGAGTTGGCCGATAAACTGCGCCAAAACAATATCCCTTTCGTTTTCGTAACGGGATATGAATGTAGTAACTTGCCAGATCGGTTCCGCGCTTGCCCCTGTCTAACGAAGCCCTGTAACGAGCGTGACCTTATCGCACTTCTCGCAGAGATTGACAGAGATCATTCAGCCTCCGGTGACGGTGAAGAGACACACACTTTCATTCGAGCTTGATGGCGTGTCGTTGATAATCCTATCGCCTCGCTCCAGTCCCAGTTGGACCTCCGCTTGCAGCGTTCTCTTTTAGACCTTGCTCACGGCTTCGACGACATCGCGCAGCGCGATCGGTTTCTGGAGCCTTGCGATATTGGCGAGTTCTTCCGGGATCAGATCAGGATCGCAGCCTGTCAAGAAAATGAATGGTATGCCGCGCTTGACAAGCATTTGAGCGATCTCAAATCTTGGGCCTCCGCCGCCGAGGTTCAAGTCGAGCACAACGGCATTCGGCGTCGTCTGTTCAAGTAGCTCCAAGGCATTTTCCTCAGTCGGGCAGGGGCTAATGACTTTCGCACCTGCGCCCTCCAGCGCCGCTGCCGTATCGGATGCGACATAATAATCATCCTCTATCACAAGAACGGTTTTGCCCGTGAGGCCTGGCGCTCCGGCCATATCGATAATTCCTCCGTATAATCGGCTCTGTGCGGGAGCATCAGTCTCCAGAATGCTTTCAGCTTCATGAAGCGGAAATTCGATGTGACAGCGAGCACCGCCTGGATCGAACGTCATTTTGCCTGAGCCACGAAGCTCGTAAGGAATTTTCGCCTCGATCAGTTCCGAGCCAAAGCCCCGGCGTGTCGGTGGCGGGCGTGATGGCGCGCCTTCCTCAATCCAATCAATAGTGAGCCAAGGCGTTCCGTGCTTCTCAAAAGGAGCCCAGGTAACCGATATCTTGCCACCCTCCACCGATAAAGCTCCATATTTCAAAGCGTTGGTGGAGAGTTCATGAATTGCCAATGTTACGACCTCCACCGCCTTGGGAGCCAACATGAGATCGGGGCCGGTCAGTTCATACTGATTTTCAGAGTGCGCCTGCGCGCCGATCTCGCTTTCGAGGATACCGCGCAGCGATCCACCTCTATTGGCCTGACGTGTGAGCAAAGTCTGAACCCGGGCGAGAGCCAGCAGCCGACCTGCCAGCGAAGATTTGTAGGCGTTCACATCCACTGCTCCATCGGCGGACCTGACCACGGTAGAACGGATGATCGCCATGATGTTTCTGACGCGATGCTGAAGCTCGGCAAGCAAGATGCCTTGGTGTTCGACGGCCATTTTTGCTTCAGTTACGTCTTCAGCTATGCCGCCGATGCGTTCCACGACGCCTGTCTCGTCGTAGAGGGGAAAATCCGTGTTTCTGATCCATCGGAACGAACCATCAGATCGCCGAATACGCGCCTGTTCTATGTGATCCAGAGCTGCGTCCCGATCTTCCGGCACGATCATCGCCGCCCAGTGTTCGACGTCTCCGATGAACGCATTTTGCGGAGTACCATAAATGGAGGCGACAGCCGGACTTACGAATTCCATGCTCAGCGTTTTCGCGTTTCTGATCCAGAGGCCGGATGCGGAGGCGTTGGAGAATTGCCGGAAGCTCTCCTCACTCTCGCGCAGCGCTGTCTCTGCCCGCTTGCGCTCCGTGATGTTGGTGAATAGCACGGCCACTCGATTGAGGTCGTGATCCAGCGTGAAGATGTTGAGGTCGAAAATACGATCCAGTGTTGGCTCCGCCTCTTCGGTCCTGATGGGCTTTCCGGTATCCAGCGCCTGCCCGTAGAGTTTGATCCAACGAGGATTGGGCGCGCCAAGCAATTCCGTGGCAGTTTTGCCCCACTGGCCAAGGCATGCTGGTGTGGGCGATGAAGGCAGGGTTCACCTCGACGAAACGAAAATCCACCCAGGCTCCTGCCTCATCTTTCAGCACATCAACGACTGCGTAGGCTTCGTCCATGGACTCGAAAAGCGTGCGGTAGCGCTCCTCGCTTTCGCTGAGCGCATCCTGTGCTCGTTTTGCGATGTCAATGTCGCTGATCACTGAGACGACACCGGTTACCTTGTCGTCCACGTCTCGCGTTGGAGCCGTCGCGACTGCTGTCCATATGTCACGGCCGTTTTTATCGGCAAAAAGCATTTCCTGGCCGGGTACTACGGTTTCACCTCTGAGTGTACGAGCGCACGGCCAATCGTGAGGTGGCAACATCCTCCCTTGCCCATCCCATGCACGCCAGCGAGCGACGTTTTCCGGATCGCGCGATGGAATAGTCCCGTTCGGCAGAAAGCGACGGTACTCTGCATTGGAAAGGGTGGCGCGCCCGGACATGTCGATCACGGCAATCCCCACAGGCACGCTCCTGAAGGCGGCGGCCAGACGCGCTTCGCTTTCACGCAGGGCTTCGGTAGATTACTTCTGTTCGGTCACATCTGTATGCGCGCCAACCAATCGCACCGCCTTGCCGTCGCCGTCGCGCTCGATGTCAGCGCGGGCATGGATCCAGCGTACCGCGCCGTCGGATGGGCGAATGATGCGGTACTCTCCATCATAGCTAAAGCCATCGCTCTCCAGTGCGTCGAATAATGCACGCTCTGCAGGGTGACGATCGTCGGGATGAACCCTGGCCAACCAGTCTGCGTGACTCTCCTCTCGGCCATCCTGTGGCAGCCCATGAAGTCGCAGATATTCAGGGGAGCGAACGCTCCGCAAGCCTTGGGCGATATCGATGTCGAGGCCTCCCACTTCACCGATCCGCTGTACCCGCGCGAGATCTGCCTCACGCTCGCGCAGCGTTTCCTCTGCGCGGGCCCGCTCCATCGCGGCCCAGGTTCGCTCGGCAGTCTCTTCAACGAATATGATTTCGTTGGCTGTCCACTCGCGGGGCTTATGGTCATGCACCGTAAGGTTGGCAACGAAACATCCCTCCTTGATGAGCGGGACCGTAATGGCCGATGGGCTTTCGGCGTGTGAGAAAGCCTCGCGCTGAGCTTGGCTGAGCCGCGGATCATTGGCCGTGTTGGAAAGAACGAGCGAATGACCGGTGCGCAAGATTGCAACGAGTTGTTCCCCAAACAGTTTTAGGAGATAGCGTTTAGGCATCCCTTGTCCGCTGCGGACGTACTGACCACGGGTCTCGCCCACTTCCGCGCCGGGTTCGCCGGTTACCTCAGTCAGCTGCGCGCGGCTCGCGCCAAGGTGCTCGACAAGAACGCGGCACGCGGTTTCGGCAACATCCGAGGGTGCCGAGAGCGGTCGCAGTGCGTCGCTGAGCTTTAGCAGAAACGCTTGTCGTTCCTCGCTGTCGCGTAGCGCCTCTTCCGCCTTGCGACGTTGAAGTACGTCTCGAAACACCACGGCCACTTGGTTTGCTCCTGGCTCGCCAACAGGCGTAGCTTCAACCTCATACCAGCGCCCCAAGGCATCGGCCCGGTGGTCGAACCGCTCGGATTTGCCTCCACGCGCGATTCTGCCAAAGGTTTCGATCCAGAACGGCTCGTGCTAAGGTGCCATGGACAGTATGGATCGACCTACCGGATCGATCAGTCCGGTCTGTTTTTCGAACGAAGGGTTTATCTTCAGGAACGTATAGTCGAACGGTCTATCGTTTTCGTCGAACAACACCTCAAGCACACCAAACCCGTCTGCTATGCCATCGAATAGCAGGCGGTACTGCGCTTCGCTTTCGAAAAGTGCCGCCTCGGCACGCTTGCGGGCGTCGATGTCGATGTTGATACCCGCCCATTTTTCGATCCTTCCCGCCGCGTCAAGCACTGGCGCTGCGCGGACATTGGTCCAGCGCCACCCTCCGTCCGGGGCGCGAAGTCGAAACTCGGCGTTGACAAAATTGCATGCTGCCATTGCCGTTCTGCAAAGGCACGGTCATCGGGGTGGACCGCGTCCAACCAGCCGTACCCGAGCCACTCGTCCAGTGTCTGGCCAGTATAGGACCGCCAACTCGGGCTGTCGGTCGTAACGACACCCGATGCGTCCGTTTCCCAAACGGCTTGAGCCACGGTACCAATCAGGAGACGATGCCGGGCGTTGCTTTCTCGCGCAGCGGCCTCAAGTCTTGCTGTTTCGGCCAGTTGCGCCTCGGCGCGGGCAAGGCGTTCCTCCAGCAATTTTATCGTTTTGGAAGCCTCCACTGCGCATGTCTCCGGGTTTAGTAACAGGTCGCTCAGGAAAATTTAAACCATGTTGAGGCTCTAACGCTTTCAACGCGCATATCGTCCCAGCATCGCAGAATCGCGCCGTTGACGAGAACATGCTCCGCTTAAATCCAAGCTAACGCTAAAATAGTCAACCGCATGTCTGGAACACCTCAGACGCTTCTTGGTTCGTCCGCGTATCGATCGATTACAGCGAGGATCACGAAAATGAAGGCTTTGACCTGGCACGGCAAGCACGACATCCGTTGCGAGAGCGTTCCCGACCCTGAAATCCAGGATGGCCGGGATGCGATCATCAAAGTCACGGCCTGCGCGATCTGCGGTTCCGATTTGCATCTCTACAACGGCATAATGCCGGAAATGCATCACGGCGACATCATGGGCCACGAAACCATGGGGGAGGTCGTTGAGGTTGGCAAGGATAACAAGAAGCTAAAGGTCGGCGACCGTGTTGTCGTACCTTTCACGATCGCCTGTGGCGAATGCTTCTTCTGCAAACGTGGGTTTTTCTCGGGATGTGAGCGATCTAATCCAAAGCCGGAGAAAGTCACCAAAATCTGGGGTAATTCGCCGGCCGGACTATTCGGGTACACCCATCTCCTGGGCGGCTATAGCGGCGGGCAAGCGGAATATCTGCGGGTGCCTTTCGCTGATGCGGGTCCGATCAAGGTGCCGGACGGTTTGAGCGACGATCAGGTTCTGTTTCTTTCAGATATTTTTCCAACCGGATACATGGCGGCAGACTTTTGCAACATCCAGCCGGGCGATACGATAGCCATCTGGGGATGCGGTCCCGTCGGCCAGATGGCGATCAAATCGGCCTTCATATTAGGAGCAGAACGGGTCATCGCCATCGACAGTGTGCCAGAGCGGCTGGCGTTGGCAAAGATGTCTGGTGCGATCACGCTCGACTATCTCGAAGGCGACATCTACGACCAGATCATGGAATTGACCAATGGTCGTGGCGCTGACGCATGTATAGATGCAGTGGGGACGGAATCCGACCCATCCGCAAGCTGGGATGCGCGCATCGACCGGATCAAGGTGGCGACGTTCATGGGAACGGACAGGCCACACGTTCTCCGCCAGGCCATTCATTGTTGCCGTAATTTCGGTACGGTCTCGATTGTCGGAGTTTATGGCGGCTTCCTCGACAAGATCCCAATGGGATCAGCAATCAACCGAGGACTTACTTTCAAAATGGCCCAGACCCCGGTGCAGCATTATTTGCCAGTTCTGATGGATCGCATCCAAAACGGCGAGATCGATCCATCCTTTATCATCACACACACCGGCAAGCTCGAAGACGGGCCAGACCTATACAAGACCTTCCTTGAGAAGAAGGACGGTTGCGTCAAGGTTGTCCTCAAGCCGTGAGGGACTTGAGCATATAATCGGCCGACTCAACGAAGGCTTAGCAATCGTCACTGGTGCCTTCGGAGGGCATCGGTCTGGACGAGCGACGTTTCTGTGGCTAACGCAAGCTGCTGCGTTCGCAACGGGCCTATGCGTCAGAATTATAGTGAGATGTGCCGCGTAATGAAGACCAAATTTGTCAAAACGACTATTTGGTTCAACAGATCAAGCGGCTCATGTGCTGAGCGAGTAAGCTCGCATTCTACCGGAGGGTTTTGATTGTCAAATTCATGCCCGGTATGTTTGAGGCTGCCCATAAAACAGAAGGCCGACCCAAAGGTCGGCCCAGCTAACCAGCGCTAGCCGATTTGTTCATTTTGCGCGCCGCTATCCGGGCGCGCTGGTCCTAGCACGGGCTCATCCCCCATCGGCACGTTTTGGAAGACGGTGAATTGCCCCTTCCCATCGACTGATGGGCCTTCGTTCCACCGCGCTGGAGGCGGAACGGAGCCATCCGATGCCGTAGCGAAGAAATCGTAATTATGGGTCTGATCTTCTTTTTCCTGCGGAAAGCTATTCGGGATTGGGAGTGCGCCTTCGTGTCCACCTAACTCTTCGATAACTGCCAGCCATTGTTGCTGATGCATGGTATCGCGAGCGATCATAAAATGAAGCATGTCCTTCATGCCGTCGTCGTGTGCGGCATTGTAAAGACGGGTGGCGAGCACCCGGCCGGTGCTTTCTGCCGCCACGTTGCAGTACATATCCGCAGCAAGATTTCCGCTCGCATAGATATGGGACATATCGAACGGCACCCCTTCCGAATTGCCGGGAAAAGCTGCCATCCCAGTCGAGAGAATGTGCCTGTGCAGCATGCCTTCAACCACATGTCGTGGATTTTCACCGCTCATGACTGCGCCCACTATTCCATCGGCTGCACCTACCTCGGCAAGGCTGGCTGGGGCCTTGTCAAGATTGAGTGCGACAGCCGTCGCAAGCATCTCGATATGACCGATTTCTTCAGTTGCCGTGTGCAACAGCATATCGCGATACTTGGTGGTGGGGCCGCGCGCGCCCCACGCTTGGAAAAAATACTGCATGCAAACACGAATTTCGCCCTCAACGCCTCCAATCGCCTGTTGAAGCAAGCGCGCAAAAACCGGATCGGGGGAATTGACCTTTACAGGATACTGTAAACGCTTATCGAAGCTGAACATTGGCCTCTCCTACTGTCTTGACCGTTGGTTACGCGGCCCGAACATGGAGGTGTCGGCATGGTTCATAGATAAATGCAGACGGTCAGATTTGTTTAAACAGGAGAAAGCCTACAAAAATACCGGCGCCCGTTTAGACAATTTCTACAAGGATTTTCTGGATCGGCAGCAACGTGAACTGGCGCACAACTCAGCACCGCTTATCGGCCGGACAAGATCGAGGACTGGATCGACAAGCACGGCGACGGTTTCAAGCTGGTTGAAAACGAGGCAACCTCGCCTTTCGTCTTTTTCAGACTTCTGCGCCTGAAACGCTCGCTCGATCAAATAGGATTCACTGACTCTGATCGATCGCGTGAGGTGAAGGCTGCCCGGGCCTTGTATCCTCCCGCGAAGCATAAAACGTCAGGGCCAGCGCAACCACGATGACCAGAGCGGCAACGATGATGGCTCTTTTTCGCATTTGATCTCCCCTTCTGTTGCCGTGCCGAACCGGATTTTCTCCCCTTTGTTCCATCAGAAGATCGTCACTCAACTACGGTCGGTACGCTCGCGTACCGCAACGTAAGCTGCCGGGATGCATTGGTTCCATATCAACGAAGGGGAATATGGATACTCATGCCACCAAGACCACATCCGAAATCACGACGACTGAAGCGCAGCTTGAAGAGTTGCGCGCAGGTATCGCCGATCTGAGCCCGGCATTGTCGGCGTTCGCACGACGTTTCGTGCGAACGGAAGAAGACGTCAATGATCTCGTTCAGGAAACCATGCTGAGAGGCCTGCGTGCCATTCACCGCTTCACACCTGGAACGGCTTTGAAATCCTGGCTCTTCACCATCATGCGCAATACATTCTGCACCCGTTACAAGGTTGCCCAGCGAGAGCGTGTCGGCCTACCTCTCGGCATTGAAAACACGATTTCGACATTGCCCAGCCAGGAATGGCGGCTGGAACATCAGCAGGTCATGCGCGCCATTGGCGATCTCGATGCCGATCAGAAGAAGGCGCTTCTGTTGATTGCGGATGGTACCAGCTATGCCGATGCCGCCGATCTTTGCGGATGCCGCATTGGCACCATCAAGAGCAGGGTCAGCCGCGCGCGCGAAGCGTTGAGACGCGATCTCTACTGATCTCAAACCGACAAGTTATAGAGCGCGGCGTTTCCTCTGGAAGCGCCGCACTCGATTTTTCTCTGTGTTTTTGATCATGGATGAAGGAGAATTTCGCGGCTGCTTTCCAACAACTCGTCGGTGCTGACGAGCGTGAGTTGCGAGGCGAAACGTCCGCCGAGAAGCACGAGCGACGCATCATGGGTATCGTTCTGCGCACTGCACACGGCATCCCGAACCAGAAATACGCGGTAGCCAAGATCGATTGCACCCAAGACCGTTGCCAGCACGCAGACATCCGTTTCACCGCCGGAGACGACCAGCGTCTCGACGCCCTCTCGCGCAAATTTTTGATGCAGCCTTCCATCGGTCCACGGGGAATATGTGGATTTCAAAAAATCCTGAGCAGGCGGAATGTAGCCGGCAAATTCGGGAATGACTTCGGTAAGCTCGCGGCGGATATGTTCGCCTGTCATCATCCACCATTTTTCGTAATATCGCTGCCACTGTCCGACTGCCGCGCGCGCATTCACCGGCGGAACGAAGCGGGTGAAAATCGTCTTGTGCGGCCATTCGTCAACCACGCGCCCGACATTATCGCGGATGTTCCCCATCCAGTCGACATGCCAGGGGGTGGGTTCGGAGAACATGCGTTGCATATCGATGCATAGATGGCGCCAGTCACCACCGCCTCTTTCACCAATGTTCATGACATCCTCGATAGCCAAGCGATGTGGTAAGATGCTCCGCTAACCGTGAAAGGGAAAGATTGTTCCTGTTAGAACAGGGAAACGTCAGGCTTGTTTCGACAGTCGGAGACGGCTTCGAAAGTGTAAGCTCGTTATCTGTTGCAGCTTCTGTGGGTCCACGATGCCCCGGTCGTACATTCTGAGAACGTAACGTGCAACTTCTGCGTGACAAGGCTCTAAGGTCTTCCAACCTTCCCCAATCACACCCGAATAAGCTGTCTGGACAATCCGCAGGTCATCATCAAGGAAGACGCCCGGGCTTTGATGTTGATAATGAAACGACATTTTACCTTCCGAGCAACGGAACTCGGCCTGCGCTTGAGGAAAGAAGAATGTCCTAAAACTATAGGCGGCATACGCGCAGCGGTAAATGTTCGCAACCGTACCTCAGCGCAAGTTTTTTGCTGCGCAGGAAGGAATTAAAGGTTGTCGCAGGTAATAATTTCTAATTCAATTGGGCAAATCTATCACAATCAGCGCTTCCCGGAATGGTACGATCTGCAACGGTGAGTTATCTTCATTGCAAATTTCGATCTTTCTCGAAGAAATATCCTTTCCTTCCAGAATCGCTTCGCTCATCAGTGCACGGGCATCTTCGATAGCGGAAACGTAAGCTTCGTCCATGCTCGGAAGATCGGTGCCTTCCGGGTCTTCCATCCTGCCGTTAACCGTCAATACGTTGAAATAGTATTTCGGCATTCTTCCGTTCCGACATGAAGAACCGCAGATAAGTATCCTGCTGCGTGCTCGGGTTATCCATCACGTACAACGTAACGTTTTCCGGTTTGGATCACTGCATTTTGCAGTGCCTACCATTTTCATCGTACCTCCTTTCTATTTTCATTGTTTTTCGTCTTCCCGCGTTTTCAATGCGTCGCTGATCTTGCGCTTTTCTGGATCCTTCAAGTTCTCACCGACGGCATCTCGGTCTTTTTCAGGATTATCCTTGGCAGGCATATAACCCCTGGGCGTCTGATTGGTTGGGCCTTCCCATCGGGGCCATTGGTCAGTCGTTCCGGCAGCGCCTTCTGATGGTGTTTTGGTGTTCATGCCCTTTTTCCTTTCGGCTCTCCTAACCTCTCGGACGATGCCGGGTTCCGGGTAAGACGCTCAAAGGTACTTGGAACCTACGATTGCTATGGTTGTTAGAGCCGACTGTCCAATAAAGGGAGATTAACAGACATGAAGGTCCTTATTACAACACTTGCCATCACTGCCGCCATAACAGGTCCTGTCGCGGCACAATCGGCGGCAGAAAGAACCGGCGTCAATTCCGTAATGGGAATTGCGCCCTCGACAGAAGACTTCGTTCGCGAGGCCTCTGCCAGCGATCTGTTCGAAATCGAGTCCAGCAAGCTTGCTTTGGAACGCGGCAACGAGCAGACGAAGGGTTTCGCGCAGCAGATGATCACCGACCATGAGAAGGTCACAGGCAGTCTCAAGCAGATGATCGAGTCGGGCAAGCTCAAAGCAACGCCATCCCCCACGCTTTCCTCATCTCAATCGGAAATGCTGGATGACCTGAAGGAGTTGAATGGCGCCGAGTTCGATGGGCAGTACCGAGAAGATCAGGTGACTGCACATGAGAATGCCGTCGATCTCTTCAAGCGATATTCGGAAGGCGGCGATCATGCAGAGCTGAAGAAGTGGGCTTCCGACAACCTTCCAGCGCTCCAGCATCATCTGGAAATGGTTCAAGCCATGGAGAAGTAGTCATTCATTTTACTCCACTGCTGACTTACAGATCGGTTTCCGTTAGACTGACGGTAGACAGGGCGCGCTACGTAGCTCCACCTCGATTTTGGCATAGACGAACTATCTCAGCGATGCCGTATCAAGCAAAAGTTTCAACCCGAGCATCCCGGATATTACATAGGCAGTCGAGAAGATTCCGCTCGTGAAGCGTGGAAATCCGCCGAATAACAGGTAACGAGCTCGCTGAGTAGAAGTATTAGCGCGCCAGCGTAGAAGAGGGTGTAAGCGAAAGAAAGTGGCGACGCCGCAAAGGCCAATTAGCGGGAAGCGTACCGCCCAACGCTCCCGCCAAAGCGTACCCGTAACCTGCTTCCTAGTCCGGCGCGGAAACCCAGAGAAACGGGAATGCCAAACAGCAGCAACTTGAAGAGCGTGACCGTGACTAGAAGCGTTAGCCGCATTGCGATCAGAGATGGTGGATCGCTGCTTTTGGAGTACGGCAGTACCAGTCCTTCTCCCGCATGGAAACCGCCTTCCGTGGGTGAGGCTGTATCGCTTGGCGTTTAGTGTAGGACAAGATGATCACGGCAAAAGGCGCCAAGAATCCGCCCCGCTTTCGTCTTTCAGCGCAATACGCCTCTTTTGCCGAACGCGGGACGGAGCCTGAGGTTCCGTGAGCGGGTAAGCGCTCAACGCCTTCCCGCTTCAAGTTTGCCGCGCATGCCCATGTTTTCCCGGAAGGTGCCTGCCGGGTGGCGCAACTCTTTTCCGGCCTTGCCGGAATGGGCGGCGTGGCGGGTCATCTCTTCTTTCACCGCCTGCAAGGCAAGGTGTCTGCTTGGATAGACCTTTGTCAGCGTGCCGTTGCGCATGATTGCCCAACCGCGTTCATGCGGCATGATTGTCGTGTTTTTTGTAATCTATTTTCCTCCCGCGCCCTAACGATGAACATTTCGTGATGTTCCGAAATGAGCATTCGATTGTTCGGAATAAATGAAGAGGTGACTACGCGGCGCGTTTTAGCTGGCAAAGCCCCGGCTTTGGGCGCTATGACCAGTCTTATAAAGTCACCAGAAGGCAATGATGCCATGGAAGGAGCAGAGCATGCCGGTTAACGACCGTCTCACGATAGCCGTGTTCGGCAAGAGCGACGCGGTGACGACCGAGATCGTCTCCTCATGGTCTGAAATTGCGATAGACCTGATGGGCCCTTACTCTCCGACCGATGGCAGCGGTCATGACTGGAACTTCGCGAGTGCCATTATCGATGTGCGCTATGGGCCTGAACTCATGCTGCCGCTTATGGATGAGCTTGAGGCGAAAGCCATTCCCTATATCTTCTTCGTACCCCTCAACGCTGTTGGCAGCGAGCAGGGGCCTTTCGTGCTGTCCACCGCAAGGGAAGATATGCGCCATATTCTGGCGGCCCTGTCCGCACAGGAACGCGGCACGACGCATTGATTTTGCTATCCTCGGCATGAAACGAAGAGGCCGACTGTCCAACGTCTTCGATAGTCTTTCATACAACTGTGTTGACATCTCACTACTGCGGAGCGAGACGACTGATATGTTCGGCAGCATTGCGGCCCATAAACCTGTAGCGGCTTGATGAAAATCTCCGAGCCGCAAGGATGAGATAACGGTAGATCGACCCACCCTTTTCAGGACTAAAGTTCGATTCCCATCAAGAGCTTAGACCGTGATTAGAGGCGCAATTTACAGTGTCCAGTTGTGATTCCTGGCAAGAGCGGTCTTGACGATAACGGTGCGGGTTTAGCAGCCTCCGTCTTGCTGTGAGGGCTCGCAATCCAACAAGCGTCGTGACGGGAATCCAGGCAAAGTTTCAAAGGAACTCTATGTGTGTTGCACGCTTTACCGGTGACATCTTGAAAGGAGTCACCAGATGGCATTTATCGAAGCAAAAGATGGCACGAAACTGCACGTCAAGGATATGGGAGAGGGTCGCCCGGTCATCCTCATCCACGGCTGGCCGCTGACCGGCGATATGTTCGAATACCAGACAGTGGCTCTGCTGGAAGCAGGCTTCAGGGTCATCACCTATGACCGTCGTGGTTTTGGCCAGTCTGGACATCCTGCAAGCGGGTACAACTATGATACCTTCGCGGACGATCTGGCCGCCGTCATTGATGGCCTTGAACTTCAGAGTGTTTCGCTTGTCGGCTTTTCCATGGGCGGCGGCGAGATAGCCCGTTATCTTTCACGCCATGGCGCGTCGAAGGTATCGAAAGCAGTTCTTGTCGCGTCGGTTGCCGGTTATCTTCTCAAGGACGAGAGCAACCCTGATGGTGTTGATGTCAGCGTCTTCGAAGGCATGAAGAAGGATATTCGCAAGGATCGCTTCGACTTCCTGCAAAGCTTTGCCAAGACATTCTACGGCGTCGGCTTCGTGACCAGTCCGGTCAGCCAAGGCGTGCTGGATTGGTCCTTCGTTCTTGGTGTCATGGCAAGCCCGAAGGCTACAATCGATTGCGTTGACGCATTCGGAAAGACGGACTTCCGGCCAGATTTCGCGGCGTTTACAGTTCCAACGCTTGTCATCCACGGCACGGGCGATAAGACGGTACCAATCGATCCGACAGGCCGAGCGGCTGCGAACGGTATCGCTGGAGCAAAGCTCATCGAGTATGACGGAGAACCTCACGGCCTGTTCGCGACCGTACCTGATCGCCTGAACCAGGACCTGATTGAGTTTCTTGCCTGATTTGAAGGGTGGGCGCATCCCAGCATGCGCCCACTGTCTCAATAATCAGACCTCATTTCAAAATATGTCAGCGCGGAAATCTCGCCAGTCCTTTGGCCAGTATAGGCCCGGTCGGACGACCGGTTGGTGATCCACCCGCCTGTTCCAGCGTGATCTCGTATAGCTGATTGTCACGCGGGGTTGGCAATGCGGGGCCGTCAAGGCGAGCCGAGTGAACGCCCTCCAGCAATCCAAGCGAAACAGGCCCCATTTCCCGGGACGGAAGCGTCCAGACCTCTATCGCTTTATCGTTTGGCACGGCAAAGTCAGCCAGCATACGGATCGTTGCCTGTTCATTGCCAAAGTCCTCAACGACGGCCTGAACCTCTCCAGCCTCATTAATTAGAACGGCGACAACAAGCGGCTCTATCGTGCGAGTGAGGCTGTATCCAAGACCGATCGCAAGCAACAAGGCAGCGGCAATCGATGAAAGTGCCGCGATCTTCCAGCCTTTTCTGCTGTTGTCATTCGCAACCGTGGAAACAGGCGTATCGTTTGTCCCACGCTGCGCAGGCAGCGCCGATTCAATGCGATGCCACAGGGCCTCGTTGACCGTTGCGGCTGCAACAGAAGTGTCCAGCGGCAGGAAGCGCTCACGGCTTGCGGCAATCGCCGCCTTCAGTTCGGGATCGCGCTCCATGGCTTCCTCGATTTCCGCGGCGGTGGCGCTCTCGGTCAAACCTAACACATATTCATCGGCGAGGTTTGGTATATCCTTACGGTCATATGTCATGCCATGCACTCCCGAAGCGTCAGAAGCCCGCGCCTGATCCAGGATTTCGCGGTCCCGATCGGAATGCGCAGTCTTCCAGCGATCTCCCCGTGAGAATATCCTCCAACATAGGCCATCAAAATCCCGTGCCGCTTCGTCTCATCGAGCGATCCAAGGCATTCGTGTAGCCGGGATTGTCGATCCAGCCGGTGCCACGCCGCCATGATTGTGTCTGCCTGCTCGGCCTCCTGAAGGGTTTCGACCTCTTCGACCGAATGTTCACGCCTGCCATCCCGCAGGAGATTGAGCGCTCTGTTCCGGACGATGGCATAAATCCATCCCCGCGCGGAACCGCGGTCGGCACTGTATTGATAAGCGTGGGTCCATATTCTGATGAAAGCTTCCTGCACCACCTCTTCGGCAAGTTCGCGACGCCTGACGATGCGTTGCGCCACAGCGACCAGCCGCCCAGCTTCCTGATCAAAAATGCGTCGCAGTGCCAATCGGTCACCCTTGGCGCAGGCGGCAAGCGCCTTATCCAGATCATCCGGCCCAGAGCCCATCAATATCCTTACCTTCCCGTGAAGCCACGCTGAAGAGCGTCATCTTTCAGTGACTATACCCAACCAGCCATCGAATGGATGCAGTCTCAAAATTATTTTTATGGCGTGCATCCAAACGCATCCTCTGCGGTGTCTTCAATAAAGAAGGGTCAAGAGCCGAGTGCCTGATGCCTTCTTGAATGTTGAACGCACGGGAGAAAGACATGAAGACCATTCGTTTCGCACTGATCGCCTCCGCTGCCTTTGCCGCCACGGCATCGACAACCTTTTCGGCACCCGTTGTCGGGCTGACGGGCGACAAGACACTCGTCATGTTCGATACTGAAAAGCCCGCGGTGACAAAGACCATGGAAGTAACCGGCGTCGATAAGCTCGTCGGCATCGACTACCGCCCCGGCAAAAAGACGGTAATCGGCGTTACCCCGGATCATCGCATCGTCACCATCAATCTCGAAAGCGGTGCTGCCACCGATCTCGCGAAAATGGACAAGATGCTGACGATGACCGAGGGTTCAGTCGTCGTCGACTTCAACCCGATGGCAGACCGTCTTCGTTTCATGACTGGCACCACCAACCACCGTGTCCATCCGGATACGGGTGCAGTCACGGTAGACGGCGTGCTGGCCTTCGAGGATGGTGACATGCACAAGGGCGAAACCCCGAACATTGTCGCTGCCGCCTATACCAACTCCATCGGCAAGCCAGAAAAGACGGCGATGTACAACATCGACGCGACCATCGGCGCTCTGATCCAGCAGACCAAGCCGAATGACGGTACGTTGAAGGCAATCGGCAAGCTCGGCCTCAAAGACAAGCCAGCCACCTATGCCTTCGACATTCAGGGCATGGAAGGCGGCAAGAACACTGCCTATCTCGCTGCAAACAAGATGCTGTACACCGTCAATCTCGAAACCGGTGCCGCGACGGAAGTCGGTGCGATTACTGGGGTCGAGAATGAAGTTCGCGACATCGCTGTTCTTCCGGCTATGTGAAACAGGAAGACGGATGGAGGCATCTAGCAGCAATTTGCCTCCGTCCGCGTTTCCGTTTTGGAGGCCGAACGTTTGCAAGAGCGATCCAGATGTCTGATTATCATTGCTTGTCCCGCGGCAAAGGTGCTTGCCTTGCGCGTACGAAACCCGAGAGTCTCAACGCGGCCGATGAGGCGTCCCTGATCGAGCCGTACAGCTGAAAGTCTTGATGCCAAGTGCTCGAGCTTCCAGCGAAACTTCGGCCATTGAGAGGATTTCAAGATATACGCCCCGGATGCGGAGAATAGAAAGTCTAATCTCCGCACGTCGCTTCAATTAGTGATGCTAGCTGGCGCCATGGGACAAAGAGGCTGATCGATCCTATGCACGTCGCACCAAGGAACTGTTTTGGTGAGACAATTTCTCAACCGGGGAGATCGATTTGCAGGCGCGCTGGTTTATATCCCTTCAGGGTGGATAAATTTACAAGTCTCCATGCAGTCAGGCCCCCGCAACCAAATAATGCAATATGCAAAAGCCCCGCGACCTCCGTTATGAGCTACGCGACCAAGCCGTTGCATAAGGCCGCGAGTTGGTTCCGCAGAGGTTGAAAGCGTGACCTGTCCGGCCGAACGCCCGAATGGCACAAGCCAGCTTTTCGTCTCATCGTCTTCTTTGTTGCATTGTTGCGTGTAGACCACAGGAGCATCGGTGGAAGCATCTCCCCCCATTCCGGTCTTTATCGAGTTCAGGTTTCCTCAAAAGGTCGCTTAGAGGCAGGACTATTAGCGCAATGGTTTAAACGCGTTATCGGTGACCTGAGACCCATCTTCCCTCCGATTTTCGGGAGAGTCTTGGGTTTTTAATCTGGCCTCATGCGGCCTGTTTTTCCATTGCCATTTTCATTGCGAACTCGCTGGGTGTTATGTTGCCCAGTGAAGAATGCGGTCTGTTCCGATTGTATCCTCCTTCCATGCCGCGATTTCTATCCTCGCCTGTGTCAGTGACGAGAACAGTGTTTCGTTGAGGCACTCGTCACGAAAGCTGCCGTTGAAGCTTTCTACGAAACCGTTCTGCATGGGTTTGCCCGGTGCGATATAATGCCATTCAACATTCGTGCTTTGGCACCATTCCAGAACGGCCATGCTGGTCATCTCCGTGCCGTTGTCGGAGACAATTGTTCGCGGCTTGCCTCGTCGAGCGATGACAGCATCGAGTTCCCGCACAAGCCGCCGGCCTGAGAGCGACGTATCGGCGACCAGCGCCAGGCATTCGCGGGTGAAGTCGTCGACGACAGCGAGAACCCGAAAGCGACGACCATCTGTGAAAGCGTCGCTGACGAAATCCAAGCTCCAGCGCTCGTTGGCACGCGAGGGCAGCGCCAGAGGGCGTCTCGTCCCCAAAGCCCGTTTGCGTCCACCACGTTTGCGCACCGTCAGCTTCTCTTCGCGATAGAGACGCCGCAGTTTCTTCAGGTTCATGATGATGCCCTGCCGACCCAGCATGACGTGCATGCGGCGATAGCCGAAACGACGGCGCTCGGACGCCACCAGCTTCATTGCTTCAGGGATATCAGCGTCATCCGGCCGAATGCTACGATATCGCACACTCGACCGATCAACGGACAGAACCTCACACGCCCGACGCTGGCTCACCCCATGTTGTTTGCAGACATGAGCCACAGCATCCCACTTCACATCGGGCGTCACCACTTTTTTGAAGCGACATCCTTCAGAATGGCATTGTCCAGCATGCTCTCAGCCAGCAGCTTCTTCAGCTTGGCGTTCTCGTCTTCCAGAGCCCTCAGCTTACGGGCATCGGATACCTCCATGCCGCCGAACTTCGCCTTGTATTTGTAGAAGGTCGCCTCGGATATCCCGTGCTTGCGGCAGACATCGGCCGTCCGCATGCCGCTCTCCTGCTCTTTCAATATCCCGATGATCTGCTCGTCCGTGAACCGTGAATGCTTCATTCCGTCCGTATCCTTGATACGACGGACTCTACCAAAATCTGGAGGAAGTTCAGGGGCTCAGGTCATAATCTATATTTGTCGAACATGGAGAGCGAGTCATGACAATTCCAGCATCAGCGCAAGAACTAGGTGGAAGGTTGCCTTCCGCCAGGGAAAAGGCCAGCGCAAACCAGCTTCGCAAAGTGCTCGCGGCACATGCGACGGGTACAAAGCTGCGGCTTTTGGATGATGCAACGAGGGAGCCAGTAAAGGTTACGCTTACTCCAGCGGTATTTGGCTTCCTCATGGAGCTCTTGCGACATATCGGTCGCGGCGATGCAGTAGCCTTGGTCCCGGTAAGCCAAATGCTGACGACACAGCAGGCTGCCGACATCCTTGACGTCTCCCGGCCGTTCATTATCACTCTGCTTGAGAGGGGCGAAATCCAACACACCCTGGTAGGCCGTCATCGAAGGATACAGGCTGAACATCTGTTCGCATACAAGAAAGCTAGGGACGAGAAGCGGACTAACGCATTGTGGGATCTGGCTAAAATGGACGCGGAGCTTTTGTAGAACGTGTTCGCCAACAGATTTACCGCTCTCATAGACGCCTGCACGCTTGCCGACACACTACGGAGAAGTCTCTTACTAACGCTGGCAGAAGAGGAATTCTTCCGCGTCCGTTGGTCACATCCCATTCTCGACGAGACACGAGGCGCGATCCATAAGATGCTGGTAGGCAGGGAGGCGGCCGATGCATCTGAAAAGAGTGCTCAGGCGATATCATATATGGAACGCGCATTCGAAGATGCCACAGTTCTCGACTTCTCCGCACATTTGCCGTCGTGTGATAGACTTCCGGACCCGGGCGACGCCCACGTCGTTGCCGCGGCACTGAAAACGCAAGCGAACTTAATAGTAACGGAAAATCTCAAGGACTTTCCTTCGGCAATTCTGGAACCTCTCAATCTTGAGGCAAAATCCGCCGATGCTTTTATCGCAGATACCATAGCCCTGGAGACGGGGAGGGCGGTACAAGCGATACAAAGGATGCGACTGAGATTTAAAAACCGGAACTGTCCGCCGATCAGTTACTGTTAGAGATGGAGGCATGCGGGCTAACCGAAACGGTGGATGTCCTCAGGCCGTATGTCCTGTCGATTTAATCAGGGTTTCCATCCTACGAAAACTCTTGGCCGGGACCTGCCCCGTATGACTTCAATATGGCAGCGATAAGAAGAAATGGCTCGGTAACCTGGATTCTCACATGATTTCAGCGGCTTAGAAGAAGGGTCTGGAAATTCCCTCTGTTTTCCCATCGCGAGCGACCGTGGATGCCACCTTTGTGCCCTGGCTTTGGGCATCAGTCAGAAGGGCAGGCGAGCGGCAATAATTTCCGCTTCGTGCCTTAAAAGGGCAGGTACAGGCGATGATGCGAGTTCAGGGCGATCTAAAAAATGCTTGCAACATATCATCGCCGGCGGCCCTCACGCTCTTTCCGGAGCAAATGGCCTTCAATTCGGAGTGGGTGATATGCACCGTGGAGAGTCCTGCCCACCGAACGCAATCCTCAAATTTTGCAAGCTTCTGCCCGTCATTCAAAGGCGCAGCTATAGAACCCTTGGCGTGAAGTCGCTCGGTGGAGAACCTACGCCCATCCTTTAACGAGATATGGACTTGATGCGGTAGGCGCTCAACGCCGCGCTCTTCTTCTGCGCTGTAAGAATTCATCGTGATCTTCGACATATGGACGCGCAAACCAGGCCGGGTTGCAGCTTGAGGAGTGAAGTCACGAAGCGACAATCCTCCGCCCGAAAGCGCGACGGCCAAGCAATACTGCATGGAAAATCTCGCCTGCATTTCATCGGAGGGATCGACGTATGGAAGGTTGTCAAATGCGGATCTTCCGACTTTCGTCTCGATCCGTTCGATGTCATCAAGCGAAAATCCATGCTTCCTTCGGAGGTCCAAGGCCGCGTCAATGGCTCTGTGAGTAGATGCGCAGCATGGGTGGAGTTTCGTGACCAGACCGCGGGTTTCGATGATGTGCTCCTCGTTCCATGAGAGGTCTGCCCACCCAGTCGCCTCGTTGCCTCCGAAGAGATCAAGGAAGCCTTGCGGGCGTTCGAGGATATCGAGCCTGCCGCCCAAATCCGATTGGGCAAGCAACGCGGCCTCGACCGCATTTCGAGCCGCGATGCCTGCGTGAAAGGGTTTTGCTCCGGTGCCAAATTGTCCTTTTAGACCTGAGGCCATGCTTGTGGCGAGGCTCATTGCGTTTGCTATCTGAGCTTCGTCAAGTCCGAGAAGGACGGCCACACCTGCGGCGGCTCCTATGCCGCCGATTGTCGAGGTTCCGTGCCAGCCCCGATTATAGTGGGAGGGGATGACGCCGAAGCCAATGGATGCCTGTGCTTCAAGCCCAGCGAGATATGCTCTGACCAGCATATGCCCCGAGAACTCGTTGCTGCTTGTTGCGACAGAGAGAAGTGCTGGCACGAGAACTGCTGATGCGTGCGCGCGTGCGGGATGAAAATTGTCATCGAAGTCCAGGCAGTGGGCGGCAGTGCCGTTGATGAGGGCAGCGATAGAGCGCGATGCGCGGCCCCCTGTGAAAACCAGCGATGAGCCGCTTTCGGTGATCTCGTCGCAAAAAGCGGCGGCCACGGACAGTGGGGCAGCGTCAATCACGCCCGCAATCATGCAGCCGATTGTATCTACAATCGCGTCTTCTGCCCGCTCTATTGCAACGGCTGAAAATGATGTTCTTGAAACGAGCTGGCCGGCAATCTTTTCGAGAACGGTTGTCATTGACGCGCTTCCTTGCAAATCTCAGAGGGAGCGGCATTTATGAACGGGCAGGTCTATCGGCGCAATCTTATGCAAATGACGGGTGACGTTATCCGGGAGAACAAGAATGAAGAGGTCGGGCGACGTCCAGATCAGCATCAAGCATATTCAGGCCTTCGACGCGATTGCGGCCACAGGCTCAACCATTGCCGCTGCCGTTGATCTCGGTATTTCTCAATCCAATACCAGCCGGCTTCTGCACCAGTTGGAAGTTTATCTCGGTGTTCGGTTGTTCGACCGGGATAAGAACCGGCTCTCCATGACACGTGAGGGTTCGAAGCTGGGACCGGAAATCCGCGCCATTGCGGACAAGCTTACGGCCCTGAAAATAACGGCGCAGGAACTGGAAGAGGGACGCTCGACGGAAATCCCGTTGAGGATAGCATTTCCTGCGAGCCTTTCCGCAACGCTTGTGCCGCGTCTGATCAAGAGATTTCTGGCCGAAGCAGGTCCCGTCAGAATCGAAATTGCCTCTGGGAATTATCTTGCAATAGAACGGATGGTAGCGGAAGGGGCGGTCGATCTTGGTTTCACGCGCCTGCCGTCGCCGACGCCGGGAATTCGCGAAGAGCACGTCATGCCGACGCAAAATATTTGTGTTCTCCGTAAGAGCCATCCGCTTGCCGGTCGGGAGAAGATCAACGTCGAACAGTTGAAGACCGAGAATCTGATTCTTCTGAACCGGGAGCGGGCAGTCCGTCATGAGCTGGAAGCGATCTTCTATCGTGCAGGGCTTCGACGCCGCCCGGCAATCGAAGCGCATTCCGTTGGTTGCGGCTGCACACTTGCGGCAGAAGGGCTGGGCATCGCAATCGTCAGCGAATTGCTGGCGCTTGAATATCAGGCCTTGCCACTGGCATTCGTTCCGCTTGAACCGACAATCTCCGTCGATTACGCCATCGTCAGTTCCGAGCTTTCCCCGCTTCCGAAAATCGCTCTGCCGTTCTTGAACTACATCCGGGAATGGGCTTAAGCATTTACGTATCGGCGGGCGAGGGAGTGGCGACGGCATGATAAATTTCAGACAGCTCGAGGTTCTGAAAACCCTGCTCGCGACAGGGTCGACCATCGCTACCGCCAAGAGCATGGGGCTCAGCCAGTCTGGCGTAAGCCGTCTTCTTCAGCAGTTAGAGACCGATTTGGAACTGAGGCTTTTTGATCGGGATAAGGGCAGACTAATTCCAACGCCTGAAGCCAGTATTCTGGCGCGAGATGCCGAAACGATCCTGCTTGGATTGAACAGGTTTTCGGGACTGGCGGAAGATCTCCGCAGTGGTGCGAAAGGGCCCGAACTGGTGCGGGTAGGGCTTCCCAGCAGCATGTGGGAGAATTTCGCGCCCGCGATGATGAAGGAATTCGTGCGTGATTATCCTTCGGTCCGGATCGAAACCTTTTTCGAAACGACATCCAACATCGCGCGGCTGGTTGAGCAGAAGGTCATTGATTTCGGCTTTCTGCGCAATGAACATCCCGCATTGCCTGGGATCGATATGGAAATCGTTGCATCAGGCACCAGCGTTTGCGTTCTGCCCGAAGGTCACGAACTGGCGTCGATGAAGGAAATTGGTGCACGGGACCTGCGTGGGGTGCCGCTCATTCTCATAGGTCGACAAAGGCCGACACGTATGCTGCTCGATCAGACCTTTACGCGAGAAGCCGTGAGGCAGAACGTGAAAATCGAAACTCATACCAACAGTTCGGCCTGCTCCTACGTGGCTCACGGTCTGGGAGTTGCCATATTGAGCAGCTTTTTTGCCAATCTCTACCGAAACCTTCCCATCGTGCAGCGTCCATTCGTTCCGGTCACCAAGCAGGAATTTGCGCTCGCTACCCCCTCTGGCACGTCTGCCTCTCTGGCAGCGAAAGCGTTGATGGACGCCCTCAAGCGCCAGATAGAAATCTCACAAAAGCATCAATCCAACGAGTAGACGACACGCCAGGGATCAATCGCTGCGCGCGCCTGCGTCTGCAAATAATGCATTAGCCTATGAGGTTAATGCATAATATTGCGCTCATTTTTTTGATCCGTCATAGTTTCACGCATAACACCCGGTGACTTTGTAGATCCGGTCCCGACAATCGTGTTCAGGGGAACCGATGATAAGATTCATAATCCATCGATTGCTGATGGCGATCCCGACATTGGTGATCGTCGCAATCACAGTCTTCGCTCTTATTCGATTCATCCCAGGTGATCCGGCAGCTCTGATGCTGGGAGACATGGCGACACCGGATCAGATCGCCGAGATGCGCACAGAGCTTGGTCTCGATACGTCACTGCCTCAGCAATTCGTTGTTTGGGCGGGCAATGTGCTGAGCGGCGATTTCGGCCAGTCCATCGTCAACAAGGAGCCGGTGCTACCGCTGGTTGTTTCGCGCTTCATGGTTTCGGCTGAGATCGTCGTCGTCGCAGTTATTCTGGCCAGCCTAATCGCAGTGCCTGCCGGTGTGATCGCGGCCTGGCGCCAGAACAGCGCGACGGACCTCGTACTGATCGGCACGGCGACAGTGCTGCTTTCGATCCCGACCTTCTGGCTTGGATTGCTTTTGCTCCTTTTCTTCGGGCTGAAGCTCGGCTGGCTGCCGGTGTTGGGATATGTGTCCCTCTCGGATAATTTCGTGTCCGGTCTACTGTATCTGGTCCTGCCCATAATGACGCTCGTCATCCATGAGGCTGGGGTTCTGATCCGCATGGCCCGTGCCTCCACGCTGGAAGTACTGCGGCTGGACTACATCACCCATGCCCGCGCCAAAGGACTTTCGGAGCAGGCGGTTCTATGGAAACACGCTTTCAAGAATGCCTTCGGTCCAACATGGACGATGATCGGCCTGATCCTTGGGAATTTGCTTGGCGGTATCGCCGTCATCGAAACGGTGTTCACCATTCCGGGCCTTGGTCGGCTGATGGTCGATAGCATCTTCCAGCGCGATTACCCCGTAATTCAAGGCTGCCTCCTCTTCGTCGCCATGTCCTATGTGATCGTCAATCTGATTGTCGATCTCCTTTACCCACTCTTTGATCCTCGCGTGGTGGCCGAATGAAACACGTTTCTCTCAATGGCCTGATCGGCGGCGTTCTCATCGCTGCTCTGCTCATCGTCGCAGGCCTGAGCCTCTTCTGGACGCCTTTCGATCCCATGAAGCTGAGCTTCACGGCAAAACTGGCTGCTCCCGGCTCACTCCATCTCCTCGGCACTGATGAATTCGGGCGAGATGTGCTCAGCCGCCTTATGGTAGGCGCACGTGCAAGTGTCTGGATCGGATGCCTTACGGTCGGTTTCGCGGTTGTCGCTGGTACATTGATCGGTCTGATCAGCGGCTATGTCCGTGGCTGGATCGATGGCCTAATCATGGCCGTGAACAATGCACTGCTGGCATTTCCCGGCATTCTGCTGGCACTCGGACTTCTCGCCGTGTTCGGCGCAAATCAATATGGCATCATCTTCGCTCTGGGCATCGCCTATACACCATCGATGGCGCGTGTCGTTCGGGGAGCAGTCCTGTCATTGCGGGAGCGCGAATTCGTTGAAGCGTCCCGCGTGATGGGCAATGGCGAAATCTTCACGATGTTCAGACACATCCTGCCTAATTGCCTTGCCCCAATTACCGTACTCGCAACCTCGATGTTCGGCTGGGCCGTTCTTTCAGAAAGTGCCTTGAGTTTCCTCGGCCTTGGCGTGCCACCCCCGGCACCCACGTGGGGCAACATGCTGGCCGCAGGTCGCCCATTCATCGAACAGGCCGTTTGGCTCGGACTATTTCCTGGCCTCTGCATCGCACTCACATTGCTTGGCATCAACCTTCTCGGAGATGCTCTGCGCGACAAACTCGACCCACGCATGAGAGGTTTGAAATGACTGAAGGAAAGCTTCTCAGCGTCCGCAATCTTTCGCTGGAAATCGTCCGCCGTGATGTTTGCGTGGTGAAGGATGTCAGCTTCGATGTCGCGCCGGGTGAAATCTTCGGCATCGTCGGCGAAAGCGGTTCGGGAAAATCGCTCGCGACGAGGGCGATGGTTTCTCTGCTGCCGCCCGTTATCCGCAAGACGGCAGGCAGAGTCATCTTCAAGGGCCGCGACATCACCACCATCAGTGAAAAGGATTTGCGCACGCTTCGTGGTGCGGAGATCGGACTAGTTTTTCAGGAGCCCATGACCTCGCTCAACCCGTCCATGACCATTGGACGGCAACTGGAGGAGGGGCTGGCTCTGCACACGCAGGATCAAGCCTCCACGAGGCGCGAGAAAATTCTCTCCATGCTGCAACGTGTCGGCATACGCGATCCTGAGCGAGCACTGACGTCCTATCCACATGAGTTCTCCGGCGGCATGCGCCAACGCATCATGCTGGCATCCGTCATGCTTTTGAAACCGGCATTGCTGATTGCCGATGAGCCAACGACGGCGCTGGATGCCGTCATTCAGCGCGATGTCATGGAACTGATGGTGGAACTGACGAAGGCAGAAGGCACGGCGGTAATTCTCATCAGCCACGACCTACCTATGGTGGCCCGCTACACAGACCGGATCGTCGTTATGGAAAAGGGCTCTATCGTTGAAGCCGGTACGACTGAGCAGATACTGGAACTCCCCCAGCACCCTTACACGCGCAAGCTTCTGTCATCCTTGCCCGTGCGCGGTGAAGTCAGGCCTATCGATATGACATCCGCACCGATGATTTCGGCCCGCAACATCGTCGTGGATTATCCTGGACGGAAATCGTTTCTCAAGAAGGGCGAGCCAAAACGCGCACTGCACGGTGTCTCGATTGACATTCATGCAGGCGAAGTCGTGGCTCTGGTGGGTGGTTCAGGCTCCGGCAAGACGACCTTGGGGCGAACCATCGCCGGACTCGTCAAGGAAACCGAGGGCGAGGTTTTCTTCCAGGGCCGAACGCGTGATCAGGACTGGCGCGATTATCGTCTCAATTGCCAGATGGTATTTCAGGACCCCTATTCCTCACTTGATCCTCGCATGACAATCCTTGCTCTTGTCGAGGAGGCCCTGCGTCTCGTTCCCGGAATAGACCGGGTGGCGAAGATGAAGCGCGCCTACGAAACGTTGGAAGAAGTTGGTCTCGACGCCGAATTCGCCCTTCGCTATCCGCATGAACTTTCGGGCGGACAGCGGCAGAGAGTGGCCATTGCCAGAGCGATTGCGCGACGACCACGCTTCCTCATTGCCGACGAGCCCGTTTCGGCGCTGGACGTGACCGTTCGCGCGCAGGTGCTCTCGCTCTTTTCCGATTTGCAGAAACGATATGGCTTCTCCTGCCTGTTTATCAGCCACGATCTCGGCGTCGTTGAACAGGTCGCTGATCGCGTCATCGTCATGCAGGACGGCAGGATCATCGAGGAAGGTGACCGCAACACAATCTTCGACATGCCGAAGGAGGCCTACACCCGGCGCCTTCTCTCGGCAATTCCCGCGCTCGATCTCAACGAGACTGGCGGCGTGAAACTCAAGTGGCGCTTGGAGGCGTGACGATGAATACAGCACCCATGACATCCGGCAACCTCGGATCAACCGCCGAAAGGCTGAACGCGATCTGTAATGGACAGCCATTCGTCACGCGCTTCAGCATTAAGAACCTGCGCAATGGCGAGATATTTGAACGCGGAGCGGATGAGGAAACTCCGTCTGCCAGCACCCGCAAGACCTCGATCATGATGGCTGCCCTGAGCGCGGTCCAAGATGGCAGGCTCGATCTGGATGAGCAGATTGTCTACGAGGCGCGCTTTGCCGAAGAAGTCGCAAGCGGAATGTTTCGCTATCTGACGCCGGGGATCGTGATTTCGCTTCGCGATGCCATCACCGGCATGATGGTGCTTTCCGACAATGTCTGCACCAAGATGGTCTTTGAGCGCCTGACGCTGGATGAAGTGGACAGCTATTGCAAGGCAATCGGCATGGAAGGCACGCATCACCGCTTTCTGATCCCGCCGCTCGCTCTGTCGCCCGATCATTCCTTAAAGTCCGTCACGACGACGACGGCGCGCGATCAAATGTTCCTGCTTCAGTCCATTCTCGATGCTCAGGGTTCCGAAGAGGCTTCGAAGCGGTTGGGCGTCTCCAAAGAATTGAGTGCCTACGCCTTGCAGACACTGAAAAATCAGATTCTGCGATACGCCATTCCTTCGCGTCTGCCGTTCGGTACGGTCGTCGCTCACAAGGGCGGCACAGGGAAGCGCGGCCGGATGAATGCGGGCATCGTCTACAGCGATGGTCAACCGCTCTACATCATCACCGCTTTCACGGATCAGGTGCCGCAGGAGATGCCGGATGGAACACCGGGATACACCATGTCTCTCGAAACCATCGGACGCCTTTCGCGCGTCTGCTGGGATGATTTTCGAGCTTGAGCCAACAGTATTAAGACCAACAATAACAGAGGGTAGAAAATGAAAAGCTTACTTCTTGCTGGAACTATATTGATGGCGCTTTCAGGCGCGACCCACGCGCGCGATATCGTGATTGCGCAGAGCTCGGATCTTCGCAGCAACATCCCCGGCGTTAACCGGGATGGGAATACGGATGGCGTCATCCTTCATATCGTCGAAGGGCTCGTGGGCTACGCCAACAACGGCGAAGTAAAGCCTTTGCTGGCGGAAAGTGTTGAAACCTCGAGCGATGGTCTGACATACACATTCAAGCTTCGCCAGAACGTCAAGTTTCACAATGGCAAGCCGCTGACCGCGGATGACGTCGTTTGGAACTGGAACCGATACATGGACCCCGCCACGAAGTGGACGTGCATCAAGGATTTCGACGGCGGTACGGTGAAGGTGACAGCGATCAAGGCTCTCGATGCGCATACCGTCACGATGTCGCTCGATAAGCCCTCCGCGGTTTTCCTCGGCCTGATGGCGCGGCCGGAGTGCGGCTACACAGGCATGATCTCGAAAGACTCCCTCAACGCTGAAGGTGCATTCGATAAGCCAATCGGAACTGGTCCGTTCAAATGGGATGGGTGGAAGAAGGGCGAATACATCCACTTGGCCAAGTTCGATGAGTACCAGTCTCCGGCTAATGACGGCAAACCGGATGGCATGGTCGGCTCGAAGCGACCACTGGTGGATGGCATCAAGTTCATGGTCATCCCCGATGCATCCACTGTGAAGGCAGGTCTCCAATCGGGTGTGCTCGACACTGCGGAAATCTCGCCTGATCTCATTCCGGAGTTTGAGAAGAGCGAAAAGGCCAAGGTCATTATTTCGCAGAACAACGGCAAAAACCTCTTCTACATCCAGACCCGCGACCCCGTCATGAGCAAACCCGGGGTTCGCCGTGCAATCGCGATGGCGCTTGACATGGACGAGCTTGTTGCTGCGGCCTCCAATGGTACCGGAAAGGCCAACGGCTCGATGGTGGCGTCGGACTCTATCTACTTCAGCGAGACACAGAAGAAGCGTCTTCCTTACGATCTTGATGCGGCGAAAAAGGAACTCGAAGCATCCGGCTACAAGGGTGAGCAAATCAACATCATCGCCAACAAGCGTGGCAATGTACCCAGCTTCCCGGCAGCCGTCATCGCTCAGGCGATGTTGCAGAAGATCGGTCTGAACGTGCAGATCGAAGTTCTGGATTATGCAACGCAGGTTGATCGCCGCCGCTCTGGCAATTACCAGATCATTTCGCAATCCGTCGCACCCCGTCTCGATCCTGCGTTGATGTACAGCTTCTATGTGGGCGATAAGGACAAGAACGCTTCGCTCATGTGGGATAATCCGAAGGCGATCGAACTGATGAAGGCTGCTTATGCGGAAATCGACCAGCAGAAGCGTCAGGCAATCTTCGACCAGTTCCACGAGCTCATGTTGCAGGATATGCCAGGCATCTTCCTCTACGACATGATCGACGTTTGGGGAGCGACCAAGTCGCTTGAGGGTCAGCCGGTCTGGCAATCCAACGCGCGGCTTTGGGAAGTGTCGGTCGGTAAATAATTCAGTCATTAGGCACGGCGAATAAGCGTTGCCTTTCATATGCACAGAAGCCCTCTGCCATCATCGATGCGCGGTGCCGGTTTCGCTTTGTCTCGAGGAACAGCATGCCAGATCAATCAGCCCTGAAATCACTAACGCAATCGATCGACGACCTAGCTCCTAATTTTACATCCATAAGTGATCAAATATGGGATCTGGCAGAACTGAAGTACGACGAATATAAATCAGCCAAACTTCTTGTTGAGACATTGAAGCAGCATGGTTTCTCCGTTGAGGAAGGCATCGCGGGAATGGAAACCGCATTTGTCGGCCAATTCGGGCATGGCAAACCTGTCATCGCATTCCTTGGCGAATATGATGCTCTTGCAGGCATGAGCCAGCTTTCGGACATCGATGAGCAACGGGAAGGTGAGCCGGGCGCCAGCGGTCACGGCTGCGGCCATAACCTATTAGGAGTCGGGTCTCTCATCGCGGCAATCTCGCTGGCAAGACATTTGGAGGCTAACGGTCTGCCGGGGACAATTCGATATTATGGTTGCCCTGGAGAGGAGGGCGGTTCCGGAAAAACCTTCATGGTGCGGGCAGGTGCCTTCGACGATGTGGACGCCGCACTGACCTGGCACCCAGCCCCATTCAATGGCGTCAGATCGACAAATAACCTCGCGGTACTTGAGTATTACTATAGGTTCAAAGGCACTGCCGCGCATGCCGCCAATGCGGCTCATCTTGGGCGGTCGGCTCTCGATGCCGTCGAACTGATGAATGTCGGTGTCAACTTCCTTCGCGAGCACATGCCGCAGGATTGCCGCGTGCATTATGCCATCACCGATGCAGGCGGACGTGCCGCTAACGTGGTTCAGGCAAAAGCAGAGGTGCTTTATCTCATTCGCGCGCCCGAAATGTCCCAGGCTCTGGCACTGGCCGAGCGCGTGGATCAGGTCGCGCGCGGTGCCGCCATGATGACCGGAACTGAGGTGGAGATCGTGTTCGACACCGCCGCCACAAACTTGCTGCCGAACCTCACGCTTGAAAACGCAATCCACGAAAATCTGATGGCGATTGGGCCGGTGCCGTTTGATGAGGCAGACATGGAGTTCGCCCGTAAAATCCAAGCCACATTTACGCAGGAAGCGATCAAGAGCAGCATCAAACTTTATCAGATCAAGGATGATGTCTTCTCCAACGAGAAGATTGACGGATCGACGCCGCTACATTTGGGATTGCGTGCTTTCGAAGGGCACTCCCATTTTCGAGCAGGATCTACCGATGTGGGCGACGTCAGCCGTGTGACACCTACCGCACAGTGCTGGGCGCCAACTTGGGCGATAGGAACAAACCCTCATACATGGCAAGTCGTGGCGCAGGGCAGAAGCCGTGCAGCCCATAAGGCAATGGTGCATGCTGCTAAAGCTCTTGCTTCGACGGGCCTTGATTTGGCAACATCTCCGAGTCTGTTGGCCAAGGCAACAGCAGAATGGAAAGCTGCAAGGGGCGACGACCCTTATGTCTGCCCAATACCTGAAAACGTCATGCCTGGTGCTTTGCATTCCAGTAAGGAGCAATCGCTGGGGTAACGGATGAATATCAAACAGACGCTAAAGCGCCCCAGTCAATAAGGAGCGAGCGTTAAAGCGAGCTTCCTGAGGTGGATGCTGTTGCGCCTTCTGGGCGTCAGCGCGCCTCAATTCGCGTTCTGGAAGCGCGTGCCGGAGGGCATTGTGAGTCCGCCTACTTGCCGATCTGACGTTGTACCGCATGGTTGTCAGACAGATACTCTATGCTTTGAGTATGTTGGTTTCAGATCGGAACGCTTCGCTAGGCGTCTTAAAGATTGTTGCTTATTTTAGAAGAATTACGGAACCAGATTCTCACGAATCGACGAACGAACGATTTTTGTTCTAAGTGAACTTGCGCTGATTTCGCTGCGACGATAAACCGCAGCGGCCCACCTGACTCATTTCCCGATGGATCTAAACAACAATTTTCAAGTGATGCCCGTCACAAAGCGAGTTGCCTATGAGAGACCTTCCAGGCCGTCCTTCACGTCGAAATTTTCTTAAAGCGTCCGCTGCAAGTGCTGCAGTCGCTGGACTCGCAGCCGTGCCGCTGAAGGCTGAGGAGCAACTAGAGCCGGTCGCGCTGGATGCGTACACGCCTATCTGTCTCAAGCCCAGCGAGTGGGCTTTCGTAGTGGCAGCGGTAGCAAGATTGATCCCTTCCGAGGGCGAGGGCCCCGGAGCCATCGAAACACGTGTCCCGGTCTTTATCGATATGCAGTTGGCTGGCGATTTCGGTCGCGCTGCCGATTGGTATATGGAAGGTCCTCATGAGGCCGACGCAAGTCCGTTGCGTGGCTGGCAGACACCGCTGACGCCGCTTCAGATTTATCAACAAGCCATCCCGGTATTTGACGAATGGTGTCGCACGACACATGGGAAGATTTTCGCGGAGCTGGATGAGGCGACGCAGGATCAGGCGCTTACCTCGCTTCAGAAAGACGAAATGAAGCTTCATCCGGAAATGCGTGATTTCTTCTCCATTCTGCTTGGAAACACCAAAGAGGGTTATTTCGCCGATCCACTGTATGGCGGAAACCATAAAATGCAGGCGTGGACCTATATCGGTTTCCCCGGCGCGCGTGGATCGTACAAGGAATGGGTTCTCAAACATAACGTCAAATATCCGCTGGGACCGGTTTCGATCTCCGGCGAGAGGGCATGAACGATGGCTAGAACTGAAAAGAAAAAAGATGTCGTCATCGTCGGTCTTGGTTGGACCGGATCGATCCTCGGCATGGAGCTTGCGCAGGACGGGCTTGAGATCGTCGCGCTCGAGCGCGGTCATGACCAGAATACCGTTCCCAATTTCCAATATCCTGAGATGATCGATGAGCTGAAATACGGCGTACGTCTCGGCATGATGCAAAAGCCGCGCAACTCGACAGTGACAATCCGTCGGAGCGAGACCGAGGTGGCATTGCCCTATCGCAGCCTCGGCTCCTTCCTTCCGGGCATCGGTGTCGGCGGTGCCGGCACGCACTGGAACGGGCTCAACTGGCGTCCTATGACGTCAGAATATCGTCTTCGATCCTATGTCGAGGAACGTTGGGGGGCGACCATTATCCCCGAAGATATGACCATTCAGGATTACCCGGTCACATATGACGAGCTCGAGCCCTATTTCGACCGTTTCGAACGGGTTGCAGGCATCTCGGGCAAGGCTGGTAACATCAAGGGTGAGAAGATCGAAGGCGGTAATCCGTTCGAGGCTCCACGCTCCCGCGATTATCCCATGCCGCCTATGCCGACGACCTGGGACGGAGCCAAGTTCGGTGAAGTCACTCAATCCATGGGCTACCATCCGTTTCCGCGCCCCGGCGGTATAGCGTCGCAAGCCTATGTCAACGAATACGGCATGCAGATGGGCCCATGTAATCATTGCGGCTTCTGCGAGCGTTATGGTTGTTATAACTATTCGAAATCTTCGCCGCAGACCGCCATTCTTGACGCCCTGAAGCGCAAGCCGAATTTCGAATATCGCACGGAATGCGAAGTGTTGCGCATCGAAATGGCACCGGATGGCAAGACCGCGACCGGCGTGACCTATTTCGACGAAAAGGCGCAGGAGGAAGTCTTCCAGCCTGCCGATCTGGTAATTCTGGCTGCCTATCAGCTGCACAACGTTCACCTGATGCTGCTATCCGGCATCGGGCAGCCCTATGATCCCAATACGGGAGAAGGCGTTACCGGCCGCAACTATGCCTATCAGATGAATGGTGGCTACACGCTGTTTTTCAAGGACGAGGTTTTCAATCCATTCATCGGCACTGGTGCCAATGGCATGACCATCGATGATTTCGGTATCGATAACATCGATTTCGGTCGGGAAGGCTTCATTGGCGGCTCCTACATCTCCGCCGGGCAATCGAATGGTCAACCGATCCGCTCCATGGCGCTTCCAGCAGGCACCCCAAGCTGGGGCGCAAAGTGGAAGCAGGCCGTGGGTGAATGGTACGGGCACTCCATGTCCATCGGTTCGCACGGGTCCCATATGGCCTATCGTGGCAATCACCTCGATCTCGATCCGACCTACAAGGACCGGCACGGGCGTCCCTTGATGCGCATGACGTTCAACTGGAATGCCAATGACATTCGCATGACCCAATTCATGAAGTCGAAGATCGAGCCGATTGCGAAGGCTCTCAACCCGACATCCATGCAGGAAGGCTTCAAGAAGGAAGGTGCCATGTATGATGTCAGGCCCTATCAAACCACGCACAATGTCGGCGGCTCCGTAATGGGCGACGATCCCAAGACATCGGCGGTCAACCGGTACCTTCAGGCCTGGGACAAGCACAATATCTTCGTTCTTGGCGCCGGGGCATTTCCGCAGAATACGCAGTATAACCCCACCGGCATGGTGGGTGGTCTCGCCTATTGGGCAGCTGAGCATATCCGCAAGGACTACCTTCCCAACCCACGGCCACTAGTTTGAGGAGTGCCACCATGAAAACGCTTCTCAAAGTTCTCGCCGCTCTCGTCCTCGTTGGCATTGCTTGTCTTCTCGCCTTCATTTTCGTGCCCGTTCAGCGCACGGAAGCAACTGCTGAACTGGCAGCAAATTTCAAGCCAGCAGAAGGTCGTGGGGAATACCTCATGCGTGCCAGCGATTGCATGGCCTGTCACACGAATGAGGGTGGAACACCCTTTGCAGGCGGTCGTGCGATCCAGAGCCCGATGGGAACAATCTGGACCACCAACATCACGCCTGACAAGGAAACCGGTATCGGGAGCTATACGCTCGACGATTTTCGTGCCGTTCTCTATGATGGTGTGACGCCGAACGGCACGCATCTTTATCCCGCCATGCCGTATGAGAATTACCGCAAGCTAACGGAAGAAGACGTAGTTTCGCTCTACGACTACTTCATGCATGAGGTGAAGCCTGTCTCGAATAAAGTCGAGCCAACGAAACTCGCATTTCCTTTCAATATGCGATTTGGTCTGCGTGCATGGAACTGGGTTGCTTTGCGTGGCGAAGCCGGATTTGCACCCAACACAGCAGAAGACGCCATTTTTAACCGTGGCAAATATCTGGTCGAAGGGCCGGGTCACTGCGCCGCCTGTCACAGCCCACGCTCGGTGCTGATGACGCAGGATGGTATCGACGAGACGTACAAGAGCTTCCTCTCGGGTGGTGAAATCGACAACTACACGGCTCCGGATCTCAGAGGCCCTAGCAGCGGTCCACAAAAATGGGGAGTCGAGGAGACGGCAGCTTATCTTGCCACCGCTCGCAACGCTCATTCAACGGCAACAGGAGAAATGATGCTGGTGGTGCGCGATTCCACTCAGTACCTGACGCAAGATGACAATCGGGCGATAGCAAGCTTCCTGACGAAGATCGGGACGCCTGGACAACAGGCCGCAAAATCGGCCGACGCGCCAACGCCGACGGAAGAACTCTTGTCGAGCGCTGGACCTGACATGCCGCTCGGAGCGCGGCTCTATCTGGACAATTGCGGTGGATGTCACCTCGTGAACGGTAAGGGTGCGCCGGAAATATTCCCGGAACTTGACGGAAACTCACTGGTGACAGCGAAGTCTAGCAAAGGCCTGATTAGCGTGATCCTCCATGGTGCAGAGCTTCCCTCAACTGAAAAACGCCCCATGAAGGTGAGAATGCAGGGCTACGAGGATCGCGTGTCCGACGAGGAGATCGCAACGCTTGCCACCTTCCTGCGCAACGCGTGGACGAACAAAGCTTCTGCGGTAACCACGCAGGACGTGGAAGCGATCAGAAAGCTCGGCAACGCTCACTAATGGCCACAACAAGTAAGTAAGAGCCCTCGTCATCTCAATGGGGCTCTTTCGTAACCGAATTTGATGATCGCCATCCTTGTGCGAGATACGGTGTATTTTGGCTTTCTTCCTGAGAGGGGCGACAACTGAGAAGGAAGTCGTTCGTTTCATCGACGCTTAGAAGGTACCCACATTGAACAAGGTCGCAGCAGAACTGTAATCGAGAGGTCGGTCGACGGAGGTGGAGCGATAAGCTTCCGGTCTTTTTACACTTCGATGCCCGGCGGCGGACGTACTCGACTTCATTTGCGTTGTCACCTTGCAGAAACATCGCGTTCCAAGTTTCACAACGATCCGAGCAGGAAAGGCGGAATACCCCTATAAAGCACGTAAGTTCTTCTCAAGCGGCAATAGCGGGCACATTCAGGAGATGATTTGACTTCAGGACAATTTGAAAAACACATGCGGTGTATCATCGCTGCCTTCACTTTTGTCCACTCGCGTTTCTGATCTCTCCAACCAATCGCCAATCCCCATGCCCAAGTACTTAGAAAGACGCAAGGCCGCCGCATGTAGCGTGCTTTACAGAGAAAGCTCACTCATTGGTGATGAGGTGCATTCGCGCAAACTCAATGAGGCTCTCAATGTGCGCTTTCGTTGCTTCAAACGCCGCGCCGGGGTCGTTGCGCTGCAAGGCGTCGATGATGGCAAGATGTTCCGTAGAATCTGGTGTCAGGCGGTCTTTCAACTGGCCGATTTCAAAGAGGCGCGTGGCGGCTCGCAGATTGCGTAAAACACCTGCCATAACTTCGTTGCCACAATGGTCGATTATCAGGTTATGCAAGTGGTCGTCTGAAAACCAGTGGGCATCCGTATGGTACGCAGTAGCGCCCATAAGCTCGTCAATTTCGCGCCGCACCTCGACGAGTTTGCGACCGGGTATGCTTGGCATGGCCTGTACAGCCGCGTGTGGTTCGATCAACAGACGTAGCTTCAGGCTCTGGATGTATTCTCCGATATCGACGTGTCGCACCACGTAGTTGCGGCCGTCGCCTTTGTGAACCAAGCCTTCACCTTCCAGCCGCTGCAAAGCTTCACGCAGGGGCGTGCGCGACACACCGAGCATCTCGGCAAGCTGCGCTTCGATGATAACGTGGCCGCCTCCAAGACGACGGTGGCGGATCATGTCAGAAACAGCGTTATACGCGAGGGCGGCAAGCTTGTGGCCTGCGTCTTTGGACCGTTTTCCTATGCCAGGATCAGTGTCTGTTTGTGTCAAAGCGCATCAGCCTCCAGGCAGCTATTGGTCTATTCCCAGTTGATGTTGCCCCAAAGGCTTTTCTTGTTTTCAGCCATGGTCCATACCGCTCGATATTGTCAACTACCGGGGAGTAAATCGCATGAACGGTCAGGTCACGGCGGAACGAAGCCTTGCAGATGAGACCTATTCTGCACTGCTCGGGGAAATCCTCTCCGCGCAAATGGCGGGTGGTGCTGTGGTGCAGGAGCGCAGGCTTGCGGCGCGACTGGGCGTCTCTCGTTCGCCAATGCGTGATGCGTTGGGACGTCTTGAAGGGCAGGGGCTTCTTGCGCGCAACGCGAAGGGCGTTCTCACGGTGCGTATCGTCACCCTGTCCGACTACCTGAACAGCGTGGCGATGCGAATGCTCGTTGAGCCAAGTGCGGCGGCGCAAGCGTGCAAGGGAATAACGGCTGAGACAGTCGCAGACCTCGCTGCGATGCTTCGAGACATAGAGTTGGATCCAGATCCTGATCCCGAGTTCGTATGGAACTTCGATGATGCTTTGCACCAGGGCATTGCTGATGCCAGTGGAAATCCCTTCATGGCGGACACCATCTTGCAAATGAGGCGCTACACCACGATCTTCGAGCGCCAGCGAAAACTCGCCCAGCGGAAGCCGGGTCTTGCTGACCATCAGGGCATCGTAAAAGCACTGATGGACCGCGATGCGGATGCCGCCCGCGTGGCTATGACGTTGCATCTTGAACGGGTGCGCGAGAACGTCCTTTCGACGTACTGAGCCGAGCCAGCCTATCCCAAACCTCAGATATTTCAATTTTTGACTGCCTTGGCGGAAAGATGTTGCATACGGCAAATGATTGTGTATGAAAGTGGTATACCAAATGAATGCGAAATCAACAAGCATCGTTGTTCAGGTCCACAAGAAGATCGAAAAAACCAGAGGGTCATCATGTCATTCCGCACCATCTCCATTGCCTCCCTTCTATTACTCTCCACGGCAGCGTCGGCGTTTGCGCAGAGCTGCACGCCTAAGATTCCCGATTCCGAATTGGTCAAGCCTGGGACGCTGACAATGTCGGTTAATCCAACATTACCGCCGATGCAGTTCGTCGATTCCACCGGGGAGCTCAAAGGCATGCGGGTCGAACTTGGCAAAGAAATCGCCAAGCGGCTTTGCCTTACGCCTGAATATGTCCGTATCGAATTCTCGGCGATGATCCCCGGTCTTCAGGCTGGCCGATGGGATATGATCAACACTGGAATATTCTTCACGAAAGAGCGCGCGGCCATCATGCAAATGATCCCCTACGAGGATCAGGCCATCAGCGTTTCGGTGGCGACGAGCAATACGACGGTGAAGGACAAGGATGGGCTTGATGGTCTGCGTGTCGGCGTCGAGCTCGGCGGCTTCGAAGAAACGAAGACCCGTGCTCTTGACGCTGAACTCAAAGCCGCCGGCAAAACAGGGCTCGTCATTCAGACCTTCGATAATTTCGCGCTAGCCTTCCAGGCGCTGCGCGCCGGTCAAGTCGAGGGTGTTGTCTCAATCGATGGTGTCGCAAAGGAATATGATAGCCGTGGCGATTTTCGTCGTGCCGTCAGCGGTCTTTATCCAGCACCGGTTGCCGTTGCGTTTAAGAATGCGAAACTTGCAGACGCGGTATCCGGCGTCCTCAAAGACATGAAGACAGATGGTTCGTTGGGAAAACTTTTCGACAGCTACGGCCTGCCGATGATCGCAGGCGACTACTCAGTCAAGGGTCCAGGCCGCTGATCTGAACGGTTCATCATTCTGATGGATGCCGGCTCGTCCGGCATCTCCTTAGCATTAAAGGTCCCTCCATGTCGTACTGGAACTGGTCTGGCTTCTTCGACTATCTCGTCAATCCCTTCATCCTCGGAGGTGTTGTCACCACGATCTGGCTGACCTGCGTCTCACTTGTGTTCGGCCTACTACTCGGCTTTGTCGTGGCCCTCATGCGCCGATCCAAGCTAAGGCTTATCAGGTGCATCGGGTGGTTCTATATCTGGCTGTTCCGTGGCACGCCGCTGCTCGTGCAATTGATCGTGCTCTATACCGCATTACCGCAGCTCGGGATCAAGTTCTCCGTTGTACAAGCCGCGTTGATCGGACTGGCTTTGAACGAAGCAGCATATCTGGCGGAGATCATCCGGTCCGGCATCGAGGCAGTTCCTGCAGGACAAGCGCGTGCGGCGAGAGCTTTAGGCATGACCGAGCGTCAAATCATGCGCCACATCGTCATGCCGCAGGCGTTCAAGGTCATCATCCCGCCCCTTGGTAACTCGGTCAATGGTCTGCTGAAAACGACATCCGTTACCTCCGTCATTTCAATGGAGGAACTGCTACGGCGCACCCAGGTGCTGATCCAGGAAAAGTTCATGGTGCTCGAACTCTTCGCCGTGGCTGCCATCTATTATCTTCTTCTCACGACCCTCTGGGACTTTGTGCAGCGGCATATCGAAAGGCGCTTCGGCCAGTCCACAGCTCCGCTACAGCTCAGCGAAAAGCGCTGATATTCAATAAAGGACTTACTGCATGCCAAAGCCGTTTCGTGGTGTCTTTACCGTGATGATCACTCCCATCGACGCAGATGGGAAAGTCAATTTGCCAGCACTCGCTGCTTTTACGGATTGGCAGATCCGGGAGGGCGTCCATGGACTCATTCCTCTTGGTTCGACAGGAGAGTTCCTTTCACTATCCGATCAGGATTGGGACGACGTCGCCCGCACGGTCATCCAGAGCGCCGCCGGGCGCGTACCAGTTCTGATCGGAACAGGTGCTGAAGATACCCGTGAAGCGGTTCGCTTGAGCTGCAAGGCCGAGGCACTGGGCGCGGATGGCGTGATGATAATCCCGCCATTCTACTCGACACCAACCGACGACGAACTGGTAACACATTACCAAACCATCGCCCGCTCGATTTCCATTCCGATCATGGTCTACAACAACCCTGCAACGTCGAATGTGGACATGAAGCCCGAACTTCTCGCTCGCATCGCCGAGATTGAAGGCTGCGACTATGTCAAGGAATCGACCCTAGAAGTCACGCGTATCCGCGATATCGTTCGCCTGGCTGGTGACAAATTGACTCCTTTCGGCGGTATTCTCGGCTTTGAATCTTTCGTCATGGGTGCGCAGGGCTGGGTAGCCGTTGCATCCAATGTGGCGCCAGCAGCAATGTCACGTATCTTCACACTAGCAGCCGATGAGAAGAAGTACGATGAAGCGCGTGCGCTTTATCTGGAGTGGCTTCCCATCATTCAGGCGGTCGGTGGGCAGGCCTATGTCGCTGGTTCCAAGGCCCTGCTGAATCACATGGGATTTGCCGCAGGATCGCCGCTCCCACCGCGTCTGCCGTTGCCATCAGATCAGGATGCCGCGATGAAGACTTTGGTCGAGCGTTTCGGCTTAAGCTTTTCGCAGAACTGAGCCGGAGAAAACAGATGCCCGGTTCGATCATCCAGGATGCAGGCGTGACCGTCTATTTCGATGGCGTTGCGCATCGTGTCGATCCGGGCCTTTCGGTTGCCGCCGCGCTGACCGCGCTGGATCGAGCCGACTTCTCCACTGATGCAGCCGGGAAGAAGCGTGGTCTTTTTTGTGGCGTGGGTGTGTGTCACGATTGCCTTGTAACTGTCGATAGCCGCACCAGCCAGCGCGCCTGTATGACGCCTGTCCGAGACGGCATGCGCGTCGCTCGTCAGCAGGCGCGTCCCGATATCACTTCTACTGACCTCGCCGACCTGAGGTCTGTCCCAACAGAACTTGCTGAGTTCGAAATGGACTTGCTGGTCATTGGAGCGGGGCCGGGTGGTCTCGCTGCCGCGGTGGCAGCGGCAGAAGCCGGGGCCTCTGTAACTGTGGTGGACGAGCGGCACACATCGGGCGGCCAATTCTTCAAGCAGCCTAACACGGATGCAGCACGCCTGGCGCTCAACGCTGACCGGCAGGCCGCAGATGGGGCTGCGTTGATCGAAAGAGTACGTTCGCTTGGCGTGACCATTCTGTCAGGCGTGACGGTCTGGGGCGCGGCTCACGGAGAAGATGGACGAGCAGTAATTTCCTGCCTGGGCCATGATGGTGTTTTCTATTGCCGACCTACGATGCTTGTCATCGGCACCGGGGCTTTTGAGCGACCGCCGGCCATCAAGGGTTGGACGCTGCCAGGCGTCATGACGGCAGGGGCTGCACAAACCCTGGTTCGCAGCTATGGCACGCTTCCTGGCCGGCGCATTCTGATTGCCGGGAACGGTCCTCTCAATTTTCAGGTCGCAAGCGAGATCCTCAAGGCGGGCGGTGACGTCGTCTGTCTGGTGGAGCAGGCAGGCGCACCATGGAGCAGACCAGTCGAAGCATTTAATGTTTTTCGCCATGACGCGGCACTTGCCCTCAAAGGCATGAAAGAGATCGCAAGATTGGAGCGAGCAGGTGTCAAGCTCGCCTGGAACGCGCAAATATCGGACATCAAAGGTGATGGCAGGGTAGAGGCGGCGACGGTTTCCAGTCTTGGGGCCGACTCAACTTTCGAAGTCGATACCGTTTTGTTGGGGGGACATTTTACCTCGTCCAACGAGTTGTCGCGGCTGCTCGGTTGTGCCCATCGCGTAACCGAGAATGGCACCCTCACGGCAGATTGTGCCGAGGATGGCGAAAGTTCGCTGCCTCACATCCATATCGTCGGAGAAGCTGTGCGTTTTGGTGGTGCCCACCTGGCAATGGCTGAAGGTAGGCTTGCCGGTCTGGCGATCGCCGCCACGCTCGGGCTGAAGCCCCAGACAGACACCACAGCAAAGAAAAAACTTGCGCGCGCCAAAGCGTTTCAAGCAGCGCTTTGGCGATTGTTTGCGCCAGCGCCAACACCATTGGAACTCGCAGACACCGCGCTCGCCTGCCGGTGCGAAAGTGTTGCAATAGGTACCCTAAAGCGTCTTGCTGTTGAGGGTCCGCTGGACATCGCAACAATGAAGCGCCTGACCCGTGCCGGGATGGGACGCTGCCAAAGCCGCTACTGTGGCCGGACGCTCACAGAATTGACCGGCCGACCCAGGAGCGAGACCGACGGCCTGCTTGCACCGCAGATGCCACTACGTCCGGTGCCGCTTGCGGCACTTGCGATTGAGAAGCCGGAATGGGGAGGGCATAGACGAGCACTGTTGCCCGCACGTCCGCCATTGCACCATTCCGAACCGCTACCGATGAGAGAAGCGTCCACCGTTGTCATCGGCGCGGGAATTGCCGGACTTTCGAGCGCCTTGTTTCTGGCAGAAGCTGGCGAAGATGTCGTGGTGTTGGAACGTGGCTTTCCTGGCGGGCTGGCATCGGGCGGGAATGCTGGCAGCCTGCATGCGCAATTGTTGTCATTCGATCACGGAGCTCGCGCAGAAGCAGGTGGAGGGCCAGCCGCAAAAACGCTTCCGTTGCAGCGAGACTCCATTTCGCTATGGCAGATGCTGGAAAAAAAGCTCGGTCGCGATTTTGAGATGAAGATCACGGGCGGCCTGATGGTTGCCGAGACCGAAGCACACATGCGCTTCCTTGAGGAGAAGACTCGAGTTGAACGCGAAAATGGCATCGATTGTCATGTGATTGGCGCTGAAGATTTACGGAAGCTAGAGCCCGCGCTTTCTCCGTTGATGATTGGAGCCGCATATTGTCCAATGGAAGGGAAGATCAACCCGCTTGTCGCGACGCGACACGTGTATGACGGCGCTGTGGCCGCTGGTGCTCGCGTATTGGATCGAACCGCAGTGCTGTCGATCCGCCGCGAAGGGTCAGGATTTATTATCGAAACCTCGCGGGGACCGCTACGGGCAGGCCGCATCGTGAATGCTGCCGGTGCTTTTGCTTCGCGCGTAGGGGCAATGCTGGGGCTGGACATTCCCGTGTTCGGGGCGCCGCTGCAGATGGTGGTGACCGAGGCTGCCGCGCCAGCTATTTCGCATCTGGTTGCCCATGCCGATCGTCATTTGACGCTCAAGCAGGCTGCCAATGGGAATTTTTTGATCGGCGGAGGTTGGACGGCTGGTCTCGATCCTGTCCACAGCCATCCTCGCCCGATGTTTTCCAGCCTGGAGGGGAATCTTTGGGTGGCGCAGCACGTTGTCCCGGGTTTGCGAAAACTACACGTCATCCGCAGTTGGGCTGCCATGAACATCAACATTGACGGCGCGCCGATCCTTGGAGAGCATCCAGATGTGCCCGGTTTCTTTAATGCAGTCACATCCAATGGCTTTACGCTTGGGCCTCTCATAGGCCAACTCACGGCCAATCTCGTCCTTGGCCAAGACTGCGGGCGCGATTTGTCGGCCTTTTCCATCAACCGTTTTCAGGGAGTTCGATCATGATCGAAATCACCGGCGTCACGAAATACTATGGCAATTTTGCCGTGCTCAAGAATTGCTCAACGAGTGTTTCCAAGGGCGAAGTGGTCGTGGTCTGTGGGCCGTCCGGATCTGGCAAATCGACCCTGATCAAATGTGTCAATGCGCTGGAGCCCATTCAGGAAGGGTCTATCCGAGTGGATGGCATCGAAGTCAATGATCCCGGCACTGATCTTCCTGATCTTCGTTCTCGTGTTGGTATGGTGTTTCAAAACTTTGAACTCTTTGCGCACCTAACAATCGAAGCAAACATCATGCTTGCACAGCGCATCGTTCTTCATCGCAGCGAAAGCATTGCCAAAAGGCGATCGATGGATCTTCTGGATCGCGTGGGGATGACAGGGCATGCCCACAAATATCCAGGCCAATTGTCTGGGGGACAGCAGCAGCGCGTGGCGATAGCCCGGGCGCTTGCCATGAACCCGAAAGCCATGCTGTTCGACGAGCCGACGTCAGCCCTCGATCCCGAAATGATTTCCGAAGTGTTGGATGTAATGACCGACCTTGCCAAAGAAGGCATGACGATGATGGTTGTTACCCATGAGATGGGTTTTGCACGCAAAGTCGCGACACGGATGATCTTCATCGACCAGGGCGAAATTGTCGAGGACCGAGCAACGGAAGATTTCTTCAGTAATCGTCACAATCCGCGCACAGAAGCCTTTCTCAGCAAGATCCTCCACCATTGAGAGTTTAAAATGACCGAATTCGACCTAGTGGTAAAGGGTGGCACCATAGCGACCGCCTCCGACATCTTCAAAGCCGACATAGGCATTCTCGGCGGCAAAATCGTCCAGATCGGCGAGAAGCTCGACGGCGGTGCCCAGACAATCGACGCCAGCGGCAAATATGTTTTGCCGGGTGGCATTGATAGCCATGTCCATATCTCCCAGCCCTCGGGAGATGGCATCGTCATGGCCGACGATTTCGAAAGCGGTACCCGTTCTGCCCTTTTCGGCGGCAATACGACGATTATGCCGTTTTGCCTGCAGGAGAAGGATAAGCCGATGCGCGAGGCGCTTAATGCTTATCACGAGCTCGCTGAAGGCAACTGCTATACCGATGTGAGCTTTCATCTCATCGTTTCGGATCCGACGGATAGTCTCCTTGGGCAGGAGCTTCCGGCTTTGGCTGCTGACGGCTATTCTTCCTTCAAAGTCTTCATGACTTATGAGGGGCTTCGGCTCAACGATGCAGAAATCCTAAAGACGCTGGACGTTGCACGATCGACTGGCGCGACTGTCATGGTCCATTGCGAAAATGAAGATGCTATCCGCTTTCTGATCGCAAGACATGAGGCGGAGGGTGACGTTGCTCCGCGAGCGCATGCCTCTACACGGCCGGTGGCGGTTGAACGCGAGGCGACACACCGGGCGCTAACACTTGCGGAAATCGTTGATGTGCCAATTGTCATTGTCCATGTCTCCAACGGCGAAGCGATGGAGGAAATCGCAAGAGCCCGATCTCGTGGCCTCAAGGTGGTTGGCGAGACATGCCCTCAATATTTGATGCTGACGGCCGATGATCTGGACGGCATGGATTGGGAGGGCGCGAAATTTGTCTGCTCTCCTCCACCCCGCGACAAGGCTGCTCAGGAAGAATGCTGGAGAGGTATTGAAACCGGCATTTTCGATCTGTTTTCTTCGGATCACTGCCCGTTCCGCTATGATGACGAGCGCGGCAAGCGCAGTCCGAAGGGACTTGAAAGCTTTCGTCATATTCCAAACGGTATTCCCGGTGTCGAAACTCGCCTGCCTATCCTTTTTTCGGAAGGGGTCATGAAGGGGCGTATCGATTTGCCGCGCTTTGTAGCGCTTTCGGCGACCAATCATGCCAAGACCTATGGGCTCTACCCGGAAAAAGGCACGATCTCGATCGGTGCGGATGCCGACATCGCCATTTGGGACCCGACCATCAAACGCACGATACGCCATGCCGATCTGCACGATGGTGCCGATTACTCGCCCTATGAAGGTATCGAGATTACGGGCTGGCCGACCACCGTCATCCTCGGCGGTCGGGTAATGGTTCGTGACGGCGCGCTCGTCGGGAAAAAGGGCGATGGCACCTACCGCTCAGCCCGCAACAAAAGAACTAAAACTATCTAAGCAATTTGGAGAGCTGAATTTATGAAACTGAAAATCACCGCTGGCCCATTCGTTTTCGATGCCGTGCTGGAAACAGAAAAAGCCCCTGAGACCTGCAAGGCTTTCATTGAACGTCTGCCTTTTGAAGGCCAGATCGTGCATGTTCGCTGGTCAGGGGAGGGCGTATGGGTACCACTTGGAGACTATAATTTCGGCGTCGGCTATGAAAACCACACCAGCCATCCCGCACCTGGCCACATCATCCTTTATCCCGGTGGCATCAGCGAGACGGAAATCTTGCTTGCTTACGGCGGTGTCGATTTCTCATCCAAGATGGGACAGCTCGCTGGCAACCATTTCATCACCATCACGTCTAACCTCGAGAATTTGGCCGTGCTTGGTAACAAGACACTTTGGGAAGGTACGCAGCAGATTCGGTTCGAACTTGTGTAGAAACGTTTCGAAGCAGACACGCAACAGCGAGACCTTATGCAACAATCCAATTCGACCAAAGCACTAGTGGTGAGCGTCCGCTGTTGCGACTGCTTAACAACAACGCGGATCAAACGAGAGATTTTGGGTTGAAGTCTGCGATCTGCCGATCGATTTGTTTACCATCGGTTTAAGGAGCGGATCCAACCTTCGGATTCTGCTATCTTTCAGGAGGAGGCGTCGGCGTAGTGAAGGAGACCTGTCGTCTGGCCTTCCAGCTTATGTGAGGTGGCCGATGCACGAGCGCTTTCGATCCTTCACCGAAAATCTCCATCTCAAGTTCGAAAGCGATTTGACATCGGACCAGGCGCAATCTCGAATGCTCACCAGCAGCGATCATGGATGGCTCTATACTTTATCGTCATCGTCGCCACGGCACTGTTTTAGCGTGATCGCATGACCCGCTCGGAAAAGCGTCACGGACAGGGACCAGTCCGCATCAAGCCTTCCGCCGAGGATCACCAGAAGAGGTGTAACGCAGCGATAGGCCTCATCATCCGCGACAGCGAGCATCGCGCGAACATCGGAGCTACTCGGCGTAGGCGAACCGCCTGGGTGGGAATGCCACTCCCCCAGATAGTGCAGGCCTTTGCTCCAGCGGTCATTCAGCAGGGAGGTTAGCCCGGTGCTCGAGCGCTGGAACCAGAATAAGCCGGATCTCGAACCCTTGGGCTTCGGCGTAGCCTCGACGATGTCGGCGACCCAGCCTTCCGGGCCGTAGCGCCCAATTAGGATGCCGCCGGTCTCGATACGATTAGCCGCTCGCGACGCTTCGACAATCGAGGCGATCGCAGCGGGCGACACCCATATTGACGCGCCGCCAATGCCGCCCTCGCGGAATTCGATCGGCTCACGCATCCCGCCGCTCCACGCTTCCGTCCTCGCCTAGCACGAACAGAATCGCCGTCTTGCGCCGCTCGATCACGGCACGTCGAACGAACTTAGAACCGATCGCGGCCCACAGGTTTACGTCGTCGGCCGTGGCGGGGAAGACGGGGTGCCAGCATCCGATGCCCTCCATTTCGCCCAACTGCTCCCCCGCGGGCGGCGGCGACGCCGCCGCGAAGCGCTCCTGGGCGTCGATTGCCGGGAATCCGGTTTCTGAGGCTGCGTAGACGAACAGCCCCTTGGCCTGCCACGTCATCGACAGGCTCACGAACAGGCGCTCCGTCACCCAAGGAAACTCGCCCATCGCACGCATCACGGCGTCCGAGGCGGTGCAGTCGATCACTACGTCCCACCCATCCAGACGCTCAGCATCCGCCGGCTTCATGGGCGGGAAGGCGAACGGCAACGCGACGACCTGGGCGTCGGGCGCAGCCATGTTAAGTCGCGCGGCCATGCGTTCGGCCTTGCCGTGCCCGGCATCCGCCATTGTTAGGAGGTGTCTGCTCAGATTTGCAACGAGCATCGTGTCGTCGTCCACCAGCCCCATGCGCGTGACGCCCATGCGCAGCAGGTTCTCCGCGACTGCCGCCCCAAGCGTGCCCACGCCGAGGACGAGGACCGACTTTGACCGGATGGCTGCCTCGGCCTCGCCGCGCTTGCGGAGCTGGTCGGGCGCCCAGTTAGCCGTGCGGCGCCATTCGAGCTGACGCGGGGACAGCGCCAGTTCACGATCCAGCGCCCGACGCGCCCCCGGCAGGTCGGAATACCCCTTGCGTACGTCATCGCGCCGGCAGAGCTGCATGTCGCGGATAGCGCTCCAGTGGAACCGCTGATGCTCGCCGCCGATCCGTTCCTCGAGCGGGAACCCGATCAGGAGGTGGACAGGACCGGCGTGCTTCGGCCGCTGGATGCGGCGAAGCCTCGCTCCTGCGTCGGCGAGAATCGCGGGCAGGTCGATTGAGGTGCTGCCGAAGAGCTGGCTGAGCTCCTTCCAGGTCGTCGCCGCCCGCCACGGCTCGAACGTGATGAGCTGCGGCAGCAGCATCCAGACCGCATCGACGCGGCCCTCATCGAGGGGTATGGCGTCGCTCCACGGGATGCGCCGGATGCTTCGTCGCATCGGATCCATAAAGTCGGCGATGACGGCCGTGCCGCGCGCACCCGGTATCCGGGACAGCGTCGCGAAGCCCCAGGTATCGACCTGCTCCTGCCACCAGTTCAGGTCCTCGGACGTCTCCCTAAAGCCCAGCACCGTGGTGGTGTCGGCCACCGGATAGACCGGCAGCTCGACCGGATCGGCCGGCTCCAGGAGGCGCCCGGCCGCCGCCACGTCGATCCAGACGAGAAGCCTGCCGATGCGCCACACCAGTCGCTCGCCGAGTTCGAACGGCTCGCCGGCCCAGCCGTCCCTGCGGAAGACGGCCACCGGCCGCTCAAGGCACGGCTTGCCCGTGCGCCAGGGGAGACCGTCCCGCGGCTCGCCGTTGTAGTCCTGATGGGGGAAGGTCGTATCGATCCCCTCCACCGCATCCGGATAAATGCGGATATCGGGGTCGCCTAGATCACCCACGACGACGAGGTGCCACGCCGTCCACTCTGGCACATACGCCGTCGGCGCCTCGGTCAGGCGCGCGCGGAAGCGGAAGGACCAGACGCCGCCGTCGCGACCGGTCCAGCTGTCGGTCAGTTCGAAGCGAGGGTCCTCCGGCAGCGCTTCGAGCGCTGCGGTCAGTATCGACGGCGGGCGCATGCACTAAGCGAAACGTCCCGACTGACGGGGCGTCGCGGCCGCGGCCGGCGTCGTGAACCCGCGGTCCCGATCACCACCGCCCGGACCCGGAAGCGGGAAACATTTGCCCAGCAGCTCCTGCCACAGCGATCCGCTCACATCCCTGTCCGGCTCGTCATAGGCGCGCCGGGCAAGGTCGGCCGCCTTCGCCGCCTCCTTGTAGAAGGCTGCGAAGTCTTCGGCTGAAAGCCGCTTGAGGACGTCATGGCTCGGCACGCCATGGTCGGGTAGGGTGGGGACCATGCCGTTCATGGCTTCGAGGCGAAACGTGTCTCGGAGCCCCTCAAAGGCCTTCACCACGCCCTCAGCCACGCAGGTGATGCCGTCTGGCAGCACGTGCCCGATCATGTGCTCGAGCGGATAGCCCTTGGGATACTTCGGCAGATCCGACGCGTGCTCGTGCCGCCACCATTTGATCGATCGGACTACGCTCACATAGTGGCCGTAGCACTGGCGGTTTTTCTCGGCGGCCCACTGGATCTGCGCAAGGGGATGGGTCGGGCCCCAATCTTTGATGGTCCGGTCTGGCAACCAGGGCGGATCGTCCCGCCAGTTCGATGCGTCCTCGGCGAGAACGACCAGACCGCCATTGGCCCGGGAGGGATCCCAGCTTTTGTTGAGCACCCAGTCGTTGCGCTCCTCGATCGATTCGTCGGTCTGCACCGCCTGGCTGCGATATAGCTTCTGGAGGGCGGCCCTAGCGTCGGGCTCCGTCGGCAGCGCCGTGATCACGAGGTCTAGATCGACGTACGACATCTCGATGCCGAACGATCGGTCCTGCTGCTCCCACTTGCCCTCGTAGAAGCGATCGAGGAACGGTTCGAACCGCTTCATCGCAACCGCCGGCGTCTCGACGTTGTGGTCGATAGTGGTGACGACCACCACGTCGACGTCGGAGCGCTTGCCACCGGTCGGCCGCACAGCTGTCGAGCGACGGACGCTGCCCTGCAGGAACGTGGTGGTGATGAGGGGCCCCAGGTCGGGATCGGCCAGAAGGCGCGTGCGCAGGGTGTTGGATCCGCGCTTCCACTCCTCCTTGTGGCGCTCGCTCGGACGGATGTCCTGCAGGAATTCGTTGAACTGGGGACGAAGCTCCATAAACAGACCTCAAATGATGAAGGTTGGCTGGTAGCTGCCATCGGTCTGGCCGCTGAAGTCGAACTCGTAGGGTATGCAGCGCCCCATGGCCTCGGCTTGCTGGCCGAGCATGAACGAGAAGGCGTTGGGCGCGACCAGGAAGACGTGCACTGTGCCCGCCGGCTTCCGAACCGCTCTGACCGCGTCGGCGATCGCCGTCGCGAGGGTCGCGGCGTGCTGCCCACCGACGATGGCGTTCTGGCTGACGCCGCCGGCGGGCGAGACGTGCAGGATAGTACCCACATCCGGCAGGCAACGCCCGACATAAGCCCTCACCGTCTCGGTCGGGTCGCGGGTGAGGCCGATCGCCAACGCGATATCCTTGCCTGTCCCGATTATCTCGCTGTTGATCAAGGGAGGTGGACCGTCGGCTCCGTCGGTCGAGTCCCACACGATGCCTGGGTTTCGGTCGCCCTTCTGCACAATCTCGACATCGGCACCATCCTTGAAGCGCAGCGCCGACCCGGCGAGGAACGCCACGGAAGAATGCGCCTCGAGGAATAGCCGCATTGCCGGCTGCTCGGCTAGCCTCGTCTTTAGGAAGTCGACGATGGGGGTCTTCAGGTCAGACCATGCGACGCCTTCGCGCAGATGACGACCCTCGAACCGATCCACCAGGCTCAACGTGCTCTCCTCGTCCGCGCCGCGCATATGCGCGGGGGTTGGGCGGGAAAAGAAGGTGGCGAGGGCGACGCTGCGACGCGCGATGACAATCTTCGGCGAGAACCACTTCTCGGTCTCGCACCACTGCTGGAAGCTCGTCCGGTCGAAGCGGTTCACCTGTTTGATTAGGAGTTGCTTGGCTGCCTCGTCGTAGATGAACGCGGTCTCGCTCTCGGCGCCGACCAGACCTACGAGCCGGAAGTTCAGGCTGACCTCGTGGCGCAGCTTCTCGAGGGACGAGTGACCCTCGGTGATATGGAGGCTATCGAGCAGGGCATAGAGCTCGTCATCGGAGGACAGTCCGAGGTGTTCGCGCCAGCACTCGCGCACCTCACCCATCCTGCTTCTGGCGGTCTTCCCCTCTTTCAGGATCTGAAGTCGTAGTAATCCATCCACCTGCGAGATCAGCTCGCCGAGCTGGTCGCCGTCGGCAACGCGGTCAGTGGTGATGAGATGAAAGGCGGCGCCGTCCTCCGCCTTCTCCTTCGCCGTCTTCAGCCGTTCAAGAATGGAGACTGACGTCGCTCCGATGAAGGCGGGATCGGTCAAATCCTTGAAGCCAAACCGGCCGCTCGCGTCGACGTGCCACTTGATTTGATGATAGTCGACGGTGACGCGGCCCGGTCCTGAAGCCCGCGGGCGGCCAGGCTCGTAGCGGACAACGACGTCGTCGAAGGCCTTCGGGCCGTCGGCCTCGAAGGTGACCTCAACCACCTCAGGCCGACCCGGATCCAGCAGCGATGCCGCATGGATCCAAAAGAAGCGGGATTGGTAACTGTCACCGTGCCACCGCGGCGTAACTGCTTTTGACAATCGCCCCGCCAAGAAAATGGCGTCCCCACGCCAGAGGCATTTGAATATGGTCATTTAGGGATCGCTTTAAAAGGGCTAATTTTCTTTTTCTGTTCGTCAGAAAAGCAGAGTCATCTCGTCGCACGATTTCTTGACGGCATGCGAATGGCCGGGTCTGGCGAGAGCAGACTTTCATGCGTTGGCTCGGACTGGCTTTAACTCGTCGATACTGTCGAGAAACTAATGCTGTCAGCCCCTCGTAAAGTTAAGCTGAAATGGAAATGCTTAGGGGTGAAAGGCCTGTCCAGTTGCTATGCCGCCCGGTTTGTCGCAGTATGGGCAGGGGGCGCGTTCACCTCGATTGACGATCTCTGCAGCACGGGGCGTCCCAGTTGTGGCCCTCACTCAGACCGCCGATGCTGACGGCTTCCATCCCTGCTTCCGGCTAGGGCGCCGCGCTGAAGGCATTGCGGGACGAACCTCTGCAGCTCTTCGCGGCCGCATCATCGCGAGAAGCCCGGACGGCGCAGGAACTTACCGAGCCGGATGTCGCCCGACAATTGGAAATCGGTTTCCCGTTAGCATAAGGCCCGAGGGACTTGGCGTGATGACCCACGAGCCGACGTTTTAGGTTGCTACGGTTGTTTATGGAAGCAGGCGTCCTCCATTCATCCGTAACGGGGCTCCCGCCGCACTGGTATGCTTCTCGCGCTTTTGGCGCGGCGTCCCGTGCAACCATCCTATGCTACTTGGTATAACCAGTAAGATCGCCCACCCAAGGGTCTTTGTGACCAGAGCGATTTCAATCTAAGCTCAATCCCCAATAAATGCGAGCTTGCCATCCGTTGGGGGCTGTGGCTTGTATGTTATTTATAACGTCTCGCATTCAGCGCTCTACGACTGCGTGCATATGCTCATATGGGATCATCGCGGATATGTCTGCGCCAACTATCGACAAACCTGTACTATATTCTACTATAACGTTCCTTGCGTATAACATAAATATGCGGTTCTATGGGGGTCTACACTATACATGGTGCACACCATACTTCGGGTCAGACATGGCGACGCCGGTTTTCACGGTGCCGCCCAGCTCATCCCCATTGCAGATTTATCAAGATTTGAAGCGCGAGGTTGATGGCGGTGACCTTCATGGTACCATCATTAAAGTCAAACGACTTGGCATACGTCGGGGTGCAGATGTCATGCTGAAGCGCGGTAAGATTGATATGGGTCAAAGAGACGAAATATTGGCTATTTGCAAAATGGCCACTCCTGAACATTTTAGACCTATATTGTGTGTACTACCAAAGTCCGATGTCTTGCCATATGTTCAGGCGGTTCCGGTGAAGGCGAGGGCAAACCCTTTGTCGCAAGAATACATCGTGGCGGACGTGCCTACGACGGCATTTGACGTCATCAAGATCGGGTGACACGATGATTGATCTCAACGAAGCGCTGGTAGATTTCTCTGTCGAAGAAAAGCGGGAGATAGCGTATTTCCTCAGTCGATATTTTAAAGGTTCGCCGTACCTGGAAGAAGAAGGCAAAGATATTTTTGCCGAGGTTTTTGACGAGCCGGTGAGCGCGCGTGTCAAAGAGGCAACTTTAAGCGCAGTTGAAAGTATTGAGTCAGAGGTAGGTTCGGCCCTTGAATACAACGAGGAGACCTCTCAGAAAGTCTTGGATCACATCACAGCCTATGAAGATACCTTAACGCAAGAGCCGACTGACATCGAAAAAGCTGATGTGTATAACTTCTTCGGAAACGCTAAATCCCCACTTACTTAGCGTTATTATAAACAGTAGTTTGGTGATGCTGCGTGTTGCCTTTGCCCAGTACGCCGGAAGCTTAAAAACTTGGGTTGGCTCAGGTCTGGCTGTACAAAAGGACAGACGCGTGTTCAGGAAGCGGACTTTACTCACTGGATGGCACGGCGAGATTGAGGTGCAACCGCGAATATCAGCGGCCGCCCCGCAATCGCGTCGATACCCGTTACCTCTAAAAGCGGGTCCAGCCGGAGCTGGCGCTGCCTCATGATGAAGGCGAACCATGACGACCGTCAAATCGAAAGGAAGCGGCAAGGAGACTCCATCTGGCGGGTCTGATGCTGAGTAAGGTATTTCGGGCATACGAGTTCTTTGGATGTGAGGATCTATGTCTGGACCTGCGGCTTGCTTTGGGTTGATGCGAATGATCGAGGCGGTGCCCGATCGCCTGGACGGGTCCCCGCTACAGTTGCGACGGTTCTGGTCTGACGAATTTAATGAGACAGCGGTTGAGCAGATCTGTCAGCCTGGTTTGAACATGTCGGCCGTGGCGCGGCAGATCGGTATCTTGCCATCTCAACTCTACCGCTGGCGTAGAGAGCTGTTGGCCAGTGATAAGCCTGGAGAGGCACCAGCGGCAGTTGATCCGCAGAGCGTCGCACCTGACGCCAACCCCGTTGTCGAAATCGTCATTGACGGTATCGTCGTGCGGGTCGGCCGGCATATCGAAGAAGCGCATCTGCAGCGCGTGATCCGGGCGGTTCGCTCAGCATGATCCCCGCAGGTGTAAAGGTCTTCCTGGCCAGCCATCCCATCGACTTCCGCAAAGGGCCGGACAGCCTGCTGTCGCTGGTGCGGGATACTGGCAGTGATCCGTTCAACGGCTCGCTTTATGTCTTCCGGGCCAAACGGGCCGACCGGATCAAGATCGCCTGGCGGGATAAATCCGGGGTTTGCCTTTACGCCAAGCGACTGGAGAAGGCGCAGTTTTGCTGGCCGCCGATAGGCCACAACCAAGTCCAGCTCAACCGTGCCCGGCACATGGCGCTCGTTGACGGCATGGACTGGAAACGGGTGCGCTCGGTGGCGGTGAAGCCGCCGGAGATTGTTGGGTAAATGCCTGCGGCAAAGTGTATCAACCCCCTGAAAGGGCAGGAAAATCGGAGCAAATATGTTCTAGTAGACGTCATGACGCCGCCCGATCTGCAGCTCCTGGATGATATAGTGACTTTGAAAGCTATGGTCCTTGCCATGGCCGAGAAGGCAGCGCGCACCGATGCTCTTGAGCGAGGTCGCAGACCTAAAAGCCAGAAACGCCGATGCTGATGAACTCATGGAACGACTGACCCAGGTCCTGAAAGCCTTCGATCGTGCCTGTTTCGGCCGGCGATCGAAAAAGCTCGGCTCTCCTGGCATCGATGATGAGAAGCAGGCCTTTGTCTTCGAGGAAATCGAGACCGGTATCGCGGCGATTCGGGCCAAGGTGAACAAGGGTGCAGCCGATACCGAAAAGCGTCCGCCGAGACCGCGTAAGGGCTTTGCTCCTCATCTTGAGCGGGTCGAAGTGGTGATCGAGCCGGATGAACTGCCCGAACACGTCGACAAACAGAAGGTGCTGATCGGAGAAGACGTCTCGGAGCGACTTGACGTCGTGCCGGCGAAGTTCCGCGTCATCGTTACACGCCGACCGAAGTATGCCTTCAAAAATGAAGACGGCGTCATTCAGGCCGCCGCACCCCCGCACATTATCGAGGCGGGCATTCCGACGGAAGCGCTTCTCGCGCAGATCGCCGTCTCGAAGTATGCCGATAGCCTTCCGCTCTGTCGGCAGGAGGCAATCTATGCCCGCGACAAGGTGGAGCTTGACCGGAAGCTGATGGCTCAGTGGATGGGTAAGCTCGGCTTTGAACTTGATATCCTGGCCGACTACATCCTCGCCGAGATCAAGAAGGCTGCGCGTATCTTCGCTGACGAGACAGAAAGCGGAGCGCAACGGCGCTCTTTCCCAACATACACGGTGGCAAGCTCAGCGCTGACGGCGTACAGGCACTGCTGGAACAAGTATGTTGCCAGAGCACGTGAGCAATGCGCCTCGCTTCGGTCGAAGCGGGTGTCACCCCATGTCTTGCGGCACTCCGCCGCCATGGAGTTGCTACAAGCTGGCGTCGCTCGATCATTGCCCTGTGGCTGGGCCATGAGGCGATGGAAACGACGCTGACCTATCTTCATGCACATCTCGAACTGAAGGAATCTGCACTCGCAAAGCTGAAGCCGTACGAACGCGTCAAGGCCGAGCGATTTCGACCAAGCGACCGGCTTCTGGAATTCCTGAACGCCCTCTCACCATGAGAAATATGCCGGGTGTCATCCACCGGCACCCGGCCAAACCTGCCGGGAACGCCCGATAGACCGTTATTATCAGAAGAGGCATTCGGCATCGTTCGCCAGTCGGTATAAACAGCCGAGATAAACGACGTCGATCCGGAGGCCTGGCTCACCCAAACCCTCGAGCGCATCGCCAAAGGATGGCCCAGCAGCGATATCGATGCACTCATGCCCTGGAATTAGACGGGCTGAACGGTCTCAGCTTGCCGCTTACCGCCTTCTGAGGGCGCGCTGCGTTTGTTTCGCCAAAACGCAATAAATAAGTATCTGGCGTAGGATGCCGTTGCAGGTACGCCGCATTTCGAGTGCGGTGCATTCGACCACTCTGCCACCTCTCCGGCGCGCTGTGGTAAGCGGGCCGTTCATAGCCACAGCCATGGCGCCATGCTGATCAGGTTAGCTAAGCGATAAATTGCGCCGCGTGTGTGTCAATATGACCTAGACGGACAACGCACCCTGTGCCTTGCGGATGCCACTAAGGAACGAGGAGAACACATCTCCTGTCAGCCACTCGTCTTTCGAAGATGATAGACGCGTGAAGCGCTTAAATTGCGAGTGAAGCTCGGCGATTAGTTCAGCATCTTCTTTGCTGATTTTGTTCGTTCGTCTCCCGTGGGAAAGCCGCCAAGCCATCGCACCGATCTGACGGCGATCGAAGTATTCTGGATTACCTAACCGTTCTCTAAGTGTCTCAACAAGGGTGTCCCATTCGCCTTTTAGAATATCCATCATCTCATCGGCAGATGGCTCTGATTCAGTAGCTACTATGACACTTTCCTCATCAGGCAGTGAGCTATCGACAACCCTATTTATCTCCTCCTGGACCTCGACAATCCTTGATTTATCCATCTCGTCCAGCGCTTCCCGGACTTCTGTGAGTTGGTCAGAGATACGTTTAGAAAGACGGTCGATTCGGTCCTCCAGTCCCTTATACTCTTCAGAGAACCTCGTGGTTATCTCTTGTGCTTTTGCAACCAAGGTTTCGGTATCGGAGCGAAGAACAGACGCCGTCTCCTTCAATTCTGGAATAGCTCGCGTGAAATCGCTGATGGACCGGCCCAAACGGTCTGTAAACGCCAGTAGAACACCGCCAGGACCTAAAACCATTATCCCGATGATGGCGACGATCGGCCACGCAGCAACATCGAGAAACCTAATAAAGAAATCCATTTACGAGCTGCCTTACAATTTTACCGCGATCAACTAAAGATAGACTTGCAGCAAGTCTGATACAATTTCCATAGGTGATAAAGTTGACCACAGAGATTTCTCCGTAGCGTTGGTCTTAAGACAGGCTACCCTTCTTCATACGCCCGCCGCAGCAGCGCTTGTGCTTTCTCAAAATCCAACATCGACTTCAACGAAAGCTCTAGATCTCCTGTCCCGTGATGACCAATATTCCTCACGTCCCGAGAGAAGCCTTCCTCGAGTTCAACTGCGGACGGATTCACTTTAAGGTATGCCACCACACTGCGTGCCTGCGGATAGATCTGCAGGCACACGAAATTTTTGAGCCGCTTAAATCCTGTATATTGTTGTAACTCTTTCACCTGCACGTCGTCACCGAGCCCCAAGATAAATTGTTGCACGGCGTCGTAAATGTCGCGCAATTCGCTCGAAGACTGGGAGAGTCGATAGGACATTCGATTTCTCCAATAGGGATCGCTGTCGTCCGACTCGACCTTGGGGGAGGCCTCTGTCGTTGTAGCCTTACTGACCACCGGCCCGAAAGTCCTGGCTGACTTGGGCGCATGCACGAGTTCGATCATTAGCAAATTCTCGCCAAACTTACGGTAACGGATAAGTTCGATGTTTCGGGCAATCTGCTTGACTGCATGCTCATCATACCGCGTGAAATCGCCGGCGATACAAAGCAGACGCGGTGCAGTCCAATCGACAGCTTTAGCTACTTCCGGCCCCAGACGCTCCATCACCAGCCATTGAAATTCCTTGCGATGATCGAGCAACCAATCAAGATAAAAGAGCCCTTGATTGATAACATTCTCATTCACCGAACGCTTGTATTCGATAATGACTGGCGAATTGTCCTCGTCTACGCCCAGCGTATCAATCCTGCCGCCATGCACTGCACCGGTTGAATGTTCACTGGCAAGAAATCGGATCCCGAGCAAAGCTTCCAAATTCGCTTCAAATAGCTTTTGAAGTGACTTCTCGACCTGGACCGCAGCACCGGCGAGTTCAGTTACGTTTGGGCCATTGAAAGAAAATAGCTTTATATCGCTCAATATTCGCTCCGACAAACGACCAAAGTTGCAAAGAGCCTTCTATTCGCCTTTCAAGCGTTGTCCAGACAAATTGCCAGAGTGTCTCAATCTGTCTAGTGTTTGCGCGGACGCATGACGGGGAATACATACGTGACGACTTTGAGCCTTTCGCAGCTGGAAAACCATCTCTGGCGGGCAGCGGATATCCTGCGGGGATCGATCGATTCCGGCGATTACAAACACTACATTTTCGGCCTTCTGTTTTTCAAGCGCCTCTCGGATGTCTGGGAGGAGGAGTATGAGGAACGGCTGGCGCGCTATCACGATGCGGATCTGGCCGCTGATCCGGATGAGCACCGCTTCGATATTCCCAAGGGCCATTTCTGGAAGGATGTGCGCAAGCACACCACCGATATCGGCACGCATCTGAACGCTGCCTTCCGTGCCATTGAAGACGCGAACATGAAGCTGCGCGGCGTTTTCCAGGATGTCGATTTCAACAACAAGGAGCGCTTTCCGGATGCCATGCTGGAAAGGCTGCTGCAGCATTTCGAGACCTATCGGCTGCGGAATTCCGATGTCGAGCCGGATGTGCTGGGCCAGGCCTATGAATATCTGATTGCCCAGTTTGCCGATGACGCCGGCAAGAAGGGTGGCGAGTTCTACACGCCGAAGATGGTGGTGCGGCTGATCGTCGAATGCCTGAAGCCTCAAGAAGGCATGTCGATCTATGATCCCACCTGCGGCTCGGGCGGCATGCTCCTGGAGGCGGTGCATCACCTGGAGCGGCAGGGCAAGAACCCCAAAAGCCTGTCGCTGTTCGGTCAGGAGCGCAACCTCAATACCTGGGCCATCTGCCAGATGAACCTGTTCCTGCATGATATCGACGATGCGCAGGTGGCGCGCGGCGATACGCTGCTGGAGCCGAAACATCTGACCGGCGATAGCGTGAAGGCCATCCGCACCTTCGACCGGGTGCTAGCCAACCCGCCCTTTTCGCTGAAAAGCTGGGGCCATGATGTCTGGTCGAAGGGTGATGCCTATGGCCGCGACCGCTATGGCTGCCCGCCGAAATCCTATGGCGACCTCGCCTTCGTGCAGCATATGGTGGCGAGCCTCAAGGAAGACGGCATCTGCGGCGTGGTGCTGCCGCATGGCGTGCTGTTTCGCGGCGGAGCCGAGGGCAAGATCCGCGAGGGGCTGATCAAGGATGATTTGATCGAGGCCGTCATCGGCCTGGCACCCAACCTGTTTTACGGCGCGGGCATTCCGGCCTGCATACTCATTCTGCGCAAGCAGAAGCCGGCGGCGCACAAGGGCAAGATTCTGATCGTCAACGGGGGAGAGCAGTTTTTAGAAGGCAAGTCGCAGAATCATCTCTCGGAAGCCAATGTCGCCACGCTGGCGAAGGCCTATGGTGACTTTGCCGATGTCGAGCGGCTAGCGCGGATCGTGCCAGTCAGCGAGATCGAGGCGAATGACTTCAACCTCAATATCAGCCGCTATGTGCATCTGGGCGAAGAGGCCGCAGAGGTGGATGTTTCGGCGGAAGTGGAAAAGCTGGTCGAGCTTCAGGCCGAGCGGGATGCGGCAGAAGCGCGGATGATGGGCTTTCTGCGGGAGCTTGGTTATGTCGCGTGAGGTGCCAGACGGGTGGACACCGGTAAAGCTTGGCGCTGCGGCCTTGAACGTCGCGGAGAAGTGGGAGCCGGGTGAGCATGCTGAACCTTATGTCGGCCTTGAACAGGTGGGCCAAGGAACTGGCAGGCTTCTGGACATCGGCGTGTCGGACGGCCTTCAAAGCATCAAGACGCGCTTTCGCGCCGGCGATGTCTTGTTTGGAAAGCTTCGACCGAACTTGAAGAAAACAGCACTTGTTGATTTCTCGGGGATCGCATCGACAGACATCCTGGTTATCCGTCCAAGTGAGCGCATGACGCCTGAGTTCGCGTTCTATCGGGTAAGTTCCGATGAAGCCTTCGACTATGCCATCAAGTCTGCTGCTGGCACAAAGATGCCTCGGACGTCCTGGAAGGACATGGCAGACTTTGAGTTTCCTCTCCCTCCACTGCACGAACAGCGAGGCATAGCGGAAATCCTGTCCAGCGTCGATGAGGCCATTGCGGCAACGCGGGCGGTGATCGAGCAGACCAGAAAGGTCCGCTCCGAGATCCTTTCGACCTCGTTCCCTGAGGATCAGGCTGCCGGACCGTCAACTGCAAATGACACCTTCGAAGGATGGTCGGTAGAACCTGCTTCAAGCATATGCGAGAGCATCATCGACTGCAAAAATCGCACTCCTCCAGTGACCGAAGATGGTTACGCAGTTGTCCGAACGCCAAACGTTCGTAACGGTCGCTTTCGATATGAAGGACTTCAGTTCACTGATAAGCAGAGCTTTCAAGAATGGACGGCGAAGGGGATACCTAGAGCAGGCGATATTCTTTTCACCCGAGAGGCTCCATATGGCGAAGTCTGCATGGCCCCTGCAATGGCGTTTTGTCTTGGGCAACGGATGATGTTCCTGCGCCCAGACACATCTCGGGTTAGCTCCGACTTCCTATTGTATGCGCTCCAGTCTGGGCCGGTAAAAAAGGAGATGTTCCGGCGGGCTGGCGGTTCTACAGTCGGCCATCTGCGAGTGGGAGATGTTCGTGAGCTACCTATACCTGTGGCTCCCCGAGATGTTCAGTTGCACTTGACGTCCACCCTCAGGTCGCTGGATGTGGCGCTATACAGCAACGAGGAGAGCTTATCGCGCCTTGAGGGTTGCAAATTCGCCCTGATGTCTGACCTCCTAACCGGTCGCAAGCGCGTCTCCGACGCCCTGCCCATGGCTGCGGAGTAAGCGCCCATGAGCCACGGTCCCGAATGGCATTTTGCCGAGCGCCCAACGATCGAGCACATGAAGGCCATGGGCTATGGCTTTGTGATGCCGGTGGAGCACGCCACCTTACGCGATGGCGAAAATCAGGTTCTGTTTCGCCCGCATCTGGTCGAGGCGCTGATGCGCATCAATGGGATCGACCGCGCTTCTGCCGAGGCGGCCTATGGCGAGCTTGCGGCGATCAGCGACAATGAAGCCTGGCTGAAAGTGCTGCGCGGCGATTATGCCCGCAAGGTGACCGGCCAAGAGACGCGCCAGACGCTGCGGGTGATCGATTTTCTCGACCCCGGCAGTAACCAGTTCACCGTCACACATCAGCTCAGGGTAAAGGCGGAGAATACGCGCAAGCCGGATGTCGTTGTTTATGTGAACGGCATCCCGCTTGTCGTGATCGAGGCGAAAAGCCCGCTGAATGTGAAGGATAAGACCGGCGAGGCCTTTGAGCAGATCAGGCAATATGAGCAGGACATTCCGCGCCTGTTCTTCTCCAATGTCTTCAATATCGTCACCGATGGCGCGCTGGTGCTCTATGGCGCCACCGGCTCCGGCTCGAAGTATTACGCCGAATGGCGTGACCCGTGGCCGAAGGTGGAGGGTGATTTTCCCGACACGCTCGCCAAGGGCCTCTGCTGCCTGTTGGAGCCGAGCCGGCTGCTGGACCTGATCGCGCATTACGTGGTTTTCGAGAAGACAGAGACCGGCACGGTCAAGAAAATCTGCCGCTACCAGCAGTTCCGCGCCGTCAATCGCATCGTTGAGCGGGTAATCGAGGGCAAGCACCGCCAAGGGCTGATCTGGCACACCCAAGGCAGCGGCAAATCGCTGACCATGGTGTTTGCCGCGCTGAAGCTGAAGACGCACCGGACGATTCAGTCCGAGCGGCTCACCAATCCGAATATTCTGGTGCTGACCGACCGGGTGGATCTGCATTCCCAGATCAGCGGCACCTTTGTCGCCTGCGGCCTGCCGAACCCGACGGCGATCGAAAGCATCAGGGATCTGCACGCGCTGATCCGCAGCGGCAAGGACGGGCATACGGCGCTTTCCACCATCTTCAAATTCCAGGGCTCGAAAGAGGCGATTGCCAATTCGGAAAACTGGATCGTGATGGTGGACGAGGCGCACCGGACCCAGGAAAAGGATCTCGGCGCCTACCTGCGCGCGACCCTGCCGAACGCCCGCTTCTTCGGCTTTACCGGCACGCCGGTGAAGAAGGACGACAAGAACACCTACGAGAATTTTGGCGTGCCGGGCGAAGGCTATCTCGACAAATACGGCATCGACGACGCCGTCGCCGATGGCGCAACGGTGCCGATCTACTATACCGGCCGCAAGACCGACTGGCATATCGATGAGGCGAAGATCGACATACTTTTCGAAACTTGGTTTGCCGAGTTTGATGATGACAAGCTCAACGAGATCAAGAAGCGCGGCGTGCAGATCGAGGATCTGGTCAAGCATCCGCGCCGCATCAAGCTGATCGCCTACGACATCTGGACGCATTTCAAGCAATATGCCCAGCCTGATGGCTTCAAGGCGCAGATCGTCGCCATCGATCGCGAGGCGGTGATCCTCTACAAGCAGGCACTGACCAAGGTCATTGCCGATGATTTGGTGGCGCAGGGCGTGGCGTCCGAAGAGGCGCTTCGCCAGGCCGACGCCATGTCTGCCTGCGTATATTCTGTCAATCAGGAAGACGGCAAGCCGAGTGAGGACGCCCACAAACAGGCCATCCGCACCGCATTGAAGGCGAATTATCTGGATGCCGAGGCCGAAAAGCTGGCAAAGAAGGCCTTTGGCCGCAAGGGCGAAGATCCGCAATTCCTCATCGTCTGCGACAAGCTTCTGACCGGCTTCGACTGCCCGATTGAAAGCGTCATGTATCTGGACAAGCCGTTGAAGGAACACGGGCTGCTGCAGGCGATCGCCCGCACCAACCGCGTATCCGACGCAAAGAAGCGCAATGGGCTGATCGTGGATTACATCGGCGTGTCCGGCCATCTGGAGGAGGCACTGTCCTCCTATCGCGCCGACGACGTGAAGAACGCCATGCGTAATCTGGACGATTTGCGCAATCAACTGCGCGCAGCACATTCTGCCACGGCCGCGCTGATGAAGCCGCTGAGGCGCAAGGCGAGCGACAAGGACGCGCTGAAGGCGGAATATGATGCCTTCGTGATGCTGCTGGGCACCGAGGATAAGTGGTTCGACTTCAAGGCCAGGGCGCGCAGCTTCATTGCGCTCTACGAGACGCTGAGCCCGGACCCGAGCGTTCTTGAGTTCACCGCCGATCTGAAATGGATTGCGAACTTCCTGCTCTACGGCACGCAGCATTTTGAAAAGCGCGAGGCCTTCGACCAGATAAATTACAGCGAGAAGATCCGCGAGATGCTGGAGACGCATCTGGAGGCGACGGGTCTCAGCGTCACCGTCAAGCTGCGCCACATTACCGACCCGGAATTCTGGGAGGATTTCGATCCTGCCGACAAGACCGAGGAAGATCTGATGACGGCGGCAATCCGTAAGACGACCGAGCTGCGCAAGACCGTGACCGAGCGCATCGACGACAGCCCGCATCAATATGGCAAATTTTCCGACCGCCTGCGCCAGCTTTTGGAAAAGCTGGAAAGCGCGCAGTTCTCCTGGTCAGAAAAGTTGAAGGCCGCGGAAGAAATGGCCATGGACATCACGGCTGAAGATGCGGCTCATGTTGAGGCGGGCCTTTCTCCCGGCGCCTACGGCATTGTGCAGATCCTCAACGATTTTACGTCTGACCTCGAGGCAACAGATCTGGCGATCCAGCTGGAGAAGCTTTACACCGACCCGGTAACGGCACCCGCCGACTGGTGGGAGAAAGATGGTTTGCGCCAGAGCCTGCGCCAGAAGGTTCGCTCCATGGTGCATCATGCCGGACTTACCCAGCTCAAGGAAATTCCGCAGGAAATCGAGGCCTACGCGCTCAAGCATTTCGCGAGGCAGTGATATGCCCGTCTATCGCATCGGCAATCGCGATATCGAATACACGCTTCGGCGATCGGCCAAGGCGAAAAAGGCGAGCCTCAGCCTGACGCCACAATCTTTCGAGCTGCTGGTGCCTCAAGGTGCCAGTGATGAGCAGATAGGTGCCGTGCTGGACCGTCGGCGCGGCTGGATCATCCAGACGATGCAGCATATGGAAGAGCGCGCCAAAGCCCAGACACGCGTCTACCAGTTCGTGACCGGCGCCAAGATCCCCTATCGCGGGCGGATGACGAGGCTCACCATCGATCCCTTCGACGGCTCCCTCGTCGAGGTCAGCTTCCGCAACGGCTTCCAGATCCGCAAGCCCGCCGATCTGTCCCCCGAGTCATCCGATGCCATCATCGAAAGCGCTCTCCGGCTATGGCTCAAACGCCGTGTGCGCGACGACGCCCGCGACTTCGTCCGCAAGCATGGCGAGCGCCACGGATTGAAGCCGCGCGGGGTGGGGATCAAAGACCAGAAGCACATGTGGGGCAGCTGCGGCCAGGACCGGCAGATCAATCTCAACTGGCACCTGATCTTCGCGCCTAAACCGGTGCTCGAATACGCCGTTGTCCACGAAATGTGCCATCTGAAGCACCGCAATCATCAATCGGAGTTTTGGGACTTTGTTGGGCGTGTGCTGCCGGACTGGGAGGGGCGTAAGGCTTGGCTCGACAAGAACGAGCATTTGTTGGGGTGGGAGAAGGTGAAGGCGGTGAGATAATCAGACTGTTTTTTGGGGATCTTGGGGAGTGTGTCATATGACCAAGCCCATTTGAGGAAAAGTTGTTAGCTTAAGACTCTCTAATCTTGCGGTAGGCGTTGTTCTATGCAATCTACGAGCGAGTAAAAGAGAGCTAAAATGGCGAATATTATTGAGCGCGTACAGGTAACTGGATTCTGGGGCGAAAAGTCCGTAGATGTGCGGTTTTCAGCGCTAAACAACTTCATTATCGGAGTGAATGGCTCAGGTAAAACGACGTTCATAAATCTACTCAGTGGGTGCCTGAGACTAGATTTCGATGTTCTGAACAAAATCGCCTTCGATGAGATTATAATTACGCTCAAGACCCTCGGGAAAAACCAGAAGCCCATTATTCGGGTCAAAAAGACCTCTGTGAATGAGTATCTTTCGCACATCACATACGTTGTAAAGACGAGCACATCGGGGGCAGTAGACACGTATGACTTCGAAGATTTCGCAGACATAGCTTTTGCTCGACGTCGGCGAAATGCACCTTCTCAGGACCTTAACCATGCGAGCCTAAGGAACCAACTTCGAAGCTTAGTAGAGTTGTCATGGTTGCCGCTATGGCGCTTTCAGCCGTCCCGTGCACTCGAGTTCGATGAGAGGATGCCAGCCTCTGTTGAAGCAAAACTCGAGCAGGTCAAGAAAGATTTCGCAACCTATTTCTCTTCACTTCAAGCAAAGGCTCAACGGGAAACGGACTTGTTTCAAGAGAAAATTTTTCTCTCACTTATCCATCAAGCCGATAGAAGAGCGCCTCTTACGACCGACATTGTGGACCTTGTAGCTGAGCAAGCAGAACTTGAAGCTATATTTAAAGAGTTCAATATGGATCGCGCAAAATACAGGCGTTCCATCGTTTCTCACTTCGAAAACGTAAAAACAGCTGTTTCTAAAATTAAAAGGGAGAGCAGTGAGAGTCTTAGTCAAACGGATTTCGTATCGCTAATTGATAATCAGCGTATTCATCGTTTGGTCCACGACTGGAGGCAGCTTCAGAAGACCAGAAAGGATATATATTTCCACCGCAGCATGTTCATCTCGATACTTGACGATCTATTTACGAGAAAGACCGTTCGAATTACTGATCGGAATGAAATCGAAATCGTTACGCAGTCTGGTAAGCCGTTTGGACCCGACGTACTTTCTTCAGGCGAGAAACAGCTATTCGTAATGCTTGGCGAAGTCTTGCTTTTCGAGCAAAGACCGTTCGTTTTGATCGCTGATGAGCCGGAATTGTCACTGCACGTTGCTTGGCAGTCTGCTCTAGTCGAAAGCATTAGACTACTTAGCGGCAGAGTTCAGATCATCTTTGCAACGCACTCCCCCGATATCGTAGGCGAAAATGAAGCAGACATTATCGAGCTCGAGGAGCACATTCTTTGAGCTTTCGTCGGAGCAATGCAGGAATATCAAATTACAAAAGATTTTTGAAAGTTGACTACACAGTCTACATTGAAGGAAAATCTGATGTAAAATACTGGAAAACGATGTTTGAAGTCTTTAGGCCCGAACTAAGGATCGATCTTAAAAAAAGAGACGGTGTTAAAAACCTAACCGATATTGTTGCTGGTATAGCGAATGGTTCGATCAAGAACGTACTCGTTTGCCGAGACAGCGATTATGAAGTTGTTAGCGGTGAAGGTGTCGAACATGCTAACATTATATACACGTACGGGTATAGTTTCGAGAACGATTTTTTCACCGCTGCGTCGGCTGTCAGCGTAGTCAAGTTTCTTTCGAGTGAACCCGTCAATTCAAAACTAATTAAGAGAGCATTTAGCCAGTATTACCGGTCGCTAACCAAAATAGGGGAGTGGCTCCTAAGGATGGACATTTCTTATGGGGCGAATGGAAATAATCTAATTAATAGAAGTAACCCTAAACATCTACTGTTTGAAGAAAGTGGAGCAAAATTAAGCTTTGACATCAATCAGATCGTATCAGGATTAAAGCACCTGACAGCCGGGCGGAAAAAGATCAATTTTGAGCCTTTTGGTAAAGTTTTTCCAAGGTACTACTGCGGCCATTCGATTTTTTTTATTTTAATCGGATGGTGTAGGACGATCGCTCGTCGATTGTTTCCGAAGCTACCCAACGCAAGTGAGGTACTGATCAGAAATCATCTTCTCAGTCATTTTGAGTCGGTAGCAAATTCCGATGCGTTTAATCACGTGAGATCAAAGCTCTTGGCAGTTTAACACAAAATTGTTTCCGGCCGAGATCAAATATTCTCCGTCAGTGATGCAAATATCGCGCGTCGAACTCAGGAAACTCTGCCACCTCTATCCAAGGCTTGAGTGTGTCCGTGAACCGCGCCGGGTTTGCCGGAGGCTGTTTGGTTTAAGTGACCTTGCCCCCAAGTTTTATCCAGTTTTGAGTTCGCTCCAGCGGTTTTGGGTTGCTGTATTCGGGGCGGTAGCGGCGGGTTGCGGTGCGGAGCCATTCCGGCTGCGCAGCACCGCATCACGCGGGTTGAT
>CAJYTK010000002.1 GCA_913777615.1 uncultured Agrobacterium sp. | reverse complement strand
TCATCCCGATCATTCCGCCAGTGCCCGACACCGATCTCAACGAGTACTTCGACCTGATCGAGCGCCGCTTTCTCAACCCGAAGATCGGCGACACCATTCCGCGTCTGGCGCAGGACGGCTCCAACCGGCAACCGAAGTTCATCCTGCCCTCGACCGCCGACCGTCTCGCCCAAGGCCTCGACATCGTCGGTCTGTCGCTGGTTTCCGCTTTGTGGTGCCGCTACTTCTACGGAACCTCGGACAGCGGCAAGCAGATCGTCTTCAACGACGCCAGCGCCGAACGCCTGCAGGCGGCCGCGATCAAGGCAAAGGACGACCCGATGGCGTTCCTCGCCTTGAGCGACATTTTCGGCGACGTCGCAAACTCAGACCTCTTCCGCACCCGCTTCGCTCATGCTCTAAACACATTGTGGGAAAAGGGTACCGCAAAGACGCTCGAACTCTATCTTCAAAACAGGCTGGTCGCGTAGCGGGCAGGTGTTCATGACGACAGGTCATGCGCGTCAACTCGAACGTGGAAGCGAAGGCCTCGGACAGAGGCGACGCCGACTGGTTTCAGCATAGGGAGATCACGTATGATACTTGAAAGATTTCGCCTTGATGGAAAGGTTGCGCTAATCACAGGCGGCACGCGGGGCATCGGGCTGGCTATCGCAAAGGCACTCGGTGAAGCTGGCGCGCGAGTTGTAATAAGTGCTCGGACATCTGTTCAAGATGCCAGTGACGCACTTTCGGACGCTGGGATCGAGTTTGAGTTCATTGCCGCTGACATGCGGGTCGAAACTTCCGCAAATATGTTGATCCAGCAGGTGCTAGAGCGCAATGGCAGACTCGATATCCTCGTCAACAACGCAGGCGTCGCCATCCATGGGGATAGTGCGGACTTCGATGACGATACGTGGCGCAAAGTTATGAGCCTCAACGTCGATGCCGTCTTCCGAGCCTGCCGCGCTGCGATCGCGCCAATGCGTGCCCAGAAGTCAGGGGTGATACTCAACATCGGTTCGATGTCCGGTATTGCATCGAATATCCCTCAAAACCAGGTCGCATATAATGCCTCTAAGGCTGCGGTTCATATGATGACAAAGAGTTTGGCGAGTGAACTCGCCGCTGAGAACATCCGCGTCAATGCCCTTGCCCCTGGATACATCGACACAGAAATGTCTCGAGGCGGTATCGAGAACCCGGAGTGGTTCCCTGTCTGGCGTGACATGACGCCTATGGGGCGTGTGGGCGAGCCAGATGAAGTTGCTGCCGCGGCCCTCTTTTTGTGCTCACCAGCCTCGAGTTATGTCACCGGCGAGGTTCTGGTCATCGACGGCGGATATACGACCCGGTAATGAGCCAGATCGAAATTGCTGTCTTGCGAACCAGACTTCGGTTCCTGCATCTTGAAGTTTTTCGGTGCGCAGGCCAGCATTGCAGTGGCCAGGATATCCGCCGCTGGCTGAGCGCTACGGCCAAGCGGTTCGGTTAGTATCAGCCTTCAGCGTGGCGCATTGGCCTTGTGCTTGGCATGATCGGCATTGACGACGATAGCGGTTCAGCACGGATCGACGGATCTCTATGGTGGCATCGAATTCGTCACTAGCGCTGTCGGTCGTTTCGGGAGAGCGCAAATCGCTTATGCAGCGCTCATCGAAAAATTATCTCGTTTTACGATCTCGAAACGGTTCTTACCCCCGGCTTTTGCCGCATAGAGAGCTCGGTCCGCCAGTGCAAACACATCGTTGGACACTGCTCCCTTTTTGATGACGGCTCCACCAACAGAAGCGCTGATCTTGAGCCTGGTCAATGATGACGGAGCCCAAAACCATTCGAGCGATTGAACAATGCGATTTCCAAGGTCTTGAAGGTGCTTTGCCGACTCGCAGCTGTGAATGACAGCAAATTCATCACCGCCGATACGCGATATAAGAACAGCATCCGGTAGTGCTTTAGTGAGCCTGTTCCCCGCTTCTCTGAGGCACTCGTCGCCCGACTGGTGCCCCAACGTGTCGTTGATCGCTTTAAAGCCGTCCAAGTCCAATAGCAGCAGTCCATACTGCATGTGAGTGGGACTGGTGCAAATCTCGTTGAAGATAGATTCAAACTTCGTGCGCGAAGCGAGCCCGGTCAACGCGTCAATTTCCGCTAGTCGACGAATATTGTCGACCATGGCCTTCTCGGCGGTAATATCCTGCTTCATTCCGAAAATGCGTACAGACCGTCCTTCACTGCGCTCGACGATAGCCGTGATCCTGATCCAGCGGGAGTTGCCCTTAGCGGTAATAATTTCCGCATCAAGCGTAAAACCGTTGCCCTCTTCTATTGCCGCATTGCGTGCCACTGTCAGCTTTTCCCGAGACTCCGGCGTGTAAAGCGCGACAATATCAGCCCTTGCCAGAGGGGTTTGCGGCGGTAGGTCGAAAAACTCGAATACCGTATCTGTCCACGTCAGTGTTTCGTCGGGAAGGCTACACTCCCAGACGCCAACACGAGCCGCCTTGAACGACTTTTCGAATAAGCCTTGCAAGTGATTGAACTGATCTGATGGAGCGGCTGGGCGTTCGCTCGTATGGATCGAAGTCGGATGTTCGGTTGGCAAGTGCATTTTCGACCTCACTGGCTAAGTCGACGCCAACTTCAAATTGGCGTTTAGCGCACATACTGCATTGAAAAAGTTGAATGAAAGTTGCGGTTTTCCAGCCAAGCGGTGGATAACCGAGATATATTTGGTTTCTTCCAACACTTACGATTATGTCACGGTCGGTCCCGTTCAATATCGTTTTTTCGAAAACGGCTCAATTTTTTTGCGCAACATCTTTCACGGATCGAGGCCAGCGCAGCGGGCTGTGTTGCGAATATGCGTTTCCATTTCTGCCTTCGCCAAGTTTCCATCATTCAGACGTAGAGCCTCGATGACGCGCCGATGTTCGGCAATCGAGTTCCGCATTCGCGCTGGATCGGTGATCGGAATGGGCTGGCGTTGGGTTTCTGTGATCAGTTCCCGCACCGTCTGGTAGAGCGCCTGCATCATGGCATTCGAGCAGCCCGAGACGATTGTCGAATGGAATTGCAGATCGGCCTCGACATTGGAGATCACATCCTGCTTTTCCCAGGAGCGCTCCATTGTCTCCGTTGCCTGCTCCATTTCGTCCAGTTGGCGTTGCGTCAATCGGCCAGCAGCCAGCTTTGCAATTTCTCCCTCAAGAAGCGCGCGCGTCTGAAATACATCGAAAGCGGAATAGCTTTGAGAATAGCGCCATGGCGCCATATTGGCAGCGGGACCGGCAGCACGTTCCGCAGGCGACGTGACGAATGTTCCACGCCCGGCCTCCGTCTTGACCATCCCGAGTGTTTCGAGAGTGAGCAAGGCTTCGCGAAGGGAGGCCCGGCTGACACCGAACTGTTCCGACAGTTCACGCTGAGACTGGATTTTTTCGCCGGGTTTCAGCACGCCTTTCTGGATCAGGCTCTGGATTTCGCGCGCCACCGTCTGGGGCAGAAGCGTTTTATTCAGCATCTAGCGGCGGTCCTCTCGTCTCGTATTCAACATCTATTTTCAAGGTCGCGGCTTGCCAAGATGCAAAGTCCGTGCTTGTGTGGTCTAACTGGTCCGACCAGTTAGACCACAATGTGCGATCGTGTATCAAATAACAAGGGGAACACTGATGAAACGCATGACAGCGACATTTCTAACCGCCTCGCTTGCAGCAGGCATCGCATTTATGAGCATGCAAGCGGCCCAGGCAGCCGATCTGATGGTTGGCGCGAACATCGGCAATGTGCCGTGGGAGTTTCAGGATGCTTCCGGCAAGGTGGTTGGCTTTGAGGTCGATCTCGTCAACGAGGTGGCGAAGCGCCTGGGTAAATCCGTCGAGTTTGTGAACACCCCGTTCAACGGCCTGTTTTCCGCGGTCCAGTCGGGCCGCATCAACATGGCGATCTCATCGATTACCATTACACCGAAGCGTCTTGAATCGGTGTCCTTCGCCCAGCCTTATTACGACAGCGACCAGTCGCTGACCGTCACTGCAAAATCCGGCATCACCGGATTGAAGGAGATGGCTGACAAGGTGGTCGGCGTCGACACTGGCTCGACCGGCGATATGTGGGCGGAAAAGAACAAGGCGGAATACAAATTTTCAGACATTCGCCGTTTTGAGGGCCTGTCGCCCGCCATGCTCGATCTCGTCGCTGGCCGCATCGATGGCTACATCAGCGACATTCCAGCCCTTCTTTATTACGTCAAAGACAAGCCCGAACTGAAGGTGGTGGCTCGCATCCCAACGGGCGAGAAATACTCGATCATGTTCAACAAGGGCGATCCTCTCGCAGCGCAGGTCAACGGCGTCATCACCGAGATGAAGAAGGATGGTTACCTTGCCAAGCTGCACCAGACCTGGTTCGGAGCCCCTGCCGAAGAGAAGACCTCGACGGTGATGGTCTTGGATATGCCAAAGATCTGATAGCGCCACAGCCGCCAGCGGAGTTCTTATCCGCTGGCGACGGCATCGATCCGGGAATCGGAACCGATTTTTGGAAAGCGCGATGCTGAGACTCACAAAAGTTAGAGCGTTCTGATGCATCCTAGAGGACGCGTCGCGCTCTAAAGGGAGCCTTTGCGGCATGAATCTCGTCAACACCTTCTTCAATTACGATGTCTTCGTTCAGAGCCTTCCACAACTCTTGTGGGGCTTGGTCGTGACGCTTCAGATTGGCATCGTCAGCATCGTCGCGGGTCTCGTCGGTGGGCTTGTCCTGGCCGTCGCCAGGCTTTACGCGCCACGAGCAATCGTGCTGCTCATCCGCATCTACGTGGATGTCTTCCGGTCCATTCCGCTGCTCGTTCTTCTCATCGTCATCTACTACGCGCTACCTTTTGTCGGCATCAGGCTTTCGCCATTCCTGTCGGCGGTTGCGGCGCTTTCGCTTGTCTCTGCAGCTTACACTGCCGAGATATTCCGGGCGGGGATCGACGCCATACCGACCGGGCAATTCGAGGCCTCTGCAGCTCTTGGTCTTTCCAATCGCCATACCATGGCCGACATCATTCTCCCCCAGGCGATCCGCATCGTGATCCCACCACTCACCAACAATTCCATTAACGTTCTCAAGGACACGGCATTGGCGTCGGTGGTGGCGATGCCCGACCTTCTGAAGCAGGCAACACAGGCGCAGGCCTTGAGCGCAAACCCCACACCCTTGATAGGAGCCGCAGTGATTTACGTTCTGCTCCTCTGGCCGATGGTGGCGGTCGTATCCCGGCTGGAAATCCGCTTCGGCGCAGGGAGACGCAGATGACCGCTCTCAGCAGAAACATCATCCACGTCGAAAAGCTGTTCAAGGCCTACGGCACATACACCGTTCTTCACGGCATCGATCTGCAGATCGCCGAAGGCGAAGTCGTCTGCATCATCGGTCCGTCCGGCTCCGGCAAATCGACGCTGATCCGCTGCATCAATCACCTTGAGTCTTTCTCGACTGACAGTACCATCACCGTTGACGGAACGAGGGTGCGTCCAGGCAAGGAACTGGCGAAAGTGCGCGCCGAAGTTGGCATGGTCTTCCAATCCTTCAATCTCTTTCCGCATATGACAGTACTTAAAAATGTCATGCTGGCGCCCATGCGGGTGCGCGGGCTGAGCGAAGCCGAAGCCGCTGTCCGGGCTAGAGATTTGCTCGCCCGTGTTGGCATTTCCGAGCAGGCGGACAAGTTTCCCGGCCAACTCTCCGGCGGTCAGCAGCAGCGCGTGGCAATCGCGCGCGCTTTGGCCATGGAGCCGAAGGTTCTTCTGTTCGATGAACCGACATCGGCTCTCGATCCGGAAATGGTGGGAGAGGTGCTGGACGTCATGCGACGCCTGGCGGGCACCGGCGTGACGATGATTGTCGTGACGCATGAGATGGGCTTTGCCAAGCAGGTGGCCGACCGGGTCATCTTCATGGATGGCGGAAAGCTGGTCGAGATGGGGACCCCTCAGCAAATATTCGACACCCCCCAAGAAGAAAGAACGCGCAGCTTCCTGCGCGCCGTACTCAATCATTGAATTATGTCTGTGGAGGACACACCCGTGAACGATCACCCATCGCTTGATCTGGACTTTGTGCGAAGCCAATTTCCGGGTTTGGGAAGAGGTTGGACCTTCTTCGACAATGCCGGCGGCTCACAAATTCTCCAAGGTGCGATCGATCGCATCAACACCTTTCTGATCGAGCGAAACGTCCAGATTGGTGGCTCCTATGAGGTCTCGCAAAAGGCTGCTGAGGCGCTCTATGAGGCCCGCACCGCTGCCATGCATCTTGTCAATGCTGGACGGCCGGAAGAAATCGTCTTTGGCAACTCGACCACTGCGCTTTTGCAGAACCTGGCGCGCGCCATGGAAAGCCAGCTTAAGCCCGGCGATGAGATCATCGTGACCGTGAGCGATCATGAATCCAACATCGGCCCTTGGGATCGTCTGAAATCGGCAGGCGTGACAATCAAGTTCTGGCCACTCAACAAGGAAACTTTGACGCTCGATCTGGCTGATCTAGAGCCCTTGATGTCAGAGCGCACGCGGCTTGTTTGCGTAACGCACGTGTCCAACATTCTCGGCTGCATCAATCCGGTGCGCGAGATTGCCGACTTCGTTCATGCGCGTGGCGCCCGGATATGTGTGGATGCCGTGGCCTACGCTCCCCATCGTCTTGTCGACGTCCAGGCCTTCGACGTGGATTACTACGTTTTCAGCCTCTACAAGACCTACGGCCCCCATTACGCGTTGATGTATGGCAAGTATGACCATCTTCTCGAGCTCGACACGCTTTACCACTATTTCTACGGCAAGGATAAAGTGCCGGGCAAGCTGGAGCCGGGTAACCCGAATTACGAGCTTGCCTATTCGACTTGCGGCATCGTTGATTACCTGACGACGCTCGGAGAACAAGCGGGCGATGCGGGAAGTATTCGCAGCCGCATTGTAACCGCCTTCAGGGCGATTACCGCACAGGAAGACGCGCTAACCGAGCGACTGTTGTCCTATCTGCGTTCGCGAAACGATTGCCAGATCGTCGGCAAGAGCCAGAATGGGAACAGTTCCCGCGTTCCCACCATTGCATTCCGCCTGGATGGCCGAGACGCTGCGGAGATCTGCAAGGCAATGGATCAGCATCACATCGCCATGCGGTTCGGCGACTTCCATTCGCGTCGCTTGGCCGAATATTTAGGCCTGACAGACCATGGCGGTATGCTCAGAGTATCGATGGTTCACTACAACACTCTGGAAGAAGTCGATCGCTTCACGCAGGCTCTCGACCACATTCTCTCCGGCGAAACAGGGTTTGCAAAAGCAAGCTGACGAAAGGACGGCCTTGATGCGCTTCGACACAATCATCCGGAATGGGACCGTGGCCACGGCAAGCGACACCTTTGTCTGCGACATCGGGATCCTGGACGGAAAGATCGCGACACTTTCAAGCGGACTTGACGATGCAGCGGAGATCATCGACGCCACCGGCCTTTTCGTGCTGCCGGGAGGAATAGACAGCCACGTCCACCTTGATCAGCCGTCTGGGGAAGGCATTGTCATGGCGGATGACTTCGAAAGCGGAACGCGCTCGGCGGCCATCGGCGGAAACAGCATGGTGCTGACCTTCTGCATGCAGGAGAAAGGGCAGACATTGCGCGAGGCCCTCAAGGTCTATCACGCCAAGGCCGAAGACAAGTGCTACACGGATGTTGCTTTCCATCTGGTCATTACCGATCCAACACCTGAGGTCCTGGGGCAGGAGCTGCCAGCGCTGGTAGAGGCGGGCTATACGTCTCTCAAGGTTTTCATGACCTATGAAGGGCTTCGATTGCGGGACGATCAGATACTGGACACGCTCGATGCGGCGCGTCGCACCGGCGCGCTCGTCATGGTCCATTGCGAGAATGAAGATGCGATCCGCTATCTGATCGGTCGCCACGAAGACGAAGGAAAGCTTGCCCCCAAATACCATGCCACGACACGGCCGATTGCAGCAGAGCGCGAAGCAACGCATCGGGCCTTGTCGCTTGCAGAGATTGTGGACGTCCCAATCGTCATCGTTCATGTCTCCAATCGCGAGGCCATGGAGGAAATTCGCAGGGCACGGATGCGTGGACAGAAAATTGCCGGCGAAACCTGCCCGCAATATCTGATGCTGACAGCGGCCGATCTGGATCAGGATGCGTTGGAGGGCGCAAAATATGTCTGCTCTCCTCCGCCGCGTGACAGACAAAGCCAGGACGCGTGCTGGGAGGGCCTGGAGCAGAACGTCTTCGATCTCTTCTCATCCGATCACTGCCCGTTTCGCTATGATGACCGCGAAGGCAAGCTGAACGAGAGGGGCAAACGGCACTTCCGCTGGATCCCGAATGGCATTCCAGGAGTTGCCACCCGGCTGCCGATCCTGTTTTCCGAAGGTGTGATGAAAGGGCGCATCTCTCTCAACCAGTTCGTCGCCCAAACCTCGACCAATCACGCCAAACTCTACGGGCTCTATCCGCAGAAGGGCACGATTGCGGTTGGATCGGACGCCGATCTGGCGCTCTGGGATCCAGACAAGCGGGTGACCATCACCAATGATCTGCTGGCGCATGGATCTGATTACACGCCTTATGAAGGTCTTGAGGTGCGGGGCTGGCCGATACGGCTACTCCTGCGTGGCAAGTCCATTGTTGAAGACGCCGCGATGGCTCAAGGCGAGGTCCGCGGCAAATATGTTACCCGCAAGACGTCTTCGCTTGTGAAATAGGGCTGGATGCATAGAGACGAACGCAGCAAGGCGATTCCGGGTCCGGCAGTCGCCTTGCGTTATCCGCTCTCTGAGCCGGGTTCGCAGCAATAGTGAGTGACCCATCGATTCAAAGATCTTCCAGCTCAACGAGCCCGCTCGAGCCCCGCTGAATGCCTTGATGAGAAAGCTCACCTCGTCGATCTGGCTAATCTGGATCGCGAGCTCATGCTGCCGGCCTGGCGCGGCGGCGATTTTGCCCGCGTGGGTGCGAAGTGTATTCACCTGCCCGAAACATCAACCTAATTAAACCGGATCATCACGTCTTGAAACGTGGTAGGGAATCCTGAGTTGAGGGGAAACGTCAGATGGCGCGGACACTGATAAGGCCGGGCGGACGCAGCGAGCGTATTCAGGTTGCCGTTCATAAGGCGGTCAAAGAACTGATTTCGGAAATCCCGGCAGAGAACGTCACCATAGCGCTCATCGCTGCCCGGGCAGAAGTGCCGCCGTCGACGATCTACCGTCGATGGGTGACGCTCGATCAACTGTTGCTCGATGTGGCCAATCAGCGTTTTCTGCCTGACGCCGTGCCGCCCGATACTGGAAGTTTCAGGGGCGATCTCGCGGTCTGGATCGAGCAGACGGTGGATGATCTGTCGTCTGCGCCAATGAGAGCGCTTCTCGGAGAGCGCTTGGTCAATCGCAAGATTTCCGAGGTCGCCGCCGGTTATGTCTACATGAATTTTCGCTATCTCACCGATCGCTGTGCGTCTCGCGGTGAGCCCGTGCCCTCTCCCGACCGGCTTGTCGACATGGTCTTTGCGCCGTTGATCTATCGGATTTTCTTTGCCAATCAGGTGATCACCAAGTCCTATCAGGCAGAGCTTGTCGAGACGGCGGTCTCGTCGCCCTTGTTGACGCAGCCACTTTGCGATCAGCCAAGCCTTGGCGAGTATGCGATTTTCGAAAACGATGTTCAGTGATGTAACGAGCTTGGCTGTGAGAACGCGGGCCTAAACTCAAACGCATCACGACACTCCTGCCTTGGCTGAAATGCTTCGGCAGCCGCATCTGGAAGACGTACGCCGTCCCTGAGCGGGTTATATAACGCAAGCCTTTCCGTTTTTTAAGACCACGAGGAGACTGTTGTTCACCATCAGCGCCGGTTACACGGTCTGTTACTTTCATGCCAAAGCTCTTTCCTTGACGAGCTATTGGCTGAACATCCGTTGGAATCCCAAGAGGTTAGGCGGGGTTGGTGGAGAGGACGTGAGAATATGGCGGAGAGGGTGGGATTCGAACCCACGATACCCTTGCAGGTATGCCGCATTTCGAGTGCGGTGCATTCGACCACTCTGCCACCTCTCCGGCGTGCTGTGGTAAGCGGGCCGTTCATAGCCACACGTCTGTCACCATGCAAGTGCAAAATTCTGTTTTGTCTTGAAAACCTTGCCAATCGAGGTGGTATGTTTCGGGATGCGTTGGCTGAGACCTTTTCGACGAGGCGTAAGGGGAGGGCGATTCGGACCATTCTGCGATTGATTGGTCTGACGCCCGTGCACACCGAGGGAGCGATGTCTGCAGAAAGTCTGTTATGAGGAAGGGCTTTCTTGCAGATTTAGCCCTTAAGGTTATGTTATTCCTTGGGTATCAACAGCTATCTGGCACGTCTGTTGTTCTTTCGCTATGTTGCCTGTCTTCAACAGGGTTCAGCGCGTGTGGCGACGTTGCCCTGTCCGCAATTCCGCGCTGCAAATGGCGACGTTTCGCCGAGCTTATTCCGAGGGGATTTCTTTGCACTATGTGAGTGGGGGCGAATGCGGACGGATTTTTCGTGATTTTGACTGGGGCGCGAGCCCTCTCGGGTGCAAGGACGACTGGCCGGTAGAGCTGAAAGTTCTCGTCAGCGTCATGCTTGGCTCTTTGCAGCCGATGCTGATCGTTTGGGGGCCGCAGCAAACCACTCTTTATAATGACGGTTACGCGCTTATGTGCGGCAATCGGCATCCTCAGGCGTTTGGCCGATCCTTCAAGGAACTCTGGTTCGATATCTGGGATAAGGTCGAGCCCATCATCAGCGCTGCCTATGCGGGCCAGGGCACCTCGATGGATGACATCGAATTTACCATGCATCGCAAGGGATATCCGGAAGAAACGCATTTTTCGTTCTCGTACACGCCCGTGCGTAACCATTCTGGCGAAGTGCTCGGGATGTTCTGTGCCTGCTCCGAAATTACCGGCGAGGTTTTGATGCGGCGCGAACAGAAGCTGCAGCAGGAGCGCTTGCGGCAGGTGTTCCAGCTTTCGCCGGGCGGGATTGCCACGCTTGTCGGTCCCGGCCACGTTTTCGAATTTGCCAATGAGGAGTGTTATTCGATCATCGGCGCTGGTCGCGATATTATTGGAAGACCACTTGCCGAGGCGCTTCCGGAGGTGGTGCGCCAAGGCCATATCGAGAAGATAGACGAAGTCTACAGAACCGGGGAGCCTTTTGTTGCGAGGGGGCAGCCGATCGAACTCAATCGTGGACCTGCCGGTGAGAAACAGAACAGGTTGATCGACCTCGTCTATCAGCCGATGCGCGATCCCACGGGCATGATTTCCGGTATCCTTGTTCAAGCGCAGGATGTGACCGAGCGTCTTGCGGAAGAGCGCCACAAGGAGATGGTGGCGCATGAGCTTGGGCATCGTCTCAAGAACCAGCTGGCCATGGTGCAGGCCATCGCGTCTCAGACGCTACGTTCGGCCCCCGATGTGAATATAGCGCGCCAGACGCTCGCCGAGCGCATCAATATCTTAAGCCGTGCTCATGACACCGTGATTCAGGGTGGCCTCGGCTCCTCTACAGTGCGCAATCTCGTCGGTCAGATGCTGGCGGTGCATGATGATCCGAATGAGCCACGCTTCGTGGTGAGAGGACCGGACATTCAGGTGGGTTCGCGTCCGGCCTTGTCTCTCTCGCTCATTCTGCATGAACTGGCTACCAACGCGGTGAAATATGGTGCTCTTTCATCGAGCGATGGCACCATCGAGATTTCGTGGCGTGTCATTCCTCGCGATCGAGAGTTCTTCGAGTTTCGTTGGGAAGAAAAAAGCGGTCCGCCAGTAAGCGCGCCGGAGCGTGTGGGGGCTGGGTCACGCCTGATCAAAGCCGGTATTTCCGGTGCGTCCTGCAGCAAGGTTACTGTTCTCTATGAACCGACCGGTCTCATCTGCAATGTCGAGGCAGATCTGGTTACATTCCAGCAGGACAATTGACCGGTCAGTAGATGCATGCAGGGCGCGTTGGCCAAGATCCGCGCAAATCTGCTCGGCAGGCTTGCGCAATAGTCTCTAAAATGTCGGGTATCTTCCACATCCACTCCCGACGCTTGAGTCCCTCATTTTGTCGCATCTTTTGATCGCAAAACCTTCGCACAGTTTTGCGTGGACCATGCTTTAGATTTTGAGCCGGTAGCGGACATGGCCGTCGCTCTTGCTATAGCTGTCATAGAGCGCACGCGCGCGCTGATTGCCGTCATCTGTATGCCAGTAAAGTCTGGACCATCCGTTGTCCCGGCAGATGCCGATCAGATCATCGATCAAGGCGCGCCCGATACCTTTGCCGCGGATCTCCTCGTCGATGAACAGGTCTTCAAGATAACAGTCTGGCGTCTTCGTCCAGGTGGATTCGTGGAAATGATGAATGGCGAAGCCGACCGGCCTGTCCTGCAGAACCGCAAGGCGCATGGAAAGGCGCGATGCCGGGTCCACAACCCTTTCCCAGGTTCGTTCGGTCACGTCGGCTGGCAGATCGACCTTATAGAAAGCGAGGTAGGCGCTCCACAGGGGCAACCAAGCGTCACGGTCGCCGGTCGTCGCAGCCCTGATGGTGAGCGCCCCAGCCGCTGTCATTCGCCCGCACCCGCGTCGTCGAGGAGTTGCATCATCTCGTCGCTCAGCGTCAGGTCGATAGCACGTTTGAAACTCTCAAGCTGTGAAAGGCTGGTCGCGCTCGCAATCGGTGCGGTTACGGATTTCTTTGCGAGCAGCCACGCAAGAGCGATATCCGCGTGCCGGGCACCCGTTTCCGCCGAGATGGTATCCATTGCCCCAAGAATGGCAAGGCCGCGCGGGTCGAGATAATTGCCAACGCGGTAGGATCGAGCCACGCCTTCGGTATCGGCCTTCGTCCGATACTTGCCAGTCAGGAAGCCCGCCGCGAGACTGTAGTAGTTGATGACGCCGATCTCTTCCTTGGTGCAAAGCTCGGCAAGCGGCCCCTCGAATTTGGAGCGGGTGTAAAGATTGTATTCCGGTTGAAGAACGTCGAAGCGTCCAAGTCCCGTCTGCGCTGCCACCTCGAGTGAAGCCTGAAGCTGGTCGGCGTTGTAGTTGGAGCAGCCGATCGCTCTGACCTTTCCCTCTTCCTTCAATCGAGCGAAGGCTCCGAGTGTTTCTTCGAGAGGTACCGCATCATCCGGCTTATGAGCGAGATAAAGATCGATGTGGTCGGTCTGGAGACGGCGCAACGAGTTCTCCACCGCTTCGGCGATCCATTTGGCGCTGAGACCCGTCTTGCGCTCATTATTATCGAAGCCAACTTTGGTGATGATGATGGCATCCTCGCGCTTGACGGCGCTATGTTTCAACCACTTTCCGATGATTGTCTCGGACTCGCCGCCCTCATGCCCTGGTACCCATGCCGAATAGACATCTGCCGTATCGATGGCGTTGAAACCGGAATCGAAGAAAGAATCCAGAAGCTGAAATGACGTTTTCTCATCCGCGGTCCAGCCGAAGACATTGCCACCAAAAACGATTGGGGCGATGGACAGGCCGGTGCGGCCGAGCGTGCGGTTCTGCATGGATATGCTCCTTTTAGTCTTTCTCGTACCGATGATTTAGCGCTGCATTGTCCGGATGACTATTGAATTTCCGTGATCAAAGCATCTCGCAATCGAAGCAAACGCCCGTCACGGAGAGTGGTTTCGAAATGCGCTTGGCGGTCTTTCAAAATGCTGCATCCATATGCGGCGCAGATGGCGCGCAGAGGCAAATCCAGAGCGTTCCGCAACGGTCTCCAGATCGAGCCGTGAGTGGGAGATCATGTCTTTCGCCAAGTTGACCCGGATCAGATTGACGTAATCCACCACGCTCACGCCCGTATATTCGCGAAACAGACGGGACAGATGCCGAGCGCTGAGGTTGGCGTAGTCCGCCAGTCGGGATAGGGTCCAGTCCAAAGCGGGATTAGCGACGATAGCGTCCTGCGCACGGTGAATGGACGGGTGAATATGGTTGCGCCCGGAAAGCCAGGGCGAGATCTGCGGGTCATTTGCCGTGCGGCGCAAATAAACGACCATGATCTGCGCGATGCGGGCGGCGATCCCGGGGGAAACCAGCTTTGCAACAAGGTGAAGAGTAAGGTCGATGCCGGTGGAAATACCAGCACTCGAGACACGTCGCCCATCCTCCACAAACAACCGATTTTCCTGCACCTTCGCAAGGGGAGCGATGCGTCTGAGATCCGCGATACAGTCCGCATGGGTCGTACACTGGTATCCATCGAACAAACCGGCCTCTGCTGCAATTAACGCGCCGGAACAGATGCTGACGATGGTGGTATCGCTGCGCGCGGTCCGGCGCAGCCAATCGGACAGAATTTTCCGTTCTTGGGCATTTTCCTGCTGGCGAGGGGATGCAAACGAGCTGCCCGAGACGAGGATCATCGCGTCTGACGGAAGTGATTCGGGTAATGCCTCCAGGCCGCAGAGGCCGAGACCGATGGTGGTCGTCTGGTTCGTCTGAGCGGCGACATAATGGCAATCGAAGCGGATCTGCTCCTGTTGCTCATTGGCATAGCGCAGTACTTCCAGAGGCCCGGCAACATCCAGCAAGAGTGTCTGCGGCGGAATGACCACGAACACAGGTATCACTTGTGAATCGTTGCCGGGTATCGAATTCATCAGGCGGCCTTTCTTAGAGCAGCCTGAGGTCGATTGGACGCTCAAAGGCTGCTCTATCTTTTCGAATCTACGTATCGTGCTTTTGTGACAATCGGTTCTGTTTCAGGCCCGTTGCTGGAGGCTTTCAAGGACGTCTGACACTGTCGCGATACGAGCAAATCGTCCCGCCAATACGAGTTCGGTGCGCTTGGCAATGTCGGCAGGTGAGAAGACGTCGCCCGAGGCGTGTGTCATAGGGAAGGTGAGGGTCGCTTCTGTAACGTAATCGACCTTATAACCCAGATCTGACGCATGGCGAGCGGTGGTTTCGCAGCATTGCTCGGTGCGGATGCCGGAGATGATGAGGTGATTGATGCCATGCTGCGTCAGCCAGACTTCCAGTCCTGTCCCCACGAAGGCGGAATGGCGGTGCTTTATGAATGTGACGCTAGGCTGGATGCGCAATCCTTCCAATGGACGAATCAAGCCGCTATCGGCTGAAAAGGCTTTGTCTCCATCGACGTGAAAAATCTGGACGACGGGAACGCCTTTTGCCTCGGCCTCATCGATCAAAGCCTGCTGGGCAGAGAGGTATCGCGCCAGTCCGGTGTCTTCAAAATAGGGCATATGCCGGAAGGATTCCTGCACATCGATAACGATCAGAGCGATAGAAGCGGACAATTTTGTATCTCCAGTTGTCGAATGGATGCAAACTTATTGCCTCAGAAAAAAGGAAGAAACTCCCATCCAAGACGAAAGGAGGACATATCTGGCCATCTTGGCGGGACTCTCAGCCGATCAGGACGCATTCTTTGAATCATGGTCCTCGCAAAACTGGGGGCTGAATTTAGATATCGATGTGTGAGAAAGGAGCTCGGTTTTTGATCCGATACGTATCAGGCAATGCGAAAGATCGCGACATGGTTAGCCGCGGACACGACCCTGACGCGCGCGCCAGTATCCGATCCACGATAACAGGAGTGACGCGCCACTCGCTGCTGCGAAGGCCAGCGGCCATTGCAAAACGGGGTTGCGGAGCATCAGAAGTGCAAATATGCCATAACTCACGAGCAGACATGTTAAGCTGATACTGGTCGCGAGAAAGCGTCCGATACCGCGGAACTCCGGCGCTCTGCGGCAGAAAAGCACAATCAGGATAGCAGCAAGACAGGCACCTGCTATCCTGGCAAGGACCACGGAGATGTCGATGCGGGACCACAACAGCCAAGTGGTGCCAGCATCAAGTGCCGCGCAGAATACCTGCAGAAGAAGAAGACGACCGAGTTCCACGCCGCACCTTGCTGATGATCGGCATCCTTATAGATCGATCGCGTGTTGTTGTCAGCCGTGTCTCAGCGAAGCGCCAACACCCCAAAAAAGGCGGCGGCCACGCCAGCATTCAATCCGGCCAACGTTGCAAGTAGCCCGAGAATAGAAACGCCAGGCGCAGCCATCAGGGCGGCATAGGCAAAAACAGCGATGATAAGAATACCAACAAGCGCGATCGCGAGAGTAGAACGTGTTGCCGAAGCGGTTAAGCCGAGGCCAATTCCTAAAATAAATTCCATGATGCCGCTCCTCCCAAAGCGATAAGACATGGCAACTTCTCCTCAAAAGTCCGCGATGTCTCCTCCAAGGCATGCACTTTCAGTTCTGGAGGCTAGCACAGTGTTACAGTTGTGTGAAAGTTTTAATCGAATTATCCCGAAAATGTTACGGTTTGCGAATCGTAGGGCATCGGTTACCATGCGGCATGAGCGATATCTTCAGTCAGCCCGCACTCAGCAACCTCACCGAATTTTCAGTTTCCGAGCTTTCCGGGTCCATCAAACGGACAGTGGAAACCGCCTTCGATCAAGTTCGTGTTCGAGGGGAAATTTCCGGCTATCGCGGTCAACATACCTCCGGTCACGCCTATTTTTCGCTGAAGGACGATCGCGCCCGTATAGACGCCGTCATCTGGAAGGGTAGCTTCTCGAAGCTAAAATTCCGCCCGGAAGAGGGTATGGAAGTGATCGCTACGGGAAAGATCACCACCTTTCCGGGTTCCTCCAAGTATCAGATCGTCATCGAAAGTCTTGAGCCGGCTGGTGCCGGTGCGCTTATGGCTTTGCTCGAGGAGCGTCGTCGCCGGCTAGCGGCGGAAGGCCTGTTCGATCAGGGACGCAAACGCCGTTTGCCCTATATGCCGCAGGTGATCGGCGTGGTGACGTCGCCGACGGGCGCCGTGATCCGCGATATTCTACATCGTATTTCGGACCGTTTCCCTGTTCATGTCCTGGTCTGGCCGGTCAAGGTCCAGGGAGATGGCTCTGGCGAGGAGGTCGCAAATGCGATCCGTGGCTTCAATGCCTTGTCGCAGGGCGGCGACATTCCCCGTCCCGATGTGCTGATCGTGGCGCGTGGCGGCGGCAGCCTTGAGGACCTATGGAGCTTTAACGACGAGATCGTGGTGAGGGCTGCGGCGGAAAGTGCCATTCCGCTGATTTCTGCGGTCGGTCACGAGACAGATACGACCTTGATCGATTACGCGGCGGATGTTCGCGCGCCAACGCCAACAGGAGCCGCGGAAATGGCCGTTCCCGTTCGGGCCGATCTTGAAGCCCAGCTGGCTGGTCTGGCAGCGCGACTCTCCGGTTCCACGCGCCGGCATATGGACAATCGCGCCCAGGGACTTCGTGCGCTTGTGCGCGCACTTCCCTCGCTCGATCAGCTGCTGGCGCTTCCGCGTCGCCGTTTTGACGAGGTTTCTGCGGGACTTGGTAGAGGGCTTGAGCTCAACACGATGAACAAGCGTCGCAGCTTCGAGCGTGCTTCATCCGGTCTGCGTCCCGATGTTCTCACGCACGGATTGCGCCAGCAAAGGCAGCGGGTCAACGAGCGTATGCAGCGTGCGGAAGCTCTGGTCGAAAGACGCCTTTTGCAGGCAAAGTCGCGGGTGTCGTCATCGGACTCTGCCCTGCGCGCCCTGCCAATGCGCCTCTCCGGCCAGCTCGAGCGGCAGAAAGAACGGTTGCTGGCTTCCGTGCGGCGGGCCGATACCGCCGTTCTGCACCGGATGGCACAGAGCAGATCAGGGCTTGCGGCACATGAGCGCATTCTGCAATCGCTGTCTTACAAGAATGTCCTCAAACGCGGCTACGCCGTCATTCGAGATGAGGAAAACCGGCCGCTCACCCGCGCGGCCTCTGTAACGCCCGGTGCGGTAATTTCGGTCGAATTTGCCGACGGCGAGGTTTCGGCCGTTGCAGGTGCAGATGCCCCGCGTTCAACCGAGGTGGCAGCGGCCCAGCTGCGAAGGAAACCGGTCAAGCCAGTCGCCGGTGATCCCGGCAATCAAGGTAGTTTATTTTAAAGCTGCCGATCCGCTTTTGTTTCAGGAGATTGAGTTGTGAGCACCAGCGTCATCCCTGCTCTGACGGTTACCAATAGTCCAAGGGCTGAAGACATCGCAGCAATTGGCGCTCACCTTTCTGCGTTCAACGATGCCGATGTTGGCCCGGCCGGCAGGGTGCCGCTTGCCGTCATCGTTCGTGGCGAGAACGGCGCGTTGCTCGCCGGGATTAATGGATACACCGCTTGGGGCTGGCTTTATGTGCAGTGGCTCTGGGTTGACGAAAGCCTTCGCGGCCAGCAGATGGCGGGCCGCATGTTGGTGGCGGCGGAAGAGGAGGCGCAGGCGCGTGGTTGTCATTCCGCCTGGATCGATACCTTCAACCCGGTGGCGGAAAAGGCCTACACCCGTCATGGTTATGAGGTGTTCGGAGAACTTCCGGATTTTCCCATCGGGCGCACCCGGAAGTTTTTGAAAAAGCGGCTTTGATCAGCTTCGAATGAAGCTTACTCAGGCGGCCAGTCGCCCGCCGGTCATCGGCTCGGGCGCCCCCGTGGTCGTCGGGAAGCTGATCGGCATGTTGCGCAGCACCCGTACCGCCAGAAAGGCGAAGCATTCCGCTTCGACAGCATCGCCCCGCCAGCCCAGCGTTTCGGCAGGTTGTGCGTCCACACGGGCGCGCTCCGCCAGCATCCTCATCAACGTCGGGTTGTGGCGCCCGCCACCGCTGACGAACAGCCGTTCCGGCCGCTGCGGAAGGAGATCGAGCGCCTTGCCGACGGCAGAGGCGGTGAAGGCCGTCAGCATCGCCGCGCCATCTTCCAGCGAGAGGCCGTCGGCCATGCTCGCGCCGAAGTCGAAGCGATCCAGCGATTTCGGGAATTTTGCAGTGAGATAGGGATGCTGTAGAAGCTTTGAGAGGCGCTCTTCGTTGACTTGGCCCGATGCAGCGATCAGGCCGTCACGGTCCATATCGCCACGTCCATGCTGCTTGATCCAGTCATTGATCGGCGCATTGGCAGGGCCGGTATCGAAAGCGACCACATGGCCTTTGCCATCGCTCCAGGTGACGTTGGCAACGCCACCGAGATTGAGGATCGCGGCCTTCCCATCCTGTGCAACGCCTTTCAGCAGTGCCGAGTGGTAGGCGGCGGCAAGCGGTGCGCCTTGGCCACCGGCGCGAACGTCTGCGCTGCGGAAATCATAAGCCACCTTGGTGCCGAGAAGCTTTGCCATCAATTCCCCGTCACCCAGTTGACGGGTGGCGCCGAGGCGCCCAGGCTGCGGCGCGCGGTGCAGCACCGTTTGGCCGTGAAAACCGACGACGCCGATATCGGCTAGGGAAAGCCCGGCTTCTGCCACGAGATTGGCAACGGCTGCGGACTGGGCGCGGGTCAGCGCTTCCTCGGCTCGACCGAAGATCTCCGGCTCCGGGCCGTCGAAATTCCATTTGCGCGCTTCAGCCAGCGTTTGCTCCAGAAGCTCGCGGACGGACTGGTCGTAAGGCGCCAGCGTAAAGGCACCGAAGCGCTCGACACGCTCTCCATCGGTTTTCAGAAGCGCGACATCGATGTTTCCGTCCAGAACGGTTCCTGTCATCAAGCCAACGGCCCAGATCGGTTCCATGTCGTCTCTCCTCAATGCGTGTTGATCATATCGCCGATGGCAGCCCGCAGGGCAAAAATACCGCTGTCGACATGTCTGCTTGGATGCACCCGGTTGGTAAGAAGGGTCCAGGCGTCGCCCCTGTCGAAATCGACCCAGAGCCCGGTGCCGGTAAAGCCGGTATGGCCGATGACGCTGTCATTGCAAAGCGCACCACCCGACCAGCCATCATAGGGGCGTTCCCAGCCATGGGTGCGCTTTGCCGAAAGCGGTTGCCGCATCAGCTGGACGACGGGATCGCCAGCTTTATTACCGTCCAACAGCGATTTTGCATAGTCGAGAACAGCGTCCACCGTGCCGAACAGACCGGCATGGCCAGAGCCTTGCAGCGCGTAACAATTCTCGTCATGCACCTCGCCGCAGATCATCCGGTTGCGCCAGGCGCAGAACTCAGTGGCGGCGGTTTGTGCGGGGTCGCCGTGAAAGGCAAAGCCAGGCCCGGCATCCATCTCGCGGATGCGCTGGCCCGTCAGCCGTTCCAGAGCGATGCCGAGTAGGATGTAATTTATGTCCGAATAGGCGGGCTCACTATCGCGCCATTCGCGCTGAAGGACGAAGGCGCGCAGGCGATCCGGATCGTCGCCATAGGTGTAGATCGGTTCGACCGCCGGAAACGGTGTCTGATGGCCCAGGCACTGGCGGAAGGTGACCTTTCGTTCCCAGCAATCGGGCGCGTATTGGCGGAAATCGGGAATGAGCGTGGTGATGGGGCTGTCGAGATCGATGATGCCGGCGACGGCCAGTTCGAGGATCTTGCGGGTGGTGAAGATGACCTTGGTCAAAGAGGCAAGGTCGAACCAGGTATCGAGCGTCATCGGACGTTCGCCACCGACCTTTTGCGCATGGCCGATCGCCCTTGTCAGGCGGTGGCCGTTATGGTCGATCATGCCGAAGACGCCGCCCGGAATACGGCCCGCATCGACGGCCTCTTTCAGCAGGTCAAAACCAGCGTCGAAAGGGCTCAGGAGTGGTGAGGATGGGTCGACCATGAATGCTTCCTCATCAGTTCGTTGCCGCCGTTTCGAGCTTCACGCGATGGTCTTCGCCAAAATATTGCCAACGCGATGGCTGAGGCTCATACCCTTTAGGACGCAGCAATGTCGGCACGGCCTCGGTATTGAGTTCAAACCTCTCGCGCCGCCGTTCCATGGTCGGCACCGCTGCAATCAGCTTCTTGGTATAGCTGTGTTGAGGATTCGACAAGACGGAGCGGGCGTCGCCGATTTCGACGATCTGGCCCGCATACAGAACAGCAACGCGGTGGGCGATGCGTTCCACCACGGCCATGTCGTGGGAAACGAAGAGATAGGCGAGATCGCGCTCCTTCTGCAGATCGATCAGCAGATCGAGCACGCGGGCTTGAACCGAGACGTCGAGGGCTGAGACCGCCTCATCCAGCACCAGAATGGATGGATCGAGCATCAGGGCGCGGGCGATGCACAGGCGCTGGCGCTGGCCGCCGGAAAACTCATTTGGGTAGCGGGTAAGACTATCGGCGGGAAGACCGACGCGATCGAGAAGCGCTGTCATGTGCGACGTGAGGTTACGGTCGATCCGCATTCCTGCGGCGATAACCGGCTCGGCCAGCAGGCTTTGCACATCGAGGCGCGGATTGAGCGACGCATAGGGGTTCTGGAAAACCATCTGCATCGGCTTTTGTGCTTCGGTGGGTTTAACCGAATTCGCGCTGAACGATCCGCGGATGGGCTTGACCAGACCCAGCAGGGCGCGGGCAGTGGTGGATTTGCCCGATCCGCTTTCACCGACGACCGCCAGCGTTTCACCCCGGCATATTTCGAAATCCACCGCTTCCACCGCATGGATGGCGCCTGCGGGGCGGCGTAAGAGCCCGGTGGTTGTCGGGAAGCGAACGGTCAACTCCTTGACCGCGAGTGCTGCAGGCTGATCGGCGTGTTTCAATCGCGGCGAGTCGGTGCGGACATGCTGGCCGTTGGCAAAATGCGGGACGGCGTTCAGCAGATGCCGCGTGTAGCTGTGCTGCGGACGGTCGAGAATGTTGTCCGTCTTTCCCTGCTCGACCACCTTGCCCGATTGCATGACGAGCACGCGATCGGCAATACCGGCAACCAGCCCGAGATCATGGGTGATAAAGATCAGGCCGGTGCCGGTCTCGCGTTGAAGCTCGGCGAGAAGCGCCATGATCTGTGCTTGGACCGAAACATCCAGCGCGGTCGTCGGCTCGTCGGCGATGAGAAGGCGAGGGGAGGCTGCGAGCGCCATCGCGATCATCACCCGCTGCAGCATTCCGCCCGAAAGCTGGTGCGGATAGTAACCAAGGCGTCTCGCCGCATCGGGAATGCGCATCCGGTCGAGCGCGCGAAGTGTCTCGGCACGCGCTTCTGTCCCGCCCCTGCCTTGCAGGCGAAAGACTTCCTCGATCTGCTTGCCGATGGTGAGAACCGGATTGAGCGAGGTCATCGGCTCCTGAAAGATCATGCCGATCTCCGACCCTCGGATGCGCTCCATGCGCCCAGTGTCCAGAGTGGCGAGATCTAGCGTCTTTCCATCTGCGAGCGACAGATCGATCCGACCACTGGTGATCCTGCCGCCGCTGTAGTCGATGAGTCGGTTGATCGAGAGCGCGGTGACGGATTTGCCGGAGCCGCTTTCGCCGACGATGGCAAGTGTTTCGCCTGCATCGAGAGTGAAGCTGACGCCTTCGACGATGGGCTTGATGGCATTGCCGCGACCGAAGCCGACGCTGAGGTTTTGAACCGAAAGAAGTTGTGTCATGAGGCCACCCGTCGCATGCGGGGATCGAGCAGGTCGCGAAGCGCATCGCCCAGAAGGTTGAAGCCGAGAATGCCGAGCATGACGGCGAGACCGGGGAAGATCAGCAGCCAGGGCGCCATCTCCATCAGGTTGATGCTATCGGCCAGCATCAGGCCGAGCGAGGAGTCCGGCGGCTGCGTGCCAAGGCCGAGAAAGCTCAAGCCCGATTCCGTGAGGAGCGACCATGCCAGTGCCAGCGTCACCTGCACAGTCAGCGGCGCGACCAGATTGAGCATCAGGTGCCGGGTGAGGATATAGGATGTGGAACTGCCGAAGGTGCGCGCCGCATCCACAAAATCGCGCGCCTTGATCGACAGCGCCGGCCCGCGCACCACGCGGGTGAAGATCGGCGTATAGACAAAGGCAATGGCGAGGATACTGGTGAAGGTTCCGGGGCCGACGACGGTGATGAAGAGCAGCGCCAGCAGGATCGCCGGGAAGGCAAGCAGAACATCCATCAGCCGCATGACCACACCATCCCACAGACGCCCGACCCATGCGGCAGTCAGCCCCAGAACGGTGCCGATGACGGCGGCGATGCCGACGGAGGAAAAAGCGACGAGGAAGGACTGGCCGATGCCGATCATCAACCGGCTGAGTACGTCACGCCCGAACATGTCGGTTCCCATCCAGTGCGCGGCACTTGGGCCTTGCAGGCGGTCGATTCGAAACTGTTGCAGCGGATCGTAGGGCGTCAGCCCAAGCCATGCGGCAAATGCCAGCAACAGGTAGATGAGGACGATGGCCGCGCCGACGCAGCCGCTCGGGTGGCGAAGGAGGCGGGAGATCAATGATGTCATGACCGGCTCCCCAGGCGAATGCGGGGATCGAGCGCCACATAGGCGAGATCGACGAGGAGGTTGACGATCATGAAGTTGAGCGCGGTGAACAGCACCGCACCCTGAACCAGCGCATAGTCACGCTGAAGAATGGCCTCGAGCGTCATGCGTCCAAGACCGGGCAGCGCAAAAATCTGCTCGACCAACACTGCGCCGCCCAGGAGATAACCGAACTCGACACCGCAGAGCGTGATGACCGGGATCAGCGCGTTCGGCAGGGCGTGCCGCCAGATGACGTTGCGACGTGCCACACCCTTGCTGCGGGCGGTACGCACATAATCGTCGCTCAGCACATCAAGCATGGCCGAACGGGAAATGCGCGTGACGGAGGCAGTGAAGGACAGCCCAAGTGTCAGCGCCGGGAAAAACAATTGTGAGAGATTGGCGATCGGATCCTGCGTGAAGGGCACATAATCGCCCATGGCTGGCAGAATGCCGAAGCCTGCCGAGAGGATGTAGATGATGCCGAGGCCAAAGACGAAGCTCGGGGTCGATTGGCCGATCATGGCGAAGATGCGCACGCTGAGATCCGAGCCCCGGCCATTGCGAGTGGCGGCAAAGACGCCGAGCGGTAGGCCAAGGACAAGCGCAATCGCTACCGAAAGGCAGGCGAGTTCCAGCGTCAGAGGGAAACGCTGGAGGATAACGTCGAGTACCGGCTTGCCATAGGTGACCGAGAGGCCGAGATTGCCTGAGACGACGCCAGAGAGCCAGCGGCCATATTGCACGAGCCAGCCCTGATCGAGGCCGAAATAGGCGGACAGTGCCTGCTTCTGCTCCGGTGTCAGAAGCCCGGCTTCCGTGCCGAGCATGGCAGTGATGGAATCGCCGGGGACGAGGCGGATGGCGACGAAGACCAGAACGGAGACACCCAGCATCACCAGCGGGAATGTCACGAGACGTCTTAGCAAGTAGGTCATTTCGTCATCCGCCTCATGCACGCATTACTTCAGGGTGACCTTGGCAAGGCCGAAGAGCGAACCGTCCGGTGTCGCCACGAAGTTTTCGACATTCTGCTGCTGGGCCATGTAGGAATAGCCGGTGTAGAGCCAGATCCATGGCGAGACTTCGGCGAGGTGCTTGTCGAAGGCGGCGAAGATTTCCTTGCGCTTGGCAATATCGGTTTCGACACGGCCTTTTTGCATCAGATCATCCAGCGTGTCGTCGATATAGTTCGCGACCTTCTGAAGGTTTCCGGCCTTGGTCCAGTAGCGGTTATACATGGTGTAGGGGTCGGCCCGGCCGCCATTCAGCGCCACCGCCATGTCGAAATCACCCTTCAGCCACGTGTCGACATAGACGTTGAGCTCCATCATCTTGATGTCGAGATTGATGCCGATTTCCTTCAATTGCGACTGGATGACCTGAGCTTCGGCAGCTGCGGTCGGCGGTTCACCAGTGGCGGCAATCACGGTTGCGGAAAAGCCGTCCTTCAGCCCGGCATCGGCCATCAGCTTCTTCGCCTTTTCCAGATCCTTCTTGTAACAGAAGAGGCTGTTTGGATCGGAGCGATAGAGCGGCATCGTCAGCGGCCCGGTGACTTCGCCTTCGCCAAGCAGAGCCGTATCGAGAACGTCCTTACGATCGATGGCGCAGGAAATCGCCTGGCGCACGGCAAGCTCTGTCATCGGCTTACGCGAAGGGTTGAGCTGCAGTGCGTGGTACGAGAGAACCGGCTTGCGGTTCAGCGTCAGCCCGGAAACTTTCGGCACGAGGGTCGCAACCAGCGGGTCGTTCAACAGGGCGAAATCCACCTTCTTGGCGCGTAGCGCCGCAAGAATGGCGTTTTCATCCGGCAGCACGCTGATGTCGATGCCCTCGACGCCCACCTTGCCGCCGGCCCATTCGGCATTGGCTTTCAGCACTTCCTTCTGGTTCGGTTCCCACTTTTCCAGCTTGAACGGACCGCTGCCGATGGCAGCCGTACCGATCTTGCCAGCGGTAATTTCGGAAGCCGGAACGATGGCCGCATTGACGCTGCCCATAGCGGTGAGCAACGGCACATCCGGCTGCGACAGATTGAAGACGACCGTCGCAGCATCCGGCGTATCGATGCTGGCAATCGAGAGATAGTTGGCGCGTGCGGATGCACCCGTCGCCTGATCGAGGATGCGCTCAAAAGAGGCTTTTACGTCTGCCGAGGTCACGGCTGCGCCATTGTGAAACTTGGCTGCTGGATCGAGCTTGAATGTCAGCGTCTTGGCGTCGGGAGAAAATGTCCATTCCTTGGCGAGCGCCGGCACCACCTTGAGATCGCCATCCAGGCGGACAAGGGGTTCGTAAATCAGTTCCAGCAGGCGGATGGAGGAAAAGGCCGTCTGCTTGTGCGGGTCGAGGCCTGTCGCATCCTGTGCCCATGCCATTTTCAAGGTGGCGGCAAATCCGGGTGCGGCGGTGGCTGTCAGAAGGCTCCCGGCGATTGCCGCACAAGCCAGCCATTTTCGAGCGATCATCGTCATGCTTATTCTCCCTCTGGTTGGCCGATCCCGTCCTTTTCAAACGCCGGGTATGCAGCACGTCTTGCGTTCAATTGGTTGATTCAGTCAGCGCCTTGCGCAAAAATCCGTCATTGCGAACCAGCGCGGCTTCGGCCTCTTCCCGATTTAATCCGCTCAGAATCATCAGGATTGCGAGCTTCACATTGTTGCCGCTGACCGTCAGTTGATCTTCCGCAATGTCCGCCGAGCACCCCGTTGCCTCCATGATGATACGGATCGCGCGGGCGCGCAGCTTCTGATTGCTGATGGTCAGATCGACCATCAGGTTCTCGTAAGTCTTGCCGATGCGGATCATGCTGGCGGTCGTCAGCATGTTCAAGACGAGCTTCTGCGCCGTGCCGGATTTCAGCCGAGTCGATCCGCTCACAACCTCCGGCCCGACGACGGGCGCTATGGCGATATCGGCCATGTCCGCCAGCGTCGAATGCGGGTTGCAGGTGAGCGACACGGTCTTTGCGCCGATGGATTGCGCATAGGTCAGCGCGCCCACGACGTAAGGGGTGCGCCCACTGACGGCGATGCCGACGACCACGTCCTTTGCAGAAAGATCGATCTCCGCTAGATTGCGCTTGCCTTCCTCCACGTCGTCCTCTGCGCCTTCGACCGCATGCAGAATGGCGCGTGGGCCACCGGCAATCAGGCCGACAACCATACCTTCCGGCACGGAAAAGGTGGGAGGGCATTCGGATGCGTCAAGCACGCCAAGGCGCGCGCTGGTGCCGGCGCCGATATAGATCAGCCGTCCACCGTTGCGAAAGGCGCGAACGATCTCTTCGACGGCTTCAGCAATCTGAGGAATGACGCGAGCGACCGCCGCTGGAACCAGCGCATCGTCACGGTTCATCACCTTCAGGATTTCTTCCGTTGGAAGCAGATCGATCGACATGGAATTTGGATTGCGAGCTTCAGAAACCAGCTGCTCAAGTTCCGCCATCAGGTGCAGGTGCGACATGGATCCTCACTCGATTTTTTAACAGATTACGATCGTATATTCCACATGTCAATCAATGCTGGAATATATTATTCCATTCAAAGCGGCGAGAGATTCACCGGGATTGCGTTCAGGATGACAGGCGTTTTGCCAGGATTATGGCACCGGAAACGGCGTCGCCATCTGCTGGTTTCAGCCGCTTGCGCACGTCGGGAGCAAGCCACGGCTCCAGTGGCCCTGAGAGGCCACCAAGCAGGGTGACGGCTGGTGCGCCATACTCGATGAGGCGGCGCACGAGCCCGTCTATATGTCCAGCCCCGGATTGAACGATCTGCCGGGCTGCCGGGTCTCCATGATCGGCGTGACGCAGGACAAGGGGCGCGAGGGTCGCGTAATCTGTCGCGGTTGCCTTATCCATCCAGCCAACGATATTCGCGGGGAGGTTATCGAAGCGGTTCAAAACTTCGGAGAGAAGCGCCGTCTTGTCGCGCCGCCCATCAAAGGCCATGAGCGCGGACTGGATCGCCTTCAACCCCATGTCGGCCCCACTGCCTTCGTCGGAGATCGGGAAGCCGTATCCACCTGCCCGTTTTTCTTCGCCTCCGACCAGTGCGAGCCCAATGGAGCCGGTCCCTGCAATGACAATCCCGCCATCACGACCCGAATGAGCGCCAAGGCATGCGGCAGCACCATCGGAGGTGAAGCATATGTCGGCAAAGGGATGGGGTAGGGCTTGCAATTGTTCGCGGGAGCCCGCACGCGTCAGGCCAGCAATACCGATGCCAGCCATGACATTCGGCGCGCTGGAAGGATCAAGCCCTGCCTCTTCGGCCGCACCCGTCCAGGCGCGAAGTACGGAGGCCCATGCGTTGGATACGCCAAGACGCGTCGTAGCCGGGCCTGACAATCCTTGCCCGATGATGTGACCACCTTCGTCAACGATCCTCGCCCGGCAGCCGGTGCCGCCTCCATCGACGCCGAGATAAAGTCTCTGATCGCTCCTCGGCTCAGTCATAGGGACACGCGACGAATATTGGCGCCGCATTGGGCGAGCTTTCGGTCAAGCTGCTCATAACCGCGATCGAGGTGATAGACGCGCTTGATGTTAGTCTCACCCTGCGCGGCAAGTGCCGCAAGCACGAGGCAAACCGAAGCGCGCAGATCGGTTGCCATCACCGGCGCGCCCTTCAGGGATTGCTGTCCACGAACCGTCGCGACGGAGCCATTGAGCGCAATGTTCGCGCCCAGCCGGGACAATTCCGGCACATGCATGAAGCGGTTTTCGAAGATGGTTTCGCGGATGACGCTGGCACCATCGGCAATCGAGGCCATTGCCATGAACTGCGCCTGCAAGTCCGTCGGGAAGCCTGGGTAAGGCTCGGTGGTGAAATCAGCAGGCTTGATGCGCTCACCGCCTTCGACCACGACGCCACGATCACCGGGCCAGATGGTAGCGCCCATACCTTCCAGAACCTGCAGGACCGATGAGAGATGCTCCATGCGTGCGTTGACAAGCTCGATGCGACCGCCCGTTATCATCGCCGCTGCCGCATAGGTTCCGGCCTCGACGCGATCCGGAATGGCGTGATGGCTTGCCGCTCGCCAGCGCGTGCTTCCCTTGACCAGAAGCCGATGCGTGCCAGCGCCCTCGATCTCCGCACCCATGGCAGAGAGACAGGCGGCAAGATCGACGACTTCCGGTTCACGCGCCGCATTGAGGATTTCGGTTTCGCCGGTGGTGCAACAGGCCGCCATCAATGCCGTTTCGCTGGCACCGACGGAAGGGCCGGGCAGGACGACACGGGCACCTTTAAGTCCATTCGATGCCGAAGCAACGATATAGCCACCTTCCACCGCAATCGTCGCGCCAAGGGACGAAAGAACTTTCAAGTGCATGTCGACGGGTCGTGCGCCAATGGCGCAGCCGCCGGGCAACGACACCCGCGCAGAACCGAAACGGGCCAGCAGTGGTCCAAGCACGAGGATAGAAGCGCGCATCTTGCGAACGGTCTCATAATCGACTTCGCCCGGCGTCACGTTTTGCGCATTGATGAGGGTGCCGCCCGCATGTCTTTCGACCCCGGCACCATAAAGTGAAATGATGCGCAGCATGTTGTCGACATCCGACACCTTCGGCAGGTTCGTCAGTTCAAGGGGATGCGGGGAGAGAAGGGCGGCGGCAATTTGCGGCAGTGCCGCGTTCTTGGCGCCCGCAATCGGAACCGCGCCATCAAGCCTCGTTCCGCCGGTGATATGCAGCTCATCCATAAAAGACCTTCCGGGTCAAAACTGATGCTGAAATCTGGATAGCCAATCATAAGATAAGCGCTATAATATTCCAGAGAATTTTTGATTTACGAATATCTTATTCCGGTCGGAGGAACGCGATGTCCGTGTTGAAGGTCATCCAGGCGAAGTTGGAATTCATGACGGATGCGGAGCGTCAGATCGGCCAGTTCATCGTCGACGATCCCGATCGCATGGTGCAGCTTTCTTCCGCCGAATTGGCTGCAGCAACCGGTCGCAGCCAGTCCAGCGTGGTGAAATTTTCGCAGAAGATCGGCTATGACGGCTATCAGCAGCTGAAACTGGCCGTAACGAAAGCAAAAGCGCAAGAATGGCGCGTGCCATCCGGGATGATCCACGGCACGATCGATGCGGGCGACAACTTCGTCACCATCCAGCAGAAGCTGGTGGCGAGCAAGGTTTCCGCCATGCAGCAGACGATGGAGGTGAATGCCGAAGACGCGGTCACCGCGGCGGTCTCGGCTATCGCGTCGGCAAGGCGCATCCATCTCGCCGGCATTGGCGCGTCCTCGCTGGTGGCACGTGACTTTTCCTACAAGCTTCTGAAGCTCGGGCTTGTCGCTTTGATGGACCGCGATCCGCATGTGCAGATGGCGAATGCCGCTTCGCTCAACCACCGCGACGTTCTGTTCGCGATTTCCCAATCCGGCTCCACCAACGAGACCATCCGGCTTGCGGAACTGGCGAAAAAGGGCGGTGCGACGGTGGTGACGCTGACAGGCCTGCACGGCAACAAGCTCAGCCAGATTGCCGATATCACTCTCCACACCGTTGCGGACGAGGAGCGCGTACGGTCCTCTGCCATCACCTCGCGTGATGCCCAGCTTGGGATCTGCGACTTGGTGTTCCTGCTGCTTATCGCCAAGATCCCCGGCGCCAATGAGGCCATTCATGCCAGCGAGGCGGCGGTCTCGGTTCTCAAATCCTGAGTCGTTCTACTTGATGGCGCCCGCCGTCATGCCGTTGATGAACTGTCGCGACAGCGCGATGTAGAGGATGATGATCGGCAGGGCCGAAAGCGTCAGACCGGAAAACAGCACGCCCCAATCGGTGCCGAACTCGCCCATGAAGGCGGTCAGTCCTTGCGGCAGGGTTTTCAGATTGTTGTTCTGGATGAAGATCAGTGGGAAGAAGAAGTCGTTCCAGATCGGCACGACATTCTGGATTGCCGCGATCACCATGGCAGGTCGGACCAACGGCAGCATGATCGACCACATGATCCGCGCTTCATTGGCGCCATCCATGCGGGCGGCATCCTCAAGCTCGTTCGGCAGGCTGCGGATGAAGCCGGTCAGGATGAACACCGTCGTCGGCAGGCCGGTTGCGACATAGATGAAGATCAGCGACAGCCGTGAGTCGATCAGGCCAAAATCACGCATCTGAATGAAGAGCGGAATGATGGCGAGTTTCAGCGGTAGGGTAAGCCCTGCCAGGAAAAACAGCAGTATGAAGCCTGAACCGCGAAACTCGTAACGCGCGATGGCGTATGCCGCCATGGTGCCGAGGATCAGGATCAGCGCGATGGAACTCGCCGTGACGATGAGCGAATTGCTCATATAGAGCAGGAAGTCCGTCTCGTTCCACACGCGAAGAAGACTTTTGACATTGGTGAAATCGGGAATGGAGAAAGGGGACTGGAAGATTTGCGCATTGGTTTTGAAGGCGGAAAAGAACATGATGACGATGGGTGTCAGCATGACGATGCTGTTGCCGATCAGCAGAATCTGGATCAGCCCATCCCAGCCATAGGTGCGGAAGCTGCCGCGGTCGATCCCCTTCCTCATAGCTGGATCTCCCGTCTGCGCAGTCTGACTGTAATGACGCTGGAGACCACGGCGATGAACAGGAAGATCAGCACCGCAAGCGCGCTGCCGGGCCCGAAGTTCTCAGCGGACGCGGACATGCTGCCGAAGGCGGTGCGGTAGAAGTAAAGCCCGAGCACATCCGTAGCCTCGTGCGGATTGCCGTCCACACCGGCCATGATGAAGGGCAGCTCAAACCAGTTGAAGGCACCGACGAAGAGCAGGGTGAACACAACTGTTGCTGAAGGAGCCACCAGTGGCCAGACGATCTTGCTCATCTTCACCCATTCGCTTTCGGTCTCCATGCGCACGGCATCGAGAATCTCCGACGGGATGCGCTGCATCCCGGCGAGGAAGACCAGCGTCGGGAAGCCGACCATGTGCCAGGCATTGGCAACGATAATCGCCATCAAGGCGGTTGAATCCTGGCCCAGCCAGGGCTGTGCCAGGCTGCCAAGCCCGACGGCCCTGAGACTCGCGTTCACTGCGCCGAAGAGCGGGTGATAGAAGAGCTTCCACAGAAGGCCAACGATGACGGTGGAAAGCACCACTGGCAAAAAGACGGCGATGCGGTGGAAGCGCGCGCCCCACAGGTCGCGCCACAGGCAATAGGCGAGGATGAAGCCAACGCCGTTTTGAAGCACCATCAGGGCGAAGAAGACGAAGATATTGTGCTTGAAGGCGTTGATGGTGCGCTCAGAGAACGGATACTCGAACAGCACGCGGTAAAAATTATCGAACCAGACGAAGTCGCCGCGGACAAGCCCTCTCCATTCATAGAAGGCGTAAGCGAAAGCCGAGAGGATCGGATATACGAGAAACAGGCACATGAAGGCGATCGGCGGGACCACAAGGGCCGCAATCCAAAGTCTTCTGCCTGTCAACTTGCTGGACATCATCGACACTATCCCAACGGCCATCGATCGGTGGAGTGGGCCGCTCCGGTTAAGGAGCGACCTGTGAGAGCATCGTCAGTGAAGGCGGTTCACCGGCAGTGCTCTCGAGCTTTGCGAAACGTGAGAGGCTGAACTTTTGGAAAGCCCGGCTAAAGTCCGATCACTTCTTGAACGGAGCATACCAGGCAGAGAGACCATCGGTCATCGACTTGCCGACTTCGGCCGGTGTAGCCTGCCCGTTCAGCATCTTCGAAACGCCCGCTTGGATAAGGTTCGAACCCGTCGGTTCGCCGTAGCGGAAGTTGACGAGCGTCATGTAGGGGATCGAATCTTTGTTGAGCTCGGCAACCTCGGCGAGCAGAGGGTTGTCGAAGGTAACGCCGGGAACGGCTGAAACGTTGTTCAGACCGTTGGCGAAGGCCTGTCCGAAGTCCTTGCTGGAAACGTAGTTCAGGAACTTCAGCACGGCCTCCGGGTCCTTCGGTTTGGCGTTGCCGCCGAAGCCGGAATCATAGAAGAGGCCAACCAGTTTCTCATCTTCCGCCTTCAGGCCGGGGGCGGCGAAGACACCCATCTTCAACTCCGGGTTCTGTTTAGCGAAGTTAGCAAGCTCGAAGGAGCCGCCAGCGAACATGCCGGCCATGCCGGAGGTGAACAATTGCTGCGCGGACGCATAGTCCAGACCGACAAAGCCATCCGGAAAATACTGCGAGATTTCCTTGAGCTTGGTCAGCGCTTCGACATAGCGCTTGTCGTTGAAGTCGGTCTTGCCGGCCATAAGGTCGGCATAGAAAGCCTTGCCCATGATGGAGGACGTGAGTGCGGAAACGATGGTCTCATTCTGCCAGCCGGTTGCCGTGCCATTGGCAAAAGGCATCACGCCCGCTGCCTTCAGTTTCTCGCAAGCAGCGATGAACTCGTCCCAGCTCTTGGGCTCGATAATGCCGTTCTTCTCGAAGATCTCGGTGTTGTAGATGACGAGCATGGTCTGGCTTGCGGCGGGAACGGCATAGAGCGTCTTGTCTGAGCGCATCGTTGCGGAGGCAAGAGCCGGTTCCGAGAAGCCCTTCAGTGCTGGGATCTTCGTATCGTCCAGCGGCATCAGGTAGCCAGCTCCCGCCAGGCTTTCAATGCCGCCATAGGTACGGGTCATCATCAAATCCGGCCCCTTGCCACCGGCAAGCGCGGTGGAAAGGACGGTATTGTAGCTGGTTGCCTCGAAGGCCTCGAACTTTACCGTAATGTCCGGGTTCGCTTTATTGAAATCGGCGAAGAACTTTTCATATTCGGCCTTATCTTCCTGGCGCCATGTCCAGAAGGTCAGGTCTGCGGCAAAGGTTGCGCTGGCCGAAAGCATGGTGCTGCAGGCAATGGCCGCTCCAATTAGAAATCGTTTCATCTGTTCCTCTCCTTCTTTTTTGGTTGATGCGAATTACCCGATTACACCGCAAGTCGCTGCGATGTTTCACGGCTGAAGTAATGGACCTTCTCAGGCTCGACGCTGATCGTCACCGGTGTGTCAGGTGCATATTGCGTATCCGGCCCGCAACGTACCGAGACGGGTGCGCCATCACCCATCCGCACATAGACGTAGGCGCTATCGCCGAGATATTCGGTGTAGACCACCTGTGCAGCAAAGCCCTCCTGGCTCGTATCCGACGAGATCGACATGGCGTCCGGTCTCACACCCATCAACAACGCGCGCTCCGGCGATGACGGCAGGCGTGGCAGCGAGATCTGGCCAATGCCGGGGGCGATGAGCCGGTTGCCGTCTCGCTCCACATTCAGCATCGCCATGCGTGGAGAGCCGATGAAGTTGGCGACGAAAACATTGGCTGGTGTTTCGTAAAGCTCGCGCGGCGACCCGAACTGCTCGATCCGACCGCCATTCATCACAACGATCCGGTCGGCCAGCGTCATGGCTTCCACCTGGTCATGGGTGACGTAGATCGTGGTTCCGCCAATCTCCCGGTGCAGACGAGCAATCTCAAGTCGCACCTCGGAGCGAAGTGCAGCATCGAGGTTGGAAAGAGGTTCGTCCAGCAAAAGAAGCTGCGGCTTGCGCACCAGCGCCCGGCCGATTGCGACGCGCTGACGCTGCCCGCCGGACAATTCGCGGGGCTTTCGCTCCAAAAGGGCCTCCAGCCGCAACATGCGAGCAGCTTCACCGATCCGCGCTTCGACCTCAGGCTTGCTGAGACCCATCAGCCGCGCACCGAAGGCCATGTTCTCATAGACGTTCATATGCGGATAAAGCGCATAGGACTGGAATACCATGGCGATGCCGCGTCGTGATGGCGCGATCTCGTTCATGCGCTTATCGTTCAGCCGGAATTCGCCATCGGTGATCGGATCGAGACCGGCGATCAGCCTAAGAAGTGTGGATTTTCCGCAGCCGGATGGTCCGACGAAGACGATCAGTTCCCGGTCATTCACATCGAGATCGATGCCATGAAGAACCTCGACAGCCTTGAAACGCTTCTTGATGCCGCGCAGTGACAGTTGAGCCAAGGTCAGAACTCCATTTCGCTCAGGACGTGCCGCTCTGCGGCGTGCTTGAGATCGCTTCGTCTATCGCCGCGATTGTCTTCGCAGCATCAACATGATGAATGCTGTGCCAGCCGAGCCGGCGCGATGTTGCGATGTTTTCCAGCGTGTCGTCGATGAAAACGATCCGCTCTGGCGAGACCTGTTCGCGGTTCTGAACCGCGAGATAAATCTCTTCGCCCGGCTTTTCCATTCCCATCTCATGGGAAAGGTAGCACGCATCGAACAGTTCGGCGCCGAGCATGGTTTCGATGATGTGGCGCCAGTGAATGGACTGGGTGTTCGACAGGCAGACGACGCGATGGCTGGATTTCAGTGTACGGACGTAATCCACCATGCCGTTAAAGACGCCCTCAAGGAGAGCGGTTTCCGCTTGCAATATCTGCTCAGCGGTCAGCCCATACATCTCGGACGCGCGATGCAGATAGGTATCTTCGTCGATCTGGCCGAGGCGAAACTGCATGTTGAGGTGAAGCAGGTTTGTGTTTGCCTGGTCAGTCGAAGACCATCGCCCGCCCGCTGCGAATGCGGCCTTGCGCTTTTCGACATTCAATTCGATAAAGACGCCGCCGACATCGAAGACGATGAGCTTGTCGTCGCTGTGCCTCTCCGGCTTGATCACCACATATTCTCCGCAGGAAAACCCTATAATGCGAAGGAAAAACGCGCTACGCCCTTCTACGGATTTCACATTGGCAAAAGCTGCGGGAATTATCAATTCCTTATTTTGTTAAAGTTCAGAATAAAATATTTTCCCGCTGATGAGCAAATACAGCATCGCCGGCATTGGGGGTTACCCATGCCGGCGATGCAAATTGATGACTGGAATGCACAAATCTATTGATCGAAGATGCCTGTCTGCGACGCGACCTTGCGATAGGCCGCACCAGCCGTGAAGCCGCCATCGATGACGAAGTCTTCGCCGGTAATAAAGCTTGATGCGTCAGAGGCGAGGAACAGGACCAGTTCGGCGATCTCTTCCGGCTTGCCGCTGCGCTTCATCGGCGTCATGTCGATCATCGGCTTCAGGTGCGGGCTGTTGGCGTTCAAGCCCGTCACGACAAGACCTGGGCAGACGGCGTTGACGCGGATGGCCTTTGGCGTCAGTTCCATCGCCGCACTGCGGGTCAGGCCACGCAAGCCCCATTTGCTGGCCGTATAGGCCGGGTCGTAATGGCCGGAGAAGCCGCTATTGGAGGAGATGTTGATGATCGAGCCGCCGCCGGTCTTGCCCATCAATTCCGTCACCGCCTGAATGCCAAGGAAGGCACCGGTCAAGTTCACCTTCAACACCCGCTCCCATGCCTCAAGACTGGTGGTTTCGACGATGGTGCGGTTGATGATGCCGGCATTGTTGACGAGGATATCGATGCGGCCCTTCCATTCGGTGGCAAGCGCCACAACACCTGCCCAGCTCGCTGGATCGGTCACGTCGAGATAGATGAAGCGGGCTTCGCGGCCTTCACTCTGCAGGCTTTCCGCCAGCGCCCGGCCTTCCTCGTCCAGTACGTCGGCGATGATGACGGCGGCACCTTTGGAGGCAAACAGGCGGGCTTCGGCCTCTCCCTGGCCGCGCGCGCCGCCGGTGATGATGGCGAGACGCCCTGAAAGATCGGTCATGCTCAGTCCCTCGCTTCTACCGTTTGCTGCCGCTGCTCGCCCAGACCCTCGATGCCGAGCGTCATGACCTGGCCAGTCTTCAGGAAGACAGGGTCCGGCTTGATGCCCATGCCCACACCTGGTGGAGTGCCGGTGGCGATCACATCACCGGGCTCCAGCGTCATGAACTGGCTGATATAGCTGACCAGATGCGCGACGCCGAAGATCATCGTGTTCGTATTGCCTGTCTGGCGGCGGATACCGTCCACATCCAGCCACAGGGCGAGGTTCTGCGGGTCCGCCACCTCGTCGCGTGTGACGAGCCACGGGCCTGTCGGGCCAAACGTGTCGTGGCTCTTGCCCTTGGTCCACTGACCGCCGCGCTCGGATTGGAAAGCGCGCTCGGACACATCATTGACCACGCAATAGCCAGCGACATGGTTCAGTGCATCGGCCTTGCTCACATATTTCGCCCGCGTGCCGATGACGACGCCAAGCTCGACCTCCCAGTCGGCCTTTTGCGATCCGCGCGGGATTTCGACATCGTCGTTCGGACCGACAACTGCCGAGGTCGCCTTCATGAACAGGATCGGTTCGTCCGGCGGTGCCTTGCCGGTTTCCTTCGCATGGTCGGCATAGTTGAGACCGACGCATATGAACTTGCTCGGACGTGGCACGCAGGAACCAATTCGCTCGAGTGAGACCTCTGGTAGCGTTGCAGGGTCGATTGCAGCAAGCCGCGCGAGACCGGCGTTGGAGAGGGCGTCGCCGTTGAAGTCGGCAATGACGCCGGAAAGATCACGGATCGAGCCGTCCTTTGCCACAAGGGCGGGCTTCTCGGCGCCTGCGGGGCCGTATCGCAACAGCTTCATCAGGCTCTCCTGAAACCTTCGAGTACGGAATCATCCACATCCGGCAGGTTGACGACGATGTTGTCCGGTGTGCGGGTGGTGAGCCACACCAGCTCTTCCGTCGTCGACATGTTGACCTCGATATGCGGCCAGTTCGGCGGCACGAAGATGAAGTCGCCTTCTTCCATGTCGAGATACTCTTTCCAGTCCTCGCCGAAATAGATGCGCGCCTTGCCCTTCAGCACATATCCGCCAGTTTCCGCTTCGCCATGGTGATGCGGATAGGAGCGATAGCCCGGCTCGTTGGAGACTTTGCCGAACCAGATCTTGGTGGCTGGCGTGTGCTGCGGGCTGACACCCGAGATACGCACGCAACCGCCGGACTGGCCGGTGCCGGTGTCTTCCTGGCCCTTGCGGGTGATGAAGGGTCTGATGGTGCTGGTCATGGAATCTCTCCTCCTCTGCAGATTTCAATCAATCGGGAACGACGGCCAGCGCCTGGATTTCGATCTTGGCGCGGTCTTCCATCAAGGACACCACCTGGACTGCCGCCATGGGTGGGAAGTGACGACCGATGATCTCGCGGTAGATCGCGCCGATTTCCTTCATGCGGGATTTGTAGGAAACGCGATCGGTGAAGTACCAGGTCATCTGGATCAGATGCTCAGGCTTTGCATCCGCGGCCTTCAGCACGCTGACGATGTTGATTAGCGTCTGGCGCACCTGTTCGACGAAGTCGTCCGAATGGAACTGGCAATGCTCGTCCCAACCGATCTGACCGCCGACCTGTACGATGCGACCGCGCGCGCTGATCCCGTTTGAGTAACCGATCGGCTTTGCCCAGCCGTCCGGCTGGATGATTTCATGCATCATGTCTTGGCTCCAGATAACGTGTGAGACCTGCGCGCACGTCGTCAGGCCAGGGATGGGATTTGTGGTCTTCGAGCGAGGTCATCACGATCCTCTGCTTGACCGACCAGATGATGTCGCCACGGACGGTGACGATGGTTTCGAGATCGAGCGAAGCCCGGCCGATCGAGCGCACATGCACGGCAAAATCGAGCGTATCGCCATAGACGGCAGGCTTCTTGAATTCGAGGTTCATCGTCACCGTCGGCAGGCCAAGCTTGCGCTCGAACATCAGTTCCTTCCAGGTGACGCCGAAGGAGGCGAACATCGCTTCGTTGACGTCGACGAGCATCGAGAGATAGGCCGGATGATAGGCAATCCCCGTCAGGTCGCAGTCGCCGAAGCGCATGGGTTTGGATTGGGTGAAGGGCATTTTATTCTCTATCTCCGTTTAGCCTGTCATGACCTCGCCGCCAGCAATCGCAATTGCCTGGCCGGTCACCGAACCCGCCGACGGCGAGGCAAGCCACAGCGTTGCATCCGCCACTTCCTGCGGCCTGATCAACCGGCCTTGCGGGTTGGACTTCGTGAATTCCGAAAGCGCCTCTTCGCGGCTGCGCCCGGTCTTCTGCATGATGGTTTCAAGCGATTGCTGGATGATCGGCGTATCGGTGAAGCCGGGGCAGACGGCGTTGACCGTGACACCCTTCTTCGCCAGCTCCAGCGCCAAGGATCTCGTCAGGCCGATAACGCCATGCTTGGCCGCGCAATAGGCCGAGACATAGGCGTAGCCCGTCAGTCCCGCCGTGGACGCGATGTTGATGATACGCGCGCCTTCGCCATGTCCCTTCAAGTCCGGCAGCACGGTCTGGGTGACGTTGAACACCCCCGTCAAATCGACTGAGAGGACATGGCTCCACATGTCAGACGAGGTCTTCTCAAAGGACGCACTTGGCGCTTCACCGGCATTGTTGACGAGAATGGTAACCGCACCAAAGGCCTGACGGGCTCTTTCAAGCCCGGTCGAGATAGCTTCTGTCTTTGTCACATCGAAGCCGTCGAGCACGAAGGTCTGAGTGCCAATTTCTGCCGCAACCGCATCAAGCGGCTCGCGGCGACGACCGGCAAGCGTCACATTCGCCCCCGCCTTTGCCAGGGTGTGGGCAATAGCAGCGCCGATTCCGCTTCCGGCACCGGTGACGAGCGCATGCCGTCCTTCAAGGGTGAGAGCGTTGGACATGCCGCTCTCACTTGGTCGCGCTGGCGCGTTCGAGATTGGCCTCATACTGGAACTTGCCAGACATATACTGCTTTGGCCATGGCACGTTCTTCAGCCCGATCTTTGCCGCCTCGTGCAAGGCCCAGGCAGGATCCGCCAGATGAGGCCGCGCCACGGCGCAAAGGTCCGCACGACCCGCCGAGATGATCGAATTGGCGTGGTCCGCCTCCGAAATCGCGCCGACCGCGATTGTGGGAATGCCGATTTCGTTGCGGATCTTGTCGGAGAAGGGCGTCTGGAACAGGCGACCATAGACTGGCTTTTCTTCTTTCCACACCTGACCCGACGAGCAGTCGATCAAGTCTGCGCCTGCGTCCTTGAACATCCTGGCGAAGATCGCGGCATCTTCCGGCTTGTTGCCGCCTTCCGTCCAGTCATGGCAGGACAGGCGAACCGAGATCGGCTTGTCTTCCGGCCAGGCTTCACGCACGGCGGCGAAAACTTCCAGCGGGTAGCGAGCACGGTTTTCGTAAGATCCGCCGTACTCATCCTCGCGCCGGTTGGTCAGCGGCGAGAGGAAGGAGGAGATCAGGTAGCCGTGAGCTGCGTGGAACTCCAGCCAGTCGGCGCCGGCTTCCGCTGCGCGACGGGTGGCTGCCACGAAATCGGCCTTCACCCGGTCCATATCGGCGCGGTCCATCGCCTTGGGAACGGTGCTGTGTTTCAGGTAAGGGATCGCCGAGGCAGAGAGAAGCGGCCATCCGCCTTCTTCCAGCGGCTGGTCTATACCATCCCATGCTCGCTTGGTCGCGCCCTTGCGTCCGGCATGACCGAGCTGAATGCCGACCTTGGCGGCGCTGTTGGAGTGGACGAAATCGACAAAGCGCTTCCAGCCCTTCGTCTGCTCGTCGTTCCACAGGCCGAGGCAACCGGGGGTGATGCGGGCGTCGGGAGAGACGCAGGTCATTTCGGCAAAGATCAGACCGGCACCACCAAGCGCGCGGGCGCCGAGATGAACCATGTGGAAATCATCAAGCAGACCGTCGGTCGCCGAATACATCGCCATTGGCGAGACGACGATGCGGTTCGGCAGCGTCGTGCCGCGGGCCGTATAGGGCGTGAACATCGGTGGCAGGCAGCGTTCGTTTTCCTTGACGGCAAGACCGGAATGGCGGGCGAACCAGTGCTCGTAACCTTCGAGCCATTCCTTGTCGCGCAGACGCAGGTTTTCGTGGCTGATGCGCTGCGAGCGTGTCAGCATCGAGTACATGAACTGTTCGGCTGGCAGCGTATCGGCATAGCGATCGCCAACGACTTCGAACCATTCCATGGCGTTACGGGCGGCATTCTGGATGCGTGCCACATCAACGCGGCGGATGTCTTCATAGGTCTTCAGCACATCGGCAATGCTCTCCTTGCCGTGGCCAGCCTTGTTGAACTGATTGGCAAGCTCGATCGCGTCATCGATGGCAAGCTTCGTGCCTGAGCCGATGGCGAAGTGAGCCGTGTGGGCGGCGTCGCCCATCAGCACCACATGGGAATTGCCGTTGAAATGGCTCCACTTGCCGCAGATCAACCGGTTGAAGTTCAGCCAGGCAGAACCGACCATGTGCCGCGCATTGGTCATCAACTCCGCGCCTTCGAGGGTTTCGGCGAAGAGGTTCTGGCAGAAATCGATCGATTCCTGCTGGCTCATTTGGCCGAGGCCATGCTCTTCATAAGCCTTTTCGGTCGTTTCGACGATGAAGGTCGAGGTGTTCTCATCGAACTTGTAGATATGCGCCTGGAACCAGCCGTGATCGGTCTTGCGGAAATCGAAGGTGAAGGCGTCGAACAGCTTGTTGGTGCCGAGCCAGATGTAGCGGTTCGGGCGTTTGACGAGGTCCGGTTGGAACACGTCCGGGTAACGGTTGCGAACCTTTGAGTTGAAGCCATCCGATGCGATGACCAGATCGGCATCGGGGAAGTCCTGGTCGCCGCCGGCGTCGGTTTCGAAGACCAGTTCAACGCCGAGCGCTTCGCAGCGGCTCTGGAGAATGTTGAGGAGCTTCTTGCGCCCGATGCCGACGAAGCCGTGGCCGGTGGTGCGCTGGCGCGTCCCCTTGAACAGAACTTCGATATCGTCCCAGTGGTTGAAAGCCTGCTGGATTTCGTCAGCGCTCTCCTTGTCCCACTTTTGCATGGACGCCATTGTCTGGTCGGAGAAGACGACGCCCCAGCCGAACGTGTCATAGGGACGGTTTCGCTCGACGACGCGGATGTGATGCTCTGGGTGCAGTTTCTTCATCAGCAGGCTGAAATAGAGCCCTGCCGGGCCTCCACCGATACAAACGATACGCATGTAACCCTCCGTGGCTTTGAGAGCACCTTCACGAGCTCTTATTTGAAGATTAAACTAATTTTGGATGTTGATGCTGTCAAGTATGCAGATGCATATATCGGAATTTATTTTAGGCTTAAAATAATTGGTCACAGGGGTGGAGCCTGCGACCGTTGGAAATTAGGGTTCGTGTGCCAAAAGCTTTCGCCGCAGGCACGCTAACGCTTTGTTTTCAATATAAGAGGCTGCAGGCCATGATATCCTCAGCTAGCAAGAGCGGCCCGCTGTCGCACGACAGGCACTCGAATGCCCGCCTGCTCCAATAGCGGCAGCACGGTATCCCGGAAGTATGGGAATTCCTCGACGTAATCGACGAAGGAAAGAGTCGTTCCGGCAAAGCCAGCCTTGTGCAGCGAGATCAGGCCGTCTGCCACCTGTGGCGGCGTTCCGACCAGCGGGAAGCCACCATGGCCAGCTGCCATCCGATCTTTGATGAGCGCCAGGAGATCGTGTGGGAAGGAATGAGCATGGGCAAATTGCAGCTTCACAAGATTGTCGACAGCGTCGCAATCGGCATTGTCCTTGCCGAAATGCTGCAGATAATCCGTCGCTTCCTTTTCCGTCGGTCGGCAGACGACATGCGAGAAGGTGAGCACACCCGTGTTGCGACTTGCTTCCGCACCCTTTGCCTTAAGCTCGGCAATCTCCACCTCCGAGCGGCTGAGATCGATTGCTGGGGTGAAGAGAAAATCAGCATTCCGAAGAGCAAAGTCGCGGCCCTGGCCAGAGCCTGCGGCATTGAGGATCGGCACCTTGCGGGAAGGGCGGGGATCGCCAAGGATGTTCTTCAGGTGGAAGAAAGTGCCGTCGTAATCGAACGCCACTTCTTTCTGCCAAAGTGATTTGACCAGATCGAACCATTCGTCGGCGTAGGCGTAGCGGCTCTCATGATCGGCGGGAAGATTAAGCCCCAGTGCCTCGTATTCCGGCTGATTCCACCCGGCGACGATGTTTAGTCCGATGCGGCCATTGCTGATCTGGTCGATGGTGGCGATCTGCTTTGCCACGACAGCCGGATGATTGGCGGCGGTATGAATGGTGGCGAAGACGTTGATGTTGCGTGTGCTGGCCAGCAATCCGGCAGCCCAGGTCATCGTCTCCAGCACGTTGCCGTGAAAATTTGTCTCGCCGCCATAACCGATCCAGCGTGCGATCGGCAGCATGAAGTCGATGCCGGCGTCATCCAGCAGGCGCGCGAGTTTTAGATTGTTGTCCCAGCTGTTCGTCCAACGCTCCGGCACTTTGGTGACAGACATGCCGCCCGAACAATTGGATGCGAAAGTGCCAAGCAAAAACTGCCCGGCGGCGAACATTGAGTTCTCCGTCATAGTTGGTTCCCCATTTTTTAATAGAATTTACAATAGAAAGTCTATTTTAAACTTCAAGCTTGTCTATGGGCAATCGAGAGATCACAAAAGCGGAAATGCGAGCAGAGCAACGACACCGATGAGCAAGCAGAAAAACGGCGACGAGCACCACAATCCCGACAATGATGAAGCATTGGACCGGCGTTGGCATCTGGCGCGAACGCCTGTGGAGGTCGATTTGGCAGAGGCCGAGTTCGCGCTCATGCGCGCCTTTGAAGCCTTCGGACGCTGGCAGGCGGAGTGTTTGGGTTCGGTCGTCGACCTTGCCGTGAGCGGTACGGAAAACGCCATGCTGCATATCATCCGCATGAATGAACGTCCCAAATCGATCAAGGACCTCGCGCGGCTGGCAAACCGGGACGACATTCCCAATATGCAATACAGCCTGCGCAAGCTGATCGGTGCCGGTCTGGTGCAAAAGAGTGGTAGCGGGAGGTCGGGCGTCGTCTACAGCGTGACGGAGAAGGGCAAGCTCGTTACCGAGCGCTACGCGGATGTGCGCGCCTCGCTGCTGGCAAAGGCGGTTCAATCGGTGCCGGAGTTGCGCCACCGTCTCGAAGACGCCACCACGACGCTCGATCTGATGACCGGCATCTACGAGCATGCGGCGCTGAGCGCCGCAACCCACCGTCGCTTACCGAAAGAGCCTCTGGAAGAATGACAGGCCGCACGGATGCGCGGCCTCCCAAGTCGTGAAAGGCGTTAGGCTGCAAGCTTTGTGAGATAGGCGTCCGCTTCTTCCGGCACGGCGAACCATGGGAAGAAATCGCGCGGATCGTTGAAGCCGTTGGCGATGCGCTTTGCCAAAGCGGGGAAGGCCTGAGCCGAGCCCATGATATTGAGCACATGCGGCGGCGGAGGTGCGAGCAGCGCATTGGTCCAGCCCACCACATATTGCGCGTAGTTCCAATAGGCTTCGAAGGTCGCCTGTTTGAAGGCGTCGTCGAATGGCCTGTCGCCATGGGTCAGGATGGCGTCCATATAGTATTTGGCGGCTTTCGATGCGTTGTTGGAGCCTTGGCCGGTGATCGGGTCGTTGAGGCAGACGGCATCCGCCAGACCAAGAACGGTCGCACCCGATGGCAGCTTGCCGATCGGCTTTCGTACCGTAGGCGCGAAGGCTCCTGCCAGACGTCCATTGTCATCGGTCAGGGAGACATCGGTGCAGCGCTCCGCTTCCCAAGGCAGGAAGGTGTCGAGGATCCACTTCGACTTTTCGAGATGCGCGTCCGGCGAGTTCACATTCTTCCAGCAATCCACCGGACCGCCAGGAAGGCCTTCGAACACCATGATGTCGCAAGCGCCGGTGGTCGTCAGCGCTGGGAAAGTGAAGTACTCGCCTACACCGGGAATGAGGTTGAAGTTGACCGCCGAGTGGCCGGGCCGTGGCGCCATGCCTTTTACATAGGTCAAAGCCAGAGCGCGCTGCGGCTTGTCGTAGGGCGAGCGCTGCGGGTCGCGCTCGAACATCTTGGCGATATCGCCCTTGCCAGCGGCGACAATGACCAGATCGCTTTCCCGGGTATAGGTTTCGAGATCTTCGATTCCGGCATCATGTATGGTCAACTGACCGCCGCGATGCTCGAACTCGGTCAGCCAGCGTGGGATCTTGACGCGCTGATCGACGCTCTGGGCCTTGCTGTCCAGCTTGCCGTTCCACTCGATGGCCTTGCCGCCATCTGGAGCGGGCACCACGAAGTTGATGGAGTCGACGGTTGGGCAACTGTCGCCCCAGAAGTTGAGGCCGAGCTCCCGCTCGTTTTGCAAGGCTTGATCGAACATGCACTGGCTGGACAGAACTCGCCCCGAGGCGATTTCTTCGGCTGTTCGGTTTTGTACGATGTGCACCGAGTGACCGGCATCCAGCAGGCCGCAGGCCAGTTGCAGACCGGATTGGCCGCCGCCGACGATGGTAAAGCTGCGCTTCTTCGTCATTTTCATTCTCCCTGTTCTCAAGTTCCGCTGTGACGTTCCCGTTTGTTGATCTTCGAGGCGGCTCAATTCATGAGGCGTGGTATTGCTGGCTCGTTGCGCTCCGGTCCCATGGCAGTGTAGCCGCCATCGACGCGAATATCGGTTCCGGTAATGAAGCTTGCATTGTCGGAGAGGAGGAAGGCGACCGCCTCTGCGACTTCTTCCGGGCTTCCCGTGCGTCCAAGCAGGTGGAAGTCCTTGGCGACACTGTCTGCCTTTTCGCGGGTGTTCGTGGTCAGCTCGACCATGACATTGCTCCAGGTCCAACCGGGAGAGACGGCGTTGACGCGAATGCCGTCAGGCGCCAGATCCATCGCCTGGTTGCGCGTCAATTGCAGGATGGCGGCCTTGGAGACCGGATAGACCCACCGTCCGGTCTGGGCGATGCGTGACGAGATCGAGCCGAAATTGACGATGGCGCCGTTGTTCTTGGCAAGGTGCTTGTGCGCCGCCTGCATCAGCGCGATCGAGCCGACGACATTGATGTCGAAAGCCTTCAGCCAGTCGGCGCGAGTCGTCTCGACGCCATTGTCGAGATAGGTACAGGCGACATTGACAAGAAAATCCAGACGACCGGTGGCCTCAACCGTTTTGTCGACGAGTGTGCCGATATCGGCATCGCTGGTGATGTCTGTACGGATAAACTGGACTTTGTGCCCGGCTCGCTCAGCCGCAGCTTTTCCGGCTTCTTCGTTGATATCGGCAATCACCACCGATAGGCCGTAGCCAGCCAGCACTTTGGCAATGCCCTCGCCAATCAGTGTCGCGCCGCCGGAAATGATTACAGTTTTCCCTTGAAGTCCGCGCATCGTCGTCTCCTTGCAAATGTCAGCAGAAATGTGTCGTGGATGTCAGGCCGCGGCTTGCGGCCGGGCTGCCGCAGTTAGAAACGCACCGTTTCCGTAGATCAGCGGATTGTCGTCTTCTGGAGCGCAATGGGTCTTGGCGACCTTGCCGATCAGGATCAGATGCGTGCCGAATTCCTTCACCTCGGCGATCTCGCATTCGAAGGAGACGCATGTCTCAGACAGAACCGGCGCGCCGGTCATGATGCCCTTGATCCATTCGCCTGCGGTAAAGCGTTCTTCACGTACTAGGCCCGCCCGTCCGGCGAAGACTTCGGCCACCGGCTGCTGATCGAGAGATAAAACGTTGACGGCAAAGACGCCGCTCGACTCCACCACGGCCGCAACCGAGCTTGAACGGTTGACGCAAGCCAGAAGCGACGGGGGCTCGGTCGAAAGCGAACAGACGGCCGTGGCCGTTAGCCCGCAGCGGTTGCCCTCTGCATCCATGGAAGTGATGATGGTGACACCGCCGGTCAGCTTGCGCATGCCGACGCGGAATTCCTCGCTGCTCATGTTTTTGTTCCCTTTGCGAATAGATTTCGCATTCGTTTTATGTTTAAACTTTCGATGATGTTCCGGCTAAGAGATCCAATCGGCAATCCAGATTGCGCAGGGATTTATCCAGTTTCGGCAACAGGCGGTCTGAAACTTCACTTTTGTCATTTCGGCGAGTGACTGATGATCGATATCGGCAAGCAGCAACCAGATGCCCGCCCGGTAGTGGACACCCACGACGTGGACGAGGCGCGAGAGGCGATCGGACGGATTTTCTGCCCGCATTTCCTGCTGGTCGATGGAGCTTGGAAAAGCGGCTTTCACGCGGTTCATGATGTGGTTGAGGAGCCGGGTCACTCCATCAATGTCGTGTCTTACGGATCCGCGGTGGAAATCGACCCCGGCGAACTATCTCGCTTCTTTCTACTGCAACTGCCCGTAAAGGGTCGTGCGGTCGTTCGGTGCGGCGGCAAGGAAACCCATGTCGCAGAAGGCCGTACGGCAACGCTATTGTCCCCAACGCTCGCGACCCGCATGCGCTGGGCGGAAGGGTGTGAGAAACTGATCGTACTTTTGGAGCGCGAGCTCGTGGAAAGCCACTTCGAGACCCTGGCGCATGAGCGATCCGATCGTATCGAGTTCGAACCGGCGATTGATCTGACCCATGGCATCGGCCAAGGGATATTTCAGCACAGCATGCTGATGTCAGGCGCTGCCAAAGGCATCGGCCATTTTCCGGAAGCCTACCGGATCATGCTTCGGGACGGTCTGGTCAATCTGCTCCTGCATGGGCTATCGCATAACCGCAGTGGTCGCCTCCAGCGGTCAAGCCAGGGTGCCGGTCCCGTGCCGGTGCAGCGTGCGGAAGATTATATCAGGACGAATGCCGAACAGCCGATCACGGCAGCCGATATCGCCGAGGCATCGGGCGTTCCACTGCGCACGCTTCAGGATAGCTACCGGAAAGCAAGGGGACGGACATTGATGGAGGCGGTGCAGGACGTACGCCTTGAGCTCTTGCGTAAGACCCTGTTGACGCCGTCCGGCGATATCAGCGTCGCCGATGCCGTCTTCGCGTCGGGTCTCGGCCATCTCGGTCGTGCCGCCTTTGCTTACAGAGAGCGGTATGGCGAAACGCCCTCTCAGACACTGCGACAAAGCAGAGGATGGTCTTGAGGTTATACCGAAGGGGCTGAGCCGCCTGATGGATGGTGTTTCCCACGCACAGACAGCCGCGGGAACTGCGATGTGATATGCATCACCTTTCCCCCATCGGCGCAAATACTTTAAGCCTAAACATACGCTGGGGTGTTGACGTGCCTCGGCGGTCCTCCGGTATGGAAAAGTTGCGCCCGAATGGTTTCTTGCGCAAGAAATGTGCATGTGCATACAGATCTGTCCTCTCCGATATGCAAAAATATGCAGTTTAACGGTCCTAATTTCACTCTGCACAATTATTTTAGGTTTAAATCTTTCTCGGTTGACATCTACTCAAAAGTAGAAATATGATTTTGCATATAAAAGGCGCAATAGTCATAAGGGGAACCATCATGGCCGAACGGTCATTTGCGCGCGAGGTTGAAGACCTCAAGCTGGGTGAAGGCGAAATCTTCAGCGGCGAGGGTATTCTCGCCATTACCAAAGCGCTGCTGCAATCCGGCGTATCTTATGTTGGTGGTTATCAGGGCTCGCCGATTTCCCACCTCATGGATGTCCTGGCCGATGCCAAGGATGTGATGCAGGAGCTCGGTGTCCACTTCGAATCCTCGGCCTCTGAAGCAGCCGCTGCCGCGATGCTGTCCGCCTCCGTCATGTATCCGGTGCGCGGCGCCGTGACATGGAAATCGACCGCGGGTACCAATGTCGCCTCGGATGCGCTCTCCAATCTGTCTTCCGGTGGTGTGACCGGCGGGGCGCTGGTCATCATCGGTGAGGATTACGGCGAGGGCTCTTCGATTATGCAGGAGCGCAGCCATGCCTTTGCGATGAAATCGCAGATGTGGCTTTTGACCCCGCGTCCAAATCTGACCTCCATCGTCGATGCGGTGGAAAAGGGTTTCGAGCTTTCCGAAGCATCCAGCACCCCCGTCATGCTGCAGGTCGGCATTCGCAGCTGCCACGTTCATGGGCAATTTGTCGCCAAGGACAACAAGCGCCCGGCCTACACACTGAAACAGGCGCTGGAAAATCCGGTGCGCGATCTCAACCGCATCGTTCTACCGCCGGCATCCTTCCAACATGAGAAGGACAAGCTGGAACGCCGCTGGCCGGCAGCCGTCGAGTTTGTCAAAACAAATAAGTTGAACGAGTTCTTCGGCCCGTCCGAAGGCGAGGTTGGTCTCATCCTCCAGGGCGGCCTCTATAACAGCACCATGCGAGCGCTACAGCATCTTGGCCTTGCCGATGTCTATGGCAATAGCCGCATTCCGCTCTACGTCATGAATGTCTCCTACCCGCTGATCGACGACGAGATCGTCGCATTTGCCGCGGGCAAGAAGGCGGTGCTGATGGTAGAAGAGGGCGCGCCGGAATATATCGAACAGGCCCTTCATACGTTGATGCGCCGCCGCGATATCCAGACAAAGATTTCCGGCAAGGATCTGCTGCCCATGGGCGGCGAATATACCACGCCGGTGCTGATCAAGGGCCTGACCGGTTTCCTTGAGGTCAATGCCCCGCAGCTTCTCGGCAATCGTCCGCCAGTTCCCGATCCATCTGCCGTGTTGAGCGACCCGAAGGTGAAAGCACTGGCTGAAGTCGTGCCGGCGCGTCCGGCGGGTTTCTGCACCGGCTGTCCCGAGCGTCCGATCTTTGCCGCCATGAAGCTGGTGGAAAAGGAGCTCGGGCCCCATCATGTATCTGCCGATATTGGCTGTCACCTGTTCTCCATCCTGCCGCCCTTCAATATTGGCGGCACGACGATGGGTTACGGGCTTGGCCCGGCTTCTGCCTCCGCCTTCAACGTGGATGCGGACAAGCGTTCGATTGCGGTGATGGGCGATGGCGGCTTTTGGCATAACGGCCTTGCCACATCCGTCGGCAATGCCGTCTTTAACAAGCAGGACGGTGTCACCATCATCGTCGACAATTTCTATGCCTCTGCCACCGGCGGGCAGGATGTCCTGTCGTCGCGAGCCGACAACCCCAACCGAAAGACTAACAATTCGATCGTCAAGGCGGTGAAGGGCATCGGTGCCACCTGGGTCAAGCAGATCGACCGCACCTATGATGTGGCGAAAATGCGTGACACGCTTAAAGAGGCGCTGACGACCGATGAAAAAGGCCCGAAGATCATTGTCGCCTCATCGGAATGCATGCTGAACAAGCAGCGTCGCGTAAAGCCGCAATTCGCCAAGGCGGTGAAGAATGGCAAGCGCATGGTGAAGGAACGCTTCGGGGTGGATGAGGATGTCTGCACCGGCGATCACGCTTGCATTCGCCTGTCCGGCTGTCCGTCGCTTTCGGTCAAGCATACGGACGATCCGCTGAAGGACGATCCGGTCGCGGCGATCGACAATTCCTGTGTGGGTTGCGGCAACTGCGGCGAAGTCTCGGAAGCGGCGGTTCTCTGCCCCTCCTTCTATCGGGCCGATGTCATTCACAATCCGACGAAAACAGACAGGTTTCTCTATCGCCTGCGCTCTGCGGTGATCGAATGGCTGCAAAAGCGCAGAAACGCGTCGCGCGTTCTGTTTCCGGCTTGAGGAGGAGAGATCATCATGGATAGTCTTCAATCGCAGTTTTCGTCCGTTCTTTCCGCCGACAAGCCGCTTTCCATCGCCATCCTTGCCATGGGCGGGCAGGGCGGCGGCGTTCTGGCAGACTGGATCATCTCGCTTGCCGAAGGCCAGGGTTGGGTTGCGCAGACAACTTCAGTTCCAGGAGTCGCTCAGCGCACGGGCGCGACGATCTATTATCTTGAATTGCTGAAGGCACGGGAGGGCGAAAAGCCGATCCTGTCCCTCATGCCGACACCCGGCGACGTCGATATCGTCATTGCAGCGGAACTGATGGAAGCCGGGCGCTCGGTCATTCGCGGCCTCGTCACGCCGGACAAGACGCTGCTGATCGCCTCCACCCATCGTTCCTATGCGGTCGGTGAAAAGGAAAAGCCGGGCGATGGCATCGGCAACCCCACTGTCGTGGCCGATGCGACGGATTTCGCCGCCAAGAAAACCATTGCCTTCGACATGGATACGCTGGCTGTCAAGAATGGCAGCGTGGTGTCTTCGGCGCTCTTCGGTGCGCTGGCCGCGTCCAAGGCATTGCCTTTCTCCAAGGAAATCTTCGAAGCTACCATCAAGTCGGGCGGCAAAGGCATCGAGGCCAGCCTTCGGGCCTTCAACGCCGCCTACGAGCGGACGACCAAGGGGGAAAACGACAAGCTGTCCGCAACGCCCGTCAAGAAGCTGGAAGAGTTGCCCACATCCGCCGGTCATCCCGCGCTGGATAGGCTGATTGCCCGCATCCGGACCGAGTTTCCTCAAAATGCGCACTCCATGCTCTATGCCGGTGTGAAGAAGCTGACCGAATTCCAGGATCCGGCTTATGCGGATGAGTACCTGACGCGGGTCGCTTCCCTTCACAAGGCAGATGCCGCCAATGGCGGCGCTGAGAAGGATTATGCCTTCACCGCACAGGCAGCAAAATATCTGGCCGTCGCCATGGCCTATGACGATGTCATTCGCGTTGCAGACCTGAAAACGCGTTCGGCTCGCTTCGAGCGCGTGCGCAAGGAAGTCGGCGTCAAGGGTGACCAACTGCTCTACACGACGGAATACATGCATCCGCGCATGGAGGAGGTGTGCGGCACGCTTCCGCGCGGGCTTGGCCGGTGCATCGAGAATAGTCCGAAACTCTTCGCATTCCTCAATCGCCGTATCGACAAGGGTCGGCGGGTGAAGACCGGCACATTGTTCTGGTTCCTCTGCCTTTACGTTACCTCCGCCTTGCGCCGTTTCCGCCGGGGCAGCCTGCGGCATCATATCGAAGTCACGCATCGCGATGCCTGGCTGCAAAAGGCGGAAGAGGTCCTGGCTGCCAATTACGATCTGGCCGTGGAGGTTCTCGGCAATCGTCGGCTGGTGAAGGGTTATTCCGACACCCACAGCCGTGGTCTCTCCAAGTTCGACCGTGTCATGTCCGCTCTGCCCTTGCTCAGAGATCGCGCGGATGGCGCAGCTTGGATGCGTCGCCTTCGCCAGGCTGCTCTTCTGGACGAACAGGGTATTGCGCTGGACGGCGCCTTGAAGACCGTCGCGACGCTCTGACCGCGTCAGCCGTACAACAACTATAAGAAAGACGGCGCCGTGACCGCGGCGACCGTCCTCATCATCACCATGCCTATCCGTGTCGAATGTTCAGGGCTTCTGCTCTGCGCAAAAGGGGAACTTTATCATGACGCAACCTATTGAAATTTCGTCCTATGCGGCGATGAAGCCAGCAGAGATATCCTCAAGCAAAAGCCTGCTGGTGGTGGCGCTGTGCTGGTTCGCGATTTTTGCCGAAGGCTATGATGTGGGTGTCCTCGGCGCCATCCTTCCTGCCCTTTCGGTAGATCCTATCTGGAAGCTCACGCCCCTCGAACTGGGTGCCTTGGGCAGCTATACCGTGATCGGCATGTTGATCGGTGGCATTGTAATTGGAACGCTCAGCGAAATCTATGGCCGCAAGCCGCTGTTCATGGGCTGCCTCAGCCTGTTTGCCGCCTGCATGATCCTGACGTCCATGGCTCCGACCCCATTCTGGTTCGGCGTCAGCCGCTTCATCGCCGGTCTTGGTCTTGGCGGTATCATTCCTGTTGCTGCGGCGCTGACGGTGGAGTACTCGCCCAAAAACCGCAAAAGCTTCAATTACGGCCTGATGTATTCGGGATACTCGCTCGGCATCCTGGCAGCGGCACTTTGCAGTCGCGGCTTTCTGGCAGACTACGGCTGGCGCGTGATCGTGCTTTTCGGTGCCGCGCCGCTGTTGATTGTGCCGGTCTTCTATTTCCTGTTGCCCGAATCCGTTGAAAGCCTCGTTCTGCGCGGCAAGCACAAGCAAGCGGCTGAAACGGCGAAACGCATGGGTGTTGCTTTACCGAAGACGGTTCAGAGAAACGCGAAGGGGCCGGGCTGGTCCGCCGTTCTCAAAACCATCTTCGCGCGCGACAAGGCGTTCGAGACGATTTGCTTCTGGGTCGGTCTGTTTCTCGGGCTTCTGCTAGTCTACGGATTGGCACAGTGGCTGCCGCAGATCATGCGCAAGAACGGTTACGATTTGGGCGACAGCCTCCTCTTCCTCGCCGTTTTCAGCCTAAGTTCTGCGATTGGCGGTATCGTGCTCGGCACGTGGGCAGACAGATTTGGCATCAAGCGGACCGTCGCGCTCTCCTATCTGGTTGGTGCCATCGGCATTGCGGCGCTGACCTTCAAGAGCTCGATTGTGCTGAACTACGTCTTCGTCGCCATTGCTGGTTTCGGTACGGTCTCAGCTTCGCTCATCTTGACCGGCTTTCTTGCGCAGCGGCTTGATCCGACAATCCGCTCCGCTGGCACGGGCTTTGCGCTCAGCTTTTCGCGGATCGGCGCTCTGACAGGGCCACTCCTTGGCGGCTGGATCGCCAGCACGAATCTTGCTCCCGAATGGAACTTTTACATTTTTGCGGCGGTAGCGGCCTTGGCGGCTCTTGCCACTGTGTTAATACCGTCATCCATTGGTCGATATGAGACGAAGTGATTGCAGTGTTTCGAGTTTAAGGGAGGGACTTTTGAGACTAGGTACACCTAAGGAAATCTATGAGAGCGAAGCGCGCGTCGCGATGACGCCGGACAGTGCTCAAGCCTTGCAGAAACTGGGCTACGAATGCCTGATCGAGACCGGGGCCGGCAAATCTGCCGGTTTCTCCGATGATGCTTACCGGGCCGCTGGCGTGACGGTCGTCGATACCGCGGAGGGGCTTTACGCTGGTTCCGACATCATCGCCAAGGTTCGCCCGCCGGAGGCTTCCGAGATCGACCGGCTGTCTGTGGACAATACGCTGATTTCCTTCTTTTATCCGGCACAGAACCAGGCGCTGCTGCAGCAGGCAAAGGAAAAGGGTGCTACCGTCCTTGCCATGGACATGGTGCCGCGCATTTCGCGCGCCCAGAAGATGGATGCCCTCTCTTCAATGGCCAACATTGCCGGCTATCGCGCCGTCATCGAGGCCGGCAACAATTTCGGTCGCTTCTTCACCGGGCAGGTGACCGCCGCCGGCAAGGTGCCACCCGCCAAGGTGCTGATCATCGGCGCAGGCGTTGCAGGTCTTGCGGCCATTGGCACCGCCACATCGCTCGGTGCCATCACCTATGCTTTCGATGTGCGCCCGGAAGTGGCTGAGCAGATCGAGTCCATGGGCGCTGAATTCGTCTATCTCGATTTCGCCGATCAGCAGGACGGCGCGGCGACCGGCGGTTATGCCGCTCCATCCTCGCCCGAATTCCGTGAAAAGCAGCTAGCGAAATTCCGCGAGCTCGCGCCGCAGATCGATATCGTCATCACCACTGCACTGATCCCCGGTCGCGATGCGCCGAAGCTGTGGCTCGCCGATATGGTGGCCGCGATGAAGCCCGGCTCCGTGATTGTCGATCTTGCCGCGGAACGTGGCGGCAATTGTGACCTGACCGTTCCTGACCAGCGTATCGTTTCCGACAATGGCGTCATTGTCATCGGCTATACGGATTTCCCGAGCCGGATGGCGGCGCAGGCCTCGACGCTATACGCCACCAACATCCGCCACATGGTGACCGATCTGACGCCCGCCAAAGATGGGCAGGTGGTTCACAACATGGAGGACGATGTCATCCGTGGTGCGACAGTCACTTACAAGGGCGAGATTACCTATCCGCCACCGCCGCCTAAAATCCAGGCGATTGCCGCCCAAAAGCCAAAGGAGAAAGCCAAGGAACTGACGCCTGTGGAAAAACGGACCCAGGAAATCAAGGCCTTCAAGAAGCAGACCGTCAATCAGGTCGGCCTTCTGGCCATCGGCACGGCCGTTCTGCTTCTCGTCGGCACTTATGCGCCCGCAAGCTTCATGAGCCATTTCATCGTCTTCGTCCTGGCTTGCTTCATCGGCTTCCAGGTCATCTGGAATGTCAGCCATTCCCTCCACACGCCGTTGATGGCGGTGACGAATGCCGTATCGGGCATCGTCATACTGGGCGCGTTGCTGCAGATCGGTTCCAGCAACTGGCTGGTCGTCATTCTGGCAGCACTCTCAGTGTTGATCGCGACGATCAACATTGTGGGCGGCTTCCTCGTGACACGGCGCATGCTCGCCATGTTCCAGAAGTCTTGAGCCGGGGGAGGGGATTATCATGACACTTGGTATTGTTTCAGCGGCCCATGTTGCCGCAGCGGCTCTTTTCATTCTCTCACTCGGCGGTCTTTCCGGTCAGGAAAGCGCCAAGCGTGCCGTGTGGTACGGCATCACCGGTATGGCTCTCGCCATCATTGCGACTGTCTTTGGACCGGATGTCGGCAACTGGTTCATCGTGCTGGTGATGCTGGCCGGCGGATCCGTTCTCGGTTATTTCGTCGCGAACCGCGTGCAGATGACGGAGATGCCGCAGCTCGTTGCCGCACTTCACTCTTTCGTCGGTCTCGCCGCCGTCTTTATCGGCTTCAACGCCCATATTGAAGAGGCGCATGTCGCCTCTCTGGATGAGGCCTCGCGCTCGGCTCTCACCGGTTTTGCCGCCCTTCTGGCACACAAGACGCCGGTGGAACTGGCGATCATGAAGGTCGAGGTGTTCCTCGGCGTCTTTATCGGTGCGGTTACCTTCACTGGCTCGGTGGTTGCCTTCGGCAAGCTGGCCGGCAAGGTCGATGGCAAGGCAAAGAAGCTGCCGGGCGGGCACCTCCTCAACGCGGGGGCCGCGGCACTCTCCATCCTGCTGCTGATCCTATACTGCAATGGCGCGGGTGCCTGGACGCTGGTGCTGATGACGTTGCTTGCCTTTTTCATCGGCTATCACCTGATCATGGGCATTGGCGGTGCTGATATGCCGGTGGTCGTCTCGATGCTGAACAGCTATTCCGGTTGGGCGGCAGCCGCGATCGGCTTCACCCTCGGCAACGATCTCCTGATCGTCACCGGCGCGCTGGTTGGCTCGTCGGGCGCGATCCTCTCCTACATCATGTGCAAGGCCATGAACCGCTCCTTCATTTCCGTCATCCTTGGTGGCTTTGGTGGCTCCAAGGGTCCGGCCATGGAGATCAATGGCGAGCAGGTGGAGATCGATGCCGATGGCGTGGCTGCAGCCCTCAACGAAGCCGATAGCGTCGTGATCGTGCCGGGTTATGGCATGGCGGTGGCGCAAGCACAGGCCGCGGTTTCTGAACTGACCCGCAAGCTGCGCGCGGCGGGCAAGACGGTGCGTTTCGCCATTCATCCGGTCGCAGGCCGTCTGCCGGGCCATATGAACGTACTTCTGGCGGAGGCGAAGGTGCCTTACGATATCGTGCTGGAAATGGACGAGATCAACGATGACTTCCCGAGCACGGATGTCGTGATCGTTATCGGCTCCAACGACATCGTCAACCCGGCGGCACAGGAGGATCCGAACTCTCCAATCGCCGGCATGCCGGTGCTGGAGGTGTGGAAGGCAAAGCAGGTCTTTGTGTCCAAGCGCGGTCAGGGCACCGGTTATTCCGGCATCGAGAACCCGCTGTTCTTCAAGGAAAACACCCGAATGTTCTACGGCGACGCGAAGCAGAGCGTCAGCGCGCTCGTGCCATTGATTTCCTGATGCAAAAGGAGGCCTCGTCATTCCCGTGACGGGGCCTTCACACTTTAACCCGTCACGCGGAGCGCCAAAGCTCGATCAAGCCGCCAGACGTTTTCAACACGGGGTCGGTTGCGGGGACGGGAAGAGAGCGGATCAACGCCAGCATTTCTCTCGTTGCAGCTTCGCGCTGGATATCCGCCCCCTGACCGGGCGGATAGGCACCCACGACTTGAAAATCGCTCGAACTTTCCAGTCGCTTGTGCCCGGTTCCTGCTGGCAGAAGCAGGCAATCCCCTTGTTTCACATCGAGTATCTTCCCATCCGGCCCACCGATCTGGAGCCTGGCATTGCCACGACCGACGCCGAGCACCTCATGGGCGCCGCTGTGATAATGATGAAAGGCAAAGACGCCGTTTCGCCAGACGCCCGTCCAGCCATGATCGTGGAACATGTCCTCCAAAGCCGATGAATCGAGATCGCTTCGGATATGGCTGTAGACGAGAACGGGGAGCGTAGGGTGATTGGGAACCCAGTCGCTGGACGGCAGGGTAAAGTGGTCGACCTTCATCGTTTCATCCTTAGCAATGTTAGCGGTGTTGAATGAACGCCGATGGAGGCTTGAAGTTCGTCGAAGGGTTGCCAGTGCCGGGGAGGGGACGATGTTCTTGGGAGGATGCTTCAGATTTCGTGGCGACGAATGTTGCGCAGAATCTTGTGCAAGGTCGTCACGAAGGCGCGATATTCCTCATCGTCGATGTCTTTGAACATCCGGCACATGTCGTTGTACATGATCGGCCAGACATCCTCGAACACGGCGCGGCCTTCATCGGTGATGGTCACATCGCGCACGCGCATGTCGTCGGCACGCGGGACGCGCCGGACAAGGCCCTGCTCCTCCAGCGAATCCAGCGTGCGGCTCATGGTCGATTGCTCGGTCACGGCGAAGACGGAAAGCTCGTTGATGGTCAGCGACGAGGAGACGTTCAGCACCGCAAGAGCGCGCATCTTCACGGTGGTAACGTCGCGTGCCTTCATGTCTTCGGCAAGGTTGGCATTCCACCGCGCCATGATGCGGTTCATGATATAGGGCGCAAAATTATTGAGCCCGATCTCGCCGAGGCTGGGAATGCGTTTGGTCTGGTCGTCGGGATTTCCGAGAAATTCGACGGAAAAGCCATTATCCATGTGCTTTCATCCCTTCATCAGCGCAAAGACGAGGCGAGCAGGAAACCGGACCCGCCTGCAAGGCCCGGCCCAGGATGCGTGGACGCCCCGATATGGTAAAGACCCGCAACATGGGTCTTGTGGTTAACCGAGCTTTTGAACGGACGCCAGAGAAAGAATTGGTCGAGCCCGCAGAAGCCGCCGTAAGGATCTCCGCCCACGAGGTTCATGTTCATTGCCTCGAGGTCTGTCGGCGCGTAAGCGCGGCGCTTCAGGACGATCTCGTCGAAATTCTCGATCTGTGCGCGCAGGATTCCCTCGATGCGATCGGCAAAGGCCTCGCGCAGCGCCTCCGTCCAGCGCCCGTCAACCGGGCATGCCAATTCATTCGCCGCATCGCCTTTGATGTGGCGTGGCGTATCCGGCACCTGCAGCCATAAAACGGCAGCGCCATCCGGCGCACGGCTGGGATCGAGCGCTGTCGGCTGGCCGACGCAGACCGTCGGCTCTGCCGGCAGAAGCCCACGTTCGGCCTCGTTGGCGGAACGAGAGACTCCATCGAGACCGGGGGTTAGATGCAAGAGCGCCACCTTGCTCAGCTCTTCGCCCGCGCGCCAGCGAGGCGCTGCTTGAAGCGCATAATGGATTTGCATATTGCCCTTGCCATATCGGTAGCTGGCAAGGCCCTCCTGCACTGGTTGTGGCAGCTTGGTGGACGAGGCGCTCAAAAGGCGCTGGTAAAGCTGATGGGGCGTGACGGAGGCGATGACGCCTTTGGCTGCTCGCAATTGTTTCCCGTCGGCAAGCGTGACGCCGACGGCCTTGCCGGACGCATCGACATCGACCCGCTCGACATCGGCGCTACGCATGATGCTGCCACCCTGATCCGTGATCAGCCGCTCGAAAGCTGCGAGCAGATTGTCCGCCCCGCCTTTAACGATCGGGCAACCGGCCGCCTCAATGGCAAAGCCGATAACGCGCGTCATCTCGGCGGAATAGGCGCTTTCCGGCCCAAGGCCGCAATGCAGTGCCCAGGGCGCAAAAAGCCCGCGCAGTTCCTCGGAGCGGTAGGTGGTTTCGAGATAGCCTCGCGCAGGCGACAGAGCCTCGCCGAAAAATGCAGTGAGGCCCTTCAGTCCCCGTTTCCAGACTTCGCGGCCCAGCAGCTTGGCTGTCGCTGTGGACCAGAGATTACCGCCAAGCAGGCCGAAGACGAAACCGGCATTGCTCGCGAAACGCGCCATTTCACGGTCGAAGGCTTTGCCATCCCCATCGGCGATGCCATCGAAACGGGCGATGTTGCGTGCGCGATCCGTCGAGAGAATGGCATGCGTGCCATCTGTCCGCAGCACGCCGGTTGGCGTTGATGTGTGGCAGAACTCCAGCCCTCGGGCCTCCAGATCCTTGCCCAGAGCCGCGAAGGCAGGCGACGTGAGGAACAGGACCATGGTCGTTGCCATGACATCGTGCCGGTAGCCCGGAAGTGTGATTTCTTCTGTGCGCAGGCAGCCGCCAATGCGGTCGTTTCTTTCGAGCAGCAGGACACGTTTGCCCTTCTTGCCTAAGAGAGCTGCGGCGACCAGCGCGTTGATGCCGCTTCCGACGATGATGTAATCAGGATCAGCCATGGGGAAACTCCACAGACGCAAGAGGCGGCATCGCGATGGGTGGAAAGGGCCGGAGTCACTGAGTTCACCTCCGACCGACAGATGAGACTGCTGCGGGCTTTGGCCTAGATCACGAGCGCCAGCGCGCGTACCGGCGAGCCGGTTCCCTTGACCAGCTTCAGCGGTGCTGCGATCAGGATTGCGCCCTTGGCCGGCAACTGGTCGAGATGGCAGAGGCTGGCAAGACCATACTTGTTGGCCTTATGCATCAGATTATGGGCAGGGAAGGGCGGGTTCATGCCACCTGCCGAGCCTGCATCCGTGCCGATGGTTTCCTGGCCCCAGCCGATAATACCCTTGGAGAGAAGATATTCGATGGCTTCTGCCGTCGGACCAGGGGAATGGGGGCCATTTTCATCGGCATTCAGGAAGGTTTCCGTAGAGCCATTGCGCTTATACCAGTCGGTGCGCAGCAGAACCCAGGTGCCGGCTTCGATCTCGCCATGTTCGGCTTCCCATTGCTGGATGCTTTCGACCGTCAGCAGATAATCCGGGTTCTCAGCGGCTTCCTTCGAACGATCGATGACGTTGACCGGTGCGACGAAATTCTGCGGGGGAATGGTATCTGTCGTGTTTTCGGCATTGTCTTTGCCGGTAATCCAGTGGCAGGGCGCATCGAAATGCGTGCCGGTATGTTCGCCAAGCTCCAGCCAGTTCCAAGCCCAGAAAGGGCCATCCTGGTCATAGGCGGAAATGGTGTGGACCTTCACATTGGGCGTGTTCTTGCCGAACTGCGGCGGCAGATAGAGAACCGGCGTGTCCGGCCCAAGCGGCGCCGTCAAATCCACAACCTTCACCTTGCCGGAAAGCAACCCGCTGGCAAGTCCTGCAATCATCGAAGCATCGGTCATTCAAGTTCCCCTTATTTTGAACCGTCTGTTCCTGCTTCGTCAGCGCTGCTGAAGAAGCAGATGCGATAATGGGAAAACCTATGACCAAAAATATGGATATGCAAGAATTTTGTTTAAGCTTCAATTGTTTTTCAAAGGCGGTTTAAGCGCAGCGATATGATCTCAAAGTGAATGTAGCGAGGGACATAGCGTCCGCGCCAGACCGTGCCCGATGAAATCCGCTAGAACCTCCAGCAGTCAGAAATCTGTACACGCATATATTGGAGGCCAAACGCATGACGAAATCAGCCGAGCTGAAGAAATCTGAGGTTGGCAATCCCGCGTCGACCGGCGCCAGACTATTGCTTGAAGCTTTGAGAATGTTGACCGCGCATCACGAATGGTGTTCTAGACTACCGATAAGAGCATGTCGTGGGAAAAGCAGGCAAAGGTTTTGCCGCCAGGGTATGGGTTAAAGCAAGAAACTTGAAGGGCGGGCCACGAACTTCAGAGGCCACGGCAAACTTTGAGACAAGGGACGGGTAATGGCGGCTATCGATCTGGAAGCGATCATAAGCGATACGCAGGATGGCAAGAAACAGGAACTGCGCCTGTGGCTTCGCCTGCTGTCCACCACCAAACTCATCTCCCAGGAAATCCGCCGTCGCCTGCGCCGCGAATTCGGCGCCACGCTGCCGCAGTTCGATCTCCTCTCGCAGCTCTACCGCGAGACCGACGGCCTGCGCCTTGGCGAACTCTCAAAGCGCACCATGGTGACAAACGGCAACATTACCGGCTTGGTCGAGCGCTTAGAGGCCGACGGCCTCGTCATCCGCGAGCGTCTCCCGGACGACCGCCGCGTCATCGTCGCTTACCTCACCGACAAGGGCCGCAAGACCTTCGATGCGATGGCCAAGGCGCATGACGGCTGGTTGAAGGATATGATGGCTGACGTGGATCCTATCGTGATCTCCGGGCTGATTACACATGTAGGGCAAGTGAAGCAGTCGACGCGCAATCATCTTTCGGGGGATGATGGAGAAGAGGAGTGAGTTTCCGCGCCTGTAAGATGTCGCGTTAGTCACAGTCTCCCGGACGTCAGACATAGTCCAGGTGACTACGGAATAAATCGAGAGGAGCCGGCTGGTCCCTCAAATTGGACTACTGCTTTTTTTCTGCGGTCGGTTCGCGTGCATTGCCTTCCATGGCCTGAAGGGCTCCGGCGGCAGCCCTGCGCGCCTCTTCTTTCGCTATGCGCAGCCTTTCATTCAAGTCAGATTGCTCAGCCTGCGTTCTTTCCGGATACGCTCCCTGCGCCCGCTCGCCACTGGGAAGCAAGCTTACGGTGTTGAGCAGGTTAATCATGAAGGCTATCGCTGCGCAAATGAGGAATATGAGGACGAAACCCATCCGCCCCTTCATTATCCCTTTCTGCATTCACACCTCGTCTTCAATCCCAATGGGGATTTGACTCTATTTGGAACTGCACCAGGAGCGAGACGGTGGTTTCCATTGATCGTCAGCTTTACACTCACGGTCGCGTAGCGGGTCCCCAAGATCCTCGAAGGCCCGCGTCGCAGACAGAGAAAGCGAAGATTTATTGCGGCTTCTTCTGCTTGCTGGCCTCAACGGCCTTCGCTCCCAAAGTAGGAGCCGCAGCCGGTGGCGCCTTGTCCTTCTTCGGTTTGCGGATTTCCTTGTTGCTTCTCACTTGACCCTTAGCCATTGGAATCTCCTCTTCAAAAGAAGAAACTGCCGCTCTTTGCGACTGAATAGCAAGAGAAATCGAAGCGATGGCGCTCACAGTTGTGCCAAATGAGGCGTACTCTATCTAATGGGATCGAAATGCATTGCTGAGAATTTGGTGGAGCTAAGCGGGATCGACGATTTAGGACATAACGCCGTTGAAAATACTGTTTTTCCTTGCTAAACAGCGCGTGAAGTTGGTCAGAATGATTGGTCAGAATGGCGGGAAAGAGCAGCAAAGGGTCCAAGCGGTTGCTGGATCTAAGGGGGCAGACTTGGTGGTTTCGTATGGCGGTTCCTGCCGCCTGTCGCGAACACTTCCATGGCAAGACGATGTACATGCAAAGCCTGAACACCGGCGACATCAAACAAGCTATGGCCCAGCGCGACATCCTTGAGCGGGAGGTTCGAACGCTTTTCGCTCGCGTGAAGGCGGGGGAGGTGGTCAGCTCGGCTGAAGAGCTAGCTGAGCAGCGAGGACAGCTTTATCGGGAAGCTCTGGCAGCCACTCAGCAAGGCCGCGATAGCGAGGCGTTGCAGGACCTCGTATGGGCCGCTGAGGCCGAACAGGATGCACTGAAGGAGAAGGCCCGAGAACGTTTCGTCCGCGCCTTCGCGGGTGACAATCCCATTGACCACCACTTCGATGCATATCTGAGCTTCATCAAGCTAGCCCCAAAGACCACCGCTGAACGACGGGGCGTTCTCAACCGTTTTGCCCGATGGTGCTTTGCCGAGAAGTTCAGGCTACCTGACATCACCCGCAAGAACGCTGGCCGCTATGTCACCGAAGTTATCGAGCCGATGGACCGTAGCACGGCAAAGAAACACATGACCGGGCTTCGCGGATATTGGGATTACCTCCTAGTACGCGGACACGTCCCCGGCGAGTTGAAGGACAACCCGTGGCAGGGTCAGCTGGGTGCCAGCAAGAAACGCCGCGTTGAACGGGGGGACGGTGACGATGAGCGGCCCTACACAGAGGACGAACTGAAGCGGCTGCTATATGCGCCTTATCCCAGCAACATGGACCCCGATTGGGAGCCGCTCTTACGAGATGCGCTGACGATCTCTTGCTTATCGGGAATGCGGCAAGCGGAGATACTGACGCTATGGGTCGAAGAGGTCCATGACGGGGTTTTCGACATCCAGCAGGGCAAGACAGAAGCCGCCGCTCGCAAGGTGCCAATCCACCCAGCCCTTGCCGAAATCGTTCAGCGCCGCACCGAAGGCAAGCAACCCAAGGATTGGTTCTTCCATGAAGTGGCCGACCTGCGTGATCCCGGTGACACCTTCGGCAAGCGGTTCAACCCGTTCCGTAAGAAGCTGGGGGTCCATGAACTCCCGCCCGGCAAAAGACGAAGCCTCGTAAACTTCCACTCGGCCCGCAAGTGGTTCACGACCCAAGCCCGCCATGCAGATCAACCGGCTGAGACGATCAGGGATGTGATCGGACACAAGGCCAACAAGAAGAAGGACATCACCTTTGGCGTCTATACGACCGGTGCTTCGGCGGCCCAGATGAAGGCCTGCGTTGAGGCGGTCAGGCTGCCGGAGCCAACGGAAGCTGCGGCTGAGGTGCAGTCTGTGAAGCTGTAGTGTCGATCCGCCATTCGAGAAGAATGACGGATTATTATACCTTGAGAGCCATCGTGTGCAGCCTCCTGCAAAGCGGGGCTGGACCCCTATCGACAACGTGATCGCGTGTTGCACAAACTGCCATAGTAGCCTTCACAAGGCAGCGAGTGCGAGTGGAACCTAGAACAGCCAAGCAAGCGCATACCACAACTGATGGACTAAACTGCGAGGCTGCCATAGGCTGTGCCTAAAGCTGGCAAGGGTAGTTTGGGCAGGGGGAGAGATGAGGAAGTGGCTTTGTGCGCTGGTGCTGAGCTGGCCGGGGGGCGTATTCGCAGATGACGCTGCGCTGCTGAAGTTCAGAGACTTTCTCCCTGCTCAGATCGCCAGCATGAGCGAAGACGAGAGAAAGCAGTCGGTTCCAATGGCTTACCTCATGGCTACGAACTTGGCGCTATCAGAGTTCGGTTCCGATGTTCTCCAGGCGCAGCTTAACTCGCTCTTGTATGATGGCTTGGCCGACTTCGAAGGAGCTAAGCGAGCATTTCAGACTGACTTGGGACAAGTAGTGACAGGCGACCTGACGGTTGGTCAGATCAACGAGTTGAGCTATCGATCCGAGCGGATCAAGTTGCAGCCCGTCAACTTTTTCTCGTACGGCTACTCGCATTCCATAAACGAGAACTACGCAGCTTTGCGCGGTACTGTTCAAATCATCGATGAGAAGATTGCGTATCCAGTCAACTACGTCACAGTGAAGTGCCACAAGGCCGAAGGGTACTGCAGCTACAATCAGGTCGCGCTCACGTTGCCGGACCGGAATTCATGGGCACAGACGTACAGCGTGATGGAGGTTGCCGATGAGTTTTACAAGATCACGAGGTGGGAAGGAAAGCAGATCGACGCAACGCCCTTCACGGTGAACCGATGCCGAACCAACCGACTGACCTTCAACTTTGAGAGCGAAGAGTTTTTCGAGGTGGCGACCAACAATTCAGCTCGAGATTGCGAGACCGAATTGGGCGTCACGATCCCTCGCTTGCAGCAGCCGCGCGTATCGAAGATCATCGATGGGACCCAGCTCATGAATGCTGAATTCCAGCGGATACAGGATGAGGCGAGTGGCTACTACGCCTCTGCGTTCAGGCAGCGATTGCAGCAGAAGTCGGCCAAGGGCGGTAGAGTGACGCAAGCCCCGACTCCATGATCCGTGCAAAACACATTATCTCTCCCCCTCGTGGTCATGCGCCCCACAATGCCAATGTCTTCTCAGCCGCTGCCGGGTCTTCCTTTATGCGGTAGATCGTCTGGCGTGACAGGCCGGTGGCCTTAGCGATCTCGGAGACAGGCGCTCCTTTGCTCTCCATGTCCACTACCTGAGAGAACTGGTCGCGGGTGTAGCTTGGCTTGCGCCCCTTGTAGCTGCCATCGTCTTTGGACTTCAGTTGGGCAATAGCGACCCGCTGAGCTTCCTTCGTGGCCTCGGCTTGTGCCTGTGCTGTCGCGGCCATGAAGGCGATCAGTGAGTCTCTGACGGCCATTTGAACGGGGTCTGTCGTGGAGCCGTCAAAGATCATGTTGTTGATGATCGTGCGGATGACCACACCCCGGCGGATGAACTCGCGGATCGTGTCTGTCACATCAGCGTAGTTTCGGCCAAGGCGATCTATCCAGCGGACGACCAGCACGTCACCATCCCGGAGCATGTCGAATAGGCGTCTTCCTTCTGGACGATCCTTCATCAGGACAGAGACACCCGACACGCCATGGTCGGCAATCACGTGGTCGAAGGTGAAGCCGGCCTTCTCGGCTTGCGCTCGCTGGTGATCAAGAGACTGTTCGGTTGTTGAGACGCGGGCATAGAGGAACGTTGCCATTTCGAATTCCTGTCCGATAGGGTAGCGTCCATATAGATGCATGTCCGTAAGCAGTATGTCAACCCTAAGGGACAGACGGGAGCGCGGTTTGAGAGTGTCCGCTGAGGTATACCCAAACGGACAGGTGGCATGGTAGAAGTTGCCCTTGGTCAGGAGGGGCGGCATGGTTGAGGTCTTCAAGGTTGGAAAGCAGTACACTAGGGAGGAGGTGGCTACTCAGATCGATATGCCTGTCGAGCGGCGTGGAGGGGCTTGGGATACCGGCTACGACGAATGGAACGGGCGGGCATTCATCTTTGCCAACGTAGGAGTAGCGGGACGCACCGGGCACGACTACGGCAACAGGTGGGAGGGCAAGAACCTGGTCTGGTTTGGCAAGACAAACGCCAGACGTGGGCAGCCTCAGATTGACCGCTTTATATCCAACGCCATTGATGTCCACGTCTTCTGGCGAGGGGCTGATCGTTCACCCTTCACTTATGCGGGTCTAGGTACAGCAATTGCAGCCACTGAAGACACACCCGTCCAGGTGACGTGGAGCTTTGAGCGGAATGAGCCAGCCGTGGCACTCGCGGTACCCCAGTCTTCACCAACGTGGCGGCGAGGCCCTCCGCCTGTTTCGGGTGAGGCAATTGTCGTGCGCCCGAGCGGCGAAACGTACGTCTATCTACTTCGCCTAGAAGGCCCGGTAGATGCGCTTGTCGATCTGCCGCCTGATCACAGTGTCATCAAAATTGGCATGTCGGGAAACATTGAGCGTCGTATTGCCGAGTTGAACGCAGGCTTCCCACCAGGTTCCAAGGTCCGATGGGCAGCTATGCGAACCCGTAAATTCGATGCTGCTCGGGCGGCATGGGAATTGGAAGGACAACACCTCGAAGCCTTGCGCAAGAATGGATGTTGGATAGGCGGCGAGTTCGCTGTGGTTCCCGACATGATGATGGAGAAACTGCTAGTATGATGCTCCCAGCGAGGGGGCACCGGGGGACATCGGGGGTTCCACTTATCTAATCTGGGGTTAGAAATTTTCTCGACAAATATTTGGGGCGCTCCGGCCGTGGAACCACCCGACCGAGAATGCCTTCCACGGCCAATACGTCGCAACGTATGGGGCCTCACAGCTACTTAGCAGCAAAGCTCAATGCGACTTGTTCGAACACCCGACCGATTTCGTCTCTCCCATTATTTTTGGCTAGCGGGCTATCCAGGCGGGGAAGATACATTCGGGTCAGCAACGTAGCCGCTTCTCGGGACAAGTAGCTGGTTTTGCATTCCGAGGAACAGCCACTAAAGCCCTCCTCTCCGATTACGTGCGTCTCTCCAGTGTCGGTGAACACGCTCGCTGCGTCGTCCAGGGTGTAAATAGACTTGTCCATGTCTGCGCCACGCGTGTCCAATTGTGCCCAGAGATCAACGATGGCGACATAGATGCGACCGTCAAGTTCGCTAAAGCGCAGGCTCGCAGCCTTGTCTTCGCTAGACATGAAAATGATAGTCTTGGTGTTCTGAATAATGGTCTCGATCATAGTTGGTCCTTCTTGCCGAGGGTTACTCAGGCAGGTTCGTTGATGATGATAGGTAAGTTGTTGACGGCGTAGGCCGCTCGGTGGTTGTCGACGCTGTCATCCGACGAAGGCGGAGGTGAAAGCAGTCGCGTCTCAGAAACTTCGGGCGTTGCCGAAGGCTCGGCTGTACAAATTGTACAGTGTAAGGGATGTACAGGCTGGTGTCAGAACGGACACGGAGGAAGGTCATCCTCCTCGTCGAGATCACGATCACCCGTCACAGTCAGCCCCAGTTCCTCTGCCCAAAGGTAAAGCACGTCTGGCCCTTTTGCGCCGAAGTAGCGGTCCAGCGTACGAGCCGCAATGGTTGGGTTATGAGCCAGCTTCGTGGAGAACTCCTTGGCCATCCTTGATGCGTAAGAGATGACCTGTTGTTCGACCATTTCCTCGATCTGATCGTCATCCATTGTGATCTGCTTCCCATTGAACTCTCGGAACGCCTTCTTCCAGGTAACGTCTTCAAGGTATTCCGACCCCAAGGCGCTGATGACTTTGCGCATGTTGGCTATGGTGCTTGTGCCGACACCGGTCCGTTCGGCGATCTCCTTCTTTGACCACTCACCGAAAAGCGTCCAACGCCACGCCAACTCGTAGCGTTGCTCTGGGGTCATCTGGAGCCGCGCCTTGACGTTGCTGGACGCTGCTTCAGTCATCGCCTCCTTGGCCGAGCCGTGGAACCAGTGGACCGGGATGCTGACCAGTTGCTTCGCCTTCACCTCGAAGCGGCGATAGGCTTCAAGCCGATGATGGCCGTCGACCAGCAATGCATGCTGGCCGCAACGCCAGACGGTGATCGGGTCGAGGTCTCCACCACGATCCAGAACGTCGAGCAGCGCCCTTACGTGGCTCTCATCGATCAACAGCCCGCGAACCTGAAACACGTTCGGCACCATCTCCACTGCCTTTATCGGCAATCGAGGCGGTTCCTCGGGGTCGTCTTCATTTCGCGCCTTCATCGCTGCCAATGCCTCATAGGCTGGCTTCAGGTCATGGACGAAGGTCTCGGGGTCGAGTTGTCCGTGCATGCGGATTGTCCTCATTTCGTTGGTGGTTGGTTGTCGTTATTGGATGCCTCCCGCCCTCGCCGTTGTCCCAAAAGACGATCTCCCCGAACCACGAAGGAACGAGGAGATCGCAAGAAGGACCAACGATGAGGGTGATGTGACGAATACTCGTCACGCCGCACTCCCCAGGGTCGGGTCGCCATGAATGGCTGTGCGGGAGGTGGGCAAGCGAACTGACAAACGCCTACTATCCATAAAGCAGGGGCAATTGGTGGTCGTCAGTCGCCATGCCGGGAACCGATGAACACGATACGCGCAAGACTGCCGCCCACGAGGCCGAACACGCACCAAGCTGAGGAAAAGTCAGCGGACAAAAAGGACCCAGTGAAGGAGCCTGGTTAGGCACCGAGGAGCACCACGCATACAAGATCACAGGCAACTGCTAGACCCCTATTTGCTCGCTTGGAGCTAGTTGGAACAGCAAACACTGCGAACGTATGTGTTCCCGACTGTCATAAAAGCATCGTCGGGAACCGCCCCCTGCGCTTTCAACCCATTCAACAGCTCGATAGCGCTCTTCGGCGGCAGCGTTCGAGTGAGTGCCACGGCATACCACTTGTTGGTGGCCAAATACGCGGTGACGGGTAAGTCCGAGCTTTGCACATAAGCCGCCGCATCGGAGTAATTGTCAAAGCTCCGAATTTGAATGAATCGGTTTTCGAAGGGCTGATCTAGGAACTGGTCAACCCTCACCCAGTTGTGGTGCAAATATCCTTCCTTCCCTTTCACCCTCACTCGATACCACCGCTCACCTACCGAGACGATTTCAACCCGTTGCCCATTCTTCAGCGGCAACAGCTTCTCAGACTTTTGGTCTTCCGCTTGCCGCAGGTACTCTTTCCCTTTCGGGACACGCAACGCCCCTGTTTGAGCCAACGGAATTTGAAACCGTTGGTCATCGCTGGCAATGCGGTAGTCTGGGAGCGCTCTTGCCTCGGTTCCCGTAGGTGGCGTACTCGGTGCGGACGCTTGAACAGAAGGTGAGCTTGTATCCAAATCCAAGTTTGTAAGTTTGTATTGCGCCATCTCGCTCTTCGAGAGATAGCGCATGTCGTCTTTTTCATAGCTAAATGAAAGTTGCAGGAGGCCAGGGTCAATGCCCATCTCCGTCATGTAACTTATAGTCTGTGCGGTCTGATGCTGAATGTAGGAGACAGCATCATCAACTGAGATCGCGGTTCCTTCTGAGAATGACGACTTGTGGACGCCTATCGAGCCGGTTTCCGCTGCCCGTGTGATGCCTCCCATAAATGCCAGGGCGCAGGCCGAGGAGCACTCCATCCCCCTGAACTGAAAAGTGGAAAGACGCAGTAACCGAATTAGGCGGCCCATCTCAATCGCTTTCGATGGATTACCACCTGGGGAATTGAACACAACGATGCCGAACTTCCCGCCTAGAGTTTTGGCAAGCAATACGAACTCGCTGAGGTCTTGGGTCGGCTCGAAGACACCCGAGACAAGTATGGCTGCCTTTGAGTTGTCGAGCGGCTCCACTGAAAAAGTCAAAGCTGAAGCGTGCCCTGCAATGAAAAAGCCGACAGTAGCTGCCGTCGCCGCCAAAAAACGCTTTACAAACATCGAAGTGCCCCATCCCGTTGCGATTTGATTATAACCGAATCTGAGTGTGCAGCTAGAGGCGAAGACCGCTCTACCCACACCAAGGACGCGGTGGCAGTGGGCAACCAGTTGGCACTTGAAAGGTACCGCAAACCCCTCAGAAATGGGTGCAGCACCTATCGGTACTCTCGGTACCGGGAGCACCGGAGCAAGCAGCCTTCGTTAGTTGAAGGCGCGACGCTATGATTTCCTTCGCGCCATGTCGAGGTGGCGCGTTGAACCGGCCACGCAATTCAAACATCAAGACCTACTGCTAGCATTGGTCAGAATGGTTGGTCAGAATGAAAATCACCGACCTCTACAAGTCGCTGTTTTGTAAACATAAATCAAAACACGCAAGGAATTGGTGGAGCTAAGCGGGATCGAACCGCTGACCTCTTGCATGCCATGCAAGCGCTCTCCCAGCTGAGCTATAGCCCCATAAGGGTTCCGGTATGATTGATCCGGTTCCGGGAACCGAAGCGGTTGTTTCCGTTCGGTGGCGGCTTGATACTTCTCATGAATGAAGATGGCAAGCCGAAAAATTCGCCCGGTGACATTTTTTTGTAACCGGGCGAAAAAACTTTGGAAAATCAGGCTTCTTCGTCGTCGCCGCCGACACCGATAATGCCGGAGACGTCGTCATCGTCGTCATCTTCATCGGCTTCGAGGAAGGTGTCGTCGTCATCGTCCAGCTCGACATCGTCATCGCCGATATCATCGGGAACTTCGTCGTTGTTGTTGTCGCCATCGGCGTCTTCCAGCGAGACGAGTTCGACGTCCGTGCTTTCGGTATCGACTTCTTGAACGTCGTCTTCCTCAGCCTGCTCCATCTTGGCTTGCGCCGTCGTTTCCTCGAAGAAGGAAAGCGGCCAGGACTTGCCGGTGTAAGGGGAGACAACCGGATCGCGGTTTAAGTCGTAGAATTTCTTGCCGGTATCCGGGTCGGTGCGCTTGGTTCCAAGTTCCGCTTTTGCCACTGTCAAAGCCTCGAATTTTTGAATGAGTTCGGTCTTAACGCCGTGAATTCGGCAGTAGACGGTAAATTTATAGCCGGTCCCCTTAATCCTTGGCGTGGTGCCTGTCAAAGATAAACTGCATGGGATTGCGAGGGTGGAAGTTTTCGGCTGCTTGCGGGGTGAATGCTCCCATTCTTTATGATAAAGTCCGCGCCTTAGGCAAACGTCCATTCGAGAGTTTACCCCCATGACTTTTACGATCGCCATCGATGGCCCGGCAGCGGCAGGCAAGGGTACGCTTTCGCGCAAGATTGCCGAGGTTTACGGCTTTCATCACCTCGACACAGGCCTGACCTATCGCGCCACGGCCAAGGCGCTGCTCGATGCCGGCAAGCCTCTAGATGACGAAGCGATTGCGGAAGAGACCGCGCTCCATCTCGATCTGGCCGGGCTAGACCGCTCTGTTCTGTCACGCCATGAGGTAGGGGAGGCGGCCTCGAAGATTGCGGTCATGCCCGCCGTGCGGCGCGCACTGGTAACGGCGCAGCGCGCATTTTCGCTGCGCGAGCCGGGTACGGTACTGGACGGACGCGATATAGGCACCGTCGTCTGCCCGGATGTGCCGGTGAAGCTTTATGTGACGGCTTCTCCCGAAATCAGGGCAAGACGTCGTTATGACGAGATTGTCGCGAGCGGCGGTGCTGCCGATTACGAGGCGATTTTCGCAGATGTGAAGAAACGTGACGAGCGGGATATGGGCCGGGCTGATAGTCCTTTGAAACCAGCGCAAGACGCGCACTTGCTTGATACGTCGGAAATGAGTATAGAGGCGGCGTTTCAAGCGGCAAAGGCGATTATCGATGCCGCGATGAAGAAATAAGAATTGTACGGGAATCGGCATGTCCGATTTCCGTTCTGGAATGTCCCGAAAGCAAGCCCTGCGCCGGAAAGCCTTGCACGACAAGGCGGGCATGGATTTTGGGAATGATCAACGCAAACCCCCGGCGCTTGTGTGTCCTGTAATAATCGGACACTTCAGGAGATTTAATGTCTGTAGCTACCCCCACGCGCGACGATTTCGCAGCCCTGCTCGAAGAGTCCTTTGCTTCCAACGACCTGGCCGAAGGCTATGTTGCCAAGGGCATCGTAACGGCCATCGAAAAGGATGTCGCGATTGTTGACGTTGGCCTCAAGGTCGAAGGCCGCGTTCCGCTCAAGGAATTCGGTGCCAAGTCCAAGGACGGCACGCTGAAAGTCGGCGACGAAGTCGAAGTTTATGTCGAGCGCATCGAAAACGCTCTGGGCGAAGCCGTTCTGTCGCGCGAGAAGGCTCGCCGCGAAGAGAGCTGGGTCAAGCTCGAAGCCAAGTTCGAAGCTGGCGAGCGCGTTGAAGGCGTTATCTTCAACCAGGTCAAGGGCGGCTTCACGGTCGATCTCGACGGCGCTGTTGCCTTCCTTCCGCGTTCGCAGGTCGACATTCGTCCGATCCGCGACGTAACGCCTCTGATGCACAACCCGCAGCCCTTCGAAATCCTCAAGATGGACAAGCGTCGCGGCAACATCGTCGTTTCGCGCCGTACGGTTCTCGAAGAGTCCCGCGCCGAGCAGCGTTCTGAAATCGTTCAGAACCTCGAAGAAGGCCAGGTTGTTGACGGCGTCGTCAAGAACATCACCGATTACGGTGCGTTCGTTGACCTCGGCGGCATCGACGGCCTGCTGCACGTCACCGACATGGCATGGCGCCGCGTCAACCATCCTTCGGAAATCCTCAACATTGGCCAGCAGGTCAAGGTTCAGATCATCCGCATCAACCAGGAAACCCACCGTATCTCGCTCGGCATGAAGCAGCTCGAGTCCGATCCGTGGGATGGCATCTCCGCCAAGTACCCGGTTGGCAAGAAGATCTCCGGTACGGTCACGAACATCACCGACTACGGTGCATTCGTCGAGCTGGAGCCGGGCATCGAAGGCCTGATCCACATTTCCGAAATGTCTTGGACCAAGAAGAACGTACATCCCGGCAAGATCCTGTCCACGAGCCAGGAAGTCGACGTTGTCGTTCTCGAAGTCGATCCGTCCAAGCGCCGTATCTCGCTCGGCCTCAAGCAGACGCTGGAAAATCCATGGCAGGCATTTGCCTACAGCCATCCGGCCGGCACTGAAGTCGAAGGCGAAGTCAAGAACAAGACCGAATTCGGCCTGTTCATTGGCCTCGAAGGCGATGTCGACGGCATGGTTCACCTGTCGGATCTCGACTGGAACCGTCCGGGCGAGCAGGTCATCGAAGAGTTCAACAAGGGCGATGTCGTCAAGGCTGTCGTTCTGGACGTTGACGTCGAGAAGGAGCGTATCTCTCTCGGTATCAAGCAGCTCGGCAAGGACGCTGTGGGTGAAGCCGCAACGTCTGGCGAACTGCGCAAGAACGCTGTCGTTTCCGCTGAAGTTATCGGCGTTAACGAAGGCGGCATCGAAGTGAAGCTCGTCAACCACGAAGACATCACCTCCTTCATCCGCCGCAACGACCTGGCACGCGATCGTGACGATCAGCGTCCGGAGCGTTTCTCGGTTGGTCAGGTTCTCGACGCCCGCGTCGTCAACTTCTCCAAGAAGGATCGCAAGGTCATGCTTTCGATCAAGGCTCTGGAAATCGCAGAAGAGAAGGAAGCCGTCGCTCAGTTCGGTTCGTCAGACTCCGGCGCTTCGCTCGGCGATATCCTTGGCGCGGCTCTGAAGAACCGCGGCGAGTAATCGTCAGCCTATGAGACATGAAGAGCCCGCCGGAGCGATCCGGCGGGTTTTTTGTTGTTGTTTTTCAGACCTGGGATTCGTGTAAGTTCGCGGTCTCGTGGACACACGGGACGGTAGGTTAGGTGAAGTTGCCCATTCGCAAGTAATAAGACTCAGCATCACCCACCCGGCCATCTTCTCGCGCACCTTCGGAAACCGAATGATCGACCGGCTCATCATTGGCGGCGACGCGCTCTTCCTCTTCGAGTGGCTCGTCTGGATGATTCTGCTGTGCGTCGTTCTGGTCCGGATGGTGCTGCCCAGCCTCTTCTTCAGCCCCTCCTTCGCCCTCACCATCAGAGGAAGGCCAGCGACCGCGGGGCGGTGCGTCCTCGTCGCGCTTCTGCTCCTCGATCGGGTAGTTGACGAAAGGAAGCGGTGTGCCCGGCTTGGTAATCAGCGAGGCAACCGCGGATTGGAGCGCGGCCTGCTCGAAGGCGAGGCTCTTTCCGTCGGCTGTAGCTAAGGCGCTCGCAGCGGCCCGCGCTTCCGGGCGAAGCATCGCTGCCGGGCTCTCTTCATTTGCAGCGCCAGTTGAATGGCCTTGCGTCTGCCCAGACGTCAGGAATTGCTGCGTCTTCGGAGCCTCAGCATCCGAGGTTTCTTCATGTGGCACGATAGGCGGCGCGGAAAATGTGCTTGGCAGCGGATCGGCGCGCTCGGGCAGTCTGCCGAGCAGCACGGCCAGCAACAATGTCTCCATGTCCTGTGGGCTCGCGCCGCGAAACTGCCTCGCAATCGTCGCGGCATCTGTCTTCAGGAACGGGGTAAGCGGGGCATGATCCGCAGCACCATCCTGCGTGATCATCGGCACGTCTGCGCTCTGCGGAGGCAAGGTCAAAAGACCGGCCTTGCTTGATGGTGCGGGCTGCGGAGAAGACTGAGCGCACTGTTCAGGAGGCAACGCTTGAGGCGTGCTGAGTGCAGCGTCCGCGTTCTGAGCGGTTATTTGAGAGGGGAGCGGTGTCTGCGTGGTCGCTTTCGCAAAAGCCTGCGTTGCGGGCGAAGCGGTGTTTGACGCTGGCTGGGCGTCCGCCTGTTCTGCAGGCGGCGCCGGAGAGATGGTCGCGGGTTTACGTGTCAGAGAATCGTTTTCACCAACGGGGAGTGGCAGTCGAGATAGAAGTGTTGCGGGCGGCGGCCCGTTGACCGGTCGAAGATTAAGGGAAGGGCTATCCGGGAGGAGATCCTGAAGATAGGGCGGCAGCGCCACCTTCACGCCGTCCTCGGACTGGCCGACACGGGCAAGTTCCAGCATCGCGGCCAACCTGGCAGCATTCGGCCCTGCGTTGTTCTTCAGAATGTCGAGCATTAGCGCAATGGTCATGCCCTTCAGCAGCGTTCCCAGTTGCTGTTCGAGTGTCGCTCTCTGCGCTATCGGCAGAGATTGAAGGGCCGAGGTGAGACGGTTCACATAGGCTCCTGCGTCTTCTCCTTCCAGACGCTCCATTCCCAGAAGCGAACCCAGAACTTCTGCGAGCACGGTTCCGGTGCGGTGAAGCTCGGCTTCCCCGGAGATTGCGCGGGCAGCGACGACGGGGATATTAGGAGAGGTGTCGGAGATGGCTTGTGGGGTGGTCGGCTGGTTGGCCGGCGACGCGACCGCATCCGGCTTTTGCCCCGGGGTCTGCGGGGAAAGCTCTCCTGCTGTGACGGCACTGACAGGCGGCAGCATGGCACGCTCTTTCTTCTGTCCGAAGCGCGTTGATCCGCTGTCATCGCGTCGCAGCTTTGATGCTCAAGGGTGCGCGCGAGCCTTTGCTCCTCATCCGCACCGCCAGGATATGATCTCCTCAGTCGACCGCATCAAGGCGAGCGAAGGGAATCACTACGACCAATCATGACGACAAAATATTAATCGACCGCTAACCATAAGTGCGGACCCCGGCACTCATCGACGTCTTCAGCTATGGGCGAAGATGTCGGTATCGTCCCAACCGAGAAGGTCGAGCTTGGCGCGCGTGGGCAGGAAGGCGAAGCACGCAGTGGCGTGATCGTAGCGTCCGTCGCGTATCAGCCGGTGGGTGAGCTTATCGCGAAGTGCATGCAGGTGAAGAACGTCGGATGCGGCATATTCGAGCTGCGCCGGGGAGAGTGTGTCGGCGGCCCAGTCTGACGATTGCTGTGCCTTGGAGATGTCGATCTCCAGCATCTCTTTCAGATTGTCCTTCAACCCGTGCCGGTCCGTATAGGTGCGGCAAAGCCTTGAGGCTATTTTGGTGCAGAAGACGGGCGTCGTCGTCACGTTGAACGTGTAGAAGAGGACGGCTATATCGAAGCGCCCATAATGGAAAATCTTCTCGCGGCTTGGATCCTCCAGCATGGCGACGAGGTTTGGTGCCTCTTTTTGTCCCGCCGCGATCCGCACCACGTCCGCCGTGCCGTCACCTGGCGAAAGCTGCACGACACACAGCCTGTCGCGGCGCGGTACCAAACCGAGCGTTTCCGTATCGACGGCGATTGCGCCTGTATAGCGCGCGGCATCGCTCGCAGAAATATCGCCTTCGTGATAACGGATCTTGGCAGCCATTTGGTACTCCGAATTACGCGCTTTACGGTTTCGGCTACAGCATCGGCCCAAAAAACCGAACCCGATTTTCGAACCTAGGCGTAGACTTGAAGAATACAAAGCATACTTTGCGCGTCCAGAGGATGCACGGCGCTCTATAGCGCATCGTGGTTGCTGGCGATACCGCTTTCGGCCTTGAAGCTCTTGCCTCATCAGCCGGTCGCGGTCTAGGTTGCTGCCATACTCCTGCCAATCACGAAATCTCTTCATCCATGACCAAGAAAATCTACCTCGCCGGACCTGAGGTCTTTCTCTCCAATGCTCGCGAAATGCTGGAGGCGAAGGCAAAGCTCGCTCGCGAAGCTGGCTTCACGCCCCTATCTCCTGGCGACCTCGAAATTCCACCGGCAGATACCAAGACAGGCCACGGCTGCAACATCAACGCTATCGATGAGCATATGATGCTGGAGGCCGACGCTATCATTGCCAATCTGACGCCTTTTCGGGGGATCGCCGCCGATGTTGGCACGAGCTTCGAACTCGGCTTCATGTGTGCTCTCGGTAAGCCAGTGTTTGCCTATACGAACATGGCGAAGAACCATTTTAATCGCATCCACGATCATTATGCTGGCGCGGTGGAACTGGCCGATGACGGGCGTTACAGAGGGCCAGACGGGCTTTCGGTGGAGAATTTCGACATGATCGACAATCTCATGCTGCATGGCTCGATCCTGCGCCGCGGCGGCGGCGTAATCGTCGGAGACGCGACGCCTGACGAACTCTACACCGATTTGACGGCATTCAAAGAGTGCCTGAAGCTTGCTGCGGCGAAGCTTCGTTAAAACAACTGCATCAAGCGGAGAGCAGATATGACAGCCACTATCCTCATCACCGGCGCGACCTCCGGCTTCGGCCTTTCCACCGCGCGTCTTTTCGCGAACGAGGGTTGGAAGGTGATCGGTACAGGCCGTCGCGCCGAGCGCCTTCAAGCTCTGAAAGACGAACTCGGATCGTCCTTCCATGGCCTGGCATTCGACATCACCGATGAGGAAGCGATGCGCTCGGCTTTCGCCGATCTACCGCAAGAGTTTGCCGCAATCGATGTGCTGATCAACAATGCCGGCCTCGCTCTCGGGACGGCCGCTGCGCCGCAAGTGCCGCTTCAGGACTGGCACACGATGGTCAACACCAATATCACCGGGCTGTTGAACATCACCCACCACCTGTTGCCGACGTTGATCGAGCGTCGCGGCATCGTCGTAAACCTCTCATCGGTCGCCGCAAGCTGGCCATATGCCGGGGGGAATGTTTACGCTGGCACCAAAGCGTTCCTGCGCCAGTTTTCGCTTGGCCTTCGCTCGGACTTGCATGGCAAGGGGGTGCGCGTTACGTCGATCGAGCCTGGGATGTGCGAGACCGAGTTCACCCTGGTGCGCACCGGTGGTAATCAGCAGGCGTCCGACACGCTGTATAAGGGCGTCAATCCGATCCTGCCGGAAGATATCGCCAACACCATTCATTGGGTGGTGTCACAGCCGAAGCATATCAACATCAACAGCATCGAGTTGATGCCGGTAAACCAGTCTTTCGCAGGGTTCCAGGTTCACCGCGACACGTGACCTATTCGTCAAGAGGTCAGGGCGCGAGGCGGTAGTGATCAAAAAAACGTCACAGCAACATCAGTTATGCAATGCTTGCATTGCTGCCCTGCGAGCGTCGCGCTTTTCAGTCCGAGAGGACGAGAGTATATATTGATCATCGAAACGACGCACTCCTCCTCCCAGCGTCTTTCGATGTGGATTGGCGATACTCCTCCTCCCAATTGCCAATCAAGTTCAAAGCCTGCCGCACCTCCTCCCGCGGCAGGCTTTTTCTTTTTCAGATACACTTCTGACATTCTTCTCTGCCGACAGCTTAGAGCGCGACCATCTTTTCATGCGTGGTTGCAGCCTTGCCGGTAGTCAGGCTTCGGCTGCCATACTCCATCTCGGCACGCTTGACGCGCTCTTTCTTCAGCCCATAGACGATATAGACGGAGATGCCAGCTTCTACGACAGGCTCGATGGATGCCGTATCCGATCGGTCAACGAACATGGCAATCGACCGGCTGACGGTGCGCGTCAGTTGGAACAGATGCTCCATCATACCGCTGTTGGGATTTTCAAGATCGATGACGATGACGTCCGGCTGTAGCGTCTCGATGGTACGGGCAACGCCGTTGACCTCGTGAATGACGGTGACGCGCATATGGCCTGCTTCGCGCAGTCCCTCCTCGGTAATCGAGGCGCGGATGGCGTTTTCATCGATCACAAGACTGGTCAGGTCTCGAAGTATCATGCGGCATCAATGACGCAGCGAAACAAAATTGGAAATCTTTTTCATCACGACTAAATTTTGGGCAAATGCCGTTGAGCACAGGTTTATTTGGCCTTGGTCATTCCGGCCCAGCCGCGGTTCTTGACAAATATCTGATGTTTGGAAAGGTTACTCTCATGAGTGCAGGGGCTGAATGGATTTACGAGGCGAACCCGGTCAATCGCAAGAATGCGGCTGAATCGGTGTTCGAGGATTTGCGGTCGGCCATCGTGTCGGGCCGGCTGACGGTCGGCACGCGCCTGCCGTCGGAAACGCATCTTGCGGGGCGCTATGGCGTCAGCCGCCCTATCGTGCGCGAAGCGCTTCGTTCGCTGCAGACACTTGGCATGACGCAGACGCGTACCGGAAGCGGAACATTTGTTTTGACCGATTCACCCCGGCACGAGTTGCGTTACGGCGGCTATTCGGCGCGGGATCTGATGGAGGCCCGTCCTTTTATCGAGGTTCCTGCTGCAGGCTGGGCTGCACTTCGTCGAACGGACGATGAGGTCGCGCGAATGATGAAGCTCTGCTCGGAAATGGATCAGCAGGAAGATCTGCCCAAATGGGTGCTTCTTGACTGCGAGTTCCACAGCGCCATTGCAGAGGCATCCGGTAATTCCCTGTTTGCAAAGGTCATTGCGGATGCGCGCGATTCGGTCAGCCAGCAATCGGGACTTCTCAACCTCATGGCACATCGCCGCGTCGCATCGAATATCGAGCATCGCAAGATTGCCGAAGCGATCGAGGCGGGCTCGGAAGACGGCGCGCGTCAGGCGATGGAAACACATCTTAGCAAAGTGAAGCAGGCCGTGACCTCGATCATGGGCGAGGATGGCAGGTAGGACTGGTGTTGGAATCGTGCTGTAGGACTGTCCTCGTCCTCCAGCCTGTTTTGCCTGGCTGATGGAAGGTCGCGATTTTTCAGATTAGCTTTTGCAACTTGGCTCTCCGATTTATCGCGTTTCGCTGTGGCTCGGACATTCGTTAGGCGGCGGGCTGCACGATCGGTGCTGCGATATTGGCAAGTAGCTCAGGTCGCAACGCCTCGATCAACTGCTCGGCGCTCATGTAACCCTTTTCCAGCACCACCTGCGGCACGGTTCGCCCGCTTGCGAGCGCTTCGCGTGCCACCTCGGTTGCGGCGTAATAGCCGATCAACGGGTTCAGCGCCGTGGCAATGCCGATCGATTCCTCCAATCGGCGCGCCATGATCTCGACATTGGCGGTGATGCCGACAACGCAGCGTTCGGCCAGCGTCCGGCAGGCGGCGCCGAGTTGCGCAATGCTTTCGCAAAGTGCTCGCACGATCACCGGTTCGAAGGCGTTCAATTGAAGCTGACCTCCTTCGGCTGCCATTGTGACCGTTATGTCGTTGCCGATCACCACGAAAGCGACCTGGTTGACGACCTCCGGGATGACAGGGTTGACCTTGCCGGGCATGATGCTTGATCCGGCCTGAACCGGGGGTAGGTTGATTTCGCCGATACCCGCACGAGGCCCGGAGGAAAGGAGCCGCAGATCGTTGCAGGTCTTGGAGAGCTTGACGGCCACCCGCTTCAAGACGCCGGATAGATGGACGAAGGCGCCTGGATCTTGCGTGGCTTCGATCAGATCGCTCGCAGTCACAAGCGGCCGTCCAGTCAGACGCACCAGATGTTTGCATGCAATCGTGGCGTAACCTGCCGGTGCGTTGAGGCCAGTGCCGATTGCCGTGGCGCCGAGGTTGATTTCATGAAGCAGTGCCGCGGATTCAATCAAGCGTGCGCGATCCTCGCCGAGCATCACAGCGAAGGTCCGGAACTCCTGGCCGAGCGTCATCGGGACCGCGTCCTGCAACTGTGTTCGCCCGACCTTCAGAACGCCTTCGAACTCGCGGGCCTTCGCATCGAAGGCTTGCTGGAGAACGAGCATGGAGGCTGCCAGCTCGTCGATCGACTCGATCAAGGCAATATTGATGGCCGTCGGATAGGCGTCATTGGTAGACTGGCTGAGATTGACGTGGTCGTTTGGATGGAGACGATTGTAATCGCCTTTTTCCGAGCCCAGAATTTCGAGAGCGCGGTTGGCGATCACTTCGTTAGCGTTCATGTTGGTGGAGGTTCCGGCTCCGCCCTGGATGACATCGACAATGAACTGATCATGAAGTGCGCCGTCGCGGATTTCACGGCATGCTTTCATAATTGCATCCAGCCGCTCGCTATCCAGAAGGCCCAGTTCATGGTTTGCCAGCGCCGCCGCCTCCTTCACGAAAGTCAGGCCGCGAATGAGGTAGGGATACCGGCTGATCGTCGTTCCGCTTATCTGAAAGTTTTCTGCGGCGCGCGATGTATGCACGCCCCAATAGGCGTCGGCTGGAATGTCTTTCGTGCCTAAAAGATCGCGCTCCTGACGCATCGTGATCATATCATCCTCCATGTCGATCCGATAATCTGTAAAGCTGCTAGACAGATTTTACTTGGTTTAACGCTCTCCTTAGGCTAGGTCAATGCAAGGGGAGAGGGTTGACGGCGTTGCAATGGAGAATTATGGGAGGTGAATCTGTCATGCAGCCTTACAGAAAGGCTGTCATTTTCGAGGTTCGATCTCACAGAGGCGTTGGCGCGCAGCGGCAGAACGGGTATTTCATCAAAATCTATGGACGACAGCTCTGAGGGAGGAGCGACACCAGTGGATAAGGTCACTCAAGCAAACCATGAGCGCAAGGTCGAGATCCAGGAGGATTTCGGCTATCACAAAGCACTCAAGCCACGTCAGATTCAGATGATCGCCATTGGTGGCGCAATCGGCACGGGCCTGTTTCTTGGAGCAGGCGGACGTCTTGCAATCGCCGGTCCCGCTCTCATTTTCGTGTATGCGATTTGTGGCTTTTTCGCCTTTCTGGTCCTCAGAGCACTCGGCGAATTGATCATGCACCGCCCCACATCTGGCTCCTTCGTTTCCTATGCGCGGGAGTTCTACGGCGAGAAGATGGCCTTTGCGGTGGGCTGGATGTACTGGATGAACTGGGCGATGACTTCGGTTGCCGATGTGACCGCCGTCGCCCTCTACATGAATTTCTTCAAGCAATATGTGCCTTGGATGCAGGGCATTGACCAATGGGTCTTTGCGCTCGGCGCGCTCATCATCGTGCTCGGCATGAATATGCTATCGGTCAAAGTGTTCGGCGAACTCGAATTCTGGTTCAGCCTCATTAAGGTCCTGGCGCTTTTCACCTTCCTCATCGTCGGCGTGTACTTCGTTATCTTCGGTACGCCGATCGAGGGACATGTCACGGGCTTCAGTCTCATTACCGACAATGGCGGGTTCTTCCCCAATGGTATTCTGCCAGCCTTCGTCATCATCCAGGGCGTGCTTTTCGCCTATGCCTCGATCGAACTCATCGGCACGACGGCTGGTGAGACGGAAGATCCGCGCAAGGTGATGCCAAAGGCAATCCGCACTGTGGTTTTCCGCCTGCTGGTTTTTTATGTTGGTTCCGTTCTGCTCCTCACGCTTCTGTTGCCCTACACGGCCTATAAGGCAGGCGAGAGCCCCTTCGTAACCTTCTTCGGTTCAATCGGAGTAGAAGGTGCGGATATCGTGATGAATCTGGTGGTTCTGACAGCGGTTCTGTCGTCGCTGAATGCCGGCTTGTATTCGACGGGCCGGATCCTGCATTCTATGGCAGTTTCCGGTTCAGCACCGGCAGCACTTGCAAAGATGAACAAAGCAGGCGTGCCCTATGGCGGGATCGCAGTCACAGCGGTCGTCACCGTGCTTGGCGTCATTCTCAACGCCATCGTTCCTTCGGAAGCATTTGAAATCGCGCTCAATCTTGCAGCCCTTGGCATCATTTGCGCCTGGGGTGTCATCGTGTTATGCCAACTCAAGCTGTGGCATCTGTCCCGGCAGGGGAAGATGCAGCGTCCGGATTTCAGCATGTTTGGCGCGCCTTACACGGGCATGTTGACGCTTGTCTTCCTGTTTGGCGTTCTGGTGCTGATGGCATTCGATTACCCCGCGGGCACATATACCGTCGGCTCTCTTATCGTCATCGCACCGACCTTGGTGGGGGGATGGTATTTGATGCGTGGCCGTATTCAGGAATTGTCGAAGGCACAGCAGTTGCGTGATGCTGGCTCACGGAGCCAGCGGTGAGCGTGGGCGTTTCGGCCGATAATAGTAATGGGCTGGTGGCGGTCATTGCCACCGGCGGAACCATCGCAAGCGAGCGTGATGAGACTGGTGCTGCAAAGCCATCGCTCTCGGGTGAAAATCTCCTCTCTGGTCTTGCGGGCCATACGGTCGCTGTAAAACCCGTTGAGTTGATGGCGAAGGATTCGTCCAGCCTTACGATTTCCGATATGCAGGCCATCAGCGATGCTGTGGCAAAAGAGCTTGCCGACCCGTCGGTTAGTGGCGTCGTGGTGCTGCATGGCACGGATGCCATGGAAGAAACCTCTTTGCTGGTGCATCTGCAGCACAGCTTGAGCAAACCGGTTGTTTTCACCGGTGCGCAATTTACCGCCGACCATCCGCAATCCGACGGCCCAGCAAATCTGCGGGCTGCGATTGCTGCTGCTACCGACGCCTCCAATATCGACAAGGGTGTGCTGCTCTCCTTCGGCAAAAAGCTTCTTCCCGTGTGGGGGCTTTACAAGCGCTCGGCAGACGATGCGGATGCTTTCGATCTTGCGGGGCCCGCGATCCATTCTCAAAGTCCCCGTCTCTCGGTGCCCATCAATGCCATCCGCGTCGATATCGTCGCCATCCATCCCGGTTGCGATGCAATCCATATCGAGGCTAGCCTCAATGCAGGCGCGAGAGGCATCGTCCTATCCGCGCTTGGCTCGGGCAACGCTAATCCCCGCATTGTAGAGGCCGTGCGACGCTGTAGCGAAAGAAACGTTCCGGTCGTGGTGTCCAGCCGCGTGCCCGTCGGACAACTTTTGGCAGGTTACGGTGGTGGCGGTGGAGGTCATGACATGGGCAATGTTGGGGCGCTTCATTCGACTACCTTAAGGCCCGGTCAGGCGCGAATTCTGCTCGCCAGCCTGCTTGCATCATCGGCCAGCCGCGAGGAAATGGTGCGTGCTTTCAACGACTTTCGCGGTTGAAAATCACGCCGGGTAACACAGAAGTGGCAAAAATGTGTCCGGCGTGGAACCGAACCTGTCCCACCCTGTTAAGCATGCAGGGAGATTAACAGGGGACTTTTCATGGCGGTTACTGTCACTGCTGTCGCTCTGACTCTTATGGGTCTGGCGCTCTTCGGTTTTGGATCTCAACTCGTGATGCTTGGCGGCAGCGTCTATTACGCGCTCGCCGGACTTTCCTTCGTGATCACGGCGATCCTTCTTTTCAAACGAAACAAGGCGGCGCTCCACTTCTATGCGCTCTTTGTACTTGCGACGCTCGGTTGGGCAGTATGGGAAGTCGGTCTCGACTGGTGGCAGCTTGGCCCGCGCGGCGGTTTGATCATTGTGATCGGCATCTGGTTGCTCATGCCCTGGATCCGCAAGCCGCTCGGCTTTGTAAGCCCGACAGGCATCCGGTATGGCGCCAACGCCGTACCGCTGCTGGCCGCCGTGATCATCTCCATGGGTGTCGCCGCCGTATCGATGACGCAGGATCCCCACGACCAGGAGGGCAACCTGCCGACCGAGGTCGTCAACAGCGCGCCCTCCTATGGGAATACGGTTCCGGACAACGAGTGGCACCAGTATGGCCGCACATCATACGGCCAACGCTATTCGCCGCTGACACAGATCACAACTGCCAATGTTGGCGATCTGAAGGAGGCCTGGCGGTATCAGACGGGTGACGTTAAATTGCCGGACGACGTTGGTGAAACGACCTATCAGGTCACGCCCCTAAAGGTCGGCAAGACCCTTTTCCTTTGCACGCCACACAATTGGGCTATCGCCATCGATGCGGCAACCGGCAAGGAAAAGTGGAAATACGATCCGAACGTGGGCTTGAATCCTGATCGCCAACACCAGACCTGCCGCGGTGTAACCTATTATGCCGATACTGCCGCGCAGGCAGGCGCCGAATGCTCTGCTCGCGTTTATCTGCCGACATCCGATGCGCGTCTGATCGCGCTGGATGCCGAAAGCGGCAAGATCTGCACGTCCTTCGCCGACAATGGTGTTCTACATCTCGAAGCTGGCATGAAGTACGATCCGGCCGGCTACTACTATTCAACTTCGCCGCCGGCTATTGCAGGGAACAAGATCATCATCGGTGGTGCGGTCAACGATAACTATTCGACCAAAGAGCAGTCCGGCGTCATTCGTGCGTTCGACGTCAACAGCGGCGAGTTGCTTTGGAATTGGGACTCCGGAAACCCTACCCAGACCCAACCGCTTCCGCCGGGTCAGACCTATACGACCAACTCTCCCAACAGCTGGTCCGTATTCAGCGTCGATGAAGCGCTTGGGCTCGTCTACATCCCTCTGGGAAATCAGGTTCCTGACCAGCTCGGAATGGGTCGGAGCGAGAGTGTAGAAAAGTACTCGTCCTCTATCGTGGCCCTCGATGTGAACACTGGACAGGACCGCTGGGTCCGTCAGACGGTGCATCATGATCTCTGGGACATGGATGTGCCAGCGCAGCCAGTCCTGCTCGACATCACAAAGCCCGATGGGCAGTCCGTCCCAGCGCTGGTCGGACCGACGAAGCAGGGCGATATCTATGTGTTGGACCGGCGCACCGGCGAGCCGATCTTGCCGGTGACCGAAGAGCCGGCACCTGGCGGTGCGATCCCGGAAGATTTCTCCTCACCGACGCAGCCTACTTCGGCGCTCTCTTTCAAGCCGGAGCCATTACAAGAAAAGAACATGTGGGGTGTATCGCTGTTCGACCAGCTCGCCTGCCGCATCAAGTTCCATGAGCTGAATTATGAAGGTCGCTACACGCCGCCATCGCTGAAGGGCTCGCTGATCTATCCAGGTAATTTTGGTACCTTTAACTGGGGTAGCGTCGCTGTCGATCCCGAGCGACAGATCATGTTCGGAATGCCGACCTATCTAGCCTTCACCTCACAGCTCGTTCCGCGCGATCAAGTCCCGCCCAAGGCTCAGGATGAGAAAGGCAGCGAGCAGGGGCTGAACCGCAATGACGGCGCGCCCTACGCGGTCTTGATGGGTCCATTCCTGAGCCCGATCGGTATACCCTGTCAGGCTCCGCCATGGGGCTACGTCGCCGGAGCGGATCTCAGAACCGGCAAGATCGCCTACAAGCACAAGAACGGCACCGTCTACGACATGACGCCGCTGCCGCTTCCATTCAAGGTCGGCGTGCCGGGTATCGGCGGCCCGATGATCACCAAGGGCGGCGTTGCTTTCCTCGGTGCGGCCGTCGACAATTATCTGCGTGCCTATGATCTAACCAGCGGCAACCAGCTTTGGGAGGCACGGCTGCCGGCAGGTGGGCAAGCGACGCCCATGACCTACGCTCTTGAGGACGGCAAGCAATATGTCGTCATGGTTGCCGGCGGTCATGGGTCGGTTGGTACCAAGCCCGGCGACTATGTCATCGCCTATACGCTGCCATAAACAGCGACAATCACTTGAAGCGCTTCGATGGCCGGAAACCCGTTTCCGGCCATTTTGTATTTCCAGTGGACAAAATCCCATCGCACTAAAACGTAATAATATTACATACATTCGCTTGACGGATATCTGGAAATAGTTCTATCTGCCTGCGACGGTTCCAAGCGAGAGATTGCGAGGAATAATAGGGAACGCGGTGCGGAGATGTCTCCAATGCCGTGGCTGCCCCCGCAACTGTAAGCGGATTGTCGAGCACTCGTGGCGCATTCACCTGCGTCAGGCCACTGCGATCTCATCGTGGGAAGGCAGGCAAGACGATCATCCGTGAGCCAGGAGACCTGCCGTCGTCTGTTCATTCCAAAGTCACGGGCGGGGATGCCCTGGAGAGGAAACGCCATGATTGTTATCTGCGCCAAACAGCGCTTACATCCGTCTGTCTATTTCCCGGTTTCCGATCGTCCCACGGCTGTGGTTGGCGAATGAGTGTTTCACTCAATAACGGCGTTTGCGTGTGGGCAGCGTCAACGATTTCGGGGACCATCGGACCATGACACTTCATTTCACAGGCGCATTTCTTGGCGCAGTTCTTGCCGCTGTATCTCTTTTGCCGAATGCAACGGAGGCTGCGGAAACCAGCTATCCACTGACGTTGAAAAATTGCGGCAGGGACGTCACCTTCACCCATGCTCCCAAGCGCACCGTGTCTTTAGGGCAGAGTTCGACGGAGATACTCTATCGTCTGGGACTGGCAGACAAGGTTGTCGGCACTGCCGTCTGGGTTGGCCCGGTGATCAAGGGCTATGAGGAGGCAAATGACAAGGTGGAGCGTCTGGCCGATAACGATCCGAGTTTCGAAAGCGTTCTTGGCAAGAAGCCCGATCTCGTTACCGCGCAGTTCCAATGGCATGTCGGCCCCGAGGGCGTTGTCGGCAAGCCCGAACAGTTCGAAGAACTGGGCATTCCGGTCTACGTCTCGCCTGCAGATTGCACGGGCAAGGATAATGCTGGCGGCGGAGATGGCGTCAGGCACTCGGTCTTCACCATGGAGCAGATCTACCAGGAAATCGGAGAGCTTTCGCAGATCTTCAACGTTAAGGATCGCGGCGACGCACTGATTGCCGAGCTGAAAAGCCGCGAAGAGACCGCGCGCAAGAAGATCGTTTCCACCAATGGAAATGTATCTGCTGTATTCTGGTTCTCCAGCGCCGAAGGCGATATCGATCCCTACGTCGCGGGCAAGAACGGTGCGCCTGGCTATATCATGTCGGCGCTTGGCATCAGAAATGTCATCGAGAGCCAGGAAGAATGGCCAACTGTTGGCTGGGAGACCATTGCCAAGTCCAATCCGACCATCATCGTTGCCGCGAGCATGGACCGCCGCCGCTACCCGGCAGACGACATTGCCGTAAAAGAGAAGTTCCTGAAGCAAGATCCTGTCACGAGCCTCATGCCGTCCGTGAAGGATAACCGTATCGTCGTCATGGACGCTCAGGCGATGAACCCGACGATCCGCACGATCGAAGGGATTGAGGTGCTGGCTGACCAGATCGGTCAACTCGGCTTGGCGAAGTAAACGGATGCCCGGTCCCTTGCTGTATGTCCGCGCTGCCATCATTGCAGCTGCGTGTCTTCTGGTGGCGCTGTGGCTCGGAGCCTCAATCGGCGAAACCTCCATGCCGATGGAGGTTGTCGCCAAGGCGGTGGCCAATCGTATTTGGCACGCTGGCTATCCATTGGATGCGATCGATGAAGGGATCATCTGGAACTATCGCCTGAGCCGCGCCGTGGTCGCCGCCTGTTGTGGGGCAGCTCTTTCCGTTTCGGGCGTCGTGCTGCAATCGCTCCTGCGCAATCCTCTGGCGGATCCATACATTCTTGGTATCTCCGCCGGGGCATCGACAGGCGCCGTCGGTGTTGCGATACTCGGCTTTGGTGCAGGCTTGCTCACCATGCCGCTCGGTGCCTTTCTCGGAGCGCTCGTCGCATTCGCGCTTGTGAGCCTCCTGGCGCTGAGGGCAGGGCGCGGTAACAGCGCAATCATCCTGGCCGGCGTCGCCGGGTCGCAACTTTTCAACGCGCTGACCTCCTTCATCGTCACCAAGGCCGCGAATGCCGAACAGGCTCGCGGAATCATGTTCTGGCTGCTCGGCAACCTTTCCGGCGTTCGCTGGGCGGATGTCTCGCTTGCTCTTCCCATCGCCATCTTCGGGCTTGTCGTCTGCCTCTGGCATGCGCGGGCATTGGACGCCTTTACCTTTGGAGCGGAATCGGCTGGCTCCCTCGGCATCCCCGTGCGCCGCGTCTATGTCGTCTTAACAGGCACGTCTGCCTTGATGACGGCCGTAATGGTCAGCATCGTCGGCTCGATTGGCTTCATCGGTCTTGTCATACCCCATGCGGCGCGTCTGGTCGTCGGTGTTCGCCACGGTCGTCTGCTTCCGGCTTCCGCGTTGATCGGTGCTATCTTCATGATCGCTGCCGACATTGTCTCGCGCACCATCATTGCAGGACAGGTCCTGCCGATCGGCGTAATCACCGCCCTGTTCGGCGCTCCAGCCTTTGCGCTGATCCTTTCTCAACGCAGGAGGCTCGCATAATGCTTTCGGCGCGTAATTTGAGCTGGTCGATCGGCGGCGTGGAGATCGTCGAGGATATCAGTCTTGATCTTCATGCCGGCGAGTTCCTCGGCATTGTCGGCCCAAACGGTTCGGGCAAGACCAGCCTCATGGCGATGCTCTCTGGCCTGAGAAAACCGCGTTCCGGCGACGTCTTACTGGATGGCATGTCGATGGCCCTCCTCCAGCGTCGAGATGTGGCGCGCCGGATCGCTCTAGTCGAGCAGCAGGCTGAAACACAGGAACGCATCAACGCCCGCCAGGCCGTGGAGCTTGGTCGCATTCCGCACAAGGGTGCTTTGTCTCCATGGTCTCGTCACGATGATGAGATCGTCGATAGGGCGCTCCGCGACGTGGATATGGAGGGCTTTGGCAAGCGCATGTGGCACACGCTTTCCGGGGGAGAGCGGCAACGCCTGCATATCGCCCGAGCCTTGGCCCAGGAGCCGAAGATCCTGCTTTTGGACGAGCCGACAAACCACCTCGACATCGGCCATCAGATCGCGCTCCTACATCTCGTTCGCAAACAGAAGCTGACGGTTGCAGCCGCTTTGCATGATCTTAATCACGCGGCGATGTTCTGCGACAGGGTAGCAGTGCTGAAGGCGGGGACGCTTGTCGCGATGGGAAAACCCTGCCATGTGCTGACGCCGGCTCTCATCCTCGATGTCTTCGGAGTTCAGGTCGATGTCGAGCTTAATTCTGCGGATGGATGTCACATCCGGTATCGTGCGCCATCGCTTCTAGCGACGTAAACCTACGCTTTTTTGATCTGCTATTCTTGAAGGAGGATGGCGTCATCCTACATGTTGGGTAACCCGCTGGTCCGGGCCCCTCTGGTGAAAGTCTCGGCGCTTTCACGATGTCGGACCGTTTCCGACACGATGCCGAGGCTTCAGAGGCTTGCTTATGCTTTCCGATATCGCCGCATGGTTCATTACGCTTTTCGTCGTAGATCCGCTTCAAGCGGAGATGCGCGAACAACTCGAACGCGCAAATGCCTCGACCGAGATCATCCAGCAATCGCAGCAATGTGTTGCAAGCCAGGGCCCGAAACTGCTGAACCGGGCCGGTGAAGACCCGGCCTGGGCGGTTGCCACCGTGGTCGGCTTTACCTTTGGCTGGACATCACCGGTGCAGTTGCTGGACACAAGCGACACGAACTGCGCCGCTGTCGTCGGTCTTTTGCAGGATCGCGATGGTGAGGAGACGGAGGCTTAAGCCGCTCCAACGCGGAAACCGCGATACCAATCGACAAAATGCTTGACGCCCGTTTCGACGGGCGTTTCCGGAGCATAGCCCGTCAGCGCGCGCAGGAGGTCGGGCGACGCATAGGTGCGCGGCACATCACCCTGCTGCATCGGCAGCATGTTGCGGATGGCCTTTTGGCCAAGAACCGTCTCGACAGTTTCGACGAAACGCATCAGTTCCACAGGTTGCCCACCGCCGATGTTGACGACACGAAAGGGTGCGTGTTTCGACAAGGTATCGGTCACGCCGTCGTCGGAAACGCGGTTATCTTCCGCAGGCGCAATGTGGCTGAGGCGGATGATCCCTTCGACCAGATCGTCGATAAAGGTGAAGTCGCGGCTCATCTTGCCTTCGCCGTAAATATCGATCGGCTGGCCTTTCAGGATCGCATCGACGAACTTGAAGAGTGCCATGTCCGGACGACCGAAGGGGCCGTAGACGGTGAAAAAGCGGAAGGCCGTTGTCGGCACCTTGTGTAGATGCGCGTAGCTATGCGCCATCAACTCCATGGACTTTTTGGTCGCAGCATAGATCGTCATCGGCTCGTCGGCTTTGTCGCTCTCGGCAAAGGGCACCTTCTCGTTCGATCCGTAGATGGAGGAGGTGGAGGCGAGCATCAGATGCTTCGGCTGGAGATTTTTTGCCAGCTCCAGAATATTCCAGGAGCCGATAAGGTTCGAGTTTACATAATCCTTGGGGCAGTCGATGCTGTAACGCACACCTGCCTGCGCGGCGAGGTGGATGATCACTTCCGGTTCGGCAAGATCGGCTGCACGGTTCAACGCGTCGGTATCTTCCAACATGCCGATGGAAGCCTTGAAGCCGTTCGAGCGCGCGAGGATCGCGTGCCTTTTTTCCTTGAGCGCCACGTCGTAATACTTCGTCATGCCATCGAAGCCGACGACGAAATGCCCATCATCCAGCAATCTCTTTGCAAGATGAAAGCCGATGAAACCGGCCGTGCCGGTGATCAGATAACGCATGCTGACGTAGGACCTTCCATTATGCTTGCGAGCGTCCAATGCTCGAATAGGAAAAGCCGTGCGCCATCACTTCGTCGGCGCGGTAGATGTTGCGCAGGTCTATAAGGATCGGGCTTTTCATGATGTTCTTTAACCGCGCCATGTCGAGTGCGCGAAACTGGTTCCATTCGGTGACGATCACCAATGCCTCGGCATCCTGTGCCGCTTCGTATGGGCCTTGCGCATAATCGATGCCGTCGATCAGAGGCTTGGCGTTCGCCATACCTTCCGGGTCGTAGGCCGTCACTTTCGCGCCTGCATCCTGCAGCGTCTGGATGACGGCAATCGCGGGACTGTCGCGCATGTCGTCAGTGTTGGGCTTGAAAGTCAAACCGAGCACGCCGACCTTCTTGCCGCGGATATCGCCGCCAACGGCTGCGATCACCTTGCGGCCCATGGCGCGCTTGCGATTGTCGTTGATGGCGATCGTCGTCTCAATCAGACGGACAGGGCTATCGTAATCCTGCGCGGTCTTGGCCAGCGCCAACGTATCTTTTGGAAAGCAAGAGCCGCCATAGCCGGGTCCCGCATGAAGGAACTTGGAGCCGATCCGGCCATCGAGGCCGATGCCGCGAGACACGTCCTGAACATCCGCCCCGACCTTTTCGCACAGATCGGCCATCTCGTTGATGAAGGTAATCTTCATCGCAAGAAACGCGTTGGCAGCATATTTGATCAGTTCGGAGGTGCGTCGCGTGGTAAAAAGAAGCGGCGACTGGTTGAGGTAGAGCGGACGGTAGACCTCCGTCATGACCGGACGCGCGCGCTCATCGGAAAGACCGACGACGATGCGATCGGGACGCTTGAAGTCGTCGATTGCGGCACCTTCGCGCAGGAATTCCGGATTGGAAACCACCGCGAAATCCGCAGACGGGTTTTCCTCGCGGATGATCCGCTCCACTTCGTCGCCGGTGCCGACCGGCACGGTGGACTTGGTAACGATGACGGTAAAGCCGCTCAGGGCAGCGGCGATTTCACGGGCTGCGGCATAGACATAACCGAGATCGGCATGGCCATCGCCACGACGTGACGGGGTGCCGACGGCGATGAAGACCACGTCCGCATCGGCAACGGCGCTTTTCAGTTCGGTGGTGAAACTCAGGCGACCGGCCTTGGCATTGTTGGCAACGATCACATCCAGACCGGGCTCGAAAATCGGGATATGGCCGTTCTTCAGCGCCTCGATTTTTTCCGGCATCTTGTCGACGCAGATCACGTCATGGCCGAAATCCGCAAAGCAGGCGCCGGAAACCAAGCCGACGTAGCCAGAGCCGATCATCACAATACGCATTGAAAAACCTTTCGGGGCGCAGACGCGAGGCGATCGACCCTTGTGCAATTTCGATATCGTTTCTGAAGATGCTATCTATCCGCCTTCGACCGCATCTCCAAGCGCGCACAGAGTTTTCGACGATAATTTCAAAAAAATTCTGTCAATCAACGAGATCGAACGACCCTTGAAGACATTCAAGCGTTGATGCTTCAATCACACTTTGTCCGCGGGGCCGCCATGACCGAACACCACATTCTCCAGGAAATCGCGTTTTGGCTGTCTCGACAGGGATATGAGGGAACGCCGGAAGAAGAATTACTGGCGGGCTTTTGCGAACGCTGCAATGCCGCAGGCATCCCCATATCCTCGGCGCTGATCCTGATGGACACTTTGCACCCGGATTTCGAAGGGCACGCTTTCCAATGGGACAGCCGCGATAATGTCGACTCCGCCAGCGTGTACGATTTTACCGACGAGGGTACGGCCCGGGAGGACTGGGAAAGTTCCGTCTTCTTTCATCTGCTGAAAGAGAATGCCGAGGAAGTCAGGCGCCGGCTGTTCCTCAATGAGGAAGCGAATTTCTACAAGCTCGACGAACTGCGCAACGCGGGTCACACCGATTATATAGCCTCCATTCACCGGTTTACCGAGCGTGGCAGTATCGGAGAAATGAGTGCATTCTATTCTCGCTGGCTGACCCGTCAGCCTGAAGGCTTTCATGATGACGAACTGTCGGCGCTTCGCATGCTGCTGCCGACCTTGGCGCTGGCTGTCAAGACGGTATGCTGTATGCGTATCATAGGCACGATCACAGATGTTTATCTCGGCCACGATGCAGGCCGCAAAGTCATGAGTGGAACAATAGCCAGAGGGGAGGTGGAGAGGATAGAAGCCGTGCTGTGGTTTTCCGACTTGCGAGATTTCACCGGCATCTCAGACCGTGCAAAGCCCGATCAGATCATTCCCTTTCTCAACGACTACGCTGGCCTCGTCATCGATGCGATCCATGCCCATGGCGGCAGTGTGCTCAAACTGATCGGAGACGGGGTTCTGGCAATCTTTCAGACCGGCCATCGCCAGGATGATTGCGCGGCGGCACTGGCCGCCGAAATGACGATGAGAACACGTCTCTCAGTCCTCAACCATCAGCGTCAGTCGAGCGATCTTCCGACGACGGATGTCTATCTCGGGCTGCATGTCGGCGAAGTATTTTACGGCAATATCGGCAGCCGCAGCAGGCTGGATTTCACCGTTGTCGGCCCGGCGGTCAATATGGTCAGCCGCATTGGGGGCCTCTGTGCTTCGGTGGATCGCGACACTGTCATGTCGAGAGACTTCGTCTCGACCTCTCCGGTTGAGATGCAGGCGCTCATGGTGTCGCTCGGGCGCTATGCATTGCGCGGATTTGCGCGCGCACATGAGCTGTTCACCATCGATCCCGAGTTGGCGTGACGAACAGCAACCAACCGTTGCTGAAATGCAAAGGGTACCGTTTTTATGTGTTTCTGCCTTGTGAGCGGGGAGCACGAGGCGTAGCTCTTGTTACCGGGAGCGATCCGCATTCGTGATTTGAGGCGCATTCCGTCGCTTGCGCAAAACGGCTCGGCCGTTCCTGCACCGCTCGAATTTGGATTTGATCGTCATGCAAAAAGGTTTTCTTCTCGGCCTGCTCGCCTATGCCAGCTTTTCCTGGGGAGACGCAACGATCAAGTCGCTCGGCGCGCAAGTCACGGTTTTCGAGATCGGGTTCTTCAGCATACTATCGTCTGCCGCGATCATTTTCTTTACCAAGCCAAGGGAAGAGCGCTGGCGGGAGTTCTGGCGCATGAGCAGACCCTTTGCTGTCCATGGGCGTGCATTATCCGGTCTGCTTGCAGGTATTCTCGGCATCTATGCCTTCACGACGCTACCTCTCGCGGAAGCCTATGCACTGATCTTTCTGTCACCCTTGTTCGTGACGATCCTGTCGGCGGTGGTGCTGAAGGAGGATATTGGCTTGTGGCGCTGGTCTGCGGTGTTCGCTGGCATCATCGGCGTTTTTCTCGTTGTGCGTCCGGGCTTCAAGGCGCTTGAGTTGGGACATCTGGCGGCAGTCGGTGTCGCTTTTCTCGCAGCGATGACCATTGTCATCCTGCGTTCGCTTGCCGGACGGGAGAAACGCACCTCGATCATGGGGGTGTTGCTTGTCTACGGCCTGACTTTCAACGGTCTTCTGGCCATTCCGCACTTCCACGTGCCGACCCTTCATCAGGTCGGCGCCTTCATCGTCATTGGCATCTGCACCGCTGTCGGCCAGATCACGCTTCTCACGGCGACGAAGATCGCGCCCGCCAGCCAGATTGCGCCGTCGCATTATTCCCAGATACTCTGGGCAGTCGGCATCGGCGCATTCTTTTTTGCAGAGTATCCGGATACCCTCGCGGTCTTTGGTCTCATCGTCATTGCCAGTGCTGGGCTTCTGACAATGATGCGCGAAAAGATCAGACTTGGGGCGGTGCGTTGGAACCCATTTTTTCGCAACCGTCTGTAACGATGCCGGTGTGAACCCTGTTCGAACTTAGAGCGGTTTGCCAACCTGTTCGAGAAGCCAGGCCTGAAAGGCTGCCGCCAGCACATTGTCCTGCCGTCCCTCCGGGAGCGCTATATGATAGCTCTTGTCGGTCTTGAGCGGCACATCGAAAACGACGCAGAGTTGACCTGACGCCAGTTCCGGCTCGATCAGATATTTCGGCAGGAGCGCGAAGCCGAGGCCGCTAACTGCCGCTTCGATCAACATCGAAAACTGATCGAACCGGCCGCCTCTATAGGCGTCATCGGATGAAATGCCGTTCATCTCGAACCAATCCGTCCATAGCTTGGGTCGCGTTGTCACGTGAAGCAGAGGGCTTGAAATAAGATCCGCAAAAGTCTTCGGCGCGTATTTGGTGAGCATAGATCGGCTCGCGACCGGAACGATGACCTCGTTGCAGAGAAAGGTACAGGTGCCACGGGCCCAAACGGCTTGCCCGTAATGGATGGCGATATCGAAGCTCTCTTCATCGAAGTCGAATGGTTGTGATCGCGACCCCACCGTTAGAACCGTATCCGGATAGAGTGCCATAAATTTATGGAGCCGCGGCGTCAGCCAGCGGCTGCCAAAGGTGGGCAGGGTGGCGATGGAAAGCGAGGTGCTGGAGGTGCCAGCAGTGACCGCACGCACCATCAACTGTTCGGATTGATGCAAGAGCTTCTGGACGTCCGGCAGAAACTTGCGCCCGGCATCCGAGAGTACGACCCGGCGCCGGATACGCTCGAAGAGCAGCATGCCCGTCTGGGCTTCGAGATCGCTGATCTGACGGCTGACCGCACTTTGCGTCAGGTTCAGTTCTTCTGCCGCGCGCGTGAAATTACCGTGCCTGGCTGCACATTCAAAAGCCTGCAACGTAACGATGTCCGGCACCAGCCGTCTGCGCGTATCCATTCCTGCCTCGCATCAACACACCCGCTTTCCTCATTTGAAATGGGCGCTTCCAGACGTATATGATCTGGAAAGAGAATGAAATGGGTGGTCTGCCATCCGCGCCAATTGCCGTGAGCCACCGCTTGCATGCTGCGAGACGAAGTGGCGAAGTCCTCAAGGGAGCCAGAATATGACCGCAGCCAAAGTCGATGTCGTCAAGGAAGCCGCCGCGCTTCTTTCGAAGATGGGCGTTTCGTCCGAACTTTATCAGGGTGGCGATATGGCCTCCTTCAGCCCGGTGACCGGCGAGCAAGTGGCAAGCCTCAAGACCGTTTCCCCCTCCGACGTGGCGGGGATCGTCGAAAAGGCAGACGCTGCGTTCCGCGCCTGGCGTCTGGTGCCGGCGCCCCGGCGCGGTGAACTGATCCGGCTGCTGGGCGAAGAACTGCGCGCCTTCAAGACCGATCTCGGTCGCCTGGTTTCGCTCGAAGCCGGCAAGATCCCGTCAGAAGGTCTGGGCGAAGTGCAGGAAATGATCGACATCTGCGATTTCGCCGTCGGCCTGTCGCGCCAGCTCTACGGCCTGACGATTGCGACTGAACGCCCCGGCCACCGCATGATGGAAACCTGGCATCCGCTCGGTGTGGTCGGCGTTATCTCGGCCTTCAACTTCCCAGTTGCTGTTTGGTCCTGGAATGCAGCGCTTGCCATCGTCTGCGGCAACTCGGTCGTTTGGAAGCCTTCGGAGAAGACGCCGCTGACAGCGCTGGCCGTGCAGGGCATCTTCGAGCGTGCCGTGGCCCGCTTCGGCGATGCGCCAGAGGGGCTGAGCCAGATCATCATCGGCGACCGTGCCGTGGGCGAAGCGCTGGTCGATCACCCGAAGGTGCCGCTGGTCTCTGCCACCGGTTCGACCCGCATGGGCCGCGATGTTGGTCCGCGCCTGGCCAAGCGCTTTGCTCGCGCCATCCTCGAGCTTGGCGGCAACAATGCCGGCATCGTCTGCCCCTCGGCTGATCTCGACATGGCGTTGCGCGCTATTGCCTTCGGCGCCATGGGAACGGCAGGGCAGCGTTGCACGACGCTGCGCCGCCTTTTCGTTCATGAGAGCGTCTACGACCAACTGGTGCCACGTTTGAAGAAAGCGTACGCTTCCGTATCCGTCGGCAATCCGCTCGAAACCTCCGCACTCGTCGGCCCGTTGGTCGATAAGGCTGCGTTTGATGGAATGCAGAAGGCCCTTGCAGAGGCTAAGGCACATGATGGTGTGGTCGCCGGTGGCGAGCGCGTCGATACCGGTGCTGCAAACGGGTATTACGTCAAGCCCGCGCTTGTTGAGATGCCGAAGCAGGTTGGTCCGGTTCTTGAAGAAACCTTCGCGCCTATCCTCTATGTGATGAAGTATTCCGATCTGGATTCTGCGATCGAAGAACACAACGCCGTTGCGGCAGGTCTATCCTCCTCCATCTTCACCAAGGACCTTCAGGAGGCGGAACGCTTTTTGGCTGCCGATGGCTCCGATTGCGGTATTGCCAATGTCAACATCGGAACGTCCGGTGCGGAAATTGGCGGTGCATTCGGCGGTGAGAAAGAAACGGGTGGTGGCCGTGAGTCCGGTTCCGACTCGTGGAAGGCGTATATGCGCCGTGCGACCAATACGGTGAACTACTCCAAAGCGCTTCCCTTGGCCCAAGGCGTATCGTTCGATATCGAGTAAGGCCACTCGATCAATTCGAAAAGTAGAAAGGCTGGCAGGAGAAGTCCCGCCAGCCTTTTATCGTTCAGCCGATTGACATCAGGCTGGCATTGCCGCCCGCCGCCGTGGTGTTGACGCTGATGGAGACTTCTTCCAGCAACCAGTTGAGATTGTAGGGCTGGCTCACGCCCTGCACCTCATCCATTGATGCCGCCTGAACCAGTACAAGCGGACCTTCCAGCGTGGCAATCCGGCTGTTTACGGCGCGAATTCGATCCGAATCCCCTTCGACAAGGGCGCCTGCGAAGGGACCTGTCCTCTGCCAATCGGCGCTCCAGGACAGCCGGTTCCTGACCGAGACCGGTGCGCCCGCCAGCGCCTCTTCCAGACCGCTATCCTTATCGACGACGATGGTGTTGCCAGTCGCAAGTGCTGCCGCAAGTTGTCGATATAAACCGTGCGTCGAAACAGGTGCGAGCAGAACCTTGCCGCGTGGATGTAGCGCATACACGTTACGCTCGCCAACTGGGCCAGCAAGCTCCGTCTCGAAGCCGAGTGCGGACGATTGGGCAGATGTCCTTGCGACTTCCGCGGCCTGCGTTTCGTTCTTGGTATCCAACCACTGTGCCAGATCGAGGACAGCCTGGTCCTTGTGCTGGGTAGCGCGTTCCACCGCCGGGGCCGCACGTGTGAGCCTACCGAGGTAAAGCGGGCCCCCTGCCTTGGGGCCGGTGCCGGACAGACCGCGGCCGCCGAAAGGTTGAACACCGACGACTGCGCCGATGATATTGCGGTTAACGTACAGGTTGCCTGCCTTCACCCGTGACAAAACATGCGCAATGGTGGCATCAAGACGCGTATGCAGGCCGAAGGTGAGGCCATAGCCAGTCGCGTTGATATCGTCGATCAGCTGATCAAGCTTTTCACGCTTGAAGCGGATGACGTGCAAGACCGGGCCGAAAACTTCGCGCTTCAGATCGGCAAGCGACTTCAACTCGATGATGGTCGGCGGCACGAAAGTGCCATTGCTGTTGTCACCGACGAGCGAAATTTGCTCGATCGTGTTGCCGAGGCTGCGCATGGATTCGATGTGCTTCTCGATATTGTCCTTGGCTTCGGCGCTGATCACCGGACCGACATCGACCGAGAGCTGGTCGGTTCTGCCAATGCGCAACTCATGCAGCGCCCCTTTCAGCATCGTCAGCGTCCGATCCGCTACATCGTCCTGAAGGCATAGAACGCGAAGCGCCGAACAGCGCTGACCGGCACTGTCGAAGGCCGAGGCGATGACGTCAGCCACTACCTGTTCGGCAAGCGCCGAGGAATCGACGATCATGGCGTTCTGGCCGCCGGTTTCGGCAATGAGCGGAATGGTACGGCCTTCGCTTGAGACGCGCTCGGCAAGCTGCTTCTGGATCAGACGAGCCACTTCGGTCGAGCCGGTGAACATGACGCCAGCCGTCTGCGGGGCTGCGACCAGCTGTGCGCCCGTCTGGCCTGCACCCGGCAGGAGCTGCACGGCATCGGCAGGAACGCCGGCTTCATGCAGAAGCCGAACGCCTTCAGCCGCGATCAGCGGGGTCTCTTCCGCGGGTTTTGCCAGAACCGGGTTGCCGGCAACGAGCGCCGCCGCGACCTGGCCGATGAAGATCGCCAGCGGGAAGTTCCAGGGGCTGATGCAGACGATCGGTCCGAGCGGCTGTTGCAGGAGCCCGAATGTGTGGCGCGCTTCCGCCGCGTAATAGCGCAGGAAGTCAATGGCTTCGCGCACTTCCGCAATGGCATTGGGCGCCGATTTCCCCGCCTCGCGCATGATGAGCCCAAGCAATATTGGCATTCGTGCCTGCATGAGGTCAGCCGCTTTTTCCAGGCAATAAGCACGGGTCTCGATGCTGGACTGCGGCCAGGAAGAAGCTGCCGCAACCGCCAGGGCCTTTGAAACATCCTCTTGGGTTGGCTCGATCACGTAGCCCACAATGTCGTCGTGGTCGCCGGGATTGGTGACTGGGCGCGTATTTCCCGAGGCGTCGAGAGCGGCAGCCTTCCACTCCATCGTGACGCTGCTTGAAAACGCCTCACCGAGTTCGCGGAGCGTATTCTCATTGGCAAGATCCAGGCCGCTGGAATTGATGCGCGCGCCATAAAGCGCTTCAGGCTTGGCGATCTTGTCATGCTGTGCGCCTGGAACCGGCATCGCCTTGACGACGGTAACCGGATCTTCCAGGAGCGAATCGACAGGCACGTTCGGGTCGGCGATGCGGTTGACGAAGGAGGAGTTCGCACCATTCTCCAGCAGGCGGCGAACGAGGTAAGCCAGCAGTGTCTCATGCGTGCCGACCGGCGCGTAGAAGCGGCACGGACGGTCGAGATTCTGCTTGCCGACGACTTCGCTGTAAAGTGGTTCGCCCATGCCATGCAGGCACTGGAACTCGTAGTCACCGATTTTGAAGTCAGCACCCGCCAGATGGTAGATCGTGGCCATCGATTGCGCATTGTGGGTGGCAAATTGCGGGAAGATGACGTCACGCGCAGCCAGCAGTTTTCTCGCGCAAGCTATGTAGGAGACATCCGTGTGGACTTTGCGGGTAAAGACCGGAAAGTCTTCCAGGCCATCGAGCTGCGCCCGCTTGATCTCGGCATCCCAATAGGCGCCCTTGACCAATCGCACCATGATGCGGCGATTGGCGCGGCGAGCAAGATCGATGATGTAGTCGAGGACGAAGGGGCAACGGCGGCCATAGGCCTGCACGACGAAGCCGAGGCCCGCCCAGCTTCCAAGATCGGCATCGAGTGCAAGGGATTCCAGCAGATCGAGCGAAATTTCAAGGCGATCGGCCTCTTCGGCATCGATATTCAGACCAATATCATAGCGCTTTGCCAGCAGCATCAGGGCCTTCACGCGTGGTAGAAGTTCCGCCATCACCCGCTCGCCTTGAGAGCGGGAATAGCGCGGGTGGAGGGCAGAAAGCTTGATGGAAATCCCCGGTCCGCCATAGACGCCCCGGCCTGCCGATGCCTTGCCGATGGCGTGGATCGCCTGCTCGTAGTCGCGGTAGTAGCGTTCCGCATCCTTTGCGGTCGTCGCGGCTTCTCCCAGCATATCGTAAGAGTACTGGAAGCCCTTGGCTTCAAGCGGCCGCGAGCGGCTGATGGCTTCCTCGATGGTCTGGCCTGTGACGAATTGCTCGCCCATCATGCGCATTGCCATGTCGACGCCGCGACGGATCACAGGCTCGCCGGCGCGGGAGATGAGCTTCGTCAGCGCGGCGGACAAACCCTTGTCGTTGACGGTCGACGTGAGCTTGCCGGTGATGACCAGACCCCAGGTCGCAGCATTGACGAAGAGGGAGCGCCCGCCGCCCAGATGTGATTTCCAGTCACCAGTTGCGATCTTGTCGCGGATCAGCGCATCGCGCGTTGCGGTGTCGGGAATACGCAAAAGCGCCTCCGCAAGACACATCAGCGCCACGCCTTCCTGGCTCGACAGTGAATATTCCTGCACCAAACCTTCTACACCGGTGCCCTTCGCTTTTGCCCGCAACGCTTCAATCAGTCTACGAGCCGTTGCGCGAATTGTTTCCGCGTCTCTGTCGCTGACCGTCGCCGCCTCCAGCAGCGGTGCCATGCATTCCGGTTCGGGACGGCGGTAGGCAGCCGTGATTGCTTGCCTCAGCGCATTATGCTCGCGGATCCCCGGTGCAAACCGGTCAAAAATCCCGCGTGGCGATGCTTCGCTCAGTGAAACGGTAGATGCAGTTCCTGCCATCTGATTGTCCCTCGATTGGACTCGTAAAAGAGATGTGGCTGCCTTCAAGCCTTCTCTATGCCTGCCCGCAGAATATCACCGGCGACAAAATTGATATGGTCTTATTTTCGAGATAAGAAAGGAAATATGATCTTATGTTTTTCATTAATTCGGGAAAAATGAATGGTTAGAATGCCAGAAACAGGTGATTTGGATCACTTCGATGTGAAGATCATCGAGGCATTGAGCGAGGAAGGTCGACTGTCCGTTCTGGAATTGTCGCGTCGCGTGGGGCTTTCGAAAACGCCCTGTCAAACAAGGCTGAAGCGTCTCGTTGATGAAGGCTATATTTTGGGGTTCCGAGCGTCGCTCAACCCGGCAAAGCTGGGACTCGACCACATCGCGTTCACGGAGGTCAAGCTCTCGGATACGCGAGAGAAGGCATTGGACGAGTTCAATGCGGCCGTGCGCAAAATAAAGGAAGTCGAGGAGTGTCACATGATTGCCGGTGCGTTCGACTATCTGCTCAAGGTTCGAACGACCGATATCCGCAAGTACCGGAGGGTTCTGGGCGAGAAGATCTCAAGCCTGCCCTGTGTCGCCAACACCTCGACATTCGTGGTGATGGAATCGGTCAAGGATACGGGCATGTAGTGGATGCCGCCAGGAGCGGCACCCATGATTCAAACGCCGATTAACGCATGGATACAGCAGCGGTGACCGCTGTCGTCTGAGCGTCTGGGCCAAACTCGTTTTCGCTTTCGATCCCAAGCAGTTCCTGAAGACGCATACGCGCACGGCTGACACGGCTTTTGATTGTTCCGACAGGGCAACCGCAAATCTCCGCAGCTTCCTCGTAGGCAAAGCCGGAGGCTCCGATCAGGAGAATGGCTTCACGCTGGTCATCTGGCAGTTTCTCGAGTGCCTGGCGAAAATCATGCAGATCGACCGATCCGTGCTGTTCGGGCGGCACGGAGAGGCGCGAAGTGTAGGCGCCATCGGTGTCTTGCACTTCTCGACCGGACTTGCGGATCTGGCTGTAAAACTCGTTGCGTAGGATCGTGACGAGCCAGGCGCGCATGTTGGTTCCGGGCTGATAGCTTTCCTGCTTTGCCCAGGCCTTCATGATCGTGTCCTGGACGAGATCGTCAGCGCGATCGCGCGAACGTATCAAAGAAATTGCAAAGGCGCGAAGGTTTGGCAAAGCCGCCAGCATCTCGCGCTTGAAGTTGTGGCCGTTCGTTTCCGCGTCTTTGGTCATCATTCACCCGACGCTTTCGATTTGCGCTCAGCCTCGTCAAGCTTTTCCAGGAGATCGAGAAACTTGTCCGGGATGCCTTCTTCTTGAACGGCGTCGTAAAGCTCTCTCAGTTTCCGTGTAATGACCGCTCGTCCGGAATCGGGCACGGTTGGCCCCGCTCCGTTATCAGACGAATCCTGATCCGATTGAAACATACTCATGAGTTCGGGTATTCCTTATGTGATGCATTACAAATGCGCCTGCAAAAAAAACGTTCCAAGGGCATGGAACTTTTTTTGCAGTCATGCATTTGTTTCTCAGGTTTGCGCTGCAGGCCGCATGAACAGGGGAGTATTACATGTCCGTTTCTACACGCATCGCACCGCATCTGCCTTATCTTCGCAGGTTCGCGCGTGCTGTTTGCGGCTCTCAGTCCACGGGCGATGCCTACGTGGCGGCTAGCCTCGAGGCTCTGATCGCTGATGTCAGCATCTTCCCGAAGACGAGCAGCGATCGCGTTTCACTTTATCAATTGTTCGTATCCATCTTTAGTTCCGTGGCGATCAACATCAAAACGGACGAAAATCTGACCGGATGGGAGAAGCGGGCTTCTGCCAATCTTTCAGCAGTTCCTGCCATGCCAAGAAAAGCCTTCCTGTTGACCACGGTTGAAGAGTTCTCTCCGGCCGAAGCAGCCGAAGTCCTTCAGGTTCCGGAAAGCGAAATTGGCAAGCTCATCGACGAGGCCGCCTCGGAGATCGCGCGCCAGGTCGCGACCGATATCATGATCATCGAGGACGAACCGCTGATCGCGATGGATATCGAGCAGATGGTCACAGATCTTGGCCACAACGTTACCGGTATTGCCCGTACCCACAAGGAAGCACTTGAGCTTTTCCATCGCACCCACCCCAAGATGATCCTTGCCGATATTCAATTGGCCGATGGCAGCTCCGGTCTCGACGCCATGAACGACATTCTTCAAATGACGACGCTGCCGGTGATCTTCATCACCGCTTTCCCTGAGCGTCTGCTGACGGGAGAGCGTCCAGAACCAACCTTCCTCGTGACCAAGCCATTCAATCCGGATATGGTCAAAGCGTTGATCAGTCAGGCCCTATTCTTCAACGAAAGTTCACGTGTTGCCGCGTAATCCATGCTGAAAGTGGTCATAGCCCGCAACTCTTGTGTTCGCCGGGCGTTTGACGCACGAATGGTCGGCGTGAGCGCGTATGCGCTCGACGTCGTTTCCCGCTAGGAGATCAAATTGCATCGGCTCGCGTGGCACAATAGAGACCGGAACGAAGGTGAATTGCACGATTCGCTGGTGTTGGCTTTGCTCGACTCCGGCGAGACTGTGATGCTGCAGGACCGTGATCGCGACTATATCTTTATCGCCAACCTGCCGGATGTCTGGAACCTTCCGAACGAGAATGACGAAGGTCCGACCGACAGCAATATTTTCGGCAAGGAACTGGCGCAGCGCTTGTCGGAGTTGAAGAAAGATCTGAATGCGGCGGGTACCCGCGGCACGCTCGAAGTCATGGCTGGAAAAGACAGGATCTTCCAGTTTCATGTGTATTCCACCGTCAATATGGCGGGTCAGCGGGTATTGAAGACCACGATCCGTGAAGTGACCGTCGAGCGTCGTCGGGAACAGTTACTGCGGTCTCTCCTGCGTGAAGTCAGCCACCGATCCAAAAATCTGCTGGCGATCATTCAAAGCCTATCCGCCCAGACTGCGCGTTTCAGCTTCACCAAAGAAGATTTCCTAAGGAAATTTAGAGGACGGCTGCACGCACTTGCCCAGTCTCAAGATCTGATTACCGATTCGGATTGGCGAGGCGCGGAAATTTTTGATTTGCTGAAGCAACAGTCGGATCTCTATCTTCCAGAATATCCTCACCTTGTTCAGGTCAAGGGCGAGAATCTTCTACTGAACCCCAATGGCGCACTTTATGTCGGCCTTGCGTTTCACGAACTCGTCGTCAACACCGTAAGCCACAGCCCCAATCTCGCGCTTCATCTGCCCATCACGCTGGAATGCCGGCGTGATGATGATGTATTCGAGGTGCGTTGGAGCGAACCGCTAACTCGGACGGATATTCCAGTCTCCGAGGAAGCCGATCGTCGAAGCAATTTCGGTAGTGTCGTTCTCGAAAAAGTCGTGCCTGCAGCACTTGCAGGGGAAGCGCACTATAACGTGTCGGTGGACGAAGTTGGATACCTCCTACGGTTTCCTGCGCCTGCGGCTTCGTAAAGCGTCTAACTTCCAGGTGGACAGGTTCTGCTTCGAGCAGCGTCTCCGAGGCCCGACACCCTCGAGCGCTGGTCGAATTCGAAGGATGCCATTTCAACTGAGTATGATTGCGATTGAAAAATCTAGTCGTTGAAGACGTCCAGAGAATCTCAACGTTCCGACAGAGGATGAGATCGCGGTAAAACGGTGAAGTTTCGTTGCTGGCGCTAGAAAAGAAAAGCACGGCTCTAGGGGAAGAGCCGTGCTATTCAGGTGCAGGTTTTCAGGGGCAAAACCTGCGATGCCAAGCCTCTAGGCGGGGACGGGGGAATGGCTTGGCTCGGTTGAAAAACGTTGCTGACGGTTCTTTGTTCCACTTTTTTTTAAGGCCGATTTTCGACCCTGCCGCGCTTCATTTGAACAGGCGTTTGACAGGCGCCGTCATCGTCCAGCTAAAGCCGCTTGGTGCATAATCAACTGACACGATGCCAGAAAATGCGCTTTCCGCGTGGCGTTGTATGATGGTTGTGCCGAATCCACGTCTCGAAGGCGGACTTGCTGCTGGTCCACCGGTTTCGATCCATTCCATTCTGACCTTAGCATCGTCGGATGGGTCTTTAGACCATTGTAGACGAACCCGACCTTCCGGCACCGAGAGCGCACCATATTTTATGGAGTTGGTGCTGAGCTCATGAAAGACCAGGCCTAGATTTTGTGCGGCCTCCGGAGAAAGAAGGAAGTCCTCGCCAGAAAGCTCAACCTGTTGGGCCGTCTTGCCGAAAACGTCGAGATGGCCCTTAATCAGCCGATGGATTGGCAAGCCTTCCCACTGGACCTCGGCAAGGGCAGAAATGGACATGGCCAGGCCGCGAAGCCTGTGATCGACTTCCTTCTGCAGTTCCGCAACCGTCGTGTTTTCCCGCGCCAGTTGGCGCATCATCGCTTGAACGAGGGTCAGCATGTTTTTCGACCGGTGAACCAGTTCATGTAGAATGAGCTGGTTGCGATCCTCGGCTTGACTGCGATCGAAGGAGGCATTCGAAAGCGCGATTCCAACCTGGTTGAGTTCCACGACGTTGGTTTCTACGCGAGATACGATCTCCCCGGCGCCTATCCGTTCGGCAACCGTCACGAGTTGATCGACCGATCTACGCAGTTGCCTGCCGACGAGATAGGTGCCAAGTACCGCAACCAAAACGATTGCCAAGCTGCCGATCAACATTTGTCGCCATGTGCTGCGCAAGGCAGAATCACTTCGGTCGATCGCTCCCGACACGATGGCTTTCCATGGCCAGCCGGGAAGCTGTGCATAGGCATAAATGTTGTTGTGCGCGTCTGTGAAACTTCCGCTGAAAGCCGCTATGTTTGAGGTCAACTCTGCCGGTTCGTAGGCTGCGCCGGACCCGGTTTTCTGCAAATTGCTGGAGATCACGACCCGCCCATCATTGTCCAGAACGGCGGCAGACCATCCGTTAGGTATCGCATCCGTAGAAATGAGGTTCGACAGATCCCGTGCCGATTGGGTGACCATCAACACATCGCCAGCGGCGGAAAGTTGCCGAGGCAAGGGAAGCGTAACGGTAAAGACCCATTCCTTTCTGTTCTCTGCATAAAAGATGTTGGAAAGCGTCACGCGCTTGGCATCGATTGCGGCTTGGACACCGGCTGCTTCAGGAACTTTGCCGAGTGGTTGCCCATAGGGCAGGCGGGTATTGACCTTCTCCATCCCATCGCGTGTCGCAACGACGACGTAGATTTCTCTCTTTCGTAGGCTCTCGCTGACGCGTTGGTGGAAGCTGGCGAGATCGCCATTTTCCAATTCTGGAAATTGCGCCAGAAGATTAAGTGTCGTGCTCATTTCCTGCAGACGCCGCTCAACGTTGCGGCTGATGGCACGGGCGTCATCGACAGCCTCGCGCTGCAAATCCTCACGCTCATCCGCCTCCAGGCGCAGCATGAGGTAGCCAGCAAACACGATCAGCGGAAGTGTCACCAGCGTCGTCATGATGACGATGTAGGTGCCTATCGATGCAGTGGGAGACAGTCTGGCAAGGAATGCTCTGAACCTTGAAATCGTAACGCCCCTAGAAGTGCATGCTTGCTGAAATTTTGCCGATAATACGCCTCTATTTTTGGCACACAATGCTGTTTGCGATCCTGTGTGCCGCTATCTGCCGCATATTTTTTGATTTTCACCCTTTGTTGATCGGGCAGAAATCTCGGAACAATCTTCGCTGTCCTGCCGTTTGCCAGACGAACAGGTTGACCAAACAGACAGATAGACTGTCACCAACCGGTTTTAGAGACGATGAAAGGAAGGTACGATATGAAGAAGACTCTGACCCTGATCGCGACGGCCGCCCTTATGGGTTCTACAGCGTTCGCACCGCTAGCCATCGCCCAAGACGCAAATCCGCCAGCAGCCGGTACGACAGCTCCTGCGAGCCCGAATGCAACACCTGCCATGCCAGCAACCCCTGGCGCGACGACAGCTGACTCAGGCGCTGCATCCGGCTCCTATCTGACCGAACAGGCTGCCAATCAGATCAGCGCAAATGATTACATTGGCAACTCCGTCTATACCTCCGCAGACGAGAGCATTGGTAACGTCACCAACCTCATCCTGGAAGAAAACGGCGGCATCGTCGCAGCTGTAGTTGGCGTCGGCGGCTTCCTTGGAATCGGCGCGAAAGACGTCGCGGTGCCAATGGACAAGATTACTGTCACTCGCGACACCAACAATGGCACCGTTCGTCTGACGACCACGGAGACTGCGGAATCGCTGAAGTCTGCGCCGGAGTTCATGACCTTGAAGGACAAGAACGCTAACGCGAGCACCGCTACACCGGCTGCTACAGATACCACGCAGACAGGCGCGACCAAACCCTGATCCTTTACGGGAGAGGAGAGAGTTGGAGCATGACGCTTCATCTCGGAACACCGGCCTAACGGCCGGTGTTTTTACGTTTAAGGCACTTCCCGCTGAAGCGGAACTGATGACGCGCCAAGAAGATATTGAGACATAAAGATGCAGGGCATTCCCGGTGATTGCGCAATCGCCGGGAATGCCTGAAACTTACAGTTCGGCGTTGTGCGTAGAATGCCAGCGCCACGCGGAAGAAATAATATCTTTGAGCGAATACTTCGGCTCCCAGCCGAGTACGTCCCTAGCCTTGTCGTTATTGGCAACGAGCGTAGTGGAATCGCCTTCCCGCCTGTCAGCAAAATCGACTGGGAAAGGTCGGCCCGACACTTCGGAGATCGCATTCAGCAACTCCTTCACTGTCGTTCCAGTACCGGTGCCGAGATTGAGCTCCACGGTGTCACCGCCTGCCAGCAAGTAATCCACGGCACGGACATGGGCATCGGCAAGATCCAGGATATGTATGTAGTCGCGTACACAAGTGCCGTCGCGCGTGTCGTAATCTGTGCCGAACACCTTAAAGCCTTGTCGACGGCCAAGTGCCGCCTCAATGGCCAAAGGTATCGCATGAGTTTCCGGCTTGTGCCACTCACCGATACGCCCTTCGAAATCCGCGCCCGCCGCATTGAAATAGCGAAGCATGACCGACTTCAACTCGTTGTAGGTGCTGAAATCTTTCAACGCCTGTTCTACGATCCACTTCGTCCTGCCGTATGGATTGATCGGTGCTTGACGGTGGCTTTCATCAAGTGGCACGCGTTCTGGCAGTCCATAGGTTGCGCAGGTCGATGAAAAGACGAAGGCCTTTACTCCAGCCTCCATCGTGGCGGACAAAAGTGTAAGAGCGCCCACCACGTTGTTGTCGTAGAATGCCACGGGATTCTTGACGGATTCTCCGACCTCTATCAGAGCGGCAAAATGAAGAACGGCCACGGGCTTATGCCTGGCGAAGACCTCATCCAGTCGTACTCGGTCGCGAATATCGCCCTGTTCGAAAGGCCCCCAGCGGACGAACTCTTCATGACCGTTGGAAAGATTATCGAAGACAACGGGTTCATAACCCCTTTCCGCAAGGAGAAGGCAGGTGTGGGACCCGATATAACCAGCCCCACCGACAACAAGAACTTTCTGGCGCATCCAAGATCCTTCCGTAAAACGACGGTTGGAAACTGCCTATCATTTTGTCGACAGAAGGGCAGGGGGTAGCCTAGAAATAAATGCAAGAAGCACATGCCACCTTCAAGTGCCATGTGCTCGGTTTAGATGAAGCGTCGAAATCTTCACTTTTTGCGGACAGTAACCCGCGTAGTGATGAAGCCAAGCGCCATCGCGATCAAAAGAGCAGTGTAGGGGCGCTTGCCCAACGCGCCGGCCGCCACTGCTTCCACTGCGAGAGGAGCGGCAACAAGCGGTGACGCCACGGGTGTGCGGTAGGCACGAGGTCTGCGCGATACTGCCAGCGCAACAAGCATGATCACCCCTAGAAGAAAGGCAATCCCCGCGATAACAAGTGCCGCTGGTCCTGCTCCGATTTCCTTCGCGAGATAGATCGATCCGCCGATACCGCCAGCGATAACCGCGATCAGAAAAAAGAAGGCGGCAAGAACCCTAAGCACGATTGCGCTTTTGATGCGCCGCGTCACGAAGGTGCCTTCACGCTGTGTATCGCCTAGATAGAGCAAAAATGCTTGAAGCATGTCTGCGCCTTATTTACGCGTGACGAGTGCGAGAAGGAAGCCGGTCGCAACGGCGATGCCGAGAGACTGGAGGGGGTTCCGCTGAACCTGGTAGACTAGATTGTCATTGAGGGTCTGGATTTCGTCTCTAACCGCGTGAACCGTCTGCTCGGACTTCGCCATGGCGTCGTCTGCAACGCGCGATGCCTGCGCCTTGACCTCATGGGAAACGCCGACGCCAAGTGCCTTGACGCTTCTTGCGAGGTTGGACAGGTCATCGCGCAGCTGGGAGAGCTGTGCAGAGACGTCCTCAGCCTCAGCGCTGTTGAGGGTTTCGCGTACCTTGTCTTCAACGTTGCGAACGCTTGCCATGTTCAATCCTTTTCTGAAGTGTCAAATTTCGCCTGACTTCCAAACGTGGCGCTTGGACTTTTGTTCCCGCTGTCTGCGAAATCCGTTCTGTGAATCTTCGCAATTGTTACCGACAGGTTTGTTTTCCTGTCACAAGCATCATATAAGGCCGGAAAAATGATCTCATGATCTCTATCAATTGGACGATGCGACTGGCCGATGCTGCAGACACCTTACTACCTGATCGACAAGACCAAGCTTCTTCGCAACATGGAGAAGATCGCCTATGTGCGCGAAAAATCCGGCGCCAAGGCGCTTCTTGCACTCAAGTGTTTCGCGACATGGTCGGTCTTCGATTTCATGGCGCAGTACATGGACGGCACGACGTCATCATCGCTTTACGAAGTGCGTCTGGGACATGAGAAATTCGGCGGCGAGACCCACGCTTATTCGGTCGCCTACGCCGATTACGAGATCGACGAGGTCGTCTCTCACGCCGACAAGATCATCTTCAATTCCATAGGGCAACTGGAACGCTTTGCCGACAAGGCGTCCGGTATCGTTCGTGGTCTGCGCCTCAATCCGCAAGTGAGTTCTTCCACCTTCGATCTGGCAGACCCCGCGCGCCCGTTTAGCCGTTTGGGCGAATGGGATGTAGCTAAGGTCGAGAAGGTCATGGACCGCATCTCCGGCTTCATGATCCACAACAACTGTGAAAACAACGATTTCGGTCTTTTCGATAAGATGCTTGGCCAGATCGAGGAGAAGTTCGGTTCACTTTTGTCGCGCGCAGAATGGGTCAGCCTTGGTGGCGGCATTCACTTCACCGGCGAGAACTACCCACTCGACCAGTTCTGTGAACGCCTGAAGCAGTTCTCCGAAAAATACGACGTGCAAGTCTATCTTGAACCGGGCGAAGCCTCGATCACCAAGAGCACGACGCTGGAAGTGTCGGTTCTGGATACGCTCTACAATGGCAAGAACCTGGCTATTGTCGACAGCTCTATCGAAGCCCATATGCTGGATCTCCTGATCTATCGCGAAAACGCGAAGGTTGCGCCCAACGAGGGCGAGCATTCCTATATGGTATGCGGCAAATCCTGCCTCGCAGGCGATGTCTTCGGCGAGTTCAAGTTTGCAAACGAACTCAAGGTCGGTGATCGCGTCTCCTTTCAGGATGCGGCGGGATACACCATGGTCAAGAAGAACTGGTTCAACGGCGTAAAGATGCCGGCGATCGCCATCAAGGGACTGGACGGCAGCATTCGCACCGTCCGCGAATTCGACTTTGTCGACTATCAGCAAAGTCTGTCGTAACAGCGCGCTCTGAGAGGCGCATGTAGCACCGTTACTCAACAAGCCATCCCTGCGGGGAAAAGGAGGCATCACCTGAAATGAAGAAGAACGTTCTCATCATCGGCGCCGGTGGCGTAGCACAGGTCGTGGCGCATAAGTGCGCCCAGAATAGCGATGTATTGGGAGACATTCATATTGCGTCACGCACTGTCGATAAGTGCCGCAAGATTGTCGAATCCGTACGTGAAAAGAAGAGCCTCAAGACCGAGGTAAAACTTGAAGCCCATGCGCTGGACGCGATGGATATTGAGGCCACGAAGGCCTTGATAGAAAAGACCGGTGTCCAGATCGTCATCAACGTCGGTTCGGCATTCGTCAACATGTCCGTTCTTCAGGCCTGCATGGATACAGGCGTTGCCTATATGGATACCGCGATCCACGAGGATCCGACAAAGATCTGCGAGACGCCACCGTGGTACGGAAACTACGAATGGAAGCGCGCCGCGGAATGCAAGAAAAAGGGCGTCACTGCCATTCTGGGCGTGGGCTTCGATCCAGGCGTCGTCAACGCCTATGCGCGCCTGGCCAAGGATGAGTATTTCGACAAAGTGACGTCGGTCGATATTGTCGATATCAATGCCGGAAGCCACGGTCGTTGGTTCTCCACCAACTTCGATCCGGAAATCAATTTCCGCGAATTCACCGGCGTCGTTTACTCCTGGCAGAATGGCCAGTGGCAGACAAACCAGATGTTTGAAGTCGGCCATGAATTCGATCTGCCCGTTGTCGGTAAGCAAAAAGCTTACATGACCGGTCACGATGAAGTGCATTCGCTCTCCAAGAACATGGACGGCGCGGACGTTCGTTTCTGGATGGGCTTTGGCGACCATTACATCAACGTCTTCACCGTCTTGAAAAACCTCGGCCTTCTCTCCGAAAAGCCGGTCAAGACTGCCGAAGGTTTGGAAGTAGTGCCGCTGAAGGTCGTCAAGGCCGTGCTGCCCGATCCGTCTTCACTGGCTCCAGATTATGTCGGCAAGACCTGCATCGGAGATATCGTCAAGGGAACGAAGGACGGCAAAGAGCGGGAAGTCTTTATCTATAACGTGGCCGATCATAAGGACGCTTACGAGGAAGTCGGCTCACAGGGTATTTCCTATACGGCAGGCGTTCCCCCCGTTGCGGCCGCGATGCTGATCGCGTCTGGCGAGTGGGATGTGAAACAGATGGCAAATGTCGAGGAGCTGCCACCGCAGCCATTCCTAAATATCCTCAACAAGATCGGTCTTCCAAGCCGTATCAAGGACGAGAACGGCGATCGCGCTCTGACCTTCTGAGCTTTCTCGCGATCTAAACGACAAAGTCCCGCTTCGCGCGGGACTTTTTTTATGCGGGGTTGGCTCCTGGAGCGGTTACTTGGCCGCTGCTTTTTTTTTCGTGCGCATTTTAGTCTTGGCATTTTCCTCGGCCAAAGACGAAACTTTGATCTCACCTTTTTTACGATGCGCCGGCTTGGTTGCCTTGGTGTTCTGCAGCAGCGTAAACTCTTTTGTTGCCTGGTCCCAATGCTCGGCGTCCCGTCCATTGGGACGGCCCTCGCTTTCCCAAAGTGTGTAGGCCCGCTTGCTGATCCACTCTTGTTCTGAAACCTGCATGTCTATCTCCTGGAATAACGCCTTCACCCATAAGGGCAGTCTGCACGGTCCGGCGGCAATGCTGGACAGGATAAGCCGCGGTCTTTTATGACGGTAGTAGATGCCACGATTCGGCAACCGGTCAAGTCAATTTGCTGCGACGCAATAAAACATATGTTCGACTTATCTAATTTAGCTCGAAGCACGCCAAGATGCCCTGTTCACCTCCCTTCGCCAAATGTTGCGTGATAGATTGGTTACGTCCAAACTCTCGAAAAACCGTTTGGGAGGTGACCTTTGGAAAATAATTCTGGCGACACCAATGTGCTTACTCATGTGGATGGGCGCGCCGGGTTCATCAGACTCAACAGACCCAAGGCACTCAACAGCCTGACGGGAGGCATGGTCCGCGCCATAACTAACGCCCTGACAGCATTCGCCGAAAACGATGCGGTCAAATGCGTCATTCTTTCGGGCGAAGGGGAGCGCGGGCTTTGTGCCGGCGGTGATGTCAGGCAGATCTACGATGCCCGTCATGCGTCGGAGACGGATCGCACCCGGTTTTGGCGTGACGAATTTCCGATGAATTATCTGATCTCCCAATATCCCAAACCCTTCGTCGCTTTCATGGATGGGATCGTGATGGGCGGGGGTGTCGGTATTTCCGCCCATGGAAGCCACCGCATCGTGACCGAACGCACCCGCCTTGCGATGCCGGAGACCGCCATCGGTTATTTTCCAGATGTCGGCGCCACATGGCTATTGCCAAAAGCGCCTGGGGAAACGGGAATATGGCTGGGTCTGACGGGAAGTGAGATTGGTGCTGCGGATGCAATCTATGCCGGTCTTGCGGACTACCATGTCGGTTCGCAACGGTTGCCCGAATTGACGAAGGCACTCACTGCCGTGTGCGACGAAAGCGATCTGGAGGCGGCAATCCTGCGATTTGCTACCAAACCGGTAAGAGGTATTCTCCCGGACAAGCGTTCGGTTATGGACGCTGCCTTTTCGCGTGGTACGATCGAAGACATCGTTGCCAGCCTAGAGACGATGAACGATCGTTTTGGCGAGGAAACCATGGCGGTGATGAAGACACGATCTCCTACCAGCCTGAAGCTGACACTGAAATTGCTAAGGCTGGGACGCGATAGCGCTGGGTTGATCGAATGTCTTGAGCGGGAATTTGTCGCTGGATGCCACGTCCTGCGTGGACATGACTTCTACGAGGGAGTGAGGTCGGTGCTGGTCGATAAGGATCGCTGTCCGAAATGGAGCCCGGCTTCGCTTGAAGCGATATCCAATATCGATGTTGATCGCTATCTGGTGCCCACAGGTCAACCGCTACTTTTCCCTTCGCATTGGCTTTGACGCGAGGCTGAAAAATTTACATCAAAATGAAGCTTTGATGAGTTGAACATTCTCCGGATGGTGTAGGTCGCAGTTCGTCGTTTCTCGCCGATCTGCCCGCCCTTCTCTATCTTCCGCCCTTACGACATAAACGGGGGCTTACATGAACCGGATTGCGCTTATCGGTGCCGCACTTGTTGCGCTGATTTCTACCAACGTCTACGCCGAAGAGCCGAAGACACTTCTTAACGCGTCCTACGATGTGGCGCGTGAGCTGTTCGCGGCTGAAAATACCGCTTTCATCAAGATCCATCCTGGCGTGACAATCGATCAATCCCATGCAGGCACCTCCAAGCAGGCGCGAGCGATCGTCGAGGGACTCGCGGCGGACGTCGTAACCTTCAATCAGGTGACGGACATCGACTTCCTGGTGAAGCAGGGCTTCGTTTCCGCCGATTGGAAGAAGGATTTCCCGAACGACGCGTCACCCTTCTACTCTTTCCCATCGTTTTTGGTGCGCAAGGGCAATCCGAAGAATATCAAGGATTGGGACGATCTGGTGCGTGATGACGTGAAAATCGTTTTCCCGAACCCGAAGACCTCCGGTAACGCTCGCTACACCTATCTGGCAGCCGTTGCCTTCGCCAATGAGAAGTTCAATGGCGATCAGGCAAAGGTTGACGAGTTCATCAAGAAGATTTTTGCCAACGTGCCGGTCTTCGACACCGGAGGCCGGGCCGCAACGACGACCTTCGTCGAGCGCGAAATCGGCGACGTGCTGATTACGTTCGAAGCCGAAACGCGCGGCATCGCCAAGCAGTATGGCACTGACAAGTTTGAAGGTGTTGTTCCGTCTGTCAGTCTCTTATCCGAATTCCCGGTCGCCATCGTTGACAAGGTGGTCGATAAGCGTGGATCGCGCGAACTGGCGAAAAACTATCTCGATTTTCTGTATAGCGAGGAAGGTCAGAGAATTGCTGCCGAGTTCGGTCATCGCGTTCATGATGAAAAGGTGGCGGGTGAGTTCAAAGATCAGTTTCCAAGCATTCGCCTTGTTAATGTGAACGATGTTTTTGGCGGCTGGGACAAGATCCAGAAAGAGCACTTCGGGTCCGGCGGCAAACTCGATACGCTTTACGGCAATCGCTAACCGTTCTAAGGCACGATTGATATCGACCCGGCGGGACACTCGCCGGGTCGTTTTTGATCTTGAGCATCTTAATGTTTCGCCGAGAAATACGACCTTCGCAGATGCAAAGGGGGAAGATTTGAAACGCAATGTTTTGCCGGGGCTAAAATTGTCTCTTGGCGTCACGCTGCTTTATGTTGGAATCATCGTCGTTCTTCCTCTGGCAGCACTGGTCTTCAAGGCGGCGAGCCTCGGACCGGCGGAGTACTGGAGCATCATATCGTCTCCTCGCGCCGTTGCGAGCTATCGCGTCACTGTGCTTTGCGCACTCGCCGCGACGATCTTCAACGTCATCTTCGGCCTCGCTCTCGCATGGGTGCTGACGCGCTATCGTTTTCCAGGCTGGCGTCTGGTCGATGCCATAGTCGATCTGCCCTTCGCATTGCCGACGGCCGTTGCGGGGATTGCGCTGACAGCGCTGTTTGCCGGAAACGGATGGTTTGGCTCTGCACTTGCGCAAATAGGAGTGAAGGTCGCCTATACGCCGCTCGGCATCATCGTCGCCATGGCCTTTACCAGTCTTCCCTTCATCGTTCGCACGGTTCAGCCCGTGCTTGAAGATCTTGACCCTGCGCTGGAGGAGGCCGCCCAGTCGCTAGGCGGGTCCGACCTGGCGATTTTCCGCAAGATCATCTTGCCACTTTTGACGCCTGCGCTTCTAGCCGGACTGTCGCTCTCCTTTGCCCGCAGCCTGGGCGAATTCGGCGCCATCATCTTCATTGCCGGCAATCAGCCGTTTTCTACCGAAATTACTTCGCTGCTGATTTTCATCCGACTGGAGGAATATGATTATCAGGCGGCAGCGGCTATCGCATCCGTTCTCCTGATCACCGCCTTCATCATGCTGGCGCTCACCAATTATCTTCAGTCGCGCGCACTTCGCTATACGGTGAGGAGCTAGAAAATGAGCACTATCGCCTCCCGTCGTAAGCCGCCACGCGTGGGCGACACTCCCTGGGTGCGCCGCAGTCTGATTGGCTTTGTCCTGATAACGGGTGCTTTTCTCGTCGTCGCTCCGTTGCTCGTGATCGCTTTTGAAGCTTTCTCGCAGGGGCTGAAAGCCTATGGCGCGACCATCAATCATCCCGACACGCGACACGCAATTATGCTGACGGTGATCACCGCGCTCATCGCAGTGCCGGTCAATACGCTGTTCGGAGTTGCCGCCGCCTGGTCGATTACCAAGTTCGACTTCTGGGGCAAGCGCTTTCTGCTGGTCGTCGTGGAGATCCCATTCTCCATTTCGCCGATCGTGGCCGGTGTCGCCTATCTTTTTGTTTATGGCTTGCAGGGGCTTTTCGGTCCGTTGCTGGACGCCTACGAAATCAAAATTCTCTTTGCTTTACCGGGCATCGTCATTGCATCGATGTTCGTCACCGCTCCTTTTGTCGCACGCGAACTCATTCCGCTGATGCAGGCGCAGGGGCGCGATCTGGAGGAGGCCGCGACCTCGCTTGGCGCATCCGGCTGGCGCACTTTCTTTTCCGTCACGCTGCCCAACATCAAATGGGCGCTCCTCTACGGCGTGGTGCTGTGCAATGCTCGTGTGATGGGAGAGTTTGGCGCGGTTTCCATCGTGTCCGGCAATATTCGCGGACAGACAAATACGCTGCCTTTGCATATCGAGCTTCTCTATCATGACTATCAGGCCGCCGGCGCCTTTGCCTCGGCCTCTATTCTGGCGGCGCTCGCCGTTGTCACTATCATCGCCAAAGTCGCATTGGAGCGGCGTGGCGCAGGTCGCGGCCGAAAAAAGGTGAGTGTTGCCAGTGCAGCCGCCACGGAGACGAATTCATGAAGATCCGCCTGCAAAATGTCGTCAAAACCTTCGACACGTTTCGCGCTGTGCGCGATGTTTCGCTTAATATTGAAAGCGGAGAACTTCTGGCGCTTCTTGGCCCCTCGGGCTCCGGCAAAACGACCATCCTGCGCATGGTTGCGGGGCTGGAATATAGCGATGGCGGGCAGATCTATTTCGGCGATACGGATGCAACCGACATTCCGGTCCGCGATCGCGGTGTTGGTTTTGTTTTCCAGCATTATGCACTTTTCCCGCATATGACGCTGAATGAGAACATCGCTTTCGGAATGAAGGTTTCCAAGGTCAAACGCAGCCGCGCTGAAATCGAGGCGCGTGTACTGGAATTGCTCCGGCTGGTCAGGCTCGAGGGGCTAGGTGACAGGTTCCCCGCGCAGATTTCCGGTGGTCAAAGGCAACGGGTTGCCTTGGCACGCGCGCTTTCAGTCGATCCCAAAGTACTGCTCCTCGATGAGCCTTTCGGTGCGCTCGATGCCAATGTCCGTCGCGATCTTCGTCGGTGGCTTCGCGAAATCCATGATGAACTCGGCATCACAACTATTTTCGTCACTCACGATCAGGAGGAAGCGCTCGATCTCGCGGATCGCGTGGTCATTCTCAACCATGGTGAAATCGTACAGCAAGGTACGCCGAAAGAGGTCTGCCGCCAGCCAAATACCGCCTTCGTCATGACCTTTCTCGGTGATACGAACAAGGTTTCGGGCGTGGCGAAGAACGGTAAGGTTTATGTTGGGAACACCGAGGTTCAGTTTGCCTATGGGCAGTCTGATGGCGCAGTTGAGATTTACGCCCGTCCCGCTGATCTTGAGTGGGAAGATTTGCACGACGGCATCCCCGCGCAGGTAATGCGTGTTCTGGACAGGGCAGGCGAGCGCCGTGTCATTGCCACCACGCGACAGGGCGATCTTCTGGAGTTCGACGTGCCGCCGGAATCCTCGGTTGAGGCCGGAGATCAAGGTCACGTTGTCATTCGGCGCGCCAAGATTTTTCCCGCAAGCGAGCGCGCTTCACGCTGAGCAAGCGCTGGTTCTATATAAGCAGTCTTGATTATCGATCTTCTTATCTGCTGGCGACCTGTTCGCCCTTGCCGTCGATATTCAACAGCGTGTCGATGCGACGGCGCTCGTCTGAGAATCGCGCCAGAGCCTGGCCGGACAATGACTTTCCGCCTGGAAGGCGCACTTTCATCGCGTCGACCTTCGTTCCGTTTACGATCAGCTCGTAATGAAGGTGCGCGCCGGTGGAAAGACCCGTCGAACCGACGTAACCGATCACCTGGCCCTGGGTAACACGCGCACCTTCTGCAACGCCCTTCGCAATAGCGCTTTGGTGATTGTAGGAGGATACGTAGCCATTGGCATGGCGGATCAGGGTCTGATTACCGTAGCCCGAAGCCCATCCAGCCTTCTCCACGACGCCGTTGCCCGTTGCAATGATCGGTGTGCCTCGCGGTGCTGCCCAGTCCGTTCCGGTATGCATGCGGCTGAAGCGCAAAACGGGGTGGCGGCGCATGCCGAAACCGGAGGTCATGCGTCCGTTCGGAACAGGGTTACGCAACAGAAACTGACGGATACTTTTGCCTTCGCCGTCAAAGTAATCGACGCTGCCATCCTCTGGATTTTGAAAGCGATAGAAGCGCGTCTGGTTGTCGCCGAACTTTGCATTGACGTAAAGCAATTCAGACTGTGCGGTAGCCTTGCCGTCTGGACCTTCAACCGAGAAGAAGGCCTCAAGAGAGTCCGTCGGCTTCAACTGCGCTTGGAAATCGACGCTGCTGGCCAGGAGTTTGATCAGCTGCGACACCATGGTCTGATTCATGCCGTAGGCCAACGCGGCGCGATAGACACCATCATAGACCCGGGGCAGGTCGCGATTTGCGGTCATCGGTGCGTTGCCGCTATCAAAGGCAGTCGCGACGGCATCAAGCTTGGGCGGCTCGCTCGCCTGGACGAATGTCTTTCTGTCGTTGGCAGCCACCGTCACGACATGGCGGTTCTTGCGATAAAGGCTGGCACGAACGATGTCGCTTTTCTCGTCATCTTGCAAAATGCCTATGCGCAGGACGTCTCCGGCCTCGAGATCGGCTGTTCCATTGGCAGATGCCAGAACAGAAGCGGTCTGCTTCGCCTGCTCTTTAGAGTAGCCAGCACCGAAAAGAGCAGCTTCCATCGTCTGATTTTGCCGTACAGGAATAACGTCATCGGCATATTCAGGCAGTTTGACCGTTGGCGCCTGCGGGGTGGAAACGGACATGTTCTGCTCAACGACACGGGCTGAGAGACCGGCAGTGATATCCACATCCTCATCGGCTTCGAAACGGCGCGGATCGATATAGTAGAGAGCGGCCAGCTGTTCATTACCGTCGGTCAGGATAGAGCCGTTGGAGCGGACGGCCTCTTCCACCTCATCGAAGCTCATAGCGCCAGCATAAGCGTATGGGCTGTTTTTGGTCGGGAACTGAATGGACTTCAAACTGACTTCGGACTCCACTTCGGAGCCGTAGATCGTGCCGGTCCTGCTCGCGCCCGCTGCCTCCGGTTCGTCCTCTGTCGCAAAGATGTTGAGCGGATCGAATGCAGGATAGTCGTCCTGCGTATTGTAGTTGGCCGCGAGTGAAATCTTCACGTGGGCAAATGGAACTTTGCGCACCACTTCCTTGTCACCATCATGGATAACGGTGGAGACTTCCATGACGGAACGATCGGAAGGACGCGCCGCAATATTTGGAGCGACAAGCCGGGTGCCACGGCGCACCGTTTCTGACAGAGAGTGTTCCATATCGCCGCGTGCAAAGGCTTCGGCTGGAATGGCAAGCTGCTGCCGTCCGTCTAGGGCTGCAAAAAGAGCAACGCCCATCAATATGGAAGAGGTAATGCCCGTCAGGAACGTACCGCTCAGCCAGCGGATGGAGATCTCGCGCCGGTCGGGTGCTCGCCGGCCTTCCGCCAGAATAGGCGGTTCGGTCCCGAGCGTGCGGATCAGTTCTCGATCCGCCGTCATACCTGTCGCGACCGTTTCTGCATTTGATCTCCAGAAGTCATGTGACGAAGATGTGCAACTTTCGGACAGAGGAGTCAAACATATGCGCGGCCGCAGGCTGCGCCTTCCCCAATCCGATGTAACTCTTCGTTAAGAACTGCAGATAGGAGCAACTCGCGGCAAAAACGTGGCGTAAGGGATGCCAGCCGGACTTCTCACTGTTTTTGGTGGAATATCGCGGGAAACGTCACGTCATTGATATGTTTCTGATACCTGTCTGACAGGTTCTACAAAACTATCGTTTAAAACCAATATGTTACGAGGAAATTGGAAATTGTTGAAAAACGTCTGTTGACTTGTTTGGGGGTGTTCTCTTATAAGTCCGCTCACTGACGAGGGCGGCGGCGCTGCTGGCGACGAAGTCCTTTGTTCTAGAGAAAATCGGAAAAGATGAG
>CAJYTK010000001.1 GCA_913777615.1 uncultured Agrobacterium sp. | reverse complement strand
GTTAAATAGAAACGTTCTGCCGGAGCAGGTTTTCGTCAGGGCAAAGGCGATTGGCGAAGGGCATACCCAAAGGTACGGTCGAGCCGATCGCCTTTGAGCCTCGCGGAAAGATGACCGGCCCTTCGGGTTGGTTGAAACGGGCCACCTGCTTGCCCGGACGGCTTGGCCGTATGCGTTGGCTACGGCACACGCCGCCCGGACAATCAGTCGATCCCGTTTGAACCAACAGAACTGTTTCTATTTAACAGGGAAACGCTCTACGATGGCGTCTTGGCGGCGATGGCAGCGGCCTCGGGCGCGTCTGCCGCCGGTGCAGCAATCTTTGCAGCCTCCGCTTCCTTCGCCTTCTTGGCATAGCGCTGCGCAATCACGGCGCAGGCCATCAGCTGGATCTGGTGGAAGAGCATGATGGGCAGGACGATGGCGCCGATGCTTTGGCCGGCAAAGATGGCGCCAGCCATCGGCACGCCGCTTGCGAGGCTCTTCTTCGATCCGCAGAAGGTAATGGTGATCTCGTCTTCCTTCTTGAAGCCGAGCAAACGGCTGCCGAACATGGTGAAGCACAAAACAAGCGTCAGGAGCACGATGTTGATGCCGATGACCACGGCAATATCGCGCAGCGTAAACTGATGCCAGATGCCTTCCACGACGGCATCACTGAAGGCCAGGTAGACGACCATCAGGATCGAGCCGCGATCGACCGGGGCCAGAAGCGTCTTGCGGGCGCGTATCCAGTTGCCGATCCACGGTTGAAGAGCCTGACCGGCAATGAAGGGAAGCAGCAGCTGCAGGAAAATCTGGCCAAAGGCATCGAGCGAAAAGCCGCCGCCGTGGCCGCCGACGGTAAAGAGGAAGCCGACGAGCAAAGGCGTCAGGAACATGCCGAAAATATTGGAAGCCGAGGCTGCGCAGATCGCCGCCGGGACATTGCCGCCCGCCATGGAGGTGAAGGCAATCGAGGACTGCACTGTGGACGGCAGAACGCATAGAAACAGCACGCCCATATAGAGCGGCTGCGGCAGTATGCTGTCTGGAATGTAACCGAGCGCGATGCCGAATAGCGGGAAGATACCAAAGGTGACGAGAAGGATGACGAGGTGAAGCCGCCAGTGCAGCATGCCCGCCAGTACCACATCACGTGACAGACGTGCGCCATGCAGGAAGAAGAGTAGCGCAATGGCGCATTTCGTCGCGATGGAGAAATAATGTGCAGGCTCTCCGCTGATCGGCAGCAGCGACGCGAGGATGACGGTGGCGACCAGCATCAATGTGAAGCGGTCTGGCAGGAAGCGGCTCATGACGCGGCCTTTCTAGAACGTGGTGCGCAAGACGGCTTTTCGCCTTGCAATCGGGAAATCCGCCGAACCGGGCTCAAGCGCGAAAAGAGCGAAAGATCCCTCAGCGCCGCCAGCCAGCTTGCGGATTGTAATCGGCTGCACTATCGCTCATCATGAAATCAGATGCAAAAACTAACAGTTATCATGTTTTGAGATAGCCATGCTGAACCTGCAACATCTCGCCAGTTTCGTAACGCTGGAGCAGACGATGAGTTTCACCCAAGCCGCAGAGCGGTTGGGGATTGGCCAGTCGACAGTCAGCCAGCACATCCAACGCCTGGAAGCTTCACTCGGCCAGCAGCTGATCGCCCGCGATACGCATCGCGTGCGACTGACGCCGGAGGGCGAGGCGCTGTTAGGCTATGCGCGCAAGATGCTGGATCTCAACAACAAGGTCGCCACCCTCTTTGGTGAGAGCAGTCTGCGTGGTCGGCTGCGCCTTGGCGTCTCGGAGGATTTTGTCGCAAGCCGTCTCACCGTCATTCTGGAAGAGTTTACCAGGCTTTATCCGCTGGTCGATCTGGAGCTGACGGTCTCGCTTTCTGGCGTTCTCTATCAAATGCAGGACAATGGCGAGCTCGATGTCGTGCTGGCCAAACGCAGACTTGGCGATCAACTTGGCCATTTCCTTTATCGCGAGCCACTGGTGTGGCTCGCCAAGGATCCGGATGCGATCCTTGCGCGCAAAGAAGCGCTACCGCTCATCGCCTTTCCGCCGCCCAGCATCACGCGCAAAGCCGCGCAAGAAGCGCTCGATCGGGCAGGCGTTGCCTGGCGGATCGTCTGCACTTGCGGAAGTCTCAGTGGGCTGACGGCTGCCGCCCGCGCAGGCATGGGTGTTCTCGTCCAACCCCGCAGTATGGCGCCCTCTGACCTGCGTGAACTGCCTCACGGAAGTTTGCCATCGCTGGAGGACGTGGAGTTCGTGCTGCAGCCGCGCAAGGGCGCGGATGCAGAACTGGTGCGGGCGCTGTCATCGCTGGTCACGGCAAAGGGCATGGTGCCGGGCAGTTTTGCGTGAAAGCCCAGCAGCTTTTTCTTAAGCCCCGCCGCAAATCCGCAAAAAGGCGTCTACGTCGCTTTCCTCTGTTGCAAAGCTCGTCACGAGGCGGATGAGCTGTTCGTTCTCGCGGACCTCCTGCTGCATATCGTGTGGTGTTGGCCACTCGTAGAAGCTCGCTCCTGAGTCGCGGGCAGCCTTGGCGCTCTCCTTGTCCAGCACGACGAAGAGTTCGTTGGATTGGGTGGGCCAGGCAAGGCGGGCACTGTTGGAGGCGGAAAGACCCTCACGCAGGCGGTTGGCCATCGCGTTGGCGTGGGCGGCAAGCTCCAGCCACAGGTCATTGTGGAAATAGGCGTCGAATTGCGCAGCCATGAAGCGTGTCTTGGAGAAAAGCTGGGCGGAGCGCTTGCGAATGAAGGGCAGGTCCTCTGCCATTTTCGGATCCATGTAGACGATGGCTTCCGCGCACCAGCAGCCGTTCTTCGTCGCGCCGAAGGAGAGAATATCGACGCCGCGCTTCCAGGTCATTTCGGCAGGCGTCGTGTCGAGCGCGGTCAGCGCGTTGGCAAAGCGCGCGCCATCCATATGAAGAGGAACGCCGGCGCTCTTGGCAATCTCGGAGATCGCGGAAATCTCGTCGAGATCGTAGATCGTGCCCTGTTCGGTGGCTTGCGTCATCGTCACCAGCATCGGCTGGCCCTGGTGGATGGAGCCTGGCGGAAAGCGGTCGATGGCGGCTTTCAGGTTCTTCGGCACCATCTTGCCGTTTGGCCCTGCCACCGGCATCAGCCGCGAGGCGTTGGAGAAGTAGATCGGCGCGCCGCATTCATCCTCGATCACATGCGCTTCGGAATGGCAAAAGGCGATGCCGCCGGGACGCGCCACACTTGCAAGCGCCAGCGAGTTGGCAGCGGTGCCGGTGCCGACGAAGAAGACGGCGACCTCGCGCTCAAAAATCTCGTTGAACTTCTTCTCTATTGCCTTGTCCAGTTCGCTCGTGCCGTAAGCGGCAGCAAAGCGGGTGGATTCCTTCATCAAACGCTCGTTGATGGCCGGGTGGGCGCCAGCCCAGTTATCGGAGGCAAAAATCATCGTCAGCACTTTCAAGCAGGTTGCGGGCAGGAATGTCGCGCGGTTGATACGATCAGCGAGGATAGGTCCGAGGTTTTACGAGCATATTTCAGCCAAGGCAAATGCGGTAATGAAAGCAATCATTTCTGCGCCCCTGAGGAAGAAAATTACGCGATCCTTCATTTGGTTGAAATTTCACGTCATAAAGCGTGTCTATAAATTAACGGCATCCCCTTGCGGAAGGTGGGTGTTTCTGTCATTGTTCAGACAGAATTAAGACAGCAATGCTGTCCTAAATTGGAATGCGGAGACGGATTTGGCTTCTGAGATGAGGGCCGGATCGGCCTCCGCCTCTCTGCGTGACACCATGCAACGAGTTTGCAGGAGGGATGACAATGACCATACGGCTGGAAGGCGAAAACGCCCAGGCACTTCTAACGAATGACTGTCCGAGCAACGCTGCGGGGGCGTCGTCGCCTCGTGCGACGATCGGCGGTCTTCCGGCCAAGCAGGGTCTTTATGATCCACGCAATGAGCACGACGCCTGCGGCGTCGGCTTCGTTGCCCATATGAAGGGTCAGAAGTCGCACCAGATCGTCAAGGATGGTCTCTTCATTCTCGAAAACCTCACGCATCGCGGCGCCGTTGGCGCGGATCCGCTGATGGGAGATGGCGCGGGCATTCTCGTGCAAATCCCTGACCGCTTCTTCCGTGAGGAAATGGCCAAGCAGGGTGTGACGCTGCCGAAGGCTGGCGAATATGCCGTTGGCCACATCTTCTTTCCGCGCGATCCGGAACGCATTGAGCACTACAAGAAGGTTATCGTCGATGTGATCGGCGAAGAGGGCCAGCAGTTCCTCGGCTTCCGCGATGTGCCGGTCGACAATGCCTCGCTTTCGAAGGCTGCTGACATTGCTGCCACCGAGCCGCATCACGTGCAGGTCTTCATTGGTGCGGGCCGCGATGCCGCCACCAATGCCGAGTTCGAACGCCGTCTGTTCCTTATCCGCAAGGTTCTGTCCAACCGCATCTATGACGCCGGCGGCGGCAAGGAAGCGCAGGATTTCTATCCTGTGTCGCTTTCCTCCTCGACCATCGTCTATAAGGGCATGTTCCTAGCCTATCAGGTCGGCGCCTATTACAAGGACCTCTCCGACCCGCGCTTCGAAAGCGCCGTCGCGCTCGTTCACCAGCGCTTCTCCACCAACACCTTCCCGTCCTGGAAGCTCGCCCACCCGTACCGCATGGTTGCCCATAACGGCGAAATCAACACGCTGCGTGGCAACGTCAACTGGATGGCGGCGCGTCAGGCCTCTGTTTCCTCCGCTCTCTTCGGCGACGACATTTCCAAGCTCTGGCCGATCTCCTACGAAGGTCAGTCGGATACGGCCTGCTTTGACAACGCGCTGGAATTCCTGGTGCGCGGTGGCTACTCCATGGCCCATGCCGTCATGATGCTGATTCCGGAAGCATGGGCTGGCAATCAGTCCATGAGTGCCGAACGCAAGGCGTTCTACGAGTATCACGCGGCCCTGATGGAGCCATGGGATGGCCCGGCTGCTGTTGCCTTTACCGATGGCAAGCAGATCGGCGCGACGCTCGACCGTAACGGTCTGCGTCCAGCCCGTTACCTCGTCACCGATGACGACCGCATCATCATGGCATCCGAAGCTGGCACGCTGCCGGTGCCGGAAGAGCGCATCGTCAAGAAGTGGCGTCTGCAGCCCGGCAAGATGCTGCTGATCGACATGGAAAAGGGCGAAATCATCTCGGATGAAGACGTCAAGCATGAGCTTGCCGCCAAGCACCCGTACCGCAACTGGCTGGACCGCACCCAGCTGATCCTGGAAGACCTGAAGCCGGTTGAGCCGCGCGCGCTGCGTCGCGACGTATCGCTGCTCGATCGCCAGCAAGCCTTCGGTTACACCAGCGAAGACACCAAGCTTCTGATGTCTCCGATGGCGACCACCGGCCAGGAAGCCGTCGGCTCCATGGGCACCGATACGCCGATCTCGGCCATGTCGGAAAAGTCAAAGCTGCTTTACACCTACTTCAAGCAGAACTTCGCGCAGGTCACCAACCCGCCGATCGATCCGATCCGCGAAGAGCTGGTGATGAGCCTCGTCTCCTTTATCGGCCCGCGTCCGAACATTCTGGACCATGAAGGTGCGGCACGTGCCAAGCGTCTGGAAGTGCGCCAGCCGATCCTGACCAATGGCGATCTGGAAAAGATCCGCTCCATCGGCCACACGGAAGACCGCTTCGACACCAAGACGCTCGACTTCACCTATGATGTGGAGCGTGGCGCTGAAGGCATGCCGGACATGCTCGACCGTCTGTGCGAGCGGGCGGAATCTGCCGTGCGCGGCGGTTACAACATTATCGTCCTGTCCGACCGTCAGGTCGGTCCGGATCGCATTGCAATCCCGGCGCTGCTGGCAACCGCTGCCGTTCACCACCACCTGATCCGCAAGGGTCTGCGCACCTCGGTCGGTCTCGTCGTCGAAACCGGCGAGCCGCGCGAAATCCACCATTTCTGCCTGCTGGCCGGTTATGGAGCGGAAGCGATCAATCCCTATCTCGCCTTCGACACGCTGCTCGACATGCACAAGCATGGCGCGTTTCCGAAGGAAGTGTCGGACGACGAAGTGGTCTATCGCTACATCAAGGCGGTGGGTAAGGGTATTCTCAAGGTCATGTCCAAGATGGGCATTTCCACCTACCAGTCCTATTGCGGCGCGCAGATTTTCGACGCCATCGGCCTGTCGTCGGAATTCGTCGAGCAATACTTCTTCGGCACCGCCACCACCATCGAAGGCGTGGGCCTGAAGGAAATTGCCGAAGAAACCGTGGCACGCCACACGGCGGCTTTCGGCAAGGACCCGATCCTTGCGAACACGCTCGATATCGGTGGCGAATATGCCTATCGCATGCGCGGCGAAAGCCACGCCTGGAGCCCGGATTCGGTTGCCACCCTGCAGCATGCCGTGCGCGGCAACAGCCAGGAGCGTTACCGCGAATTCGCCGAGATGGTGAATGACAGCAACCTTCGCATGAACACCATTCGTGGCCTGTTCAAGATCAAGAGCGCCGAGCAGCTCGGTCGCAAGCCGATCTCAGTCGATGAGGTTGAGCCAGCCGTCGATATCGTCAAGCGCTTCTCCACCGGTGCCATGTCCTTCGGCTCGATCAGCCGTGAGGCGCATACCACGCTTGCGATTGCGATGAACCGCATCGGCGGCAAGTCCAACACGGGCGAAGGCGGCGAAGAGTCCGACCGTTACATGCCGCTTCTCAACGGCCAGCCGAACCCGGAACGCTCGGCCATCAAGCAGATCGCCTCTGGCCGCTTCGGTGTGACGACGGAATATCTCGTCAATGCCGACATGCTGCAAATCAAGGTCGCGCAGGGTGCCAAGCCCGGCGAGGGCGGTCAGTTGCCCGGCCACAAGGTGGATGCGACGGTTGCCAAGACCCGCCACTCCACGCCGGGTGTCGGCCTGATTTCGCCGCCGCCGCACCACGACATCTACTCGATCGAAGATCTGGCACAGCTGATCTACGACCTGAAGAACGTCAACCCGGAAGCCGACGTGTCCGTCAAGCTCGTCTCCGAAGTTGGTGTCGGCACGGTTGCTGCTGGTGTCGCAAAGGCGCGCGCCGACCATATCACTGTGTCCGGCTTCGATGGCGGCACGGGAGCGTCGCCGCTCACCTCGCTGAAGCATGCGGGTTCACCATGGGAAATCGGTCTTGCCGAAACCCAGCAGACGCTGGTGCTGAATGGTCTTCGTTCGCGCATCGCACTGCAGGTGGATGGCGGTCTGAAGACCGGCCGTGACGTCATTATCGGTGCGCTTCTGGGCGCCGACGAGTTCGGCTTCGCCACCGCGCCGCTGATTGCCGCTGGCTGCATCATGATGCGCAAGTGCCATCTCAACACCTGCCCCGTGGGCGTTGCCACGCAGGACCCGGTTCTGCGCAAGCGCTTCAAGGGTACGCCCGAACACGTCATCAACTACTTCTTCTTCGTTGCCGAAGAAGTGCGCGAAATCCTCGCTTCGCTTGGTGTTTCCAGGCTGGACGAGATCATCGGCGCTTCGGAGCTTCTCGAAAAGGATGAGATGCTGGCGCACTGGAAGGCACGCGGGCTCGATTTCAGCCGCATCTTCCACAAGGTGGAAGCACCGAAGGAAGCGACCTACTGGACCGAGCGCCAGAAGCACCCGATCGACGACATTCTCGACCGCAAGCTGATCGAGAAGTCCATGCCGTCGCTGGAAAACCGTGAGCCGGTGGTCTTCGAAGTACCGATCAAGAACGTCGACCGCTCCGCCGGTGCGATGCTGTCCGGCGCGCTTGCCAAGCGCTGGGGCCATAAGGGGCTGAAGGACGATACTATCCATGTGACGCTGCGCGGCACGGCTGGTCAGTCCTTCGGCGCATTCCTGGCACGCGGCATCACTTTTGATCTCGTGGGCGACGGCAACGATTATGTCGGCAAGGGTCTGTCTGGTGGTCGCATCATCGTGCGTCCGCCGGAAAATGCCCGCATCGTTGCGGAAAACTCGATCATCGTCGGCAATACCGTGCTTTACGGCGCGATCACCGGCGAATGCTACTTCCGCGGTGTGGCCGGCGAGCGTTTTGCCGTGCGCAACTCCGGTGCCATTGCCGTCGTCGAAGGCGTGGGCGACCATGGCTGCGAATATATGACAGGCGGCATCGTCGTGGTTCTGGGTGAAACCGGCCGCAACTTCGCAGCCGGCATGTCCGGTGGCGTGGCCTATGTTCTGGACGAGACCGGCGATTTCGCCAAGCGCTGCAACATGGCGATGGTCGAGCTGGAGCCGGTGCCGGAAGAAGACGACATGCTGGAAAAGCTGCACCATCACGGCGGCGACCTCATGCACAAGGGACGCGTGGACGTTTCCGAGGACATGACACGTCACGACGAGGAGCGCCTCTACCAGATGATCTCTAACCACTTCCACTACACCAACTCCACCCGCGCCAAGGATATCCTTGACCGCTGGAGCGAGTTCCGTCCGAAGTTCCGCAAGGTCATGCCGGTCGAGTACCGCCGTGCGCTTGAGGAAATGGAACGGCTGAAAATGGGGGTTGCGGCGGAGTAAATCCGCCGCGCGGCAATGGTTCATCGACTGATTTCGCTGCTCATCGCACTCGCCCCACCAGCGGCGACATGGGTAGCCAGCGGCGAAATCAGATTTGAGTTTATCGTGCTGGGAGCGATCATGGGCATCGCTTACTGGTACTGGGGTCCGAGCGGGACCCTGCTTTGATGTGAGGAAAGTAACATGGGCAAGGTTACAGGTTTTCTGGAGATAGATCGTCAGGTTGGCAAGTATCAGCCGGCGTCGGATCGTATTCGCCATTTCCGGGAATTCACCATTCCCATGTCGGATGCCGAAGTGCAGAAGCAGGCGGCGCGCTGCATGGACTGTGGCATTCCCTATTGCCACGGCCCGACCGGCTGCCCGGTGCATAACCAGATCCCAGACTGGAACGATCTGATCTATAACAACAATTGGGAGGAGGCGATCCGCAACCTCCATTCCACCAACAACTTCCCGGAATTCACCGGCCGTGTCTGTCCCGCCCCTTGCGAGGAAGCCTGCACGCTGAACCTGGAAGATGCACCAGTCGCCATCAAGACCGTGGAACAGGCGATTGCCGACAAGGCCTATGAGCTTGGCTTCATCGTGCCGAAGCCTGCCACCGTTCATACCGGCAAGAAGGTCGCGATCATCGGCTCGGGTCCGTCTGGTCTTGCCGCTGCCCAGCAGCTCGGCCGCGCCGGTCACGAGGTGCATGTCTATGAGCGCGAAACCAAGGCCGGTGGCCTGCTGCGCTACGGCATTCCCGATTTCAAGATGGAGAAGAACTTCATCGATCGCCGCGTCGAGCAGATCAAGGGCGAGGGCGTGACCTTCCATTATGGCGTCAATGTCGGTGTCGACATGACGGTTGAGCAGCTGATGGCTGAGCATGATGCCGTGCTTTATTGCGGCGGCTCGGAAACCCCGCGTCCGGCCGGTATCGGCGGCACGGAGTTCCATGGCGTTCACGATGCCATGCCCTATCTGGTGCAGCAGAACCGCCGCGTCGGCCGCGAAAATATCGACAGCGTCGGCTGGCCGGCCGATCCGATCCTGGCAGGCGGCAAGCATGTCGTCGTCGTCGGTGGTGGCGATACGGCGTCCGACTGCGTCGGCACGGCGTTCCGTCAGGGAGCTGTGAAGGTAACCCAGCTCGACATCCGCCCGATGCCGCCGGAAAAGGAAGACAAGCTCGCGGTCTGGCCTTACTGGGCCACCAAGATGCGCACCTCGTCCTCGCAGGCCGAGGGTGCCGCACGTGAGTTTCAGGTGGCGACGCTCGAATTCGTGGGTGACGAGGACGGCGTGCTGACCGGCGTAAAATGCTGCCAGGTGGATGAGCGCCGCAAGCCGATTGCTGGCACGGAATTCATCATCAAGGCCGATCTCGCCTTCATCGCCATCGGCTTCTCCGGTCCCTTCACTGACAGCGTTCTGAAGGAGTTGGACGGCAAGCTGACGCTCAACACCGACCGCCGTGGCTCCACCAACGTCGTTGCCAATGACCGCGACTACAAGACCTCGATCGACAAGCTCTGGGCCGCCGGCGACGTGCGCCGTGGCCAGTCGCTGGTGGTCTGGGCCATCCGCGAAGGCCGCCAGGCTGCGCGCGCCATCGACGAGGCGCTGATGGGAAGCTCGATTCTGCCGCGCTGAGTGGTTGTCGGATAATCCCTTGAAGATACGCCCGGGACGTCGTTCCGGGCGTTTTGCTTTATGCCGCCGCCATGAAGCGTTCGCGATAGGCCTGTGGGCTCACGCCGAAGCGGCGTTGGAACAGGCGGCGCAGGGTTTCTTCGCTGCCAAAACCGGCGCGGCGCGCAGCGCGCAAGACCGGCTGGGCCTGCTCCAGCAGACGCCTTGCGGTCTCCAGACGCATCTCCTCCAGCGCTTTAGCCGGTGTGACGCCGGTCTGTTCGCGATAGTGGCGGGAAAAGCTGCGCAGGCTCATCCCCGCTTTCTCGGCAAGATCGGCAAGCGACAGATCCTGCGTGATGTTTTCCATCATCCAGGCATGCAAGCCGTCGAAGCGACCGCTTTCATCCTGAAGCGTCAGGGCTGCGCTGAACTGCGACTGGCCGCCCGGGCGCTTTAGGAACACGACGAGCTGGCGCGCGACGGCCAGTGCCACCTCGCGCCCAAGGTCATTCTCCACCAATGCGAGAGCGAGGTCTATGCCTGCCGTCACGCCTGCAGAAGTCCAGATCGCTCCGTCCTGTATGAAGATCGGGTCCGGATCGAGACGGACCTTGGGAAAACGCTTTCGAAACTCGCCGCAGCGTTGCCAGTGCGTCACTGCCCGCCTGCCATCGAGGAGACCGGTGCTCGCCAGCAGAAAAGCGCCGCTGCACACAGACGCCGTGCGTCGCGCCGTTTTGGAGCGCTGCGCGATCCAACTGACAAGTTGTTGATCTTCACAGGCGCGATAGACGCCCCAGCCACCCGGAACGATCAACGTGTCCAGCGCTTCGCTGGCATGGGGTAGAGCAGATGTGCCGATCGTGAGCGCGGACGATGTGACGATGGGGGTCTGCGCACCGACGGCGACCGGCTGATAGTGCGCAGGTTTTCCCGCATTGACCAGCAAGTCGTTCGTCGAGGCAAAGACCTGCAAGGGTCCTGCTACGTCCAGCAGCTGGACATCCGGAAAGGCAAGAATTTCGATACGTCGCATGATTTTGGCCTGAAGCGTGGGATGAATGGCAATTACGCCAAGTCATGCGCGCCTATCATTCCCTCGTCAACAGGAGAGTTAACATGACCTACCGCTTCGGCTTTCTCATCTTTCCGAATATCCAGCAGCTCGATCTGACCGGTCCATATGAGGTCTTTGCGTCGGCGAGCAACAGCGAGGTCCATCTGGTGTGGAAGGACAAGAGCCCGGTTCGCTCCGTAACGGGGCTGAGCTTCACGCCGGATGTCGATTTCAGCGACAGCCCACAATTCGACGTGCTCTGTATTCCGGGCGGTAGTGGGGTCAATGCGCTTCTCGAGGACCAGGCAGTGCTCGGCTTCATTCGTAGCCAGGCTGAGAAGGCGCGCTACGTCACCTCCGTCTGCACCGGTTCGCTCGTGCTGGGTGCTGCCGGTCTGCTGAAGGGAAAGCGCGCTGCAACGCACTGGAATGCGATGGATTTTCTGCCGCATTTTGGCGCGACCCCAGTTTATGAACGCGTGGTCAAGGATGGCAATCTCATCACCGCTGGCGGCGTCACCTCCGGCATCGATTTCGGTCTGTCGCTCATCTGCGAATTGATGGGGGAGGAGGAAGCCAAGATCGTGCAATTGTCGCTGGAATACGCACCGGCGCCGCCGTTCAATTCCGGCACCCCTCAGGAAGCGTCATCCGATATCGTTGAAAAAGCCAAGGCCCGCATTGCCCGGTCGCGTCAGGAGCGGGAGAGGTTGCTCATCGCTCGATAAGCGGCTTCATAGGAAGCTTGGCACAATAAAAACGGCCCCCGTGCGTCCTGCGCGGGGGCCGTTTTCCCACATGCGTGGAAATCAGTGCTTGTTCTTGTGGCTCTGCTGGCCGGCCTTCATGTGCTGCTCGGACGAGCCACCCTGCTTGCCGCTGGTCTTGCTGTCCGATGCGGACTTGGACGATGCGCTGCGGGTTGCCTTGTCGTCGCTGTTCTTGTGCGACTGCTTGCCGGCTTTAACGTGTTGTTCGTGCGTGCCACCTTGATTGGCCATGACGGTATACTCCTCATATCCATCTTTTTTCAGCAAAGCCTCATGCCTTGCCGGGCGTGAACACAGCTTGAAGGGAGATCGTTCCGACTTTAATATTTCGTGATGAAAAACCGGCGAAAACGGGTAGCTGACTACCCGTTGCGCCACATAGCGTCTATTTCGCCGCCGTTTCGCCGGTCGCCGGCAGGCGGTAATCGTCCACGCGGCCAAGCGGCGCATCTTCCATCAGTCCGCGCTTCGTCAGCTTTTCGCGCGGCGTTTCGACCACGGAAAATTTGGCCGGAGCCGGTTTTCCACCAAGCAGAGTGTCACCACCGTCGAGATCCGGATCGGTCAGGCTGATCGGCTGGGTGCGAACCTGCTGGGCATCGATGCCGAGTGCCGGGAGCGAAGTCAGTGCGGGCAGGTTGCTGCCGTCCAGCGTTTTCAGATCGGGTTCTGCGCCATCGAGATGGCGGCGAACGAATTTCTCCACATAGAATGCGAGCTTCTGCTTGCCGGCCTGGGTCATGCCGATGCCGTCTGCCTCGCGCAGACGTGCCTGCTGGCCGTTCACATCATATCCCGTGGTCACGTATTTGCCGCCCTCATCCACGAAGCCGTCCCAGACATCGACGAACTCGCCGCCGAGCTTTTCGATATGGCTACGGTAAAGGCGGTTGAAGCCGACGAAATCCGCCGTCAGCGAGGGCGACTGGAAGGCGGGCAGACCCACCCACAGCACCGGCACCTGCTGGCGCTTGGCAAGTGTGATCAGAGCGTCGATGCGCTTCTCGTATTCCTTGAACCAGAGTTCGGTGCCGTATTTTTCCTTCGTGCCGCCGATATCCATCGCCTGACGGTCGTTGGAACCCATCATGATGACGATGGTGGCAGGCTTTGTGTCCTTGATGAATTGCGGAAGATTGGCGAACCAGTCGTAGTAATCCGAACGCACCAGGCCGGACGAGCCGTTGGCACGCACGTCGATGGCGATGCCTGCGGAGCTTTCGAAGGTGGAGACAAGCGCCTCGCCCATGGCGCCGGCTAGAAAATCACCGACGATGAGAACGCGTTTGGCGGTTTCCAGCTTCTCGACCGGCGCGGGCTTGGCGGTGCGCATCTGCACGACCGACGGCGTACTGCGCGGCGCCGATGGCCTTGTGACGGAACGGTTGGAGTTCTGGCGTGGCGGTGCAGCCTGGCGCCGCTGCTCGCGCCGCTCCGGCGAATAAAGACGATCATTATACTGATTGGGGCCGCCAAACAGCATTTCCATCAGCGTGCGGCGTTCGCGGTACTCCTGCGCAACCGCAGTTGCCGTCCAGGACGGCACGCTGAGCGTCACGACAAGAAGCGCGACACTGCCGCGCTTCACGGTCTTTGCAATGGGTCCTGCTTCTCTGGTGGTCATGGCGTGATGTTCCCGAGACGGTCCCATTGACTATATGCTAATATTGTTGGCCCGTCAGGACCATTATCAGTTACGCAGTGCTCTCAGGAGGGTCTGCGATGGCTCGCCATCATTTTGCAGGCCCATGCGCCTCTGAATGGCGCTGATCGCTGCCTTCGAGCCGGAGCCGAAATTGCCATCGATCTCGCCATCGTAATAGCCGAGCTCCTTCATACGTGTCTGAAGCTCGAACTTTTCCTTGATGTCCAGCGTGCCGTTCGGGCGCGGCCACTTCTGCTGCATGCCGCCATAACCGGCAATCTCGTCTGCCAGAAGGCCAACGGCAAGCGCATAGCTGTCCGACGCGTTGTAGCGCTTGATGGTGAAGAAGTTCTTGGTCATCAGGAAACCTGGACCATTCGAACCACCTTCAAGCTTCAGCGTCGCGCGATCCGATCCGCGCGGAAAACCCTTGCCGTTCGGGCGGAGGAAGCCGAGCTTCTGCCATTCGGCGAGCGACTTCGTCTGGTCCGCATAGCGTGCTCCGCCAGCAGGAACGGCTGTCTCATAGCCCCAGGTGCGGCCCGGCTCCCAGCCGTTCTTCGCCAGAAGGTTGGCAGCCGTTGCCAGCGCATCCGGCACGGAATGCCAGATGTCGCGCTTGCCGTTGCCATCCGCATCGACCGCATAGAGCAGATAGCTCGTCGGGATGAACTGGGTGTGGCCCATGGCGCCTGCCCATGAGCCGGTCAACTGCTTTGGCGTCACGTCACCCGACTGCAGGATTTTCAGTGCGGCAATCAGCTGTGTGCGGGCAAACTTGGCGCGCTTGGGATCGGAATAGGCAAGCGTTGCCAGTGCCTGGGGAATGTTGTGAAGGCGTTCGGGCTTTTCCAGCACCGCGCCGTAATTGGATTCCATCGACCAGATGGCGAGGATGACGTGCTTGTCGACACCGAAATTGCGCTCGATCCAGTTGAGCGTCGTGGCGTGCTTCATCTTCATCTCGCGACCGATGCGCACCGTATAGGGGTTCACGCGGCTGTCGAGATAATCCCAGATCTGGGTGGTGAATTCTGGCTGATAGGTCGCCTTACGCAACGCATCGGGATCAGGTTCGGAAACGCCTGCAAAGGCCTTCTGATAGGTCGCGCGCGAAATGCCTTCCTTGGCGGCTGTGGCATAGAACTGGTTGATCCATTGCTTGAAGCCCGCATCTGCATTTGCAGTGACGGGTGTCAGAGCAATGGTCAGGCCTGCGAGTGCTACGCAGCCAAATTTACGGACGCCGGAAAGGATCATCTTTTTCATCGTCAGTCTTTCGTTTCTCTCGAATGTCAGTTCGATTGCGAGACACGCATCGGGCTTCACGACGGGGTACCAGATTAAAGTCAACAAATTCTTTACCATTAACGATAGGTAACGTCACCCTTTGCAAAAACTTGCCACTTTTGTCATAACAAGTTCGTGTGCGTTACTTAAAAACCGTTGAAATCTCTCAGGAGGGATGTGTGGTAGAAAAGAAGAAGATTCGGAAAGCAGTGTTTCCCGTTGCAGGTCTTGGAACACGTTTCCTGCCGGCAACAAAAGCGGTTCCGAAGGAAATGCTCACGGTGGTCGACAAGCCAGTCATCCAATATGTGGTGGATGAGGCGGCTGAGGCCGGTATCGAGCACTTCGTGTTCGTCACCGGACGCGGCAAGGGCGTGATCGAGGACTACTTCGACATCCAGTTCGAGCTGGAGCAGATGCTGCGCGAGCGCAACAAGAATGCCGAATTGACCCTTCTGTCCAATATCCTGCCGAAAGCCGGCACCGCCAGCTTCACGCGGCAGCAGGTTCCGCTCGGTCTCGGCCACGCGGTATGGTGCGCACGCGACATCGTCGGCGATGAACCCTTCGCGGTTCTGCTGCCCGACATGATCATGACGGGTGACAACAAGTCCTGCCTCAAGGGCATGGTCGAGCTCTACGATCAGAGCGGCGGCAACGTTCTTGCGGTTGAAGAATGCGCACCGGAGCTTGCCCATCGTTACGGCATCGTAGCGCCCGGCGAAGAGATCGGTAACGGTTTTCGCATTACCGACATGGTGGAAAAGCCTGCCAAGGGCACGCAGCCGTCGAACTACTTCATCAACGGCCGTTACATTCTCCAGCCGGAAATCTTCACGCTGCTCGAAACGCAGGAACGTGGTGCCGGCAACGAGATCCAGCTGACGGACAGCATGCTGAAGCTTCTGAAGCAGCAGGACTTCACCGCTTATCCATTCCGCGGCGAAACCTACGACACCGGCGCAAAGGATGGCTTCATTCTGGCCAACCTGGCTTTTGCCCTGCAGCGCGAGGACATCCGCCCGCTGATCGAAGGCCCGCTGAAGGACATCATCGCCAAAATGGGCTGATCCGGTTGATCAAGTCACCCCGTCGCTTTCGGGCTCGACCCGGAAGCTCAGGGTGGCAAGCCTCAAGAATCCCGGCCTCGCGCCGGGATTTTTTTATCGCCTGAGCGTCAGGCCGGCGCCAATGCGCCAATCGCTTGTCTTGATGACGGGCGTGGTTTCGTAAGTCAGGTCGGTGGTGAAATCGAGATAGCGGTTGATCTTCCAGGTCAGGCCAGCGCCCACCGAATACTTGATTTGATTGTCGATGCTGTCTGTCTGGAAGTTGCGGTGTTCAAGCCCGGAGCTTAGCCGCGCCACGAGATCGTTTCGCAATTGCTGGATGACCGCAACCGTCAATTGACGCGTGACCCAACCGCCGCGCGCGCCGCCGGCAAAATCTTCTATGTCGGTCTTCAGGCCGAAATTGACATCCGTGCCGCGCATGGGGGACCAGGTGAGGGTGCCATCTGTGGTCAAGGCGTTGACCGATGCCAGACGGTTGTCGTCGTAATCGCGTCGCAGCAGGCCGACTGCCACTTCGCCGCGCCACTTTTCGCCGAGATCGATCTGCGTTCCGACCTTGGCGCCGTAGGAGGTGGAAGATCGCTGGTAACCGGTGCTGTCTGTCTTGTTGTCGTAGGTGCTCAAGGCGCCCGTCGCTTCGAGGAAGGGGACGAGCGCAGGCGACATTTCGTAGCCGACACGGCCGCGCAAGGCTACGCCGGACCGATCTCGGTCGGCAAGGCTGATCGACTGGCCATTGATGCCCTTGGCATCAGTATAGATGGCGCGGGAGAGATCGAGGGCTGCAAGCGCCTTGACCAGACCGATATTGCGCTCGATCGACCCGCCAGCTGTGAAGAGATGTTCGCCACCCTGGATCGATGCACCGGAAATGGCGTTCGGATCGCTGGTGTCCTCGCGGCTGAAGGCATAGCCCGCCTTAAGCCGGGCGGTTGTCTGGTCTGCCAGATCGAGCCGCAACTCCGCCTGCACGTTGGCGCTCGGGTTCTCCCCGGCACTGCCGCCGCTGATATTGCGCTCATAGACGCCTTCGCCTGAAACCGTCAAAGCGTGGCGCGACCAGTCGCTGGTCAGTGTGCCGCGAATCCCGGTTGCCAGATAGGTCCGGTTGGTGGAGGCCGCCGGAAACTTCTTGTTTTCATGGTTGATCGTCTGGCTGATCGATGGGCGCAGCGTCAGCGTCCCGATGCGGATTCCGGGTGCTGTACCATCATCGACGGTGGCTTTCTCGCCGCCATCCACCGTCGGCTCGAAGATGTTGTCGCGCCGGTCGGCTGGCTCTATCGCCTCATCCACCGGTTCGGGTATGGCGCTGCCGGGCTCTGTGCGCGCACCAATCACGCCATTCGGCGTTCGTTCAGGACGGGGCGTGGGAACAACGGTTGCGGCGGGCGTATCGGCATTCGTGCCGACTGGCTGACCGGACGCTGGATCGTTGGCATAAGGATCGGCGCTTTGAAGGCCGATCGGCAAGACCGGTGTGTTGCGGCCCGTGTTCTGACCGCTGTTCTGGCCGCTATTTGGCCCGCTTGTCTGGGCCTGCACAGGAAAGGACAGCCACAGGCAGGCGGGCAGAGCGACGGCTGCTCTGCGCAACGTCTTCAGACGCATCGCTCTGCTGTGACGGTTCATGCGTTTCACCCGGATTCGGTATGTTGGTTACTCAAAGGTAAAACCGCATGGTTAACATCTGGTTGATCACAGTTGATTGGAGGGCGCCAACCCAGACGCCAGCAGGATTTCGCCAATGGACAGGCAAAGGCGAAAAGAGTAACAGTCCGGCCATGACCACGAGATCTGCCGCCCTGACTGAAAACAATGCCATCGAGTCTGCGCTGAGAACCGTTTCGGTGGAGCGGAAAGGGCTTGCTGCCCTGGAAACGGCGCTGTCTGGCGATCTTGGCGAGGCCTTTGCCAGAGCCGTCGATGTGATCGGCAACATCACCGGCCGGCTGATCATTACCGGCGTCGGCAAGAGCGGCCATATCGGCGCCAAGCTTGCCGCGACCTTTGCCTCCACCGGAACGCCTGCCTTCTTCGTGCATGCAGCGGAAGCCAATCATGGCGATCTTGGCATGATTGGCGGCAATGATGCGGTGCTTGCGATTTCCAAGGGCGGCGAAAGTGCAGAGCTTCGCAGCATCATCAACTACACCCGCCGCTTCGCCATTCCGCTGATTGCGCTGACCTGCGCCAAGGCGGGATCGCTCGCCAAGGCGTCCGACATCGTTCTCCTGCTTCCGGATGAGGAAGAAGCCTGTCCGCATGGGCTTGCGCCCACGACATCCACCCTCATCCAGCTTGCGTTGGGCGATGCGCTCGCGATTGCCCTGCTTGAGGCACGCAAGTTCACCGCTGGCGATTTCCGCGTATTTCATCCGGGCGGCAAGCTCGGTGCGAGCCTGACGCTGGTCGGCGATATCATGCATACGGGCGAGCGCGTACCGCTCGTTGTCAAAGGCACGCCGATGGCAGATGCCATCCGTGTTCTGGCGCAGAAGCATTTCGGTTGTGTTGCGGTGCTGGATGAGAATGAACGTCTTTGCGGTATCGTCACGGAAGGCGACATGGCGCGCAATCTGACGCGCAATCTGGCTGAGCTGACGGTGGACGACATCATGACGCGCACGCCCAAGACGGTGAAGAAAGAGGTGCTTGCGACGGCGGCCTTGGCCACGCTCGAAAAGCACCATATCGGCGCGCTGATTGTGATCGATGAGGACAGCAGGCCGATTGGCCTCGTTCACTTCCACGATCTGCTCCGGATCGGTGTTGCCTAATCTCATCGTTGCAAGCGTGCTGCGATCGTTCAGATCCGCTGATACGCTTTAGCGCATCACGGGCTTGCGTGTGTTGCCATAGAGGGTAAGCAGGATGCCCGCCGTGACGATCAGGGTCGCTCCCACGACGGTGTGGATCGTAGGCACATCTCCAAACATCACGAAGCCGAGAATGCTGACCCATATGAGGCTTTGATATTCCAGCGGCGCCAGGACCGATGCCGGTGCAAAACGATATCCCTCGAAGAACAGCATTTGGGCGAGCAATATTTCGATGCCAAGGATCGCACACATGCCGATCTCGAACCAGTTTGCCGGCGTGGTCCAGTCCATCAGCAGGCCGCTGACCAGGCAGAAGACGCAGCCCGTTGTCAGCAACTGCGCCTGCGTGCTTTCCCGTGTCGCGGCCTTGCGGGTGTAAATCACCGCAAGAGCCCAGAAAATCCCGGAAGCAAAGGCAAGCAGGGTTGGAACAGGGTTGAGGGAACCCGTCGGATTGGCGGCGATGACGGTGCCGATCATTCCCAGGACGACCGCCGCCCAACTTGCTCTCCCGACCTCTTCGCCGAGAATCGGTATGGCGAGGAGGACGATGATGACCGGGGCTGCGGCATAAAGCGTTGTGACTTGCCCCAGAGGCATGAGCTTTGCGGCGGCAAAGAAACAAAAGGTGCAGGCGATTTGGAACAGCGCTCTGACCGCCGTCGCGCCCTTATAGGGGCTCCTGATAACTTCTCGGCATACGGAGGGCTTCATCATTATGGTGGCGAATACCATCACGATGCTGCGGATGAAGAGGAGTTGCCAGACGCCGAACAGGTTTCCCATCCACTTCATCGTGGCGTAATGGAGGGAGTACATCATGTAGCAGCCGCAAACCAGAACGATGCCCAGTGCCCTTTTTTCATGGGTTGTGATCACCGCGGGCCTCCCGGTTGATGTTTTCGCACATGCGAATACCGAAGTGCGGGATCACGTTTGCCTGGGGGGGCGGCTGTGAGGCTTTCATTTGACATTGACCGACCACATACCCCTTAATGCCTCAGTGTGAATTATATAGTAGACCGGTCGTCTAGTAATGGCTCGAGAGAATGCGACACGACACAAGCTTATTTGCGAAGGGCTGAAAGGCTTGATTGCGCATGGCTATGAAGGAGTGGGGATCGGGCCGATCCTGGCGAGCGTCGATGTGCCTAAAGGGTCCTTCTACCATTTCTTCAAAAGCAAGGACGATTTCGTCGGCGCCATCATCGAGTATTATGCAGAGATATGGGAAGCGCAGCGCAAGGACATCTTTGGAGATCAAAGGCTTAGCCCACTCCAACGGCTCGATGTCTATTTTGGGCTGCTCGAAAGTCAGCTTCGCGAGGAGCATCCATCAGGCGGGTGTCTGTTTGGTGCCCTCGGGCAGACTGTTTCAGGCCGAAGTTCCATGCTGCGGTCCAAGCTAGCGCAGGCCTTTCGTTCCTGGGAAAGCAGCATCGCGCGCCTTCTTGAAGAAGCAGAGGTCGCCGGTGAGCTGAGGGATGGCATCGATCCGCACATGGCTGCCGGAGAACTTGTCGACGCTTATGAAGGCGCAATCATCCGCGTAAAGCTCAACGACGATCTGAAGGCCTTCGCGCGTTTTCGAACACTGGCGCTTGCGAAACTGAGACAACCACGCGGACAGTGAGGCGATGCCATCGCCTGCGTCTCACCGTTTTGCGACACTTTAAAGCTTGAGGGCTGCGTCGACGCTTAAGCCTTCTCCACCGTTAATGTGCGACCATGGGCAGAGGCGATCCGGACCCGGGTGCCGGCCGGCTGATCCGCGCCCTGCACCGGCCACCATGTATCATCCAGACGAATACGACCGCGACCTTCGGTGATCGGCTCCTGGAGGGTCGCGGTGCGGCCGATGAGGCTTGCCTCGCGCTGGTTGAGGAATGGCTCGTCCGTTGCCGCGTGTTTGCGGTCATAGTAGCGGCGACCGGCAATGGCGAAGGCGACGGAGAGTGCGGCAAACAGTAGGAATTGGAGCTGCCAGTTCCAGAAGCCCATGTCCCACAGCGCCAGAGACAGCGCGCCGACCACCAGTGCAGCCGCGCCGATCCAGATCAGGAACACGCCCGGTGCCGCCAGTTCCGCCACCAGAAGGATGGCGGCCAGCACCCACCAGCTCCAGGGACCGAGATCGGCAACAAGTTTCTCGATCATGTCACTTGTCCGTCGGGGCAGCGAATGGGTTGGGCACGGTCACGTTGATTGTCTGGCCGCCCGGGCGGTTGGAGGGCGGAACGGAGGAACGGCTTGCCGGTCCGCGTGGAGCGGGCGGAGGTGTTGTTCCGTCATTGTCCTTGCCAAAAACCTCACGGGCAATGGCGCCAATGCCGCCGAGCGAGCCGATCAGCGACGAAGCTTCCATCGGCATCAGCACGATCTTGGAATTGGTCGCCTTGCCGATATCGGCAAGAGCCTCGGTATATTTCTGGGCGATGAAGTAGTTGATGGCGTGGATGTCGCCAGCGGCAATCGCCTCAGACACCATGCGCGTTGCGTTGGCTTCGGCTTCCGCCAGACGTTCGCGTGCCTCGGCGTCGCGGAAGGCGGCTTCGCGCTGGCCTTCGGCTTCCAGAATGGCCGATTGCTTGGCGCCCTCGGCGCGCAGGATCTGGGCGTTACGCGACCCTTCGGCTTCCAAAACCTGGGCGCGCTTTTCACGCTCGGCCTTCATCTGGCGGGCCATGGAGGTGACGAGATCCTTTGGCGGAGCAATGTCCTTGATTTCGATGCGCGTGACCTTGATGCCCCACGGACCGACGGCTTCATCGACGACGCGCAGCAGGCGATCATTGATGGCATCGCGGTTGGAGAGAAGCTCGTCGAGATCCATCGAACCCATGACCGAACGAATGTTGGTCATTGTCAGGTTCTGGATGGCGAATTCCAGATTGGCGATCTGGTAGGCAGCCTGGGCGGCGTTCAGCACCTGGTAGAAGGCCACCGCATCGGAAGACACGCTGGCATTGTCCTTGGTGATGACCTCCTGGGTCGGAATATCCAGTACCTGCTCCATCACATTCATGCGCGCGCCGATGCGCTCGATGAAGGGCGTGATGAGGTTAAGGCCGGGCTCCAGCGTGCGGGTGTAGCGCCCGAAGCGCTCTACCGTATAGCGGTATCCCTGCGGCACGGTCTTGATACCGGCAACGAGCGTCAGGATGACAAGAATGACCGCCGCTATGACAAAAATATCGAAACCGCTCAAATCCATTCCTGCTCTCCTGTTTCATCAACGAGGGGTAGCCGAGACTGGATCAGACCCAGCCCTGCAACTCCTTGCGTACAACTTTTTCGAGAACTCGCATACCATCGGCGCTGTCGTTGAGGCAAGGAATGTGGGTGAATTTCTCGCCGCCATGGTGCAGGAAGCTTTCGCCCGCTTCACCGGCAATTTCTTCCAGCGTCTCGAGACAATCGGAGACGAAGCCTGGATTCATCACCGCAATGCGCTTGACGCCTTCGCTTGCCAGCTTCTCCACCGTCTTGTCGGTATAGGGCTGCAACCACTCTTCCGGCCCAAAGCGAGACTGGAAGGTGATCATGAAGCGGTCTTTGTCCAGCCCGAGCTTTTCGCGCAGCAGGCGGCCGGTCTTCATGCACTGGCAGTGGTAGGGATCGCCCTTCTTGAAGTAGGATTGCGGAATACCGTGGAAGGATGCGATCAGCTTTTCCGGCTCCCAGTCCAGCGTTGCCAGATGGCTCTTCACCGAGTTTGCGAGCGCATCGATATAGGTTTCGTCATCGTGGTAAGGCGGCACGGTGCGCAGTGCGGGCTGCCAGCGCATTTTCATCAGGTGCTCGAAAGCCTTGTCGTTGACGGTCGCCGTGGTGGCCGCCGCATATTGCGGGTAAAGCGGGAAGAGCAGGATCTTCTCGCAACCCTGTTCTTTCAGGGCATCGATCTTGGAGGCGATGGACGGCTGGCCGTAGCGCATGCCCCAATCGACAACCACATTCGGAAGATCGGTCAGCGCCTGCGCCATCAGGTCGGACTGGTTGCGGGTATAGGTGCGCAGGTAGCTTTCGTTCTTCTCGTGGTTCCAGATCTCTTCATAGGCCTTGCCGACCTTTTGCGGGCGCTTGTTCAGCACGATGCCGTAAAGGATCGGGTACCAGAAGACACGCGACCATTCGATCACGCGCTTGTCGCTCAGAAACTCCGCAAGATAGCGGCGCATGGACTTGTAATCCGTGCCATCCGGCGTGCCGAGATTGACGAGAAGAACGCCAACCTTGCCGAAGGAAACCTTCGGATGGTCCTTGGGCAGGTGGCTTGCGGGGAAAGTGGTGATGTCTGCGGCCATTAACTTGTCCTGAACTCTCATGAATCGCGGAAGACTACGTCCGCGCGCGCATCGTGGATCAATCTTTAGACCATCAATCCCGTGATCTGAATTGATTTTTGACAAAGCCCACGCGGCATTTGAGCGCGTCGCTGCACCTGGGCATGAAAAAGCCGGTCCGCGACGCGAACCGGCTTCTCCTCATCAATTCCCGCGCAGATCAGTTGGCCGGAATGGTCAGTTCTTCACCGATCTCGATATGGTTCGGGCGACGCAGTTCGTTGGCTTCGGCGATCTTCTTCCAGTCGACGCCCTTGCCGTATTTCTCCTCTGCGATCTTCCACAGCGAGTCGCCCTTGGTGACGACGTATTTTGCCGCTGCGGTGGCGGCTGCCGGTGCGGATGGTGTTGTTGTGGAAGGAGCTGCTGGAGCCGTTGTGGCAGGGGCTGGTGTTGCCGGTGCCGCTGGGGCGGCCGGAGCAGGCGCTGCAGGAGCCTGAGCGGTGGTGGCCGGAGCGGGTGCAGCCGGTGCCGGTGCGGCAGGCTGCTTTGGCGGAGCGACGTAGTCGGCAGGGGTCGCGTCTACGATACGGCCATCGGTATAGGGTTTGTAAGGGCTGTGCGCGCCGATATAGGCGGCGACAGCATCTTCCAGGCTCGGTCCGAAGTCGTAAGGGTTGATTGCCTTGGTGGCGAAGGTTTTGAAGCCGTCGCCGCCGGTGCGGGTGTAGTTGTTGGTGACCACGCCGTAGGTCTTTTCAGGATCGAGCTTGACGAAGTTGTCGCCTTCCTTGACCTCGACGGAGACGATGCGGCTTCCAGCTGGCTTGGAGCGATCGAAGGTGTATTTCAGGCCGGACGCCTGAACGAAGCGCCCCGCGCCTTCCTCGATCTGGCTTGCGCCGTTTTCAAGTGCGGCCTGCAGGTCCGCACCCTTGATCTGGAAGGTAGCGATGGAATTCTGGAACGGCAGAACCGTCAGAACCTCGCCCATGGTTACCGGACCGGCGTCGATGGAGGCGCGAAGACCGCCACCGTTCTGGATGGCGATGGTGATGCCCTGATCCTTGACGCGGTCGAGCAGCGCATCGGCGACGAGGTTGCCCATGGAGCATTCCTTGACGCGGCAAACCTCGCGCGAACCGTCAATTGCAGCTTCGCTGACGCCGATCTCCTTCTTCTTCATTTCTTCCAGCGGCGCGGCCAGTTCCGCCACACGCTTGTTGAAACCTTCATCCTGCGCCACGGCGGCATCCAGCAGCTTCGGCGCGCCGGTTGCGGATTTCACCACGCCATTGTCATCGAAGGTGACGGAGAGATCGCCGAGATATTTGGAATAGGCATAGGCGGTGACGACAGGCACATCGACACCGGACGGGTTCTTGACGAGCGTCGGGTAGGGACCGGCAGCCTTCGGATCGGTGCTGGAAAGCAGCGTGTGGCTGTGGCCGCCGACGATCACGTCGATGCCATCCACTTCTCTGGCGATTTCCTGGTCGCGCACATAGCCGACGTGGGAGAGTAGCACGATCTTGTTGACGCCCTGATCCTGAAGTTCCTTCACCGCGCCCTTGAGGTAGGTGACTTCGTCTTCGAAGGAGACCTTGTCACCCGGCGAGGAGGTTTCGCCGGTGTCGGTGGCGAGAACGGACACCACGCCCACCTTCTGGCCGCCCATTTCCTTGACGACGTAGCCCTTGAACTTGTCCTTCAGTTCGGAGCCATCGGCAATCTTGGTATTGCCGGAAATGATCGGGAACTTGACGGCGTTGATCAGCTTCAGAAGTTCTGCCGGGCCGTCATCGAACTCATGGTTGCCGATCGCCATGGCGTCGAAGCCGATGCCGTTCATGAATTCGGCAACCGGTCCGCTTTTGTACTGCGTGTAGAACAGCGAGCCCTGAAACTGGTCGCCGGCATCGAGAACCAGAATATTGGCGTTCGGCCCAAGCTCGGCGCGGCGCGCATCGATCGCACCCTTCACGCGGGCGATACCACCGAAGCATTCCTTCTTTTCTGCGTCGGCAGCCGAGCAGGTGGAGTCTGATTTGTTGATGGGCTCGATGCGGGAGTGAAGATCGTTGATGTGCAGGATGTTGAGTTGATAATCGGCGAGCGCTGCGCCTGCCGAAAGAGCGACCACGGAGGCGGTCATCAGGCCAAATCTCAAAATCCTGTTCATCAGTCTCTCTCCTGTTGATGTCTTGCTTGCCGTGTCGGGCTGCACATCTCTTGCTAATTCAAGAGTGTGACAGCCATTCGAAGGCATGTTTCCATCTTGAGGCATCTGCTGCAAGTAGAATTGTTGGGGGAGAAGAGACAATAAAAAACGCGCGCTGCACGCGCGCGTTGAAATACCAAATCGGCTTTGCTTTGCGACCGGCGTTTAAGGCTCAGCCTTGGCGGTTCAGTGTAAACTGGCTGTTGCTGTCCGTGGTGCAGTTCAACTGGCCGGGCGAAATCAAGGCGCAATTGACGCGCGACTGGGTGTTGCGTACCAGCGAGGTCATGTTGATCTCATAAAGCGTTGGGGAGATCGCCACGTAGGTTCCCGATGCCAACAGCGTGTTGGTGTCGGACGAACGGGTGGAGAAAGAGCCGTTCTGGAAGGTGGAGACGATACCGTTACGGTCGATCCAGCGGCCATCCACTGCGGGGCGCTGGGAGATTGACGGCATGGGCCGCACAGGGCTGGAAGCCGGCGCACAAGAAGAAACGGCAATTGCAGCCAACAGCAAGGCAACACTTGTCTTGAAATACATCACTCTTTTCTCCTGCGATTCTTCAGCCGATGGTTAATGACGATGGCGCGAGTTCGGGTTTATTGCAAGCCAACGAGAGGCGATACTCACCAGTTCCTCGTTGGACTCACAAAAGCGCAAGCGTGGCAAAACTGCATCAATCGACAGCGTAAAGGGCTCAGGTTTCGCCTGAGCGCCTTCTTTTCGTTTGCGGCTCAGCGCACCAGAATGTTGCGGAACTGCCAGGGATCGTCCTTGTCGATATCGTCCGGGAAAAAGCCGGGGCGGCCGTCCAGCGGCGTCCAGTCCGTATAGTGTCCCTCTACAGGGCCGAGATAGGGTTTCTGGATTTCGAGGCAGCGGCGGTAATCCATTTCATCCGCCTCGACGATGCCCACTTGCGGGTTCTCCAACGCCCAGACCATGCCGGCCAGAACCGCGGAGCTGACCTGAAGGCCGGTGGCGTTCTGATTTGGAGCAAGCTTGCGCGCCTGTTCGAGCGTCAGGCGCGAGCCGTACCAATAGGCATTCTTCTCATGGCCATAGAGCAGCACGCCGAGTTCATCGGCGCCATCCACCAGTTCCTCTTCCGTCAGAACATGCTGCACGCTTTGAGCCTGTCCGCCATTGCCGAACATCTCGTAGAGAGACAGCACCGCGTCGTTGCAGGGGTGGTAGGCATAGTGGCAGGTGGGGCGGAAGGCGACTTTGCCATCCTCGTCGCGCACAGTGAAGTAATCGGCAATCGAGATCGCCTCGTTGTGGGTAACGAGCAGGCCATATTGCGCCCCGTGCGTCGGACACCAGGTGCGCACGCGGGTATCGGCACCGGGCTGTTCCAGAAAGATTGCGGCTTTCGATCCCTTTTTGTGCTTTCTGGCGTTCTTCGGCTTCCACTTTTCGTGGCTACCCCAGCCAAGCTCTGCGGGCTGCAGGCCTTCGGCGATGAAGCCTTCCACCGACCATGTGTTCCAGAAAGTGCCGAATGGTTTAGGCTCGCGGGCGCGCTGCGTGTCGCGCTCGGCCACATGCACGCCCTTGACGCCGAGTGTGTGCATCAGCTTCGCCCAGCCCTCGCGGTCGCCCGTTGCCGGCTCTTCGATTTCGAGCTTGAGATCTTTCGCCAGATTGACGAGCGCCTGCTTGACGAACCAAGACACCATGCCGGGATTGGCGCCGCAGGTGGAAACGGCGGTCTTACCGCCGGGGTGCTTCTTCCGCGCCTTCAACATGGTCTGTCGGAGGTGATAATTGGTGCGGGCGGAATTGTCTGCCTCTCCGTCGAAATAGAAGCCGGGCCAGGGCTCCACGACGGTATCGATATAAAGCATCCCATGTTTGCGGCACAGCTTCATCAGATCCACCGAGGAGGCATCGACCGATAGATTGACGCAGAAGCCCTGACCGTCGACGCCTTCTACCAGCGGGGTCATCACGTCCTTGTAGTTATCCTCGGTCAGATGGGTGCGGATATGACGGATGTTTCTCTCGGCCAGATAATCGGCGATGTCTTCGCGCGGATCGATGACCACCAGTTTCGTCCAGTCGAAGGTGAAATGCCGCTCGATCAAAGGAAGCGTGCCACGGCCGATGGAGCCGAAACCGATCATGATGATGGGGCCGGTGATGTCCCCGTAGATCGGGTATGCTGCTTCCGTCATTTACAATGTCCTTCCAAGACAGGTTTCGAACCAGATTATTCATTCGTATCAATAAAATACAACCACATGACGCGGATATGAAGCTTAACTTCATTCTCTCTTTACTATGGAGAATGACGCATCGTTTTTTGTAATCGTAATTTTGCCATGAGAGATATAATATCATGGCTATAAGCGCCCATGATGGACGCTGGCCGGATTTCAGGTGACGAATGTTCCGTCATGATCAGCAGACTTACATGGATAGTCTTCTGGAGCGCGTGTCAGCGCTGCAAGATTTTACCCCCGTCCTCATTGCACTTTACGACACGGAAGACCGCGTGCGCTACGCCAACCGCGCTTTTCGCGAAGCCTTTCATCTCTCCGAAGACAGCTTTCCCACATGGGTCGACATTATTCGGATGAACCATCGAGACCGTGTAGGGCTTATCATCAACACGAAGGATTTCGAAGCCTGGCTTTTGTCGGCGCAATCCCGGCGCGGCAAGCAGCCTTTTCGCGGTCTCGAACTCGACATGCATGACGGTCGCTGGATCTGGATGACGGAGACGGTGGAAACCGATGGCTGGATGCTGTGCGTGGGCAGCGATATTACCGCCCTTCGCCAGAATCAGCGCAGCCTGAGACAGGATCGCGACCTTGCCATGCGTGCGGCACAGACCGACGAGCTGACGGGAACCTCCAATCGACGTTTCGTTTTCGCCAAACTCGCCTGTCACGCCGAAGCCGTCGACAAGGAGATGGAAACGCCCTTCGGCATCTGCATCATCGACATCGATCTCTTCAAGGGGATCAACGACCGTTTCGGTCATCGCGGCGGTGACGCGGTGTTGCGCGATTTCGTCAAGCTGGCGCATTCCACCATTCGCCGCCCGGATTATTTCGGCAGGATCGGCGGCGAGGAATTCATGCTGGTGATGCCTCGCACGGGGCTCGATGAGTGCGTTTCGATTGTCCGGCGCATTCTGGAAAAGGTGGCAGAGACACGCCCCTTTGCCGATTACCCGGATTTTTCCTATAGCTGTTCTGCCGGCGTTGCGCTTTACAAGGCGGGTGAGGGCGCCAACGAACTCTACCACCGCGCTGACCGCGCGCTCTATCTTGCCAAGCAGAATGGCCGCGCACGTCTGGAATCGGTCGTCGAATAGCGTTTTAACACGCTGTAGCCGAAGATGCTGTGGGGATGACGCGCCGCAGGATCAGACCAGTTCAGCCGGAACCAGCCCATGCAGCGAATTCCCGACGAATATCTTACGACCTTGCAGATCTTCAGGCTTCAACGCCTGCCCGCGTGCCTTCCTCTCACGAATGAGGTCGGCGCGAAGCACGCCTGGCAAAATGCCGCTATCGAGCGGCGGAGTCAGCAATTGGCCATCCGGACCTTCGACGAAGAGGCTGGTGGCGGAGCCTTCGCAGATTTCGCCGCGCTCGTTGAGAAGCAGGACTTCGTCGGCTTCCTTGGGCGAAAATTCCGCGCGGGCGGCATCATAGGGCTCGCGGCGCGACGACTTGTGCCGGTAGAAGGTGTCGCTTGAATCCAGTCTGGTCTTTTGCGCTATCTTCAGCCGCCAGATAGCATCGGGGGCGACCGGAACGAAAGGCTCGGCTGCAATCTCCATCTCGCCCTTATAGTTCATCACCAACGCGACTTTCATCGGAACGTCGCCATTCACGGTCGTCTTCAGAGCGGAAGCCGGATCCTTCGGGGCGCGGAAACCCAGCGCATCGGCTGAACGCAGCAGGCGGCGCAGGTGTTGCTCCAGCCTCTGGAAGCCGCTTTGCGGCTCCCAGCGCAATGTTTCCCTCAAGGTCAAATCTGCGGGCTTGCGCTTCATGCTCATCGTCCGTCTTCAGCGGATGGCGATCATACCGATCGACCGGTCACGCTTGCGTTTATGTTATGCCGACTGTCGAGAGTGAGAGCCGCGTGGGCACCCTTGTGTGGCGCGTGTCTCGAACCTCGATTCCAATCAGGTATAAAAACCGGCGAAGCTTGTCCGAAATGGGAGCGTCGCCGGTTTTCGTCGCATAAATTACTTGGCCGCCTCGTCCAGCGCTTCCAGTTCGTCGATCAGGCCTTCGATCATCGACAGACCCTTGCTCCAGAAGGAGGGGTCTGCGGCGTCCAGCCCGAAGGGCTTCAGAAGCTCCGAATGGTGCTTGGTGCCGCCTGCCTTCAGAAGCTCGAAGTACTTTGCCTGGAAGCCCTCGTCGGCATTCTGGTAGACGGCGTAGAGCGAGTTCACCAGGCAGTCGCCAAAGGCATAGGCATAGACGTAAAAGGGCGAGTGAATGAAGTGGGGGATATAGGTCCACCAGGTCTCGTAGCCTTCAGAAATGCGGATGGCCGGTCCAAGGGTCTCTTCTTGCACCGAGAGCCACAATTGGCCGATCTGTTCGGAGGTAAGTTCACCTTCCTTGCGCGCGGTATGAACCTTTCGCTCGAACTCGTAGAAGGCGATCTGGCGAACCACGGTGTTGATCATGTCTTCCACCTTGCGCGCCAACATGGCCTTGCGCTCACGCGGATCGGTGGTGGCTTCCAAGAGCTTGCGGAAGGTCAGCATCTCGCCGAAGACGGATGCGGTTTCGGCGAGCGTCAGCGGCGTGGCGCACATCAAGGCACCCTGCTCACCGGCCAGAACCTGATGCACGCCATGGCCGAGTTCATGGGCAAGCGTCATCACATCACGCGGCTTGCCGAGGTAATTGACCAGAACGTAGGGGTGAGCGGATGGCACGGTCGGATGGGCGAAGGCACCCGGCGCCTTGCCTGGGCGGGCCGGTGCATCGATCCATTCCTCGTCGAAGAAGCGGCGGGCAATATCGGCCATTTCCGGAGCGAAGGCGCCATAGGCGGACAGCACCATGTCCTTGGCTTCACCCCAGGGGATAATGGCGTTGGAGGTATCCGGGAGCGGCGCGTTGCGATCCCAGTAGTTCATCTGCTCCATGCCAAGCCACTTGGCCTTCATCTTGTAATAGCGGTGCGACAGGCGGGGATAAGCGTCACGCACGGCAGCGGCCAGTGCATCCACGACCTCGCGTTCGACGCGGTTTGCCAAATGGCGGCTATCGGCAATGTCTTCGAACTTGCGCCAGCGATCGGAAATCTCCTTATCCTTGGCGAGCGTATTGGTGATCAGCGTGAAGACGCGCAGGTTGTCCTTGAAGGTGGCGCCGAGTGCTTCTGCCGCCTTGCGACGCGTCTCCGGGTCCGGCTCCTGCAGCATGTTGAGCGTGGGTTCCAGGGGCAAGCTTTCGCCGTCGATCTCGAAACGCAGATCGGTCATCGTCTCGTCGAAGAGGCGGTTGAAGGCCGCCGCACTCGTCATGGATTTTTCCAGGAATAGCTGCTCCAGGCTGTCATCCAACTGGTGCGGCTTGTCCTTGCGCAGGTCCACCAGCCACGGCTTGTAGTGAGCGGCAAGCGCATCCTTTTCGAACGCCGCGTCGATCAGCGCATCGTTGATGCGGTTCAGTTCCAGCGGGAAGAACAAGAGATGCGAGGCGATGTCGGTAAGCTTTGCCTGGGCATCGCCATAGAGCTTGCCATTGGCCGGGTTGGACGTATCGGAGAAGTAGGTGAGGCCGGCAAAGGAGCCGATGCGGCCGAGAATATCGTCCAGCGCCTCATATTCCTTCAGTGCCGCGCCGATGCCCTCATCGCCGGAACGGCTGGCAGCGGTTTCCAGCTTGCCCTTCCACTTCGTCTCGAATGCCCTGGCATCGGTCTGCGCCTTTTGCAGGTCACTCTTGTATTCGGCGGACTCTGCTGAGGGGTAAAGATCGGAAAGCTTCCAGACCGGCAGGTCGCCAAGGGCAGCGCTACCGCTTTCGGCAGGCGAGAGGGCCGGGCTTTGGATCGATGTCTTCAAGGTCATGAAACGCGTCCTTCTTGTCTTCGTAACGAAGCATATGGGTGCCTCTGTTTCCCGCGGCAATGCTTAAAATGCAAGCAATTCTCAAAACCCGATGTTCAAATCTGCCGTGTCAAAGTCGATCCAAAGGGCCTGCATGATGCGGGTCCATAAACCGGAAACCGGAGATCGAAATGACCACGCATGTTCTCATCGTCGATGATGATCCCGTTCAGCGCCGCGTCTTGAAGCAATCCGTTGAGAGCAGCGGCTATCGGTGCCTTGCGGCTGAAAGTGCGAAGGCGGCGTTCGAGCTTTTGAAGACGCGCGGCGGCGAGATCGGCGTCGTCATCATCGATCTGACGATGCGCGGCATGGATGCCCAGTCCTTCATCCGGGGAACGCATGATCTCGGCATGGCCGTTCCGGTGATCGTTGAAACCGGGCAGGGCGGTATCGATGTGGTCGTCGAGGCGATGCGTGTCGGGGCGGTCGATTTCGTCGTCAAGCCAGCCTCGCCGGAGCGCTTGGGCACGGCGATTGCGGGAGCGCTAAAATCCGGCGATCAGCCGACTGTGCGCTCGCTCAGACGCGCCCGCCACAGTGCGCTTGCCCTATCCGATATCGTTTCGGCAAGCCCGGCCATGACGCGGGTGGTGGATCTTTCGAAGCGCGCCAGCCATTCCACAATTCCTGTGGTGCTGGAAGGCGAAGCGGGGGTGGGCAAGGAAACGATCGCCCGCGCCATCCACGCCTCAAGCGACAGGGCGGCCAAACCCTTCGTCATCTTCAATTGCTCTGCGATTTCGCCGGAACTGGTGGACAGCACGCTATTCGGCGGCGAGACGCCTGATTTTCGCGAGAGCGGCGAGCGTCAGACCGGAAAATTCCTTGAGGCCGATGGCGGCACACTGTTCATCGATGAGATCGGCGATCTGCCGCTCGACGTGCAGGTGAAGCTTCTGCGCGCCGTTCAAAGCGCAGAGATCGAGCCTGCAGGTGGGATCAAGACGACAGCCAAGCGTCGCAAGGTTAACGTTCGGCTGATCTCGGCCACCGCAAAGAACCTGATCGAGGAGGTGAAGGAGGGTCGCTTCCGCGAAGATCTCTATTACCGTCTGAATGTCTTTCCCATCACCGTTCCGGCTCTTCGCCGCCGCAGGGAAGACATTCCTTTCCTGGCGCGCGCTTTTGCCGAGCGCTTCTCCATCGAGCAGAAACTGCCGCATGTCCTCGGTTTCAGCGCGTCTGCGCTGGCGTTGCTCACCGCCTATGATTGGCCGGGCAATACACGCCAGCTGGAGAACGCCGTCTTTCGTGCCGCCGTGATGGCGCAGGGTCACGAACTGCTGCCGAGCGATTTCGCTCAGATCGTCAAGCAGGTCACTGGTTTCGGAGAGGGCGAAGAAGACAGGCGTGATCTTCACGCAGAACGGCATGCGATCGTTGACCCGCCGAAGATCGTCGCGGTCGAGCCTCAAGCTGCACCCGCTTCGGTCCCGGCAGCTGAGGTCGAGGCTGAGGTGACGCATGACGGCGTCTTTCCGGGCGGCAGCCTGATTGCCAGCACCGATGAGACGGGCAACGTCCGCACCATTGCGCAAATCGAGGAGGAGCTGATCCGTTTTGCGCTGCGATTCTATCGTGGCCAGATGAGCCAGGTTGCCCGCAAACTCGGCATCGGGCGCTCCACTCTCTACCGAAAGTTGAAGGATTATGGCATTGATCCCGACGATCCGTTGCGTGATGCGGCGTGACTGCGAGTGCCGACGGCTAAATTAGCCGTTGGCATTTTTGTTAACTCCTGAGCAAGGATATTCCCTTACCCTTCATAAACCTCTTGTTAGTTGTCTGTTCACTATATAGAGGAAGGTTGTATGTGTGTGGCAAATTTGCCATCGTGTCACCGTAATTGAGGTTCAAGTGGGACAATGTGACAAATTGTCTGCCAGGCGGGGATCGAATTGCCATATCTGAATCGGAATAACGCGCATGCGACCAAGCCTGCGCGCGGCTTGATCAAAGATATATGCACGAAGCTGTCGGCACGCGCTGTCACTGTCGCGTGCCTTATGCTGGCCGCACTGCCTTTCTTCGCGCTTTCAGCGGCGCAGGCCTCTGCCGAGACACGCAGTCTCAAGCTCTATTATATCCACACCAAAGAAAAAGCCGTCATCACATTCAAGAGAAACGGCAAGTACGATCAAAAGGGCCTGCAGGAGCTTAACCGTTTCTTGCGCGACTGGCGCCGCAACCAGCCCACCAAGATGGATCCGCGCCTTTTCGACCTCGTTTGGGAAGTCTATCGTCGCTCCGGCGCAACCGACTATATCAACGTCGTTTCCGCTTTCCGCTCGCCAGAGACCAACGGCATGCTGCGTTCGCGCACCAAGGGTGTCGCCAAGCATAGCCAGCACACGCTCGGCAAGGCCATGGACTTCTTCATTCCCGGCGTGAAGCTCGCCCGTTTGCGTGAGATCGGCATGCAGATGCAGATCGGCGGCGTCGGCTTTTACCCGACCTCCGGCTCGCCTTTCGTGCATATGGATGTCGGCAACGTTCGCGCCTGGCCTCGCATGAGCCGCCAGGAGCTCGTTCGCATCTTCCCGAACGGCAACACCATTCACTTGCCTGCCGATGGCAAGCCGCTGCCGGGCTACGACCAGGCTCTGGCCGATTACAAGAAGCGCGTCAGCTCCTCTTCCATTCAGGTTGCCAGCACCGCTGGTTCTGGACCCGCCGCATCGTCTTCCGGCGGCAAGCGCAAGACGCTTCTCGCAGCGCTCTTTGGCGGTGGCGACGAGGACGAGGATTCCGAAGAAATCGCAACACCCGCAGCACCGGCTGGCCGCTCGCCTGCCCCTGCTGCTGTAGCGGAAGAGGCGGAAGAAGCTCCGGTTGCTGTTGCCTCGGCTGCGCCGGTTCCGAGTGCCGTCAACGCACCGCTTCCGACAGCACGCCCGGCCTTCCGCGGCGAAGAGGGTTCGAATGGCCTCGCGACGGCGCTTTATTCGCCGGGTCGCAGCGCCGCCCAGGATGCGCTTCAGGCCGCGACCACGCCGACACCGACAGCCGCACCGGCTGAACAGAAATTTGCCGATCTCGCAGAGGTCTCCGTTCCGGTTCCGACGCTTCTTGGACCACGCGGCATGCGCGGCGATGCTCAAGGTCCGGTCATGACCGCCTCGCTCGATCCTGAAAACGCTCCCGCCGATGCTCTGGTCGCTCATGTACCGGTTCCGGCCAACCGTCCGGCTGTCGCCGAAGCGTTGCTTGCCTCGGCAAGCACCGAACCGGAAGGACAGGACGACGAGGCTGACGCCCAAGCGTCGCTCTCTCCGACGGTGATCGCCGCGCTCGAACAGAGCGGACAGGATGCGCGCTCCGCCATTGCGACTGCCGGAATGCCGACAGCGGCACCATTCCCGGCATCGGCTTACGCTGCTCCGACGCCAAAGGAAGCTCCTCGCCAAGTGGCGAAGCTCGAACCGATGGTCGCTCCGAAGCAACAGACATTCGGTGACGAATTCGATCCGAAGCCTGCGGCTAACGCCAATAGCGGCCTGAATGCCGGTCTGCCGACCAAGGGCGGGCGCCCGAGCAAGCAGGATGCCGTCGTGTCGCAGCAGGCCATGGTCAGCGGTGGACGCCTGACACAGGAAGCGATTTCTGACTGGGCGCTTAGCCAGAACAAGGGTGCAACCGTTCGTGCGGTCAAGGCACCGCGTGTCAGCAACCGTATCCTTAGCCATGACATGTCGGCCTCTGCTGCCAATGCAAGCTTCCGCCAGGGCGCCAAGGCAATCGACTCCAGCCGCTTCAGTTCGCCAGTCAGAATGCCCTGAACCTAAGGCGAGCCCAGGCCTTGGAGTAAGGTCCGCGCAGACGCGTACTGCGGCGTAGAACAGCTGTGAAAAGATCATCAAAGCGTGTCGCGCGGATCGAAAAGATCGCGGCACGCTTTTTCCGTTGCGCACCCGATGCAGGATCGTTGCTACTGTTTCAATCTCATGTCTGCACACAGTCCGTATCTGAAGTCCGCGACACAAGGCTTGCGTGGAGCTGCCTGACGCGCTGAGGTCCACCTTGACGCCCATGCTCGGCGCTGTTAACCCTTCGTTAGTTGCTTTGGTCGTCGCGGCAAGAGTTGTGCGTTTATTGCCGCCTGCAACAGTGTTCACAGTTGGCGCAAAGGCAGTGGTCGGTTTGATCACAGCAGGCATGAAGCATTTTTCAATGCGCCGGTTCTGACGAGCCATGTCCCAGATAAATTCGCTGCTCGTGTTCGAGGTCGAGGTCGTGCCTGTAGGCGCCCTTGCGGCTGCCGTGTCCATCCGTTTTTTCCCGTCCATCGGCGGAGAACAGGCGTGTTCAGGCGACCACCGTGACATGAGCATGATCGATAAGTAATCGACGGTATTCGCGCTCATGACCATTATTGCCAATCTCGCCCCTCGGCAGATCGCCACGCTCTCCACCTCCGTCATTGCAGGCCTGTCCTCGGCCGATGTGGATCAGCTGAGTGCGGCCCAGATCAAGGCGCTGACGAGCGTCCAGATCGGTGCGCTCAATACGTCCGTTATTTCGAGCCTGTCTGCGAGCGAGGTCGGGGCGATCGCACCGAAGTCGATCACCGGCCTGACGCTTGGCCAATTGAGCGCGATTGGCACGGTGCAGCTGTCCGGCCTGACCGCCCAGCAGGTCGCCGCGCTCTACACGAGCCAGATGGAGGGCCTCTCCTCGTCCCAGATCGCGGCGCTGGATACCAGGCAAGTTGCGGCTTTGACCGGCGCCCAGCTCGCGACATTATCTTCGTCAGAACTGAACAGCTTCAGCGACGACGAACTGACCGTGATCAAGAAGGCCTCCATGTCCGGTCTTTCGACGGCTGCTCTTGCCGGCCTTTCCACGGCCAAGATTGCCGTATTGACCACGCAGCAGATCTCTTCTCTGACATCCGCACAGATGGGGGCATTGACGAGCGCGCAGTTTTCCGCGCTGACTGCGGAGCAGTTCGGCGCGCTGACACCGAAGCTTATCACCGGTCTATCGACTGCCGTCATCGCCGCACTGCCAACGGAAAAGCTTGCAGCACTGACCACCCGTCAGGTCGCGGCGCTGACGACAACGCAGTTCAATGCATTGAGCTCTGCGAGCATCGCAGCCCTTGGCGCCGCACAGGTGGCGGGATTGACTGCGGGGCAGGCGGCAACGCTGTCTGCCGCCGAACTCAACAGCTTCAGCGCAGACGAGATCGCCTCGATCAAGAAGAACGTGATTGCGTCGCTAAGCACCTCAACCATTGCGGAACTGTCAACCGGTCTCCTTTCGGCCTTCACGACCGGACAAATCGGAGCGTTGTCTTCTGCTCAGTTGCAGGCCCTCACCGTCGCCCAGCTCTCGGCGCTCAGCGGTGAACAGCTCGCATCCCTGAAGGGACCGCAGATCGCCAGCCTTTCGACCGCCACCATTGCCGGACTGGACGACGATACTCTGGCGAGCCTGACCTCACGGCAAATCGGTTCGCTGACCGCGGCACAGTTTCAGGCACTCAGCTCCGGCGACATTGCGTCGCTGAACGAGAGCCAGATTACCGGGCTTTCCGCGTTGCAGATGGCAACCTTCTCTGCGGAAGAGATCAACAGCTTCACCTCAGCGGAAATCGCCGCCTTGCAGAAGAGGGCGCTTCCCGGATTATCGACGGCGACCATCGCCGGGTTGTCCACCGGGCTTTTGACTGCGCTGACGACCAGCCAGATTTCGGCGCTGTCCACGGTGCAGATCAAGGCGTTGACCTCCCAGCAGCTCCAGGCGCTGACGCCTGCTCAATTTGCGGCTTTGTCGCCGCAGCAGGTCGCCGGTCTTTCCACCTCCGTCATTTCCAATCTGACGACACAAGTTCTGTCGGCCATGAGTACGAAGCAGATTGCGTCTCTGACGAGCGAGCAATTCGAAGCTCTCAGTTCCGGCAGCATCGAGGCGCTCACCCAAGCGCAGGTGGCTGCCCTGAATGCAAAACAACTGGCAACCCTTTCGGCAGCGGAACTGAACAGCTTCACCGCCGACGAGATCGCGTCCATCAAGAACGCTGCGCTCAAGGGGCTCAGCACGACATCGCTCAGCGGCATGGACTCCACCCACCTCTCAGCCTTTTCGGCAACGCAGCTTAGGTCGATGAGCACAGCGCAGGCCAATATCGTGATTGCAGCCTATCAGGAACATTGACCCGTTGATGCGTGGTCTTACCATGCGCGATCGTCGCCAGGACGTTTTTCAGTCTTGGGAACGCGTGAAGTGGGCTCTGATTTTTTAAACCGATGCACCGGGTTTGCCGGAAGCGAATTCGGTTCGGGCGGGTGTCGTCCCGCTGGGTAGCGCGTGGATATTCATCAAAAAAGCCAGCGTGTCGTGAGACGCGCTGGCTTTTTTGTTCGTTGCGGGCTCTCGGGCCTTGCCGAGATAGAAGCGGAAGGCTCGATCCTTGAGACGCTTGGCCTTTGGAACGAAAGAAGGGTAGGCCGAGCTTACCTCTCCGATACCTGTTCAAAGACAGAAGCGATCTTCGACGACAGCTTCCATCGCAAAAGCGTAGTCCCGCTTATCGCGGAATACGCTCTTAAACGCCGCTCTGGCCGTCCTGCCCGATATAGGCGATGCGAACCAGGTTGGTAGCGCCGGGCGTGCCGAGCGGAACACCGGCCGAGATGATGATGCGGTCGCCGGGCTTGCCGAAGCCTTCCGCCACGACGATGCGGCATGCGCGGTTGACCATGTCGTCGAGATCGCTCGCGTCGCTCGTGACCACACAGTGCAGGCCCCAGACGACAGAGAGACGGCGGGCCGTCTGGATGATCGGCGAGAGGGCGATGATCGGAACCTGCGGACGCTCGCGCGCAGCGCGAAGGCCGGTGGTGCCGGACGAGGTGTAGGTGACGATTGCGGAAAGACGCAGCGTTTCGGCAATCTGGCGGGCAGCAAGCGAAATGGCGTCCGCGCCGGTTGCTTCCGGCTGGGCGCGCTGCGCGTAGATGATGTTGGAATAGTGCGGATCCTGTTCCACGGTGCTGGCGATGGAGGCCATGGTGGAGACGGCTTCGACCGGGTAATCGCCGGACGCGGATTCGGCAGACAGCATGATCGCATCTGCGCCTTCGAAAACGGCGGTTGCAACGTCGGAGACTTCGGCGCGGGTCGGAACCGGGGCGGAAATCATCGATTCCAGCATCTGCGTGGCAACGACCACTGGCTTGCCGGCGCGGCGGCAGGCGCGGGTCAGCTGCTTCTGGATGCCGGGAACGGCTTCGAGCGGCATTTCGACGCCAAGGTCGCCGCGGGCCACCATCAACGCGTCGGACAGTTCGATGATCTCATCGATGCGTTCGATGGCCTGCGGCTTTTCGATCTTCGACATCAGGCCGACGCGGTTGCCGGCAATCTTGCGCACTTCCGCCAGATCTTCTGGACGCTGAACGAAGGAAAGAGCAACCCAGTCGACTTCCTCGGTCGCCAGAACGGCGGCGAGGTCGGAACGGTCCTTGTCGGTCAGAACGCCTACGCCAAGCAGCGTGTCGGGCAGGCTGATGCCCTTGCGGTCGGAAATCTTGGTGCCGGAGACGACGGTAGTGACGATGCTCTTGCCGTCGCATTTTTCAGCGCGCAGATGCAGCTTGCCGTCATCGATCAGCAGCCGGTCGCCGGGCTTGACGGATTCGAGGATTTCCGGATGCGGCAGGAAGACGCGGTTCTTGTCGCCAGGGGCCTCGTTGTTGTCGAGCGTGAAGGTCTGACCAGCGACGAGATCGACCTTGGTATCGGCAAACTTGCCGACGCGCAGCTTCGGTCCCTGCAAATCCGCCAGAATGCCGATCGGACGGCCGTTGCGGCTTTCGACAGAGCGAATACGCTGGATCAGCGTGCGCATCAGATCGTGGCTCGCATGGCTCATATTGATGCGGAAGAGATCGGCGCCGGCAAGATGAAGCTTCTCGATCATCGCCTCTTCTGCCGAAGCGGGGCCGAGAGTTGCAAGGATTTTGACTTTGCGGTTACGCTTCATCAGTTCTGACTTTCCTGTGTTCCTGGCGTGTCCGAAAGCTGGACCATCCAGCTTCCCTGCCTGCCCGTATCGTATTCCTTGAAGCCCATGCGCTGGAAGCTGCGGGCATAGCAATCATCGACACCGGTGATCTTGAATTCGTTTTCTGCCACGCACATGTTGACGTCGCCGGTCCAGCGACCGCCGCGGGCGGCATCTTCAGCGTAGAGGTAATAATAGCGCGATTGCAGCTCACCCTCGATCAGGGTCGCGCATGTGGAAGCAGGCACCTGCCACCAGCCTTCGCTGACCCAGCCTTCCTTTGCGCGGTAACCAATGGCAACGCCAACGAGATTTTGCGTGCTGTTGCAGACGCGGAAATCCGCCCATGCCGGCTGCGCTGCGAGAAGGGGAGAAGAGAGGACGGCGGCTGCGGTAAGAGTGCGGATCGCGCGCCGGTGCTTCTTGAGGAGAGCGGAGAATGTGTATGTCACGGCGTCCATCCGGATTCCATGGTTATAGTGAAAACACTTCTAGGCGCGGAGGCCCAAGAATGTCAACGCGAGTTTAATCGATTATATTGTCAGGTCGGGTCTCTGGTGCGGTGCTGTCGATGGCCGTTTGTCCGTGCAAACTTGCGCGTGGCGTCAAGCCATGCCATCAAACGTCTCTCCCAATCGCTGTCCCAAATTCAATCCAGAAATCAATTATGCCAGACTTTCAGCCATACGAAATCATAGAAGGCGATTATGACAAAGGCATGGTTTTGCTAGCAGACCACGCCATGAACCTTCTTCCAGAAGCTTACGGCAATCTCGGTCTACCGCAATCCGCCTTCGAGCGCCATATTGCTTATGACATAGGTGTGGAAGGTTTGACGCGAATGCTGGCGGGAAGCCTTGGCGTGCCTGCCGTGATGGGCCGGTTTTCCCGCCTGCTGATCGATCCCAATCGCGGGGAAGACGATCCCACGCTGATCATGAAGATTTCCGATGGCGCGATCGTGCCGGGTAATCATCCGATCACCGACGAGGAGTGGCAGAAGCGGCTCAACTCTTATCATCGTCCCTATCACAATGCCGTGGACCGTGTGCTGACAAAGACAGCGGAAATGTCCGGCAAGGCGCCGCTGGTGTTTTCGCTGCACTCCTACACGCCGTTCTGGAAATCCGTTCCGCGTCCCTGGCACGCGGCTGTTCTGTGGGACACGGACCATCGTGCCGTTCATCCGCTGATTGATCATCTGAGATCGAGTGGCGACATTCTGGTGGGCGACAACGAGCCTTACGATGGCGCTCTGAAGGGCGACACCATGTATCGCCACTGCATGTTGAAGGGCATCCCACACGCGCTTCTAGAAGTGCGCCAGGATCTGATTGGCGAAGGGGCGGGGATTGCTGCCTGGGCTGAGCGCCTTGCTCCCATTTTCGCCGCAATGAATGACGATCCCACCCTGCACGAATATCAGCAGTTCGCCTCGCGGACTGGCCCTTATTGAAAGGCGACATCGATATGAGCGAGCTTGAAGACAAGCAGAGAACCGAGTTCGAGGCAGCCGCCTTTCGCCGGCTGGTGAACCACCTGCGAGAGCGGCCCGAGGTGCAGAATATTGACCTGATGAATCTTGCTGGTTTCTGCCGCAACTGCCTGTCCAACTGGTATGCGGATGCAGCAAAGGATGCAGGCACCGATCTCAGCAAGGACGAGGCCCGTCAGATCATCTACGGCATGCCTTATGAGGACTGGAAGCGTTTGCATCAGCGCGAAGCAAGTGACGGCCAGAAAGCCGCCTTCGAGGAAAACCGCCCGAAGGAATAGCGGGCACGCACCGGAATCAGCTTGACGTGAGGCCTTTCCACGGGCAGTTCACCAGCCGGGAAATTTGGCTGCCTTTCACGGGCAGCAGGCGGACATGCCGCCGCACACCGAACGGGCTCTCGAACGAGCCGAGATATTGAAGGATCATCGAATGGACGATACACCCACAACCGAAACCGTCGCCGCCGCCGAACTGCGTCAATTCATCGAGCGTGTCGAGCGCCTTGAGGAAGAGAAAGCGGCAATCCAGGGCGATATCAAGGATGTCATGGGCGAGGCCAAGGGCCGTGGTTACGACACCAAGGCGATCCGCACCATCATTCGCCTTCGCAAGAAGGACGCCAATGAGCGTATCGAGGAAGAGACCATTCTTCAGACCTATATGGCAGCACTCGGCATGGAGTGAGCCTCGGGCTCAGCCATGGTTGATCTGTTAAATCGCCGCTTCTGCGGCGATTTTGCTTTGTGGCGTTGGTTGAGGCGAGAGAGTCGATCCTTACAGTCGGATCGTAGTGCGCGTGCTAACACCGCCCTCCGTCATGCTCGAGCCTGACCCGAGCATCCATCTATTTTCGATCTGCTGGCAGGCTATGCGTCCTCGGGTCAAGCCCGAGGATGACGTCGCGAATGGGGTCGATGTTGGTATGATGCGGCTAAGGTATGGTCTCTGGGCAGTTGCCGCAAATCGGCGGTGAATGCGCGGATTGCCAAGCGGGCCTTAACGACACCTGACACAGTGCAGCAGAAGCACCAAGCCGGTTAACTCCGCGTACCCGCCAGCTTCTCCGAAAGCTCGCTCATTTCCTTCTGCGCGTCCTTATCCGCAGGATAAAGTGCCAGATAGCGCTCCCAGACTTTCATTGCCGTCTCATTGCGCTCGGAGCTTTCGAGAATATTGGCGAGGCCCGAAAGCGCAGGGAAGAATCGGGGTTCTTTTTCCAGCGTGCTGTTGAGGTCCGCCATGGCCTTGCGGGTGTCGCCGTCTGCCAGATGGACCATGGCGCGGCGGTACCAGGCGCCGGCGAAGTCGGGGTCGAGGAAGATGGCCTGATCCAGGAAGTCGTAAGCCGCAGCGCTGCGCTTTTCGTCGCTGGCTTCCTCTGCCCATTTCATCAACAGGTTGATGGTGGGGCTGCCGGAATCGCTCCACTCGCCGACAATCTCGGTGGCGATGACGCGAGCCTTTTTGGCGTCGCGTTCCTTCTTCAGGCTGTCGAAGAGATCGCCGACGGGATCCTTCGGAGCAGGCTGCTCCGTTTGAGGCGTTGCCGCTACGGGCTCCGCGGCATGGGCGGTAAGGGCCGTGGCCGGGGCAAGCTGGCTGAGCGAGGCGAGGAGAAGGGCACAAAAACGAAATTGGCGCATGCGGATCACGATAATCCGTATGCGCCAATTAGGAAATCGAATTCTGTCTTCTATCAACAAAGTGATCCGCTTTCTCAAACGGAGCACTCCAGCAACGCAATCAGCCCTGACGAGCCTTGAAGCGTGGGTTCTGCTTGTTGATGATGTAGACGCGGCCCTTGCGGCGAACCAGACGGTTGTCGCGGTGACGAGCCTTAAGCGCTTTGAGCGAGTTCTTGATCTTCATTTTTCTGGTCCGCAGTTTGGCGGGCTTTCGCACGCATAATCTAAACAATCAAAAGCGCGCAACGGGGCGCGCCTTTTTCGGTTGGCAGGCAGATACCCTGTCGGCACCGGCCTGTCAACACGCTACGCAAGCTTTTACCGGGAAAACCCCGGCTTTCCAGCGTTGGTGAGTTGCGTCACGTGGCCCATCTTGCGGCCCGGACGGGCTTCCGTCTTGCCGTAAAGATGCACGAGGCAATCTTTTTGGGCGAGCCATTCCGGAACGCTGTCGATGTCGTCGCCAATCAGATTGGTCATCACACAATCGGAATGACGCTGAGTGCTGCCGGGCGCGAGCCCTGAGACTGCGCGGATATGCTGCTCGAACTGCGAAACCACACAAGCCGCTTCCGTCCAGTGGCCGGTATTGTGGACACGCGGCGCCATCTCATTGGCAACCAGCGAACCATCCGCCAGCACGAAGAACTCGATACCGACGACGCCGATATAGTTGAGCGCAGCAAGTAGCTTCTGCGCCGATTCCACCGCGACCGCTCTAGCCGCGTCAGAGAGATCGGCGGGGATCGTCGAGGTGTGGAGAATGCCGTTCAGGTGAACGTTTTCGGCCGGATCGTAACAGGTGACGGTGCCATCCTGAAAACGCGCAGCGATGATTGAAATCTCACGCTCGAAAGCAACGAAGCTTTCCAGAATCAGCGGCACCTTGCCAAGCGCATCGAAGGCACCGGTCAGGTCTTCGCCGCCCTTGAAGACGCGCTGGCCCTTGCCGTCATAGCCCATGCGCCGGGTCTTCAGCACGCCCTTGCCGCCAAACTCCGCAAGTGCCGCTTCCAGGCCCGCCTGATCGTCGACGGCGCGGAAATCTGCTGTCGGAATGCCGCAACCATTGAGGAAGCGCTTTTCCGTCAGGCGATCCTGCGAGGCGCTCAGCGCCTCAGCCGGTGGATAAACCGGCACGGAGGCGGCAAGCGTTTCCGCGGCAACGACGGGCACGTTCTCAAATTCGTAGGTCACGACATCGCAGAGGCTTGCGAGTTCGGCCAAAGCCTTCTCGTCATCGTAAGCCGCGACGATCTGGCGATTACAGACCTGGGCCGCCGGGCAATCGGCCTGTGGCTCCAGGACGACGGTGCGGAAGTTGAGACGGGCGGCTGCCATGGCCAGCATGCGGCCAAGCTGGCCGCCGCCGATGATACCGATGGTGGAGGATTTCATTGCGGCGCGTCCATGGGGTATTCAGCAACGATCGCAGTCTGGCGGGCGCGGTAATTGTCCAGCCGGTCGGCCAAATCTTCATCCGAAAGCGCCAGCACGGCGGCAGCGAGAAGGGCTGCGTTGATGGCGCCTGCCTTGCCGATGGCAAGTGTGCCGACCGGAATACCTGCCGGCATCTGCACGATCGAATAGAGGCTGTCCTGACCGGACATGGTTTTCGACTGAACGGGCACGCCAAAGACCGGAAGAGGCGTGAGCGCCGCCGTCATGCCTGGCAGGTGGGCGGCACCGCCTGCACCGGCGATGATGACCTTGAAGCCTTCGTCTTTCGCATTCGTTGCGAAATCGAACATCCGTTCCGGCGTGCGGTGGGCGGAAACGATGCGCGCCTCATATTCGATGTCGAGCGCGTCCAGCGTATCGGCGGCGTTCTTCATGGTTTCCCAGTCCGACTGGCTTCCCATGATGATGGCGACGGGCGGAGTTTCGGTGGTCAAGCGGCCTCTCCTTGTCCAGAGACTTTGGGCGTCAGGGTTTGTCAGGCGATGATATCCGGGATGATCTGATCTTCGATCTGGGTCATCTTGTCTTTGATCGCCAGCTTCTTCTTTTTCATTCTTTGAATTCTGAGCGCTTCGCAACTGGTCTGGATCATCGCGTTGATGGCCGCGTCGTAATCCTCGTGCTCCTGCCTCAGCCTTGCCAGCGTAAGCCGGACGTCCGCCTGTTCCTGGTCGGGCATCTCGTCGTCCCCATTGTAATGAACCGGACCGCCATCCGGCATGTTTGTTATTCGTCCTCGTGCCTGTACCATCAAATGGCAGTAACGGGAAGTTTTCCTTGCCAGCATTTTTGCCGCACTATTGCCTCGATTTCGCCTTCGACAAACCTCGCTTTCCATGTCACATTGGTGTCGTAAACCTGAAACTCCAGCGATTGGAGAGCTGGAGGTAGGTTCAACTAGGAAGGACGTGCCGCATGACCATTCAGGCTCATATTGCATCGCTCGAAAAGAAACACGGTGCTCTGGAGGAGGAGCTCGAAAGTATTCTTGCTTCCCCATCTTCCGACGACCGGGAGATTGCAGACATTAAACGCAGAAAGCTGCGCCTGAAAGACGAGTTGCAGAGGCTGAAAGCGACCACGAAACATTGATTATCAATGATTATTGAGGCCGCAGGGCGCTGGCGGCGCCTGAGAAGCGGCAAAAGTTCGAGGCCCTGGTTGCATAGCGCGATCAGGGCCTTTTTGCTGGCGGCGTCTTAAAGAAAAAGGTGCTTTTTCCAGTCGCTGCACCATCAGGCAGCCAGGCCATCCCACAAGAGCTTCAGGGCAGCGATGAAGGCCATGCCGTACATCAGCGGGTAGAAGACGGCAGGCTTCATATATTTGACCACTTTGGCACCGGCAAATGTGGCAATCATCGCTACCGGCAGAAGCGTCGCGGAGGTGGTGAGGTTGGTGGAATCCAGCGCGCCAAGTGCAAAATAGGGGATGAGTTTGACCGCGTTCATGATGGCGAAGAAACGCACGCTCATGCCGGTATAGGTCTTGGGGTCCAGTTTCAGCGGCAGCACATAGATCTGGAAGGGTGGGCCGCCCGCATGCGCCACGAAGCTGGCATAGCCGGAAAGGCTGGACCAGAGCGTTGCCGCTGCCGGTCGTTGCGGCTTCGGTGCAATCTCATGTCCGCCGCGCATGCGGTACGATTCATAGAAATAGCGCAACACGAAGATGATGGTGACGGCGGCTACCACGAGCCGCATGGCATTGGGCGAAATCAGCGTCGAGGTGGCCCAGCCGAGCGCGATGCCCGCAAGGGCGCCCGGCAGCATCAAAAGCAACGTTTCGCGGTGGTTATGGTGGCGCCATGCCCAGAGAGCCACCAGATCCATGACGATCAGGATGGGCAGGAAGATGGCTGCCGCCTGCACCGGCGGCACGGCAAGCGCCATCAGCGGTACGCCCATGAGAGCCAAGGCACCGCCAAGCCCTCCTTTCGACAGGCCGACAAGAATGACGGCGGGTATGGCAACAAGGAAGAAATGGAGATCGAGAGACATGGCTGAGACTTGATGAGCGAGGCGATGGGAGGCGAATTTCCAGGCGGGCAGGAGCGGAAAGACCGCAAAGAGTCCGGCGATCGACTGTTGATCCTTCGTGCAGTCCGGTTTATCGGAAAAGGGATGTGAAAACGAGTGCAGATTGGCGATGAAGCGTTCTTTCTGCGGGAAATGGAAAAATCATGGGTTCTCCTGAAGATCGCTGCCGCCTGGTTCTGATCGTACCGCAAGGCGAAGACGCTGGCCTGCAAGCCAAGGCGCTGGAGGATGCCCTCAGGGGCGGCGATGTCGCCTCCGTCATCATTCCCCAATACGCGCTCGATGACGACAGCTTCCAGAAGCGTGCGGAAGTGCTGGTGCCAATCGTGCAGGCGGCAGGGGCGGCAGCATTGGTAGCCGGTGACAGCCGCGTGGCTGGCCGGGTGAAGGCCGACGGTCTGCATGTGGTGGGCGGCCTGGAGCCACTTGCCGAAGCTGTTGAAAAATTCACGCCAAAGCTGATCGTCGGCGGCGGCAATGCCGATGATCGGCACAAGGCGCTGGAGCAGGGCGAAGCGAACCCGGATTACATCTTCTTCGGCAAGCTGGAAGGCGATATCAAGCCCGAGCCGCACCCGAAAAACGTCGCACTTGGCGAATGGTGGGCGTCGATGATTGAAATTCCGGCTATCGTCATGGGCGGTTCGGATGTGGCTTCGGTGGTTGCGGTGGCCGAAAGCGGCGTTGAATTCGTGGCCCTGCGTCAGGCCGTCTTCGGCCATGCGGGTGGTGCGGCGCAGGCCGTTGCAGAAGCCAATGCATTGCTTGACGAAAAAGCGCCACGGTTTGGCGGTTGATACGGGCGATGATCCTTCGCTTGCTTCGCCTTTCCCGATCGGCCTCGCTTCTGGCCCTTGCTTCCGCCCTGGTCGCGGCGCCTGCCTTTGCGCAGGGGCAAAGCGATAGCCAGCAGCCCAAGCCACAGACACGTGCTGTCGGTCAGCAGCCAGCGCCGCAGCAAGGCCAGCCCCAAGGCCAGCCGCAGCCGAATGCCGATCTTCTGCCTGGTCTTCAGCCACAGGCAGGTGGGGGTGAGAGTGCAGGCGGCGAGGGTGCTAGTGACGAAGATACCGATTTCGGACCGGCGGCAAGCCAGGCACCGGACGTATTGTCCCGACCGGCTGACAAGGATGCCGACCCGCTGCGCAAAGGGCGCGTCACCGGTGGAGAGCAGAAGGATTTGCAGCCCTCCCAAGGTGTCACCGTTTATCAGCGCATGGGTGCGGAGCTTCCGCCACTGCCGGCGGAAAAGGAATTCAAGGGCAAGGTCGATGAGGCCTATGGTCATTATCAGCGCGGCGAATATGTACAGGCGCTGGACAAGGCGCTGACCCGCGCGCAAGAGGGCGACGCGGCGGCGCAGACGCTGGTGGCGGAAATGATGAGCCGCGGCCTTGGTATCGCCCGCGATGAAAAGACTGCCGCCTTCTGGTACGAGCAGGCCGCCAAAAACGGCGATCCGGTCGCCATGTTCAAATACGCGCTGATCCTCATGGAAGGCAGGCTCGCCAAGCACGATAAGACGCTGGCGGACGACTACATGCGCCGCGCTGCCGAATCCGGAAATCCGGAGGCCGCCTTCAACTGGGCTCAGATACTCGTTTCGCAGACGCCAGGGCCAGCGGGTCTGATGGCGGCACTGCCTTTCTACGAAACCTCGGCGGAGAAGGGCGTGGCGGATGCGCAATATGCCGTTTCGCAAATCTACCTGAACGTACCCGAAGTGCCGAAGGACAAGAAGGCGAAAGCGCGCGAATGGCTGACGCGGGCGGCAAAGGCAGGCTTCGATACCGCGCAGGTCGATCTTGGCATCTGGCTGGTCAATGGTACGGGTGGTGAGCGGGATCTGGAGGAAGGTTTCCGCTGGCTCAACGGAGCCGCGCAGCGGGGCAATGTGGTGGCGCAGAACAAGGTCGCGCATCTCTACATCCAGGCGCTGGGAACCCGCCCGGACCCCGTCGAGGCAGCCAAGTGGTATGTGCTGTCGCGCCGCGCTGGCCTGAAAGACCCGGCACTGGAAGATTTCTATCTCGGCATCGAGGACGATCAGCAGAAGAAGGCGATCGATGCAGCCAACAAGTTCCGGCCCAACTGACGGCAAAACCGCCGCACAGTGTTTCGCGACATGCTTCGTCTCATCGCATGTGGTTACCGTAAAACCGCCTCACACTTTTACGCGGCATGCTTTAGCCTTGAATTTCGGCGCGTTTTGTGGTCTTGAACCCGCAAACCTAAAATAGAAACCGATATGCCTGCCTGTCCGCTTTTGTCCGGCAGGTTCAGCCACCTTCCAGGAATGTTTTCATGGCCCGTTCAGCCCTTCTCAATGTCATGGTTCAGGCCGCCCTGAAGGCGGGAAAGTCTTTGGCGCGTGACTTCGGTGAAGTGCAGAACCTGCAGGTATCGGTCAAGGGACCGAGCGACTTCGTTTCGCAGGCCGATCTTAAGGCCGAGAAGATCGTTCGTGACGAGCTGATGAAGGCGCGTCCCACCTATGGCTTCCTCGGCGAAGAGGGCGGCGAGGAAATCGGCACCGATGGCGCGCATCGCTGGATCGTCGATCCGCTGGACGGCACCACCAACTTCCTGCATGGCATTCCGCAATTTGCCGTTTCCATCGGTCTGGAGCGTAGCGGCGAAATCGTCGCAGGCGTCATCTTCAACCCGGCAACGGATGAGCTCTACACCGCAGAGCGTGGCGGCGGGGCATTCCTCAATGACCGCCGCATTCGCGTGGCAGCCCGAAAGCAGCTTTCCGACAGCGTCGTCTGCTGCGGCGTTCCGCATCTGGGGCGCGGCAACCACGGCAAGTTCCTCGTCGAGCTTCGCCACGTTATGGGCGAAACCGCGGGCGTGCGCCGCATGGGTGCGGCAGCGCTCGATCTCGCTTATGTCGCAGCCGGCCGCTTCGACGGCTTCTGGGAAGCGGAACTGTCGCCTTGGGATATTGCTGCGGGCATCGTTCTCATCCGTGAGGCTGGCGGTTTCGTCTCCGACATGGGCGGGGCCAACAGCATGTTCGAAAGCCGCAGTGTGGTTGCCGGCAACGAGTATATTCAGAAGGCTCTGCTGGAAGTGGTCAACCGCCCGGTTCCGGGTCGCTGATAGGACTTAGAGTTGCCCCTGTGCCGAATTCCTGTGCTTGTCACAGGAATCCAGTCAGTCCAAGTCTTTGGTCTGGAGCAATGTTTACTCGTCGCGCCGACGCGCGACGGCCAGATTCCTGTGACAAGCACAGGAATGAGGGTGGTTGAGGAGACCTTGCTCTAACACTCGCCGCTTCCACCATGATGCCCATGCGTTCGATCTCGTACCTTATGATCGAACAACACCTGAGCCTCCCTCTCAAAAAGCTTTGTTCTCTCAAGGCTTTTACACTTCAATTCGTCGTATTTTTACTCTAGCTTCCGCTCCGAACCATGCTGACGCCTCAAGTCCTGGGGCAATGGTCGTGGCAGCATCAGAGGAATGGGTTTATGGCGGATACGGAACTGCTCGATGTCGGCGTCGAGAAACCGCTGACGAAAGACTATCACCACAAGCTATCCAGTCCAACGCCGTTCCTGTGGACGATGCTGATCTTTCTCATCATCGTGGCCTTCATCGCTGCCATTTTGTTCCGCCAGGCAGAAGCGGCCTTCATGAGCAATCCGGGCCTCAACGGTTTCATTCTCGGCGTTCTCGCCATCGGCGTCATTCTGGTGTTCACGCAGATCTTCAACCTGCGTCCCGAAGTGCGCTGGTTCAATAATTTCCAGGCTGCCGGAAGCGTCGACAAGGCGGGCCGTCCGCCAAAACTTCTAGCGCCCATGCGCACGTTGATCGGCAAGCGCGGCGAAGTGCGCGTGTCTGCCGTCACTCAGCGCTCGATCCTCGATTCCATCGCCACGCGCCTGGATGAGCAGCGCGATACGTCGCGTTATATGATCGGTCTACTGGTCTTTCTCGGTCTGCTCGGCACCTTCTGGGGTTTGATCGGCACGATTGGTGCCATTAGTGGTGTTATTCAGGGGTTGGACCCGAGTTCCGGCGACAGCTCCGATATCCTCTCGTCGCTGAAATCCGGTCTGACTGCGCCACTCTCGGGTATGGGCACGGCGTTTTCGTCCTCGCTGCTCGGTCTTTCCGGCTCGCTCATCCTCGGTTTTCTCGATCTGCAGGCCGGTCGTGCGCAGAACCGGTTCTATACGCAGCTGGAAAACTGGCTGTCTTCCGTCACCGATACCGGCGCCGATCTTCTCGTCGATGGCAAGCCTGCCGCAGCCAGCAGCGTGATTGGCACCGAGCGTTCGGTTGCCGCCATGCATAATCTTGCCGAAGGCATTCAAGGGCTGGTCAAGAATATGCGCGGCGAGCAGCAGATGCTGCGCGACTGGATCGAAGCGCAGCAGGAGGAATCGAAGGCGCTGCGCCGTACGCTCGACCGTCTGACCGCACGCATTGATGCCGACCAGAAGGCGGCGTCCAAACGTTCCCTCCCGCACGATAACGGGAGCGATTGATCATGGCGCTTGCGCGCAACCGCCGCCGCGACAGAGGCGTGGATTACTGGCCAGGTTTCGTCGATGCGCTGTCGACGCTTTTGATGGCGATCATGTTCCTGCTCACCGTCTTCGTGCTGGCGCAGTTCGTGCTTTCGCGCGAAATTTCCGGCAAGGATGAGGTTCTGACCCGCCTTAACAGTCAGATTGCCGAACTGACCGAGTTGCTGGCGCTGGAAAAGGGCAGCAAGCAAGATATTGAAGACACCCTTGCCAATCTGCAATCGACACTGGCCGCATCCGAAAGCGAGCGCTCGCGCCTGCAGGCGCTGCTCGATGCCGGTGCCGGAAACAGTTCCGCTGCCAATGCCCGCGTCGGTCAGTTGACGAATGAGCTGGAGGATGCGCGCGAGGCCGGTGCGAGAGCATCGTCACAGATCGAATTGCTGAACCAGCAGATTGCAGCGCTCAGAGCCCAGATCGCCTCGGTGGAAGCCGCCTTGCAGGCGTCGGAGGCCAAGGATGCCTCATCTCAGGTCAAGATTGCCGATCTAGGCCGCCGCCTCAATGTGGCGCTGGCGCAGCGCGTGCAGGAATTGAACCGCTACCGCTCGGACTTCTTCGGGCGCCTGCGTGAAATCCTCTCCGACCGCGAGAACATCCGCATCGTCGGCGACCGCTTCGTCTTCCAGTCCGAAGTTCTCTTCCCATCCGGCGGAACGGATCTCAATCCGGAAGGGCAGGTAGAGATGGCGAAGCTTGCCACGGCGCTCATCGATCTTGCCAAGGAAATCCCGCCGGAAATCAACTGGGTGCTGCGGGTAGACGGTCATACCGACAATGTGCCGTTGTCAGGGTCCGGACGCTTCCGCGACAACTGGGAGCTTTCGTCGGCCCGCGCCACATCGGTGGTCAAGTTTCTGATTTCCAAGGGTGTGCCGGCCAACCGTCTGGTCGCAGCAGGCTTTGGCGAATATCAGCCGCTGGCGGAAGGCGACACACCGGACGCGCGTTCGCAGAACCGTCGTATCGAGTTGAAACTGACCGAGCGCTGATCGGGGATCAAGAGGGAGCGCGCCTGCGCGCTCTCAGACGGACTTCGCCAATGGAATGTCGTCGTTGACGCCTGTGTTGAATTGCAGGCGCGCAAGCTTGGCATAAAGACCGCCCTGGCGGATCAGGCTTTGATGGGTGCCTTCCTCGATGATGCGGCCTTCATCCATCACCAGAATGCGGTCGGCCTTCAGCACGGTCGCAAGCCGATGGGCGATGACGATGGTGGTGCGCTTGGCGATGAGCTCATCCAGCGCCTTCTGCACCAGTGTTTCGCTTTCGGCATCGAGTGCCGAGGTTGCTTCATCGAGGAGCAGGATCGGCGCGTCGCGCAGAATGGCGCGGGCAATGGCGATGCGCTGGCGTTGGCCGCCGGAAAGTGTGACGCCACGTTCGCCCACCACGGTATCGTAGCTTTCGGGCAATCTTGCAATGAAGCCATCGGCCTGGGCGGCTTTCGCAGCAGCCTGAACCTGCTCACGCGTCGCATCGGGTCTGCCGAAGGCAATATTGTCGTGGATGGAAGAGGCGAAGATCGCGACGTCCTGCGGGACGATGGCCAGCCTGGAGCGCAAGTCTTTCAGCGTGACAGTGCGGATATCGGTACCGTCGATGGTGATGAGACCCGATTGAGGATCGTAGAAGCGCATCAAAAGCGAAAAGACAGTGCTTTTTCCTGCACCCGAAGGCCCGACGATCGCCACGGTTTCCCCGGAGGCGACCCGGAAGGAGAGATCCGAGATGATGGGCTTGCCGCCGCCTTTCGGATAATGAAACGCCACATGCTCGAAGCTTGCCTCGCCCCTTGGCGGAACGGGAAGCGACACGGGTGCAGCGGGTTCTTCGACCGGAGACCTTTCTTCCAGCAATTCGGACAGGCGCTCGGCGGCACCACCTGCCTGCGACAGCTCACCCCAGACTTCGGAAAGCTGACCGAGCGAGCTTGCGGCGATAACCGAATAGAGCACGAACTGGCTGAGCGTGCCGCCGGAGATCGCGCCGCTCAAAACGCTCTGCGCGCCATACCAGAGGATCGCAACGACGCTGCCGAAGACGAGACTGATGGCGACAGCGGTCAGAATGGCGCGGGCGCTGATTGCCGCACGGGCACCTTGATAGGCCTTTTCCACTGCCGCATCGTAACGGCTGTTTGCCAGTTGCTCGGCGTTGAAGGACTGGATGGTGCGGCTTGCCGCAATTGTTTCGGAGGCGAAGGCGGAGGACGCGGCTAGCGTATCCTGCGTGTTTCTGGAGCGTAAGCGCACCGACCGGCCAAAGGCAATCAGCGGGAAGACGATGAAGGGGATGGCCAGCAGCGCAAGACCAGCAAGCTTCGGACTGGTGTAGACCATCATCGCGACCGCCCCGAGACAGAGCAGCGTGTTGCGCAGCGCCACAGATGCAGACGAGCCAAAAGCGGAGCGGATCTGCACGGTATCGGCGGTCAGGCGCGAGGTCAGCTCGCCGGAATGGTTCGTATCGAAGAAGGCCTGCGACAAGGAGGTGAGGTGCGCAAAGACATCGCGGCGCAGATCGGTGACGACGCGCTCGCCGATAATCATCACATAATAATAGCGCATGGCGCTGGCGAGCGCGAGAACGATGGCGATCGCCAAAAGCATGGCGAAATAGTTGTTGATCATCGCGCCGTCGGTGGCTTCAAAGCCGTGATCGATAATGCGGCGAACGGCAAGCGGCAGGGCAAGCGTTGTGGCGGAAGACAGAACGAGTGCGCAAAGTGCGGCGGCAACCAGTCCGCGGTAGCGCTTGAGATAGGGAAAGAGGCTCGCCAGAGGTTTCAAGGTTCTGCGCCCTGCCGGCTTCTGTGCCTCAATGTCTGCCACGTCCATCACTCCTTCATGCCGCAGAGGCGGTAACGCCCGGCGGCAACGCTTTTTTCGCGTCCTGATATGTGTCTTGCCGTGACCGGCAGGCACTTGTTATCTCGGCGCCCTTCATGTATAGGCTCCGCATCAAATTGGGAAGCCATGGCCGAAAGGCTCATGGTTTCATTTATTGAATCGGCTCAGTTGACGCAATTGCGGCAAATGGTCCGCACCCACTTACGCAGGAAGATTGTCATGAAGGCTGAAATCCATCCCGACTATCACATGATCAAAGTTGTCATGACCGATGGTACCGAATACGAAACCCGTTCGACCTGGGGTTCCGAGGGCGCAGTTATGAACCTCGAAATCGATCCCAAGTCCCATCCGGCCTGGACTGGTGGCAACCAGCAGCTGATGGACCGCGGCGGTCGCGTTTCCAAGTTCAACAAGCGTTTCGGCGGCCTCGGCCTCTAATCCGTTTGACTATGGACTACAAAACAACCTCGGAGCGATCCGGGGTTTTTTGTTGCCTGCAGTATCGGCCTGAAAATTGGAATCGATTTCCATAAAGCACGGTGCGTCGATCAAAGACGATAGAGAACTGTGCGTCTGATGGGAGGACAAGCAGAGCTTCGGAAACCGGACGTTTTGCTTTCGGCGGCACGATCCGTTTGCGCACCCTCATTGGCCTTGCGCGACGACCATTTCGACGCGGGAGCCGTGAGCTATACCGAAGGAGCGGTTTCAGCACTTGGGACTATTGTGGCCCTGCTGATATCGCCGCCGCCCTCGTTGCGGTGGCGGGCGTCGTGATGGTGATGGCGGCTTTCGGCAGCGGAGGGAGTTCGCAAAGTCATCGAAGCACGTGCCGGCCAATCACTGTAGCGAAGGGACAAGTGTTCCAAGCCAATCTTGGTCCGGCGCTTCCGGCAACACGGAGAGATGGCTCACTCCGTCCACTGTCATGCGATGCGTCGAGGGGAGAGGAGACTGGGGCCTTTCAGAACGTGATCCTGAAAGGCAAATCCTCTGAGCGGTGGTGACTTCAAGCTTGCGCGTAATAAACTTCAATCAGACTCTGTTTTGGTTCTTCCTTGCTGTCGTGTGATAGCAAGTTGCTTTGGCCGGTCGACGGGTTCATGGCGTCGATAAGCCCTCGTATAATGCGGTCTCTTTGAACCTCGACTGCTCGGTTATATGCTGCGGTCTCTGCGGCATCCTCCTGAGCGGCAAGTGCGCGCTGTGACGATCTCGATTTGATAATGTCGACGCCGTAAACATCCTCAGCTTTATCGGACAAAGCGGCCGTCGCAGGTCGTCTCGCTGGCACTTGAGAGGATGGTGCCGTTGTAGCGGGAGAGCTTGTGCGTGGCGGCAAGTCTCTACCTGTCTGAGATTGAGAAGAAGGGCTGGCGTCTTTGTTCTCAACCTGCGCCGAAGAACTGGGGCGGCTACCCGCTTCGCCGCTGACTGGCGTTTGAGTTGCAGCTGGCTGGGAATTGTCGCTCTCTGGCTGTTGTTGTGCGCCGGTCGGTGCGGCCTCGCTGTTTTGAACAGGAGCATCTGACGGAGCCGGCTGGGAGCTGGAATTATTGTTCTCTACAGCCGAGGGGGCATCCTCATCACCTGCCTGGCCCTGAGCAGGGGATGGTTCCTCTGCGGCTGGCTGAGACGGCGTAGGAGAATACGTGGCGTCGTCGGTATCGGTGTCATTGTCTTCGGCGGGAGCAGGGGTGCTCGCCATTGGCTGGGAATTGTCGCTCTCTGGCTGTTGTTGTGCGCCGGTCGGTGCGGCCTCGCTGTTTTGAACAGGAGCATTTGACGGGGCCGGCTGGGAGCCGGAATTATTGTTCTCTACAGCCGAGGGTGCATCCTCATCGCCTGCCTGGCCCTGAGCAGGGGATGGTTCCTCTGCTGCTGGCTGAGACGGCGTAGGAGAATACGTGCCATCGTCGGTATCGGTGTCATTGTGTTCGGCGGGAGCAGGGGTGCTCGCCGTTGGCTGGGCCGAGGAGCTCTGGCTGGTGGGGGTGGATGATGACGGAGCTTCGCTCTTCGCCGGCCCGGATGTGCCGGTGGCGGACTGAGAGCCTGACGATCCAGAAGTGGAGCTTTTCGTAGAAGATGCGGGAGACGGAGGGAGTAATGCTTCTAACACTGCGGCACACCAAGTTAATATTGGACCGATAGCTAGGCCGCACCCCCACAAATTTCAGTATATTTTCGAGTTAAGATTTTAATCAATGAAGTCAGCTTGCCGAAAGACGCTCCGCTATCGTTGACAACTCCTTAATGCGGCTTCGGCTCGAAATCTGGCCTATCTCGGAAACTTAAGATGCGCCGGGTGATCGCTTCGTCAGACGTGGCGGCCACCAACCTGTTGGCTATCGCATCGCGCGTGTCCGGAACGTTTTGATTCAACAAAAGACAACAGATCCAGGATGTTACCCGGTACTTTACGAAGCCGCCCAATGAGAGGTTGGCACGCGGCCTCCGGCTCAGAACGGTGGGTAGCTGCGAGCGAGCTTTAAACTGCGGCCAAATAAAAAAGCAGGCCGGAGCCTGCTTCTTCAAAATCATGCGATAGGAATTGCGCGATCAGTTGCTGTTGAAGGCGGTGCGAAGCAGGTTGAGCTGGGCCTGAACGCTGTTCTCGTTGTCGGGAACCTTCGCCTCGGTGGGGCGGTAAATTTCGCGGTCGAGAAGGGCAACGCGGTTCTGGAGGCGCAACGAACGCTCGACCAGATCGCGGAAGGATTCCGGCAGATCGTTCCAGCCCGGCGCGTTGCGATCGACGTTAAAGTTATCGAGGCGCACCTTGTTCTTTTCGTTCAGAACCTGATCGCGGGTCATTTCGCCATTGTTGACAGCGCGCTGCAGCAGCAGCCACGATGCCATCTGCATCAAGCGGGTGGTGAGGCGCATAGATTCTGCGGCGTAAAGAACCGAAGCCATGCGCGGGAGAACCTTGGATGCTGCGCGACCGGAGCCGTCGAGGTAGCTTGCCGTTTCTTCCACCAAGCCCATGCCCTCGGCATAGAGAGTCTTGAACTGGTTCGAGGCTGCGGCGCGGCCGGCGAAGCTGATGGTATTCAAAACCTGTTCCGACATTTCTTTAATCCCTGCTTACGCATGATACGGTGAGGCAACGGAGTTAGCGGGTAAATTGTTCCGGCCTTTGTATTTTCAGGATGATACCAATAGCTGAAATGCGCAAGCTGATTATTAAAGAAAGGTTAATACCCACAGTTTTGCAGGTTTTCCAACAAGATAAAAAAAGAGCCGCAAAAGCGGCTCTCAAGGTAAAACAGGGAGAAAAATCAGACCAATTCGCCGATAGGAGAAACTGCCTGAGGTTCAGCAGAACTGAACATGTATAGTAATCTCTCAGAAAGCTTAATATTTGGTTAATGGTAAATGAAAAACTGTCGCGCGCCGTAACGTTTGTCGGCCGCATTGGTTTTCATCTGGCGCTAAATAGGCTTTCAGCCGCTTTGCGACCAGCGGACTTCTTCTCTCGCTCCTGTTCCAGCCGTTCGATCTCGCCAGTCAGAATGTTGATGCGGGCGGTCAGTTCGTCCACGGAAAGCAGCGTCAGATCACTGCCGACAATGTGGGTCGCGCCTTGCTTTTGCGGAAGATCGTCATCGAAAATACTCATATTCCTGCTCCCTTTTGCAAATCTGCTTCCTCTTCAGGATATTGCGGGGCTCTCGGATCAAGCGAGGCACTTTCGGGTGTCAACAGCGGTGCAGGTGCTGTCGGCATAGTGGAGAAGTTGTCCTTCTCCTCGGTCGTCAGTGCCGCGCGCTTGCGTGAGCGGAAGATAGAATAGGCGGTTATCATCAGATGTGAAGTCGCCGTTACCAAGAACAGCGCATAGGGTCCGAAATAGGTCATGATCGGACCGCCAAGGGTCGGGCCGATAATGGTGCCGATGCCGTAGAGCAGCAGCAGGCCGCCCGAGACCTTGACGAAATCTTCGGAGGACGCAAAGTCATTAGCGTGCGCGACCGCGATTGGGTAGAGCGCATTGGCCGCCGCACCATAGACCGCAATCATGCCGATCAGCACATAGACATGCGACGGCTGGACGGTGGCGATCGCAAGGCCTGCGACAGCGCAAAGCGCCGCCAGCCCCGCCAGCACGAAGCGGCGGTCGATACGGTCGGAAAGCTTGCCAGCCGGAAACTGGGCGAGCGCACCGATGAATATGGTGGAACTGACCATGATGGCGATGGTGGTGGGGTCAAGACCGGCGCGCGCGCCGAAGACCGCCGACAGTGTACCATAGGCGCCGTTGGCGATGCCGATCAGCAGGATGCCGACGAAGGAGACGGGCGAATTGCGATAGAGCGCCGGCAGATCGAGTTTCACCTTCTTCAAAGGCTGCGGGCTCTCCGCCTTGGAGAGCATGGCAGGCAGAATGGCAACGCAATAGATGATGGCGCAGACCATAAAGAGCGAAGTGTTGCCGACATGGCCAAAGGGAATGACCAACTGACCTGCGACCACGCCGAACAGCGTGATAGCGATATAGAGCGAGAAGATCGCGCCGCGGCTTTCATTGGTGGCGCGCTCGTTCAGCCAGCTTTCGATGATCATGGACGTGCCGGCGGTACAAAAGCCGGTGAGTGCGCGCAGGCCCACCCAGGCGACGTCATCGATGAAAAGCCCGGTTAACAGCACGGTAAGGCAAATCAGCGCCACGAAGCTGCCGAAGGCGCGGATGTGCCCCGCGCGGCGAACGATCGCGGGTGCCACGAAGCAGCCGATGACGAAGCCCGTTGCCCAGGACGTGCCGAGAAAACCGAGAACCTCGTTGGAGTAACCCTCCGCAGAACCGCGCACCGGCAAAAGCAGGCCTTGAAGGCCGTTTCCGAGAAAAAGGAAGAGGGTGCTGGTCAGGAGAGCGAATACGGGAAGAATATTTCTGCTCATAAAGTCACTCTCATGCCGATGCTATTGCGGGTATCACGTGCCAGTGGATTCGCTTTGGAGGCCGTTATGGTGAGCATAAAAATGTCCGCTCTGTGACGACGTCGAAATGAGTTTGACATTTGGCTTGCGGATGCTGCAAGCCCTTAAACAGACATTTGCGAGTGAACTGTCAGCGCTTGCCGGCGGTTCCCGCAGAACATGGCAGAAACGGCGGCGCGGTGCTTGCCGGATTGAGCCAAAAGGTTGCGCGATGACGAAGGCGATCGGCCTTTTGCTACTTCTTGCCATGGGCATCCAGCTTATCCGCCCGCTCGGTTTCCCGGGTTTTAGACGACGTGCCGATTTCTGGAAAATCGCCGTTGTCGCCTTTGTGCTGTGGACGCTGGTGCTGCTTTTGCGGCCATAAAATCATGCCGGCTGCGCGCACCCCTTCCAGCTGGGAGGGGCGTGGCAGTCCATCCAGTCAACGCGATTAGCTAAGGCGCCAACGGCAACTTTTTGAACAGGCTGTGAGGCGGATCAGAGCTTGCGGCCGAGATGTTCCTCGACCTTCTTCCTTTCCCATGTGGCATTGAGGAAAGGTACGAGATCGAAGGTGGTCAGCCCGTTCAGAGCCAGGGCAACGCCCCAGCCGAGTGCTGGCCAGATGGCCCGGAACTAATGAGGGCTGGTGACGAGATTGATCACGACCAGCATGGCGATGACCACGACATATTGTGCGACGTGCAGATAGAATTTCTTGATCTTTCGCACGCGTTCGAATGCGATGGCTTCCTCGGCTTCTCTTGCGTTGACAGCAATGCTTTGCATGTCCGTTTCCTTTTCCACGGTCAGTTGCGACACGTCGATCTTGAAGACGGATGTTAGAGCGTTTCGAGGCTCGCCGATTGGCCGCGTTCGATGCGCTGGATGGTACGCACGCTGAGCCCACTGACGGTTGCCAATTGCTCTTGCGACCAGCCGCGCTGCAGCCTGAGTTTCTGTACCAGCATCATTCTCTCCAAGGTTCGACGAGGCCAACATTCACGCAAACCGCCGCCGGACACCACGTCATCCGCCCGACTGTCGGGTTGCTGTCGGGACGGTGACGGGCTTGTTATGGCGCATAGTGCGACGGGCGGTGCGAAATTTGAAGAGAGTGGGAAAAGGGTGCCGCAAAAAAGCCGCCCGGTGGGGCGGCCTGCATTGAGTATTGTGCTCGGACGTCATGCCGCGTTCTCCAGCTCCTGCTTCCAGTCTCCAAGGGCCGCCAGAGAATTCATCTCGGCGCGATGGCGGAAGGCGCGTTGGCCGGCGGCAACGTTTTCAGCCTTGCCGCCCCAAGCGTGAAGTGCGGTTTCCTGTAGCGCGCGGCCATAGGAGAAGGTGACGGACCATGGCAGATCATACCCGGCATTGATCGCCGAGAGGTGGGCGGTGGCTTCCTCCGAGGTTTGGCCGCCGGATAGGAAGGCGATGCCAGGGACTGCGGATGGCACGGTGGCCTTCAGCACCTTCACGGTCTTTTCCGAGACCTCTTCGACGCTTGCCTTGCGGGCGTTCTTGCCATCGATCACCATATTGGGTTTCAGGATCATGCCTTCCAGATTAACGCGGGCATCATAGAGATCGGTGAAGACGGTGCGCAGCACCCATTCCGTTACCTCGGCGCAGCGATCGATACTGTGCGTGCCCGGTTTGCCATCCATCAGCACTTCCGGCTCGACGATCGGCACGATACCGGCCTGCTGGCAAAGTGCTGCATAGCGGGCCAGCGCCTGCGAATCCGCTTTGATCGATCCCCAGGTCGGAAGCCCATCGCCGATATTGATGACGCCGCGCCATTTGGCAAAGCGCGCACCGGCGTCGTAATAGGTCTTCAGGCGGTCCGCCAGGCCATCCAGGCCTTCGGTCACAGTCTCGCCGGGGAAAAAGGCCTGCGGTTTTGCGCCCTTATCCACCTTGATGCCGGGAATGGCGCCTGCCGCCTTTATGATATCGACTAAGGGTGTCCCATCGGCTGCCTTCTGGAACAGCGTCTCTTCGTAGAGGATGACGCCGGAGATGCATTTGGTCATCGCAGCATCTGTGCGAAACAGCATCTCGCGATAGTCACGACGGCTCGTTTCGGTGGATTCCAGGCCGATGGTATCGAAACGCTTCTTGATGGTGCCGGTGGACTCATCGGCCGCCAGCAGTCCCTTGCCGCTCGACATCATCTTCAAGGCAATGTCTTCCAGACGTTCAGTCATTTCCATTCTCCCTGTGTATGACCATACCCGAGTACCAGACGGAGGCAGAAAGATGGCGGTCTTCGCCTACGGAAGCGACCGAAGAATATTCAATCGTTTGAATGTTTTACGGGCGTGGTTGAGCTGTGAAATTGCAGACTGAGAAGACGTTTTTTTTTGGCTTTTGGTTCCACCGTCATCTGCGGGAGAGGAAGAAGTGCAGCGGTCCAAGGAAGGCGCTCTGCATGTTCTACAGGCTCTTGGCGTCTTGCTGGGCGTCATGCCGATGTATCGGCGTCCGTAGAAGGAGATGCGCCGTGGCTGCACTCTCGGATCATGCCAGTCGAAGGCGTGGTAAGGGAGGTACCGTCCTGCCCTAAGCCAAGAGCCAACGCCGGTTGCGGCGTTGGCAAGGAGTGTCTAGGGGGCGAAGCGCCGTTTACTTCTGCTCTTGCAGAATGGCGACGCCTGGAAGCACCTTGCCTTCCATCCATTCGAGGAAGGCGCCGCCAGCCGTCGAGATATAGGTGAAGTCTTCCGCCACACCGGCGTGGTTGAGTGCTGCGACCGTATCACCGCCGCCTGCGACGGAGACGAGCTTGCCGGACTTGGTGCATTCGGCGGCGTGCCGTGCTGCGGCAACCGTTGCCGTGTCGAACGGTTCGATTTCGAAGGCGCCGAGCGGGCCGTTCCAGACAAGCGTTTCAGCGCGCGAAATCCAGCCGTTGATGGCTTCGACCGACTTCGGGCCGACATCCAGCATCATGGCGTCTTCGGGGATGGCGTTGATATCGACGACTTCGTTGGCGGCATTGGCCTTGAACTCGCGGGCAACCACGCCGTCATCCGGCAGCACGATGGCGCAGCCAGCGGTCGCTGCTTCGATCATGATCTGCTTTGCGGTTTCGGCGAGATCATGCTCGCAAAGCGACTTGCCGACCTGGGTACCGCGGGCAGCGAGGAACGTGTTGGCCATGCCGCCGCCGATCACCAGCGCGTCGACCTTCTTGACGAGGTTCATAAGCAGATCGATCTTGGTGGAGACCTTCGCGCCGCCGACGATGGCAACGACCGGGCGGGCAGGGGCGCCGAGGCCCTTTTCCAGCGCTTCGAGTTCGGCCTGCATGGTGCGGCCAGCATAGGCCGGCAGATGGCGGGCAAGACCCTCAGTGGAGGCATGGGCGCGGTGGGCGGCGGAGAAGGCGTCGTTGACGTAGATATCGCCGTTCTTGGCGAGTTCTGCGGTAAAGGCCGGATCGTTCTTTTCCTCGCCCTTGTGGAAACGGGTGTTTTCCAGAAGCAGGATATCGCCATCATTCATCTTGGCAATCGCATCTGCTGAGGCTTCACCGATGGAATCGCTGGCAAAGAGCACGCTATGGTCGAGAACCTCTTCCAATGCCGGTGCGATCAGGGACAGGGACATGTCCGCGACAGGCTCACCTTTCGGACGGCCGAAATGAGCAAGCAGAATGACCTTGGCACCCTTTTCGGACAGTTCGAGAATGGTCGGAGCAACGCGCTCGAGGCGGGTCGTGTCCGTTACCTTGCCGTCCGCGACCGGCACGTTGAGATCGACGCGGACGAGAACACGCTTTCCGGAGATGTCGGTGAGGTCGTCAAGGGTCTTGAAGGCGGGCATAGATCGATCCTGTCCTGGTGTTCAAACAATATTTCGGGCGCGACCATACTATGCCTGACCGGCTGTGCAAGGCGTTTTCGTCACGATGCAATGACGCGCTTTCACTTCGTGTTCAGGCGGGCTTTGCGCTTTTCCCGACGGTGTTCGCGGGCGCGGTGGATGATGTCTTTGAGGCTGATGAAGATCGGCAGTGTGGTGGCGGGCGCGACTGGCTCGAGCGAGATGCCGATACTGGAAATGGCGTGTGTTTCATCAAGATCCCGAACGATCAGGATCAGCGAGCCAAGGCGGATACGGTCGGCATATTCGGCCTTTCCGCCAAGGCGGGCTTCGATGAGCTCGCCCACGGTGAGGGACTGTTCCTGCGCGGTAATCAGGCCGGGTCCATAGGAGGCGTCCAGCTCTTTGGCCGGACGTTGCGGCGCAATGGAGAAGGTGCCGAAAAGATCCTCGTCGTCTTTGGTCACGGGCTTCGCGCTGGCAAAGAGCCGGTCCAGAAGCCGTGCATAGCTTGGCATGACGAAAATATAGACCAGATCGTTTTCCCGGAGCCTTCCTGCATATTGATAACGGATGGACTTGCCATCGCGCACCACCAGAGACGGCATCGCCCAGCGGGGAATGCGCTCGCCCTGCAGAATGGCGCTGCCCTTGGCCACGCGGTAAGAGATAAGCTCGTGGGTGGCCGTGCCCGGTAGATCCACTTCCAGCTTGTCCACCTCGCCCATACGGGGCGGCACGACGAGGCCAAGGCGGGTTGCGACGGGCTTGATGGTCCAACCCTGCAGCAGAAGTGAGACGAGCACGATGATGAAGGCGGCGTTGAAGTAGATCTCGGCATTGTTCAGCCCGCCGAGCGTCGGCAGCAGCGCCAGCAGAATGGAAACCGCACCACGAAGACCGACCCAGGCGACGAAGCTTGTTTCCTGCTGGGTGTAGTTGAACGGCATCAGGCTCAGCCACACTGCAAGGGGCCTGGCGATGAAGATGAGGAAGAGGGCGAGCAGGACGGCGGGCAGGATGATGGCCGGAAACTGCGAGGGTGTGGCCAGCAGACCGAGCATCAGGAACATGATGATCTGCGCCAGCCAGGTCATCCCCTCATGGAAGCGACGGATCGCGCCCTTGGCGAAAATCTTGCGGTTGCCCGCAACGATGCCCGCGACATAAACGGCGAGAAAGCCACTTCCATGCAGCGCGCCGGTAAAGGAGAAGACGAGAAGCGCCAGCGCCAGGACAAGGATGGGTGCGAGCCCGCGATCCATGGTGAAGCGGTTGACGACGTTGACGATCATCAGGCCGCCAAGAATGCCAAAGATCAGGCCAAGGCCCATTTCCTTGAAGAACATCAGGATGAAACCGCTGTCGAAGCCGGCGAGCCCCTTGCCACGGCTCACCACCTCTACCAAAGCGATGGTGAGAAAGATCGCCATGGGGTCGTTGGTGCCGGATTCAACCTCAAGCGTCGAGCGTACCTGATCGCGGATATGAATGCCGCCGATGCGCAGCAGGAAGAAAACGGCTGCGGCATCTGTGGATGCCACGATGGAGCCAAGCAGCAGGCCTTCGAGCCAGGAAAGGCCGAGGAGCAGGGCGGCTGCACCGGCAAAGAACACGGCGGTCAGCACCACGCCAAGCGTCGCGAGTGTCACGGCCGGTCGTGATGAGAGCCGGAATGTCTGTAAAGGCGTACTGAACCCGGAATCGAAGAGAATGACTGCCAGCACCAGAGAGCCCAGCATATAGGCCACCGCGCTGTTGGTGAACTCTATGCCGATGCCATCCTTTCCTGCGACAAGACCGATCATCAGGAATAGCAACAGCAGTGGCGCGCCGAAGCGATAAGCAATCAGGCTGGAGAAAGCGGCCGCAAGAACGAGGACGGTGGCAACCAGCAGCAAGAGATAAAATGATTCCAATGCCCTAACCTCTTACACCCGCACGCGTGGATCCGGCGCGCAGTGCCACATCTGCTGATGCCGAATCTTGTCAGCGATTGTTCAGTGCCAAAATGGACCAGAGCAAGGCGAAGCACGAGCGCTGGCTTCGTGCCCATGAAAAAACCGGCAGGATTGCTCCCGCCGGTTCTGTGATCCGTTGGCTTGATGCCAGCTTAGATGGTCTTGGCGAAAGCCACTGCCGTGTCGGACATGCGGTTGGAGAAGCCCCACTCGTTGTCGTACCAGGACAGAACGCGCACGAAGTTGCCTTCCATGACCTTGGTCTGGTCGGTAGCGAAGATCGAGGAGTGGCTGTCGTGGTTGAAGTCACGGCTGACCAGTGGCTCGTCGGTGTAGCCGAGAACGCCCTTCAGTGCGCCGTTCGACGCAGCCTTGATGGCGTCGTTGATTTCAGCGACGGAGGTTTCTCTCTTGGCGACGAACTTGAAGTCGACGACCGAAACGTTCGGGGTCGGAACGCGGATGGACGTGCCGTCCAGCTTGCCCTTGAGATGCGGCATGACGAGGCCGACGGCCTTGGCAGCACCGGTCGAGGTCGGGATCATGGAAAGGGCTGCGGCGCGGGCGCGGTACAGATCCTTGTGCATGGTGTCCAGTGTCGGCTGGTCGCCCGTGTAGGAGTGGATCGTGGTCATGAAGCCATGGTCGATGCCAACGAGGTCATCGAGAACCTTGACGACCGGCACCAGGCAGTTGGTGGTGCAGGATGCGTTGGAGATGACGAGGTGATCCTTCGTCAGCTGGTCGTGGTTGACGCCGAAAACGACCGTCAGGTCGGCACCGTCAGCAGGCGCCGAAACGATGACGCGCTTTGCGCCAGCGGTCAGGTGCGCGGCAGCCTTGTCGCGGGCGGTGAAGATGCCGGTGCATTCCAGCGCGATATCGACGCCGAGTTCGCCATGCGGCAGGGTTGCTGGATCGCGAACGGCGGTCACTTTGATCGGCTTGCCGCCACCAACGATGATCGAGTCGCCTTCGACCTTCACATCCGCCGGGAACTTGCCGTGGATGGAGTCGTAACGCAAGAGATGCGCGTTGGTCTCGACTGGGCCGAGGTCGTTGATGGCAACGACTTCGATATCGGTGCGGCCGGACTCAACGATGGCGCGAAGGACGTTACGGCCGATACGGCCGAAGCCGTTAATGGCTACTTTTACAGTCATTTACAGTCTCCCGATCAATAATTTACGTCTGGATGGAATGGCATGTGGAGGCGATGGCAAAACTTGGGACTTCCCACCGCTGGCGGCAGTCGGGCCGAAGGTCAGGCGTGCAGCACGCCTTGTCCTCCGGCCAGAGGGATCAGCCGAGCTTCTCTTCGGCTGCGGCGACAACCGCTTCTGCAGTGATGCCGAAATGCTGGAACAGGTCCTTGGCCGGCGCGGAGGCACCGAAGGACTGCATGCCGACGAAAGCGCCGTCATTGCCGATGAAGTAATCCCAGCCCTGGCGAACTGCTGCTTCGACGGCGATCTTGACTGGCGCGTTGCCGATGATGGCCTGGCGGTAGGTCTCCGGCTGCTCCTTGAAGAGTTCAAAGCAGGGAACGGAAACGACGCGGGTAGAGACGCCCTTGTCCTTCAGAGTGGCAGCGGCCTTCAGAGCCAGCTCGACTTCCGAACCGGAGGCAAAGATCGCAACCTTGGCATCGCTTGCCGAAACCAGTTCGTAGGCGCCGTAGGCCACGAGATTCTTTTCCTCATAGTCCTTGCGGGCTGGCGTCAGGTTCTGACGGGTCAGCGCCAGTGCGGAGGGGCGATGCTTCTCATGCAAGGCAAGCTGCCAGGCTTCTGCGGTTTCTGTCTCGTCCGCAGGGCGGAAGACCAGAAGGTTCGGAATGGCGCGCAGCGCTGCAACCTGTTCCACCGGCTGGTGGGTCGGGCCATCTTCGCCAACGCCGATCGAGTCATGGGTCAGAACGTGAACCACGCGGATGCCCATCAGAGCGGCAAGACGGATCGACGGACGGCAATAGTCCGAGAAGATCATGAAGCCGCCGGAGTAAGGGATCAGACCGCCATGCAGCGCGATACCATTCATGGCAGCGGCCATTCCGTGTTCGCGGATGCCGTAATGCATGTAACGTCCGGAGAAGTCCGTCGGCGTGATCGACACCATCTGGCTGGTCTTGGTGTTGTTGGACGGCGTCAGGTCGGCGGAGCCGCCCAGCGTTTCCGGCACAACGCCGTTGATGACTTCGAGCGTGTCTTCGGATGCCTTGCGGGTGGCGACCGTCGGGTTGTTTGCGGCAACCTTTTTCTTGAAGGCATCGATGGCGCTATCGAAGTTGCCGGGCAGGTCGCCAGCAAAACGGCGCTTGAACTCGGCCTTCTTCTCAGCGTCAGCCGCTTCCAGGCGCGCTTCCCACTCCTGACGCGTCTTGGTCGAGCGCAGACCGGACAGACGCCATGCGTCCAGCACGTCTTGCGGAATGACGAAGGCTTCCGATTCCCAGTTCAGGTGCTTGCGGGTTGCGGCAATCTCTTCCGCGCCGAGCGGCGAACCGTGAACCTTGTGGGTACCAGCCTTGTTCGGCGCGCCAAAGCCGATGGTGGTCTTGGCAGCGATGAAGGTCGGACGGTCGGACTTATGGGCTTCTTCGATGGCCGCGGCAATCGCTTCCGGATCGTGGCCGTCGATTTCGATCGTATGCCAGTGAACTGCCTTGAAGCGTTCGATCTGGTTGGTGGAGTCGGACAGGCCGACTTCACCGTCAATGGTGATGTTGTTGTTGTCCCAGAAGAGCACAAGCTTGTTCAGACGCAGATGGCCGGCAAGCGCGATCGCCTCATGGCTGATGCCTTCCATCAGGCAGCCGTCGCCGCACAGCACATAGGTATAATGGCTCTGCAGATCGGAGCCGAATTCTTCTTCGAGCTTACGCTCGGCAATCGCCATGCCCACAGCATTGGCAATGCCCTGGCCGAGTGGGCCGGTGGTGGTTTCGATGCCGGTGGCGTGACCATATTCCGGGTGGCCGGCGGTCTTGGAGCCGAGCTGGCGGAAGCGCTTGATCTCGTCGATCGTCATGTCCTCGTAGCCCGTCAGATACAGGCACGAGTAGAGCAGCATGGAGCCGTGGCCGGCAGACAGCACGAAGCGGTCGCGGTCTGGCCAATGTGGCGCCTTGGGATCGAATTTCAGGTAGCGGGTAAAGAGAACGGTGGCGACATCCGCTGCTCCCATCGGCAGGCCGGGGTGGCCGGAATTGGCCTTCTCCACAGCATCCATGGCAAGAAATCGGATTGCATTGGCCATCCGGTCGTGTTTGTCGCGAGAAATCATGGCTTTTCCGTCTGTTCCGGGTGAAAGGAGATAGTCGGTCTGACTATCCAAAAAGCGGGTTGATCCATATCAGGTGGGGCGGCTCTGTCAACAAATCCAGCCTTTGTTGCGGTTCGATCGGCAACAAAAATCGTTTCGCATCCGCCTCATGTGCGTTCGGTCGATCTTCCTCTCAAGCTGTGGCCATAATCAGGCAGGGTGGCGTCACGAGATCGTTGCCAAGCCGCATTCATCCACAGCGCAAAGTGCTTGAATGTATTGGTTTGATTGACGCGGGCTCAAAACGGGTAATATCGTGTGCTGGCCTTGAGTGACATCGGGCGGCAACGATTCGGGCTTGCCGCTTATGCGGTTTGGAAGAAACGATGACGGCGGAAAAGACCATACATGTTGCGCTGTCGGAGCTCAGCTCCGCAATCACCAGCCTTGAAAACGCCCTGGATGTGCGTCTCGAGCGCCAGCGCGAAAGCGCAGAGGTGGAGAGTGAAGTCAAGCGCGTCCATGTTGATCGCGCCCGCCTTGCGCAAGAGCTTGACCAGTCGCAGTTTCGCGCCAACCGGCTGGAAGAGGTGAACCGCGAGGTTTCGCGCCGTCTGGTCACTGCCATGGAAACCATCCGCGCCGTGCTGGACAGATAAGAGGAGACGGCCCATGGCTCAAGTCACCGTGATGATCGACGGAAAAGCCTACCGCATGGCATGCGAAGCCGGGCAGGAAGACCATCTGACCGATCTCGCCGCGCGTTTCGACCGCTATGTCGGCCATCTCAAAAGCCAGTTCGGCGAAATCGGCGATCTGAGACTGACCGTCATGGCAGGCATCATGATCACCGACGAAATGTCAGAACTGTCGCGCAAGATCGAAGCCCTGGAAAACCAGGTGGCCTCCCTGCAGCAGAACCGCGACGGCATGGCCGAGAGCAAGGCGAAGGCGGATGAGCAGATCGTGCTTGCCATTTCCGATCTTGCCATGCGGCTGAACGGAATCACCGAAAAGCTGGTGGAGAGGCCGAAGCCTTCGGTGAATTAAACCTGTTGCTGCGTATCGGCTGCGATCAAGATTGTCTTCGGTAGCCTCTTTCGAAACGTAACGATCCATCATATATAGAGCGTGCGTTCTGCGCTTCTCGACAGGAACCACAATCCCTGGGGCCATACTCGATCCAAAGGGAGCTGTCCCTGGCCAGCCTCGTGGGGCTGGACACACGGTGCCCACCTACGTTTGTAGGCACCCAGGATCGTAAACATCCATCGGTCGTCGCGGACGCACTTTATCATTTTAGCCTATGCGGCTTCGCCCGTTTGACGGCGTTGCAACAAACCATCGGTTTTAAATCGCGCCCTTTTGCGTGAAGGGCGACGCCCATGATTATTTTATTGGTTTCATGATGAAAGCTTTGCAGTGGCACGATGTTGTCATTGCATTGATGGAACAATTCTTTATTATTCGGATTGGTATGTCCGTTCAGCCTGTCCTAAAGGCGAATGCGGTTGCAACCGCGACGTGCCGTTCAACAGCCCAAAGAGCTAAACTTGTTTACTGAAATTATGATCGTGGTCCTGCTCACCGTACTGAACGGGGTGCTCGCCATGTCCGAACTTGCTGTCGTCTCTTCCAGACCGGCGAGGCTTAAAGTGCTGGCCGCTCAAGGCAGCAAGGGCGCCACAATGGCGCTCAATCTTTCTGAAAATCCCGGACGGTTTTTGTCCACCGTGCAGATCGGCATTACGCTGGTCGGCATTCTTTCCGGTGCCTTCTCTGGCGCTACACTCGGTACTCGCTTCACAGCCTGGCTCATCGAGCAAGGCGTGCCGGACCGTGCCGCCGATGCGCTTGGCGTCGGCGTCGTGGTCGTTGCCATTACCTATCTGTCGCTAATCGTCGGCGAGCTGGTGCCAAAGCAGATCGCGCTACGCGACGCTGAAAAGGTCGCCGCCCGCGTCGCTCCCGCCATGGTGTTCCTGTCCAAGATTGGCGCGCCGGTCGTCTGGCTTCTCGATAAGTCGGGCAAGATCGTGCTGGCTATTCTCGGGCACAGCGGTGAATCAAACGCTTCTGTTACCGATGACGAAATCCGCACGGTTCTGGCGGAAGCGCACAGCGCCGGCGTGATCGAGACCGAGGAGTCGGCGATGATCACCGGCGTTATGCGTCTTGCCGACCGTAACGCCAGAGGCCTCATGACCCCGCGCCGCGATGTGGAAGTCGTCGATATCGAGGACACGGCGGAGGAAATACGCGAGCAGCTTCGCGGCACGCAGCGGTCGCGCCTTCCGGTGCGCAATGGCGCCTCCGACGAAATTCTCGGCGTGCTTTTCGCCAAGGATGCTTTCGATGCGCTGGCTTCCGGCAAGGAGCTCAACATTCGCGAGTTGCTGCGCGAAGTGCCGGTCGTGTCCGACCTCACAAGCGCTGTCGATGTGATCCAGTCGCTGCGCCGTTCCACGGTGCATATGGTTCTTGTTTACGACGAGTATGGTCATTTCGAAGGCATCATCAGCTCCGGCGATATTCTGGAGGCCATCACCGGCGCCTTCCAGGAGGAGGACGATGAAGAGCCTGCGATGGTGCAGCGTGAAGACGGCAGCTTCCTCGTGGCCGGCTGGATGGCGGCGGACGAATTTGCCGATCGCATGGGCTTCCAGATCGATGAGGATGCCGAGTTCGAAACGGTTGCCGGTTTGGTGCTGGACGAATTCCGCCGCTTACCGGAACTTGGCGAGCACATCACGCGCAACGGCTGGCGCTTCGAGGTCATCGATCTTGATGGTCACCGTATCGACAAGGTCCTTGTCAGCCGGGCCGCTTAATGAGCAACGCTGCTTCGCTTACAAAAGCGCAATTGCGTCTTGAGCGTCTCGCCCTGCGGGACGCTCTTTCTGTTGAAGAGCGGAGTGAAAAAAGCGCCGCCATGGCTGAAAAAGCTGTGGCGGCATTGTCTTTTTCTGCCGGGACTGTGATCTCAGGCTTCATGCCCATCCGTTCCGAAGCAGACACCCGGCCGCTGATGGAAGCTTTGCGCGACAAGGGCGCCACACTTTGCCTGCCGGTGATGCTTGACCGCGAGACCATCGTCTTTCGTGAATTCGTTCGAGATGCAGAACTGGTAAAGACCGGCTTTGGCACCAAGGGGCCGGATGAGAATGCGTCGGTCTTGGACCCGGATATCCTGCTTGTGCCTCTCTCGGTCTTCGATGGTCGCGGCCAGCGTATCGGCTATGGGGCAGGGCATTACGACCGCGCCATTGCGCGCCTACATGCAAAAGGCCTGGAACCCTTGCTGATAGGCATTGCATTCGACTGCCAGGAAGTGCCATCAGTGCCGGCAGAAGCGCATGACGTCGCGCTGGACGCGATTTTGACCGAAAGCGGCATGCGGCATTTCACTGGCAGGGCAGGGGCATGAGACTACTTTTTCTCGGGGATATGGTGGGCAAGACTGGACGCACGACCGTCTGGGAGAAACTGCCGGGACTGATCTCCGACCTGAAACTGGATTTCGTCATCGTCAATGGCGAGAATGCCGCTGGCGGTTTCGGCATTACCGAAGACATCTATCTGGAAACCATCAATGCCGGGGCTGATGTGGTGACCACCGGCAACCATGTCTGGGACCAGAAAGAGGCCGTTTCCTTCTGTGAGCGGCACGACCAGTTCCTGAGGCCAGCCAACTATCCGAAGGGTACCCCCGGCAAGGGATCGGGCCTCTTTTATGCCCGCAATGGCGCGCGTGTGCTGGTCGCCAACATCATGGGCCGCGTCTTCATGCATCCTGAGTTGGACGATCCCTTTAGCTCCGCCGAGAGCATTCTCGCAGCCTGCCCGCTGAAAGAGCAGGCGGATGCGATCATCTTCGATTTTCACGCCGAGGCCACGAGCGAAAAACAATGTTTCGGCCATTTCGTCGATGGCCGCGCCAGCTTCGTGGTTGGCACGCACACCCATGTGCCGACGGCGGATGCTCAGATCCTGAACGGCGGAACCGCCTATATGTCGGACGCCGGCATGTGCGGCGATTACGATTCCTCGCTCGGCATGGAGAAGGAAGAGCCGATCAACCGGTTTATCTCGAAAATGCCGAAGGGCCGTTTCGAGGCGGCAAGCGGTCCTGCGACGCTGTGCGGCGTTGGGGTGGAGATTTCCGATAGCACCGGCTTGGCGGAGAAGATCGCGCCCTTGCGAATTGGGCCAAGGCTGGCGGAGACTGTTCCGGCGTTTTGGGCTTGAGTGTTTGCGTCCACCCCGCAATGACAACAATGTGAGCGCAACCTACCGCTAACAGCTAGACGAACCCTCATCCTTGCCGCATCCTTCCCTGCATTCGCCTTTCAGGGGAGTGGTGCCATGCGTCGCATATCCATGCCTGCATTGATCGCCATATTGTTCAGCGCCGCCTCGGTTGCCGCGCAGGAACCTCCCGATCGCCCTCCCGTCAGCCAGTGCCAGGCGATTGCGCAGGCGCTTCCCAAGGTCACTTTCGCCAGCTTCAAGCCATCCGATATCACGAAGGCTGAGCTCAGCGACCGGGAAGAGGTGAAGATCCAGTATATCGGCCATTCCACCTATACGATCGAGTCACCCGAAGGTGTGGTGATTGCCACCGACTATAACGGCGTCTACCGCCCGCCGGTCATGCCGACAGTAGCGACCATGAACAATGCGCACACCACCCATTACACGCTCTTGCCGGAGCCTGAGATCAAACATGTGCTGCATGGCTGGAGCGATGTGCCGGGTGAAAAGGCCGTTCACAAGCTGGAAGTGGGCGATGTCTATATTCGCAATGTGACCTCGGATATTCGCAACCGCTGGGGTGGCGGTGGTCTGCTGACCAAGGACGGCAATTCGATCTTCATCTTTGAAGTGGCCGGGCTCTGCATCGGCCACCTCGGGCATCTGCATTACGAGTTGACGGAAACGCAATATGCGGAAATCGGCCGGCTGGATGTGCTGATGGTGCCGGTCGACGGCGGGCTGACGATGGGGGCGGACAGCATGAGCCGCATCGTCAAGCGGTTGCGCTCCGCGCTCATTTTGCCGATGCACCAGCCGAGCGCTCTGGAGCGGTTTCTCGTGGCCTTCGGACCTCAGTTCAAGATCGCCTATGCCAGTGACCCGATAATCCGGGTATCGATGCGAAACCTTCCCCGCCAGCCGCAAATACTCGTGCCGCAAGGCATGTAGCAAACGTCAGCCACGACCGATCGGTGCAACGGCCACGCCTATGCAAAAGCGCCGCGCATCCCAGAGATGCACGGCGCTTGCGGTCGTCAGTCGACGATCGGATCAGGCGAAGGTCAGGTGCTGTCGAACGCCGACATCCGGCATTTTTTCGTCCGACATATTGGCTTTCGCGATTTCCCAGCCGAATTTCAGCGTGCTGTCGGTGGAGGCCCAGATGTCGGCGTCATCGACATGCAGTGCCAGCATCACCAGTTGCGGGTCGCTCTTGCCGTGTTCGTACCAGGCGGCGGTAACGGAGTTCCAGTATTCCTCGAGCTTGGTCTTATCGTCACGGACTTCCAGCTTGCCCGACAGGCAGGCGTGGTAGTCGTGATCCTTGCCGATAACGCAGAAATGGGCACGCGAACCGGACTTCAGCGACTGGACGAGATCGGTATCCCGCTTGGAGAAGAACCAGATGGTGTTGGTCTTCGGGTCCGCATGCGGCGCCATGGGCTGCATGTGGCTGTGGAGACCTTCCAGGCCCAGCATGCCCGCATGGACGGAATTGATCTCGTCCCAAAGCTGACGGGCGGGTTGTTCGCGTGCTTCAGTCAGGCTTACCATTCACTGATCTCCTTCCGGTTCCTGTTCGTGTCGGCTACGATCCTGTCGTGACCGCGCCACCTGTCATCAGAACGGCGGGCGACGATTTCTGTTCCTTGTCGTGCTGCTATTGAGAGGCGAGAAGAAGGGCTTACGGGCTTGAACAGCCGCCATATCGCCCTTATAAGGCCCCCAATCCAAACAAACGATCCGATCAGGGGTGCCATGGCTGGCCATTCACAGTTCAAGAACATCATGCATCGCAAGGGGAAACAGGATTCGATCCGTTCGAAGATGTTCTCCAAGCTTGCCCGTGAAATCACCGTTGCAGCCAAGTCCGGTCTTCCGGACCCGACCATGAACGCTGCTCTTCGCCTGGCTGTGCAGAACGCCAAGGCGCAGTCAATGCCGAAGGACAATATCGACCGCGCCATCAAGAAGGCTTCGGGCGCGGATGCGGAAAACTACGATTCTGTGCGCTATGAAGGCTACGGTCCTGGTGGCACGGCAGTCATCGTCGAGGCGCTGACGGACAACCGCAACCGCACGGCTTCCAACATCCGCTCGATCTTCACCAAAGCTGGTGGCGCACTTGGCGAAACCGGTTCGGTGTCCTTCTCCTTCGACCGCGTCGGCGAAATTACCTACAAGGCATCCGTTGGCAATGCTGACAAGGTGATGGAAGCGGCAATCGAAGCCGGTGCCGAAGATGTCGAAAGCGGCGAAGAAGGCCACACGATCATCTGCGGCTTCGAAGACATCAATGAAGTTTCCAAGGCGCTCGAAGCGACGCTTGGCGAAGCTGACAGCGTCAAGGCAGTCTGGCGTCCGCAGAACACCGTTCCGGTGGATGAGGAAAAGGCCCAGTCGTTGATGAAGCTTATCGACAACCTTGAAGACGATGACGACGTGCAGAACGTCTATTCGAACTTCGAAGTGTCCGAAGAAGTCATGGCGAAGCTGTCCGCTTGACACTCTCTGGCTCCGTCCAATGTCAGGACGGCAATCGAAAGCGACAGATCAAAAGCACAAAGGCCGGATTTGCTCCGGCCTTTTTCATTTTCAATGGTGACAGTGGTAGAGGCGTGTCAGCGCACAGTCGGCTCAAGCCGCCTTCTTCACGCCTTCGCGCACCTCGGCGAAAACTTCAACCGACCCCAGCCGCTTGTTGATGTCGTGGATCGGCATGGAGACGATCAATTCGTCTGCGCCGGTCTCGCCCAGGAACTGCTGAAGCTTGCGATCGATGGTCGCGTGCGAACCGACGGCGGCGTAGCGTAGCGTGTGTTCCACCGTGATCCGCTCCATGTCGTTCCAGTAACCGTCCATGCTGTCCACCGCCCGCGGGAAGGGCGTGCGGACATTCTTGCGCAAATTGACGAATTGCTGCTGCGCCGAGGTGAACAGGTGGCGCGCCTCCTCGTCCGTATCCGCGCCGACCCCCATGATGCCGACCATCATGTAAGGCTCCGATAACGTCGCGGATGGCTGGAAGCGCTCGCGGTAGATGGCAATCGCATCCATCAGCATGTCCGGAGCGAAATGCGAGGCGAAGGAATAGGGCAGGCCCAGCGCTGCGGCGAGATGGGCGCTGTAGATGCTTGAGCCCAGAAGCCAGATCGGCACGTTGGAATTGACGCCCGGCACGGCAAGGATTGCCTGGTCCGTCTCGGGGGAGCCGAGATAGCGTTGAAGCTCAACGATGTCATGCGGGAAGTTTTCCGCTCCAGCGTCGAGATTGCGGCGAAGCGCACGCGCCGTGCGCATATCCGTTCCCGGTGCGCGACCGAGGCCGAGATCGACACGCCCCGGCAGCAATGCTGCAAGCGTGCCGAACTGTTCGGCAATCACGAGCGGCGAATGGTTCGGCAGCATGACGCCACCCGAGCCGACGCGGATCCGAGAGGTCGCGGCACCCACATGGGCAATGACAATGGACGTGGCGGCGCTGGCGATGCCTGGCATGCCGTGATGCTCGGCAAGCCAGAAACGCTCGTAACCGTTCTCTTCCGCCTTGATGGCCATGCGGCGGGAATTATCGAGCGCCTTGCTTGCGTTCTCTCCGTCGCCAATCGGCGAGAGATCGAGAATGGAAAAGGGAATCATGGCATGCTCCTTGCGGCATTTCTTTGTAAGGAAATGTAATGCGAAGTGTCGCATTTGCCATAGTCGTCGCAGCGAATTGATCCATGGTTCAAAAAAACTGACGGGCTGATGACGCGTACGGCGTGGCTCCAGTCGAGCTTTTATCATTGAATGTTTTTGTTTTGTTCACTTATGGCTGGCAGGTTTCAAGCCCACAGGATAGGGTTTGACACATGCAAAACGCGATTCGAATTATCGGCATTGATCCGGGCCTAAGGCGTACCGGCTGGGGCGTCATCGAAACGATTGGCAACAGCCTGCGTTTCGTTGCCTCCGGCACTGTGATGTCCGATGCCGAGATGGACCTCGCGTCGCGCCTTTGCCAGTTGCATGACGGGCTGGCGGAGGTCGTGCATTCCTATCAGCCGGATGAAGCAGCTGTTGAACAGACCTTTGTCAACAAGGATGCTGTGGCGACGCTGAAGCTCGGACAGGCGCGTGGCATCGCCATGCTCGTTCCTGCGCGCGCAGGTCTTCATGTTTCCGAATATGCACCGAATGCGGTCAAGAAGGCGGTGATCGGGGTCGGCCACGGGGAAAAGCAGCAGATCCACATGATGCTGAAAATCCTGATGCCGAAGGCCGAGTTCAAGGGCAACGATGCCGCCGATGCGCTGGCGATCGCCATCTGTCATGCACATAACCGCGGTGGCGACCGGATGCGCCGCATTCTCGCCGCCGGCTAGGCAGACTCTTTTCGGCTTTAAGCTCTCTCTCAAACATCACGGACGCGACGATGATCGGCAAACTCAAAGGCACCATAGAAGAAATCGGCGACGACTACGTTCTCGTTGACGTTCATGGCGTTTGCTATGTGGCGCATTGCTCGGCACGCACGCTGTCGCGGCTTGGCTCTGCCGGCGAGGCGGTCGTGCTGTTCATCGAGACCTATGTGCGCGAGGACCAGTTGAAGCTGTTCGGCTTCATGAGTGCTCTGGAACGCGAGTGGTTCAACCTGCTGCAAAGCGTGCAGGGTGTGGGCTCCAAGGTGGCGCTTGCCGTGCTGTCGACGCTCTCGCCATCCGAACTCGCAAACGCCATCGCGTTGCAGGACAAAGCGGTCGTGTCCCGTGCTCCAGGCGTCGGGCCTAAGGTCGCGATCCGCATCGTCACCGAGCTGCGCAACAAAGCGCCTGCTTTTGCCGGAGAGGCGGCAGGTGCCATCGGGCTCAAGCAGGAGATCGGCGAAGGGGCGGCGCCTGCGCCGGTCGCCGATGCCGTCTCGGCTTTGACCAATCTCGGCTATTCGCGCGATCAGGCTGCCAACGCCGTGGCGGCCGCCTTGAAGAATGGCGGGGAGGGTGGAGACAGCGCCAAGCTGATCCGACTGGGCTTGAAGGAGCTTTCACGGTAGATCTGATATTTGTATTTTTGGCGGATGAATGATAATATTTCCGCCATATGATGTTTTTTCTTACGGGTGCGTATCATGGGATGGGAAGTCGTTGTTTCGTCAAAGGGGCAGGTAACGTTGCCTAAAGACATGCGTGAAGCGCTCAACCTTCGCCCCGGTGATCAGGTCGTCTACTCCATCATTGATGGCGAAGTGGTGCTGACGCCAAAGAATATTGATTTCAATGATCTCGCTGGCCTTTTAGGTAAGCCTCCCAAGGGCCGTGCCACCTTGGAAGAAATAGACGAGACCGTCAGCAAGGCTGCAGGCCATAGCGTCGTCGATACCGATGATGATCAGGCGGATGCCGCTGCATGATAGTGTATGGCGTGGATACGAACGTCGTTCTTCGTCTTTTCGTTGATGATGAACCAGACCAACGGGAAGCAGCACTGCGTTTCGGAGCAGGGATTGGCCGCGACTACACTGTCTTCGTAACGCTTCTCACTCTGATCGAGCTCAGTTGGGCTTTGAAGTCACAATACGGTTTCGATCGACGACAGATCAGCTTGGCCATTCGCAAGTTGCTGCACACAAGGGGTTTGGTCGTTGAAGGACACGATAAGGTCGTCAAAGCCGTCCGTCTGGTTGAGCGCCATAATGCCGACTTCACGGACGCGCTTATCGCGTGTCAGTCGCTCGGCGAAGGCTGCAAAACCATTTACACCTTCGACATCAAGACAGCGCGGAAAATACCTGGAATGGAACTTTTGACATGAGTGAGGCTGCACGGCTGATTTCTTCTGAGAAACGCGGCGAGGATATCGACACCACGCTGCGCCCGCAGACGCTGGATGATTTTACCGGCCAGGCGGAGGCGCGCGCCAATCTGAAGATCTTCATCGAAGCGGCGAAGAACCGTGGCGAGGCGCTGGACCATGTGCTCTTCGTCGGCCCGCCCGGTCTTGGCAAGACGACGCTGGCGCAGATCATGGCGAAGGAGCTTGGCGTCAACTTCAAGTCCACCTCCGGTCCTGTCATCGCGAAAGCTGGCGATCTCGCCGCGCTGCTGACGAACCTTGAAGAGCGTGACGTTCTGTTCATCGACGAAATCCATCGGCTGAGCCCGGCGGTGGAGGAAATCCTCTATCCCGCCATGGAAGACTTTCAGCTGGACCTGATCATCGGAGAGGGTCCGGCGGCGCGCTCGGTGAAGATCGATCTGTCCAAGTTTACCCTCGTTGCCGCCACCACACGCCTTGGTCTTTTGACCACCCCGCTTCGCGACCGTTTCGGCATTCCGGTGCGCCTGTCTTTTTACACGGTGGATGAGCTTGAACTGATCGTGCGACGCGGTGCGCGGTTGATGGGGCTGCCGATGACGGATGAGGGTGCGCGCGAAGTTGCGCGGCGCGCGCGTGGAACGCCGCGTATTGCCGGGCGCTTGTTGCGCCGCGTGCGCGACTTTGCCGAAGTGGCCCGCGCCGAAGCTGTGACACGGGAGATTGCCGATCAGGCTCTGACGCGGCTTCTGGTGGATAATATGGGTCTCGATCAGCTGGACATGCGCTATCTGACGATGATCGCAGTGAATTTCGGCGGCGGGCCGGTGGGCATCGAGACGATTGCTGCTGGGCTTTCGGAGCCGCGCGATGCGATCGAGGATATCATCGAGCCCTATATGATTCAGCAGGGATTTATTCAGAGAACACCGCGTGGCCGTATTTTGACCGCGACGGCGTGGAAGCATCTCGGTATGCAGCCGCCTAAGGATCTCGAAGCGGCGCAGTTTCGCCTTTCTCTCGAGGACGAGTAAATTTGATCACGCGCCGTGCGCTTCTTAAAATGGCCGCGACTGCCAGCGCTGGCTTCTTTTCGCTTGGAGCTTACGCAGGTGGGGTAGAGCCACTGTTGCGGCTTGCGACCACACGCTACCGCATCACGCCGCCGAATTGGCCGACGGGGCAAAGCCTGCGTATTGTCGTGATCGCCGATCTGCATGCCTGCGAACCATGGATGTCGCCAGAGCGGATCTCTCGCATTTGCAACCATGCCAATACGCTTGGCGGCGATATCATCCTGCTGCTTGGGGACTATGTCACCGGCATGCAGCGCTTCATCACAGATATCGTCCCGCCAGCGCAATGGGCCAACGCGTTGTCTGCCTTGCGGGCACCCTATGGCGTACACGCCGTGTGCGGCAATCACGACTGGGCGCAGGACCCTGAGGCGCAGAGGCTTCGGCTGAAGGAAACGGTTTCGCACCGGGCGTTGCGGGCCGTCGGCATAACCGTCCATTCCAACACCGCTATCCGCACCGGATCCGAGGAGCATCCCTTCTGGATTGCCGGACTTGAGGATCAGTGGGCCTATCGCGAACGCGGCGAGGTCGCGGGCCTTGACGATCTTCCCGGGACGCTGGAGCAGGTTACCGATGATGCGCCGATCATTATGATGGCGCATGAGCCGGATATTTTCCCGACAGTGCCGGAGCGTGTGTCTCTGACATTGTCCGGCCATACCCATGGCGGGCAGGTCAATCTGTTCGGTTGGCGGCCCGTCGTTCCCTCCATTTACGGCGAACGTTATGCCTATGGTCACAAGGTGGAAAACAGTCGTCATCTGATCGTGTCTGGCGGTCTTGGTTGTTCGGGCGCGCCGATCCGCTTCCTGTCACCACCGGAAATCGTGGTGATCGATCTCGTCGGCTGACGGAACCAGACCGCCACCACCGCCCTTTCCCGTTCTTTCAATGGGAGAAGCTGCATGACGACGTATCGCAAAGGCACCAAGGTCAGCTGGAAGTGGGGCAATGGCAAGGGCGAGGGCAAGGTGGCCGAGAGCTTCACCGAGGATGTCGAGCGCAAGATCGACGGCTCGACGATCAAGCGCAAGGCAAGCAAGGACGAGCCGGCCTATCTGATCGAGCAGGACGATGGCGGCAAAGTACTGAAGAGCCATTCGGAGCTTGATAAGGCGAGTTGAGTCGCAGATCGCCGTCGCTCGTCAAATGGAGGCCGATGCGCTGATCGCGTCGGGCTTCATGACTTATATGCGAGAGGAGTGACGAGATGACGTATGATCCGACACGGGTTTTCAAAAAGCTGGCGCGCAACAACAGGCTTGCCAATCTTCGCCTGCACCAAGCGTGCCTGCAACTGACGGCAGAGGAACTGGTCGCTCCACGCACCAGCTTCTTTCCGACGATCCGTGAGACCCTCAATCACATCTATCTGGTGGACATGTTCTATCTCGATGCGATGAAGGGCGGCTCGTTGGGTCCCAAGGTCTTCGACGTCAGCGAGCCCTACACCGATATGGAGACATTGGCGCAGGTGCAAGCTGCCCTCGATATGGATTTGATATCCTTCGTCGATGGTCTGGACGGAGAGATGCTCTTCGCAACGGTTCACGTTTATCGCGGTGCGCGGGTGCAGCAGGATCGTTGCGACGATATTCTCTCCCATCTCTTCCAGCACCAGACGCATCATCGCGGCCAGGTTCATGCAATGCTGTCCGGCACTCGGCTTAAGCCCCCACAGCTCGATGAATTTCTCGTTGGAGACGATGCTCCTGTTCGCAAAACCGAATTGCAGGCATTAGGATGGACGGAAACTGATTTGATGTTTCCTGTTTAATTTATTGGATGCCTGATGGTTGAAGACACCCGTATTCGTATAAAATTCAAGCCGAAGCGCCTCTTTCAGATGCGCGTTGCCGGTATCGCCTTTCGCAACAGCCATGTGCTGGTCCACCGCGCCACCCACGAAAAATTCTGGACCTTTCCGGGCGGAAGGGCGGAAATGGGCGAGCGATCGGAAGAGACGCTGGCGCGCGAGATGGTGGAAGAACTGGGTGCCGAGGTTTCGGTCGGGCGGCTTCTCTGGGTGGTGGAGAACTTCTTTCATTACGAGGGTCGGGACTGGCACGAGCTTGGCTTCTATTATTTGATGGATCTGCCTGCGAGCTTTCCCTTCGATGAGGAGAAGATCATCCACCGCGTCCAGGACGGCAAGAATGCGCTGGAGTTTCGCTGGGCGAAGGCTACGACAGAGGCGTTGACGGCACTCGACATCCCGCCCTATTTCATTGCCGGAGAGATCGAAAACTTGCCCCCATCCACCCGCCATGTGGTGTGGGACGACGGCAATCTGGACGACAAATGAGCACTTCCCAATCGCGCCATATGATCCGGCTGGACCACAAGCCGCAGCTCTTCAGTTTTCGCGTGGCTGCGCTGATCTTTCACCAAGGCTATCTTCTGGTGAACCGCAGTGTGACCGACCGTTACTGGTCGCTACCGGGTGGGCGGGCCGAAATCGGCGAAAGCACGGAAGAGACAATCCTGCGCGAGATTGAAGAAGAGCTTCACGTGAAGGCGAGTATCGAACGCCTCGTCTGGTCGGCGGAGAACTTCTTCGCCTACGGCGATTATCAGGCGCATGAAATGGCCTTTTATTATCAGATCCGTCTCGATGAATCCTTCCCATTTCGTGAGAGCGATATCATTCACCGCGTCGCCGATGGCGAGGCCGAGGTGGAATTCTGCTGGTTGCCGGCAACGGCCAAGGCCCTGAGACAGAACGATCTGCGACCCGTCTTCATTGCCGACAGCATCGAGACTCTGCCCACGCGACATCAGCATGTGATCGTGCGTGAAGGCAATCAACCCAGGACTCAAGAATGACTGACATTACCGTTTCCCTATCAGGAGAATTGATCGAACACGGCCATCGGCTGGTGCAGCGGGTCTATTACGAGGACACGGATTTCTCCGGTCTCGTCTATCACGCCCGCTATCTGCATTTCCTCGAGCGCGGACGCACCGATTATCTGCGCTGCCTCGGTTGCGAGCAGAGTGCGCTTTTGACGGCGGATGAGGAAGGACTGGTCTTCGTGGTTCATCGTATGGAGATCGACTTCAAAAGCCCGGCACGGATGGATGATGTGCTGACCATCACTACCATCACCGAAAAGGCGGGTGGGGCGAAAATGATACTGAACCAGGAAATCCGCCGTGGCGAGACCATGCTGATCGCGGCAAAAGTGATCATCGCCGTCATCAATGGCAAAGGAAGACCAAGACGCCTTCCGGACACCATTGCGGAGAAGTTTTTGAAGTAAACCGGAGCGCGGGACAGAAAACCCGCTCTTGGCCCCATGTTTCGTAACACTCCCTTAACCATAATGTAGTCTTACTGAAACGCCCGGTATTTGTGGGTTATACGCCTTCCTTTTACCAAATTTAGCGGCGAGTAAGGCGTACTGGCAGTTATCGGGGCAAAGGCGACGGGCTGGCGGATCTTAACCGCGACGCTTAACGCATTGATGCGTGTTTGAATCGCCCGGTCATGCACCGGGCGTTTGGATTCGGGGATTGGAATATTTATGGAACAGGCAGGTTTGGCAGCGGCAACGCATGATGTGAGTCTTTGGGCGCTGTTCATGCAGGCTGGACTCATCGTCAAGCTGGTGATGATCGGCCTCCTGGCCGCCTCGGTTTGGACGTGGGCCATCGTCATCGACAAATATATGAGCTTCACCAAGGCACGACGTCAGTTCGATCAGTTCGAACAGGTGTTCTGGTCCGGCCAGTCGCTTGAAGAGCTGTATCGCACGCTGGCCGAGCGCCAGAATGGCGGTCTCGCGGCAATCTTCGTGGCCGCCATGCGCGAATGGAAGAAGTCCTTCGAGCGCGGCGCGCGTTCGCCGATCGGTCTGCAGATGCGTATCGATAGGGCCATGGATGTGACGATGGCACGCGAAGCTGAGCAGTTCGAGGCGCGTCTCGGCTCGCTGGCAACGATCGGTTCTGCGGGTCCGTTCATCGGTCTTTTCGGTACGGTCGTCGGTATCATGACCTCGTTCCAGGCAATTGCCGGTTCGAAATCTACCAACCTTGCGGTCGTCGCGCCCGGTATTGCCGAAGCGCTTCTGGCAACGGCGATCGGCCTCGTGGCCGCTATTCCGGCCGTCATGGCCTATAACAAGTTTATGGGCGATGCGCACAAGCTTTCCGCACGGATGGAAGGTTTTGCCGACGAGTTTTCCGCGATCCTGTCTCGCCAGATCGACGAGAAGCTGCAGACGCGTCAGGCCGCGCAGTAAGACGCAACGCCGAAAGCCAGTGGAGTAAAACGCGATGGGTATGTCAGCAGGCGGAAGCGGTGGTGGTTCGGGTGGTCGTCGCGGCCGTGGACGCGGTCGCCGTGGCGGCGGTGCGATCAGCGAAATCAACGTGACACCGCTCGTGGACGTCATGCTCGTGCTGCTGATCATCTTCATGGTGGCAGCACCGATGATGACGGTCGGCGTTCCGGTCGATCTGCCGCAGACCTCTGCGTCTGCTCTCAATTCGGAAACGCAGCCGATCACCATTTCGGTCAATGCCAATGGCCAGATCCATTTGCAGGAAACGCCGATCGAAGCGGCGGAAGTGGCCGACAAGCTGAAGGCGATTGCCACCACCGGATACAATGAGCGCGTCTTCGTGCGTGCCGATTCTGTCGCCGCCTACGGCGTTGTCGCGGATGTGATGGCACGTATCCAGGGTGCCGGCTTCAAGAATATCGGCCTCGTAACGCAACAGAAACAGGATAATTGACGACCGCGATGAAGGGCAGCATCACCACATCTGCGATTGTGCACGCCTCGCTGCTGGCCTTTGCCCTTGTGTCCCTGGGCTCGCCGGCACCGCTCGAGGTGTCTCAGGCCGAGTCGATGCCTGTAGAACTCGTGTCCGTCGAGGAAATGACGCAGATTCAACAGGGTGACAAGAAGGCGCCGAAGGCGGAGAAATCCGCGCCGGTGCCGACCACGCGTCCTGACACCGTACCTAACGCGCAAAATATCGGCAACAACAGCGCCGATCTCGATGCGCCGCCCACGCCGACTGAAAAGCCGAACAACAATGTCGCTGCCGCCGCTCCGCCCAAGCAGGAGCAACCGGCGCCGGTCGTCGATACCAACCCGAACGACGTCAAGGACATCGTAAAGGAAGAGACCGCGCCGAAGCCGCAGGAGATGGCGGCACTTCCCATGCCAAAACCGGAAATCACGCCACCGCCGAAGCCTGCCGAGCCAAAGCCAGCCGAACAAAAGGCTGAAGAGCCGCCACCGCAGAGCCAGGAACCGGCGGAAATTGCCGTGCCGCAGAATGTGCCGCGCCCGAATGCGCGCCCGCAGCCGCCGGAACAGAAGCCCGAGCCGCCAAAGCCCGAGGCCCAGAAACCGGCTGAGCAGAAGCCTGCGGAAAAACCCACCGAGAAGAAGAGCGATCAGGCCAAGGCCAATGAAAAGCCTTCTGACAAGAAGGTGGCTGATCGCAAGCAGGAAACCGCCAAAGCTGCCGCAACTCAGCAGAGCGAATTCAACGCCGACGAGATTTCAGCGCTTCTCAACAAGCAGGCGCCATCCGGCGGCGGCGCGAAGCGCTCAACCCAGACGGCGGCGCTTGGCGGCAAGAAGACGATCGGCACGGGTTTGAGTGCCAGCGAGATGGATGCCCTTCGCGGGCAGATTTCCAAGAACTGGTCGATGGTCGCCGGTCTGACGGATGTCGCGCAGGTGGTCGTCGAAGTGCGTGTCCAGCTCGATCGGTCGGGCGCGATTGTCGGGCGGCCTGAGGTTTCCGCAACCGGCGGGCCGGAAGGCACGCGCCGTGCGGTGGAGGGCAGTGCGGTCCGCGCTGTCATGAGATCCGCGCCATTTACCAATCTCCCAGCGGATAAATACGATGGTGAAAAAGGATGGAACACGTTGTTGCTGACATTCACGCCGGACGATTTCGGTGTGTGAGGCAGGACGTTGAAACTGTCACATCCCTATTCCGATCAAAGTGCAATTCATAAAAAGCTGAAAGGCTTGTTTCGATGATCAAGTTCTCTTTCCTTCGCGCGATGATGGTGGCCTCCGGCCTCATCCTGTCGTTCGTTGCGGTCACGCCGGCCAACGCGGAAGTTCGGCTCAACATCACGAAAGGCAATGTCCAACCGCTGCCGATCGCGATCACCGATTTCATGTCGGGTGACGGTATCGGCGCGCAGGTCTCCGCCGTGGTCGCAGCCGATCTGCAACGCTCGGGGCTGTTTGCGCCGATCAACAAGAGTGCCTTCATCGAGAAGATCAGCAATCCCGACCAGTCGCCACGCTTCGAAGACTGGAAGGTCATCAACGCGCAGGCACTGGTTACCGGCCGCGTGACGAAGGAGGCCGATGGCCGTCTTCGCGCCGAGTTCCGTCTGTGGGATACCTTCGCCGGCCAGCAGATGATGGGTCAGCAGTTCTTTACCCAGCCGGAAAACTGGCGTCGCGTCGCCCATATCATCGCCGATGCGATTTATGAGCGCGTCACTGGTGAAAAGGGCTACTTCGATACCCGCGTCGTTTTCGTTTCCGAAAGCGGTCCGAAGCAGCAGCGCAAGCGCCAGCTTTCCATCATGGACCAGGATGGTTTCAATGTTCGCAACCTGACCAATGGCAACGACCTTGTTCTGACGCCGCGCTTCTCGCCGAACCGCCAGGAAGTCACTTACATGTCGTTTGAGGGCAACCAGCCGCGCGTTTACCTGCTGCAACTGGAAACCGGACAGCGCGAAGTCGTCGGCAACTTCCCCGGCATGACCTTCTCCCCGCGCTTCTCGCCCGATGGTCAGAAGGTGATCATGAGCCTTCAGCAGGAAGGCAACGCCAATATCTACACGATGGATCTGCGCTCGCGTACAACGACGCGTCTGACCAATACCGGCGCGATCGATACGGCTCCGTCCTACTCGCCGGATGGCCAGCGCATCGCGTTCGAAAGCGACCGTGGCGGACGCCAGCAGATCTATGTGATGAATGCCGACGGCTCCGGCCAGACGCGTATTTCCTTCGGCGATGGCGCTTATTCCACGCCGGTCTGGTCTCCGCGTGGCGATCTGATTGCCTTTACCAAGCAGTCGGGCGGCAAGTTCTCCATCGGTGTGATGAAGCCAGATGGCTCCGGCGAGCGCATTCTGACGTCGGGCTTCCACAATGAGGGCCCGACATGGGCGCCGAATGGTCGCGTCCTGATGTTCTTCCGCCAGAACGCAGGCGCCGGTGGCCCGCAGCTCTTTTCCATCGATCTGACTGGCTATAACGAGCAGCAGGTGAAGACACCGACCTATGCTTCCGACCCGGCGTGGTCGCCGCTGCTGGACTGAAGCGTGTCGCGATCTGTGCGATTCGCTGTAGGGCAGTAGCCGTGTGTGACGGTGCATGTCGCACCAGACCGTCGCACAGGCTTGCATGACATATTCGATCAATACCCGTCACATTAGTCCGTAGTCGCGGCTCTTGTGGCGGTTTTGTGGAGAATGCCGGAAATGCGCCTCTTTCTTGCCGCAAATAGCTGTGAGGGAGCAAAAAACTGGGATATTTCCGTTTTGTTAACCATACGCGTTCGGGGGCCGTTAACCTCAATCGGTTAGCGTCTGGCAACGTTATCGAAATCCTAAGGAGAGACCGGCGATGAGCCGTACACACACTTCGGCGCTTAGCCCAATGCAGAAAATCGCCCGCAATCCGGCTGTCATCGCTCTGACGCTCGCTCTGGCACTTGCCGGCTGCGCGAACAAGAAGAACATGCCCAACAGCGCAGGCGATCTCGGCCTCAATGGTGGTGCAGGTTCTGCGACACCCGGTTCGCAGCAGGACTTCACCGTCAATGTCGGCGACCGCATCTTCTTCGATACCGACTCGACCTCGATCCGTGCCGATGCGCAGCAGACCCTGCAGCGCCAGGCTCAGTGGCTTGCTCGTTACCCGAACTACGCCATCACGGTTGAAGGCCATGCCGACGAACGCGGCACGCGCGAATACAACCTGGCACTCGGCGCACGCCGTGCAGCCGCCACCAAGGAATTCCTCGCTTCTCAGGGCGTCCCTGCCAACCGCATGAAGACGATCTCCTACGGCAAGGAACGTCCGGTCGCCGTTTGCGACGACATCTCCTGCTGGTCGCAGAACCGCCGTGCGGTTACCGTTCTTGGCGGCGCTGGCATGTAATTGCCTCGCGCAATCGTGATGAATTTTGCAAAGGCGGCCCCCGGGCCGCCTTTCGTTTTTTTCATAGTTTGGCCGAAGTTAAGTTGCTTTTTCATCGCAGATGGAAAAAATCTGGAGTTGCGCCGCTGGGGCGCAAATCAATGAGACAGGAAGCACTATGAAGAAACTTGTCGTGGCGGGAATGCTGGGGCTTGCAGCCTGCACCGGCTTGAGCGGCACAGCGATGTCGCAGCCGTTGTTCGGTTGGAGTGGGAGCGCTAGCACGACCAACTCGAAGGCTCCGGTGGTCAATGTCCAGGCCAACGAGACCTATCGCGTACAGCAGCTTGAAGAGCAGATCCGCCAGTTGAACGGTCGCATCGAAGAGATGAGCTTCCAGCTTCTCCAGATGCAGGAAACCATTCGCAAGGCGCAGGAAGATAATGAATTCCGCTTCCAGCAGCTGGAAGGTGGCGGTGGCAAGTCTTCCGCACCGGCAGCGACGCCGAAGAAGAAGGCGGAGGCGGATCTTCCGCCCGCCGGCACATCCGGTGGGCCATCTGACGATGTCGCCACCATCATCGGGGAGCCGTCTTCCGACGGCGCTTCGGTGGCAGGCGGTGCCGCTTCGACCGGGCCACGCTCCAATGCCGCACCTGGGGAAACGACGCTCGGCTCCATCGAACTCGATTCTCGCGGCCTGCCGGTTGGCGGTACGTTGAATTCCAATGCCAATAATTCTGCGGGCGCTCTTCCCGGTGTCGCCACCGGCAGCCGTCCGAGTGGTACCGATCCGGTCAATACCGCTGCGCTGACCAGCGAGAACGATATCTATCAGGCAGCCTACAGCCATGTTCTGGCTGGAGACTACAAGCAAGCGGAGCAGGGCTTCGAAAAGTATATTCAGGGCTATCCCAATGGCTCCAAGGCGGCTGATGCCAGCTTCTGGCTTGGCGAAGCGCAATATTCGCAGGGCAAGTTTACCGCTGCCGCAAAGACCTTTCTCGACGGCCACAAGAATTACGGAAAGTCTCCCAAGGCGCCTGAAATGCTTTTGAAGCTCGGCATGTCGCTTGCCGCTCTCGACAATAAAGACACCGCCTGCGCGACCCTGCGCGAGGTGCCCAAGCGCTATCCGAGCGCCTCCAAGACCGTTCTGGGCAAGGTCACCAGCGAACAGAAGCGTATCGGCTGCTGAGCCTGCTCGCAGCCCCTGCCATGGCAACGCCGTCTTCTCCGCTTGCGCCACTTCAGGCAGCGCGGATCTTTCTCGACAGACTTCAAAAGCCCGCCACTCTCCTTGTTGCTGTCTCCGGCGGCAGTGATTCCACCGGCCTGCTTCTTGCGCTCAACGACAGTCTTCGCCTCTTTGCTCAGGTCGATGTCACACTTGAGGTTGTCACCATAGACCACGCTTTGCGGCCCGAGGCTGCCGATGAAGCGGTCGCGGTCGCGCAGTTCTGCCATGCGCTTGCCATCCCCCATCACAGCCTTCGCTGGACTGACGAGAAGCCCAAAACCGGCGTTTCCGCTGCGGCGCGACTGGCGCGCTACCGGCTGATCGGCCAGGTCGCCGACAAGATCGGCGCGACTGCTATCGTCGTTGGCCATACGCGCGACGACCAGCGTGAAACGATTACCATGCGCAGCCATCGCAATGCGGCGCAGGACAGGCCCGGCCTTTCCGGCATGGCCGATGCGGTTCTTTACAATTCCCGGCACTGGGTGCTGCGCCCGTTTCTGAATGTAAGGCGCCAGGATATACGCGATTATCTCGTGACCAAGAACCAGGGCTGGTTCGACGATCCGTCTAACGAGGATGTGAAATATGAACGGGTGCGGGTCCGCAAAACGCCGGAGCCTGTTGATCTGTCCATGGCCGCTCCATCGCTCAAGAGGGCAGAGCTTGCGTCGCGTGCTGCCGCATTCGTTTCCCGCGCCGTCGATGTCTTTCCTGCTGGCCTGATCCGGCTGCACGCAGAGCATCTTGGAGAGAATGCCGGCATTCTTCGCTATGCGATCTCCGCGCTGGCCTGCGTTGCCGGTGGCAGGCCTTATCCGCTCGCCGCCGACAGCCTGGACAGGGTGATGGAATTTCTGGCCGGAGGAATGCCCGGCAGGCTTACGGCGGGGCGCGTCGTCTTCGACCGACGCAAGGACGGACTCTATCTGATGCGGGAAAACCGCGATGTGCCGAGAACAACGATTTCTTCCGGTGCAACGATCGTCTGGGATGGACGGTTCGAGATCACCAATCGCTCGGACGTCGCCATGATCGTGAGCGGCGAAGGTTGCGCCGATACGGCGCGAGAAGGACAGGGCGACTGTCCCGACACAGTTCCTTCAGGCGTCCTCAAGCGTGCGCGGTTGGCGCAGCCTCATCTCAGGCCAGACACGGCTGAAGAGGCGGGAGAGGCGAGGGTTTTGATGGAAGCTATTTCCATCCGTCCATTGCTTGCGCCCTATGACCTGTTCCTGACGCGTTTCGATCTCGACCTGGCCAATGCGATTGCCGTTCGTCTGGGGCGCGAGGCTTATCCGCAGCCCCCGATCACCGGACTTGGCCTGTAACAGGTGGGCGCTTTGGAAAATTGCGTCGAAATTTCGCAGAGTTTTTACCGCAAAACACATCTCCTTCTCCGCTTCGCCTTGGCAACCGCAACTGTCCTCCTTATGTTAGGGGCAACATAATGGCGGGCGGTCATACGTCCGTTGGAGTTCGGGGAGTTCAATGAACCCAAATTTTAGAAATTTCGCCTTGTGGGCGGTGATTGCTCTTCTGCTGATCGCACTTTTCAGCATGTTTCAGACGTCCCCGTCTCAATCCAGCTCACGCGAAATTCCATATTCGCAATTTATTCGTGACGTCGACACTGGCCGTGTCCGTGAAGTGACGGTAACCGGCAACCGCGTACTGGGCACCTATGCCGAGAACGGCACGACATTCCAGACCTATTCTCCAGTGATCGACGACTCGCTGATGGATCGTCTTCAACAGAAGAACGTCACCATCGTCGCACGGCCTGAAAGCGATGGCTCGTCCGGTTTCCTGAGCTATCTGGGCACGCTGTTGCCGATGTTCCTGATCCTTGGCGTCTGGCTGTTTTTCATGCGGCAGATGCAGGGTGGATCGCGTGGCGCGATGGGCTTTGGCAAATCCAAGGCGAAGCTTCTGACCGAAGCGCATGGCCGCGTCACTTTTGACGACGTCGCCGGCGTGGATGAAGCCAAGCAGGATCTGGAAGAAATCGTTGAATTCCTGCGCGATCCGCAGAAGTTCCAGCGTCTGGGCGGTAAGATCCCGCGGGGCGTGCTGCTCGTCGGTCCTCCCGGTACGGGTAAGACGCTTCTGGCGCGCTCGGTTGCCGGTGAGGCCAATGTTCCGTTCTTCACCATTTCCGGTTCCGACTTCGTCGAAATGTTCGTTGGTGTGGGTGCATCTCGCGTCCGCGACATGTTCGAACAGGCGAAGAAAAACGCGCCCTGCATCATCTTCATCGACGAAATCGACGCCGTCGGGCGCCATCGCGGTGCCGGTCTTGGCGGCGGTAACGATGAGCGCGAACAGACGCTGAACCAGCTTCTGGTCGAGATGGATGGCTTCGAAGCCAATGAAGGCATCATCCTGATCGCCGCGACCAACCGTCCGGACGTTCTCGACCCGGCACTTCTGCGCCCAGGCCGTTTCGACCGCCAGGTCGTGGTGCCAAACCCGGATATCGTCGGCCGCGAGCGCATTCTGAAGGTTCACGCCCGTAACGTGCCGCTGGCGCCGAATGTCGACCTCAAAGTTCTGGCACGCGGCACGCCGGGCTTCTCCGGTGCAGACCTGATGAACCTCGTCAACGAAGCAGCCCTGATGGCCGCACGTCGCAACAAGCGTGTCGTCACCATGCAGGAATTCGAAGACGCCAAGGATAAGATCATGATGGGTGCGGAACGCCGCACGACAGCCATGACCGAGGCCGAAAAGAAGCTGACCGCTTACCACGAAGCAGGTCACGCCATTACTGCGCTCAATGTTCCCGTGGCCGATCCGCTGCACAAGGCGACGATCATTCCACGCGGCCGGGCACTCGGCATGGTGATGCAGCTGCCGGAAGGCGACCGCTACTCCATGAGCTACAAGTGGATGGTATCGCGCCTCGTTATCATGATGGGCGGCCGCGTTGCCGAAGAGCTGACCTTCGGCAAGGAAAACATCACCTCTGGCGCGTCTTCGGATATCGAGCAGGCAACCAAGCTTGCGCGTGCCATGGTGACGCAGTGGGGCTTCTCCGACGAGCTCGGTCAAGTCGCCTATGGTGAGAACCAACAGGAGGTCTTCCTTGGTCATTCCGTCTCGCAGTCGAAGAACGTTTCCGAGGCGACGGCGCGCACGATCGATAGCGAAGTTCGCCGTCTGATCGACGAAGCCTACACCGAAGCGCGCCGCATCCTGACCGAGAAGCACGACGAGTTCGTAGCTCTTGCCGAAGGCCTGCTGGAATATGAGACGCTGTCCGGCGAAGAAATCAAGGCACTGTTGCGCGGCGAAAAGCCTTCGCGCGACATGGGCGATGATTCGTCGAGCAGCCGCGGTTCCGCGGTCCCCAAAGCTGGCGTCAAGAAGGACGGCTCGAATGAGGCCAAGGGTGACGGCGAGGCGGAAGGCGGCATGGAACCTCAGCCGCGCTAAATCTCGCACAAAAGTCGATGACAAAAGGCCGCTCCAAAAGGGCGGCCTTTTTGTCTGGCGATTAGCGCGTCCACGTGTTCCGTCATCGTCAGCCTCGATCCGTGGATCCGAAGGCTTCAGCCGCAAGCGATTGAGAACTATCTATCATCGCATCGAGCTTGAGGATGAGTGGGGCAGTGGAGCTTTGCGTCATGGAAAAAGGGCTTGCTGGGAACGCCTCACATCTTAGAGGATGACATACGCGGTTGTCAGATTGCTGCGTCGTGTCACGTGTCTTCCCAGGCAGAACCTTGGCTACCAACCCACGCTTTCCTGGGGAGAAAGGCCGCCACTCACGACATATATTTTGTTTTTGCGGTAATTTACGTGCCGCCAGACGCGCTTTGTGGCATCTAGCGGAAAAGGTTGCCGCCTATCGATGTGTGGCGCCGTCATATATTTGGAGCTCACATGACACGTCGCTATTTCGGAACTGATGGCATTCGCGGGCAGTCGAACGTTTTCCCGATGACCCCGGATCTGGCGATGCGGGTCGGCATTGCCGTTGGCACGATCTTCCGGCGTGGTCATCACCGTCATCGCGTGGTCATCGGCAAGGATACCCGCCTTTCCGGCTATATGCTGGAAAATGCGCTGGTTGCCGGGTTTACCGCTGCCGGTCTCGATGTTTTCCTGCTTGGTCCGATCCCGACGCCTGCCGTCGCCATGCTGACACGCTCGCTTCGTGCCGATATCGGCGTGATGATCTCGGCCTCGCACAATCCTTTTGCCGATAACGGCATCAAGCTTTTCGGCCCGGATGGCTACAAGCTTTCCGACGAGCTTGAGCTCGAAATTGAGGATCTGCTCGACAAGGATATCTATGCGCAGCTTGCCAAGCCGCATGAAATCGGTCGCGCCAAGCGCGTCGATGGCGACATCTATCGCTATATCGAATTCGTCAAGCGGACGCTCCCGCGCGACGTGACGCTGAGCGGTTTGAGGATCGCCATCGATTGCGCCAATGGCGCAGCCTACAAGGTGGCTCCAACGGCGCTGTGGGAACTCGGCGCGGAAGTTGTCACCATAGGCAACGAACCGAACGGTACGAACATCAATTTCGAGTGCGGCTCGACCCATCCCGACGCGCTACAGAAGAAGGTGCATGAGGTGCGCGCCGATATCGGCATTGCGCTCGATGGCGATGCCGACCGCGTGATCATCGTTGATGAGCGTGGGCAGATCGTTGACGGCGACCAGCTGATGGCGACGATTGCCCACAGCTGGGCGGAGGACAATATCTTACGCGGCGGTGGTATTGTCGCAACCGTCATGTCCAATCTCGGGCTCGAGCGCTTCCTTGGCGACAAGGGTCTGACACTTGCGCGCACCAAGGTCGGTGACCGCTACGTTGTCGAACATATGCGCAATCACGATTTCAACGTCGGCGGCGAACAGTCGGGCCATATCGTCCTGTCCGATTACGGCACCACCGGTGACGGTCTTGTCGCAGCACTTCAGGTGCTGGCGCGAGTGAAACGTTCGGGCCGGACGGTCAGCGAGGTGTGCCGCAAGTTCGAGCCCGTCCCGCAACTCCTCAAGAATGTCCGCATCTCCGGCGGCAAACCCTTGGAAAACCCCGTCGTCAAGCAGGCGATTGCCGATGCGGAAAGCGCGCTTGCCAACAAGGGACGTCTTGTCATTCGCCCATCCGGTACCGAACCCTTGATCCGGGTGATGGCGGAAGGCGACGACAGTGCGCAGGTCGAACGCATCGTCAACGATCTCGTCGGCATCATTGCCAACGCGAAGTCGGCTGCCTGACCGGCATTCCCATCGGGCATGTGCCGCTTTAGCGGGAGGCTTCCTTTCCCCGAAAGCAGCCTTACATCCAGAAGACGCGGGAGGTTTCTGCTGCATCGCATAACCGCAGTGCGGTTTCGCGCAAGACCTGCTTTGGAGATTGCTTACACCGACAGCTGGTCAACGCTGGTAGATGCTGGCTTGAGAAACGCATGAAGGCTTTCGTCGGACATTGGTTTTGAGAACAAGTAGCCCTGAATCAGCGTACAGCCCAGCGTTTTGATGACGGCCAACTCGGCTTCGGTTTCCACGCCTTCCACGATTGTGTCCAGGCCCATTTCCCGGCTTAGCGTCAGCAGAGAGCGTACGATATTGTAGCTGGCGGTATCGTCCTGGATGTTTCTGACGAAGCTGCGGTCGATCTTGAGCTTGGTCAGCGGCAGCGAGTGCAGGGATGTCAGGCTCGAATAGCCGGTGCCGAAATCGTCCAATGAGATACCGCAGCCGATCTTGCGCAGCGCTTCGACAGATTTGCGCGCCTGTCGCGTGTCGTGGATGATGGCCGTTTCCGTGATTTCGAGATCAAGCCGTCGTGGATCGAAGCCGCTATTGACGATGATGGCGATAACGGCGAGCGTGGCTTCGGCACTGTTGATGTCCTGGGCGGAGAGATTGAAAGACAGCCTGATAGTGCCGGGCCAGGTTTTCGCCGCGCCTAGAGCCTTTTTTAGCAGAGGTTTCGTCAGCGTGCCGACGATGCCTGCGCGTTCGGCAATCGGAATAAACTGGCTGGGCGTCACCGCTCCCAAGAGCTTGCTGTCCCAGCGCGCCAGAGCCTCAAAGCCCACTGTTTCCCCTGACGTCACGTCTTGGATTGGCTGGTAGACAACGGATAGCTCTGTATCGAGGTCGGCTTTGCGCAAAGCTTGTTCGATGCGTGCATCCCGGTGAATCTCGACGATGTGCCTTGCTGTAAAGAGCGTGCTGTTGCCGCGGTGTTCGCGCTTGCTTTGGTAGAGAGCGTAATCGGCTCGGTCGAAAAGTTCATCCGGGGTCGATGCGACGTTGGGATAGACGGCGATGCCGATCGAGGCCGAGATCATGATCGTTGCGTCCGGCGTTTCGAATGGAATACGCAAAAGACAGCCCATCTTGTTGCCGTCGTTGAGAATCTCATTATCGTTGATCTGACCGGATGTGATGAAGGCGAACTCGTCGCCGCCCAGGCGAGCGAGAAACATGTTGCGTTGATCGCACAACTCGCCCAGCCTTTCGGCCACCTCCCGCAAGAGCCGATCGCCGGCGGAGTGTCCATAAAGGTCGTTCACCGGTTTGAAGCCGTCCAGATCGATGACGCCGACGGCGAGTCTGTCGTCATTCTGCTGCGCCAGCTTGAAGGATGTTTCGAGGTGATGGAAGAATGCGCGCCTGTTCGGCAGGCCGGTCAGGCTGTCGATATTGGCAAGTCTCAGGTTCTCGTTGCTCAGCGCTTCCGTTTTCTGCTGAGCCAGCACCATCTGTTCGAAGTTGTCGTAATTGATTTTCAGAACCACCAGCATGCCGAAACAGACGAGCAGAATGTTGATCGCCGTTGCGACCAACGTCAGATGGCCGCTCGTTGCGAAAAAGACCACGAATGTGCCGTTGACGATCGCCGTCACCATGAGCGCGGCAGAGCGCACATGCATCATGCAGAATATGCAGGAGATGACCGTGATGGCCATGTAGAAGGCGACGTGTGACTTCTGGAAGGCGTCGCCATAGGGATAGAGCGTGCAGGACCAGGCGGTGAACGCGACAGCAATGACCGTGCCGAGGATGTTGACCCGTCTCAGGTTAGCCGAAATCTCCGCAATTTCAGGGACTATGTGCCGTTTGCGCAGCCAGAAGGTGATACGTGCTCCACACATCAGCGTGAAGAGCAGGGGTGTGCCGAGCGACAGCCACACAGGTGCTGTCGATACGTATGTCAACGCCAGCGCCCAAGTGCTCGACAGAAGGATAAAATACATCATCGGCATTTGCCGACTAAAGGCGAGATACTGTGCCCGCAGCAGTTCGGGATTGTCATCAGGTGGGGATGTGATGGCGAAGATGCTTCTCAGGTTCATTTTCAAGCAGGGCCCACTCTGGAACATGTGTTGACCGTCTGGTTCGACGGCTTCTTATCATTGCGTCCTAACCTGCGCGGCGGATAATAGTTTCCATCCTGAAGGCAGTTGTTCCATTCTATACTGGATACCGGTTAATATCGTTCTTTAGAAATACAAATAAGTCGAGGGAATATTGCGGACGTCGTGCAGTTGCGGGCGTCTTTGGGCCTGCAATCCGTGGATGCTCGAAAATGACTGGTTTGGCCAAGAGCATCGTCTGCCATGGGAAATATTACTGTCGTTAAGACAATATTCACCGCATTTATTAGCGAATTAATATTGATTGGGCTGCACGTTAATCGTCACTTAACCAATTTCATTCAGATTCCATAAATGAAGAAATCACTGGTGTATGCCCGCCTGGCGTATACCGCTTATGGAGCCGCCCGTTATGAAGAAGAGCCTGATCGGTATCGTTGCCGTTCTGATGGCAGGTCAACACGCACTTGCTGCGGATGTCTATCAGACAGCCCCTCCTGCCTATATCGAAAGCGCACCGGAAATTCAGGTGAAAGAGGCCAGCGGCTGGTACCTGCGCGGCGATGTCGGCTATTCGTTTAACAAGTTCCGTGGCGGCAGCTTTAACCGCGCTGTGTCTGCATCTGCGATGGAGGATGTGAGCTTCACCAGCGCGTCCCAGAAGGACAGCGTCCTCTTCGGCGCAGGCGTGGGCTATCAGATCAACAATTATCTGCGCACCGACCTGACGGTTGACTATCTCTCGAAGTCTAAATTCCGGGGCACTGCTCCCAGCCTAGAGTCGCACACCTCGCTCCAGGCCTTCGGCCTGATGGCGAACGCCTATGTCGATCTCGGCACCTATGGCCGTGTCACCCCTTATGTCGGCGCAGGTATCGGCGGGGCGCATGTGAAGTGGGACACGTTCAAGACGGATTCCGGTTGCTGCGAATTCGACGGCAAGGGCAGCTGGCGCTTCGCTTACGCTCTTATGGCTGGTGCCACGGTTGATGTCACCTGCGACTTCAAGGCCGATATCGGTTACCGCTTCCGCCAGATCGGCCAAGGGGAGATGTTCGGTCTCAACGGCGCTGCTGGTCCTGGTCGCGACAAGGGCCTGACATCGCATGAGATTCGTCTCGGTGGCCGTTACGTCTTCAATGGTTGCGATACCGCACAGTATATGCCGCCTGCCGATATTCCGGTTCAGCCTGCCGTTTACAAGTAAACGTCACAGATCGAACGTAGAATTAAGCCGCTCGTATCTTCGCGATACGGGCGGCTTTCGTTTGCGCAATGACCGGCAGCTGACGCAGATCGGACAAAATTCTTGAAGCTTGCGACATATTCCGCTTGACGGAAATGGGCGAGAGGAATAGCAACGGTGTCAGGACACTCCACCCTAACGTGGAGCGCCTATCTGGAAGGATAGTCAAATGACAGATATAGTGAAGCCGGACGTCCGTCCGGGCAATACGCATTTTTCTTCAGGTCCCTGCTCGAAGCGCCCCGGTTGGTCGCTAGATGCTCTCTCCGATGCACCGCTCGGTCGCTCGCATCGCGCCAAGGTTGGCAAAGTCAAGCTGAAGCAGGCCATTGATCTCACCCGCGAAATTCTGAATGTTCCTGCCGATTACCGCATCGGTATCGTTCCCGCATCCGACACAGGTGCCGTTGAAATGGCCCTGTGGTCGCTGCTTGGCGAACGTGGCGTCGACATGCTGGCCTGGGAAAGCTTCGGCGCTGGCTGGGTCACCGATGTCGTCAAGCAGTTGAAGCTCAAGGATGTTCGCAAGTTCGAAGCCGATTACGGCCTGCTGCCGAACCTTGCAGAGGTCGATTTCGACCGCGATGTTGTCTTCACCTGGAACGGCACCACATCTGGTGTCCGCGTCCCCAATGCCGATTTCATTCCTGCCGATCGCAAGGGTCTGACCATTTGCGACGCAACCTCTGCGGCTTTTGCGCAGGATCTTGATTTCACAAAGCTCGATGTCACGACCTTCTCCTGGCAGAAGGTTCTGGGCGGCGAGGGTGGCCATGGCGTCATCATTCTGTCGCCACGCGCCGTCGAGCGCCTGACGACCTATGTTCCGGCCTGGCCGCTGCCGAAGATCTTCCGCATGACGTCTGGCGGCAAGCTCATCGAAGGCATCTTCACCGGTGAGACGATCAACACGCCCTCGATGCTCTGCGTCGAAGACTATATTGATGCGCTTCTATGGGCGAAGAACTTGGGTGGCCTCAAGGCGCTGATCGCGCGTGCCGATGCCAATGCCAAGGTCATCTTCGACTTCGTGGCCGAGAACAACTGGATCGCCAATCTGGCGGTTGCGGATGAAACGCGCTCCAACACCTCCGTCTGCCTCAAGATCGTCTGCAAGGATGTTGCAGCGCTTGATGCTGGCGCCCAGGCCGATTTCGCCAAGGGCATGGTTGCCCTTCTCGAAAAGGAAAATGTGGCGCTCGATATTGGTGCTTACCGCGACGCGCCATCAGGTCTGCGTATCTGGGCCGGTGCGACCATCGAAACAGCCGACATGCAGGCCGTGATGCCCTGGCTGAAATGGGCGTTCGAGACCCAGAAGGCAACGCTTGCCAAGGCTGCGGCCTGATCCATTCCGGCCCTGCGAAGTGCAGGGCCGCGCATTCCCGCTGTTAAAGACTGAACCTCTTTTCAAGGAGCCCATACAATGGCACCTCGCGTACTTGTATCTGACGAACTGTCGGAAACCGCCGTTCAAATCTTCCGCGACCGTGGCGTCGAAGTGGATTTCCAGCCGAAGCTCGGCAAGGACAAGGACAAGCTCGCCGAAATCATCGGCAATTATGATGGTCTTGCCATCCGCTCCGCCACCAAGGCGACGGAAAAGCTGATCGAAGCCGCGACCAATCTGAAGGTCATCGGCCGCGCCGGTATCGGCGTCGACAATGTCGATATTCCGGCAGCATCGCGTCGCGGTATCATCGTCATGAACACGCCTTTCGGCAATTCGATCACCACCGCCGAACACGCCATCGCCCTGATGTTTGCTGTTGCCCGCCAGCTTCCGGCGGCTGATGCCTCCACCCAGGCCGGCAAGTGGGAAAAGTCGAAGTTCATGGGTGTCGAAATCACCGGCAAGACGCTCGGCGTCATCGGTGCCGGCAATATCGGCTCCATCGTCTGCTCGCGTGCTCTTGGCCTGAAGATGAACGTCTTGGCCTACGACCCCTTCCTGTCGCCGGAGCGCGCCCAGGAAATGGGTGTGACCAAGGTCGAGCTTGATGAGCTGCTGGCACAGGCCGACTTCATCACGCTTCACGTTCCGATGACTGATAAGACGCGCGGCATCCTGGGCGCGGAAAACCTTGCCAAGACCAAGCCTGGCGTGCGCATCGTCAACTGTGCCCGTGGCGGTCTGGTGGACGAGGCAGCGCTCGCCGATGCCATCAAGTCTGGCCATGTCGCCGGTGCCGGTTTCGACGTCTTCGAGGTCGAGCCCGCCACAGAAAGCCCGCTCTTCGGCCTGCCGAACGTGGTCTGCACGCCCCACCTTGGTGCGTCGACGACGGAAGCACAGGAAAACGTCGCTTTGCAGGTTGCCGAACAGATGTCGGATTACCTCGTCAAGGGTGCGGTTTCCAACGCCATCAACATGCCGTCCATCACCGCTGACGAAGCGCCACGCCTGAAGCCCTTCATCAAGCTTGCCGATGTCCTCGGCTCGTTTGTCGGTCAAGTGCAGGAAAGCGCGACCAAGGAAATCGAAATTCTTTATGATGGCGCAACCGCCAACATGAACACCAAGGCGCTGACGAGCGCGCTTCTGGCCGGTCTCATTCGTCCACAGGTGGCAGACGTCAACATGGTTTCGGCACCGATCATGATCAAGGAAAAGGGCATCATCCTCTCCGAGGTCAAGCGCGACAAGACCGGTGTCTATGACGGCTTCATCAAGCTGACCGTCAAGACGGAAAACCAGGTTCGCTCGGTGGCTGGTACGGTGTTCTCGGATGGCAAGGCACGCTTCATCCAGATCAAGAACATCAACATGGACGCCGATGTCGGTCAGCACATGATCTACATCACCAATACCGACACCCCCGGCATGATCGGCTTCATGGGCACGACGCTCGGTGAAGCGGGCGTCAACATCGCCAACTTCCAGTTGGGCCGTGAAGCCAATGGCGGCGATGCGATTGCGCTTCTCTATGTCGATGGTCCGGTCTCGGAAGAGGTGTTGAACAAGCTGCGCGCCAACCCGGCAATTCGCCAGGTCAAGCCGCTGACCTTCAACATCGACTGATCGGCCCAGGACTTTTTCTCTGATCCTTGAGCCCGGTGCGGATAGTCCGCACCGGGCTTTTTTTCTTGGCTCGTAAGGCGGGTAACTACCACGGGTTGTGTATCACGAAATATTTATGGTTTGAGCTCTCAAAATGAAGACCGATAGTTGCTATATGCCTTCCGTTCTTTGTCGCTCAATGGGAGGGCGACCCAACAGGAGATAACGATGTTTGCTGCCATACGGCGCTTTAAGGGTTTGTTCGCAGTTGCCGCCTTGGGGATCGCGGTGTCATTCGTGGCTGTCGATATGGCAGAAGCACGCCGTGCCAGCGGCGGCTTCGGCAGCCGTGGAACGCGGACCTTTTCGGCACCGCCCGCGACCAATACAGCGCCGGGCCAGGCCGCGCCGATCAACCGTAGTATGACGCCCAACACCAACCCGACGTCTCAGCCGAATTCGGCCCAGCCGGCGCGCCCAACGGCGCAGGCACCGCAGCAGAACCGAGGCATGTTCGGTGGCATGATGGGCGGTCTCATGGGTGGCCTGTTGATGGGCGGCCTGTTCGGCATGCTGATGGGTGGCGGTTTCGGTGGTATGGCAGGCTTCTTCGGCATGCTGCTACAGGTGCTGCTGATCGGCGGTCTTGTGATGCTTGCCATGCGCCTCTTCGCATCGCGTCGCCAGGGCCAGCCGGCCTATGGCGGAGCTTCCAGCTCAAACAATGCGCGTAACGACTATTCCGGCAATGACGGAAAAGGGCAGGGTGGCTTCAAGATCCCGCAGATGGGTTCCAGAGCCGGCGCCTTTGGTGGCGCTGCTGCGGCAACGGCGGCTGCCGCGCCAGCTGCGCCGAAGCCCGCGCCGCATGAAAACGCCATGTCCGAAGGCGATGAAATCGGCGTGACGCATGGTGACCTCGAAACCTTTCAGCACATGTTGCAGCAGGTACAGTCTGCCTATGCTGCCGAGGACTACGGTACGCTTCGCAAGCTGACCACACCGGAAGCCATGTCCTATCTGGCCGAAGAGCTCAGCGATCACGCAACGAGCGGCGTGAAGAACGACGTGCGCGATGTGACGCTACTCCAGGGCGACGTTGCGGAAGCATGGCATGAAAACGGTCAGGATTACGCCACTGTCGCTATGCGCTACTCGGCAATCGACATCATGCGTGATCGCACCACCGGAAAGGTGATTGAAGGCAACGAGCACGAGCCGGAAGAATCGACCGAGATGTGGACCTTCGTTCGCAAGGATGGTTCCGAGTGGCAGGTCGCAGCCATCCAGGCTGCGGCGTAAGCTCTCACTTTCTTAAATAATAAAGGCGCCGGGATTTGTATTCCGGCGCCTTTTTGTTTTTATCGCTTTGCACTGGTCAGCAGTCGCTTTCGGCAGATGCCTTGAATGCCGGAAAAAGGAGCGCCGCATCCTTGTCCATTTATTGCCTTTTTTTGTTCATCCCGCATTCAGTCGCAGCCTTTTAACCCAGAAAGGCACACGTCAACGTGAACCGCTCGCGTTTTAGCAAATGCGCGCATAGGCGGAACCGCCGCCTTCTATTCGCGTTGACAATCCGAACTTCGGGCCGACCCACGGACAAACCCGAGTAGAGGAACACGGCGACCGATCATAAGCGCGGTCCGCGAAATGGAGAGCTTTAACGATGAAACGCTTCGACCTGATCGACGGGATGCGCGGCTATTTCCTCGTCTTTATGCTGATCAACCATCTGGTCTTCGCAGGCGGTTTCTGGCTGGTGGAAATCAACCACCGTCAGTTTGCCTTCGTTGAGGACGCGCAGGGCTTCGTGTTCCTGTCCGGCCTGCTGATCGGCATGGTGTATGCCCGCAAGATGGTGAAATACGGCTACGAGGCCGGGCGCGACATGATTTGGAACCGCGCCCTTGAACTGTACAAATACGCAATGGGGCTGGTGATCGCAGTCCTCTTCGCGCGCATGGTCATCCCGCATGCGCCTTACATTTGGTACAACTGGCTCGGCATGACATCGTTTGACGATCCGCTGCGGTTGGCAGCGATTGCCACCTTCCTGTTCCAGCCGACCTTCATGGACATTCTGCCGCAATATATCGTCTACATGGTGTTCGCGCCGTTCCTGGTGAAGCTCTGCCTCGACGGCAAATGGGCCTACGTCATGGCCGGTTCGCTCCTGGTGTGGATGGCGGGTCAGCTCGGTCTGCAGCAGCTTTTCACCACGCCGATGAACGAGGTGGTGAAGGGGGTAGACGAGCAGGGCATTCGCGTCAGCTTCAACCTGTTCGGCTGGCAGCTTGTGTTCTATACCGCCTTGGTACTGGGTGCGATGACGGCGCAGAACCGCATTCCGTGGACGAAGATTTTCTCGCCGGAGCGCAGCTGGATTGCAAAGGCCGCGCTGATCGTCTGCGTCTTTTTCGTTCCGCTGCGTATTGCGACGGCCTGGAATCTGATGCCGGAATTCATGCTCGGCAAGTTCTCGACCATGGAAATCCGCGCCGATTTCGGCCCGGTCTACCTGATCAACTTCCTGGCGGTTGGCGTTGGCCTGACATGGCTTATCATTGCCGGTCCGAAGCATCACAACCCGATCGTACAAAAGATCGCCGCTGGCGTGATCTGGGTGCTGTCTCTGAAGTTTCTGCAGCTTCTCGGCCGCCACTCGCTTCAGGTCTATGTCTGGCATGTCGCCATCGTCTACGGCATCTACTACCTGGATGGCCGCACTGCGGAACTGACGCAAATCCAGAAGACCGCGATTGCCGTCGTCGGCATTGCGATGCTGGCAATCCCAGCCCTCTGGCGCGAACGCGACAAGTGGATCGGCGACAGCCAGAAGACTGCTGGCGCCTGATACGGCAACACAGCGACAATCCTCTACGGGGTGGCACGTGCCGCCCCGTACTTGCGTTTCAGGGCTTTTCTTTCTATATGCAGCGCTTGAAAATCCAAGCTTCCATGTCTCGCTTGAGGCTGAGCTTCATGGATTTGACGACAGGCGGCGGGGCCTTTACCCCCGTTATGACTGACGATTGGAAAAACCTTGAATACGCTCGACTTTGACAAGAAGCCGGAAGACACCCGGATTGTCGTTGCCATGTCCGGTGGCGTCGATTCCTCCGTAGTGGCCGGCATTCTCAAGCGTGAGGGCTATGACGTCCTCGGCATTACCCTCCAGCTTTACGACCACGGCGCCGCCGTTCATCGCGCCGGCTCCTGTTGTGCGGGCCAAGATATCGACGATGCGCGTCGCGTCTGCGAAACGCTCGGCATTCCCCATTATGTGCTGGATTATGAAGCGCGCTTTCGCGAAACCGTGATCAACCCGTTTGCAGAAGCTTATGCCATGGGCGAAACGCCTGTGCCCTGCGTTGCCTGCAACCAGACGGTCAAGTTTGCCGATCTGCTCGCCACCGCCCAGGAACTGGGTGCAGATGCACTGGCGACAGGTCACTACATCCGCTCGCGTCGTAACCCCGTGCCGGGCAATCCCAACCGCCGCGCGCTCTATCGCCCGATCGATAGCGACCGTGACCAGAGCTGGTTCCTGTTTGCCACCACGCAGGAGCAGATCGACTATTTACGCTTTCCGCTTGGCGGGCTGTCCAAGGCGGAAACACGTGCGCTGGCGGAAGAGATGGGGCTTGTCGTTGCGAAGAAGGCGGACAGCCAGGACATCTGTTTCGTGCCGCAGGGCAAGTATACCGATATCATCAACAAGCTGAAGCCAAATGCAGCGCTTGTGGGTGATATCGTGCATCTGGACGGCCGCGTGCTTGGCCGCCATGACGGTATCGTGCATTACACCATCGGCCAGCGCCGCGGCATCGGTGTCGCAACAGGCGAGCCGCTCTATGTGGTGCATCTCGACGCCCGTGGCCGCCGCGTGATCGTGGGCCCGCGCGAGGCGCTGGAAACCCACCGCGTCTATCTGCGTGACATGAACTGGCTGGGCGACGGCGCGCTTGAAGACGACGCCGCTGGTGGCTTCGCCTGTTTCGCCAAGGTCCGCTCCACCCGCCCACCGGCAGAGGCCGTTCTCCATACAGACGAGAAGGGCATCTATGTGGATCTCGCCATCGGCGAGGCCGGCATCGCACCTGGCCAGGCTTGCGTTCTCTACTCCGCACCCGGACCAGACGCCCGCGTCTATGGCGGCGGTTTTATCGAGCGTTCGGAGCGCTCCGCGGAAGCGGAAGCATCGCTCAAAGCGCTGCTCGCCAACCCGGTCGCAGCCTGAAATCGGGCCGTGGGCTGGGGCTGTAGAAAGACTGACTTTTTGCGCAGGTTGCGCTTGACACCTTGGGGAGCGGCACCTTATAAGCCGCTCATCCTGATGAAACGGGCCGCAGATCGCAGCTTTGTTTCCCTCGTGGCGGGGTAGCTCAGGTGGTTAGAGCAGCGGAATCATAATCCGCGTGTCGGGGGTTCAAGTCCCTCTCCCGCTACCATTCTCTCACTAGTTGTTTTAGCTTCAGCAGATCAAGATCTTGGATAGTGCTGAACGCGTGCGCCTTGCCCGTTGTTTATCAGGTTAAACCGCCGTCCTATCAAATGCGCTGCATCACAACGCACTCACGACAACCAGCCCGACCAAGAAGATTATGACCAATGGCACCATGACGCGACGCACTTTGCGTTCCGCTTTGGTTTTTGGTGTGTTGGCGCCGCCGAACAGGCTGCCCAAGAGCGATTCAATGAAGCATGAGATCATTCCAGTTTAACCGTTCACGCAGTTGGGAATGGAGCCCGCCTGAATGGCGGGCTCCATGATTTTACCAGCGGTAGTCATATCCGCCTCTACGCCACTCACGCTCGCGCTCCCACGCTCGGCGCTCGTGCCATTCTCGTCTCGCCTGACGCTCGCGCCACTCTCTCCGGGCTTCCCACGGATCTCTGCGATCCCAGGCACGCTCGTAACGCGGGGGTCCGTTTGGACGGCAGAAGCCACGCGGCGAGAGGTGGTATCCACGCCCGCAGGCATAATCGACCGTCTGGATATCGCTCATCGTGGGTGCTGCAGGCTGGGCGAGAGGCATTGCACTCGCGCCTGTTCCCATCAAACCGCTGACCAGTAACGCAACGCTTAGAACGATCTTGCGCATTTTCATCACTCCTCTGTGAGTGACCTCATTTAGCTCTCGGTCGCGTGAACGGCTTCTGAATGGATTTTGATCATTTCATGGCAAAAAGGTGCCTGGATGCCTGGAAGCAATCCGGCCACTTCGTGCCATGTATTTCTTTTAACGTCGCCGGTAGATGGAGTTGTTCGCCCCGCTATCGGCCCAGTCCCTGCCGTTTTCGCGGCGCCAGTCACATCGCCCCGCATAGGGATGGGAGACGTCGTTCTGTCCGTAACCACAGGATTGACCGCGTGCGCCCATGCTGCCGTATCCGGCGCCGTTGTAACGGTCATCGACGCAACTGCTCAAAAAGCCGATCGATAAAAGGCAAATTGCTGCGCTTAGAAATTTCATATCTTTTCTCCAGGTGAGTGAGAACAACTGTCTCTTACGTTCTCGGTTCCTCGCGACCGGGAAGCATCCGTGCTTGTTCTGACGTTTGTGGGGCGTTCTTGAGTCGCCACCGGTTTGTTCCGCCACAGCGGAAATATATAAATAGGAACAGAGTGGCCTCCGACTTGTTGGATTAGCGTAACGACAACAACGCTTGGAGGAAAGCAGATGAAGAAGATTCTCGTTGGAACGGTTTTTGCGTTGAGTTTTGCGTCTTTGGCGATGGCTCAGGGTGCGGGTAGTGGTTCTGGAGGCGCTGGTGGCTATGGCGCTGCCGGTGCGGGTTCCAGCTCAAGTTCTGATGGTACCGGTACTGGCGCAGGCGCTGGCGGTGCGTCTGGTACTGGCGCATCCGGAACCGGTTCATCCGGCGCTGGCACGACCGGCTCAGGCACGACGACCGCACCTGGCACAACGGCGCCTGGCACGAATGGCTCCGGTGCCGCATCTCCCACGCCAAATTCTGATACCAACAACACCGACTGCGCGCCCGGTGCAAATGGAAATCAGGGCACAACAGCCGGCAACTCATCTCAGACAAATTGCCCGGCCAATTAACGTGCAGGCATAAACATGACAGAAGGGAGCGCTGGCTTGCCAGGCTCCCTTTCCTGTATCGCAACTTAACACAAGCTCCCTAAGGCATCCACATGGAATCTCAGCGCCGAAGAGGGCGAAAGCTTCGACATCATAGAGGCTGAGGTAAAAACTGCTCGCAGCCGAAAGGGTGTGGCGATTTCTCGCGTGTGGACATCGGAAAACCGTCGCAGAGCTTAACCTTGGTGTAGGCCAGTTCACGAATGTCGTTGATAAAATACCACACGGCTGGAACTCTGCTTCACCCTACGGTCTTATAAATGTTAGTGTTGTCTTATGTTTGTCACATAGCGTGATCGCGGCTTCGCACTACGGAGCAAAATGTGGGCGCACGGTAGGGTTGCGCCCGTTTGGAGAGGGATATGGATTGCCTTTTAGGCAAGGACATCAACGAGGTAGGGTATTATTCCTGGGACGTCACCGAGAACTGGCTTTCGCTAGACCGGGTGAGTGCCGCGATCTGCGGGTTTTCGGAGGCGGAAGGGGCGGAGGGAATGACGATCGAGGCGTTTCTGATGAGGGTCGCACCATCCAGCCGGGAAAGAGTAGCGAAGGCCATCCACGACAATCTCCTCAATGGCAACCTGTACCAGGAGGATTATGAGATCGAAATCGATCCTGAGCGTTATCGGTGGATCAGAGTTGGGGGCCGGATCATTTACGATCGAGACAGGATGCCGATCAAAGGTGTTGGCTGGATGATAGACATAACTGTAGAAAAACTGCTTGGCGGTGTGGGGCTGCGCCAGTAAAATCACACGCCATATGCCACACGAGCCGCAGGTGGCGCGGCTCGTGGAGTTTTGGCGCTTTCGCTGCGCCTCTTACCAGCTCTGGCGTCCATACCAGCTGTCGACGTCGTCTTTGACGCGGTCTTTTTCGACGCCGTAGCGCTCCTGGATCTTGCCTTCCAGCTGGTCGCGCTTGCCTGCAATCTGATCAAGGTCGTCATCTGTGAGCTTGCCCCACTGTTCCTTGATCTTGCCCTTGACCTGCTTCCAGTTACCTTCTACGCGGTTCCAATCCATGATGTGTCTCCTCTGTTGTAGTCTGTCAAAGTAACGGCTGAAAGAAGAGCCGGTTCCAATTATTGAGTGATTGATAATTGGTTAAAATCTGATTCGACTTCTGATTCGATCGGGTGTAGAACTTAATCGTTCACGGAAATTTACATCGTTTGTCAGCATGTTACGGGAGGATGAGCCTTGTCCTACGCGGCATTTCAACGAGTTGGCGCACAATTGTCGCCCCAGCAAATTACGGACCTGCAGACGATCTTTGACGGTGTTTGTTTCGAGTGCCTTGAAGATCGCAGCAGCCCGGTTGCCAATGAGTGCGCTGCCATACTGATCCGCAGCGCTCAGCGCGGCATACTCGATCACGATCTGCTTCGAGATATCGGAAAAGCGGTTCTGAGGCGCCACTGACGTAAATCGGGCGCTACGGATGTGACGCCGATCTGTTATGGATGGCCCAAAACGCCGGAGCAGGTCTGAATAGCTTCAATCCGCTTCGGTTTTAGTTTCAGTTAGAGAGAAGCGCCCGGTCAATTCCGGGCGCTTTTTCGTGTCAGGCTTTTTCCTGTACGTGGGCTTCCAGGAACCAGAGCGATTTATCGAGATCGCGAGAGGCCGCGGTGAAGATATCGGCCGTATTGGCGTCGCCCGCCTCATCCGCCTCATCGATCGACTTGCGCACCAGATTGGCGACGTCGCCATAGCGCTCGATCAGCTCTGCCAGGTGGTCATGGATCTTGTAGATGTCCGTGGGGTAGGCCTTCAGCTTGGTCGTGGAGGACACGCTTTGGAGGCTTCCAAGTGCGGTGCCGCCCAGCTGAACGGCGCGTTCGGCGACAATGTCTGTGTGGTTGTCGATCAGCTTGCGGAAGCTGTCGAGCAACTCGTGGACTGCGATGAACTGAGGGCCCTTGAGGTTCCAGTGGGCCTGCTTGGTCAGAAGCGCCAGGTCGATCATCGAGGCGAGCGCTTCGTTCAAAAGCCCGATTACCGTTGCCTTGGCGTTGGAGGGCAGGTCGTTTTTGGTCTTGTGAGTCTTCATTGTCATCTCCTGAACGGGTGCGGAAACGCTCCGCATCTTCATTTTCACGAGAGCAACGGACAGGGCCGTATGATGTTCCGCCGCGTTTCAGAGGCGCGTCGAAAATTCCGCCCCGCTATGGCGAAGGTTCAGTTTTCCGGATAGTCGCTGATGATTTCGCGACGCAGCAGCGTCAGTGAGCGGTCCGGCTCTATACGGTAGGTTTCCAGAGCGAGACGACCGTCACCGGTTCTGAAACTGTGGCTCATTGTGGAACCGGCAGGGGCTTTGGTCAGCCTGCCATGCGGTTGACCGCCATAGGTGATGCTGCCGGGGATTGGCTCGACACTTGAGGCCGTCGAAGTACAGGAGGCAAGCGCCAGAACGAGAAGAAGGCTGAGCTTTCGCATGATGGTCCCATGGCTGTCACAGAGTGAATACTAATGAGTTTAACTCAGGTTCGGTGGCGTGTGTTCCGGATTGCAGTGCATGGCGATCTCATCGGAGCATCGAGCCATGAAAAAACCCCGCATCGGAAAACGATGCGGGGCTGCCGGTCTTGGGAGGTTTCGTCGTTCGGTATCAGTCTTCGTTGGCCGCAAGCTGCGTCAGAACCTGTCCACGTCCACGGATACGCATAATCAGCGGAATGATGAAGGCGGCGGCAGCGACGAGGAAGAGGCCGACGGCAATCGGTGAGGTAAAGAGCACCGAAGGATCACCCTGACCGATGGCCAGCGCACGGCGCAGCTGCTGTTCGGCCAGCGGGCCGAGGATAAGGCCAACGACGGCTGGCGCAATCGGATAGCCGAAGATGCGCATGATGTAGCCGAGGATACCGAATGCCAGCAGCATGCCGAGTTCGAAGACCGAGGGGTTTGCTCCGATGGTGCCGAGCGTCGCAAACAGCAGAATGCCAGCATAGAGCCATGGCTTTGGAATGGTCAGCAGCTTCACCCACAGGCCGATCAGCGGCAGGTTCAACACCAGGAGCATGAGGTTGGCGATGAAGAGGCTGGCAATCAGGCCCCAGACGAGCTGCGGGTTGGTGGCAAACAGCAGCGGGCCGGGTTGCAGGCCGTATTGCTGGAAACCGGCCAGCATGATGGCAGCCGTTGCCGTGGTGGGCAGGCCGAGCGTCAGAAGCGGAACGAGCGTACCGGCAGCCGAGGCATTGTTGGCCGCTTCCGGACCGGCCACACCTTCGATGGCGCCTTCGCCGAATTCTTCCGGATATTTGGTCAGCTTCTTTTCGGTCGCGTAAGACAGGAAGGTGCCGATTTCCGCGCCGCCTGCAGGCATGGCGCCAATGGGGAAGCCGATCAACGTGCCGCGCAGCCATGGCTTCCAGGAGCGTGCCCAATCCTGCGCGCTCATCCAGACCGAACCCTTGACGGCTTCGACCTTGTCTTCGCCTGTCTGGCCTTGAGCCACGATGAAGAGTGTCTCGCCGATGGCGAACATGGCGACCGCCAATGTGGTGACCTCGATGCCATCGAGAAGATCCGGCACCCCGAAGCTCATGCGCGTCTGACCCGTCAGCTGGTCGATGCCGACAATCGCAAGGGCAAAGCCGATGAAGAGCGAGGTAAGGCCGCGCAGCGCGGAATCGCCGAAAGCGGACGAAACGGTGACGAAGGCCAGAACCATCAGCGCAAAATATTCGCGCGGGCCGAAGACCAGCGCTAGCTTGACGATATAGGGCGCGACGAAGGCGAGCGCGATCGTTGCGATCAGACCAGCGACGAAGGAGCCGATGGCGGCGGTGGCAAGCGCTGGACCGCCACGACCCTTGCGGGCCATCTTGTTGCCTTCCAGCGCGGTCACGATCGAGGCGCTTTCGCCTGGCGTATTCAGCAGGATCGAGGTGGTCGAGCCACCATACATGCCGCCATAATAGATACCGGCGAACATGATCAGCGAACCCGCGGGATCAAGCCGGTAGGTGACGGGCAGGAGAAGGGCGACGGTCAGCGCCGGGCCGATACCGGGCAGAACGCCCACGGCGGTGCCGAGCGTCACGCCGATCAGCGCGTAGAGCAGGTTCATGGGTTGGGCTGCAACCTCAAGACCGTGCAATAGAAATTCGAATGTGCTCATAGACAGATGTCCCCCTGTCGGGCGAGGCTGCCGCGGAGTTCGCATCCCGCTGCGGTCAAGCCTCTGATCTTTGTTGTTCTAAAACTTGGTCGCACTCAGATGAAAAGCTGTTCGAACGGGCCAGCCGGAAGCGACAGTTGCAGCAGACGCGCGAAGATGAACCAGACGACGAAGCTGATCACGATGCCGAGCGGGATCGAGTAGTGCAGCTTCTTCTTGCCGAAGGCGCGTGCAGTAAAGGCAAACAGCAGGCCGGTGGCGATCGAAAAGCCTGCAATGTTCAACAGGAGCATCTGTGCAGCAAGACCGGCAACAACCCAGACAACGGGTGCAACCTCCTGTTTGTCACGCTCAGGAAACTCTCCGCGCCAGGCTTCGATGGCGGTCCAGATCGCCAGACCCACAAGACAGAAGGCGATGGCATAAGGCACGGTGGCGGGACCGACCGGCGAATAGCCGGTAACGCTGGCCAGACGGCCGGAATCCCAGAAGATGACGGCAGCGATGGCGACGAGCGCCACCGCGATGAGGAGCGCCGCCCAATCAGGGCGGCGTTTTTGTGTCTGTGAGGGGTTGATACCCTGGCTCATTTTACAAGTCCGATGTCTTTGAGAATGGTCTCGGTTGCAGCCGTATCCTTGGCAAGTTCGGCCTTGAAGGCTTCACCGGCGAGATAGGTATCCGTCCAACCCTTCGTCTTCAGCGTTTCCTGCCACTTGGCGGATTTGACCAGCTTCTCGATATCGGCATTGACGGCCTTTTCCTGATCGGGCGTTAGGCCGGGAGGAGCGGCAACCATGCGCCAGTTCTGCACGACCACGTCGAGGCCGCTGTCCTTCAGGGTCGGTGCGTCAACGCCCGGAAGCTTCTCTGCGCTGGTGACAGCGAGAAGGCGAAGCGTTCCAGCCTTCACCTGGCTTTCAAATTCGCCATAGCCGGAAATACCGGCAGTGACCTGCGCGCCGAGGATGGAAGCAAGCGCTTCGCCGCCGCCGGAATAGGCGATGTAGTTGATCTTGGTCGGATCGACGCCTGCTGCCTTGGCAATCAGGCCCGCCGTGATGTGGTCGGTGCCGCCAGCCGAACCGCCGCCCCAGGACACGCTGCCCGGATCCTTCTTCAGCTGCTCGATAAGTTCAGCCATCGTCTGGATCGGCGAGGAGGCCGGAACAACGACCGCCTCATATTCACCGGTCAGACGCGCGATCGGGGTGACGTCCTTGAGGGTCACAGGTGCCTTGTTGGTGAGGATAGCGCCAACCATGACATAGCCACCAACGATCAGCGCGTTGGCGTTGCCCTTCTGCTGGCTTGCGAACTGGGCCAGACCGATGGTGCCGCCGGCGCCTGGAACGTTTTGAACCTGCACGCTCTTGGAAATGCCTTCTTCCTGCAGAACCGTCTGCAGCGAGCGGGCCGTCTGGTCCCAGCCGCCGCCCGGATTGGCAGGCGCGATGATGGTGTAATCAGCAGCTGCTGCGGGAAGAGCGATGGCGCCAGCCAGAAGCGAGGCGAGGAAAAAATGCTTCAAAGTGAATCCTCCTTGAATGCCGTTTGGGCATCGTTGCGATCATTGACAACGGAAGGAGCACGCAGATTTGCCGACATGGCGCGAAGACGCTGCCTGTTGAACGGTACACTGCGATGAGACTTGCCTCCCGCTTCCTCACCCGCCTCCACGGCATGAAGAAGAATTGCAGAGCACCACACAAAGCTGTCATTTAACTGACGCTGATGGAATGTTGCAGCGTTTACCGGCTGTTAATTTTTGCGGCGAGGGCTGTGACGTGCGGTTTGCGTGAAGTTTTCTCATTCCTGTGCGTGTCGCAGGAATAATGGGAAAGGTTGGCCGTCTACTGCGACCGCAACGCCTCGTTCCAGCGCTCGATGATGCGCGCACGCTTCACCTGATCGAGATAGACCATCAGGCCGGGGCTGACCGGGACAGGGCGCAATTGTGCGCCATGGATGGCCTGCATTGTGTTGGCGGTGTTTTCGCCGGCCACTTCCGGGCTGACTGCGGGAATCTGCAGCTGCCGTGCCATGATGGTCTGGCCTTCCTTCGACATGAAAAACTGCAGGTAGCGGCGTCCGAGTTCCGGATTGGCGGCGGCTTGCGGCACGAGGCCGATGCGCGACATGACCACGGTATAGTCGCTGGGCAGCATGATGCCGACATCCGGGTGGCGGGCGGCCCAGTCTGCGGCGTAGGAGCCGAGGATGTTGTAGCCCAGCACGAAGCGGCCGTCGGAGATGCGTTCCAGAATGGCGGAACTGGTGGAATAGACTTTTACACCCGCGGCCCCCATGGCTTTGATGACATTCCAGATATCTCCGAACTGCTCCTGGTCGCGCGACATGAAAAGGAAGCCGACGCCGGAGCGCTCGATGTCATAGGTGGCAATGCGGCCATGCACATCTTTGGCGTGGCGTTGCAGATACTCGACGAATTCAGCCCGGCTCGCGGGTGGCTTCTCGTTGACGAAGCTTGGCTTGTGATAGACGAAAACGGCGGGCTCGAAAGTCAGCGCGTAGGCGGTATTGCGCCAATTGGCCCAGGCGGGCCAAAGCGCGCTGCCGGGCAGGTCGGAGCGCTGCGCGTAGCCGTCATTGCTGAGCTTGACCTGCAGGTCCATGGCGGAGGAGAAGGCGAAGTCCGCCGTCCTTCTGCCGCTATCGGTCTCCTCCACGATGCGGTCGTAAATCTCGCCGGTCAGCATGTCCTCATAGGATACGGCGACGTCCGGGTTGGCGCGCTGGAATCCTTCGATCATCGGGGTCGCCAGCGGCTCATCCAGCGAGGAGTAGACCACCAGCGTCTGGACGTCCGCCTTGCCGGACAATGCCGGAAAAAGCACTGGCTGCGCCTGAGACGCGGCACTGCCTAGAAGAAGGACACAAAGAGCAAGGGCGATACGCATGGGCGCGATCATGCCGCAGGGCGGTGCTCTTCACAAGTCGGGCCTGCATAAGCGTCTGCTTTCTCGCGCAGACCATTCACAAGCGATATCGACTTCGCTAACGTCTGGATGAGAGAGGGGTTTCACGCTTGCGCATACTGCTGGTGGAGGACAATCAGGTTCTGTCGGAGGGACTGTCTGCGCTGTTGCGCGGCAGCGGCTATGCCGTTGATGTGGTGTCTGATGGCAATTCGGCGGATGCGGCAATTGCGGCGGAGAATTTCGATCTCGTCATTCTCGATCTCAACCTGCCGGAAAAGGATGGCATCGACGTGCTGCGCTCCATGCGCGCGCGCCAGGACAAGGCGGCCGTTCTGATCTTGACGGCCCGCGGCACGCCGGAAGAGAAGGTCAAGGGACTCGATCTCGGCGCTGACGACTACATGATCAAGCCCTTCGATATTGCGGAGTTTGAGGCGCGGGTGCGCGTGCTTTTGCGGCGCAATGCTGGCTTACGCTCCTCTCTCGTCAGCTTCGGCAATGTCTCTTTCGATCTCACCTCACGCACCTTTTCCGCTGGCGGTCATCCGCTCGATCTGCCGGCGCGCGAAGTGGCATTGCTTGAGGTTCTGTTCATGCGGGCGGGCAAGGTCGTGGCGAAGGAAGCCATCGTTCAGTCGCTGACCGGTTTCGATGACGAGCTTTCCGGCAATGCCATCGAGCAATATGTCAGCCGTCTGCGCAAGCGGCTTGCACCCCACGGGCTGACGGTGAAGACCGCGCGCGGGATCGGTTACTATCTCGAAAGGCTGGCCGAGGCTGCCGAATGAGGAAAGTGGCCTATTCGCTGCGGCGCAGGCTTCTCGGCTGGCTGCTGGTGTCCACCGCGATCATCGGCTGCGTGGCGCTTGCCGATACCTATCGCGAGGCAATAAACACCGCCAACATCGTGTCCGACCGGGTGCTGTCCGGCTCAGCGCTAGCAATAGCGGAACGGGTGGTGGTGGCGGAAAATGGCACGCTTGAGGTCGACATCCCCTATGTCGCGCTGGAAATGCTTACGTCGGCGGCGCAGGATCGCGTCTTCTATCGGGTGGATGGCCCGAACGGCCAGTTTTTGACCGGCTATCAGAACCTCCCTTCGGTGAACGGTCTGCAAGGCGACAGCCCACGCTTTCAGGATGCGGTGTTTCGCGGCGAGCCGATCCGCGTTGCGGCGCTCCGCCGCTTTGCCTCCACCGGCATCAATTCCGTGCCCTTTACCGTCACCGTTGCGGAAACCACCATTGCCCGCAGCCGGCTTGCCCGCGCCATCATCCTGCGCTCGGCGCTACGCCTGCTCTTGATGATTCTCGGTGCTGCGGCCATCGTCTGGGTGGCGGTGACGATTTCGCTTCGCCCGCTCTATCGCTTGAGCGAGGCGATTGGCGAGCGCAGCCCGGACGATCTGCATCCTATCCGGCAATCCGTGCCGGTTGAGGTTGAAAATCTGGTGGAGACGGTCAACTCCTTCATGGTGCGGCTGCAATCGGCCCTTGATGCGCTGCGTCACTTTACCGGCAATGCCAGCCATCAGTTGCGCACGCCGCTTGCCATTATCCGCACGCAGCTCGCGCTCGCTGCGCGCGCCCAGACGCTGGAAGAAGCCAAGGCGGCGGCGAAGAAGGGCGATGCTTCCGTTGCCCATGCAGAGCATATTCTGGCGCAGCTTTTGCGCATGGCCAATATCGATGCCGCAGGCTCGGGCGAAAAGCAGAGCCTCGTCGCGGTCGATCTCGTTTCACTTGCCCAATCGGTGACGGCGGATTTCGTGCCGAGTGCGGCAGAGGCCGATATCGATCTCGGCTTCGAGGAGGTCGAGCCCGCAATGGTCGAGGCCGAACCGCTGCTGCTTCGAGAGCTTCTCGGCAACCTTATCAGCAACGCGATTGCTTACGCTGGGCGCGGCTCGGAAATCACCGTGCGGGTGCGCAAGATCGAAGGCAGAGCCTGTCTGGAAGTGGAGGATAACGGTATCGGCATCCCGCCTGAAAAACGCGCTGTCGTGCGTCAGCGTTTTGCGCGCGGCGAGGGGAATGTGGCGCCGGGAGCTGGTCTGGGATTGGCGATCGTCGAGGAGATTGCGACGCTCTTCAAGGCGCAGCTTGTTCTCGAGGATGGGACCGATGGGCGGGGCTTGAAAGCGTCGATCCGCTTCTGATCGGTCAAGATGGAAGGGGCAGGGCAGCTGATCGCCATCCTGCCCGTTCCAGAAGGTTTATTCGTTCACCTTGTCGATGATCTGCATCATGATGTCGGCGCAGGCCTTCATGGGCTCGTCGTCCGCACACTTTACGTCGATCTTGCTGTCGCCGTTTTCGATGCGGAAATGCGCGCCCTTGGCAGGGGGCGGCGGAGGAGGCATGTGACCGCGTGGACCGTCAGGGCCTGGGCCATCTGGGCCGGGGCCGCGTTCCATGGGGCCGCGAGGACCTGGCGGTGGCGGGGGCGGAGGTGCATCAGGCTTGGCCATGCCATCGGCCGGCGGTGCTGGCGGGGGCGGCGGAGGTGGCTGCTGCGCGAAAGCGGTTCCGGCCGCGAGGAAGAGTGCGGCGCCTGCGATAATCAGCTTTTTCATGAGGAAGCCTCTTGGTTGGACTGCGCAAGAGAAACGGCGCGGCGCGCCGTCAGTTGCTTATTGCCCAAAATTAATTTCGGCTTCCCCGAGGCTTAAGCTATCAGCCCATCCGCTCTGACGCATAGGATCCCGGGCTTGGCGGGAAGACCACGGTGCGGTTGCCATTGATGAAGGTGCGGTGGTGGATGTGGGCGTGGATGGCGCGGGCCAGTACCTGGCTTTCAACATCGCGGCCAAGCGAAACATAATCCTCTGCCGACTGTGCGTGGGTGATGCGCACCGTGTCCTGCTCGATGATCGGGCCTTCGTCTAGATCGGCGGTGACGTAATGGGCGGTGGCGCCAATCAGCTTCACGCCGCGCTCATAGGCCTGCTTGTAGGGGTTGGCACCCTTGAAGCTTGGCAGGAAGGAGTGGTGAATGTTGATGATCTTGCCGGACATCTTGCGGCACATGTCATCAGACAGAACCTGCATGTAGCGCGCCAGCACGACGAGTTCGGTGCCGGTGCTTTCGATCAGGTCGTTCAGCTGCGCTTCTGCCTTCGGCTTGTTTTCCTTCGTCACCTTGATGTGGTGGAAGGGGATATCATGGTTGACGACGACCTTCTGGTAATCGAAGTGGTTGGACACGACGCCGACGATATCGATTGGCAGCGCGCCGATCTTCCAGCGGTAGAGCAGATCGTTGAGACAATGGCCAAAACGCGACACCATCAGCAGCGTCTTGGTACGCTCGCCATCATGAAATATTTCGGCTTCCATCTTGAAACGCTCGGCAACCGGCGCGAAGCCTTGCTTGATCTCTGCAAGCGAGACGCCTTCTTCTGAAATGAAGGAGACGCGCATGAAGAACTTGCCGGTTTCGAGATCGTCGAACTGCGAGCTATCGACGATATTGCAACCCTTTTCCGCGAGATAGCCTGAGATGGCGGCGACAATTCCGCGTGTCGATTGGCAGGCTACGGTCAATACATAGGTCGTCATCTGGTCTGTCCCCTCGCGGTCTTCCTGGTGCCTAATAGCGCAAGCAGGCGTCAGCGCAAGTCTTCCGCTGCATCCCTTTCACGCTTCAGATCAATGTGTTGAATTCATAAGGCACGCAAGGCGCGCTGAACATGCCGGGAGCGACATCCGATGTTCAAAGCAGGAGTGCATTGACGCGGCGTGGGCAAGCGCATTCGGCTCGCGGAAAGCCGCCGCGCTGTGGCGCGCGGCAGGCTTGAAGCGCTTCAATCAGGCGCAAAACTGTCGCGCAGGGTCTCGAAGCGGACCACCTGGTGAGCAAGCAGTTGCTTCTCGGCATCGCGGCGCACGAAGATCTTGAACATGGCATTGCCCGCCGCATTCATGAACCAGACCGAAAGCGAACGGCGTCCGTGGAAGGTGCGGTCGACGAAGGCAATGGAGACGCACGCCTCCTTCTTGATATGGCCCCCAATCGGGCTGTCACCATGGATGTTGAACCAGCCATGGCCTTCGCTGCCTTCCGGCAGCGTGCCCGCCACTTCGAAGACGATATCCGGCGTCTGGACGATCATCAGGATTTCGCCCCAGCTACGCAGCTCATCCCAGATGGCGTTGAAGCTTTCAGAAGGCGCCTGGATTGCGGCACCGTGCGGCAGAATAGCCAGAATCTCGGCGGGCGTCACGTTTGCCCTGCCGGCAATGGCTTCCACCACGCCATCCGGCTTTTCGGCCAGTGCTGCTTCAGCGCGGCGGCGTCGCTCATCGGCTTCGTCTGTCATCATCGCACTCATCGTCATGCGGCGACCGAGAGTGTTTCGCCGTTCTTGTCCTCATGGATGATGACGTCGAAGCCTTCGAAATGCGGGCCGGAGAGATACTCGACCTTGCCGCGATTGTTGCCGGCATTGGCGTGTGCTGCACGGAACTGCTCGGAGCGCGTCCAAGCGGTGAAGTCTTCCTTGGTGGCCCAGACGGTGTGGGAGGCATAAAGCGTATGGTCTTCTGCCGTCGCGCCCTTCAGCATGTGGAATTCGAGGTAGCCCGGCATTTCGCTCAGGTGGCGCTTGCGCTCGCGCCAGATGGTCTCGAAGGCTTCCTCATAGCCCGGGACGACGCGGAAGCGGTTCATTGCAATAAACATTTTTGTCTCCATTAAGTGGTGTTTGACAGTCAGGATATTGAGCGCTTCGCCAAATGAAAAGAGCAAAATCTAAAAGGTAGGTGAAATACTCCACTTTAATGGATTGTGTGTGTTTTAAAGATGTGTAAATAACTCAACTTATGTGCGGCGGTCTTGCCGCGCTGTTCGATAGCAGGGTTCTCACATGCCGATTTCCGTTCGTTCCGCTTTCCTTGGTGTTCTTTTGCCAGCGCTGGTCACTGCCGTGCCGCTCCCGGCGGGGGCATCTGAGAAGGGCAATCCGGATGCCAAGCGGATCGTCTCGGTCGGCGGCACAATCACGGAAATCCTCTACGCGCTTGGTGCGGGCGACCGGGTGATTGCCCGCGATTCGACCAGCACCTATCCCGCAGAGGTCACCGCCAAGCCGGATGTCGGCTATATGCGGGCGCTCTCCTCCGAAGGGGTTCTGGCGCAGAAGCCGGACCTGATCCTGTCTGAAGATGGTGCCGGCCCGCCGGACGTGATCGGCATTCTGAAAGCCAGCGAAGTACCGATGGTGACGGTGGATACGCCGCCAGATGCCAAGGCAATCGGCAAGAAGATCGAGGATGTCGGTGCGGCTGTCGGCCTTGCAGACAAGGCCAAGGTTCTGGCCGACAAGGTCGATGCCGACTTGGCTATTCTCTCCAAGGATGTTTCTGCCGTCGGGACCAAGAAAAAGCGTGTGCTCTTCGTGTTGTCCATGGCGGGTGGGCGCATCATGGCCGCGGGCAAGGATACCGAGGCGGCAGCGATCATCGAGCTTGCAGGCGGCGTCAATGCAGCACCTGAGATCACCGGCTACAAGCCGCTGACGGATGAGGCGGTGATCGCCGCAGCCCCCGATGTCATTCTTACCATGCAGCGTGGCGATCACGCGGCAAAGCCAGACGAGGTCTTTGCGCTGCCCGCCTTCCAGTCCACACCTGCCGCTGCTGCAAAAGCCCTGATCAGCATGGACGGACTTTACCTGATCGGCTTCGGACCACGCACGCCCGCCGCCGGACGGGAGCTGGCATCGAAGCTCTATCCGGAGATCGTCAAGCCGTGAGAGCTGTTGCGATGAATGCGACGGTGGGGCGAGTGCCGGGGGATAGATCCCGCAAGGGTCTACTTACCCTTGTCGCGCTTTGCCTCATCCTGCTTCTCGCCTGCCTCGTGTCGCTGGCAAGCGGCCCAACCGGTGTGGGCTTACATGAACTCTGGCTCTATTTTACCGGCGGTGCAGCGGACATGGATGCGCGCGACCGCGTTATTCTTGAGGCTGTGCGTTTACCCCGCACCGGGCTCGGTCTGATGATCGGCGCGGCCCTTGCCGTTTCCGGTGCGATGATGCAGGGGCTGTTTCGCAATCCACTGGCCGATCCGGGGCTCGTCGGCGTCACCTCCGGCGCTGCTCTTTTCGCGGTGGCTGCTCTGGCGCTGGGCGGCGGGGTTCTGGCACCCCTTTCGCTGTTTCTCGGCGTTCACTTTCTGCCGGTGATGGCCTTTGCCGGTGGGCTGATCAACACCTTCCTGCTTTATCTGATCGCCACCCGCAATGGGGCGACGTCGACCACGGTGCTGATCCTTGCCGGTATTGCGGTGGCTGCTTTGAGCGGCGCGCTGACCGGCCTGATGATTTTCATGGCCGATGACCGGGCGCTGCGCGACATCACTTTCTGGAGCCTCGGGTCTCTGGGTGGTGCAACGTCGACCAAGGTGCTGGCCACGCTGCCCTTCGTGCTGGCGATCCTTGCCAGCATTCCCTTCGTTTCCAAGGGGCTCGATGCGCTGATCCTTGGCGACGCGGCAGCCTTCCACATGGGCATTCCTGTGCAGAGGCTGAAGCGCATCGTTATCGTAGTGGTGGCGGCCGCTTGTGGCGCGAGTGTCGCAGCCGCCGGCTCCATCGGCTTCGTTGGCATCGTCGTGCCGCATCTGTTGCGCCTCGTCATAGGCTCGTCGCATCGCTTCCTGTTGCCGTCATCGGCAATCGGGGGAGCAGCACTGCTGCTGCTGGCCGACAGTTTTGCGCGCACCGTTGCTGCGCCTGCCGAACTTCCGATCGGCGTGGTGATGGCGCTGATCGGCGCGCCGGTCTTCCTCTTCCTGCTGCTTGGCAAGAACGGCCTCGGGTTGAGGAGCACGACATGATTTCGGCGCGCAATGTCACTGTCACGCGTGGACAACGGCACCTCATCGATAATGTCTCGATCAGCCTTTCGCCCGGCACATTCAGCGTCATTATCGGCCCGAATGGCGCGGGCAAGTCAACGCTGATGAAGGTGCTGTGCGGCGAGATGCGCCCGGATGCGGGCAACGTTTCCTATGGCAGTGTCGACCTATCGCTCTATTCGCCCGTCCAAATGGCGCGTCTTCGCGCCGTTTTGCCGCAGAGCACGGTGCTCGCCTTTCCCTTCACCGCACTGGAAATCGTGCGGATGGGAGCCGTCGCCCAAGGTTCTCGCATTCCCGATGAACAGGCACGACGGGCGCTTGCGAAAGCGGGTTTAAGCGGTTTTGAGGGGCGAGCCTATAATATGCTGTCGGGCGGAGAGCAGCAGCGGGTGCAGTTTGCCCGCGCACTTGCGCAGGTCCCGTATCCGCTGGAGAATGGCGAAAGCCGCGTGCTGCTGCTGGATGAACCGACTTCAAGCCTCGACCTTGGCCATCAGATTTCGGTGCTGGAAACAGCCAAAGACTTTGTTGCCGCTGGCGGCACGGTGCTGGCGATCCTGCATGATCTCAATCTCGCAGCGGAGTTTGCCGATCAACTTATCGTCATGCACCGAGGGGCTGTGACGGCTTGCGGATCAGCGCTCGAAACCATCAATGACGAAACGATTGCGCGTGTGTATGGCGTGGGTGGCGCAGTGGGGCGTTTGCCAGCCGATCACATTGCCTATGTGCTGCCGCAGGCGCGTCATCGTTAGGCCGCCACGTCAGCCTTTGGGCGGCGAGGGGCGCGTGACGACGAAGGTTGCGGCGCCGATCATCACGACCGCGACGATCACTGCGTAAAGCGCCGGTGGCGCGATGATGAAGACGTAAATCAGGTAACTCATTGTCATCAAAGAGACTGCGGCGATTTTGGCCCGACGCGGGATAGCGCCGTGCTCGCGCCAGTTGCTTAAGGATTTGCCGAAGCGCGGGTGGTTCAGCAGCCAAGCTTCAAGCCGGGGCGACGATTTGGAGAAACACCAGAGCGCAAGCAGAAGGAAAGGTGTCGTGGGAAGTAGAGGCAGAAAGGCTCCGACCACGCCCGTGGCGACCATCAGACAGCCGAGACAGAGATAAAATATGCGCATATCTGCCGGTAACACGCGCGTGCCAGACTGACAAAGGAAAAGCGTGCCAGCGCCAAGCCTCGCCAAGGGGTTGAAATATCTGCGTTCCGGCTTTATTTGGCTGCCAAAATGCCGGGATATAACCGGACGGAGCATGGCGTGCCAAACCTATAGCGGTTTTGGAATGACGGTATGCGACAACGAAAACGTAAAGCGTGAGAAGCGAATCAGACAGATTGCGAGGCGCTTTGACAGGAAGAAGGAAAACACCATGGCGAAGTTGGTCCACTCGATGGTTCGGGTGCTGGACGAAAAACGTTCGGTGGATTTTTACAAGCAAGCTTTCGACCTCGACATCGCTGACCGCTTTGAGTTCGATACCTTCACGCTGATCTACCTCAGCAACGCCGCAGGCGATTTCGAGTTGGAATTGACGGTGAACAAGGGCCGTGAAGTGCCTTACGCGCTGGGCGACGGTTACGGTCATCTGGCCGTCAGCGTCGAAGACGTGGATGCCGAGCATCAGCGCTTGTGCGAGCTAGGTCTGTCTGTTGGCAAGATCATCGAGGCAGATTACAAAGGGGCACCCTTCGCCAAGTATTTCTTCATCTGCGATCCGGATGGCTACAAGATCGAAGTGCTGCAGCGAGGCAACCGCTTCAAATAAGCCCCTTATGAAAGATGGCTCACCATGGCAGAGGCTGGCGTAAAGCTGGAAGAGAGCTGGAAACAGGCGCTATCGGCAGAATTTGACAGCCCCTATATGCAGAAGCTCAAGGGCTTTCTGCTGGCCGAGAAAGAGGCCGGAAAGCAGATCTTTCCCAAGGGACCCGAATATTTTCGTGCATTGGACCTGACACCGCTCGATGAGGTCAAGGTGGTGATTCTGGGTCAGGACCCGTATCATGGTCCGGGTCAGGCGCATGGCCTGTGCTTTTCGGTGCAGCCCGGCGTGCGCATCCCGCCCTCGCTCGTGAATATTTACAAGGAACTGCAGAGCGATCTCGGGGTCCATCCCGTCAAGCACGGTTTTCTGGAGAGCTGGGCGAAGCAAGGCGTTCTGCTTCTCAACAGCGTACTCACCGTCGAGCAGGCACGCGCCGCTTCGCATCAGGGCCAGGGCTGGGAAAAGTTCACCGATGCCGTCATCCGCACGGTGAACGAAGAATGCGACCACGTCGTCTTTCTGCTCTGGGGCGCTTACGCCCAGAAGAAGGCGTCTTTCGTTGATCAGCGCAAACATCTGGTGCTGAAATCGGTCCATCCATCGCCGCTTTCCGCCCATAACGGCTTCTTCGGCAACCACCATTTCTCAAAGGCCAATGCCTTCCTCGTCTCGCATGGACGAGACCCGATCGACTGGCAGTTGCCGGACCACGTGTGAGACAGTTGGATCGTTCCCAGAAAAAGAACGATCCGTTCTGATTGTTCACACTATGCGACGAGACCGATCTGCACCATCTTCAGCCCATCGAACAAGGCACATGCTTCCAGAATGGAGCAACCGCCGAAGGATAAGGGTTTTATCATGTTGAACCAGATCAAGGGCCTGCACCACGTCACCTCCATGGCCGGGAGTGCATCCGGCAATAACCGCTTTTTCACCGATACACTCGGCCTGCGCCGCGTGAAGCAGACGGTCAATTTCGATGCTCCGGATGTCTATCACCTCTATTACGGCGATGAGGTCGGCTCTCCAGGTTCGGTCATGACCTACTTCCCGTTTCCGCATATCGCTCGCGGACGTCCGGGTACTGGCGAGGTCGGCACCACGTTGTTCTCGGTGCCGGAGGGTTCGCTCGGTTACTGGCAGGACCGTCTTGTCAAAGCAAATGTCGAAGGTCTGAAAACCGATGAAGCCTTCGGCAACAAGCGCCTGCATTTTGCAGGTCCTGATGGTGATGGCTTCGCACTCGTGGAAGTCAAGGATGACGGCCGTGCCCAGTTCACGGGCAACGGTGTCGGTCAGGACCAGGCGATCCATGGCTTCCAGGGTGCGTCGCTTCGGCTGCGCGATGAAGGTGCGACCGCCGAACTGCTGAAGTTCATGGGCTATCAGGAAATCGACCGGCAGGATGGCGTTATCCGTCTTGGCATTCCCGGTGGCAATGGTGCCGATGTGATCGATATCGAGACCATGCCAAATATTTCCGGCGCGCGTCTGGGTGCCGGCTCGGTCCATCACATTGCCTTTGCCGTGGAAAACCGCGCCAAGCAGTTGGAAGTCAGAAAAGCGCTGATGGATACGGGCTATCAGGTCACGCCGGTCATCGACCGCGATTACTTCTGGGCGATCTATTTCCGCACGCCGGGCGGTGTGCTGTTCGAAATCGCCACTAATGAGCCGGGCTTCGACCGTGATGAAGACACCGCGCATCTGGGTGAAACGCTGCAATTGCCTGAGCAGCACAAGCATCTGCGGCCCTTCCTCGAGCAGCATCTAGAGCCCCTGGATGGCCCTGCCAAGGCTTGAACCGATGCGAAGAGCGGCTGGCAGTGATGGCTGCCAGCCTTGAGCAAAGCAGGCTTCAGGAGCATGTCATGAGCAAGGAAAGTTATATTCACAAAGTGCGCGAAGGCGCGGCTGGTCAGCCTATCTTCTTCGTTTTTCACGGCACCGGCGGCGATGAGAACCAGTTCTTCGATTTCGCCTCGCGGCTTTTGCCCAATGCGACGGTGGTTTCGCCGCGCGGCGATGTTTCGGAACACGGCGCGGCTCGTTTCTTCCGCCGCAAGGCTGAAGGCGTTTACGATCTCGACGATCTGGACCGGGGGACACGCCGTATGGCCGACTTTGTTGCGGCGCATCGCGATGGGTATCAGGCAGGCAAGGTCATCGGGCTCGGATTTTCCAACGGTGCCAACATTCTTGCCAATGTGTTGATCGAGTTTCCCGATCTCTTCGATGCGGCGGCGCTGATGCATCCGCTCATTCCGTTCGAGCCCAAAGCGGCGCCCGCGCCGCAAACGCGTCGGGTTCTGGTCACAGCCGGTGAACGTGACCCGATTTGCCCGGTGCCAGTGACCAAGGCGTTTGCCGCCTATCTGAGGGCCCAAGGTGGAGAGGTGACAGAGGAGTGGCATCCGGGTGGGCATGAGATCCGCTCGAACGAGATCGAAGCCGTGCGGACTTTTTTGACCCCCTTTATGTGACGTATGGACGACGCGGCGGCTTCCGGCTCAGCCGCGCCTCCTCAATATCCACACTGGCGAAGCTGCGCCTCATAGCGGATCGCCATATTGGCGGAGCGGCGTGCCGCCTTCTGGATGGCCGTGTTATTGCGCCAAACGCCATTGGCGTAGCCGCCATGGCCGGAATAATAGGCGAGATAGAGATTGTAAGGATCGTTGAGTGCGATGCCGTTTTGGCGGTTGCTGGTGGAGTGATACCAGCCAACGAAATGGATGGCGTCGGTGAAATCGGTGCGGCTGGCATTCCAGCGGCCTGTTTCACGACGATAGCGGTCCCATGTGCCGTCCAGCGCCTGAGCGTAGCCATAGGCCGTGGACTGGCGTTTCCAGGGAATAAAGCCGAGCAGCTTGGTGCGTGGCGGGCGGGCATAGGGCTGGAAGCTCGATTCCGTATAGATCGTCGCCATCATGACCGGAACAGGCACGCCGAACTCGCGTTGCGCCGCTTCGGCATCCTTGCGCCAGTTGTTGAACATGCCGTTGCGCTGTTCGAAAATGGCGCAGGCATTGGTAATCTGCGACGGGGCTGTCGCACAGCCTGCCAGAACGATCAAAAGAAAAAGGGCGACAAAAACGCTACGCATCGCGGAAACCTTTCGTTCCGCTCATTAGTAAATCGTAAATCTTAATGCTCGGTTTTGAGACAGGGTTAATTCAAATGCGATCTGTTAAGGTCTTGTTAACTCGTTAAATGCGGCCCATCACCGAGGCCATCTGATAGAGCGCAAGACCGGACGCCGTGCCCGCGTTCAGGCTGTCGAGCTGCGGCGACTGAGCGATCCGGGCGGAATGGAACCGCGACAGAAGCTCGGGAGGCAGGCCATCGCCCTCGGTGCCGATAACGAGAGCCATGCGCGGGGAGGGCGGGATCTGTCGGATCTCGGTCTCGCCTGCGGGTGACAGGCCCCAGATTTCGAAACCTTGGCTTGCCAGTGCTTCCAGCATGGACAGCGCATCACCGCCGCGATGGTACGGCACCGAGAGGACCGAGCCGACAGAGACGCGTAGCGCCTTGCGATAAAGCGGGTCGCAGGAGGTCGTGTCCAGAAACACCGCATCGGCCATGAAAGCCGCGGCATTGCGAAACATCGCGCCCATATTGTCGTGATTGGAAAGGCCGCAGCCTGCGACGACCAGCGAGGTTTCCGGCAGGCTTGCAATGGTCTGCGCCATGTCGCGGCTTTCCACCCGCGCGCCAAGAGCCAATATGCCGCGATGCAGGTGAAAGCCGACGATGGTGTCCAGCACCTCGGCCTCTGCAACATAGACCGGCACGTCTGTCGGAAAATCGGAAAGGATATCAAGGACACCGGCGAGGCGGTTCTTGAGGATCAGGATGCATTCGGCGCGGAAATCGCCGCCTGCCTTGTGTGCTGCCGCCAGCATGCGCAGCACCACCGTGCCTTCGACGATGAATTTACCGTGTCTGCCGGTCAGGTCGCGTTCCTTGATGTCGCGAAACGCAGCGATCCGAGGATCGTCTGCTCGCTCTATCGCAATCGTAGCCAAGCCGTTCGGCAGGGCAGGCAGATCATTGCGCATCGATGGTGATGTCCGCGATGAAGCGGCGCGTCTGGACATTAAAGACCAGCGCCTTGCGCGTGCCGTTGGCCAGGCGCCCATAAAACAGCATATCGCCATTGGCGAAGGATACGTTCTCGATGGTAAAGCCTTGCGGTAGGCTAGCCGTTGCCGAAACCGGCTGGTCGGACGGGACCTGCGTGGACTGACCTGCTGCGGTTGTCGCGGTTTTCGATGGTCCCATCGCCTTGTAGACAACCGCGCCGAAGACGGCCATAAGGCTGATAAACATCACCAGGCCCGACACGATCTGCAAACGGATCATCTTGCGGCGAACTTTTTCCATGGCCGGGTCTAGCGGCTTGTCGTCCTGTTCGTCTTGCTCGATCTGCGTCATCTGGGTCCTTGGAAGTATCGGATTGATCGGAAATTAAGAATGAACGACCCCTTTAAACAAGGCGAAGACGCAAGGAAAGTCCTGATTGCTGGTGAGGACGCCGAAGGGCGGCTCGATTCCTGGCTTGCAGCCGAAGTGGGGGGCGATCTTTCCCGCAGCCGTCTCAAGGCGCTGATTGAGCAGGGAGCCGTTTTCGTCAACGGTGCCGCCGTCACCGAGCCGAAGAAGAAGATCCGCGGCGGCGACCGGGTCGAGATCACCATGCCGGAGCCGGAAGATCCCGAACCCAAGGGTGAGGATATCCCGCTCGAGGTAGAATATGAGGATGACGATCTGATCGTGCTGATCAAGCCCGCCGGTCTGGTGGTGCATCCAGGCGCCGGCAACTGGACGGGAACGCTTGTCAACGCGCTTATCCATCACTGCGGCGATAGTCTTTCCGGCATTGGTGGCGTCAAGCGCCCAGGCATCGTTCACCGGCTGGACAAGGAAACCAGCGGCGTGATGGTGGTGGCCAAGAACGATAATGCCCACCGGCATCTGGCCGCACAATTTGCCGATCACGGTCGCACAGGCCCGCTGGAACGCGCCTATAAGGCAATCGTCTGGGGACGACCCAAGAGCCTGCGCGGTACCATAGACGCCGCGCTCGGTCGCAGCACCGACCGTACGAAACGCGCCGTCAAGCGCGAGGATGCCGATGATGCGCGCGAAGCCATCACCCATTACGAGGTGGTCGAGCGATATCATGAAAAACCGGATGCAACGTCGCTTGCCTCCATGGTGGAATGCCAGCTCGAGACCGGCCGCACGCACCAGATCCGCGTCCATATGGCCCATATCGGTCATCCACTGATCGGAGATCCCGAATATGGTGCGGCTTTCCGTACGAAGGCCAACCTTCTGCCGGAACCGGCCAAGACGGTAGTCAACCGGTTCCCGCGCCAGGCACTCCACGCCTATTTGCTGGTGTTTGAGCATCCGCGTACAGGCGAGGTCATGGAGTTCGAAACGGATATGCCCGACGACATGGCCGAACTGGCGGATGCGCTGCGAGCTTAAGACAGCAAGTACCTGCGACAAATTTGCGCTGGAGCGCTTGCGATTTTTTCGGAACGATTTCAGCTGAAAGCGGTTTTTTCGGTGTCCCGTGATAAGGTAAACATTAGCTGGTATGAGCGTGGCGCGTTTCCTTGAAACGTGACTTGCGCATACATATTTATGACATGGCTTGAAGCGGGGTCGGAAATGAACCGCGAGAGGTTCGCCTGCGTTATAGGGAACCGTGCCTGATAAAATATAAAGGGGGTGCTCTATGGCCCGCAACAGTTTGCCATCAATTACGGCCGGTGAAGCCGGTCTGAACCGATATCTCGACGAAATTCGCAAGTTCCCAATGCTGGAACCGCAGGAAGAATATATGCTCGGCAAGCGTTACGCCGAGCATGGCGACAGAGATGCCGCCCACAAGCTTGTTACCAGCCATCTTCGTCTCGTTGCCAAGATCGCCATGGGTTACCGTGGTTACGGTCTGCCGATCGGCGAAGTCGTGTCTGAGGGCAATGTCGGCCTCATGCAGGCGGTGAAGAAGTTCGACCCCGATCGCGGCTTTCGCCTCGCGACCTATGCCATGTGGTGGATCAAGGCGTCTATCCAGGAGTATATCCTGCGCTCTTGGTCGCTCGTCAAAATGGGTACGACCGCCAATCAGAAGCGTCTGTTCTTCAACCTGCGCCGCCTCAAGGGACGGCTGCAGGCAATCGACGATGGCGATCTGAAGGCTGAGCACGTCAAGGAAATCGCGACGAAGCTACAGGTCTCTGAGGAAGAGGTCATTTCGATGAACCGTCGCCTGTCTGGTGACGCGTCGCTGAATGCGCCGATCAAGGCGTCGGAAGGCGAATCCGGCCAGTGGCAGGATTGGCTGGTGGACGACCATGAAAGCCAGGAAGCGGTGCTGATCGAGCAGGATGAACTCGAAACCCGCCGCCGTATGCTCTCCAAGGCGCTTGGCGTGTTGAATGACCGCGAGCGTCGCATCTTCGAAGCACGCCGTCTGGCGGAAGATCCGGTGACGCTGGAGGAGCTTTCGACGGAGTTCGACATCAGCCGCGAGCGTGTTCGCCAGATCGAAGTCCGTGCCTTTGAAAAGGTGCAGGATGCGGTGCAGAAGGAAGCCGAAGAGGCTGCCAAGGCACTGCGCGTCGTTGACGCGTAAGCGGCGACTTCTCCATAACGAATTCTATCAAGCAAAAGCCCCGGTGAAGATCTTCACCGGGGCTTTTCGTTTAGTCTCGATATCAGACCGGCTTATTGGCCGGTGGCTGGCGATGCCGCCATCCACTCGCGCAATGCCGTGTCGAAAGCGGACTTGCCGTCTGCGCCCTTTTGCAGGGTCAAAAGCGCACGTCTGCCATTGCGATAGGACACGGGGATATCGATCCAGTCGCGGGTTCTCAGCAGCTCCAGATTGGTCTTGCGTGCTTCGGGGAAGTCGTTCAGCGCGATCATATGGAAATCGTCGGTGATCTTTGCCGGAACTGCGATCAGCGCATTGCCGCGATCCTGCTCGGTAGACTTCATCGCAATACGCTGGACACTGTCGATCGCGCCGCCTTCGAAGCCGGGAGAAACCGAGAAGACGATCTCGACCAGATGGCTTGCAGGAAGCGAGGGATCGGTGTTGCGCTTGAAGGTGATGAGCGCGCTCAGGCCACGGCCGGGAATGGTGATCTGGCCCTGAACTTCCGGCGAAGGTTTGCCGGCATCATCCTTCTCGTTCTGCAGCGACCAGGACACGGTGCCTTCGATTGCAGTCGGAACAGTCTGGCCGAGCACTTCCTCATAGAGGAACATGCGGTCGCCGGTTGCGGCTGCCGGTGCTGCGGTCTGCTGCGCCGCTGCCGGGGTGGCGGGCGTTGCTGCCGTCGCTGTATTTTGAGGCGCGGGCGCTTCGTTCTGCTGGTAGACCGACTGGCCTTCCGCTGTCACAGGCTGACCATTCGGGTTCGGTCCCGGACCTTCGTCCTTCTCGGTGCCATTGGCCAGAAGGCGCTGGGTGAATTTGGTGCCAGTGACAGAGCCGTCATCGGGACGCGCCGCGCCGGGCGTCGCAGCCTGGTTTTGAGCCTGTCCATTGACCGCCGGCTGGTTCGTTGGCGGTGTCGCTGCGCCATTGGCGGGCGCCGATGCGGTCTGCGAGGTTTCGCTGGAGGACGACCCGGTCGAGGTACTTGTCTTGGCAGAGTTGACAAGACCGCCGACCATATCGTTCAGCGTTTCGCGGTTGGCCCAGACAGCGTAACCGCCGCCTGCCAGGACGGCCAGAATACCGATCCCGAGAACCACGCCCGCGTAATTGCGCTTGGGCTTCTTCTTTGTGGCATAGGCAGCGGCAGGAATGCCTGCATTGGTAAAGCCACTATCGAAATTGCTGTTGGCCGTCTTGTCGGAACGGTTATTCGCCGCGCCGCCATCGTAACCGATCAGCTCTTCCAGATCGTCCCAGGGCGTGCGATCCTTGTCGTCCTTCTTGGCGTCATTCGTCGCAAACGGGTCTTCGTCTGCGCGCGGCAGCGCTGGTGAGGCCTTTGCTGGCAGATCGAGTGCTGCATCCTGGAAATAGGAGGAGAAATCGTCGGTGGCGGCGGTGGATTTGCCCTGCTGACCCGTTTCGACTGCAGCCGCACGATCCAGATGCGAATCCTGCTCCTCGGCAATCTCATGCTGCGCGTCGTCCGACAAATGCCTGTGTTCTGGCTCTACGTTGACCTGACCGTAGTAATTGGCCTGCCCGTCGAAACCTGCCGTGTAGGGCAGTGGCGTGTTTTCATGCAGCACGGTTTCCGTGTGCCGATGTGCGGTTGTAAACGGCTCTGCGTCTTGCTTTTCGTCACGGGTATAGGCTTCATCGTAGTGGAGCGTGTCATCGTGATGCCCATTCGCGAAGATGGCGTCAGCCGGGCGTTGCTCCGCGTGAAAATGGTCGTCCTGCGACGCGCTAATGGGCGCGTAATGTTCTCCGTTTTCGTCTGCGCGCTCCCAGGGAGCGGGTTCCACGTGGCTGTCCTGGCCGATCCAGTCGCGATGGGCGTGGTCCTGCTCCTGATCGACGTCGGGCTCATGGCGAGCCTCATGATGGTGGAGGTCGTCTGCCGGCTCAGGCGCGTAGGCCGGTGCCTCTGGCTCGCCCTCATGCTGATAGGCTTCCAGCCTGCGCTCGGCCTCAGCGTCGTGATGGCTTTCCGGTGCCTCGTAGGAAGAAGGCTGAGCGTAGACATCAGCATCGTGAGCGCGTTCCGTTGCCTGGTACGCCGGTTCTTCAGCGACTTGTGGCTCGTCACGCTCGTAATGGTGTGTTTCTTCATGCGTGGCACGGGCGTCGGGATGAACATCGTCATCATAGTCTTGCCGATGCGCGGGCTCCGCAATCTGGTCTTGTGCAGCATAGCGCTGCTCGTGCGCCACGCTTTCTTCATAATAGGGAGACGACACATCTTCCTGGGCAGGGGCGGCATAGTCCGCACCTGCCTGGTCTTCTTCGATAGCGGGAAGTGCTTCGGAATATTCTCCCTCGACCTCGGCAATTGCCGTATCGAGCTTCATGATCTGCCGCTGGAGCATTTCTTCCGGCGGGCGCGGCTTCATGTTCTCAAGCTGGCGCACGACAGCGCTTCGTGCCTTGTCGTACACCTTGGCCCGGTTTTCGGGAGTATTGTTCGCCAAGCCATCCACGGCCTTGCGAATGACTGCTACAAAATCCGCCATAAGCACTTTCTCGTCGGGACCGGCCGTATACCGACCCGAAATGGGTTATGAAGTCTGATTGCTGAGGACATTAGTCCTCAAATGGGTCAGTCACAAGTATGGTGTCGTCGCGCTCCGGGCTGGTGGACAGGAGTGCCACGGGCGCACCGATCAACTCCTCGACCTGACGCACATATTTAATTGCCTGCGCAGGCAAATCCGCCCACTTGCGCGCGCCGACAGTCGATTCCTTCCATCCCTCAAGCGTGATGTAGATCGGCTCGACCCGAGCCTGTGCGCCCTGGCTTGCCGGAAGGTGATCGATTTCCTGTCCGTCGAGCTTGTAGCCGACGCAGATCTTCAATTCTTCCAGGCCGTCCAGAACGTCAAGCTTGGTAAGTGCGATACCGGTAATGCCGTTGGTTGCCACCGACTGGCGCACCAGTGCCGCATCGAACCAGCCGCAGCGGCGCTTGCGGCCCGTCACCGTGCCGAATTCATGGCCCTTTTCGCCCAGGAACTGGCCGATTTCATCATGCAGTTCGGTCGGGAAGGGGCCTTCGCCAACGCGTGTCGTATAGGCCTTGGTGATGCCGAGAATGTAACCGAGCGAGCCTGGGCCCATGCCTGAACCGGCGGCAGCCTGACCGGCAACCGTGTTGGAAGACGTTACATAAGGGTAGGTGCCGTGGTCGATATCGAGAAGCGAACCTTGCGCGCCTTCGAACAGAATGCGGGCACCTGCGCGGCGCTTCTTGTCGAGCAGCAGCCAAATGGTTTCGCTGAAGGGAAGAATGCGATCGGCAATCGACGTCAGCTCTTCCATGATGGTTTCATGCGCAACTTCGGCAGCGCCGAAGCCGCGACGCAGCGCGTTGTGGTGCGTCAGAATGCGATCGACCTTGGCCGAAAGCGCTTCGCGATCTTCCAGATCCATGACGCGGATGGCACGACGGCCGACCTTGTCTTCGTAAGCAGGGCCGATACCACGGCGCGTGGTGCCGATCTTGGTGCCGCTGTTGGAGGCCGCGTCTTCGCGCATGCCGTCCAGTTCGCGGTGCAAGGAGAGGATGAGGGTGGCATTGTCTGCAATGCGCAGGTTTTCAGGCGTGACCTTGACGCCCTGCGCTTCCAGACGACCGATTTCAGCAATCAGCGCATGCGGATCGACCACCACGCCATTGCCGATGACAGCAAGCTTGCCGGGGCGAACGACGCCGGAAGGGAGCAGGGACAGCTTGTAGCTGACGCCATCAATGACAAGCGTATGACCGGCATTATGCCCACCCTGATAGCGCACGACCACGTCGGCGCGCTCGGAGAGCCAGTCAACAATCTTACCCTTGCCTTCGTCGCCCCACTGCGAGCCGACCACGACTACATTCGTCATTTCTTGCTTTCCTGCTCATGGCGCCGGGGCGCCCCTACCTCAAACCCGCAAATCTATACTGCGTTGTTTTACGGAAAGCGACCCTGTTTATGCAGCGGAATTTTGCTTTTGTAGGATAATTGTGCCCATCCTATGGCTGAAAATCGTGCAATTGCCCTTGCGAAGCCATAAGGGCGCGTGCAGAAAATCGGCCCACTCTCCGAAAGAAAGTCTCTCGCCTTGCCCTCCAGAGCCTATCTCGTTCTCACCATCGCCGCTTTGTGCTGGGGCGGAAACGCTGTCGCCGGCAAGCTTGCCGTCGGCCATATCAGCCCTATGGTGCTGACCTTTTTGCGTTGGGTGGTGGCGGTTACCATCATCGTTGCCATTTCCCTGCCGCAGCTTGCAAAGGACTGGCCGGTGGTCAGGAAGCGTCTGCCTTACTTCTTCATCCTCGGCACGGTGGGCTATACCTGTTTCAACGCGGCGCTCTACTCGGCGCTGAAATATACCTCCGCCATCAATGCCGCGGTTATCCAGGCCGTCATTCCGGCGGTGATCTTTCTCTTCAACTTCGCCTTGTTTCGGACAAGGGTTCTTGCCGTCCAGATCATCGGCTTCGTTTTGACGATCTTTGGTGTTGCGCTTCTGGCATCGCGCGGCGATCTGATGTCGCTCATCCGGCTGCAATTTAATCCGGGTGATGCCATCATGCTGCTCGCGGTGCTCGCTTACGCGATCTATACCGTCATTTTGCGGTGGAAACCGGCCGTGGACTGGCGCACCCTGATGGTCATTCCGGCCACCGCTGCGCTCATTACTTCCGTGCCGCTGATGGGATGGGAAGTGATGGGCGATCAGGCAATCTGGCCGGAAGCGAAAGGCTGGGCGATCGTCCTTTACACGGCAATCTTTCCCTCGCTGGTGGCGCAGATCTTTTTCATCAAGGGTGTGGAAGCGATCGGGCCAAACCGGGCAGGGCTGTTCATCAACCTCATTCCCGTTTTTGGAACATTTCTCTCGGTGCTGATCATCGGTGAAACGCTCCACCTCTATCAGATCATCGCGCTGCTCCTGGCGCTTGGCGGCATTGCCGTTGCCGAACGAAAAAAGCCGCCTGTCGTTTGAGGCGCAAGGCCTGACGACGGGCGGCAGTCGGTCATGATGCTTTGGAAACGATGATCAGTGCTTTGTCGCGGTCTGGTCGAAGCGCCGGAAATAATCGTCGAGTGCCGACAAAGCCTTCCGCCGCTCGATATCCACGCGCTCGCCCCGCTGGATTGCTGGTGGGGCCGAGACCACGTTCTGTTCGAGGGATGCAAAACCTCTGGCAAAGCCGCCGGGACCTGCCGCGTGGGCATGATCTGCGATGGATGCGATGACGATGCCACACAGTGCTGCGGCGAAAAGCTTCTTCAACATGTGATACCCCGGTTCGTGTCCGGCTTTGCACCGGCTTTCTTGCGCTTCGGTTATCGCGCCGGGATTTTCAACTTGGCCCGGCGCCTGTTGGAGACGACATTAGGGCTCAAATTTTGCACTGCGTTTAAATCGATCGGTACAATTTTATCGGTCTTTATTTTTAATGCGGTCGATCGATATTCTTCGCCGCCTCACGCATTTTTCTGCCGGTTCATCAGGTCGCTGGCGCGACTTGCTAAGCTCTGGCGATCGCTGACACTCTGCGCATCGGCAATGAGTGCTGGAAGGGGAGAGGCGTCGCCTTCCTGTGCTGCCGTCAATGCGATCATGCGAGCGGCGATCTGCCCTATCTCCTTGCGGATCGCCTCATCATTCTTCCTGTCTTTCACGGTCAGAAGCCGTTCGGTCAGCGCCGTGCCCTGATTGCGGATGTCCTCGATTTCGCGGGCCAGTCGCTCGGGGCTTTCGGATGCACCGCCAAGTTCGATGATCGGAACGTTGGTCGGGGCGGGCAACTGCGCGTCGCTTATTTTGCTAAGTCCGGAGGATTTTTCCTTCAGTCTGGCTATTTCCTGGACGCGACGCTCCAGCAGCATTTCGTTGTCGGCATTGCGCGCCATTTCCTTGGCAAGCTGATCTTCGAGTCGCGCGATCTTGCGGCTTTCCCGGTTCATATGCTGGGCGGTTTCACGGGCTTTGACGTCCGCTTCCTCCAACCGACGTGTCATCTCTTCGCGTTCCTTGCGCCAAGAGGTCGCCTTTTGCTTTGCCTGCTCGATTTCCAGATCTCGGGCCGAGAGCGCAATCTTGAGATCATCCAGTTCCCGCGACACGGCGCCGACGCGCTTTGTCAGGTTGGAGATTTCCTGGGTTCGAGCAATGGCCGTTTCTTCGGCATCGTTCAGCTTCGTAGTCAATCGCGCCACGGCATCTTCATGGCGGCGAGCCTTTGCGCGCAGGTCGCCCGCTTCCAGCGCCATGTTTTCCAGTTGCTGTTTCAAGTCGCGGGTTTCGGCCAGAAGGCGGCCGGTTTCGGCTTGAGCCGCCTCGTTCTTGAACTTCAGGGCAAGCGCTTTTTCGCGCTCGGCATCCAGTTCCTGGCGCGTGCGTGCGTTTTCCGCAGCATAGAGCGCCCGGGCCATATCCTTCTGCGCACGCACTTCCTGCGGGCTCATCGGCATGGTCGCCCGCAATCGCTTTTCCGTATAGGAAACGATGCGCCGGTTGATCGCAGGTGCGATCAATGAAACCAGAAGAATTGCGCAGAGAAAACCAAGGCCGAAAATCAGGGCGTACTCAATCACGCGTGGTCGTCTCCACAAGAAGCGCCACGGTTCGAAAACCCTCTATGGCAGCTCATTTCATCGTCGCGGCGCAGACTGTCACGTCAATCTTGCGCCAGGCGGTCATCGCCTTACACGCTGGTCGTGTTCAAGCAGTTTATCGCAAAAGGGCGCGTCTGACGAATCAGAACGGATTCCAGGTGGGCTGGGGCGTAAGCTTCAGATAGCCGACATTGATGCCGAGTCGCGCACCGATGCCGGTGCGGATGGGGGCAATGGTGACGTCGCTGTTTTTTAGAACCGTCATGCCCACGCCTGCGACGATGAAGGCAGAGCCACTGACACCACCATAGCGGCGATAGAGCGAATTGACGGAGGGAAGATTATAGACGAGCATCATGGCGCGGGTGCCCTGGCCGCCGTAATCAAGCCCGAGCGAGGGGCCCTGCCAGAAGACCGGATGTTGCCCGGCATTCTTCGTATAGAGCGTGCCTTCGCCATAGGTCAGGCCCGCGACGAAGGCGCCGGAGCCTTCCTGACCGAGAATATAACCATTCGGCAGACCGTATTGCTGGAATGCGCGTTCCACCACCTTCGCAAGTCCGCCCGTCGTCTCGCCGAAGAAGCCGTGACCGGCATCGACGATTTCCTGAATGGTGTATTGATCGCTGCTTTGCGCAGATGCCTGCGCCGCCGACATAGAAAGGCCCGCAAGGATCACGAGAATCTTGACCAGTCCGAGGCGTGCGATGGTGCGGAGTTGGTTAATTCGCATCGTCAGTTCCGTCCGTCTGTTTGTTACCACTGTCCTGTTAAGACATTTGGCATTTTGAGACCATCATATTAACAATCGGTTTACCAAATATGGTGTCATTATGGCTTAACAATTTCGATAGGGTCCGCGCCGCATTCGCGCAGGAGAAAATTTATGACGACCAAACTCAATCTTTCGCTCTCCGGCCCCGATCTGGCGGCGCTTCTGTGCAGCCGCGTTTGCCATGACGTTATTTCGCCGGTTGGCGCGATCAATAACGGACTGGAGCTTCTCGATGAGGGTGGCACCGATGCCGATGCGCTGGATCTGATCCGTACCTCGGCTCTGAATGCGTCCGTGCGCCTGAAGTTCGCCCGTCTTGCTTTCGGCGCATCCGGCTCTGCCGGCGCGTCTATCGATACCGGAGAGGCCGAAAAGGCCGCAAAAGACTTTGCTGCTGCGGAAAAGAAGGTGGAAGTGACTTGGTCGGGTCCACGCGCCATCGTCGCCAAGAACCGCGTCAAGCTGCTACTCAACCTCTTTCTCGTTGCCTATGGCGCGATCCCGCGTGGCGGCAATGCGGATATCGTTCTCGAAAACCCGGAAGGCGATGCCCGCTTCGAAATCACCGTCAAAGGCCGGATGATGCGCGTGCCTGCCAAATTCGCTTCCATTGCCGCAGGCACGGAAGAAGAACCGATCGACGCGCATTCCGTTCAGCCCTACTACACGCTTCTGCTTGCCGAAGAGGCCGGAATGGTAATCGAATATAAAGTGCATGAGGACCGCGTGGTCTTTACGGCCTCCATGGCTGAGGCTGCCGAAGCGGCCTGACTGGATAGATGGGTGGGCCACCGTTAAGTTGGCCCATTTTTTCTGCCCAGTAGAAGCGGCGTTGGTTTCAAAGCGATTGCCCCTTCACTGGCATCGCGACGCACTTGCTGGGCTCGTCAAAACCACTTCACCATCACCTCGTTTGCATAGGACTGTTCGCCAATCCGAAACGCGGTCTGACCGTCCCGCGTGAATCCGAGGCGCTCATAGAAGACGATGGCGTCCCTATTCTCGCTATTCACGGCGAGCCACACGCCCTTGCATCCTTGCTCACCGCAGAGCTTGAAAGCTTCAGCAAGAAGCCGTTTGCCGATGCCTTTTCCCTTATGCCTCGGCTGAACATAGAGCGTTGCGATCTCCGTTCCTAGACCGTTTTCGGCAGGGGCGGGGCTGCGAAGCCTGACGCGCACGAAGCCGTCCATGCCCTCGCTGTTTTCGGATATCAGGATGATCTCGTTCTTATCATCGATGAGCGTTTCGAATTTTTCCGTGGTGAAGGCCGACAGCGCGTAATCGGCGAAGAATTTCGATACGCCGTTTTTAAGATAGGTGCCGATCCAGACCTCGATGGACAGTGCGGCAAGGCTCGAGGCGTCGTCTTTGGACGCTGTGCGAATCATCATCACATCCTCTTCTCCTGCGGCATCGGCCTGAAAAATCGACGTCGAATTTGGCAAAGCGCTATACGTCTATCGAAAAAGCTCTGGCATCCATGGCGCGTCCACCGCAATGCACGGCACTCTATGGTCGCGCTATGCGCGGACAAAACAAAACCCGCCGTTTGCACGGCGGGTTTGTCATGACAATCATGCTTGGGAGGCATGTTGAGGGGATAATCAGGCAGTCTCAAGAAATTCGGCGTTGCCATCCGGCTCGCGAAGCACGTAGCCGCGGCCCCAGACGGTTTCGATGTAGTTCGCGCCGCCTGCTGCGTTTGCAAGCTTCTTGCGCAGTTTGCAGATGAACACGTCGATGATCTTCAGTTCAGGCTCATCCATGCCGCCGTAGAGGTGGTTGAGGAACATTTCCTTGGTGAGCGTAGTGCCCTTGCGGAGCGACAGCAGCTCCAGCATCTGGTATTCCTTGCCCGTCAGGTGAACGCGCTGGCCGCCGACTTCAACTGTCTTGGCATCCAGGTTGACGATCAGCTCGCCGGTGGCGATGACCGACTGGGCGTGACCCTTGGAGCGGCGCACGATGGCGTGGATGCGGGCAACAAGCTCGTCCTTGTGGAAGGGCTTGGTCATGTAGTCGTCTGCGCCGAAGCCGAGGCCGCGCACCTTGTCTTCGATACCGGCCATGCCCGACAGGATGAGGATCGGTGTCTTGACCTTGGACAGACGCAGCGTTCTCAAGACCTCATAACCGGACATGTCCGGCAGGTTAAGATCGAGAAGGATAATATCGTAATCGTAGAGCTTTCCAAGATCCACGCCTTCCTCACCGAGGTCGGTGGTGTAGACGTTGAAACTTTCCGACTTCAACATCAGCTCGATGCTCTGAGCCGTTGCGCTGTCGTCTTCAATAAGTAGAACCCGCATAATTATCCCCTTTGCCGCCCGCGGTCAGTAAATGAATCCCTTTTGCGCGATGCGGATCCAGACGTTGCCTGATTTGCAGGCTGCCACCAAATGGTTAACAAATTCTTCTCTCCTTTGGCAAGGTGTGGAGAATTCATTAAATAGTTCGGGCACTCTGCTGTTTTTCAACGTGAATCCCTCATCGCCAAACATGAACCAACGAATGAGGAAAACCCCGTAAGTGATTCAATCGACTCTACCATTGTCGTGCCCAGTGTTTTTTTGGGCTTGGCATTTACCGACCCTTAAATGATCCGCCTTATCATTAACGATGCCCGTAAATGAAAAGTTAACAGCGCAGTTTTTTTATTAATGTCGGGTAACTTTTGAGAATCATTCCGGCACATGCCGGAGTGGCGGGTTGGTTCCTGTTTGAACCGGGGTCTCGCTATCCATGGAGTATTGAGTATGAAGTCGCGTGACAGCCTAGTTCGCCTGAAGGAATTTCAGGTCAACGAAAAACGTCGTCAGTTGCAACAGCTGCAGTCGATGATGTCCGAATTCGAACGGATGGCCAAGGAATTGGTCCATCAGATCTCTCTCGAAGAAAGCAAGTCCGGGATCACGGACCCCAGTCATTTTGCCTATCCGACTTTTGCCAAGGCCGCACGCCAGCGTGCCGATAACCTGCAGGTTTCGATCCGCGAGTTGAAGATGCAGCAGGAAGCCGCCGAAGCCTCTCTGGAAGAGGTGCAGGCCGAATATGAAAAGGCTGCTGCTCTCGAAAACCGCGATACGGCTGTTCGCGCCCGCGCCTGACGCTCTTTGCGTTAACAAAGGCGCGTTAACCTGACGTCATTGACGGCGGCCAGCTGATCAGGAGGCTGCTTTCAATGACGCTTGTGCTCTTAATCTTAACGATTGCGATCCGCCCGGCGATGCCTGGCGGATTTTTTTATGGCCTGAACTATGCCGTCGTTATTGCTGCGCCGGTGCGCATGATTTGATTGCGCCTCCTTGGCCCGAAGAGGTGCTCATGAGCGCATATGTGCGACGTTGGACGGTTACGACTGCAGAGGAAGCGCGGGAGGGGGAGGTGTTACCTGACGCCGGCGTGGCAAAGCGTCTGTGAAGCTCGCAGACCTTTTCGCATGGCGGGTAAACGGCGCTCCCAAAAACGAAAACGGCGTCACACCGTCCCGTGTTGACGGGATGGGATGACGCCTGATCCGGATTGGCAGGACGCAACCAAGTGCGCCCGTGCCGAAACGTCTAGTGGCGGTACTGCTGAATCCGCGTGGTGCGCAGGCCAGCAAGGCCATGATCGGCAATCGAAGACTGCCAGGACAGGAATTCCTCCACTGTCAGCGTGTAACGTTCACAGGCCTCCTCAAGGCTCAGAAGACCCCCGCGCACGGCGGCGACGACTTCGGCCTTTCGGCGGATGACCCATCGACGTGTGTCGGCGGGCGGTAGATCGGCAATCGTCAGGGGGCTGCCATCGGGGCCGATGACATATTTAACTCGTGGGCGTATCATTTCGGTCATTGGACACTCTACACAAACTCAAGACCATATGCTGCGCACTTTAGGGAGGTACCTTTAAAAATTACCTAAGCAGTTGGAGAGAATTTTTTAACAATTTGAATGATTTCGCCGGGTTTGTTCGTGTTTCGCGAAACATCAGCCCAAAAATGGGCGCTTTGGCGCTGTCCGGACGCCCAAAATTATTTTGCGCGGGGCGCGTTTTTATTGCTCTTGCCGATCGTAGTGAGACGTCCATCCCCTTATCGCGGAGGGGCGCCCCAGGCGATGAAGTCGGGATTGGCGAGCATATCGTCATTGCTGCGGTCGATCTCGTAACGCAGCGGAAGGCCCGCCATATCGAGAGTGATGCCGCCTGCCGCGCGCAGCACCGCATCACCGGCCGCCGTGTCCCACATCATGGTGCGGCTGAAGCGTGGATAAACATCGGCAGCGCCTTCCGCCAACATGCAGAACTTCAGCGAAGAACCGATCGAGATGCTGTCGATCAGACCATTGTCCGCGACGAAAGCCTCCGTTTTCGGGGTGCAGTGCGAACGGCTGATCACCGCAACGGGTAGGGCAGGTTTGGCGCGGCAGCGAATGGAGTGGTTCGATACCGGTTCGAAGTCGCCCGAGATGAACAGCTTGCGCGCTCTTTCGCCTTCACCCGTCCAGGCGACACCGAGCGCTGGCGCATAGACCACGCCGATTACCGGTTTGCCGCTTCGAATAAGTGCGATGTTGACAGTGAAATCCTGTTTGCCGGTAATGAATTCCTTGGTGCCGTCCAGCGGATCGACGAGAAAGAAATCGCTATCGACTTCAGGCACATGGCCGGTCGTTGCGGCTTCTTCCGCGACCACGGGGATATCGCGATAGTCGCGCGCAAGAGCCGAGAGAATGATGTCTTCGGCGCGCTGATCCGCCTCGGTCACGGGCGAGCAATCATTCTTATAGGTAACGTGCGGACCTGCGGCATGAACCGCCATGATTTCCCTGCCGGCGCATAAAGCCGCCGCGATCAGACTTTCCAGCATCTTCAATCCTTCGAGCCCGATCCCGTCAGACTATATTGGCCGCAATTGGTTTGCGCTTAGATATTCGAGAGCGTCGTTCACTCTACGCATTATCTGCAAAGCGTTGGTTACGCCGGAAGACGATTATGGTCAAATATATCTATTTGGGGGCAAGCAGGACGTCCTGCGCGCTTAAAATTTCGGGCCTGTCTGCCGCTTTCATGAACTTTTTGATGCCGATTGTGGCAATCCACGAGCGAACATCATTTTTTGTGCATATTTCCACCTTTTTGGCTTCACATTTTTAACGAACGCGATAAGGGTTTGCGTCAAGAGGGACAAAAAACGGCAATGAGAGCCCTCATGAAGCAACATAAACGAGACGCGTTCCAATTCGAGAACGTGTCCAGGGGAAAAATATGGAGTATTTTATCCAGCAGCTCATCAACGGGCTGACTCTTGGATCGATCTACGGCCTCATCGCTATTGGCTACACAATGGTCTACGGCATCATCGGCATGATCAACTTCGCCCACGGCGATATCTTCATGCTTGGCGGCTTTGCCGCGCTGATCGTCTTTCTCATTCTCACCTCCTTCATTGCAGGCCTTCCAGTCGCCCTCCTTCTGTTGGTGATGATGGTCGTTGCGATGCTGGTGACGGGCCTGTGGAACTGGGCGATCGAGCGCGTGGCCTATCGTCCGCTGCGTGGCTCTTTCCGCCTCGCGCCGCTGATCACGGCCATCGGCATGTCGATCGTGCTGTCCAACTTCATCCAGGTCACGCAGGGTCCGCGCAACAAGCCGATCCCGCCTATGGTGACCGATACCTATCATTTTGGCGCGATCACCATTTCGCTGAAGCAGCTGTTGATCGTGGCGATCACATCGGTTCTGCTGTTCGCCTTCTGGTACATCGTCAACAAGACACCGCTTGGCCGTGCACAGCGCGCCACGGAGCAGGACCGCAAGATGGCGGCATTGCTCGGCGTCGACGTCGACCGGACGATCTCCGTCACCTTCGTTATGGGCGCCGCGCTCGCTGCCGTCGCCGGTACGATGTACCTGATGTATTACGGCGTCGCCTCGTTCAATGACGGTTTCATCCCCGGCGTCAAGGCCTTCACGGCCGCGGTTCTGGGCGGCATCGGTTCGCTTCCGGGTGCCGTTCTCGGCGGTCTGCTGATCGGTCTGATCGAGTCGCTCTGGTCGGCGTATTTCTCCATCGCCTACAAGGACGTGGCCGCCTTCGGCATCCTGGCCTTCGTGCTGATATTCAAGCCGACTGGCATTCTGGGCCGTCCGGAAGTCGAGAAGGTTTAAGCATATGGCAAATATTCCTTCCGACAACGCCGCCGAGCAGAACGTCATGGCCAGAGCGGTGAAGGAGGCCATCATTGCCGGCTTCGTCTCGCTTGGCATGTTCCTTCTTTATGTCGGCATCGTCACCTATCAGGATATCAACAATCAGTTGGTCTGGGGCACGCGCTGGGGGCTTCTGGCGATCTTCGTCGCAATTGCCGCCGTCGGTCGCTTCATCGTGGTCGGTGTCATCGAGCCGCATCTCGACCGCCGCAAGCTCGCCAAGTCCAAGGCTGGCATTCTGGAAATCTCCGAGGAAAAGAATTTTTTCCACAAGCATTTCCTGAAGATCGCGCTGGTTTTTCTGCTGGCCTATCCCCTCGTTGCCGTCTACTTCAAAGGCGCTCAGGGCTCGCTGATCTTCGTCGACAATTTCGGCATCCAGATTCTCATCTATGTGATGCTGGCCTGGGGTCTGAACATCGTCGTCGGTCTGGCCGGTCTGCTCGATCTCGGCTATGTCGCCTTCTATGCAGTCGGTGCCTATTCCTACGCGCTGCTCTCCAGCTATTTTGGTCTGTCCTTCTGGGTGCTTCTGCCGCTTGCGGGTATCCTTGCCGCCTTCTGGGGCGTCATTCTCGGCTTTCCGGTGCTGCGCCTGCGCGGTGACTATCTCGCCATCGTCACACTTGCTTTCGGCGAAATCATCCGTCTTGTGCTTCTGAACTGGACGGATGTGACGCGAGGCACCTTCGGGATCTCCGGCATTGCCAAGGCATCGGTGTTCGGCATCTGGTCTTTCGATGTCGGCGCGCCGAACAACTTCACCAAGGCTTTCGGCCTGCCGATGTCGTCGGGTTACTACAAGATCTTCCTCTTCTACGTGATCCTGCTTCTGTGCATGCTGACGGCCTACGTCACCATCAAGCTGCGTCGCATGCCGATCGGTCGTGCCTGGGAAGCGCTGCGCGAGGACGAAATCGCCTGCCGCTCGCTCGGTATCGATACGGTCAAGACCAAGCTTACCGCATTCGCAACGGGTGCGATGTTCGGCGGCTTTGCAGGCTCCTTCTTTGCTGCACGCCAAGGCTTCGTGTCTCCGGAAAGCTTCGTCTTCCTGGAATCGGCGGTTATTCTGGCGATCGTCGTTCTCGGCGGCATGGGCTCGCTGACCGGTATTGCTATTGCTGCAGTCGTCATGGTCGGCGGTACCGAGCTTCTGCGTGAAATGGAATTCCTGAAGCATGTCTTCGGCCCCGATTTCACGCCTGAACTCTACCGCATGCTGCTCTTCGGCCTAGCGATGGTCATCGTCATGCTGTTCAAACCGCGCGGCTTCGTTGGCTCGCGCGAACCCACGGCCTTCCTGAAAAAACGCAAGTCTGTCTCCGGCAGCTTCACCAAGGAAGGTCACGGCTGATGGCGTCCGGAAACACTGCGATGAACAAGAATACCATCCTGAAGGTCGAACATCTGTCGATGCGCTTCGGCGGTCTGATGGCGATCAACGACCTCTCCTTCGACGTGAAGCGCGGCGATATCACCGCGCTGATCGGCCCGAACGGCGCTGGCAAGACCACCGTGTTCAACTGCATCACCGGTTTCTACAAGCCGACGATGGGGATGATCACCATGGTGCGCAGCAATGGCGAGGAGCACCTGCTCGAGCGGTTGCCGGACTTCGAAGTGACCAAGAAAGCCAAGGTTGCTCGTACCTTCCAGAACATCCGCCTGTTTTCAGGCCTGACGGTTTTGGAAAACCTGCTGGTGGCCCAGCACAACAAGCTCATGAAGGCGTCGGGCTACACCATCCTCGGCCTGCTCGGTCTTCCCGCCTATACGCATGCGGCGGAAGCATCGATCGAAAAGGCAAAGTACTGGCTGGAGAAGGCCGATCTCATCGATCGTGCCGACGATCCGGCGGGCGATCTTTCCTATGGCGCGCAGCGGCGTCTGGAAATTGCCCGTGCCATGTGTACCGAGCCTGAACTTCTTTGCCTCGACGAACCCGCCGCCGGTCTCAACCCGAAGGAATCGTTGGCGCTCAACACCCTGTTGCGCAGCATTCGTGACGAGGGAACTTCGTTGCTCCTGATCGAACATGACATGTCGGTCGTCATGGAAATCTCCGACCACGTCGTGGTGCTCGAATATGGGCAGAAGATTTCCGACGGTACGCCGGATCATGTGAAGAACGATCCAAAGGTCATCGCCGCCTATCTGGGTGTCGAGGATGATGAAGTGGAAGACGTGATTGCAGAAGAACTCAACGGGGGAGCCGTCTGATGTCTGACACTCTCCTGAAAATTCAAGGCGTTGAAACTTACTACGGCAATATCCGCGCTCTTGCTGGCGTGGATGTCGAGGTGAAGAAGGGCGAGATCGTCTCTCTCATCGGCGCCAATGGTGCTGGCAAGTCGACGCTGATGATGACGATCTGCGGCGCGCCACAGGCCCGCCATGGCGAAATCATCTTCGACGGCGAGGACATTACCCGTGTGCCGACGCATATGATTGCGCGCAAGCGCATCGCCCAGTCTCCCGAAGGACGCCGGATTTTCCCGCGCATGTCGGTGCTGGAAAATCTGCAGATGGGCGCCAATCTCGACAACCTGAAATACTTCAAGGAAGACGTCGAGAAGGTCTTCACGATGTTCCCTCGTCTCAAGGAGCGTCAAAGCCAGCGCGGCGGAACGCTTTCGGGCGGCGAGCAGCAGATGCTGTCTATCGGCCGCGCGCTGATGTCGCGTCCAAAGCTTCTGCTACTGGACGAGCCATCGCTCGGTCTGGCTCCTCTGATCGTCAAGGGTATCTTCGAGGCGATCAAGAAGCTCAACCAGGAAGAGGGGCTGACCGTCTTCCTCGTCGAGCAGAATGCTTTTGCCGCCCTCAAGCTTTCGGACCGCGCTTACGTCATGGTCAATGGCAAGGTGACGATGAGCGGTTCCGGCAAGGAGCTTCTTGCCAACCCTGAAGTGCGCGCAGCCTATCTCGAAGGCGGTCGTCACTGACGGTGAAAACTGTGCGGGGATCTCCGATACCCGTGCTTTGACAAAGCGCAAAAATTTTTATGATTTTGTGCCGTTGCCCATGAAAAAGTGCTTGCTTTCGAAGGCGTTGGGCGCAAATCTGCTAAAAGCCTGTCAGACTGCCTAGCTGGTTTGGCGGAGCAAAAACAAACAATAAAGCTTGCCGGAAAACGGTCGAGCGAAAACGGAAAACAGGGCCGTTCGCGATTTCGTCGGCGGCGCTGATTGGGGAAAATATGCAGGGCCTTTTTTTCGAAACCGATAATGGCGTTCGCTATGTCTTGCGCGCGCTTGTCGTTCTTCTCGGCTTCTGGACAGCCTGGCGCACCGGTAAGTCCGTGGCGGAAGGCTGGGGCAACTACTGGCAGGTGGTGATTTACGCACTGCTTCTGGGCTGCGTCATGCGCTTTCTGCACTACGCGCTCTTTGCCGGTCCCCTGCTGAACGGCTTCTACTATCTAATCGATGTCGTGGTTCTCCTCGCCTTCGCAACGGCTGGTTTCCGCATCCGTCGCACGCGCCAGATGGTCGATAACTACTACTGGCTTTATGACCGGACCTCGGCATTTTCCTATAAGAAGAAACATTGACAGACGGGTTTTTCTGAAATCAGAATTCCCTCCTGAGTGGAACAGCTTGGACAGTTAATTTGGGTGCTGGACAGGTCAAGAAAATCAACCCAATCAAAGGAACTGGGAGTAACATAATGAAGAAGTCTCTTCTTTCCGCAGTTGCGCTGACCGCAATGGTCGCGTTCAGCGGTTCGGCATGGGCCGATGTCCTCATCGGCGTCGGTGGTCCATTGACTGGCCCGAACGCTGCTTTCGGCGCTCAGCTCCAGAAGGGTGCGGAACAGGCCGCAGCGGACATCAACGCGGCTGGCGGTATCAATGGCGAGAAGATCAAGATCGTTCTCGGTGACGATGTGTCCGACCCCAAGCAGGGCATCTCTGTTGCCAACAAGTTCGCAGCCGATGGCGTGAAGTTCGTCGTCGGTCACTTCAACTCCGGCGTTTCCATTCCGGCATCTGAAGTCTATGCCGAAAACGGCATTCTCGAAGTGACGCCTGCTGCCACCAACCCGGTTTTCACCGAGCGCGGCCTGTGGAACACCTTCCGCACCTGCGGCCGTGACGACCAGCAGGGCGGCATTGCCGGCAAGTACCTCGCAGACCACTTCAAGGATGCCAAGGTCGCCATCATCCACGACAAGACCCCCTACGGTCAGGGCCTTGCCGATGAAACCAAGAAGGCTGCCAACGCCGCTGGCGTGAAGGAAGTCATCTATGAAGGCGTCAATGTTGGCGACAAGGATTTCTCGGCCCTCATCGCGAAGATGAAGGAAGCCGGCGTTTCCGTCATCTATTGGGGTGGCCTCCACACCGAAGCTGGCCTGATCATCCGTCAGGCGAAGGACCAGGGCCTCAAGGCCAAGCTCGTTTCCGGTGACGGTATCGTCTCCAACGAACTGGCTTCAATTGCTGGTGACGCTGTTGAAGGTACGCTGAACACCTTCGGTCCTGACCCGACCCTGCGCCCTGAAAACAAGGAACTGGTCGAGAAGTTCAAGGCTGCTGGCTTCAATCCTGAAGCTTACACGCTTTACTCCTACGCCGCCGTTCAGACGATTGCAGAAGGTGCAAAGGCTGCCGGTTCTCTCGACGCTGAAGCCGTTGCTGCAGCGCTGAAGAAGGGTACGTTCAAGACTGTTCTCGGCGACATTTCCTTCGACGAAAAGGGTGACCCGAAGCTTCCTGGCTACGTCATGTACGAATGGAAGAAGGGCCCAGACGGCAAGTACAGCTACTTCCAGCAGGGCATGTAATCTGCTCTGTCAGTCTGAGATTGATGAAGCCCGGCAGCGATGCCGGGTTTTCATGTTTCTAGGGGCATGCAATGGATTTCATCGTCGCTCAGACCCCCCATGGTCCATTGAGGGACAAGCGCCCGGCTCTTGGCGGGGAGGAGATTGCGCGTCAGAAAGTCTAACTCCAATCCTTTCAATCACAATAATTTAGAAAAATGTGATGATGAGCGGAACTGCCTGCGTTGCGCCACGTTTTCTGCGGCCTCAATTCAGGAGTTCATCAATGAAAAAGCTTGTTGTTTCCGCAGTCCTCGCCGCCGCGACTTTCTTCTCGGTGACGGCACCATCCTTTGCTGAAACCGTGACGGTAACGACGACGCAGCGCGTCATGCGCGAGCCAGTGCGCGAAGAGTACCGCCCTCGTCACTACCGCCACGCACCGCGCGACTGTTTCGTCAAGAAGGAACGCATTCGCCGCCACGGCGAGATCATTGTTCGCAAGACCCGCGTCTGCCGCTAATAGCATCGCCTGTTCTCCCTTCCGACGCGTGTCGGAGGGGAAACAGGCGTGGCGTTTTAAGAAAAAGACTAGGGTAGGCGGCGATCGTTCCGCCTTCTTTAATTTCATGCTTCGGCTCAACGCTGCTGCAGGTGAGCGCCTTCCTTCCCCAGGGAAGAATTTCTTTCAGCTTGTCGCAGTATCTCAAAGCGCACTCAGCATGAAATCTACCCGTTCCTCAATATTCGTCTTGGGTAAGATGACGACGTCGTATCCCAGATCCTTGTAGTCGCGACACAGCCGCTGATACTCTTCCAGTGCCTCCTCGAACCTGTGGCGACGTTCGTTATCGGTCACGTATATTTCGGGCCAGGGAGGCGTCAGGAACACCTGTGTGTGATAGCGAAACTCGGTCCGTAGCCTCTCGTACCAGTGCCAGTCTGAGAGAGTTCGTAGCGCGGAAGCGGCGTCGATGAGGCTGCGGTCGAAGATCGAGACGCCCGAACGTTCACACGCTGCCTTGTAGTCCTGTTTAGCCAACGCGATCGCCTGCTCAAGGAACGCTTTGAGATCTAGCCAGGGAAGGGCGGTGCCTCCCGCGTTCAACTGTTGTTCGACAACCCGTCGGCCTGGCTCTTCCACCGTGGCGAAACCAAGGTGTGAAAGTTGTGAGAGCAGTGTGGATTTTCCGCCTCCAGAGCAGCCGGACAGAATGATGAGCTTGTCCATGTTGGTCCTCCTTAAGAATCGGTGTCGTCCCACGCAAGCACGCCCACATAGACGGCGCTGGACAGCGATGCATGACACTGTGATGACGCGGTCAGGCTTGCAGATGAGTTGCTGTCACTCCGAGAAAGTCGAGATGCCGACCGAGGCAGTCTCAACTATCGTGCAGCACATGGGCCGCCTTTACTGCGGCGGAGGCACGGTTTTCGACGCCGAGTTTAACGTAGATCTGTTCCAGATGCTTGTTGACCGTGCGGGCCGACAGGCCAAGAATCTCGCCGATATCGCGGTTGGATTTGCCTTTGGCGATCCAGACCAGCACCTCCGACTCTCTTGTGGTCAGCGAGAAGCGGTCGCGCAGAAGAGCGTCGCCGGATTTCTCGTTGGTTGTGGTCAGGCGGAAGAGATACTCGTCGGCGCCGACTGCGCCCAAAAAGGTGAATTGCAGTGAGGGGCGCTCGGCGTGGGTGATGACGAGTGGCGTGTCGCGCGCGCTCGTCTGGGTCATCCAGTCGCCGATAGTGCGCGACACGATGTCGAGACCATCATTGCTGCCGGTTGCTGCATTGATGAGGCGGGTGGCCTGCGGTGTCGACCAGAGGATCGTCCCATCGGCGCGCACCGCCAGCAGGTGGCGACCGGCGGCGTCCAGCGCCACGCGAGCGCTTTGGGCAGATCTCGCGTTGGAGAGGTGGACGCGCAGTCTCGCGCGCAGCTCGTCGATATTGATCGGCTTGCTGAGGTAATCCACACCGCCGCATTCCAGCGCGCGCACCACATGTTCGGTCTCGGTAAGGCCCGTCATGAAGATGACTGGCACCTGCGCCACGGCGGCATTGGCCTTCAGGCGCAGGCAGGTCTCAAAACCATCGGGCCCCGGCATGACGGCATCGAGAAGGATGAGATCGGGCGTGACGCGCTCGACAATGTTCAGAGCCGCCTGACCGGAGGTCGCGATAAGCACCGAGAAGCCGGACTGTTCCAGAGCCTCGGTGAGAAAGCCCAGCGCTTCCGGGCTGTCGTCCACCAGAAGGACGATATCGCGGGGCTGCAATGGTCTATTCATCCGTGCCCCTTGCTTGCGTCAAAACTGTTCAGATAATCGGCATAGCCGGCGAGATCGAAGGCGCGGACGAAGCGGCGTGCCTCTTCGGTGAAGGCCAGATTTTCCGGTTGAGCGGCAAGAGTGTCGAGCTTCGCCTCTATGCCACGAATATAGCCTATTTCGCCAAGCGCTAGCAAATCCTGCAAATGGACTGGCTCCGGTGGGCGGATCGCGCTCGGTTTCTCCTCCTTCGCGGAGCGGTTCACCGGCGGCAGATCGGTGTCATAGACCCATTGCAGGCCAAGATGCACGGCAAGCCGGTCGCAGAGCTTGCGGATATCCACGGGCTTTGCCAGCGCATCATTGTGGCCATCCGTACCCGCACCGATGATTGCCGTATCGCCGATATTGGCCGAAAGCATGATGATGGGAGCGGTCTGGCCTGCGTCACGCAGCCTGTCGACCAGCTGCCAGCCGCTCATGCCCGGCATGGAGATGTCGATGAGGAAAGCGTCCGGCTGCATCGCCTCGATCAGCGCCAGGCAGTCCGGCCCGCTTTGCGCCGTCAGCACGACGAAATCGAGCGGCGACAGCACCTCCATCATCAGGTCGCGGTGATCCTCATTGTCATCGACAACGACAATGGTGCGGCGTGGACCGGCATAGGAAACAATCTTCTTTTCCGGTGCGAGTGCAGTGCTGGGACGATCGACGGAGGAGAGCATCAGCCGTACCCGGAAGGTCGAGCCGACATCCTTCTCGCTCTCCACCGAAATTTCGCCGCCGAGCGTGTTGGTGAGAAGCTGCGTGATGGTGAGGCCAAGGCCGAGCCCAGGCATCGGCTTGATGCTTTCGGCTTCGCCACGCTGGAACGGCTCGTAGATGCGGGCGAGATCCTTTTGCGCAATACCGCGCCCGGTATCGGTGACGGTGAAGGTGGCGACCTGGCTGCGATAGGTCACATCGAAGGTGACGGTGCCTTCGTCGGTGAACTTGATGGCGTTGGAGAGCAGGTTGACGAGGATTTGCCGAAGTCGCTTTTCGTCGCTTCGCACATATTGCGGCAGGCTCTTTGCCCGCTCATGGCGGAAGCTCAGACCCTTGGCCTGCGCCTGCGGGCGGAACATATCGACGATCTGGTCGAGAAAATCCTGAATGTTGATTTCGTTGGATTGCACCTGCAAACGCCCGGCCTCGATCTTGGAAATGTCCAGCAGGCCATCGATCAGGCCAGAGAGGTGATCGGCAGAGCGGCGTATCACCTTGATGGCGGATTGGCGGGGTGGCGGGATGGTTTCATCCCGCTCAAGGATCTGAGCGTAGCCGAGTACGGCATTGAGCGGTGTGCGCAATTCGTGGCTGAGGCCTACCACATAGCGGCTCTTGGCGCGGTTGGCTGCTTCGGCCGTTTCCTTGGCATATTGGAGGGCTGCATCCGTCTTCTGGTGCGCGGCGATTTCTTTCAACAGCAATGTGTTCTGGCGCGAGGATTCTTCCTCCGCCACCACCCGGCTGTCATGGGCCAGCACCAGGAACCAGCAGACGATGCCGGCAATGACGGCAAAGACGAAGAAGACGATGAGAATGGTGCGATTGACGACGTCCGCGGTCGCTGGCGTTCCGGTGCCGACCTGATGGGCAATCAGCGCCAGGATGCCGCCAAGAGCTGCGACAGCGAGTGCAGAGAATATGGTGTAGCGACCGAGCCGCGTCGAAAGTTTGACGACGAACTCTTCGGGAAGGAAACTCTTTGCGACCTGTGCCGTCTGATAATTCAGCCGTGCCTTCGGCTTGCACATATCGTGGCAACGGCTGTCCAGCGAGCAGCACAGCGAACAGATCGGACCGGCATAGGCGGGGCACCAGGCCATGTCTTCCGGCTCGAAAGGATGCTCGCAGATGGAGCAGGTGATGCTGGAAAGCTCCTTCCACTTCTGGCGCGGCTTGCGGGCCAGGTAGAATTTTCCCTTCGTGCCCCAGGCGATCAGCGGTGAGGCGATGAAGGCAACGATGAGGGTGATATAGGGCGCCAGCGATGCGGAGAGCGTGCCGAACAGACCGAAATGGGCGGCGAGCGCGATCGTTGCCGAGAGCGCCATGGCGCCGACGCCGACGGGATTGATATCGAAAAGATGCGCGCGCTTGAACTCGATGCCGGGTGGGGCAAGGCCGAGCGGCTTGTTGATGAAAAGATCGGCGGAAATGGTGCAGAGCCACGCCATGGCGATAATGGAGAAGATGCCGAGCGTTTCCTCCAGCAGCCGATAGATGCCAAGCTCCATCAGCAGAAGCGCAATGGCGACATTGAAGACCAGCCAAACGACGCGGCCGGGATGGCTGTGGGTCAGGCGGGAGAAGAAGTTCGACCATGCGAGAGAGCCCGCATAGGCGTTCATCACATTGATCTTCAACTGCGACACGACGACGAATGCCACCATCAGGATCAGTGCTGCATTGTGGTTCGGGATCATGTAGCCGAAGGCGGTCAGATACATTTGAGAGGGGTCGGCGGCACGATCCACCGGCACGCCGGAGGACAGCGTCAGCACCACCAGGAAGGAGCCCGCCAGAAGCTTCGGAACGCCCACCAGAACCCAACCGGCACCGGCGAGGAAAACGCCAAACTTGTGGCGCCACTTGCTCTGGCCTTCCGCCGGCAGGAAGCGCAGGAAATCAACCTGTTCTCCGATCTGCGACATCAGCGCCAGAATGACGGCGGAGGCTGCACCGAACTCGATGAGGTTGAAGGACGCGATTTCACCGGGCGCGGCGGAGACATGGTGGATGCCGGAGAAGGCCAGCCAGAGATCGAATTTCTGCCAATCCATCAGGGCGATGAAGAGGAAGGGCAGGACGTTGAGGACGATCCAGAAGGGCTGCGTCAGGATCTGAAACTTGCTGATGAGACGCACGCCGTGGGTGACGAGCGGAATGACCATGACCGCCGAGATGATGTAGCCGATCCATAGCGGTATGCCGAGTGCCAGCTCCAGCGCGCCGGACATGATCGATGCCTCGATGGCAAAGAGCATGAAGGTGAAGGCGGCGTAGATCAGTGAGGTAATGGTGGAGCCGATATAGCCGAAGCTTGCGCCGCGCGTCAGAAGGTCGATATCGACGCCGTGGCGGATGGCGTAGCGGCTGATCGGCAGGCCGACGAGCAGCATGGCCACCGCAGCAGCAACGATGGCGAAAAAGGCGTTTGTCGTGCCATAGGAGAGGGTGATGGCGCCGCCGATGGCTTCCAGTGCCAGAAAGGAGATCGCGCCGATGGCGGTGTGGGAAATGCGGCTCGAGGAGAATTGCCGGGCGCTCTTGGCGGTAAATCGCAGCGCGTAATCTTCCAGCGTCTGGTTCGCGACCCAGCGGTTATATTCGCGCCTGACGGGGATGATGCGTTGCCGTGCGGCCATGCCAGTGTTTCACAGCCTCCACTAGAGCTTGGTGTCCGTATCTCTCTCCGGCGTCATGGTCGGGCTTGACCCGACCATCCACCAGCGGATGGAAACCTGGATCCTCGGGTCAAGCCCGAGGATGACGAGCGAGCCGCGGTCGTTGAGTCCACGTTGCCCGCAAACGGCAGACGGAAAAATGGCGTCGCCCGGATCGAGCGACGCCACTTGTTTTAGATTAGGCAGCAGCCGACTTTGCCGTCGGGACTTCTGCGATCGTCTTCAGAACGACGGAAGCGATCTGGTATGGGCAGCCCTGGGAGTTCGGACGACGGTCTTCGAGGTAACCACGATAGCCGTTGTTGACGAAGGAGTGCGGAACGCGGATCGACGCGCCACGGTCTGCAACGCCGTAGGAGAACTTGTTCCAAGGAGCGGTTTCGTGCTTGCCGGTCAGGCGCAGGTGGTTGTCCGGACCGTAAACGTCGATGTGCTCTTTCCAGTTCTTTTCGAAGGCAGCCATGAGGGCTTCGAAATAGTCCTTGCCGCCAACTTCACGCATGAACTTGGTGGAGAAGTTGCAGTGCATGCCAGAGCCGTTCCAGTCGGTGTCGCCGAGCGGCTTGCAGTGGAATTCGACGTCGATGCCGTACTTTTCGCACAGGCGAAGAAGCAGGTAGCGAGCGATCCAGATCTGGTCGGCGGCACTCTTGGAGCCCTTGCCGAAAACCTGGAATTCCCACTGGCCCTTTGCCACTTCGGCGTTGATGCCTTCGTGGTTGATGCCTGCTTCGAGGCAGAGGTCGAGATGCTCTTCGACGATTTCGCGAGCGATCGAACCAACGTTCTTGTAGCCGACGCCTGTGTAGTATGGGCCCTGCGGAGCGGGGTAGCCCTGCTCAGGGAAGCCGAGCGGGCGGCCGTCTTCGTAGAAGAAGTATTCCTGCTCGAAGCCGAACCATGCGCCTTCGTCGTCGAGGATGGTTGCGCGGCTGTTGGACGGATGCGGGGTTACGCCATCCGGCATCATGACTTCGCACATGACGAGCGCGCCGTTGGTGCGGGCTGGGTCAGGGTAGATTGCGACTGGCTTCAGAACGCAGTCAGAGCTGTGGCCTTCGGCCTGCATGGTGGAGGAGCCGTCAAAGCCCCAAAGCGGAAGCTGCTCGAGTGTCGGGAATTCGTCGAATTCCTTGATCTGCGTCTTGCCGCGCAGGTTTGCTACCGGCTTGTAACCATCCAGCCAGATGTACTCGAGTTTGAACTTAGTCATTACGAACCTCTCATGGGTTAAGATGCGAAGCCTTGATTGTTTTCGTCCGGTTACCGGTGGAAAACGCTCTCGCTTTCAAGGGCTGCCGATAGATATGCATGCGCCGTGCCAGTTTGTGCGAGCAGCCGAATCGACGCTTCATTTTTTTGAAGTGAGATGGTTGCCGAACCCATTCGTACGGCAAAATCCGGGTTGATGGCGCAAAAGCGTTTTTCGCGATTTTTGAGAATTATGAAGGCTTTATGAAATAAAATCAGCTGATTTTCTGCCGAAACTGTAGGCGGGAGGGTCGTTCTGAATGTTTTTTCAGCCGAAAGCGCTAATTTTGAGTGATTAGCTGCATAAAGACTATTCGATTAACCGATGCGCAATCGTTTTGCCTAAAAAATAGACTTTGTGATATTTTTTTAAGCGAATAGGGTGAAATTCGGCTAGAAATCGGCTATTCTTCGGAACGAAGCATAGTGCTGCGGTGTTTTGATCAAAAGAAAGAGGCCGTCATGAGAACCGAACCCAATCTGGAAAGTGCCAAGATTTATCAGTTCCCGGTCGGCGGGCGCGCAGGCTACAGCCGTTTCCGCAAGGACGCTGATATTGCGTCCGCTGAAGCCCAGGCACCGCGTGTCGATTTCGACAGCTGGTATCATCAGGACGCCATCGCCCAAGATGACAAGCCCCACAACTAAGGGCTTGTCTCTGCCACGTAACGCCGGTTGCGGTCGTAGCGACCACCGGTGCGCTTCCCATTTGTGCTGATTTCGCCACCCCACCTACGTCAAACGACGTATACGGTTTCGTCCCGACGAGCCCGATAGTCCCCTCCAGCAGCGGTTAAAAAATGCCGCTGAGGCCTTGCTCCCAAGGCTTAAACACGAAGAGGGGTTCTTCCGATGACTTTCAGAAAGACGCTCACGGGCGCGCTGCTTGGCGCCATTTTGTCCACCACCGCCTTCCACGGCGCTTTTGCCGCTGACGACACGATCAAGATCGGCGTGCTGCACTCGCTTTCTGGCACCATGGCCATTTCGGAAACGACGCTCAAAGACGCCATGCTGATGCTCATCGAAGAGCAGAACAAGAAGGGCGGCGTCCTCGGCAAGAAGCTCGAAGCCGTTGTCGTCGATCCGGCCTCCGACTGGCCGCTCTTTGCCGAAAAGGCCCGCCAACTGATCAGCCAGGACAAGGTCGCAGCCGTCTTCGGTTGCTGGACCTCGTCTTCGCGCAAATCCGTTCTGCCGGTTTTCGAAGAGCTGAACTCCATCCTCTTCTATCCCGTTCAATATGAGGGCGAAGAGTCCTCGCGCAACATCTTCTACACTGGCGCCGCACCGAACCAGCAGGCCATCCCGGCTGTCGATTACCTTGCCAGCACCGAAGGTGTGGAGCGCTGGGTTCTGGCCGGTACCGACTATGTCTATCCGCAGACAACCAACAAGATCCTGAAGGCCTACCTGATGTCGAAGGGCGTCAAGGAAGAGGACATCATGATCAACTACACGCCGTTCGGTCACTCCGACTGGCAGACGATCGTCTCCGACATCAAGAAGTTCGGCTCTGCCGGCAAGAAGACTGCCGTCGTTTCCACCATCAATGGTGACGCCAACGTTCCCTTCTACAAGGAACTGGCCAACCAGGGCGTAAAGGCTGAAGACATTCCGGTCGTTGCCTTCTCCGTCGGTGAAGAAGAGCTCGCGGGTCTCGACACTTCGCCGCTCGTCGGCCACCTTGCCGCCTGGAACTATTTCCAGTCCGTCGATACGCCGGTCAATGCCGAGTTCATCAAGGAATGGCATGCCTTCACCAAGAACGACAAACGCGTGACCAACGACCCGATGGAAGCCGCTTATATCGGTTTCAATGCCTGGGTGAAGGCCGTCGAAGCTGCCGGCACCACCGATACCGACAAGGTTCTGGACAGCATCATCGGTGTTTCGGTGCCGAACCTTTCCGGCGGCTACGCCACCGTCATGCCGAACCACCACATCACCAAGCCGGTGCTGATCGGTGAAATCCAGTCCGACGGCCAGTTCCAGATCGTGCAGCAGACCGCCCAGGTCGTGGGTGACGAATGGTCGGATTATCTGCCGGACTCCAAGGACCTGATCTCGGATTGGCGCAAGCCCATGTCCTGCGGCAACTTCAACGTTGCCAGCGGCAAGTGCGGCGGCAAGGGCATGTGATTGGGTGATCCCTCTCGAGGCGCTGATGCGCCTCGACTGGACTCCGGCTCAACTCCGGGGTGAGGGAGACCGGGCAATCGCCCCACACACCGCCGTCATCCTCGGCCCTCGGATCAAAGTCCGAGGGTGACCCGAGGATCCACTGTTTACACTCACTCTCTCTAGCGTCGCTGGTTTCTGGCAGACGTGATGGATCCTCGGGTCAAGCCCGAGGATGACGTCGAGAGGGAGGGAGGCTCCAAGGGGGACTTGGGACCATGTTTTTCCGACTGTTGGCTGTGATCGGCCTTTTGTTCAGCCTGACGGCTTCGGCCCTTGCCCAGCAGGGCGATGCAAAGCCGTTGATCGATGCGCTGGGCAAGGCCGATTTCAAGCAGGCTGAAGCGCTGATCGGGCAGATTGCTGCGACGGGCGATGCACGCGTCGTGCCAGCACTGGAAGCGCTTGCTGCCGGTGAGCTCTATGTTCGCAAGGCCGACAGCCTGGTATTTCTCACCAAGCCCGCCGGCGATACTCTCACCCTGATCGATCCGGTGACGGGTGAGGCGGTCGGTGATGCGCCGAAGGCTGCGGTCACGAAGATCAAGGTCAACAATACGCTGCGCCGTGTCACGCGCGCAGCACTCGGCGGTCTGACGCTGCTGAGCCCGGATCGCTCCATCCGGCTTTCGGCAGCCGATGCGGTTTTGAAAGCGCCGAGTGCGGAAAATCTCGGGCTTCTGGAAGCGGCACTTGCGAAAGAAACCGATGCCGAGGTTCGCGCTCGTATGGAAGAGGCGCGCGCGGTATCCGTTCTGACCTCCGACCGCTCCGTCGAAGACAAGCGCAGTGCCATCGACACCATCAAGACCATTGGCGGGCGCGATGCGATCAGCATCCTGATGGCCGCGTCTTCGTCTGTCGATGCCAGCCTGAAGCCGGACATCGAAGCGGCGATCTCCCATATCGAATCTTCGCTCGCGCTTTGGGATACGGCACAGAACATCTGGTACGGCCTGTCGCTCGGCTCCGTACTGCTACTTGCTGCCATCGGCCTTGCCATCACCTTCGGCGTGATGGGCATCATCAACATGGCGCATGGCGAGATGGTGATGATCGGTGCCTATGCCACCTTCATCGTGCAGGAGATCATTCGCAGCCACTTCCCAAGCCTGTTTGACTGGTCGCTGGCCATTGCGCTTCCGGTCGCTTTTCTGGCTACCGGGTTCGTCGGTCTCGTCATCGAGCGCGGCGTGATCCGCTTTCTCTATGGCCGTCCGCTGGAAACGCTGCTTGCCACCTGGGGCATTTCGCTGATCCTGCAACAGGGTGTGCGCTCCATCTTCGGGCCGACCAACCGCGAGGTCGGCAGCCCCAGCTGGATGTCCGGCTCCTTCAGCGTCGGCTATCTGAACTTCACCTGGAACCGTGTCTGGATCGTCTGCTTCTCGCTTTCCGTCTTCTTTGCTCTGCTTCTGCTTCTGAAGCGGTCCTCCTTCGGCCTGCAGATGCGCGCCGTGACCCAGAACCGGCGCATGGCCTCTTCCATGGGCATCAGGACGCCCTGGGTCGATGCCTTTACCTTTGCGCTGGGTTCGGGCGTTGCCGGTCTTGCCGGTGTGGCGCTCAGCCAGATAGACAATGTCTCGCCCAATCTCGGCCAGAGCTACATCATCGACAGCTTCATGGTCGTCGTCTTCGGCGGTGTCGGCAATCTCTGGGGAACGCTGGTCGGCGCGCTGTCGCTCGGTGTTCTCAACAAATTCCTGGAGCCCACCGTCGGCGCCGTTCTCGGCAAGATCCTCGTGCTCGTCCTCATCATCCTGTTCATCCAGAAGCGGCCGCGTGGTCTCTTCGCACTCAAGGGAAGGGCGATCGAAGCATGATTACCGGCTTTCTCCTTCGCGCTCTCGACCGCCGCATCTCGATTGCCATCGGCATCATTCTGGCCGTGGCGCTCATCATTCCGGCACTGAACCTGCTCTTGCCGCCCAGCAACCCGCTGCATGTGCCGACCTATATGATGTCGATGCTCGGCAAGTATCTCGCCTACGCGCTGCTGGCCTTGGCACTCGATCTGGTCTGGGGTTACTGTGGTATTCTCTCGCTTGGCCATGGCGCCTTCTTCGCGCTCGGCGGCTATGCGATGGGGATGTATCTGATGCGCCAGATCGGCTCGCGCGGCGTCTATGGCGATCCGGTGCTTCCCGATTTCATGGTGTTCCTTAACTGGAAGGAACTGCCATGGTTCTGGCACGGCTTTGACATGTTCTGGTTCGCCATGCTGATGGTGCTGGTCGTGCCCGGTCTGCTTGCCTTCATCTTCGGCTGGTTCGCCTTCCGCTCTCGCGTCAACGGCGTCTATCTGTCGATCATCACCCAGGCCATGACCTATGCGCTGCTGCTTGCCTTCTTCCGCAACGACATGGGCTTTGGCGGCAATAACGGCCTGACAGACTTCAAGGACATCCTCGGTTTCTCCGTGCAGTCGAGCGGCACACGTGCGGTGCTCTTTGCCATGACGGCACTGATGCTGGCGCTGTCGCTGATAATTGCATCAGGCATCGTCAATTCCAAATTCGGCAAGGTGCTGGTGGGTGTGCGCGATGCCGAAAGCCGCGTTCGCTTCCTTGGCTTTCGCGTCGAAAACATCAAGCTCTTCACCTTCGTGGTTTCGGCGATGATGGCAGGTATTGCCGGCGCGCTCTTCGTGCCGCAGGTGGGCATCATCAATCCGGGAGAGTTCGCGCCGGCCAACTCGATCGAAGTGGTTGTGTGGACGGCCGTTGGCGGTCGCGGCACGCTGATCGGGCCAATCATCGGCGCGCTGCTGGTCAATGGCGGCAAGAGCTATTTTACCGGCGCCTTTCCCGAGTTCTGGCTCTTTGCGCTGGGCGGCCTCTTCATCGCCGTGACGCTGTTCTTCCCCAAGGGCATTGTCGGCACCATCCAGCACACTATGGCGGGCCGTCGCGGCAAGAGTGCAAAGCCCAAAGACAACCCGGCAAAGCCTGGCAATGACGATGCGGTGGCGCATCAGGCAGCGGAGTGAGGCGGATATGAACACAGTTTCTGATACGAGAGCAAAAAGCCTGCTCTATCTCGACGGCGTTTCCGTTTCCTTCGATGGCTTCCGGGCGCTGAACTCTCTCTCCTTTGTGGTGGAGCCCGGCGAGTTGCGCGCCATTATCGGCCCGAATGGAGCCGGCAAGACGACGATGATGGACATCATCACCGGCAAGACGCGGCCTGACAGCGGCACGGTGCTGTTCGAAGACCAGATCGACCTGACGAAGAAGGACGAGGCGGACATCGCCCAGCTCGGCATCGGCCGGAAATTTCAGAAGCCGACCGTTTTCGAAAGCCACACGGTCTGGGACAATCTGGAACTGGCGCTGAACCGCAAACGCGGCGTCTTCGCCACGCTGTTCTACCGGCTGACGGAGGAAGACAAGGCGCGCATCGAGGAAATCCTCGCAACTGTGCGCCTCGGCTACCGCCGAGATGATCTTGCGGCCAATCTCTCCCACGGCCAGAAACAGTGGCTGGAAATTGGCATGCTGCTCGCTCAGGAGCCGAAGCTTCTGCTGGTGGATGAACCGGTGGCGGGTATGACGGACGCCGAGACGGCGGAAACGGCGGTGCTGTTGAAGGAAATCGCCAAGACCCGTTCCGTGGTGGTGGTGGAACACGACATGGGCTTCATCCGCGAGCTTGGCGTCAAGGTGACATGCCTTGCCGAAGGCTCCGTGCTGGCCGAGGGATCGATCGATTTCGTTTCGAACGATCCGAAGGTCATCGAGAATTATCTGGGGCGGTGAACATGCTAAGCGTCGAAAACATCAATCTTCACTATGGCGCAGCACAGGCTTTGCGTGGCATTTCGCTGAATGCTGAGATGGGGAAGATCACCTGCGTTCTGGGCCGTAATGGTGTGGGCAAGAGTTCGCTGTTGCGCGCCGTCACCGGGCAGCATGCCATCAGCGGCGGCTCGATTACCTTTGGTGGAGAGAGCCTAAATGGACTTGCACCCTACCAGCGGGCAAAGCGCGGTGTGGGATACGTGCCGCAGGGGCGCGAAATCTTTCCGTTGCTGACGGTGCAGGAAAATCTGGAGAGCGGATATGCGCCTCTGCCCCGAAAGGAGCGGTTTATTCCTGACGATATTTTTAGCCTGTTTCCGGTGCTGCAAACCATGTTGTCACGCCGCGGCGGCGACCTTTCCGGCGGGCAGCAACAGCAGCTCGCAATTGGCCGGGCGTTGGTGACGAGACCTAAGATCCTGGTGCTGGACGAGCCGACCGAAGGCATTCAGCCCTCGATCATCAAGGATATTGGCCGGGCCATAAAGTATCTAAGGGACTCGACCGGCATGGCGATCCTGCTTGTCGAGCAGTATCTGGACTTCTGCCGTGAGCTTGCCGATTACGTCTACATCATGGATCGGGGTGAGGTGGTGCATCAAGGTGCGGCGGAAACGCTCGACACGCCGGAAGCGCGGCGGCATTTGACAGTATAGTTGCTGCGGATTTGCTCACGCTGTAATAAAAACCTCGTGATAAAGTGAACAGCCATGCGCTCAAGCATGGCTTTCATGCGGGCTTTTACATTTCATTCACCAAAATCCTGTGTTATTGGCACCATGAATGCTGCTTGCAAGACACCCCCACGAGGTCTTTTGCACGCCGCCACCGTCGATCCCTTACATTCCGCGAATTTTCCGGCATCTTGTCGGGGAACTGTGCCAATCAAAGGCGTGCCGATGAATTTGACTGTTGCTGGCCGGACGTTCCGGTTCACATTTCCTGCCAAAACGCTGTTTGCAGGTTTTGCAATCCTAACAAGCATGAGCGCCGCTGCATCGGCATCGATGTGCGGTCAGGCTGTGAAGCCGGGGCGGCATGAGTTTTCGCTCATGTCACAGGGTTCAGAACGCGAGGGCGTCTATTTCGTTCCATCCTCTTATGATGGATCGAAGCCGGTACCGGTCGTTTTCGATTTTCATGGCAGCAACAGCAACCCGAATGGCCAACTGGACCGTAGCGGCTGGGACAAGGTCGCCGAGCGCACGGGCGTGATGGTCGTGGCACTGCAGGGTAGTCTCGATGGAGAATTGCCGAATACACATGCCTGGAACGTGCCGGGTGTGACCACCAGGCCGGGCGGGCTGGATGAGGTGTCCTTCATTCGCGATGCAGTCTCCATGGTAAAATCCAAGTTCTGTGTCGATGAAGAGCGCTTCTATGGCTCCGGCTATTCCGGCGGCGGGCGCATGCTGTCGCAGTATCTGTGCAGCGGCAGCAATGATTTTGCCGCGGCGGGCTTCGTGGCCTCGTTGCGTGCTGGCGTCCCGGTCGAAGCCGAAGGCCGCTGGCGTCCGGATATGGCAAGCTGCACGCCTGCCAAGCCCATGTCGATCATCGCGTTCGCCGGCACGAAGGATCCTGCCAATCCCTATCAGGGTGGCGGAAAGCCTTACTGGCAGTATGGCGGCGAGACGGCGCTGAAGCGTTGGGCCGAGCTCGATGGCTGCAAGGGCGCGGTGAAAAGCAAGTCGCTCGGCAATTTCACCGTCAATTCCTACGATGTCTGCAAGAGCGGTTCGCGCATCCATTCCTATGTGATCGACGCCTGGGATCACGCCTGGCCACGCGCCACGATGAAATCGGAAGTGATTGCAACGTCTGCTGTTTTGACCCGCAAGCCCGGCAGCGACGTAACGCCGAAGGCGCAGCCTGCGGTCGACCGCAAAACTGCGGGAGATGAGAGCGCAAGACAGGTTGATGCCGCCGAAAGAATGTGGGATTTCTTCCAGAATACGGAAGGGCAGATGGTTGTCGACGCAACGTCGAAGACGGATTGCTCTGTGAAAGCGGTTTCCGCATCCGCGAAGCCCTCGGAGACGACGTGCAGCAGCCAGTCCTTGAAAGCCTCAGCCAACCCCGTCCGCAGCGCGCCCGTGGCCGAGGACGCATTGTAACCAAAGCCCTGAATGGCCGCAGCCGTCTGGACGAACTGTTTCAGGAAGGCTGCGCCAAGATCAGGCTTCCCGATACGTTTTCCAATGAAATGGAAGCCATTCTCATCAACTCCTCCGGCGGCTTGACCGGGGGAGACGAATTGGAATGGCAGGCCCATGCCAAGGCCGGTACCAGTCTGGTCGTGACGACGCAGGCCTGCGAAAAGGTCTACAAGGCTGCTGCCGGCACGGCTGCTGTCTCCGTCCACGTCACGGCCGAGGAAAACACCCGGCTCCATTGGCTTCCCCAGGAAACAATTCTGTTCGACCGCGCCTCGCTGACCCGCAGGCTGGATGCCAACCTACATGCCTCATCCGAATTCCTCGCCGTCGAGGCGGTCTTGCTCGGTCGCCAAGCCATGGGCGAAGCGATGGAGGAGGGGCTGTTTCGGGACCGCTGGCGCATTCGTCACGGCGGCAAACTTATCCATGCGGAGGAGCTTTTCCTCGACGGCCGCATTGCCGACCTGACGCAGCATGCATCAGTGCTATCAGGCCGCGTCGCCTTTGCCACCATTCTCTATATCGGCCCGCTGGCTGAGGCCTTGCTGCCTAAAATTAGGGCGTTTGCCGGAGAAAGCGGCGGCGCCAGCGAATGGCAGGGAAAGCTCGTCGTTCGGCTATCTGCTGCGGACGGATTCTCCTTAAGAAAAATGCTTTTTCCCATCATTTCGCTCTTGCGAAATGGCGCGCCAGTGCCGAAAGTCTGGAATCTGTGACGCTGGCGCAGCGACTGTAGAACCGTCTGGAATTTCAGTTAAGTGCCTGTGCAGCTACGATGAATTGAAGCGTGCCCTTTTTCGTTGAGGGACCACGCCGCGCTGGAATGGGACGACGATGAACCTTACTCCCCGGGAAAAAGACAAGCTCCTGATCTCCATGGCCGCCATGGTGGCACGCCGGCGGCTCGAACGCGGCGTGAAACTCAACTATCCCGAGGCGATCGCGCTGATCACCGACTATGTGGTGGAAGGCGCGCGCGATGGCCGCGCCGTGGCCGAACTGATGGAAGCGGGCGCGCATGTGATTTCACGCGACCAGGTCATGGAAGGCATCGCCGAGATGATCCATGACGTGCAGGTGGAAGCCACTTTCCCGGACGGCACCAAGCTCGTCACCGTGCATGAGCCGATCCGTTAAGGCCGACCAATTTTGTTTTATGCATTTGCCAAGGCAAAACCGCTCAGGCTTTTGCTGGACACGCTGAAGGGAGAACCGCGATGATACCAGGCGAGATCATTGCTGCCGAGGGCACGATAGAGCTCAATGCCGGCCAGCCGACGATCACCATCGAGGTTGCCAATTCCGGTGACCGTCCGGTTCAGGTTGGCAGCCACTACCATTTCTTCGAGACCAATGCCGGGCTGATCTTTGAACGTGACAAGGCACGCGGCATGCGGCTCGATATTCCAGCCGGTACGGCGGTACGTTTCGAGCCGGGGCAGAAGCGCGAGGTAACGCTGGTGCCGTTTTCCGGCAAGCGCGAGGTTTACGGCTTTCGCCAGCAGGTCATGGGAAAGCTCTGATGTCGAAGCGCTCGTTCCTCAGTCTGTCGGCGTCCGTTTTTCTGGTGGGCGTGGGTGGCGCGACAGGCGCATTCTCCCAGGAAGACAAGGTGAATTGCGCCAATCCGCAAACGCAGATGGAAATGACCCAGTGCGCCGGTGAAGACTATGACAAGGCCGACAAGGACTTGAATGTCCAGTACCAGAAGCTTCGCAAGCTTCTGGCCGAGCGCGACAAAAGTGCTGATGAGAGCACCAAGGGTGCCGTCGATGCGCTTGTTGCCGCCCAGCGCGCATGGGTTGCCTTTCGCGATGCCAATTGTGACTTCGAAGGATTTCAGGCGCGTGGCGGTTCCATGGAGCCGCAACTGGTCGCGTCCTGCCTTGCCGATATGAGCCGCAAGCGCACGGATGAACTGCGCGCACTTTCGGAAGGTTTTTGATCGAGAAATGGGCCGCAGGATCATGATTGTTGGAAATGGAGAGGTGCCGGACGGGGTGGCGGATGTCATCGACCGTGCGGACATCGTCATTCGCTTCAATCATTGCCGCTCGCTCGGCGCAGGCGGTAGGCGCACCGATGTCGTTGCCGTGTGCAATACCGGCCGTCCGGGACGCGAGATGACCCAGGAGAGGCATTGGCGCGAAAGCCCGGGCGTCGTGTCTGCCACGGCGATCTGGTGCGTCCGCGACCCGGCGAAGTTCAGCGAAATGGAACCTGACATTCGCCGCGACCGCCCTGAACTTGAGGATTTCTGCGTCGATTACAGCGTGGGCTTTGCGGCTATCGCTGCCGAGACCGGAAAGACGCATCTTATCATAGACAGGCAGGTGCATGATCGTCTGGACGGTGAGTTGAGATCCCTCTCATCGCAGAATTATGTGTGCCCGAGCAGCGGGCTCGTGACCATTCGCCATATGCTCGACAGGATGGTGGAGGGAGACGAGGTGTCTATTGCCGGTTTTGGTCATCAAGGTTGGGACGGGCATCCCTTTATTGCCGAAAAACAGTTGGTCGATCTGCTGGTCGGTCAGGGAAGGCTGAGAAGACTGCCTTCCGTATCGAAATTCTCTGTCTCCGAAGGAGCCTGAACCCATGTCCTACAAGATTTCCCGCGCCGCCTATGCCAGCATGTTCGGTCCGACCACCGGCGACAAGGTGCGCCTGGCCGATACGGAACTGTTCATCGAGATCGAGAAGGATTTCACCACCTATGGCGAAGAGGTGAAATTCGGCGGCGGCAAGGTTATTCGTGATGGCATGGGCCAGAGCCAGGCTACCCGTGCTGAAGGCGCGGTGGACACGGTGATCACCAATGTGGTGATCGTCGATCACTCCGGCGTCTACAAGGCCGATGTGGGCTTGAAGGACGGTCGCATTCACGGCATCGGCAAGGCGGGCAACCCGGATACGCAGCCGGGCGTCACCATCATCGTCGGGCCTTCGACGGAGGCGATTGCGGGCGAGGGCAAGATCCTGACCGCCGGCGGCATGGACGCTCACATTCATTATATCTGCCCGCAGCAGATCGAAGAAGCGCTGATGAGCGGCGTCACCTGCATGCTGGGCGGCGGTTCGGGTCCGGCGCACGGAACGCTTGCCACTACCTGTACTGGCGCATGGCATATCGAACGGATGATCGAAAGCTTCGACGGCTTCCCGATGAACCTGGCGCTTGCCGGCAAGGGCAATGCCTCGCTGCCGAAGCCGCTGGAAGAAATGATCCTCGCCGGTGCTTCCTCGCTGAAGCTGCATGAGGACTGGGGCACGACGCCTGCCGCCATCGACAATTGCCTGACGGTAGCCGACGCCTTCGATGTGCAGGTGATGATCCACACCGACACGCTGAACGAAAGCGGCTTCGTGGAAGACACGGTGGCCGCCATCAAGGGCCGCACGATCCACGCTTTCCACACGGAAGGTGCGGGTGGCGGTCACGCGCCGGATATCATCAAGATCTGCGGCAACCCCAACGTCATTCCGTCTTCCACCAATCCGACGCGCCCCTATACGGTGAACACGCTGGCCGAGCATCTGGACATGCTGATGGTCTGCCACCATCTGTCGCCGTCAATCCCGGAAGACATCGCCTTTGCCGAAAGCCGCATCCGTAAGGAGACGATTGCGGCGGAAGATATTCTGCACGATCTCGGCGCCTTCTCGATCATTTCCTCCGATAGCCAGGCGATGGGTCGTGTCGGCGAAGTCGCCATCCGTACCTGGCAGACGGCTGACAAGATGAAGCGCCAGCGTGGTCGCCTGAAGGAAGAGACGGGCGAGAACGATAATTTCCGTGTTCGCCGTTACATTGCCAAATACACGATCAACCCGGCCATTGCCCATGGTGTGAGCCACGAGATCGGCTCGGTCGAAGTCGGCAAGCGCGCCGATCTCGTTTTATGGTCGCCTGCCTTCTTCGGCGTGAAGCCGGAGATGGTGCTGCTCGGCGGCTCGATTGCGGCAGCTCCTATGGGTGATCCGAACGCGTCGATCCCCACGCCGCAGCCTATGCATTATCGCCCGATGTTTGCCGCTTACGGCAAGCTGCGCACCAATTCCTCCGTCACCTTCGTCTCGCAGGCCTCGCTCGATGGCGGCTTGGCCCAGCGTCTCGGCGTGGCCAAGAATCTGGTGGCAGTGAGGAATGTCCGCGGCGGTATCTCGAAGGCTTCGATGATCCACAATAAGCTGACCCCGCATATCGAAGTGGACCCTGAAACCTACGAGGTGCGCGCTGATGGCGAGCTACTGACCTGTGAACCGGCAACAGTGCTGCCCATGGCGCAGCGCTACTTCCTGTTCTGATTGGGTTTTGGCCACAAGCGCGGTCGTCACAAAAGGGTGTAGCGGCTTTGCGCCGACGACTGCGATGGCACAAGGACCTGAAGGCTGTAAGCGAATCTGACAGATCGCTGTACGTCTGCGTACATCCCCGGTAAAAACGGCTTCGCCTGTCACACCCCCAGCCCTTGTCTCCACGTATTCTCCATGGACGGAGCGGGATCTTGCTCGACGCTGTCTGAGGGCTTTCGTGAAATCAGGCCGGTTTCATGGTGCGTAAACCTGAGCCCCTTTGCTGATCGTTTTACCCGTTCAATATGCGCGGATGACAGAAAGAGGTGGGCCGAGAGCTTTGCATTCAGGCCTACGTCATTCGCATTCAACAATTTTTTTGCGGATCGTTCCCGCGCTTGTCTCGTTCATGACAGGGCGTGCGGGAATATCGTATTTCCGCTTTTTTAAGATAAAGCGGATGTACTCTCACGCCATTAAGTGAATAAAAGATGATTAAACTTTTACTATATGCATTATCGATGCTGCAACTTTTTCTCCCTATCGGTTGCCCATTGGAGGTTGGAGATTGATGGCGGACGGATTCGCAAAATTTATCTCGCTCGACATGAGCGTCAGCGACCCTGCCGGCGGGCAGTCGCTGCGCGGCTTCGCGCTTAAAATGGTGTTTATTTCGATATCCTTGTCCATCGTGGTCAGTCTCGCCGTGATCTGCGTCGGCAATGCCTTGAGGATACTGCCTCTTCCGGTGATCGATGCGGTCTTCTATAGCGTGGCCATGGGTTGGATCGTCGGAGGTCTGGTTGCAGGAATCCTCTGTACGGTGCTCGGGCGCGCCATTCGCGATCTGCGCGAGTCCCAGGCGGAATTCGAGCGCCTCAGTAAAACGGACACGTTGTCGGGACTTGCAAACCGGCGCGCCTTCAATCAGGTCTTCGAAGATATTACCGGCGATGCCTCGCTTGCCATCTTCGACCTCGACCGCTTCAAGTCGATCAACGACAATTTCGGCCATGGCGCCGGCGACATGGTGATCAAGCGCGTCGCTTCGGCGATCGAGGACGTCTTTGGCGATTTTCATTGCGTCGCAAGGCTTGGCGGCGAAGAATTCGGCGTCATCGTCTGCGGAGGGGACCGGAAGGATCGTGTTGCGCTGATCGAGCTGGCGCGCGTGCGGGTTGCCTGTCTCTCGGTCAACTTCGAAGGACATCTTTTGCAGACCACGGTATCTGTCGGCGTGGCGGAAATAGAGGCTAATCGTTCCAAGCACGATACTTTCGCGATAGCGGACAAGGCGCTCTACAGCGCCAAGGCCGCCGGGCGCAACCGCCTTTGCCATGGCGATGCATCCCATGTGCGCAGGGAGATCGACAGTGGTCTGGCGAGGCCATTGCAGGCTGCATCCTGAAACATTGCGCTCTGTAGCGCGATTGCCAGATGGCCGGCAGTCAGCGGCTTGCAATCCACCGCTCTATCCGGCAAGACTTGATGCTTCAGGATCACATTCAGACCGGAAGCTTCATGTTACGCGTTCAATCCTATCTTCCTGCCGGCACGCCCGGCGATGAGCCGAGCGGCTACGTCACTCTGGCTCATGATCAACGGCATCTGCGGCGCAAGCTCCTGCATCTCCAGAATGACGAGATGGTCATGCTGGACCTGAAGGAAGCCGTTCTCTTTGCCCATGGCGATTTGCTCGTCGTTGAAAATGGCGATCTGGTCGAGGTGCGGGCAGCAGATGAGAAGCTGTTCGAAGTCACGGCAAAGAACCCGCTGCACTTGATCGAACTCGCATGGCATCTGGGCAACCGGCATTTGTCTGCGCAGATCGAAGAGGACCGGATCCTCATCTTACGCGACCACGTCATCCGCGCCATGCTGGAAGGCCTGGGCGCGACGGTTCGCGATGTGGAGGAACCTTTCCAGCCTGCGCGCGGGGCCTATCATGCTCATGGCGGCCATTCGCATGGGGGACACTCCCACGGTGATCACGCCCATCATCATCACGACTGACGCATGACAGCGAAACGCAATGTCGACAGCCTGCTGAGGTTGATGGCCTGGATGTCGCCGGCTTTTCCCGTGGGGGCGTTCTCCTATTCCGGTGGGCTGGAAAGCGCTGTGGAGGACCGGCGCGTTTTCAATGCTGCCGGGCTCGATGAATGGATCGCTCTGTCGCTTCGACGCGGCACGCTCTGGAACGATGCAGTCATGCTGTGTCAGGCCTGGAATGGCTTTGAAGACCGCGCCTTGCTTTACGAGATCGCGGCCTTGTCTCGTGCTCTTGCAGGCTCCGCGGAGCGTTATCGTGAAACGGTTCTGCTAGGTGATGCCTTTGTCGGCGCAGCGCGCGCCTGGCCGTCGTCGGTCTTCGAGCGGTTACCCGAAACTCCCACCTATCCCGTTGCCATAGGCGCAGTCGCCGCTGCCCACGATATCGGACTGGAAGACGTTCTCGCTGCCTATCTTCACGCGGGACTATCGCAATTGATTTCGGCTGGCATCCGTCTTGGCGTCGCAGGGCAGACGGACGGCGTGGCGATCATGGCAAGGCTGGAGGAGATGGTGGCGGATGTCGCAAACCGTGCCGGTTCAACCACCTTGGATGATCTCGGATCGGCCACGATCATTGCTGATACCGCACCCATGCGGCACGAAGTACAGGCCACGCGGCTTTTCCGCTCCTGACCATTTTGCTTCTATTTTGCTGTTGATGGGGTGGGCTTGAGGCCGCTATTGTCAGCAAAACACATCCGGAAGGGGAAGCAGATGAAATCGGGAAATGGCCCGCTCAGAGTCGGTATCGGGGGGCCTGTCGGCTCCGGCAAGACGGCACTGACGGAGAAGCTTTGCAAGGCGATGAGCGCGGAATTTTCGGTCGCGGTCGTGACAAACGATATCTACACTAAGGAAGATGCCGAAGCGCTGGTCCGAATGCAGGCGCTGCCATCGGAGCGAATCGTCGGTGTCGAGACAGGCGGATGCCCGCACACAGCAATCCGTGAGGATGCGACGATCAATCTACAGGCGATTGCCGGTCTGAATGAGCGCTTTCCCGATCTCGATGTCGTCTTCATCGAATCGGGCGGTGACAATCTCGCTGCGACCTTCTCGCCGGATCTGGCGGATATTACGATTTACGTCATCTCGGTTTGCCAAGGCGAGGAAATCCCGCGCAAAGGCGGCCCAGGCATTACCCGATCCGATCTTCTGGTGATCAACAAGAAGGATCTGGCGCCCTATGTTGGCGCCGATCTCGATGTGATGGACAGTGACGCTACGCGCATGCGCAAGGAAATGCCGTTCTTTTTTACCGATATGAAGCGCGGAGAGGGCATCGACCGCATCGTCGGTTTTCTGAAGCAGCAGGGCGGATTGTAAAAAAGTCGCTAGGGGAGGGGCGGTTCGCCAGGACAGTCCCGCCTCAAAAGCGTGTCGTGATCTTGCTCTTTAAGCCCTTGTTGTCTCGCATGCCGGCGCCGCAAAGCTAGCTGCACACCGTGGCGCGACATGCTCCAAGGCTGGTCTTGAAAATCAAAGCCTGTTCAGGGCAGCGGGGTCGTCGATGTGAATGACGCGGCCGCGCACGCTGACGCCGCAGCTTTTGAGCGTGGAGAAGGCGCGCGACAGTGCTTCCGGCGCCAGGCCGAGTTTGCCTGCCAGGACGCTTTTCTGGAAAGGCAGGCGAAGGGAGTAGGATCCGTTATCCGAAGGCGCCTGCGTCATCAGGTAATGTGCCACCCGCTGAGGTGCGGTTTGCAGCCGGTCATTGGCAACGCAGTCCATGACCTTGAGATTGTTCTTCGAGAGAGTTTGAATAACGGCCCGTGCGACAGTCGGATCGGCCTCCAGCATAGCCCTTATTCTGGCAAGCTCCAGCCGCGCCAGCATGCAGCATTCGGTTGTCTGGGCGCTGTAGCGATTGCCGCCGGTTTCGAAGATCATGCAATCATTGAAAGTCTCACCCGGACCGCAGATGCGGATATCGGCTTCGCGACCATCCCTGCTGGCGCGGAAAAGCCGCACATGGCCGGTCAGAACGTAATAGAGAAAGTCCGTCGTTCCGGCCTCGGTGAACAGCATATGGCGCGCTGGTAGCGTCAGCAGCGACGCGGCATCGATCACCGACCTTGCAGACGCCTCGCTCATGGACGACAGAAGATCGCTGCGAATGAGAAGGGATTTGTCCCTGTTGGTGAGTTTCTCGGTTCTATTCACGCTCGGCCCTCCAAACCATACCCTCCTTCATGTCCTCTCGGTCCGTTAACAGGCAGAGGCGCGAAGTTCGGCTATGGATGTTGTCATGGAAAGAGAATAGCGCGCTCCGCGAAGCTCAAATTGATTTCGATCAAACTTTGACAAAAATCATGATGGGGCCGTCTTAACCAGGACGTCGCGATGGTACCCCAGCGTTGCAGGTAGAAAATCATGTCGCGCGAACGCTTTATGTTGCGCGACATGATCGAAGTCTGGAAAACGTCACTCTGCCGCGAGAGGCGGAAGTCGAAGCACATTGTCGGATTTGCCAGTGCGGGCATCCTTTGGTGTGTTTTTCTCCACTGCTGAAATCCGCTCGTCCATGGCAGCGATTGCCTGGCTGTTTTCTCGCGCGACGTTCGACAGTTCTTCCGATGACAGGATCGGATGCTCTTCCTCTTTCTTGCCGACGAAGCGGCCAAACAGGTGGGCGAGCAGACCAGAGAGATCGTCCATGATCAGGAAGAAGGCCGGGACGACGATGAGCGACAGAACCGTCGAGACGATGATGCCGCCGATCACGGCGATTGCCATCGGGGCGCGGAAGGAGCCGCCTTCGCCGACGCCGAGCGCGGATGGCAGCATGCCAGCCGACATGGCGATCGAGGTCATGATGATCGGGCGGGCACGCTTGCGGCCCGCCTCCACCATGGCGTGAACGCGCTCCATGCCGTGACGGCGCATCTCGATGGCGAAATCGACGAGGAGGATGGCGTTCTTGGTGACGATGCCCATCAGCATCAGAATGCCGATGAGAACGGGCATGGAGAGCGCATTCTGCGTGACGATCAGCGCCACAGCCACACCGCCGATCGCAAGCGGCAGCGAGAAGAGAATGGTGAAGGGCTGGATCACGTCCTTGAAAAGCAGGATGAGAACCACGAGCACCAGAAGCAGGCCAAGCAGCATGGCGTTGACGAAGCCCTGCTGCATTTCGCCCTGCACCTTGGCATCACCGCTTTCCGCCAGACGGACGGTGGGCGGAAGCTGCGTTTCTTCGACGATCCGCTTGAACTCAGCCGTCGACGTATCGAGGGCTGTGCCGAAAGGCACGTCGGAGCCGATGGCGACGACGCGGCTTCGGTCATTGCGCTTGATCGAGCTTGGGCCTTCCGCGTAGTCGATATCGGCAACGCTATAGAGGGGAACCGTGGCCCCGGAAGCAGTCTTGATCTTCAGTGCGCGGATGGCAGCCAGATCGCGCCTGACATCAAGCGATGTCTGGACACGGATCGGGATTTGCCGGTCATCGAGTGAGATCTTCGTCAACTGCGCATCGATATCGCCGATAGTGGCAACGCGTACGGTCTGCGAGATCTGCTGCGGCGTAATGCCGAGGCGGGCGATCTGGTCCTTGCGAGGGCGTATCTGCAATTCGGGGCGCGGCAGTGCGCCCTCGGAGCTGACATTGGCAAGGATCGGCGAAGCGCGCAGGCGCGTTTCCAGGATGCCAACTGCCTTGTTCAAATCCTCCTCGCTGGAGGAGAGGAAGTTGAAGGTCAGTTCGCGCTCGCCACGGTCGTTGAGCTTTATGATGCGCACATCCGGAATGCCGTGGATGCTGGCAAAAATATCGCGTTCCACATCCCATTGCGGTCGGGTTCTGCCATTATCTTTGACCTTTGGCAGATAAGACCCAATGAGCGGGAGAGAGCCGAGGCCATCATTGACGACGGTTTTCAGCAGAGAGTGGTCGATCTTCTTCAGGATGACGCGCACCGTTGCGCGGCGCAGTTCCAGATCGCCTTTTGGCGAAGCGCCGCCGAGGATGAAGACGCTTTCGACGCCATCGATGCCCTTGATCGCGTTGTTGATCTTGGCGGTCGTGGCGTCCGTCTCATCCAGCGTTGCATTCGGCGGAAGCTCGATTGACAGAACGACGCGTGAGGAGTCGTCCGGCGGCAGGAAGCTGCCGGGAACTTGGGCAAGAAGCATAAGCGATGCAACAAGGAAGCCGATCGCACCTAGCAGCGTCAGATAACGTGCCCACCATTTGCGCGTCGTTCCCGTTACCATGCTCGTGTAGGCCTTCATCAGGCGACCGTCATTGTCGTGATGATCGTCGACGGCATCGTCGGCGCGCATGAGGTACGCAGCCATCAGCGGCGTGATCAGGCGCGCGACCATCAGCGAGAAGAAGACGGAGAAGGCGACGGTGAGGCCGAACTGAATGAAGTACTGACCGGGAATGCCCGGCATGAACGAGACCGGCACGAAGACGGCGATGATGGTGAAACTGGTGGCGATCACCGCAAGGCCGATTTCATCTGCAGCTTCGAGCGCTGCGCGATAGGGCGTCTTGCCCATCTTGATGTGTCGCGAGATGTTTTCCACCTCCACGATCGCATCGTCGACGAGAATACCGGTGGCGAGCGTCAGCGCCAGGAAGCTGACGAGATTCAGCGAGAAGCCGAGCAGATCCATCACCCAGAAGGTGGGGATGGCTGACAGTGGCAGGGCCACGGCGGCAATGAGGGTGGCGCGCCAGTTGCGCAGGAAGAGCAAAACCACGATGACGGCGAGGATCGAGCCTTCCATCAGCGTATGGAGAGCGGCTTCGTAGTTGCCGTAGGTGAAGTAAACGGAATCATCCACCATCTGGATGGCGACATCCGGATGGTCGGTGCGAACCTTGTCGAGGTTCTGCGCTACGGTCTCGGCCACTGTCACTTCGCTGGCGCCCTTGGCGCGGAAGACGGCGAAGGTAACGGCCGGGTTGCCGTTGAAGCGCGAGAAGGATTTGGGCTCTTCGTAGGTGTCGGTTACCCGTCCGAGTTCCGATAGTTTGACGAAGTTTCCGTTGGGCAGCGCGATCGTGGTATTGGAAAGCTCCGCCACGTTGCGCGCGTCGCCCAGTGTGCGGATCGTCTGTTCGTTGCCGCCCACTTGTCCTCGACCGGAGCCGAGATCGATATTGGTGCCGCGCAGTTGGTTGTTCACCTCGGCTGCGGTAATGCCATAGGCATCGAGTTTCGACGGGTTGAGCGACACGCGCACTTCGCGATCGGCGCCGCCGTAGCGGTCGATCTTGCCGACGCCTGGCTGCCCCTGGAGTGCGCGCTTGATCGTGTCATCGACAAACCAGGAGAGCTCTTCCAGCGTCATGTTCGGCGAGGAGACCGCAAAGGTCTGAATCGCCTGGCCTTCGACGTCGATCTTGCTGACGACGGGTTCTTCGATGCCGGCGGGCAGATTGGAGCGAATCTTGTCGATCGCGTCCTTGGTGTCCTGCACGGCCTCCTCTGTCGGCTTTTCGATGCGGAAGAGAACAGTCGTCAGCGACTGGCCGTCGGTGACGGTGGATTGGATTTCATCGATGCCGCTGATCGAGGCGACTGCATCTTCCACTTCCTTCGTCACCTGCGCCTCTAGCTCGGAGGGCGAGGCGCCGCTCTGCGTCACCGTTATGGCAACGACAGGAACGTCGATATTGGGGAAGCGTGTAATCGGCAGGTCGTAGAATGCCTTGATGCCGAGGAAAATCAGCAGCGCGAAGGCAAGCAGCGGCGCAATCGGATTGCGGATGGACCATGCAGAGAAGTTCATGGTTTTGCCTTCGCTTTAGTTCGAGGCCGCGGCAGCAGCCGGGACCGGGTTGATCTTGTCACCGTCGCGGACGAACGCGCCTGCCTTCTCCACGACCTTATCGCCGAGCGACAGGCCCTGCTTGATTTCCACGAAGCCTGAATCCTGAATGCCGGTCTCAATCTTCACCTGCTTGACGACGCCATTTTCCACCCTGCGCGTGGTGGAGCCTTCGCGACCGGAGATGACCGCCGACAAGGGGAGGGCAAGCGCATTGGCAGAGGCAACGATGATATCGGCGTTCGCATACATGCCCGCTCGCGCAGGGCTATTGGCCGGCAGTACGATGTGAACCGAGCCAAGGCGCGTCGTTGGATCGACGGTCGGTGAGACGATGCGTACTGTGCCCTCGATCTTGCGATTGCCACCGGCGACCGTCAGGCTTGCCTTCTGGCCGACTTCGATCTTCTGAATGTCGGTTTCCGACAGTTCGGCGACGAGTTCGATCGCGCCATCCTTGATGACCGTGAAAAGCGGATTGCCCGACCCGGTGGCGATGGCGCCGATGCGGGCATTCTTGGCGGAGATGATGCCTGCAACGGGCGTCTTCACGCCGGTGCGCGCAAGCTTCAGATCAATATCCTCGATCTGCGCATCCACCACCTTGATATCGGCCTCGCCGACCGTCACGGTCTGCCTGGCGGCTTCCAGCCGGGCTTTGGCCACATCTGCCGCCGCTGCGGTCTGCTCGACTTGAGACACGGAGCCCGAGCCGGATTGGCCGAGGCGGGCGGCGCGGTCCTTCTGGCGGACGGCGTCATCCAGATTGGCCTGGGCTTCGATGACCTGCGCCTTGCTCTGCGCTACAGCCGCTTGCGCCTTTGCCTTGTTGGCTTCCAGCTGGCTCTTCTGCAAAACCAGGCTGTCGCGGGAAAGCTCGGCCAGAACCGCACCCGCTTCCACCTTGTCACCAACATCGACATTGAGCCTATCGACGGCAAGGCCTTCGACCTGTGGCTGCACGTAAATTTCGTCCACCGGGCGAATGGTGCCGGTGGCAATCACGCGGTCCACAAGATCGCGCTTCGCGACTTCCGTTACCACGATGGAGGGCAGGTTATTGCGGCTTGCCTGCACGGGCTCGCCTTCTGCCCATGCCACCGTCTGGAGAGCCGAGCCGAGAAGAAGAAGAGCAGTAAAACCTGCAATCGGTGCGATGCGCATAATGTGTCCGTCCAAAGTGGGTCGCGTGATGCTCGTGCGCCATCATCGGCGCCGTTTATCCCAGGCGAGAAGTGCATGCGATATTCGTTAGACCGTTATACGATATCGGCGTCCATCCGGTTTTCCGAACCGTGATGTCGACGATACTGCACCAGCGTGTCCCATCCCCCTGGCGCAAGCTTGGTAAGAGCTCTTGTACAGGGAATTTAAATGCGCAATCGCTACTTTTCAATCCGTGTAGCCAGAGGTTCGGCTATACATTTATGAATAATGGCTCGCGATCGGGATCGACAGTTACGGGCTGAGATCGCTGGTCGTTACGTGTTTTTCCCAAGGCGGACCATCTTGACGAGAAAACATGACGATTATCATCAACTTTATTCTTTACTCCAAAACTCATCTTTAATATCGTGGCGGCAAGAACCGGCGGAGGGTCGGGTTTCAACAGCAAGGTGAGGCATGGCGCGGAAAGAGAAAAAGAAGGCAGTGCGGGGCAAGCAGGATGAACGCTCTCAATCGCCAGTGACATCCGTCCAGCAGCAGACACCGTCCGGTCCGAAAAGCTTTCTCTATGTCGGCGGGCGCGATTGCCAGGTGGCGCATCTGCGTCAGATCGCCAGCGCTTTCGATGCCGAACTGATCCATCATGACGGGGGGTTGCGCGAAGCGGTGTCCCGCATTGACACGCTGTTGCCTTCGGTCGACTGCGTCTTCTGCCCCATCGACTGTATCAGCCACGACGCGTGTCTGCGCGTCAAATCCGGCTGCAAGAAGTTCGGCAAGACGTTTATCCCGCTGCGCAACGGTAGCAAGTCGAGCCTTGAGCGGGCGCTGCAGACGATGAATGAGCGCGGTGCGAATTAAGGGCTGATGCGGCCCCGGATGAGGTCTGCAGGTACTCCTACTATCGAGTCGTAAAAATAGTGGATCCTCGCCTCAAGGGCGAGGATGACGGAGGATAGGTCTGAGGCTGATCGCGCCCACCTCTACGTGGCGAAACATGGTTTCTACAAAGCGTTCCTGCGGATGACTTCGCTCAACCAGTGATATGACGCCTTCGGAATACGCTGCAGTGTCGGGTAGTCGACATAGACCAGACCGAAGCGTTTGGAATAGCCGCGTCCCCATTCGAAATTGTCCATCAGCGACCAGGCGAAATAGCCCTTGATATCGTGGCCTTCTTCGAGCGCGTCGAGAAGAACGTTCAGGTAGCCTTCGAAATAGGCGATGCGATCCTTGTCGATGACCTTGCGATCCGGGCCGAGCGCGTCCGGATAGGAGGCGCCGTTTTCGGTGATGTAGATGGTCGGCTTGTTATAGCGCTCGCTGGTATCGCGGATCTGTTCGAGGAACGCCTGGGGATCGACGACCCAGTTGACATCGGTCAGCGGACCCATGCCGGTGGGTGGGGCGGTCTCGGCAACGCCGAAGGTTGTGTTCTTGTTGGGTCCGACGAAGACGGGATTGTAGTGGTTGAGGCCGAAGAAATCCATTGTCTGGCTGATATCGGCCATGTCGTCGCCAAGAATGAACGGCTCCATTTCCCTGGCGATCGGCTCTGGATAGGTGCCGAGCCACAGCGGATCGACGGTCACGCGGCGCCAGAGGCAATCCCCCAGAATGCGGGCTTCCTCGTGGGCCGCGTCGTCGTAATGCGGACGCACCGGCCCGAGCGAGACGATGTTGCCGACTTCCGCCTTGGGTGCTTCGGCGCGAACGGCCTTGACCGAGTAACCATGGGCGAGGTTCAGCGTGTGGATGGCCTGCAGGCTGTCCTCATAGGACTGCTTGCCCGGCGCGTGACGACCGACATTATAGGCGACCCAGGGAATGACGTTCGGTTCGTTGATGGGCGCAAAGCGTTTGACGCGGTCGCCAAAGTGGCGGGCAATCGTCGCGGCGTAATCGGCGAAGATCTTTGGGGTTTCGCGCGAGCGCCAGCCGCCCTTTTCTTCCACCGCCACCGGCATGTCCCAATGATGAAGGCAGATCCACGGCTCGATGCCTTCATACAGGAGAAGGTCGATAACGCGGTCGTAAAAATCAAGCCCGCGCTGGTTCACCTGACCCGACCCCTCCGGGAAAATGCGCGGCCATGCGGTCGACAGTCTATAGGCGCCGACGCCAAGACCGCTCATCAGGCCGATGTCTTCCGGATAGCGGTGGTAGTGGTCGCAGGCGATATCCGCCGTCTCGCCATTGGTGGTGCGGCCCGGCGTGTGGGCATAGACATCCCAGACACTCTGGCCGCGGCCATCCTTGTTGACGGCGCCTTCGGTCTGGAAGGCGGAGGCGGCGACGCCCCAGAGAAAGTCCTTGGGAAAAGAACGCGTCATGACAGATGCTCATTATCGATGAAGGAGGCTTGCGGCGTGCCCCGCATGGGCTGCGGGACACGTGTTTGCTTGGGAGGAGAGTTGACCTCAGTTGCCGGTGCTGACATTCCAGAAATACGGCCAGGGGGATGGCTTGAAATCCTTGAGCGTCTTCTTCTTCGAACTTAGCGCGTTGAAGTCACCGACCTTGTAGACCGGGGCTTCCTCATAGAAGACCTTCTGGATTTCGGCGAACAGCGCCTTGCGCTTTTCAGGATCGGATTCAGCAATGAAGGGCTCGACTGATGCGGCCTTGGCAGGCGTCGACCACCAGCCGGGATAGCTGTCGGACATCCAGCCATTAAGAATCGGCTCTGGCGGGAACGGGCCGTGGGTGATGAAGATATCCCACAGTTTCGGGTCGGCGCGGCGGGTTGTGAGCGTTGCCCAGTCGAACACGCCAAGCTCGACCTTGAAGCCGGCGGCCTTCAGATATTCGGCTGCGACCTGCGCCATCTTGTAATGGAATTCATACTGGCGGCTGGTCAGGATGCGGATTGGCTTTTCGCCGTCATAGCCGGCTTTTTTGGCCATGGCTGCCGCAGCTTCGGGGTCGCCCGCGCCATAGCGCTCGATGCCCTCTTCCGTGTGCCATGTGTAGCCTTGTGGATAGAGCGCGCCATCGACGGCGAAGAATTCCGGATTGCCGAAGGCGGCCAGCAGCATGTCTTCCGGGTTGAGCGCGGCCTGGATGGCGTGGCGCATCTCCTTGTTGGCAAGCACGCCTTCCTTGGTGTTCATCACCATGACCGGCGCACCATAGGGCTTCAAGACCACGGGCTCGGAGGCCTGCGACGCCTTCAGACGGTCGAAGGTTTCAGGCGGTAGAGAATCGGCATAGTCGAACTGCCCGGAGACGGCACCTTCGAGGCGGGTGTTGGCATCTGGAACCGGCACGAAGCGGACTTCATCGAGGATCGCCTTGCGCGCACCACCAAAACCGTTGGCCGCTTCCGAACGCGACTGGTAGCCATCGAAGCGGACCAACTGGATATATTGGTCGGCCTTGCGTTCTTTCAGCATGTAAGGGCCGGTGCCGATGATCTTCGTCAATGGGTCTTCGGCAAGATTTGCCTTCGGCATGATGACGGCGGCGGAGTTGTTGAAGGCCAGAAGCGACAGCAGGGGTGCATAGGGCTTGTTCAGCACGATCTGGATGGCGTCATCGCCCTTGGCGGTAACCGAAGTCAGATAGGGTGCGACCTGCTTGCCGCGCGATGCGATCTTTGCCCAACGCTCGATCGAGGCGACGACATCGGCCGACGTCATGGTGGCGCCGTCATGGAACTTGATGCCCTTGCGCAGGACGATGTCATAGGTCTTGCCGTCGGCGGAGACCGTCGGCATGCCCTCGGCCAGCAGCGGAACGACATTCCATTCGGCATCGAATGTGAAGAGCGTCTCGAAGATATGCTGCGTGATCATGCCCACCACATCTGCCGTCGACGCCATTGGGTCGAGTGTGGGCGGTTCGCCGATGGTGGCGACATTGACGACGCCGCTGGCGAGGGTGGGTGTGGAAATGGCCGGCAAGAACAGCAAGGAGGCTGCGAGCAGAGTGCGTTTAAGCATGACGTTCCCTCGTATTAATCCACAGTAGTGGAATATGCATTCTTATTGCGTCATACTGTAGCGGGATGATTTGCGTTGTCAAATGCGTTTGCGCGCAAAGCTGCGTGCAAGAAACAACCGTCAGGCCTCACAATGACCGAAGCGACGCGACAGGCGTTCAATGGCGAAAACGCGCCAAAACGTCGACGTCGTCCGCGAGTTTCGTGCCTTGAGCGAAGTAACTGCCGGTGAGGGTAGGAGAGGTGCCGTTGCCTGGCTGCGTCGCTCGGGCTTAGGGTGCTTCCAGAAGGCCTGCTACGCGCCGGAGCTTATCCAGATCTTCTTCGATCATCGATGTTGCCTCGGCACGCTTGATTGCGCTTCTCGAATGGTGAAGGGCAATGCGTCTGAACTCGGGGTGGCGAAACCCGGAAAGCGTGATGAACGCTTTCTGCAATCGAATGCCCACTTCGAGGATCGCGGCGCCATCCCGGGCAAGCGGAATGAAGAGATCATCAAAGACATCTTCGAGCCTGATGGGCGCGACATGCAGACCTGGATATTGCACATCGATATCGTCGGCGTGTTCATCCCAGACGGCCAAGACACGCATGTATCTCGAAATCAAATCGATCGCAGTTCCGGAATCGTTGATCGCTTGCGACAATGACCGGGACGCAATTTCAGCCAGAACCGCAGCACCGAAACGGGGATCCTGGTCAAAGGACCGCACGTCGCCGATCGTGAACGCTGAGGCTATGCGCTTTTGGACCTCTTCATCAACATCGCCGACGATCCAGCCCAGGGGATTATTCGGCGCAACAAGCTTGCCGGCTATGGCCACCACTGCAATGTCGACGTCGAATTCTTCCGAGATTTGCCCCAGCACGCCACCATCCACATGCTGGACGTAGCCGACCTTTGGCTGGTGGACGGGTATGTTTGGTCCGCTGAGCCTCGGATCATTCTCCTCCAGTTCTTTCCCGCCGAGACATGGACTTTTTATCCAGGCTCGAAGGGCTTCTATGGTCGCTTTTTCGACGCGCTCGGTCGTTTCAGTAACGCGGCCGAGGCGGGAGAGATGATCGATCCATCGGAGCAGAGTGACGATGATGAGAATGATGACGCCGATCGTCACGACGAAAAGAATGACGCGCCCCTGGTCGCCATAGACACCGGTCGCCAGCGCGATGATGCCGACGAGACTGAAGAGGAACGAGCCGACGAAGGTGGCCAGCACGTTTTGTGTCGTGCTGTCTTCCATCACGAGCTTGGTGGCCCGCGGCGTGACATTGTTGGTTGCTGCCGAATAGGCGGCGACCATCGTGCTCAAGGAGAAGGTGGTGACCGTCAGCATGCTCGACGCGATGATGCCGAGGATCTTGTCGACAGCGTCAGCGCCGATCTTCGCCGGAAGATCTGCAGGAATGTAAGAGGAAAAGGCAACGGCGAGAAGCGCGGATGCGACGCCTCCGAGTGAAAACAGAGTGGCCCTGAACCATATCCGCCGGACAATCTGGTTGATCCACCACTGCCATTTCGATGTCATTTAGCCCCCGCTCCATTGCAGCCCGATCGTCCGTCGCCGCCGGCTTGAATACTCTGTTGGAGCGATAACGAGGTTACGCAAACGGCGTTCCGTCTCTAGCGCAGCCGGCGCTGATGGCCTGCCGCGGCGGCTCTCGTCGTCAGGTCAGTCGCGCGCGGTCTTGAAGAAGGCCGAAAGTGAAAGCACCAGCCAGCCGAAAATCATGCCAAGCCCGCCAGCAGGTGCTGCCATGGGAAAAAGGCTTGCGCCGGTGAAATGCTTCGACACCAGATCACCGGCGAAAAGTGCGGTGCCCAGACCCAGAAGAATGGCAGAGGGCAGGGCGGTTTTAAGACGGTCCCAGCCGAGATGGAGGCCAAGCAGCACCGGCGCATGGGCTAGACACATGGCAGACGCATTGCCGAGCATATAGGTGGCGCCGGTGTGGGTGGCCGCGGCGGCAAGTGCAACGCCGGATGCGCCGATCAGGCCGCCCAGAAACAGCGTCGCGGCTCTCAAAATACCATCTTTCATTGCTGGCCTTCCTCCCGGTTCTGCATGTGGAAGGCCAGTTTCTCGACCGGTCCCCAGATGATTTCGCGCAACTTCGGGTTCTCGATTGTTTCATCCATCGCGCGTCGGAAGCACAGCAGCCACTCGTCGCGCTCCGTTGCGCCAATGGGTGCAACGAAATGGCGGCGGCGCAGCATTGGATGACCGTGTTTTTCCACATAAACGGGCGGTCCACCGAGATAGCCGGTGAGGTAATCGTAGAACTTGCTTTCGCTGCCGGTCAAATCCGGCGGGTGGATAGCGCGGCAATGCGCAGCTTCCGGAAGGGTATCCATCAGCTCATAGAAGCGCCTCGTCAGGGCGCGAACCGTCGCGTCGCCACCAATGGCTTCATAGAGAGTGATCGTTTCGTCTGCCAAGCCGTGCCGCCTCCGTCTGATCCGCTTTCTGGCGCGTAACCACGCAAAGCGCAATCGCAAAGGCGGTGGATGCGGCAATTTGCGCGCCGCATCCGGGTGATGGGTTGAACGGATCAGCCGAAATTGCGGATCAGATCCAGTCCTTGATTGAGCAACGCATTGGCCTCGTCTTCATTGGCCGCTTCCACATAGCACCGCATTTCCGGCGCATTGCCGGACGGGCGGAAGTGGATGGTGTTGCCATTAGTCAATGTGACCCGCAACCCGTCGATATCGCTCGTGGACTGGACTTGGCCGACCGGGCGCAGGAACTGCTCGAGATTGCTGCGCGAGGCACGCAGATGCTCCATCAGCGCCGAGCTTTTCTCCTGAGCGAAATTCTGCAGGCGGTCGGCTGCGGCGACAGGCAGGCTGTAGGCTGCGGCAATCTGCGAGAGTTTTTTCTTCTCCAAAGCTTTCAATTGCAGCGTTGCGAGGATCGGCAGGAAGCAGTCTCGGGTTGGCAACGGCGCGATGATCTTGCCATGCAGGGTAAAGGGGGTTCCGGTCAGGAAGCCGCCATTGGCTTCGAAGCCGACGATGCGATCGCTTCCGTCGCCAAGCGCGTCCGCCATTCCGGCAATGACGAAGGGCGAACCCACCTTGGTGCGCACAACTTTGAACTCGCCTGCAGCTTCGATACCGGAATTGGAGGTAACCGGTGTAACGACGACCTGTGCCTTCAGGAAGTTGGCAGTGATAAGCCCGATCAGATCGCCACGCAACGGTGTGCCGGTTTCATCCGCCAGAAGGGGTCGATCACCATCGCCATCGGCAGATACGATCGCGTCCAACCCATGCTCGGGCGCCCAGGCTTTCAACTTCTCCAGCTTTTCAGGAGAGACGGCTTCGGTGTCCACCGGAATGAAACTTTCGGAGCGACCGAGCGCAATGACCTCTACGCCATAATGCGCCAGTACATCGACAAATAGATCCCGCGCCACCGTGCTGTGCTGATAAACGCCAATCTTCAAGCCTTGCAGCGCTTTTTCCGGCAGGAGGCCGATGTTGCGCTCGTAAAAGAGCCGGGTCGCTTCGGTGGCACGGGTTTGGGCAGCGCCGTTTTCTCCCGTCAGCTCGTCCTGCTTCAGGTTTGCAGCCAGATCGGCAATTGCTGTTTCGTCCTGCTTGTCGATTTCGCCATCGGGACGGTAGAATTTGATGCCGTTCCGGTCTGCGGGGATATGCGAGCCGGTGATCATCAGCGCAGCCGCCTTGAGAGACAGGCCATAAAGCGCAAGGGCAGGTGTGGGCAGCGCGCCACAATCGATCGGCTTCAAACCAGCGCCCTCTAGCGCTGCGATACAGCTTGACGCGATGGCGGGGCTGGAGTCGCGAAAATCCTGGCCGATCAGGATCGGATCGCCAGGTTGCGCCAACCCAGCGTTCAGCAGGTGCCGGGCAAAGGCCGTGGCGTAGAGGGAAGAGGCCTTACCCTTCAAATCTTCCGAAAGACCGCGCAAACCGCTCGTTCCAAACTTCAGACTCATCTGACAAAGCTCCTTATGCTGTAACTGTCGGCGGGCTGTTTATGAGAGGCCCTCGCCATCCCTAACGCCAAACGTCCGGCATTGATCCCGCTCCATCGCCTAAAGGGTGGTATTCTATTGCCGCTGACGTTGGAAGAGTCTGTTTTCTTGTCGCCATAGCAGTCATGCGCCAAGCTTGGTGTCTTTCGATCCATGTTCTATACCGGCGAGTGACGTTCACGGGATAGGATAGAATGGACACTGTATCGATCGACAATCGTGGCGATTTCGGCCTCTGGGCTATTGAGCGCGCCAAGGCGATTATCGCGGTGGAGGCTTCCGAGCTTGCCATCGCATCGCGTGATGGCAAGGAGGAGGACATTCGCGAGGCGGCAAATGCGCTGGGTGCGGCAATCTCCGCAGCCCTGCTCGAAGTTTATGACGGGTTGGTGCCCGAGGAGTGATCGGCGCCTCGAATGCCTGAATAGCGCAGCGCGATAAAAGCGGTGAGGCAGGCGACGGCGAAAGCATTGAGGTTGAAGAGTTTGCCCAGATCCTGCGCGCTCCAGAGGTGAAGCGCATCGCCGATCAGATACCGAGTGGCCAGGAAGCCGGCAAAGACGAAGCCCGTCAGGCCGATCTGCCAGAGTTTTTCGCTCGCCCTGAAGGACAGTGCTACCAGCATGATGCAGGCGGCGAAGAATAGCTCGGTCCCCGATCCGGTGCCGAAAAGTTTCGTTTCGAACACGGTATCGATCGTCCCGATGACCGGCAGTGCGATCCTTGCTGCGAGTGCCGAACGCTTGGCGATGAACGGGATGGCGAGGAAGAAGGGCATGGAAAGGACGCTGATCCACGCCGCCTCGACGCCGTTGCCCACCACCCACCAGATCGTTGGCGGGTAGAATGGCTTGTTGGCGACGATAACCCAGGCAACCGTTACCGTGGCCGCCGTGAGGGCGTCTTGTCTGCCATTTTGACCGGACGGCATCATTTGCCGACCGGTTTCAGCAAGTAGTGTCCGACGCCCCAGACCTGACCCTTGTCGTGGCCGAAGAGCCCGGCGGTCGCGAGGAAAAACAATCTCCAGCGCCGATGCCAGAGCGCGGCGTCCTTTCCATAGACCCGTTGCAGGATCGGCCTGATACGCTCAGATTCGCGGTCGAAATTGGCAAGCCAGTCCATGGCCGTGCGGCGATAATGGGTGCCGGACCAACGCCACTCCGCCTCCACCGCGTACATATCGCCAAACCGATGCGGCAGGTCGTGCGCCGGCATGATACCGCCGGTGAAGAAGTGATGCGCGATCCAGTCGGCTGGATCGTCCGGATTGAAACGGTAGGAGCGGTTCTTGTGGGTGAAGACATGGATGAACAAACGGCCATCCGTCTTCAGCCAGCCGTTGCTGCGTTCAAACAGCGCCCGCCAGTTGGACATGTGTTCGAACATTTCCACCGAAACGATACGGTCGTAGATGCCCGATGGCGCGAAGTCATTCATGTCGGCAGTGATGACGGTCAGGTTGGTCAGACCCTGCCGCTCGGCTTCGCCAACGATATAGGCACGCTGGGAGGAGGAATTTGAAACGGAGGTGATGCGGGAATTGGGAAATTGCCGCGCCAGATAGAGTGAAAGCGAACCCCATCCGCAGCCAAGTTCGAGGATGTCCATTCCGTCGTAGATATCGGCGTGCTTGACGGTTTCTGCCAGGGCGGCGGTTTCGGCATCTGCCAGCGTTGTGGTGTCGCTCGGATAGTAGCAGCAGGAATATTTGCGCTGCGGACCAAGGACCAGCGAGAAGAATTCGGCCGGAACCTCGTAATGCTGTCGATTGGCCTCATCCGTATGGGTTGCGACCGGGAAGTCCGCCATGTCTCGGGCAAAGGCGAGTTCGTCGCCGTCCGGTACCTTTTCAAGTCGGCGCTTGGTGCGGTTGCAGAGGAAGTCGATGCCGGTCAGTGTCAGACTATCGGAAAGAGGTGCCTTTTCCGCAGCGTTGATGGCGAATGCCAACATATTCATGTCATGCCTCCTCTTTGCGTGGTCCGGGGAAAAACGCGTTGACGCGACGCTGAAGCGCGCGAAACTTTTCGCCGCGCGAGCGCAGCATGTGATCTTCGAGCGGCGGTATGCCCGATGCATGGACGAGCAACCAATACATCAGCGCGGGCGCCAAAAGTGCCGCCCAGGCGAAGGGCGAGGGGCCAGTCAGAGCCAGAAGTGGCCATGAACACCAGTAGAGCCATTCAAAGAAATAATTGGGGTGGCGGGAGTATCGCCAGAAACCCTCTTCGCACACTTCCGTCTTCGCTTCAGGCTTCTTGCGAAAACGCGTGAGCTGCCGGTCGGAAAGCGCTTCGCCCGCGACAGCGAGAAGTCCGATCACAACTGCCACGAGATCGAGCGAATGCGGGAAGGACGCCGTATTGAATGCCGCCAGATAAATGGCGAGCACCAGAATAAACCCAGCTAAAGCCTGAATTTGCAGGAAAAGAAAGAGACGTTTAGAAGCGCTGCCTCCCCATTCCTCTATGAGCTTGGCATAGCGCGGATCTTCGCCGCCACCCTTCGTTCGAAAACCGATATGGCTTCCCAAACGAATGGACCAGACAACGATCAGAAGAAACGCTGCGAGCCTGCGCTGCGTCGTGCCGGAGGCAATCAGAATCGCGATTATGCCGCCGATGCCGATCGCAAAAGACCAAATCGTGTCGATCCAGCCGCTGGCGCCGGTGCGGCGCTGCACGGCCCAGGCCGCTACCATGGCAAGCGAGAGGCCAATGGCGATGAGAAACAGGAAGAGGACATCCATCGAAAGGTGCTTTCCGTGATCGAGCCTATATCATCCAAATCTACGGATGAGCGGTGTCTGCGGTTTCCTCGCGGAAGAAAAAAATTCTTGTCCGGTTTCTTGTGATCCGAAACCGTGGTCGGCGCGTTGTTCTCGTCATCACCCGGCGCAGACTGCGTATAGAAAGAGGATTTCAGCATGAAAACAGCTCTGAAACTGTCCATACTTGCCCTCGTTATCAGCACCAGCAGTGCATTTGCCGACACTATCGAAGGTCAATGGGCAAGAGGCGACGGCAACGCCAAGGTCAAGATTGCACCCTGCGGCTCCGATATCTGCGCGGTCAACACCTGGATCAAACCCGGCACGCCCAAGGAAAAAACCGGCGACAAGCTGGTCATGAGCATCAAGCCGACATCCGGCGGCGGGTATTCCGGTACCGCTTTCGATCCGCAACGCGACCTCACCTATAAGCTGACCGTATCGGTGAAAGGCAACAACATGACGACCAAAGGGTGCGTCCTTGCGGGCATCTTGTGCAAGGGCGTCAACTGGACGCGCATCAACTGATCCGGAACGCTTCCGGCGAGATTGCCTGAAACCTGTGCGGTCTCGCCTGTCCTTCCATCCATATCTATCCCGTCTCGGGCTTCAGGAGTTCCCATGAAACGCTTCGTCATCGCCTACATAGCAACCATGGTCTTTTTTCTGGCCATTGATGCGGTATGGCTAAGTACGATGGCCGATATCCTGTACCGTCCGCTGCTCGGCGACCTGCTTGCGCCGCAATTCCGGCTCGCCCCCGCCGTCCTGTTCTATCTGATCTATTGCGCAGCACTCACCTTCTTTGCAGTTCTGCCGGGCCTGGAACGGGCAAGCCTGAGTGTCGCTCTGCGAAACGGCGCCTTTTTCGGCTTTGCCGCCTACGGCACCTACGATCTCACCAATCAGGCGACCCTCGTCACGTGGCCAACGACACTGACGATCGCGGACCTGATCTGGGGATCGGTCCTGTCTGCGGCTACTGCCTTTGGCTCCTGCTGGCTCACGGGAAAAATGAACCGACGCTCCACCCATTGACGAGACCTGCCATTTCCATCTCGCCTTTCGAGAGGGCTTGATTTAAACCCTCATAAGACCTTTTTTCAGGACCATCATGCCCAACACTTTGCTGCCGATGCTTGGAACGGTTCTTGCCATGAGCGCTATGACGCCTGCCATTGCAGCAGCGGATTGTCCAGCAAAGGGTGAGGCTAGGGTCGATGTTGGCGGCTTCGAGCTGAACAGCATCATCGTGCCTGCGGGGAAGCAAGCCGATCTGCCGCCAATCGTCTTCATCCATGGCGCCAGCACGAGCCTTTACGATCCGCTTTATGCGTTCGGTGAGCCGCTGAAAGGTCGTGCGACGCTGCTGTTTGTCGACAGGCCGGGGCATGGCCTTTCCGATATCGGCCCGAAGGAGAACATTCTTCCGGATGCGCAGGCCGATGCCATTGCCCAGGCGATGAAGAAGCGCGGCATTCGCAAGGCGATCATCGTCGGTCATTCCTTCGGAGGGGCGATCACCGCGGCCTTCGCGCTTCGCCACAAGGATATGGTGGAGGGTCTGGTGTTCCTGTCGCCTGCGCTCTACCCTTGGCCGGGTGGGATCAGCTGGTATTACGATGCGGCGCGCGCGCCTGTGGCCGGGGTGTTCTTCAGCACGCTGATTGCGCCACCTGCCGGGCTTCTAGCGCTTAACAGTGCGGTGAAGGGGGTCTTTGCACCAAACCCGATGCCTTCCGATTACGTCTCCAAGACCAAGGCGTATCGTGCGCTTCGCCCTGCGGCCTTCCGCCACAATGCCCAAGAAGTAGGCGCGTTGAATGGCTGGGCAAAAGACGCCTCCGCGCATTACAAGGACATCAGAGCAAAAACGATCATCATCGCCGGAGACAAGGACGGAGTCGTCTCGACCGAGATCCACTCCAAGCATCTGGCGCGCGATGTGCCGGGCGCAGAGCTCGTCGTCGTTCACAATCTCGGGCATAAATCGGATTATGTCGCACGCGACCTCGTCATAGCCGCGCTGGAAAAGATCGCCGGCAAACCGCGCAATCTCAAGGCTATCGCCAGGACGCTCGAAAGCAAGATCGCCAGCGACAAAGGCACGCTGTAGCGGCTCCCATCTGTTTCAGGGGCAACATCCCGCGTTGCCGATCGCCATGTCACGTGCTACGCCTCTATTCAATAATTCAAGGATTATTGAAATATGGATAAGCATCAGGCTCTGTCATCGTTTGCGGCACTGTCGCAGGAAACCCGGCTCGGTATCGTGCGTGACTTGTGGTGGCCGGGGAAGAAGGACTTGCGGCTGGCAGAATTGCCGAACTCATGGGTGTGTCTGCCACCAATGTCTCGTTCCATTTAAAGGAACTGGAGCGGTCCGGCTTGATTGTCCGGCAGCGCGTGTCGCGCTCTATCGTCTATCGTGCCAATTACGCGACGTTGGCCGACCTAGTCACATTTCTCATGGAAGACTGCTGCGCCGGCCATTCTGCAATCCGGCAGAGTGTTCAGCCGGGTGAAAACCGTTGCCGGTCTGCTGCGGGGGTGAATGTCGGTGGTTGAGTCAAGAGTCTCGGCATCGATTGTTTCGGCGCTCGGCCTGACGCAAATCCTCGGTTATGGCACGCTCTATTACAGCTTCAGTATACTGGCCCCGGGAATGGCAAAGGATCTGGAGCTGTCGCTGGCGCAAGTCTTCGGGGTTTTCTCTGTTTCCCTTTTCATCGGCGGACTATCGGCGATTTACATTGGCCGGCAAATGGATCGCCTGGGAGCGGCAACCATTATGGCGGCGGGGTCTGCACTGGCATCACTCATGCTCGTACTCTGCGCCGCAGCGCCTTCGGTCGCCACCTTTGCGATTGCGATCATCCTGCTGGAGGTTTCGTCCGGTATGGTGCAGTATCAGGCGGCCTTCGCGACGTTGGTCGAGAGCGATGCTCATAGCGCCTCACGCAGCATCACCTATCTGACGCTTATCGGGGGCTTTGCCTCGACGATCTTCTGGCCGATTACCACGGTCCTTGCCAACCATCTTTCCTGGCGTGAGGTCTATCTCGTTTTTGCCGCGCTCAATCTTCTTGTCTGCATGCCGCTGCATGTCTGGATCAGGAGCCGAAGCAAAACTGCGCGTGGCGCGCCTTGTCGTGCGCGACCAACCGTTGTGGGGGCGGTGCCTGCTCATCGGCGCGAGCGGACCCTGCTGATCGTTTCCATTGCTTTCGCGCTTTTAGGATTTACGCTCTCGGCAATGCTGGTGCATCTGGTGCCCATGCTGGGGGCGCTTGGACTGGGTGCTGCAGCGGTAGTGATCGGCTCCCTCTTTGGGCCGGCACAGGTTCTTAGCCGTCTGATCAATATGGTTTTCGGGAAGCGCCTGTCGCCACCCGGGCTTGCTGTCCTATCGGCAGGCTTGATCGTTTCCGGCGTCGTGATCCTGCTTGCGAGTGCGGACTGGTTGCCGGGTGCGGTAGCCTTTGCCATCTGTCTGGGCCTCGGTTCCGGCATCAACAGTATCGCCCAAGGCAGCCTGCCTCTCTATCTCGCCGGGTCGCAGGGATATGGCGCGCTCACCGGCAAGCTGACCGCCGCCCGTCTGGCGGTCGGCGCTGTCGCGCCGTTCGCCTTTGCCGCTGCCATGGAAAATGTCGGCTTGAGCTTTGCGCTGGCCGTCAATGCGGGCCTCGGGGCCATCAGCATTGCCGCCTTCATCGTGGTTGCGCGCTCATGCCGGGCTTAGCCGGCACAAGCGCCACGGCCGGTCAAATGGAGTTCAGCGACACCCGCTTCTCTAGCGCGGCAGCCTCTTCCTTTCGCTCGCTGTAACGGCTGGTCAGATAGGAGGAAGCATCGCGTGTAAGAAGGGTGAACTTCACCAGTTCCTCGCAGACATCGACGACGCGGTCGTAATAGGAGGAAGGTTTCATCCGCCCCTCAGCATCGAACTCCTGAAAGGCCTTGGCGACGGAGGACTGGTTGGGGATCGTGATCATCCGCATCCAGCGGCCAAGAATACGCATTTGGTTGACGGCGTTGAAGGACTGGCTCCCGCCGGATACTTCCATCACCGCCAGGGTCTTGCCCTGGGTTGGACGAACGGAACCGAGCGACAAGGGAATCCAGTCGATCTGCGATTTCATGATGCCGGTCATGGCGCCGTGACGTTCCGGGCTGATCCACACCTGCCCCTCCGACCATTGGGAAAGGTCACGAAGCTCCTGCACTTTCGGGTGGCTGGCTGGTGCTTCATCCGGAAGCGGTAGTCCAGCCGGATCGAATAGCCGGACCTCGCATCCCAGCTGCTCCAGCAGGCGACGGACTTCGAAGGCGAGAAGCCTGCTATAGGACACCTCCCTCAGCGAGCCGTAAAGGATCAATATCCTTGGCCTATGCGTGGACATGGCAGGCCGCAGGGCTTCTGCATCGATCGGATTAAGATGTTCGCGGCTCAACGCGGGCAGGGGTTCAGACAACGCGCTTTCCCTCCTGGTCGAGAACCTTTTCTCCATCCTCCTTGGTGAACGGGCCCCTGTGGCTATCGGGCAGGATATCGAGCACCACTTCAGATGGGCGGCACAGTCTTGTGCCGAGCGGCGTGATCACGAAAGGCCGGTTGATGAGGATCGGCTCTTTCACCATCGCATCCAGTAACTCTTCGTCGCTCAAGGTAGAGTCATCCAGCCCGAGCTCAGCATAGGGCGTTCCCTTTTCCCGGATCGCTTCCCTGACCGTTAGCCCCGCATCGGCAATCATGGTCTTCAGTTCTGCGCGTGACGGCGGAGTTTTGAGATACTCGACGACTGTGGGTTCGATACCGGCATTCCGGATCATGGCCAACGTATTGCGCGACGTGCCACAGGATGGGTTGTGGTAGATAGTGACATGCATGATTATGTGCCTTATGCTCGGGTGTTGTTTGAAACGGATGAGGCGCTTTCGTACCAGCCCTTCGAGCGGTTCACGATCCAGACGACGGAGAGCATGACGGGTACCTCGATGAGGACACCGACGACGGTGGCAAGTGCCGCACCTGATTGGAAACCGAACAGGCTGATGGCTGCTGCTACCGCCAGCTCGAAGAAATTGCTGGCGCCGATCAGGGCCGATGGCCCCGCCACGCAGTGCTGCTCGCCCGATACCCGATTGAGAAGATAGGCTAAGCCGGAATTGAAGTAGACCTGTATCAGGATCGGGATCGCAAGAAGTCCGATGATCGCAGGCTGCTTGACGATCTGTTCGCCCTGAAAGCCGAAGAGAAGGACGAGCGTTGCCAGCAGCGCGACCAGGGAAAGCGGCTGCAGCCGGGCAAGCCAGGCATCCAGCGCCCTCGTCGTTCCGTCAGCGGTCAGCACCTTGCGAAGCACTTGCGCAATGGCAACCGGGATAAGGATATAAAGAATGACCGAAATGGTCAGCGTATCCCAGGGCACGGTAATGGAGGAGAGGCCGAGAAGTAGGCCGACGATCGGCGCGAAGGCGATGATCATGATGGCGTCATTCAGCGCCACCTGCGACAGGGTGAAATGCGGCTCGCCCTTCGTCAGATTCGACCAGACGAAAACCATTGCCGTGCAGGGCGCCGCAGCAAGGATGATCAAACCCGCAATATAGGATTGGATCTGATCTGCCGGCAGCATCGGGCGAAACAGCCAGTCGATGAACAGCCAGCCGAGAAGCGCCATGGAGAACGGCTTGATCGCCCAGTTGATGAACAGCGTCACGCCGATGCCGCGCCAGTAGCGCCCGACCTTGGACATAGAGCCGAAATCGATTTTCAGCAGCATCGGGATGATCATCAACCAGATCAGCAAGGCGATGGGTATATTGACCTTGGCGATTTCTGCCATGCCCACCGCGTGAAAGACACCGGGTACCAAGTGGCCCAGCGCAACGCCGACCAGAATGCAGAGAAAGACCCAGACCGTCAGGTAGCGTTCGAATGCGGACATCAACTTGTCTTTCTGGTGTTTGAACCTGCCGTTTCAGCCGTACAGCAGGGCATCAAATCGGCGATCAGCGGCGCGCAGAGGTCAGCGTTCCCGTTGCAGCAATCCCTGAGCAGAAAAAGCGTGAGCGCACGCAAACCGTCAAGGTCGGCGCGGTAGATGATGGACCGGCTCTGCCGATCGCTTCTCACAACGCCTGCACGCTGCAAGATGCCGAGATGTGCCGACATGGTATTTTGCGGCACGTCCATCAGTTTCGCCAACTCACCAGCCGGCACGCCATCTGGCTCCGCCTTGACGAGCAGGCGGAAGGTTTCAAGACGAGTAGACTGCGCAAGGGCCGACAGCGCTGCGATGGCCTGGTTTGTATCCATATATCCAGATTAATGGATATTTTGATGCCGTCAACTGTTTGCAAGGTGCCGATGTTAAAAACACCAGCGCCAGCGACTTTTTTCAATTCTCAGTCAGATTCACGACCGGCGCGGAGATGGAGAACACAAGCCCGTCTTTTCGATAATCGATGCAGCTCGTCCCGCCGAGATAGGAGGAGAGCGCCTTTTCGATCATCCGCGATCCAAACCCCTTGTGCGAAGGTGTAGACACTTCCGGGCCACCGGTTTCCCGCCAGGTGAGGTGCAGCATGGGTTCGCCGGTTTCGTAGCTGATGGTCCAGGTCAGTGAGACACGGCCGGTTTCTCTGGAAAGCGCGCCATATTTCAGCGCATTGGTGGCCAGCTCATGGAAAGCGAGCGTCAGTGCCAGCGCGCATTTGGCCGAGAGGTTGATCTCCGGCCCATCGACCGCAACGCGGTCTGTCCCATGATCCTGTACCACAGCGTCTGCCAGCATACTCATCTGGGTGGAGCTGTGTTGCGCGTTGATGAGGATTTCATGACCACGGCTTAGCGCGCCCAGACGCGAAAGAAACGTTGGCTTTGCCGTCGCCATATCGGCATCGTCTTTCAGCGTCTGCGAGGCGACGGCCTGGACGAGCGCTAGGATGTTCTTGATGCGGTGGGCCAGTTCGTTGCGCAAGAGGATCTGTTCGTCCTCGAACGCCTTGAGCGCGGTGATGTCTCTTGAAATGGAGAGGATGCTTTCGACAGCGCCTTGTTCGTTGAAGATCGGCGAAACCTTCACGTCCCAGTAGCGCTCATTTCCCTTGGCGGTATTGGCATAGCCGGTGAAGCGGGCAGCGCGTCCGGCGCGGGCTTCATCGATGGCCGCGATTGCATCCTTGTTGCCTATTCCCTGCCAAAAGTCCGGCCAGTAGCACCCTTTTATCGCCGAAAAGTCGTCCACCTCCATTATCCGCTGGCCACCTTCGGTCATGAACTGTAACGAACCGTCGATCGCGATGACCTTGATGCAATCATCAGACGCGGCGAATGCAGCGGCGACGAAACGAAAACTGTCTGGACCCTCGAACAATGAAGAAGACCTTGAATAAAAAAGGGTATTAAGAAAACGCAGTATAATTCGATATCATAACTATTTAAGGCGTGAAAGACAGAGAATTTCGAAGCGGCGCTCGGGTTTGACCTTAACGCTGTCTGCTCCAGATCCGGTCGTGAAACGCCATGCCGGTCAGCATCGAGATAATAAAGAGGAACAGCTGCGGTATGTCGCCTTTAAGCGATGCGACCGAGAGAGACGCAACCGCTGGACCTGGACAGAAACCGCCAATGCCCCAGCCGAGACCAAAGAGCGCCGAACCCATGATCAGTGGCGTATCGATGCGGCGGCTCTCTGGCAGATGAAAGGTTAGATCAAGGAGAGGTCCGTCCATCCGCTTCATGACCTGGACACCGATGGCGGCAATGACGACGGCCCCGCCCAGAACAAAGGCAAGGCTTGGGTCCCAAGCGCCGAAAACATCCAGAAAGGCTTTGACGCGAGAGGGGTTGAGCATGCCTGAAAGCGACAGGCCGAAGCCAAAGACAAGACCGGATGCGAGTGCTGCGGGAAGCTGCAATTTTGTGTGCTTCATAATCCAAACCCTCTCAAGACCGTAACTGCGATGACACCTGTGGTCAAAAAGGTCGCGACTGCCGCAATCGAGCGCGGCGATAGCCGCGCGAGGCCGAGCACGCCGTGGCCGCTGGTGCAGCCCGACCCCATGCGCGAACCGTAGCCTACGAGCAGCCCGGCTACAATGATCAGCGGCCAGCCTGTGGCGATGTGAATGTCCGGCCAGTCATCGAAAAGATGAAAATAGACAAGCGGTCCCAGTATCAGCCCAAGAATGAAGGCAAGATTGGTGGAAAGCCCGATGCCCCGGGCCAGACGCCCGACGATGCCGCTTATTCCTGCAATTTTGCCATTCAGCAGCAGAAGCATGACTGCCCCGGCTCCGATCAACATGCCGCCTGCGAGAGAGGAGAAATAAAGGCTCATGGCTCATCCCTCACGCAGAAAATATCGTAGAGGGCGGCGATCAGTTGAACGGCCTTCTGCTCCGTGAGGCGATAGAAGATCTGCTTGCCATCACGCCGTGTCTCCACGATATCGGAATTTCGTAACACGGTCAGGTGCTGGGAAAGATGGGGTTGATGAAGGTCGATCCTCTCCTCCAGATCGCCAACGGAAAATTCACCCTCGATCAGGGTGCAGACAATCATCAGCCGCGCCGGGTGCGACAATGTCTTGAGGAGGCTGGCGACCTCTGTGGCGCGGCCCGCCATTTCGGCGGGAGAGAGCGTGGCTGCCTTGGGTTCAATAGTCATTCCCACGCCGCTCCCTGCAAGGCATCCAGCGGAAATTTCAGGTAGCGCTTGCCGTTTTCTTCGGGTTCCGGCAGGCGACCGCCGCAAATATTCACCTGAAGCGCATGCAGGATGAGCTTGGGCATCGGCAATGTCCTGTCGCGTTTAACCCGGAGTGCGACGAATTCATCCTCGCTCACGCCGGCAATATGCGGGTTGGACGCTTTCTGTTCGGCAACCGTGCTCTCCCAGCGTGGACTACGCCCATTGGGCTGGTAGTCATGCCCGGTAAAGAGCCGCATTTCGTCTGGCAGAGCCAGAATAGCCTGGATCGAGCGCCAAAGGGCACCGGCATCGCCGCCTGGAAAATCAGCGCGCGCGGTGCCGCTATCGGGCATGAACAGGGTATCGTGAACGAATGCGGCGTCCGCGATAACATAGGTGACAGAGGCAAGCGTATGCCCTGGCGAAAACAGGACTCGCGCGTCGATGGAGCCGATCTTGAAGCTGTCCCCATCGGTGAAAAGCCGGTCCCATTGAGAACCGTCGGCAGGAAGTTCCGGCCAGTGATAAATGTCTTTCCATAAGGACTGCACGTCAACGACACGTGTGCCGATTGCGGTTTGCGAGCCGGTCTTCTGCTTCAGATAGTGGGCGGCGGAGAAATGGTCGGCATGAGGGTGTGTGTCGAGAATCCATTCGACCGTCAGGCCTCGATCGCGAACGTAATCGAGAATGGCATCGGCATGACGCGTAGTCGTCGCACCTGACTTCTCATCGAAATCCAGGACCGGATCGATGATGGCGCACTTATCCGTCTGCGGGTCGGAAACGACATATTGAACGCTTGAGGTGCGTGCGTCGAAAAAGGCTTTTACCTGCGCTCGACGTGCTGCATGGCGGGTCAGCCATTTTTGCGCTGCACTTGTATCGAAGCCGTGCTGCTGGCCGAAGGCAGGGAGATCTTCAGCTGCCATGCGCCCGTCCAGGACCTCACCGATGATGTGGAGGCTGAGGGAACGGGTGCCGCTTTTGCAATGGGCTAGAACGGGCCCATTGGAGCGAAGGAGTGCTGCTTGAAATGCCCGAACATCGGCTTCGGTAATCGTTGTAAGCGTGACGGGGATATAGGCATAGGCGAGATCCCCTTGATCCGCCGCCTGCGCCTCCGATGTCGTGCCAGGCTGCGCGTCGTCTTCGCCATCGGGGCGGTTGTTGATGATTGTGGTAAAGCCTTGCGAGCGCAGCGTCTTGATTTCCTCGAGGCTTGGCTGTGTCGAGACAGACCACGTCTCGGAGATTTTGCTGACTGGCATGACTCCCTCCATTCAAATTCATTATATAATATTCTATAATGTATAATGATGTGAATGGCAAGACCGTTGTCAAAGATGCCGTGCAACGCATTCAACTGACCGCAGCGGCTGACCGCCTGATCAGGAAGCCAAGTATGAGATGCGGCGAAGGCCCGCATCATGGCTGTTTCCAAGCCTTAAGCCCCGAAACTCGAAACCGATTTTCGGGGCTTAAGGCTGAGATGTGAGACGATGAAACATCCTTCACGCCCTCGATGGAGGGCGCAGAACTCTAGTATTTTGAAATGGAAGATGGTTTGCGATCAAACGTCTCGGTCGTGCCGTCCGGCTTGGTCAGCTTCCACGAGCCGCTCAAATTCTGCGAGAGGACACCGTAACTGGAGCCGTCTTCAGTGACGGAGTATCCGCCTCCGAGCTTTTGCTCAAGCTCATACGTCTTTCCGTCTTTCTTGAAGCATTTGGAACTGTTCATTCCACATTCGGCAAAGGCGCTGTTGGCTGCAAGTATCATGATGGAGGAAAGAATAAGTCGCTTCATTGTAAGCTCCTGCTCTCTATTTCGAGTTGGTTTCTATTCTGGCAAAACTTACGGCAGTCATCAGTGGTGCCTGACTTGCCGCGATGACTGGTTCTTTGGGGGGCGGATGAGCGAGCGACGGCAAGGCACCCGTCTTCAGCCGGGATTCCGTCCGTTCATATCGGTTGTCTTGATCATTTCAGTGCGCTCAGCGAAGACGATCCGGATGGAGCATCAAGGCTTGCAACGGTCATCGAACAGCGGACTGGGCGTTGCTGCCTTCGCATCTGGCATATTCTTCCGCCGCATTTGCAAACTGCTTGGCCGCATCGGCTGCATATTCAGCGTCCCTGGCATATCTGTTCAGCCTTTCGATATAGTACCCCACATCGTTCTTGTAGGAGCGGATATCGTATTCTGTGCAGTTCGACGAATATAAGCAGGAGGGTTGTGAAATCCTCGACGGTGCGCGGGGCGTACGAATGTCGCTGGAAGGCTCCGAACACGCCAACGCCAAGGTTGGCGCGACCGAAAGAACTGCACACAGAACCGCAACACGCCGTATCATCGAAAGCCTCCAAGCCTCTGTAGATGTTTGAATGTTCTTATTATGTTCTTGTTTGAAGCAGAGTCAAGCGCTGTTGTGCGATGTTGGCGTTTAGCGGTAAAATTGTAGCGTCCCTCATCCGCGACGCTGTTTTTGGTCCCTGGGCGGGAACAAATGCCCACTGGTTTCAGCGGTTAGCTTCAAGCAAGGATTCTTCGATACGCATCGGTCATTCTTCCATTGCTTTCCCACCACTTGAGCGGCTCGTGCATTCGGTAAAGTCTCAAGGCCGAGAAAACGGAGGCAAGCGACGAAGGCACACTTTTGATCGGCGGAAACGATTTTGCTCCAGACAAACAACTTCTTTACCGTTGACGCGAACGATGTGTCGAAGCTCAACGATGACGATGTCTTTCTCGTTTCCACGCATCACAACTCGTTCCTCAGTCTGGACGCAGCCTCGGGTCTGCTGACGCACACCAAAATCGGCTCATCCAATACTTCCTTCTTATGTGTCTGTGCCAAGACCGACCCGGACGCAGCGATTTTCCGCCGCCTGAGTGGAGGTGCTGCCCGGATTGAAAATTCCGCATACCGGATTGCCGATCTGGGCGCCCTCGAATTGCCGGATCGAAAGGGCCAAATGGTGTTCTTGGCGGATGGGCAGTATCTCTCATCCAATATGCGCAACGGCTCCAATGAGATGCGCTCTTCTGTTAATGACTGGGAAATCTATCAGCTCGTGCCGCTGTCGAGCATAGCCAAGGTTGCGGCGTGGAACGGTCGGTGGCTTCACCACGCAACGCGCACCCTTCTTGACTTTCAGCGACCTGAGCGCCTTTTGGATTTTCGGTCACTCAACCGGACCGACAAGATGGGCGGGCTTGTTGACTTCAGTGACTGGCCGCCAACATCTGAACATGCTGCAATAAAGCAGGGACCCGACGCGGCTGTCTCAAACTTCAACCCGCTTGTGTATTACTGCGTATATGGCAGCTATGAGTATCTGGAGACGTTGGCGCTCTCTCTGGAAAGCCTTGATCGCTACGGTCGATTTGATGGCACGGTCGGGATCATCACCAGCTTTACCGAGGCGGCGGTGCGCAAGCATGTGCCTGAGCGGTTTCAAAAGTCCTTGCGGATCTTTCCCATGCCGCATGGTTCACCTTGGCTTGGGCGCTATTGCCTGGACGATGCTGCCCTCGAACAATTCCAGCCAATCCTGTACCTCGATTGCGACGTGGTCTGCGCGGGCCCGATCGACGATCTCCTGATCGACATCCTGATGTCGGACAAGGTCTGTATTGCGACCGAGTGGGCAGAATATGCTGGCATGCCGAGCATTCCGTCCGAATGGGGCGGCTACGGCAACTGGTTCGGGAAGTTTCTCTTCGATACGAACATCGTTCCCTATTCGGGCGAGGTGGCTTTCGGCAATTCGGGCATCATCGGTATGCGCAATGCCCGGATCTGCAAAAATGCCTTCTCGTGCGTCGTCGAGCTGGTACGTCAACCGGGCGCCATCCTCACGCTGGGCGATCAGCCCTTTCTGAATTTCTTTTTGCATGCGCTGGGCGCCGGCGACTTTACGCTGATGGACAAGCACGTGCAGATCGTCCGCTCATCGTCCGGCGTGTCGGTACAAAACCCGCATACCCTAGTCCATGTTCTCAATGCGCTGACAAAGACCGACAAGACCTCCGAGCTGCGACTGACGATAGCGCAGGTGCTCCTGCAGAAAAATTTCGTACAAGCCGGTTTGCCAAGGTCGGGAGAACGGGATTGTTCGTCCGAGAGGGAAAATCACCCTTGAGGAGGGCGGCCATACAGCCGCTAGTGTGATGCCCGTCCGGTCCGGTACGGATTAGACAATCTCAGGAACCTGCTGGATATTCAACGCCGCTCTGCCGCATCCTCGCCGGAGGTGTCATCTACGATATCCGTTTGCCCGGCGCTTACCTTTGCCCGAAGAGCAACGAATGAGCCTAACTCACGCGTCAGGAGTGTCGTCCATCTCGATGGGATCGAATCTGAGCCACACCATCACACGCGCGCGGTTTTCCGAGCATAGCAACCAGCGTTGGGTGTCGGGCATGCTTTGAAGCTCTGGGATGCCGGAGAGATCGCGGGCACCCATCTTGATTTCTGTGACGCGATGCGTGCGTGCGGCATCGACCTGCAGCTTAGCCATTTTTTCAGGCCCGTTCTCAACCATCCAATCGTGAATCTCGATGACGATCATAGCCTTGGAAAAGGCGGCGAACGTACCGGCATCGATGAGATCGAATTCGGCGCCCTCGATATCGACAAGGACCAGCGACTGGTCACGCACTTCCGCGGGAAGGTCGTTATAAAACTCACGGGTCGCTTCGCCACGGATGATGACCCTGTCTGCCACACCGTTCAGAACGGCGTTAGCGGCGATCACCTCGCGGCCACGTTCGGTTATTTCATAGCAGTAGGACGTATCGAACCGGTTGTTCATTAGCATGCCCAAGCCGTAATATCCGTCGGCAGCGCCCAGATCGATGAATGTCCGATACCTGGCCGGAATCTCGTCCACTATATTGAGAATTTCCTGCTCGTAGAGCCCAAGGATCATGCCCCCTCTATCAGCACCTTCTCCCCAATGCGTATCCGCGCCGAGCAGCAAACCCTTGAACGGCCCATGCGCAACCCTGTTGCCGTGAAAACTGGCCAGGGAGTTCGATAGATGGAGCCGCAATTTCTGCGCCATGATCAGCAGAATTTCGGGGTGTTGCTCAGCCATGAAATTTGCCATCGCGTGGATGGTCTGCATACCGTTATTCGGGGTGCTCATTGGAGGCCTTTATTCTGCAGCCAGACTGGGATTGTCGCCGGTAAATACCGGCTATGCCTTGCGTATGCCTTACGCCGCAATCGAACCGTGAGGCCTGGATGCGCGTCGCATTTCAGGTGATGGAGAAGCCGCTGGCAGGTTTGAGGTTTGGTGCTCGCATCCTTATCGATCTCGCCACGTTGTTAAATGACAACATTGCGACTTCGGCTCGAAGTGAAGTCTGTTTGCTCGTCCACATCCTCGCCGCGATCTGGAGGCACGTCGTATTGTAAAATGCGCCAATGCGGTTGAACGCGTGTGATAAGGCGTGGGTCTGCCTCGCGAGGTTGGTTCTCGTGGCCTCAAATATCAGCCTAATGAAGACGCACGCCGTTTGAGCGGTTCGGGCTTTTTTCCGTCCGGCAACAGTTGCAGAAGATGATCGTGAAAGACGTCTGCGCTCAATGGCTTCCTCACGAAAACTACACCTTCCGGGAGGTCGTCGGCTTTCGGTTCAATCTGTCCCGACGAGATTATGATACCAATTTCCGGCCAGGACTCTGCGCACTTTTGGGCAAGATAAAAACCGTCGAGTTCGCTTGGTGGCATCTGGACGTCTGTAAAAAGAAGTTGCACGCTGTCGCCACGCTTCTCAAGGACACTCAATGCTTTCTCTGGTGTCGCCGCATCCAGCACTCGAAATCCTGCGTCTTGAAGTATATCCGAGGCGTCCATCCGTATGAGCGCGTCGTCGTCGACCACAAGGGCAAATGGGGTATGTTCTTCCGACATGCGTGGTTCCTCTGGCGCTGGGCACCGAAACAACGCATCGAGCACGAGTTCGATCCCTCCGAGGCGAGCAATTGCTTAAGCCGCCGCATAGGGGCGCCCGCCTCGCTTGAGAACCTCTTATGTATTTGGAATCGTAATCGCCGGAACGTTTGGCGATTATGATCTCAAAGGAACCTTGGCCACAAACGACAGTCCAGATGGATCGTAGGAAATATGAGCCACGCCGCCCGCCTCGCTCACCAGCAGTCGCTTGATCAACTGCGTGCCGAAGCTGGTGCTGACCGGCGCCGTGACGGTCGGACCATTTCGCTCGCGCCATGTGAGTGTCAATTCTCGATCGGGCCCGGTCATGTCGGCAGTCCATTCGATTTCGATCACGCCGGTATCGTTCGATAAGGCACCGTATTTGGTCGCGTTCGTGGCGAGTTCATGCAACGCAAGCGCATAGGCAGGAACAACATTGGGAGGAAGATCGATCTCATCTCCCTTCACCGAGAATCTCTGTGGGTCTTCGACGCCGAATGGCGCAAGGGTCCGCATTACCAGAGTCCTGAGCGACGCGTTTCCAAAATTCTCGCTCACGAGAAGTTCGTTGGCGGATACCATCGCGTGTATCCGCGCCGTGAGCGTCAGCCCGACTTCCTCAAGCGAAGCAGCGCGTCTGATCGTCTGCGAGACGATCGCCTGAAGCGATGCCAAAGTATTCTTCAGGCGGTGGCTCAACTCACGCGCTAGAAGAGCGCGGTGCCCTTGTTCCTGCCGGCGTAGAGTGATGTCTTGGGTCACACCGGTTATCGACAGAGGTGTTCCATCCTGCGCGTAACTCGCCTGACCCCTGATTTGCACCCATCGGAGCTCGTCGGTCGGCAATACCAACCTATACTCTGCCTCCAAAAGGGATTTGTTTTCGATGGCGTCATTGATCGCTTCCATCTGCAGGAGGCGATCTTCGGGGTGGATCGTATTTCTAAGATCTTCCAGCGTAAGGGTTTCGTTGACGCTTCGTCCGCAGATCGACCTGCATTCTGCTGAGGCGGTCAGTTCACCTGTCACCAGGTCGATTGTCCAAATTCCGAGCCTTCCGGCCTCTAAGGCCAGACGAAGACTTTGTTCGCTCGCCTGGAGAGCAGCGCTACTGTCTGCCACTTCGGCTTCGAGATCCGTTTTACGGCGCTCCATCGCGGCAAACTCTTCGAGTTCAAGTGTGACGTCCTGTTGAGAAGCAACGAAAAACGTGGTTGTCCGGCCTTCGACTACCGGCGACACCATAAGTCTGTTCCAGAAGGAGGTCCCGTCCTTACGAAAGTTGAGCAGGTCGACTTCAATCTCCCGGCCTGCGGCAATCGCCGTTCTCAGACGATCCACTGCCACGGGGTCCGTTTCGGCCCCTTGCAGAAAGCGGCAATTCTTTCCAATTATCTCGGCTTCGGAATATCCACTCATCGAGATGAATGCCGCATTGGCGAATATGATGGGGTTATCCGGGAGCCTCGGATTCGTGATGACCATCGGCGTCCGCGTCGCCTTGACCATTGAGAAAAATGGGCCTTCAAAAGCCAGCGAATCGGTTGAGACGTCTGTGGAAACTTTTTCGTCAAAGATATCCATTTGGACGCCTTTCATCCCGATTTTTTCAATGTTTAGAGCGGCGTACCAAGCGTGTCTATACAGCAGAGATTGACCCGACCGTAGTGGTTGCGTGTACGCTTTTGATGGCATGATGTTGAGACCATCTCGTTCCCGCAAAACCTATATGTGGTTCGCTTCGAAGACGCGCAAGTAATATTCGGTGTGGTACTGGCGCTGTAACAGCCAATCTTTCAAGAGATGTACAATGTTCACCCACGTAATGATCGGCAGCGACAACCTCGACCGTTCAAAAGTATTCTACGACGCCACCTTTACTGCTCTGGGATTCGCCCCCGGCAAGGGCGTGAGGTGAGCGCCGGCTGACCCCGCCACGCCCGTCATCGACTAGATCGCGCACGGGAGCATCCCTCTGCATCTATTTGAAACTGTTGGCCACGGTGTCGCATCGACTTGCTTGTCCGCCCACAGACGCGGCTAAAGTCACCGAGCGCATCGTAGTCGCCGCTGCGGATCGCCACCTCGGAATTCGTTTATCAACATCGCCAGCGACCGTGAACCGAGCGCTCGGCGTCGATGCAGTCAGCTTGGTTGCAATGAAGACGAGAGAGCCTGGTGGTTTGATGAAACAGCGTACAGCAAACAGACAGGAAACTGCCGCTACTCATCGGTCGTCGCCCAGTCGGGTGTAATCAAAGGATCGAAACATGTTGAAACTCATCGCCACAGTCGCAGTCATTGCAGCAACACCGGCACTCGCTTTCGCCAGCCCAAGCTGCACTGCTGAACCTAAGTCCAAGTGGATGTCGGAAGACGCAATGAAGGCCAAGATTGATACGCTCGGCTACAAGGTCAAGACCTTTCAAGTGACGGGCAACTGCTACGAAATCTACGGCAAGGACAAGGATGGTCAGCGCGCCGAGGTGTACTTCAACCCGGTCTCCGGCGACATCGTCCAGAAGGGTGACTGATCTATGAGCGTTATCCGTTCAAGACCGGGGGGCGGCTCGCCCTCCGACACTGGCCAGCGGGATATCAAGGTCTGGGACCCAGTCTAATCCGAGCAGACCCGATACCGATCAGTGACTGCGCCCAATGCCAGTTATAGGTCGGGAGGTGCGCTGCCCCGAAGGAGAGGCCTGAGACAATGAGGGCGATCAGAATGCCCAATCTCCGTGACATGCCCAGGTGCCTTACGCAGAGCCAGAGTGCTGCGAGGAAAGGTAAAATTCCGAGAAATTCCTCGCCGACCAATTGAACGCTGGTAACGAAAAATGCCTCGCCGATCTCTGTCGTGGACACGAGTGCGATTTCGTTGGCGACGGGATTAGCGTGCACCTCGGAAAACTGTTGCAAAACCCACCCGACCGAGATTGACCCCACAAGTGTGGCGAGGCCGAACAACAGCATGATCCCGAGAGAACGGCCATTGAGTGCATGGAACAGGCAGATCCAGTATTGTCCTGCCGAGACCCTCAGAGCCAGAAGCGGAATGCCAACAAACAGAGCTGTCGGCAACAGATTATAGGGAAAGCTGCGCAGCGGAATGAGAGTAAGGGCCAGGAATGCGATCAAGACTGATGTGACGATCAAGAGCAATCCGGTCCCTTTGATATCAACCGGCACGCCATCGTAGAAGGGGAGATCCCTCTCGGAGGACGTTCTCGACTTTTCCATGCCGTATCCTCCATCTGTGCTCTACTATATGTATCGCTTATTCAACGTAGAGCGTTAGATCGTAGCTGGCGGCCTCGTTCCTCCTAGCCGCATTGCGCATGAGATACACGTCGATGAGATAGTTACCGCTCGAAGGGATCGTGATGGTCGTCCCGTTGCCGTCTATAGAACTGTTGTACATCGCCGCCTCAGCGCCCGGCGCCGTCACATTGAAATACAGGCTGGAATTCTTGGAATCGAGCTGGACGCTCATCTTCTGCCCGGCCGTTACGGAAAGCGAGTACTAAACGGTCTGATAGCCTTTCACGGAAGACTTGATGGTAGAACTGGACGATCCTGCCGCGAAATGCACGACCTCGAGTCTCGTGGCATCCGCAAACGATGGCGCCGCAGCCAGGAGGGCTGAACACACCATCAGGCTTTTAAATATCCGCATCTATCGTCTCCTCCGGTCGTATGTTAGCAAAGACTGATTTCTAAATCACCTATCCCGAATCCGCTACGGCGGCTAGTCGTCGCTCCCATCCCGACAGCAACGGTGACGAGCATCATCATAGAGCCACACACACGGTAACGACTGCAAGCAGTGGCGCCATGACGCAGGCGCTCGTCGCTGGTATGAGAGCGCACTTTCCAGGTATCCGTCTAATGGGAGGATTGAGCCTATGGACTTCATGAAATTGCTGAAGTCGCTCGAAGAACTGCTCTACGAGTTGGTGTCGTGGCTGGTCTTCTATCCTATCACCATGTGGCGCTCCATCGTGCGGCCGCTTGAGATGATGCGCTATGCAGACACCGAACTGGCCGACAAGCCCGAAGACCAATACGAGGACACCCTCAGTCCGCCTCTTTTTCTGTTGATTACTCTGATGATTTCGCAAGGCGTCGCAGGTGCTTTGCCCTCGATCTACGACGCCGCCACTGCCGTCAGGGCTTTAGGATCCGGCTCCAATCTTCTGATCGCACGAGGCGTTATTTTCGGAATCTTTCCCTTGTGCATGGCCGTCGCGCTGCTTCGATCAAGGAAAGTCCTAATCACCCGCGATTCCCTACGCCCACCATTCTTTAGCCAGTGCTACGTGGCAGCGCCCTTTGCTTTCGTGCTTGGGCTTGGATTTGATTTTCTCAGTATGCCGGGACACGAAGGTGTTCTAGCAGGTCTCATAACAATAGCGGTCGCAACTATATGGTATGCGCAGGCGCAGATCCGCTGGTTTATGCGCGATGTCCATATGGGAGGGATGAGAGCTGCTGCAACTTTCGTCATTGTATTTCTGTTGGCGACGATTGCTGCGTTGGTCGCCGCCGTGCTGATCACGTTCGAAGCTAAAAGCATCGCTCCCGGCGCGGTCTGATGAAGCCATGGTCGAGGCGACACAAAGGGTCTACTTTCGCGCAAGCCATATCGCCAGCCAAAGCAAGATCAAAACCATGCCGACGGCCCACATCACGAGGTATGGTACATCATCGGATATTTGCCGCGCGAGGGTTGAAATAAATGGCGCACCCGACAGGATTCGAACCTGTGACCTTTGGAATCGGAATCCAACACTCTATCCAGCTGAGCTACGGGTGCCCTTAAGACGCGGCTTCGAGTCGCGTTTTAATATGGTCGGTTTCTTAAACCAGCTTTCACGTCTCTTCAATCTTTAAAATGCCGCTGGCTCCGACCAAAGGCTGAAAGGTGAAGAAACATGATAAATCATCTGTTATATGTCACATCTTAGGATTGCACCCAATTTCTTGCGGGCGTAAATTAACAGTCGTCGTTTTTTCGAAGACTGAACCGCAATTACCCGGGCGCAGCGACGCTTTCTGGGAGTGTTCTAAAGGGTGTCGGAGACTGAATTAATGATGCATTTACAATATATTGGTTATCGACGCCAATATTCAGTCCTGCAGTATAGAAGCGGCGCATGGCGATCAGCGCTCTATAAGTTTTCGCTCCTTCAAAGACTAGACCGCTGGATTAATTACTATTAAACATTGTTCTAATAAACATATTTCAACAGCTTCCACTATATGACGATTGTCGACAGGAGACCGGGATGACTTTGGATATCGCTTTCGAGCAAGGTCGGGCGAAGGGGAAATATTCGGAGACGAAAGAGTCGTCTCCTGATCAGTCCAAACGTGCGAAGCTGGATATCGACTACTCTATCCTGTCCGATGCAGTGCTTTACCGGCTTCGCAAGGCACAACTTGCAGTGGTCAGTGAGTTTAACGAAAATCTTCTCGGCTACGGTCTTCGGCCGGCAGATTTTTCCGTTCTTGTCGTCGTGTCCAACAATTCCGATCTAAAGCAGAGCGATGTGGCTGAAGCGCTCGGCATTCAGCGGGCGAATTTCGTCGCGATCATCGACGGGCTTGAGGAGAAGGGGCTTCTGAGCCGACGCAAATCCCTGACCGACAGGCGTGTTCATTATCTGGAAATGACAGAAGATGGGAACGCCCTGCTCGACGATATCCAGCGGGTATGGAAGGCGCATGAGGACAAGGTCGTTCGCAGGCTGGGCGGCGAGAAAGCCCGCGATCAGCTGGTCGGCCTGTTGCGCAAGATCGAAGAGTGATCATCACTCATCGCCCCCCGCATTTATGAACGATGACGAAGCGGTGCCGATGCGCACCGTTTTTGTTTTATGACACCTTACTGCCCTTGAACTGCGATCAACAGGTTGCCCCGCTATTCCGTCACGAGATGAGGCGGAGGAAGACGTTCCTTCGATCACAATCAGGTTTGGGCGTTCGATTATCCCCTCGCTCTTGATCTTGCGGTCTTGCATTCTGCCGCCTCTTGGGGGGATATGCTGCCCGGACGTGCCGATTTCGAGCTTGCGCCGGTTTCTTTAAGGAGAGGCGCGCGTGGCACGATGGAGAAACCATGCTTTTTATCGACACCAACCACCCCATGTATCGTCCGCTCTGGGTGCGGCTCTTGATCGTCGGCGCCTGCGCTGGCTGGGCAGTCGTTGAATTCGTCAATCATGAACCCTTCTGGTCGACGCTTGTCGGTGGACTGGCGCTCTATGCTGCCTATGCGTTGCTGCTGACCTTCAAGCCCTCCGTGGATAAGCCTGAAGACACCATTTCGACATCAGAGCAGGATTGAAGGGTAAGTTAGCGACGGTTTACGCCCTGTAATGCCAGAAGCCGGATGGCCTGATCGATAAGGAGATTGGCTGCGGTCATGCGCAGATGGGCGTTCTGGCGAAATGCGGCGGGCACCGCATCTGGATGATTGAGCCGCGCGAAGCGGCGGCGCTTCTCGGTCAGGCTGTCCAGCGTATCGTGTTCGCCAATGCCAAGCTCATCGCTCACCTCGGCGAGCGATGTCTTCTGCAGGTAGGCGGGCATGACGGCTGGAGGCGGGTCTTCTGTGTCTTGTGCCGGCACGGGCCCTTCCAAGAGTGGCGCATCTTCCAGAAGGTCGAGATAGGCCGAGAGCGGTCGATTGTCCGCCTCCATCTCCGGCATGTCGGATGTCTTGAGTGGGCCAGGATCGAAGATGATGCGGCGGCTGAAGATTGCCGGATCTTCCTCCTCGGGCAGTTCTTCCGCTTCGCGCTCAAGGCGGGCGACAACAGACTGAAAAACCGACTGGCCGAAAAGCATGACGTTCCCACTCTTTTAAGGTCGTATCATCGTCTTTCGAAACTTAATTCCGAGTGTCGTGACGATGATGTAAGCGCCGAACCTTTGTCGGGCTGATTGAGGGCATGCGCGGTGGTGGCGCCTCGGTAGACAATCATCGCAATGTTGCCCGAGGCTTAAGTATCATGCGCTTTTGCGGCTCTCATCGAGTATCAGGTCATAGAGAAGCTGCGCACTTGGCGGCAATACCCGGTCTTTGACCGTCAGCAGGCTGAAGGGTTTGACGCTCAGTTCGAAATCGGTCGGCAGAATGCGAATCTCGCCTATGGGGGCGTGCTGGCCGGACACGAATTCAGCCATTTCCAGCGCCAGTGGCGCGATCGCATTGGTGGCGGAAACGATGGCGAGTGTCAGCACGGTGGACGGCGTGTTGATGATATTGCGCGGCAGCGAAACGCCATGCGACAGGAAGACATCCTCGATCGTGCGCCGAAGCAGCGTGCCCGGAGGCTGGAACACCCAGTCGTAATCGCAAAGGTCCTCCAACCTCGCCGGAGGGTTCTGGAGCAACGGATGATTCTTGCCGACCAGAAGACAGGCGCGTTCGATGCCGATTTCATGGGCGTTGAACAGAGCCGGGTCGAGATCGTCGGGAATGCGGCCGATGACGAAGTCATGCCGTGCGGCCAAGAGCTCGCGTGCGAGAATATTGCTGGTTTCCACCTGAACGCTGATCTCGATGCCGGGATAGATGTCCATCGCCTTGCGCAAGGCCGGCACCACCATGCTGATGGCCGGAGCCGTAACGGACCCGATATAGACCGATCCGCCGCTTCCCGATTTCATCTGCGCCAGTTCGCGACTCGCCTCTCGGAGCTCCAGCAGAATCTTCTTGGCGCGTGTTGCCAGGGCTTTTCCAAACTTGGTTAACACCACGCCACGCGATGCCCGCTGGCAAAGCGGGCTTTTCACAATGGCTTCCATTTCCGACAGGATTCGCGATGCGGCTGGCTGCGTCATGTTGAGCGCGGTCGCGGCCGCGCTGACCTGACCGTGTTCTTCTACCATCACAAGCATACGTAGATGGGTCATTTTCAACCCTGCGCGCAACAGGGGGTTGTCTTCTGTAACGGAGGGAAGCTCACTCAGATTTGTTTCATCCCGTTCCATTTTTCGTGCCTTCTGAGCTGTTAACGCGCCCGACAAAAATTTATATCGATTTAATATACCAAAAAAGATATAGGAAAAGAGAGATATTCTATTTGACAGTTATATGGATTCAGAACAGTTTGCACCTCATGCCGGGGAGGAGCGGTGAAAGACGGAATAGCTCAGGGAGCCCGTTCGAGTAAGCTCGATTCTTCACTACCGCGCATGGATTTGACGGCAGTCTGTAAGGATACAGGTGCCTAAAAGGGTTCCAAGGGAGAGAGTTCATGAAATCCATCATTTCGTTGTTTGCTGCCTGCGCCATCGGCGCTGCAGCATTTGCGTCGCCCGTCTGGGCGCAGGACAAGGGCACGGTTGGTATCGCCATGCCAACCAAGTCCTCGGCTCGCTGGATCGACGACGGCAACAACATCGTCAAGCAGCTGAAAGACGCCGGCTACACGACCGATCTTCAGTATGCTGACGACGACATTCCGAACCAGCTTTCCCAGATCGAAAACATGGTCACGAAGGGCGTCAAGGTCCTCGTTATCGCTTCGATCGACGGCACGACTCTGTCGGACGTTCTCAAGCAGGCTGGCGAACAGGGCATCAAGGTTATCGCCTATGACCGCCTGATCCGTAACAGCGGCGACGTCAGCTACTACGCAACCTTCGATAACTTCCAGGTTGGCGTTCTGCAGGCAACCTCTATTGCCGACAAGCTTGGCCTGAAGGACGGCAAGGGTCCGTTCAACATCGAGCTCTTCGGTGGTTCGCCGGACGACAACAACGCGTTCTTCTTCTATGATGGCGCGATGTCTGTCCTGAAGCCTTACATCGACAGCGGCAAGCTCGTCGTGAAGTCCGGCCAGATGGGCATGGACAAGGTCGGTACGCTGCGTTGGGATCCGGCAACAGCCCAGGCTCGTATGGACAACCTGCTCTCCGCTTACTACACCGACGCCAAGCTTGATGCGGTTCTGTCGCCTTACGACGGCATCTCCATCGGTATCATCTCCTCGCTCAAGGGCGTAGGTTACGGTTCCAAGGACCAGCCGCTGCCGGTCGTTTCCGGTCAGGACGCTGAAGTTCCGTCCGTCAAGTCCATCATGGCTGGCGAACAGTACTCGACCGTCTTCAAGGACACCCGCGAACTCGCCAAGGTTACCGTCAACATGGTCAACGCGCTGATGGAAGGCAAAGAGCCTGAAGTCAACGACACCAAGACCTACGAAAACGGCGTCAAGGTTGTTCCGTCCTACCTGCTGAAGCCGGTTCTCGTGACCAAGGACAATGCTGAAAAGGTTCTGGTTGGAAGCGGTTACTACAAGGCCGACCAGCTGAAGTAATTTCTTCATGATCGTGACGGGGAGCGACGTGATCGTCGCTCCCCGTTTACCCACATAAGAACGCCGGATTGTACGGCGCAGGATTGTGATATGGACAACACCATTCTCGAAATGCGCAACATCACCAAAACGTTTCCGGGCGTGAAAGCGCTGCAAAACGTGAACCTCAAGGTTCGTCAGGGTGAGATACATGCGCTCGTCGGCGAGAATGGCGCGGGAAAGTCGACCCTTATGAAGGTCCTTTCCGGCGTTTATCCCGCTGGCACCTATGACGGCGAAATCCACTACGAGGGTGAGCTGCGCAATTTCCGCGCCATCAACGACAGTGAAGATATCGGCATCATCATCATTCACCAGGAGCTGGCGCTCGTGCCGCTTCTGTCGATTGCAGAAAACATTTTTCTCGGCAACGAGGTCGCGCAGAACGGCGTCATCAGCTGGCAGCAGACATTCACGCGCACACGCGAGTTGCTGAAGAAGGTCGGCCTGAAGGAATCGCCCGAAACGCTCATCACCGATATCGGTGTCGGCAAGCAGCAGCTGGTGGAAATCGCCAAGGCGCTGTCGAAGAGCGTGAAGCTTCTGATCCTCGACGAGCCGACCGCATCGCTGAACGAAAGCGATTCCGAAGCGCTGCTCAACCTCCTGATGGAGTTCCGCACGCAAGGGCTGACCTCGATCATCATCACTCACAAGCTGAACGAAGTGCGCAAGGTGGCCGACCAGATCACCGTGCTGCGCGACGGCATGACGGTGAAGACGCTCGACTGCCATAAGGAAGAGATCAGCGAAGACGTGATCATCCGCAACATGGTGGGCCGCGATCTGGAAGACCGCTATCCGCCGCGCGATGTGCCGATCGGCGAGACCATTCTCGAAGTCAAGAACTGGAACGCCTATCACCAGCAGCACCGCGATCGTCAGGTCCTGCACGATATCAACATCAATGTCCGTAAGGGCGAGGTTGTCGGTATTGCGGGTCTCATGGGTGCAGGTCGCACCGAATTCGCCATGAGCGTGTTCGGCAAGTCCTATGGTCACAAGATCTCCGGCGATGTTCTGATCCACGGCAAGCCGGTGGATGTGAGCACCGTTCGCAAGGCGATCGACGCCGGCCTGGCCTACGTGACCGAAGACCGCAAGCATCTGGGTCTCGTGCTGAACGACAATATTTTGCACAACACGACGCTTGCCAATCTTGCCGGTGTCTCGTCTGCTACCGTCATTGACGACATCAAGGAAATGCAGGTCGCGTCCGATTTCCGCAAGCGCTTGCGTATTCGCTCTTCCGGCATCTTCCAGGAAACGGTCAATCTGTCGGGCGGCAACCAGCAAAAGGTCGTGCTGTCCAAATGGCTGTTCTCCAATCCGGACGTGCTTATTCTGGACGAACCGACGCGCGGTATCGACGTCGGTGCGAAATATGAAATTTACACCATTATCAACCAGCTTGCCGCCGACGGTAAGGGCGTTTTGATGATCTCATCGGAAATGCCCGAGCTGCTTGGCAACTGCGACCGCATCTACGTGATGAACGAAGGACGGATTGTCGCCGAATTGCCGAAGGGAGAGGCGAGCCAGGAAAGCATCATGCGCGCTATCATGCGCTCAGGGGAGAAGAACTGATGAGTTCGACCAACACATCCACCGAAGAGAACAACGTCGTCTCGGTCGGCTCGTATATCCGGTCCAATATCCGCGAATACGGCATGCTGATCGCGCTCGTCGCCATTATGCTCTTCTTCCAGTTCTACACAGGCGGCATTCTCTTCCGTCCGGTCAACCTGACCAACCTGGTGTTGCAGAACTCGTTCATTGTCATCATGGCGCTCGGCATGCTGCTCGTCATCGTGGCGGGGCATATCGATCTTTCGGTCGGGTCCATCGTCGCCTTTGTTGGCGCGATAGCCGCGATCTTGACCGTGCAATGGGGCATGAACCCGTTCCTGGCCGCGTTGATCTGCCTTGTCATCGGCGGCATCATCGGTGCGGCGCAAGGATACTGGATTGCCTATCACCGCATTCCGTCCTTCATCGTGACGCTGGCGGGCATGCTGGTATTCCGCGGCCTGACACTGTTCGTTCTGGGCGGCAAGAACATCGGTCCGTTCCCGTCCGATTTCCAGGTCATCAGCACGGGCTTCCTGCCAGACATTGGCGGCATCGAAGGCATCAACACCACCTCGCTGATCCTGACGATTGCGATTTCGGCTGTTCTTCTCGTGCTGGCCTGGCGTCGTCGTCAGGTCAATGAGAAGCACGGCATCCAGGTTGAGCCTTTCGGTTTCTTCCTTGTGCAGAACCTGCTGATCGCCGCTGCGATTATGTTCCTCGGCTACAGCCTGTCGACCTATCGCGGTCTGCCGAACGTTCTGATCGTCATGCTGGTGCTGATTGCGATCTACAGCTTCGTGACCCGTCGCACCACGATCGGCCGTCGCATCTATGCGATGGGCGGCAACGAGAAGGCGACGAAGCTTTCCGGTATCAACACCGAACGCCTGAGCTTCCTGACCTTCGTCAATATGGGCGTTCTCGCTGGTCTCGCCGGCATGATCGTGGCAACGCGCCTGAATTCGGCAACGCCGAAAGCTGGCGTGGGCTTCGAACTGGACGTGATCGCGGCCTGCTTCATCGGCGGCGCGTCCGCTTCCGGCGGCGTCGGCAAGATCACCGGTGCGGTCATCGGCGCCTTTATCATGGGCGTGATGAACAACGGCATGTCGATCGTCGGTCTCGGCATCGACTTCCAGCAGATGGTCAAGGGCCTTGTGCTGCTGGCTGCCGTGTTCTTCGATGTCTACAACAAGAACAAGGGCTGACCGTCAGGTCCACCCCCACCTATAGAACGACAGCAAGTGGCCGGTTTCCGGCCACTTCCATGAGGCGGCGGCGTTTCATGACGCCCAGGAAGGAACAATCATGCTGATTTCTCAAATCAAGGATGCCAGCGGCAAGATCATCGTCGCGGCACGCGAGGACGGCGAGCAGGCTCGTGCGGTCAACAACACAGATTCGGTCTATACGCTGGCGATGGAAGCTGCCAATGGCGGCAAGTCGCTCGCTGAGGTAATTGCGGCCCACGGGTTTGGCGATGCGGTCGATCTCGAAAAGGCCTATTCCGAAGGCCGCTTCCTGCCGCCGATCACCCATCCAGATCCGGCGCATCTGCATCTGACCGGCACAGGCCTGACGCATCTCGGTTCTGCCGCCACGCGCGACAGCATGCACAAGAAGACTTCGGAAGCGTCTGACGAGACGCTGACGGACTCGATGAAGATGTTCAAGATGGGCCTCGAGAACGGCAAGCCGAAGGCTGGCGAAAAAGGCGTACAGCCCGAATGGTTCTACAAGGGCAACGGCCACGTCTCGGCGGCTCCGGGTGCAGCGCTCGTCTCTCCGTCTTTTGCGCTTGATGGTGGCGAAGAGCCGGAGATGGCCGGTATCTACGTGATCTCCGACAAGGGCGAGCCTGTGCGCATCGGCTTTGCCGTGTCGAACGAGTTCTCCGACCACGTGACCGAGCGGATCAACTATCTCTACCTCGCTCACTCCAAGCTGCGCCCCGCAAGCTTCGGTCCGGAAATTCGCGTTGGCGCACCGCCATCCGATATCCGCGGCACGTCCCGTATCCTGCGCGACGGCAAGGTGATTTTCGAAAAGCCGTTCGTTTCCGGTGAGGACAACATGTCCCACACCTTCGCGAACCTCGAATATCATCACTTCAAATACGGCTTGTTCCGCGTTCCGGGCGAAGTGCATGTTCACATGTTCGGCACGGCCACGCTGTCTTTCGCGGATGGCATCAAGACCGAAGCTGGCGATGTGTTCGAGATCGAAGCCGGTGGCTTTGGCCTGCCGCTGCGTAACCCGCTGAAGGTTGCCGAGGAAGAGACGATCACGGTTCGCCAGATTTAGCGGGCAGGGCGGTTTTCTTATCGGATGCCGTCCGCCAGACTTGACGAAGAGGGCTCGACGCTTAGCGTTTGGGCCCTTTTCTTTGTCAGAGCGCACGTCCTCTTAGATTGCCCACAGGCCTACTTCTCCCACTTCGACAGAATTGCCGGCGGGGTCGCGGACGTAAACGGAATAGGTGCCGTTGTCCCAACGGAAGTAGAGGTCGATCGCTACACCCTTGGCGACGAAGTGATCGCGCCACGCATCGACCTCCGCCTTGTTTTCAGCCCTGAAACACAAATGCCCCGCTCCTGTGGTGCCATGACGGGGAAGCGGATTGCCGCCTTCCGCGATGCGCGATGTCTCCGGATTGAAGATCAGCAGCATCTGCTCGCCGCAGCGCAGGAAAACGAACTGGTTCTTAAAAGTTTTGACAACCTCGAGCCCGACAACGTCACGATAGAAGCGCTCCGCGGCATCAAGATCGGTCGCATAGATCACGGTTTCTAAAATGGCTTTCGGTGGTCTCATCGAATGGTCCTCCTTGGCGGGTCAATTCCATGATAGTCAAATCGTGATGGACAACTGGCTGCGCCCTCGGCTTTGTTGGTGGGGTGTGCAAGAGCCACTATGACCCGCAAGAAGCGCACGTCTTCGGTGCTCTTCACAAAAGAGAAGTTCTCCGAATTTGCCAACGGATATGTTGGCGCCAGCGCAAGCTTTTGGAGTGCGAAGTAGTCCTTCGCCTAATAGTGTCTGAAAGCGTCTTCGTGAGCGCAGTCCTTTCCGCATGATATTCAGTGCGCCGCGGTAGACCTAACAAGTGCAGTTTTGCGGCGAACTGCATTTGGACATGGCTGAGACGGTTCTCTCTGCGCTGGCGGTGTTTTACGTTCATCCAAGGCGAAGGATTAACGCGGCAGCAGGCTCTCGGTTGTTATCACCCTCAGGTCGATCGCCTGCATCAGGGCGTCCTCTGCCGTTACCTCGTGACCAAGACCCAGCCTAGCCGCGATCTCTCGCCAGCTTCGGTTCTCCAGCGATTTATCTTTACCGTAAACTTGCCCTGATTCAGGTAGGCTGGTTGCGTAGCCATAGGCATAATCTGCCTCCAGGATTCCGCCCACGGTTAGCTCAATATCTGCGCCTATGAAGATCGGCGTCTTGAAATTCCCACCAACAATGAGCGACGAGTCTTCTCTTGCGGCATACACCCACTCGTCGGCTATCAGGCTGCCAGTCACGATAACGATACTCCCCCAATGATTGATCAAGCTCCTGCATCGTAAATCACCAAAGACAATCAGGGTTGCGTTTCCATCTTCGCCTTGCGTGGAGACAAGCCCGTCCACCGCAAGGTCACCATCCACGGCTGTTACAAGGCTCTTCGGCCGGAAATCGTTGCCTAATGAAAGGCCCCCTTTTTGGTACCCAGCCTCGATCTCCTCAAGCGGCATGCCGGCAGGTGTAAGTTCAAACCTGCGCACACAATCTCCTAGATCATTTGGCAGCTTGCTTGCCCGCTGCTTCACTCGATCAAGCCATTCCTGCGCCGTGACTGTTTCCAAGCCCATGAAGATCCTCCTGCTTCGCTTTTCGTAATAACGGCTTTAACATAAGCAACCTTTTGGCGATTGGTTCAAATCATACAAATTTTTTTCCGAGCCGTCCTCAACGCAGACCGTGATTGCGATTAAAGCCTGCCGTAACGTGTTCGTTTTTAGGGAGAGCAATATCCTGATCCATTTCCGTCCGGGGAGGGCGTTACTCGCTGACTAAGGAGCGCCAAGCATGATCTGCGACACGATCGCCGCAATCGACATTGGCCCGAACTCCGCATCGATGAGCGATACGCTCACTCGTTCGCGGACTGATCGAAAGATTGACGCATCAGCCGCGGCAACCGGCACTATGCCGAATTTGAGGTCGCATGCGTGCAGGAAATCTGCACCCTGTAGCCCTGCATTTCGCTCCCGCGGGACGGGGATGGACCCTGGCGGGGAACCGGCCAAGGTCGTTTGCAAGCGCGTTCGGGGACCGTGTGATGGCGCCGCGGACGCATCGCGCCGACAGCCAATGCTCCTCTTTGTCCGACATCCATTTTCCACAATACAAAAGAACAAAGGGAGTATATGGATTTCTCATGGACAATCCCGAGCACCTGTACACCGAACATGAAATCAGCGAGCTGGTATCTGGTGCCGGCCCGTTTGCGGCGGCGATGCGCGCGTCGCGGATGCCGATGGTGATAACCGATCCGCGAAAGGCGGATAACCCGATCATTTTCGTCAATGATGCTTTTGCCAGGCTGACAGGCTATAGCCGCGAGGAAACGCTTGGCAAGAATTGCCGCTTTCTGCAGGGGCCGGGAACGAATGCTGATGACGTGAGCCGTCTCAAGCGTGCCATCGCGGAGCGCACCTCCATCGAACTGGATCTCCTCAACTACAAGCGGGATGGGTCGATCTTCTGGAACAGGCTGCTGGTCTCGCCGGTCTTCGATGGCGAGGAGCTGATGTATTTCTTCGCGTCTCAGCATGATGTGACACGAGAGCGTGCAATCAACGCGATCAAGAACCAGGAAGACTATCAGCTCGAATTGGAACGTCGGATCGCTGATCTGATTGCCAGCGAAGAGCGCTTGAACTTTACGCTGAAGGCAGGCGGTTTGGGAACCTGGACGCTCGACCTTCCAGCGCAGAAGCTGTCTTGTTCCGCCCTGTGCAAGGACAATTTCGGCCGCAGCCCTACCGATAAATTCGATTATGAGGAGCTCAAATCGTCCATCCATCCGGGTGATTTCGACCGCTGGCAGGATGCGGTGATGTCGGCTCTTTCGTCCGATGGCAATCTCCAGGTCGAGTATCGTATCAATCGACCGGACGGCACTTTAAGCTGGGTGGAGGTTCGAGCGGAAACGAAGTTCAGCGCCGATGGGCAGCCGATCCTGATGAACGGCATTTCGATGGACATCACGGCGCGTAAGGCAGTCGAGGCGGAGAAGGCGGTCATTGCCCAGGAGATGGGCCATCGCATCAAGAACATGATGGCGACCGTGCAGTCTATCGTCAACCAGTCGATGCGCGGTGATTTCGATGTCACGACGATGCGCAACAACATCACGAGCCGCCTGGATGCGCTTGGACGGTCTCATGATGTGCTGCGGGGTAGGGACTTTCTCTCGGCCAATATCAGGGCTGTCATCGAACGCGCGATTGAACCCTTCGATGCGGGAAAGCGTTTTGTTATCTCAGGTCCAGATTTCCTTCTGTCCCACCAGGGGAGCAACACGCTTGCGCTTTCGCTGCATGAACTTGCAACAAATGCGGCCAAATACGGTGCGTTGTCGACGAGTGAGGGAAGGGTCATCATCGATTGGAGGATCGATGGCGATGAATTTCACTTCGCATGGGTTGAAAGCGGAGGCCCTGCCGTGAGCCCGCCGAAAAAATCAGGTTTCGGCACCCGCTTGATCAGAATGCTTGGGCTGGGGCTGACTGGCAAAGCCTCTATCGATTATAACGTAACGGGCGTCGTCTTCACGGCATCAACAAACCTGGCTTCGCTCTCCGAGATCTGAGAGGTAAATTTGCGCCGGGGCCGTCTGTCTCTCGGCACGGAAAATCGTTCTTTCAGTGCCTTTGCGCTGCCGGTATCGGGAATAGTATTTCGCCGTAGCGGGTCGAAGACGTCCCCGCAGAAGCGATGAAACAAGCCCGCATTTAATCTCTGGTCGTTTCTCGGATATCATCATCCTTCTTCATTCAGGTTCATTATCTGCGCAGGGAGCACCGTGTGCGAAAAAGAGAGTTCCTCACCGGAGCAGTCACATTGGGTATCGTTGCGGGAATGGGAGGCGAGCCTTTGATAGCGCAAGACGATAGCGTGGATGTGTCAGCACTTGCAGCATTGCGACCGGGCATGCCGGGCGCGGCAGTTGAGAAGGCCATGGGTACCGCCTGGCGCGCCCCTGCGCCGCATAAGGGTGGGGTGATCGACATTCTGGAAAACACCTATGGGGTGATCGTGCGACTGGATCGTACCGGTCGGATTGGAACGATCACGTTCAACTCTCGCTTCGATCAGACAATAGCGGGTGTACCCATGGGCATCAGCCTCAAAGAATTGCCATCTGCTGTCCCCGACATGAAGGTCGGTGAGGAAAGTAAGGTCCTGCGCGGGACGCGCTACGGCACAATGCGTCTTCCGGAGGGCATTTTGTCTGCGCGGATCAGCAATGGAAATCTGTACGAGATTGAGATTTCCAACCCCAAGGCCGAATATACAGAACCGACTGCCCCACCATACCCGGTTGCCAAGGGCGCCCCCGGCGCTCCGTTTTCCGATCCCAATTTGAAGCTCGTTGTCATGTCATCGCTGTTGCGATCCAAGCTGCTTGACCTTGGCACTCCAGAGCAACTTGCCAGCCATGTTCTTGGCCGACAGGTCGATCTTGAGCAGGACGGGTATGACCTTATACCGCAGGCGCTTGATTATCTTGTTCGCTACCCCCTGACGCCTGAGCTCCTCGATGCCGTCGACAGGGTACAATTCGATGGCGGGGAAGAGATTTATCCCTATGCATGGTATTTCTGGGGAGGTGAAGAGACTGTTTTCGACGTTAGAGACACATCGGATATTGGCCTCTGCGTCAATCTGAAAGCCATTTTTGTCACGTCGATGATTGACAGTTTCGATCTCCAAACACTTGTGCCTTTGCGCAAACTTGAACGGATCGACATCAACGTTCCAGCCGAAAATATAAAAGCTCTGCTCGATATCCGGTCGCTCAAGAAGGTCGAAGGTCTTTCCCGTGATGCTGACAACAGGGACGTTCTTGAAAAACTGAAGAGCAACGGGGTGCAAATATACTGATCGCTCAGCGACGCTCAGGTGAAGGCTCGCACTCGTGATGCAGGCGCGGGCCCACTCTCAGTTAGAGGTCTTGGAGCTCTTCCTTAACAAGGAAGCATCTTGGAACTCTGAACGCCTCTCTTCTCGGCATCTGCGCAAGACTGGTCATCCGGCATTTCTGCTTCGTCCAGGCGCTGTAGCAGATGCGAGAAAAGTTCGTCGGTCTGCACAGATTTTCGCGATGCAGGGCGAGAGGTTTGCTTTATGGCGTCATGGCTCAGAAATCTTGCCAATCGGTATTCTTGTCCGGTCACGAATTCTGTCCCTGTGTTCCCCACGCTGAGAACAGTTCTGAGTGGAATAGGTTCCGCGGATATGCGGTGTGCAACGTGAAAAGCAGGATCGCGCCCAAAAAAAGGGCGCCGTTATGGTTTCACGGCGGTTACATGCAGCCAGTCGGTTGGCTTGTTGTCGTAGCCGCCGCCTTCGGCTTCGTCGATAGTGACTGAGGTCCAGGAACATCGCTGGTAGACCTCCAAAAGCCACTCGGGAGAAGGATAATTGTAGAAGCGGTCGAGATCGTCGCGGCCTTCAGCAGTGCCTGCCTTGTAGCTGGCATAGAACACGCCCTTATCTTTCAAGGCAGCATGGATGCGGGCGATGATGGACGGAAGCGTGGCACGGGGCACGTGTAGCAGGCAGGCATTGGCCCAGATTCCATCATAGGCGTTTTGCTCGTTAATATCCTCAAAGAGCAGCGTGCTGGTCGCAACGCCGAGACGGTCTTGGGCAGCGCGGGCCATTTCAGGCGTACCGTCCGTGGGGTGAACGTCGAAGCCGAGACCAAGCATGGCCTCACTATCCTGACCTGCGCCGCAGCCCAGTTCAAGAATACGACCGCCCGCTGGCAGGATGGCGAGAAAGGCCTTGAGGCGAGGGGAGGCCTCTTCGCCTCGGGTCGTATAGGCAGCAACTTCTCGGGCGTAAAAATCGATCGTATTGTCGTCGCGGGCTGTCATGGACCGTGTCTTCCTAGTGGTACCTTCTTAAAGGAGAAGCGGTTTAGCACGTCTGTCCAACAATCTCCAAGTCCGCCATCCGTCTGAAAGCTGTTCAGGGCTTGGGGGCTTTTGCGAGGCTGGCACACGAAGACCGTCTAAGCGCTTGACGACATCAAAGCCTTCCAACCATGATCTGGCCAAGTCGTAAAACGGTCTGTTGCGTTTTGGCAATCAAGCGGTGGGAACAATGACGAATGATGTGACGCTGACGTCCTACGCGGGCCTGGATGACCGTATCGCCATTATCCGGGCTGGCGATGAGGTCGACGCTGTGTTCGTCGGGACCGAGCGTTTCAACGTGCTGATCGATACGCTGGGGACACCCAGCCAGTGTCGTCACGCGCTGGATCTGCTTGCCGATCGGATGCAGGGTCGGCCTCTGATCGTTGTCAACTCGCACATGGATTGGGACCATTTCTGGGGCAATCGTGCAGTCAGTGGTGCGCCGATCATTGCGCATCAATCTGCAATCGAGCGATTGCGTGACCCCTCGGCGCTCCGAACTCTGGCAGAGAAAAGGAAGACGGAGTCTCGCTTCGACGAGGTGGAGCTTGTTTCACCAAACTTGACCTTCAGTGGCGACAGTATGACCCTGCATGGCGGCGATCTCACTTTGCATCTTTTTCACACTCCAGGACACACGCCGGACCATCTTGCCGTGTGGATACCGGAGATTGAGACTTGTCTGGCCGTCGATGCGGTGGAGCATCCCATTCCGGAAGTCTGGAGCAGTTCGCCGGAAGACTTGCGCAGCCTTCGCTCCTCGTCGAACCTTATTCGCGGCCTGAAGGCGAAACACCTCGTTCTTGCGCATGGTCAAACGAGTGACCCCGCCGTCTTGGATCGCAACATCGCCTATTTTGAAAACATTCAAAACGCCGTGGCTCTCGTCCCTGCTTCTGCTCTGGAACAGGAGGTGCTGGATGATCGCGAGGGAATGATGCTTGAGAATTTTATCGATCTTCCAGCGGGTATGTCTGTTGAAACGCTTGAATTTATAGACGCTGCCACCGCTCCAATCTCGCGGCCACCTTTGCGACGCGGCGGGCCTCTCGTCCAGCCGGTCCTGAAAAGACAAACGCCAGCGTTGCGTGATCTGTAACTACCGAAGAATGCGCCGGGACCGTTCCGAAGGCTGTTGATACGTCTTTTGCGCGATTTAACGCAAAAGCCGTGCAACAACTTTTATCTGAAGCTAGGTCTAGAGCGTTTCCTTGTTAAATAGAAACGTTCTGCCGGAGCAGGTTTTCGTCAGGGCAAAGGCGATTGGCGAAGGGCATACCCAAAGGTACGGTCGAGCCGATCGCCTTTGAGCCTGGCGGAAAGAT